>JBKDKI010000001.1:0-1880 GCA_046345155.1 Sphingobacteriaceae bacterium
CGCCATTACAAGCGCTACAGCCACTTGAGTTGGTTTGACTTTGTGAATAAGTTGGCGGGATGGGTGTGAATTTCATGATAAAACCATCCTCGCCACCATTAAATGTAGGGTCATAATATGCTCCGCCTCCTGGATTTGCTAGTGGATATGTTGCATTGTTAATTACATTAACCCAAGAACCGGAAATAAATAAATTGTTGTTTAAATCACACGCTATAGGGCTTCTGTAGTCAAATCCATCACCTCCAATATAAGAAGCCCATAAACGTTGACCTGCGATATTGAATTTTATTAAAAAGAGATCTCTACTTCCAGTTAAAGAATTATCATTGAAACCACCACAAGATGCTTGTGACATTTGAATAGGAATATTTACACTTTCCGTATCGAATGTGACATAAACGTTATCACAATTATCGAATGCAATATTTGTCGTAGAAAAAAAAGCAGTTTCATTATTAGCTCCTCCATAATAAGTGGCCCATAATCTTTGACAGTTAGTTCCATTGAATTTTAATATAAAGGCATCAAAATTACCACTATTTGTACCTTGAAAATAAGCAGGCAGACCAGGGTTAAGAGTTGGAAAGTTTGCTGAAAATGTTTGCCCCACAATAAATAGGCCGCCAGTATTATCACAAGAAATAGTAACCGGACTATCATCGGATAATCCTCCATAATAAGTGGCCCACAAACGTTGACAGTTAGTGGTATTGAATTTTAAAATAAAGACATCGCTAGAACCGCCATTTGTTGCCTGAAAATAAGCAACTCCTGCGGGGTTAAGAATTGGTAAATTCGTTGACCAAGTTTGACCCGCTACAAATACATTTCCGATATTGTCACACGAAATTGAAAACCCAATCTCACCACCAGACCCCCCATAATATGTAGCCCATAAACGTTGACAGTTAGCGACATTGAATTTAAGAATAAAGGCTATTGTACCACCGGCATTTAATCCCTGAAAATAAGCAGGTAAACCAGGGTTTAAAGTCGGAAAATTTGTTGAACCTGTATAACCTGTTATAAAGACATTACCGTTATTGTCACAATCAATTGAACGCCCCCATTCAATCCCAGATCCGCCATAATACGTAGCCCATAAACGTAAACCTATATTACTAAATTTTAATATAAATGCGTCTTCAGGCCCCTGCAATGTACCTTGAAAATATGCAGGAAGACCTGGATTAAAAGTTGGAAAATTGGGTGAACTTGTTACACCTGTTACAAGTATATCGCCATTATTATTACAGGTTATACTTATTCCTGCTTCACCAAGAAAAGGACCCTGTGTACCTCCATAATACGTGGCCCATGATAGATTACCCATATTATTAAATTTTAATATGAATGCATCACCATTTGGCCCCCCACCAATTAATGCTTGGAAATAAGCAGTTGGAAAGTTCTGTGTTGGGAAATTCGTTGATTGTGTTACTCCTGTAGCGAACAAGTTTCCTGCGGCATCAGTGCAAAGAGCAAATGTACCATCTGAACCATTCCCTCCATAAAACGTCCCCCAGTTCAATTGCGGATCGATAACAAGGGTGTTGTTAGTGTTGTGGTTTGCAAGGTTAAACTCTAATAACGTTTTGTTTTTGTTGATGGCAGTGAGTTTGTAATTACTTTCAATTTCATTGTTATTGTTTTCTTCATAAGTGTAGGGCTTTGCCTCGGTAAGTGTACCCAGTTTTGTTGTGATGCTAATGCTGCCATCCTCTTCCATCTTTAAAGGTTTATCGCCTTCATACCATAGTTTTATTTTTGATGCATCGGCTCCCGCATGTACCACAAAATCATATTTCATGCCCGTTTTTTGGCTGTTGTAAAACACCCAGTCTATGCCCGGGTAAACATCCCTAATGGTTATTTTA
>JBKDKI010000002.1:0-2278 GCA_046345155.1 Sphingobacteriaceae bacterium
TAAAATAACCATTAGGGATGTTTACCCGGGCATAGACTGGGTGTTTTACAACAGCCAAAAAACGGGCATGAAATATGATTTTGTGGTACATGCGGGAGCCGATGCATCAAAAATAAAACTATGGTATGAAGGCGATAAACCATTAAAGATTGAAGAGGATGGCAGCATCAGCATTAAAACAAAATTGGGAACCCTTACCGAATCAAAACCATACACCTATGAAGAAAACAATAACAATGAAATTGAAAGTAATTACAAACTCACTGCCATCAACAAAAACAAAACGTTATTAGAGTTTAACCTTGCAAACCACAACACTAACAACACCCTTGTTATAGATCCGCAATTGAACTGGGGGACTTTTTATGGAGTGAATGATAGTGAAATAGCCTTTTCATTAACTACAGATGCCTCTGGAAACTTATTTGCCACTGGCCAAGTTTACTCAACCAATTTCCCTGTCTTAAATCCGGGAGCAGGCGCTTATTTTCAAATTGCAATTGGCGGGTTTTGGGATACCTTTATTTTAAAATTCAATAATAGTGGTGTACATTTGTGGGCGAGCTATTATGGAGGCGCAGTAAATGATTTAGGATGGTCGATAGGGTGTGATGCCACCGGTAATGTTTTTGTAACTGGTCAAACTAATTCAACTAATTTTCCACTGCAGTTTCTAACGGGTGCTTATAACCAAGGGGTTAATGCCGGAAATTCTGATGTATTTATTTTAAAATTTAACAACAGCGGAGTTCGTATTTGGGCTACTTATTACGGTGGATCAGTTGATGATGTTGGATATTCTCTGAATTGCGACAATTCCGGGAATGTTTTTGTAACTGGGAGTACCAACTCTAATAATTTCCCTGTTTTAAATCCGGGAGCAGGTGCTTTTTTTCAAGGCGCAATTGGAGGTGGGCCATCTTGGGCGAATGATGTATTTATTTTAAAATTTAACAATAACGGCGTTGCTCTTTGGGCTACTTATTACGGGGGATCAAGTTTCGAGGATGGTTTTGCAATTAGCTGTGATGCTTCAGGTAATGTTTTTGTAACTGGTAGAACCACGTCAGCAAATTTTCCGGTTTGGAATCCTGGAGGTGGAGTTTACTTTCAAGGGATTAATGTCAGTCATGATGCCTATATTTTAAAGTTCAGTAACTCTGGGGTTCAACTTTGGGCCACCTATTATGGAGGCTCGAGTTTGGATTATGGTATCTCAATAGCCATAGATAATGCAGGTAATGTATTTGTATTTGGCTGGACAGATTCTACAAACTTTCCTACTTTAAACCCAGGCGGTGGAGCTTATTTTCAAGGGGCATTTGCAGGATGGTTTGATGCCTCCATAATAAAGTTTAGCAATACTGGAATTTGTTTATGGTCTACCTATTATGGGGGGCCTGGATCTGAACGCTCAGATTTCTATGACTGCATCGACACCGATGCCTGTGGCAATGTTTACGTTTGCACGATGACTGGCGGATCTCCTAACTTACCCATTAATGCTTCTTGCGGGGCATTTACTGATAATTATATAAATCAAGATATATATGTTATTAAATTCACAAATTCAGGAAGGCTTTTATGGGCAACATATGTTGGTGGTAATGGGTTAGATCAATACGCCGCTATTGCTTTGGATACTAATAATAATTTATTTTTGACCATCAATATGCAAGGAATTGGGATTAATAACAGTACATACCCTTTAGCAAATCCTGGTGGAGGGTCATATTACGACCCAACTTATAACAGCTCTAGCATGGCTATGCACGATGCTTTTTTTATGAAATTCACGCCCATTCCGCCCACCTACCAAAAGTCACAGGTTAACCCAACGGCTTGTTCTTGCACTGGGGCCGCCACTATAAGCGTTACTTGTGGTGAGGCACCCTATACATACCAGTGGAGTAATAGTATGGTGCAAGCCAACGTTACTAACACCACCAGCAGCATAACAGGATTATGCCCGGGAGTTTATCAGGTAACGGTAACCAGTAATTGTAATTATACTTATACCACCAGTTATACTCTAACAGGTTCAGCATCTAATTTAACGGTTAATGCCACTGTACAAAACGCAAATTGTACTTCACCAACGGGCAGTGTTATAATTAATAGTGTAACCAATGGTGTGCCAAACTATACTTTAGCTGAAGCCAGCACTACATTGGCAGCGGGCTTTAATACACCTTATACATTAACTAATGTAAGTGTGGGTACACATACCTATGTGCTAACAAACTCTAATGGTTGCAGCACTACTTTTACAGCACAG
>JBKDKI010000003.1:0-67188 GCA_046345155.1 Sphingobacteriaceae bacterium
GTTTTATGCTGAGGCTTTGACCTGTACAACAAGTAATACCAGAACACCAATTGTATTAACTGTAAACCCATCACCAACTTTAACGGTTAATAGTGGTACTATTTGTTCAGGACAAACGTTTACGATCGTTCCCAACGGTGCATCTTCATACACGTATTCGTCGGCATCACCATTTGTTACTCCAGGTAATAATTCAACTTATACGGTCACCGGATCAACTAATGGGTGTCAGAGTTCTGTTGTATGTTCAGTTAGTGTTAATGCTTTACCAAATGTAAGCGTTAATAGTGGAAGCATTTGTGTTGGGAATTCGTTCACTATAAATCCAACAGGAGCTTCCAGTTTTACTTTTCCATTAGGCGGTCCTGTAGTTAGTCCGGTAAACACAAGCACATTCCCTGTTGTTGGAACAGATGCAGCAACGGGTTGCACTAATTCAGTGGTTTCAACCATTACGGTGAATGTGCCAGGTATAACGGTTAACAGTGGATCCATTTGTATTGGAAACTCATTTACTATGAATCCAACAGGTGGTGTTAGCTATACGTTCTCTTCAGCAAGTGCTGTAGTTACTCCAAGTGCTAATACTAATTATACAGTTAGTGGAACAAATAGTTTTGGCTGTATTGGTTCAGCTACAAACAGTGTATCAATAATGCCGTTGCCAACCATTACGGTTAATAGCGGAACGGTTTGTGCCGGCAAATCATTTACCATGAATCCTAATGGCGCACAGACATATTCTTATTCATCGTTCACTTCCGTTGTCAATCCTACCTTTAATAGTACCTATACCATTACAGGTTATAGTAGTTTTGGGTGCAGTGCAAATGCTATTAGCACCGTGAGTGTATTAGCTAATCCTGTTGTTGCTGTAAATAGTGGTTCTATTTGCGCAGGTAATTCATTTACCATGAATCCAACAGGAGCATTAAGTTACTCGTATTCATCGGCCTCGGCAATTGTTACACCCATTGTAAATTCAAATTATACAGTTACAGGCTCTGATCAATATGGATGCATCGGAATAGCTGTAAGTCATATAACAGTTCAAAGTTTACCTAACATTATTGTAAATAGTGGAAGTGTTTGTGCCGGTCAAATTTTCACCATGAATCCAAACGGCGCCTTAAGTTATTCATATTCTTCCGGCTCTTCTACAGTTAGCCCAACTGCTAATTCAATTTATATAATTACAGGCATAAACGGAAACGGTTGTGTGAATACTGCTACAAGTTCAGTTACAGTTAATCCATTACCTTCAGTTTCTATATCTGCCAGTCAAAGTCTAATCTGTGGGCCGCAAACTGTTACTTTTAGCGCTTTTGGAGCCAATACGTATAGTTGGAATGTATTTCAAACAACACAAACCATAATGTTTATTCCAGTGTCAACAACTACCATAATAGTATGGGGAAATGACATGAATGGTTGCGTCAATTCAGCATCGTTTACAATTGTGGTTTCTAATTGTACAAACCTTAATGAATTCGAAAATCAACTAAATCTCAATTTATACCCAAATCCAACCAATGGCAAATTATTTATAAGTACATCTGGTAATGAACCGTTATATTTGGAAATATCAGATCTTGCAGGTAAAATCATAGTTAGTGGTTTATTAGATGATACCGAAAAAGAATTAGATCTCACCAGGTATGATAATGGTATTTATCTGATCAAGTTTAAAGGTACTAAGTTTACAAGGACCTTTAAAATTATAAAGGAATAGATATCATACGAATGGATATTGAAGCTTCTCAGTCAAAGCTGAAAATCTAATTTTGACGCCACATGTGGTTCCACAAGAAGTTCAATTTGGCATCAACTTCAAAACATAATTATTCAACACATTGAGATCTTTGGAAGGCGGCACAAGATTTTCGGCCTTTGCTTTGATCAATATGGGCGCCTTAATCTTTACTTTCTTTATTTAGAATTGAGGTTACAATTTGCAAATTTATTTAGAATTCTTTTGTAGCTTTTTTTCTACAAAATATATGTTCAAACACATATGTGTTTCCAAGCAACCGCAAACTCATATCCTACTTTTGTAAACTCAAATTTGTGTTGTACAAAATTTGACCTTTATAGAATTTTGATAAATGTATATTTGTGTTTAGAATTTATACCACGCCACCTGTGGAAACCTGCAGTTTTTGTAACCTATTATTTTTTATATACTTCATATAGAGGAATGTCTATAGATGGTTTTTTACATGTTTAATTTCATTTAATGTTAATATAACATGTAGCCTTATTAAAATTTCTTACATTCGTTTATACAATTATAAGAATGAATTCTTACTAAAAAAGAAACATTACAGCCCCTCTGCTAATTTTATTAAATAAAGGAATGAAAACTAAAATTGAAATTATTGTAGCCGACGATCAACCAATTTTTAGAAAAGCTATGGTGGCTTACCTAAATACGTTTGATCACATTGAAGTAATTGCAGATGTATCAAACGGAAAAGAGTTGATCAACCTACTTAAAAAACAATTGCCGGATATTATTATTCTTGATTTAAAAATGCCGGTAATGGATGGTTGGCAAGCTTTTGATATTTTAAAACAGCGATTTCCTATTATAAAAGTGATTGCATTTAGTAATTCGGATAGTGATGAAGTTGTATTCGAACTATTTGATAAAGGGATTAGTAGTTTTATTTCAAAGCACGATAAACCCGAAACAATTGATAAAACAATACGTGAGGTGTATTTGAATGGCTTTTATATGGATGAAATTAGATGGAAAAAAAGAGAAGAATATACGCTGATTACGAAGATAAAGGATAGTTTGTTCTCTGAAAGAGAAACTCAAATATTAAAAGAAGTTTGTAATGGTTCGTCAAATAAAAAAATAGCGCAGAAACTTTATATAAGCGCACCTACAGTTAGTTTTCATAAGCAAAATATTTACAGAAAGGCGAATGTTAACAGTGCCATTGGACTGATAACGTTTGCTACCAAAAATAGCCTATTGACCTTGGATTGAGCACCCCTGTGTGTTCTACTAAAATCACCTATGCGATTGCATAGATTTTTGCTCAAGTTTTAGGGCAATCTTCTGTTTTGTAAATATTTACGGTATCAGCATATTTTTCTATGCGTTTACATAGGCTGGCACCCTGTTTATATTGGGTAAATTAGGGCTAAGTGCGAAAAGCCGCATTTTGTAATGGAACTAAACGCTATAAGTACCGATTTTAAGAACCAGATCAGCATAGATCAAGCTTGGTATTATAAAGTTGTTCCCTCAAAACTAGAGAATGGAATTTTGCATTTGTATTGCGAAAAAAACAAGCTTACACCAGAGTTAAAAGTTGAATTGGAGATCATGCTGGGAAGATCTGTTAATTTGATAGCCGTTGAACAATTTCAGGTAGAGCAGTTATTACTTACTTCTTATCCAAGAAATGCGGATATCGGTTTAAATTCGGCTAGTACCGAAACATACAGATTGAATGTGAATGATAGCGGTTTTTTAGAAACGCTGGTAAAAGAAGCCAAGAGTCTTAATAGTTCTGATATTCACATTGAAACGTATGGCGAAAAATGCAGGATTCGTTTTAGAGTAGATGGCGTTTTAATTGACAGACACAAACTTAATAAAGGTGAGTACCCAACTTTGATCAATAAAATAAAAATTGCAGCAAGCTGCGACATTGCTGAAAAACGTATGCCTCAGGATGGTCGTATTCGTTTCAAGTTCAATAATTCAAATTTGGATATTCGTGTTTCTATTTTGCCTACACTCTACGGTGAAAAGATCGTATTGCGTTTGTTAGGTAGCGATGCCTCACATATACAAATTGAAAAACTTGGATTTACCAAGGAAGAATTAGAGCGATACGAGTTAGCTGTGAAAAAGCCAAATGGTATTATTTTGATAAGCGGTCCAACAGGTTCCGGAAAAACAACCACACTTTACGCAACTCTTAAAGTATTAAATAAGCCAACCAATAATATTGTTACCATTGAAGATCCAATTGAATACACTTTGGATGGAGTAAATCAAGTTCAATTAAAAGAAGAAATAGGATTAACGTATACAGAAGCGCTGCGCACTTTTTTGCGTCAAGATCCTGACATCATTATGCTTGGCGAGATTCGCGATGCGCAAACCGCGCAAATGGCTATTCGCGCTGCGCTAACGGGGCATTTAGTTCTTTCAACCATACATACCAATTCGGCTTGGGGGACGGTTAGTCGTTTAGTTGACATGGGGATCCCGCCTTATTTATTATCTAATACATTTAATTTATCTGTTGCACAGCGTTTAGTTAGAATTCTGTGTACTCAATGCAAAAAGCAAATACCCTTTAATAAAAATGAATTACCATTAAATTACCGTCATCATAACCTGTTAGTTCATTACACGGCTCAAGGCTGCCAACATTGTCATTTTACAGGATTCAAAGGTCGTAAAGCGATCTATGAAGTAATTCATATTACAAAAGAACTTTCTGAAGAAATAAAAAATAACGCCACTTCAGTTGACGATTACTTAAAGAAAAACAATATTGATAAGCTTTCCGACAATGCACTTAAGCTGTTTAAGGTGGGAGAAACTACGCTTGAGGAAATTTACCCTTACCTTATAAACGATAATTAACATGATATTTAAAAGAATAGTAATCATAATTCTGTTAACAATTAGTTCAGTATTGAACGCACAAGATCGTTTGGATGTTATCGACGAAAAATTGAATCAACTGAGCAAAGACTATCCAGGAATAAATGAGAAAGTTGAACTTTCAATGAATGGTGCCACCGTTCAAGAATATGTAAGAGCAATAGGGCTCAATAATAATCTAAATGTTAACGTAGATCCTGGCTTGGATATTAAGCTTACAAATACTTTCAGTAAGGTAACAGCAAAGGAAGTATTCTTGTTCCTCTGCAAGCGTTATGATCTCGATATACAATTTGTTGGCCCTATAATCACTTTTGTAAAGTATGTTCAACCATTAGTTGAAAAAAAGATCCAGCTGAAAAAACTTAAGATCGATTATATGAAATCCGCCGATCTTTTGAGCTACGATCTTGCAAACGATACTCTAGGAAATGTAGCAAAGGAGATCACTAAACAAAGTGGAAGGAATATCATTTTTTCACCGGATTTAAGTAACAAAACTGTTAGTGGCTTTATGCAAAACGCAAGTTTAAACGCTGCCCTTGAAAAACTAGCATTTGCCAATGATATGAAGGTGAGTAAAACTGAAGATGATTTTTATGTTTTCGAAAAAAGGCAAGTATTTGCTGATCCAAAAAGTAGTAATACAGCTTCTTCGTTCGGGAACCTTGGAAATGAGGGAAGTAACTCAAAGAATGGCAAGAGTATCATTGTAAAGGATGGATTAATAACAATGGATGTAACTAATATACCAATGTCTGAAATTGTGAGTGTAGTTTCAAAAGAACTAGGAAAAAATTATTTTCTATTCAACGAACTTAGAGGAAATTCAACCTTAAAAGTTGTTGATGCTCCTTATGATGAATTCTTAAAACTATTGTTTAATGGAACAGATATTACATTTAAGCAAGATGGAAGCGTGTATCTATTTGGTGATCGTAATTTGGAAGGATTAAGACAAAGTAAGCTAATTACATTACAAAACAGAACCATAGAAAAATTACTGGATTTTATTCCAGCTGATTTAAAAAAGGGGATTGAGTTAAAAGTGTTTGAAGATTTAAATGGTGTAATCGTTTCTGGTTCTCAACCACGAATAAATGAGTTGGAGAATTTTTTACGACAATTAGATGTAGTTGTTCCTATGGTTCATATAGAAGTGATCATTGCTGATGTACGAAAAAGTAATTCGTTATCAGCGGGAATTTCAATGGGTTTGGGAACTGCGGGTACAGGAACAACCGGAGGTACTCTTCTTCCTGATTATAATGTGAGCTTAAACTCTAAATCCATTAATAATTTGATCAGCGGGATCAACGGATTTGGTATTGTGAATTTAGGAAATGTTACACCAAATTTTTATTTGAACCTAAAAGCGATGGAGTCTAATGGAATTCTTAAGCTACGTTCAACTCCACAGATAGCAACTTTAAACGGACATGAAGCAAAATTAAGCGTTGGTCAAACTCAATATTACCTTGAAGTAAATAATAATCTTGTAACTCAGGCTAACACGCAGCAAAACATTTTGCAAACGCAAAATTGGAAAGCAGTAAACGCAGATCTTTCTGTAACCATAGATCCACAGGTATCAGGTGATGAACAAATAACAATGACTATTAATGTAAAGCAATCGAGTTTTACCGAGCGTGTTTCTAATACAGCGCCTCCAGGGACAATTAATAGAGATTTTTCTTCATTAGTACGTGTAAAAAATGGAGAGATGATCATGTTGGGTGGTTTAGAAGAAAATCAGATGAATAATTCTGGCAGTGGATTGCCGTTAATATCGCGCATTCCAATCTTGAAATGGATCTTCGGAAATCGTACTAAATCAAAATCAGAGAATAAATTAACCATATTCATAAAACCTACAGTTATATACAGCTAATGTTTTTCGATAAGCTTATACCTAAGAAACTACTAATAAAGCAGGAAGTTTGTTCCGTTGAGGCTATATCTGATGAGCTCGCAACTACATATCACTACACCGTATTAAAGAGTAAAGGAAGTAAGTTAGAAATTGCGTTTAAAGGAAGTGTAAAGGATTTAGTTGAACTTCCAAAGCAGGTATTGAAAGGGAAGATTCCAATCGTATTGGTGATAAACGGAAAAGGCGTAATTATAAAGAAGGTTGATCAGACGGAGCAAGACGATCAAACCATAGAGCAAACCGTTGAACAGAATTTACCTGCCATTAACAAAGAGGATTTTTATGTACAGGTTTTTAAGCAACAGAATTCGGCTTTTATTGCACTTTGCAGAAAGGAATTGGTAGATCACTTTATTAGTGAATTTAGCATCCATAAGTACGAACTAGCAGGGCTGTTGATAGGTGTACCGGCATTAATTGGATTACAACCTTTATGGGATAGTTTTAATACCATCAAAACAAGCTTGTATGATATTGAATTGAGTAATGGTTCTATAGATAAAATAAGTATTGGAGTTGGGGGAGATCATACTTTAAGTATAGATGGTTTGACTTTGCATAAGGAAAATGTGCTAGGTTTTGCCGCTGGGTTGAGTTACTTGATGCAGAACAAGGTCGCTGCAAATGTTAACGCTAGTTTGGAGGATGTTTCGATTAAACACACAGAGAAAAATAAATTGAAGTTGATAGCTGTAGTGAGTGTGTCTATTGCTTTTGTTGTAGCATTAACTAATGTTATTTTTTACACGGGGTATTTTGAGAAAAACAATACATTAGAAACAGAGCTTTCGCTTTATCAAAGTAAATACGACGAAGTAAATAAATTATTGAGCGATTATCAAAGCAAGAAAGATCTTATAGAGGATGTTGGGATTTTTAATAAGAATAAAATAAGCGAGTATGCCGATAAGATCGCTGCTTCTATTCCTGAGGAAGTAACACTCACGCAGATGTATTTCAATCCTCAAAAAGAAGACATTGAAAGTGAGGATAGTTTAGTTTGTTTTGAAGCAAAAAACCTAAGAATAAGTGGCAACTGCAATAAAAGTCTTGTTATTAATGAATGGCTAAATGTGTTAAAGATGCAAGACTATATAAAGGATGTAAGTTTACTAAGGTTTACGTATAGCAAAGAAGGTGTTTTACCAAATTTTGAGATTAAAGTTATAACCAAGTGATGTGGACTAAACTGGATTACAATAAGAAATGTTACCTGATGCTCGGAGGAGTAATTCTATTTTTATACTTGGGCTATAAGTTCAGTTTTTCGGACACATTTGTTTTAAAAAGTGAGATAAACGAGAAGGAGGAAAAGCTTATATGGTTAAAAGAAAAGGAAAAGGAACTTCCTACACTTAGAGCTAAAATGAATGAGTTTGAAAAGGCCTACACGAAGGGAGATTCTATTTCAGTGCGGGATAAATTAACCTCTTATATTTCAGAGTTTGCAGATGAAAATTCGTGTTTAGTAACCGAAATACCGGGAACATCACTGTTCAATAAAAAAAACATTCAAGTACAAACTAACACGTTTACAATTAAAGGAAATTATAAGGATCTGCTCACTTTACTTCATACACTTGAAACAAAACATAGATACTTGGCCAGGATCATGTCCGCAAAGTTTTATACAATTAAAGATCAGCAGGCCAAAAAGAAGAATTTGTATTTAACCATCATTACTCAATCATTTGAACATCAAACATTATGAAGAAGTCAGGAATTCTTAGTTTAGTTGTATTGTTTTTTACTTTATGTAAAAAGGATTTTATTGTAGAGAACATTGAGGATAAAACCATCACGGTTAATGCACCTGCTAATAATCTTATCACCACAAATAATAAAATCACTTTTTGGTGGGAAGAGTTAGATGGCGCTGAAAGATATAATATCCAAGTAGTAAAACCATCCTTTGCAAATATCGCTGAAATTATAAGTGATACGAATATTACGAGTACAAAGTTTAACCTGACGTTACAACCCGGTATTTACCAGTGGCGCATTAAGGCTATAAATGCAGGTGGTAATACAGCTTTTCAAACCTTCAATTTAAAAGTTGATACCACCAGCAATTTAAGTAGTTTAACAGTAAGCACCATTGATCCACCCGCAAATTGGCTAACTGGAAATAAAAGAGTAAGTTTCTCTTGGAATTCGTTAAATGCAGCAGATTCATATCAAATTGTTTTGTTGAACTCAGCAAATGGTACTATTAAAGATACAGCGACTACGCTAACAACATATACATACACATTTCCGTTGCAGGGAGCTTATTCGTGGAAAATACGTGCGTTGAACGATTTTAGTATTTCACAATACAATGCAGCGATAACTTTTACTATTGATCAAACAGCTCCATCGGCACCAATTCCTACATCGCCCTCACATGGAGCAATTGTAACTCCAACAAATAACCTTTTATGGAATAGAATAGGGGCGCCGGATGCCAAGTATGATAGCATTTTTGTTGCTACAGATTCTGCATTTACCAATATTATAAGTTATACTAAGTCATACGCCCAAACCATAGCAATTAACGCACTTAATAGTTCGCCACCCGCAACCGGTAATACCTATTGGTGGAGATTGCGCTCGGTGGATTCGGTAGGAAATAGATCGGTGTTAAGTAATCAGTTAAAATTTAAATTGAATCCATAAAATGTTAAAAGGAAAAAAGGGAATATATATTCTTATACCTCTTAACATCTTTATTTGGAGCTTCTTCGTATATCGTATTTTCTATTACGAATCGGAAGATACTATTGTAGAGATATCACAAACTCGCGTAAATACAGATAATCTAACTGATACAGCCATATATAAATTAAAGATGAACTATGAAGATCCTTTTTTGAAGAAAGAAGCTGTTTTACGATCTCATAATTTAATTGGGGAAGTGAGACCAAAACAAGAAGTGAAAAAGACTGAAACAAAGATCAAGCCGAAAGAGGAACCAGTAAAGGAAATTCTGGATGTAAAATATCTTGGCCTAGTTAAGAACAACTCTAGTGGATTTGCAACAGCTATTGTAAGTATTAATGGTACTTCCAGGCTTATCAAGCAAGATGAAGTTGTTGGTGATATGTGTTTTAAGAATTTTACAAACGAGAGTTTAACAATACTAAAGAACAAGGAGAAAATAGTAATTCAGAAGTAAGTAAAGTTGGAATTCTAAATATTTAGTTTTTTTTAGAAGAAAATTAATGTTAATTATTTTAGTCTTTAAAGATTTAAATTTTTTTAGAACTTAAACACCCTTATTAATTATTAACTTTATTGCATGGAACGTAAAGAGATATTGGAGCAGTTGGCAAGTTTGGAGTCGGTTTATGGATTAGGTGCAAGAAAGTACTTAAATGATTTGAATTTAGGAAAGCAGTTCATTTGTGAATGTTATGAGAGCATTCGCGAGGATCGCGCATCGATGGAAAAACATTTTGGAATAACCTTGGTAAAAAAAATAGTGACTTATGCAGAAGTGAACTGCGAGGACTAAAACTGAGTTCGGTTATGTTTGTCGTCATTGGGTTGCAGCTAAAGTTTGGCAGCCTTGCGTAGTTAGGTTTTCGAAGCATGAACTTTCTTAATCGATAAAAGATACTTTAAAAATATATATGTTTACTAGCGAGGGCAAATAAAAGTCGCAAATCAATCGCTGTTCAGGACAAATTTAGTCCAAATTCAACTGCTTAAGTATAGTTGCCGTTACGTAAAAGTTTCTTGACTAGGGTACAACACAGTGATTTATATTTTAAATCCTAATTCAAATTAATTCATTAAAATGTACGTAATAAATATCTAACCACTTTTCACTCTTTGTGTGCTTGCATTCTAGTTTATAAATTGTTCACAAAGTAAGCTCAAGGTTTTTGGTATGAAAATGAAACTCATTAAATTTGTTTATTGAATTCTAGGCTTATCATTCGAGAAGCCACAGTTAGCAGTTATCTTAAGTCGTAATTATTGATGCACCACTATGAGATGTTCTTCTCGTGCGCGTATTTACAACATTTAATATTTACCACATTTATTATTTATTAATTTAAAACTGTTTAACATGTTTAATAGAAAGCGAAAATGTAAAAATCCTGATTGTCGAATAGAATTCGACCCTATAAATCCAAAGGCCGATTGTCATAACAAGTCGTGCAATAACCGTATGAACCATTTAATTAGAATGGCCAAAAAACTGGGCATCAAATCTCAGGAGTTAATTTGGAATTATGTTATAATGCGATCATGTTATGATCAGCGGAGAATAACTCAACACGGTGATTATTTAGAGGAGTTAGGTGTGAATTTTAATGCATTTCCCCCACCTGTGCCATTTAAACCTGGTGATCCACCATCGGTTTTGGTGGCAGGCGATCTAGGTCTGGTATTGATCAAAGATAAATTATTCAGAATTGTAAAAAAGACAAACTAATGGAATTACCTAAAGGAATACAGCCAACACGCGTTAATCTTAACGAGTTGGAGAATCACAAGGAAGAACAACCGGGAGCTACCGAGGGTGGTAAAGGTGAAACGGATTACAACGAGCGTTTAAGAGAGTTATGGAATAAGGACAAAGTATTTGATCACAAAACTAAGGCTAGTTTCAGAGCAGATCAAACAACTAAGGACGCACCCCCACCATCAGAGACGCCGAATTATCGCAACGGTAAGTATATTATTCTAACCATCATTTTGATCATTGTGGTTCTAATTATTTACTATGTTATAAAGCGGCAGAGGAAGGTTCAAGAAGCCATGAGATCTAAAATGGAATCGGGGGATGAGCCATATAATTACATTAACTCATTAAGGGCTTCAGATTTTGGTCGCAATATTATGAGTGGGGCAGAGGTGTTTTTTTATCTGTTAATACTATTTGCTATTGTAAACATGATAGTTAAGGTCGCAAAAACATCTAAGGTTGTATTAGAGTAGAATGACATGAAGCATAAAATAATTCTGGTGGTCATTTGTAAAATGGCCACCGGAATTTCTATTGTCTAAACTTTTGGGAGGAAATATTTACAAACTTAATAAAGTGATATTCATTTTGACTTGTGCAAGGTTATACATGAAGGGTACGTGGCTTTCTTTTTATGCCGTCACAACCTTTCTAAAAGTAATTACTGGTGATATAAATATATAGCTGATGACCTTAGCTGAAATATTTCGACTATTGCTAAACGCTGCTGAAACTAGCTTAACATTGCTGAAAAGGGATGAGCATTGCTTACAATTGCTGAACAGCGCTGATGCAGTAAGCAAAGGTAAGCATGCAATTTTGAAATGGCCTGCTGAATATAGCTTAGCCGATGAAAAAGGGATTATTCAACTTAATAATGAATTGTGCTTTAATATAGGTGTAATGAGGCAATTTTAATTTTTGAAGACATCTTAGAGTTAACCTTCAATAACGGTTAGCGCAACTGTTAAATCAATGTTTGCTATGCCACCTACCAATATGTATTCGCTAGTTGGATCAATGTTTTCACGGTAGTTAAATTGGGTAATGCTTCCCGTTAAAATAACTTCCTTTTTCAGTAAATTTTGGCTTTCTGGATCTTTGTGTAATTTCTTAAAGTGAAACTGAACTATTGCTGGTTTATTAGGGTCTGGCTCTATGGCTGCTTCAATAATAAAATTAGCAGTTCTTGGATTTATGTTAACCGGTATTGCGAGGGTAAATTCCTTGTTTTTCTTTAGTGACAGTTGTTTTCTTTGAAGTATGAATTTTTCCATTTGCTTTAGAAGCTTGTTTTTGAGAAATTATTATAGATCCATTAATTCTCCAGATGAAACCTTAAGAGCTCTTGCAACTTCATGCACAAAAAATGCGGTAGGTGTAAAAGTACCTGACTCTAATCTACAGATACTGTGTTTGGACTTCCCAATAAGCTTACCTAATGCAACCTGGGTCATCTCTTTTTCTTCTCTCACTTTTGTTATTCTTTTGGCCAGTTTTTTAGTGAAAACATCTTTTTCCATGCATCAATATTACTCATTTTAATAAATTGTTCAAAATTGAAGTTGACATATATGTCAACTTTCAGATAGAATATGTACATTTGTAAGTAAAAGTATGATACGAGTTTCTGAACATAAACTTTACAGCAATAGAAAATTCACAGGCTTCCTACCAGATCCTCATTTTCCGCCAGACTTGGAATTGGAAATTAATATCACAGATATTGATTTGGGTGATCCGGATCTGGAAATTGATGGACGTGTATGTTTTACTCACTTGTTACCAGGTGAGCAAAAAGTGAATATAAATTTTGCCATTAATAAGTTAGACCTTATTAATAATTCATTATTCTTTACAATTAATACAGGTGATTTGGTTTGTAGGGTTTTAACGGTCCTTAACTTTAAATTACCATCAGGTATAAATCCTCACATTAAGCATAAGCTTATAGGTTTAACTACTCACTCTAGACAAAACCACTCTAGGCAAATTCGCTCTAGCTTAAATTGTAAAGATCCCCTTGATTTTGTTCAAAATTTAAGGGCGCTAAACCCTCAAAATTTCCTTCAACTCATTTCACGAGACTTACATGCTCTGGAGGCCACGATTGACGGGGGCTCCCAGCAGGTATTTAAAAAGTGGGCAATTGCCGACCAAATCATCCGTTTGGCGGGTTACAGTTTGATCCCCTCAAAATATGTGGATTGGGCAGTAGAAAGGTACTTTTTAGAATATGCGAAAACAAAAGAACGATTAGGAATTAATGACATAATAATATGAGCTGGAAGTTATTTAACGAAATATATGAAAGGAAAAGGGAGGAGTTTATAGCCTTCGATACCACCTTGAGCGAGCATGAAGTTGATCTAAAATCCTATCACAGTTTATTTTCAAAGGCCTTTGAAGCTTCCTATAACAAATTTGTAAGTGGAAATAGGGCGGCAGTAGATGCCTTAAATAACAATTTTGTTATAGATTTTGAATCATGTGAAACCCTTGAAGACAATTCCGGTTATGTGGTTTTCTGGGTTCAGCCAATAAATCCAACTTCTTATTACACTAAAATCTCACCCAAAGAAATTCTAATTGAAGGGATTATGTTTGAGGTTCGCTGGTTTCTTGGAAAGCAAATTGTAAGTGGCGTTGAAAATCCAGTATTCAAATACGAAATATGTGGATGGTTTCATCCCAATAAGTGGCGTGGCAGAAATCAATTGAATTATTCTCCTGTTGGGAAAACCACTTTCGCTGGTTTTGATCGAATTGTTAGTGAAAAGTATGAACTAAGTGATAGAGGCATCACTCGTGCCATGAATCAGGATTTTGATTGTCATTTTTATAGATGCCTCTCCTTCTACTTTATCAAGTAAGCTAGAAGAATTTACAAGGGATTTAAAATGAAAGAAACAAAGTATAATAGCAAAGAAATTGAAGATAAGTATAATCTTATTTCTATTAATGAGCTTATGACTTTGTTGGGTTATACAGATAAACGATCAGTTAGGAATTGGTGTGAAAAGAAGCGCATACCGATTATAGAACTGGGAAAAAACGAATACGTCAATAGAACGAACATTACGGAGTTGATCCAAAGCCAGCTACCTATAAAGGGTAGCAGACCACCAGCTGACAGAGATACACCGGGTTCAGGTTCTAATACGGAAGTGAAATATGTTCCTGAAAGCAAAATCGTAGCCAAATATTTAGCCAAGTATGAGAGAAAGAACAAAACTTAGTTTGCCGAAAAAACAGCGGCCAAAGGGCTTGTTCTTGTATTGTAATGGTTGTAAGCACTACTATTCCAATGATAAAGAAGGTATTTGTAGATGTGGTAACTTGGTATATAAGGCTCGAATCCATGTGCCCGGTACCAATCATGGTATTAAAATAAAAGTCTTTGGCACAAAAATCTTTCGGGATGTGCTCAATCAGTTTTACGAATTCAAAGAGAAGCTGGAGTCAAACTGCTATCAGAGCGTACCCATTAAAAGAAATGAAAATACCCCGATCAGACTAATTGATTGCTTTGCTTATTACATGGGTTATCTCAATAATGTAGATGTTCCAAAGCACAAACAAAAAAACCGTGATAAAAAGTATATCGCCAAATACGATTTGCTTTTTGAGCAGTACAAAGATGCACTTGAATTAAACGGAGTAAACTGTGAAATATTAAAGTTCAAAGAGGTGAATGATGATATGGTTGGTTTTGTACATGAGTATTTTTTAAAAAACAAAGCTCTTGCCAATAAAACTTACAATAATAATATGGCATTGCTTAGTGCGTTTACCTCACATGTGATCAATAAATTTAAGTTAGAGTACCAAAACCCCTTTCTTGGTATTCCTGAAATGATTGTTACACCTAAGGTAAAGGCGATAGGAGAAAGTGAATTCTCAAAACTGCTAAATTTAATTACTCCGGAAAATGGAATCCAATTAAAAACACTACGCTCACGAAAAAATGTCAAAAAAACCAATCACTATAAGCCTTGGTTGCGATTTGCTTTTAAACTCGGTTTATATACTGGAGGAAGAAGCGAGGATATTGTAGAGTTAAAATGGTCAAGCATCCGTCTTCAGGAAGATGGCAAATTTGATACACTTGAAACCATAGACCATAAAATTGACAGTGCGAATAGTCACAGGATAAGTGAAACAGATCGCTTAACAAAATTCTTTGCCATTACAAAGGAACTAGGTGATCTTTTAATGGAGATGGGTTATGAAAAATATAAAAAGACAGACAAATATATATTAGCTCCTGAGGATGGATTAAAGCGATCGAACGTTGCCGGAATTATCAGCAGGTCATTCTCACATTATTATGCTCAGTTAAATACCGGAAAAGTTATTACGTTTAGGAATTTGAGAAAAACATTTATGACAAGTGCATATAAAGAATTTGGTTTAGCTTCAACGGCGCTTACCAATCATAAGAATCCATCAATGACAAATAAACATTATTATGATAAAGAAGTAACGCGAGATGATGCGAAAGAAAATTTTTCGGTCTTCAAAAAGAAAATTATTTAACAAATTTCCGTACTCCATTTCCGTACTCCAAGGCAAAAAATGAAACTCTCAAAAATGAAAAAACCCCTGATAGCAAGGCTTTCAGGGGTTTTTAGTTGAGTGGACCCGGAGAGATTCGAACTCTCGTCCAAATAAGGAAAAAATAAGCTTTCTACACGTTTAGTATTAACTTGATTTTCGATCGAAGCCAGGCGTTAATTCATACCAAACTTCAACTTAGTTACTTGTATTGTTTTTGCACGTAACACTTCAAAAACAAACTGCACATTTATGATGCATCATCCAAGGCGCGGAGCAGTTTAGCTCCCTGGGATGCAAAGGTTGCTAAATCCTAGATTAAGCAGCCATAGCGTAAGAATTCTCTTCGCCAAATAAAGTTTTGAAAGTTCAGTTTAAAGAGCTCGTCTTACAACGCTCTACATGCTTACCTATTTGATGCGCTTACTGTCAAAACCGGTCGGACCCAATTGGAAGTTAGATTTTAGAATTACCCTTCGACTCCGCTCAGGGTGACATTGAGTTGAATCAAAAGTATTTATACATCCTATTTCCTTCAAAGAACATAACAAAGGTACAACATTTTAAGGGGATTTGGAGGTTTTTAATTAAATTTAACCATCAATTCATCTGATCATGAAAAACGTTTTATTCCTATTAGCACTTGCATTTGGTATTCAATTGCAGGCTCAAACAGTTAAATCAAAAGCACTTAAGCTTAAATACACTACACCGGCCGGATGGGCCGTAAGTGAAGCCGGCGGAAAAGATTCGTGGGATCAATCCGGAAATGATCTGTGCCCATGCTCTAGTTTGCATTTTACAAAAGATAATAAAGATGGGAAATTGAATGTACTTGTTTATCCAACTACCGTTAACGGATTAGATTCTGCTAAACGCAACATGGTTGGTAAACAAAAATTTGTAGATGTAGAGAAATATGATAAAACACGCAATAAGAATTTTTCTTTCGAAAAGCGCCGTTCAAACTTTACGCATATTAAAACAAATGCCAAATCATATGAGGTTATTCGTTACAAGGCTAAAGTTGATGATCATTATTACCTGATCTATACATGGCAGGAAAACATGCGCATGATGAGTCCTGATACCGAGAAAGAATTGTTCGAAGTGATCAATAGCCTTGAGCCGCTTTAATTCTTTTTTTCGATCAACTTATTTACAATTTCCATTTCCAGATCCTTTTTTTGAACAAGATCTTTAAAGCTGTAATTGGTTTCATGATCGGGTATAATGCCTCTTCCGGTATTGCCTTTGGTATACACGTCATGCAAAAGCCTGAAGGTTGGAATTCTTACCACCGTTTTGGTATTTGGTAATTTGTATTTTGGCGTAATAATGGCATTACATCCTTCAATGGTTCCGCCTGTTTCTCTGCCAATGAATGTTGCTCTTCCGGTTTCCTTTAAATACGCGCTTACCACACAACTGGCACTAAAACTTCCTCCGTTGGTCAACACAAATATCTTTTTGTTATAATGATGTTTTTTCTTTGGTTTTAGTTTCATTACAAAAACATCCGTATCACCTTTAGTTTTATGCTTACCATAAATATGAAAATAACCGCGTGTTATCTTTAAAAAAATATTACCGCGTGTGTATTTTCTCATGGGATAATTTTTTATAGTGGTATACGAAGTTTGTGTTACTTCCTTATCTAACAAATACTTTAGCAATAACTGGCAATTGGTTAAACTTCCGCCTCCGTTATAGCGTAGGTCAATTATCAGGTTTTCGGTATTGTTCTTTTCCAATTGTTTAAATATGTTCTTATAAGCCTTTGTGAATTTGCGATGCGAAAACGCCTGAATATTCAAATGCATTGTTTTTTTCTCTGCATCTAAATAGCGGTAGCGCATTTTTGCTTTTTTGTATCTTACAAATAAACTGTCATCCTTGCGCTTTAAATTGTATTCAGGAATATTCAATGTTTTTAAGGATGGAATTCGCACCGTTTGTAATTGATCATTTTTAATGAATTCATAAGTAATAGTATCAGGGTAGTTCAATAAGGTAAGATAATAGCCGCTGTAGCCAAGCTGTCCGTATAATTTCTTACTTTCTTTGATATAACCATCAATTGTAATGATGCTTTGAGCAAACCGGTAAAACGAATCGGCCGGTATCCCATTGATTTTCGTAACAATGGTGCCTTGTTTTAAAAGTGTATCGGTTTTTCTGTTCAATCCACCCAAAACATAAACTTTATCGTCTACAGGTAACAAGTAATATCTGGGAAAATTAAATTTTGCTTTGCGTACTGCTTTCTGATAATTTTTTGAATAAGAAATATCAGTATGCGCGCAATGTAATTTTTCAATAACCAGCTTTGTGCGTATTCTAAATTGTCGCTCGGTTAAGCTGTCGGTAAACGAATTCACATAATCATTAAATAATTGATCGTAAAAGGCTTTTGATTCATAAATGCCTATCACCGGATGTATTCGAAATATGGCTTCTTTTAATACAAGCGCATCTTTTTTTAACTGAGCCGCGCTGTACTTTTTTGTCAATGCATCTGTTTGAGCATTGGTTTGGCTTATAGCGGCAAACATCAAAATAAACAACCATATACCGAATAAGCGAAACAACATAAATGTTATATTTGTAGGATACTTTAAAGATATGCAAAAAATCAAAATAGGCGTTCTGAGAGAAGAGAAAAGTCCTCCCGATAAGCGTGTACCGCTTACGCCACTTATTTGTTCTGAATTAACACGTAAATACACCAATATTGAAATTGTTGTGCAACCGAGTAAGATACGTTGCTATTCCGATGATGAATATACCGCTTTTGGTATCACATTACAGGAAGATCTGAATGATTGTGATGTGTTGATGGGTGTTAAAGAAGTACCTTATGATAAACTGATACCAAATAAAAAATATTTCTTTTTTTCGCACACCATTAAAAAGCAACCTCACAATAAAAAATTGATGAAGGCTTTGATCGAGAAAAAGGTACAGATGATCGATTACGAAACATTGACGGATAAAAACCATAACCGTATCATTGGCTTTGGTCGTTATGCCGGAGTTGTTGGTGCCTACAATGGTATTTTAGGTTACGGATTAAAATATGACCTGTTCCGTTTAAAGCCCGCGAATTTATGTCGCGATAGAGCAGAGATGGAGGAGGAATTAAAACGTGTGAAACTGCCTAATATTAAAATATGTTTAACAGGCGGTGGTCGTGTTGCCAATGGCGCTATTGAAACCTTAAGTGCATTGCGTATTCGTAAAGTAACTGCCGATGAGTTTTTAATGGCATCATTCCGCGAACCGGTGTATTGCCAGTTAAATCCACGTGATTATGTGGAAAGACCGGATGATCATAACTTCGACCTTAATGATTTCTTTAAACACCCGGAGCACTTTGTTTCAAAATTTCCGGCCTATACAAAAGTTACCGATCTCTTCATCTCGGCTCATTACTGGGATCCGCGTTCTCCGAAAATGTTTGATACAGCAGATATGAAACAGCCCGATTTTAGAATGAGTGTGATTGCCGATATTACCTGTGATATTGATGGAAGTGTACCAACAACCATTCGTTCGAGTACCATTTCGCAGCCATTTTACGGATACAATATCAAGCAGGATAAAGAAGACCTTCCGTTCAATAAGGATACAATTTGTATTATGGCCGTTGATAATTTACCATGTGAATTACCTCGTGATGCCAGTGATGATTTTGGAAAAGATCTAACGGAACGCGTGTTGCCATTTTTAGTTCAGGAAGATACAGATAAGGTGATCGATCGTGCTACCATATGTAAGGATGGAAAATTAACTGAAGGATTCAATTACTTGAGCGATTACGCTTACTCCTAATTTAAAACCCTGAAGCAAAGTGGATGAAAAATCCGCTTTGCTTCATTTTATTGATGCTGTATTCCATTCGCATCACAAAATCATAATACGTTATCAGATCAAGTCCAACACCATAACCATATTGCCAGTTATTGGCAAATGTGTTTTGCTGATGATAATATTTTTCCTGAACTCTTCCTGCATCTATAAATAAATTCACGTAAGCATAAAACGGAATTGTGCTGAACGATCTCAGTTTTTTAAGCTTATCTATTTCGTGAAATTTCGGCTTAATGAGTTCAAATCGCAAACTGTTTTTTGTAAGGAAAAAATTCTGACCGTCGATCACATTGTACTCGTATCCTCTTATGAAATTTGAATAACCCAAAGCCTGATTGTAAATAAATGGCACTTGTTGTTCGGTATTAACCAGGCGCCCACGCCATAAAGTTGCTAAATTAAATTTGGAATGTAGGGGTATAAATTCTTTGAATGTTAAAATAGTTTGCGCATAATCTAAAGGCGAATCATCCTTGGTATTCAATCCGTCTTTTGAAATGGTGAGATCAAGCACAGTTCCTTTTAAAGGATATACTTTGTTATCACGATCATCATAAGTAGCGCGGTAACTCAATGAAATAAATGAAAGTGTATTGTTTGAGTTGATCAGGTAATTAGGGTTGAGTGAGTTGATACGATCAGATACCCAAACATGATATGCGCCAACATCAAAAGCGTGATATTCAAATAAGCGTGGACGAAAGAATAAACCGGCCCTCACGCTGTTATCTATTCTTAAATGCGAAACATCATCCACAACAAATTGCTGTTTGTTTTGAGTAGTTGTGTATTGTAGTTTGTTGAATTCGTTAAAAGCATATTGTACATAGGAGCCTAACGTTTGCTTTTTATTAAGGTAAGGTAAGCGGTAATTGATCACCAACTGATCGGCATAACCTGTTCTGAATTGTAATAATAATCTATCCTTTACACCTGAGAAATTCTCCAAACTTAGTTGCAAACCATAGGCCAACCTGCTAACATCCTTATTTTGCCACCAGGCGTTTACGTTTCTGTCTAAATAACCAACAAACGGTATTGGCCAAATATACCAGCGCTCTTTTACTTTTATTTTGTAATTCACCAGTTTGCTGCTGTCGTTTACATTGCATGCAATTGAATCGTAAATAAAAAGCTGAGTATTAAAGATGTTGTATTCCTGGCGCTGGTTTAGGCGTGTAATATTCTTTAATAAAAAAGTATCCTGTTCTTTTTTAATTAATTCGCGCAGTATAATTCGGTCTTTTGTTTTTCTATTACCGGTAATTTCTATTTTACCAATTTTGTAATAAGCATTACTGTCTGCAGTTTGCGAATGAACCGTAGAACACGTTAGGAGGAATAAAACAAAAACTGTTTTATATATTAAGGAAGTGTAAAAATTCATTGAGTTTATCCTTCAAACCGGTTTCAAAATCGCTTTGATGGAATGTTGCCTTAACTGTATAGTTGTATCGGTTAAATGTTTGAATGATACGCGACATATCTTCTTTATTCACCTTTATTGTAACTTCTAGTTTAACGCTATCCGGAACTGATGATACATGCAGACTTAAAATTTTCGCATCATTTCCTTCAATGATATTTCCTATTTGAGTAACCGAATAATCGTTTTGATTCAATTCAAGCACAATAACTCCACCCGGGTTTTGAATGGCTGTCATGTTACTTAAATTTTGTACAATTCCTTTTAAAGTAATACATCCTTTGTACATTTCTTTTTCATCAAGTACAGGTATCAGGGTCAGGTTTAAACTGTTCATTAATTTTACCAGATCATAGGTGTGTTGGTAGTGATGAATGATCGGTTTCATTAATGGAACTTTAATATCACTTATTTTTTGTTCAGGATGTTCGTAATCCATCAGATCATTCTCACTTACAATTCCGATCAGCTCTCTGTCGTTAACTACGGCCAAATGCGATACTTTGAATTGTTCCATCCAATCCAATGCCAACTCCACTGTGTCTGATGTTTTTAATGGAGGAATCTCGTCTGTTATTAATTCGGAAACAAGCATATTATTTGTCCAAATTTACTAATTTAATTACTAGTTTTACATCAAATTTTGAAGGATGACCAAGCTAAGTGTTAATATTAATAAAATTGCAACCCTGCGTAATTCAAGAGGAGGAAACACACCAAATGTTTTACAATGTGCATTAGACATTGAACGCTTTGGTGCCGAGGGTATTACAGTGCATCCTCGTCCGGATGAGCGCCACATTCGTTACAGTGATGTAATTGAATTGGCCCCGCTTTTAAAAACAGAATTTAATATTGAAGGTAATCCGGTTGAAGATAAATTTGTTGATCTTGTATTAAAGGTGAAACCCGCGCAGGTTACGCTTGTTCCCGATTCAGAAGGGCAGCTTACATCTGATCACGGGTGGGATACCATTAAGCATAAACATTATTTGATTGATATCATTGAAACCTTCAAATCAAAAGGTATTCGCACAAGTATATTTGTTGATCCGGATGTAAAGATGGTAGAAGGTGCACTGGAGACTGGAACAGATCGAATAGAGCTTTATACAGAGGCCTACGCGCATCAATTTGCGAAGAACAAAGAAGCGGCAATAAAACCTTTTATTGAAGCGGCACACACTGCTCAAAAATTAGGGTTAGGAATTAATGCAGGTCATGATCTGAGTTTGCAAAATTTAAAATATTTCAAACAACATATTCCCGGCTTATTAGAGGTTTCTATTGGTCACGCCCTGATAAGCGATTCGCTATACTTTGGTTTAGAGAATACCGTGCAAATGTACTTACGAGAATTAAAATAAAAATTAACAGATCACAAATTGCAGATGGAGCAAATTAAAATTGTTACAAATCTGCAATTTGCAAATTTGCAATCTGCAATCACATGAAATTAGCTTACAGAGAATACGGACAAGGTCAACCGCTTATTATTTTACATGGTTTATTCGGACAAAGTGATAATTGGAATACGCTTGCAAAAGGTTTTGGAGAGAAAGGATTTCGCACGTTTACTATTGATCAGCGAAATCATGGCCTGTCTCCACACAGCGATCTATGGACCTATGAACACATGGCACACGATCTATATGAATTTATTAAGGAACATGATCTGAAGGATCCGATCTTATTAGGACATAGCATGGGAGGAAAAACGGTGATGTTCTTTGAAAGTCATTATCCGGAAGTGGCATCAAAGGTTATTATTTGTGATATTGCTGCCAGAGCGTATCCGCCTCACCATAACGAAGTACTAAAGGCTTTGCATTCGGTTGATTTTAATGCAGTAAAAACACGTAAAGAAGCAGAAGCTTCATTAGGATTACATATCAGTGATTTTGGCACGAAACAATTTTTGCTCAAGAATATTTATTGGAAGGATACAGATAATAACATCATGGATTGGCGCTTTAATTTGAAAGTGATCAGTGATAATTACGATAATATCAGTTGTCCTGTTCCTGAATACTCCAGTGATAAGCCGTGTTTGGTTGTTAAAGGCGGAAAATCGCATTATATTGTAGAAACAGATGAGGCAGATTTTAAGAAACGTTACCCTCGTGCTGAATTCGAAACAATTGCTGATGCCGGTCATTGGGTGCATGCCGAAAAGCCGAAGGAGTTCTTTGACGCTGTAATGAATTTTATAGCTTAAAATTCGTCTAATAAATCAGGCAATTCAGAGAAAAAATTTCAAAAAGCAATATTATTTGGTCATCTTCGATACTATGCAAAAATTTTTACTCGTTAAGCTTTCAAAATACAATCAAACCGATCTGAGTTTTTTGAATGAACTTCCTGTTAAAGCACTTTATGTTTTTGTTATCGGATTTATCTACTTCATATCGAAGTAAATCTTCCCTTTATTTCATTTCTCTTAATTATCTCTTACCTTTACCTTGTGTATAGTAAGATCATTTTAAATAAAGGTAAAGAGCAATCGTTGCTTCGTTTGCATCCCTGGGTGTTTTCGGGCGCCATAAAAAGTAAAGAAGCCGGACTAAAAGACGGTGACCTGGTTGAAGTATTCTCATTTGAGAATAAATTCTTAGGTACCGGTTATTACGCCAATGGCAGTATTGCTGTACGTTTGATATCCTTTAAACAATTGGAGATCAATGATGATTTTTGGTATGAAAAAATAAATAAAGCGTATCAATACCGCGTTGCATTGGGCATTATCAATGAGCAAACCAATGTGTATCGTTTGTTCTTTGGTGAAGGTGATGGCGTTCCTGCATTGGTTATAGATAATTATAACGGACACATTGTATTACAAGCACACAACATTGGCGTTTATTATCAACGTGAAAAAATTGTAAATGCGCTTAAAAAAGTTTTTGGTACTAACTTAAAAAGCATTTACGATAAAAGTTCTGAGACCATTTCTCAGAAAAATAATGTAACTATTAAGAATGAGTTCTTGGTTGGAGATGCAGCTAATACAGTGGTTGTAGAAAATGGCGTTAAATTTTTGGTAGATTGGAGCATTGGACAGAAAACCGGATTTTTTATTGATCAGCGCGATAACCGAAAATTATTGGGTACTTACTCAAAAGGCAAAACGGTTTTAAATACTTTTTCATATACCGGAGGTTTCTCTATTTATGCTGCATTGGCCGGTGCAAAAACGGTTCATTCGGTAGATGTGAGTGCTCCTGCCATTGCCATTGGCGATAAAAATGCCGAATTGAACGGTTTAACCAATCACCAGTCATTTGTGGAAGACACCTTTGATTTTTTAAAGGATAAAAAAGATGTGTATGATGTGATCGTCCTCGATCCGCCCGCATTTGCAAAGAGCAGAGACGCCAAACATCAGGCAGTAAACGGTTACAAACGCTTAAATGCCCTGGCCATGAAACTGATCAAACAAAACGGCATCATATTTACATTTAGTTGCAGTGGTGTGGTAGATAAGTTCCTTTTTTATAACACCATAACGGCTGCTGCCATGGAAGCAAAACGTAATATTAAAATTTTGCATTATCTGAACCAACCTGCCGATCACCCGGTAACACCCTATTTTCCTGAGGGTGAGTATTTAAAGGGCATGGTTCTGTGGGTTGAATAGCCCGTTAAAATTCATTTTTTTACTACGGTCCTATTCATTAAATTTGTTACAAATACTATCAAAATGATCAAAGATTGGACAAAAGAAGAAATTTTAGAGGTGTATAACACACCTTTGATGGAATTGATCTATCGCGCTGCAGAAGTACACAAGCAATATCATAAAGTTGGTGAAGTTCAGGTAAGTTCATTGCTTTCTATTAAAACAGGCGGATGCCCTGAAGATTGCGCTTATTGTCCGCAGGCTGCACGTTACCAAACCGAAGTGAAGGTTCAGAAATTGATGAGTGTGGCGGAGATAAACGAAGCTGCAGATAATGCAAAAGCTGGTGGTGCAAGTCGCATGTGCTTGGGTGCTGCATGGAGAGAGGTTCGTGATAACCGCGATTTTGATAAGGTATTAGATATGGTACGCACCATTAACAGTAAGGGTATGGAAGTATGCGCTACTTTAGGTATGGTTACCGAAGAGCAAGCCAAAAAACTGGCAGATGCAGGTTTATATGCCTACAATCATAATTTAGATACATCAGAAGAGAATTACAATAATATCATTTCTACTCGTACATACGATGATCGTTTAAAAACCCTAGGAAATGTTCGTAAAGCAGGTTTAACGGTTTGTTCAGGTGGCATCATTGGAATGGGTGAAACTGCTGAAGACAGAGTAGGGATGTTGTACACATTAAGTTTATTACGTCCGCAACCGGAGAGTGTTCCAATTAACGCTTTAGTTGCAGTTGAAGGCACACCATTGGAAGAGCAACCTCCCGTGCCAATTTGGGATATGGTGCGCATGATCGCTACAACCCGTATTGTAATACCAACAACTGCTGTTCGTTTAAGTGCAGGTCGCATGAGTATGAGTATGGAAGGCCAAGCATTGTGTTTTATGGCCGGAGCAAATTCAATTTTTGCGGGCGATAAATTATTAACTACTCCAAATCCTCGTTTCAATCAGGATATGCAAATGTTTGAGATCCTCGGATTAAAACCTAAAAAAGCATATGCAGACGTTCGCAAGGAAGAAGTAGTAAATTCATAAGATGTTGAATGGGCAAGGTTCCTTCAAACATTAGTAATGCTTTACAAAACAGATCTAAAGAGGGATTATTACGTTCACTAACCAATACACATAGTGGTATTGATTTTATTAGTAACGATTATCTGGGCTTTTCGAAGCTGGGCTTAGTTACCAAAAAAGCCAATCAATTATTTCCATATGAATTACTGGTAACCGGTTCGGGAGGATCACGCTTGATTAGCGGTAATACCACATTTATAGATTCAACAGAGAAAAAAATTGCGGCATTTCATAATGCCGATTCAGCACTTATTTTTAATTCGGGTTACGATGCGAACCTGGGTTTGTTATCATCTGTTCCGCAAAAGAACGATCTGGTGATCACTGATGAATTGATACATGCTTCCTTGATAGATGGTGTGCGATTAAGTTACGCCAAGCATTATAAATTCAAGCATAATGATGTGAAACATTTGGAAGAGTTGTTAATGAGGCATGCCAATTCCTTTGAGAATGTATTTGTTGTGGTTGAAAGTGTTTATTCAATGGATGGAGATGAAGCTCCGTTATTGGATATTACAGAGTTGATAGGGAAAGTTAAGAATGTGTTTTTGATTGTTGATGAAGCACATGCCATTGGCGTTTTCGGAAAAAGTGGAAAAGGTTTGTGTACTGAATTGAATATTGAAAAGATGTGTTTTGCACGAATTTATACTTACGGAAAAGCATTGGGTTGTCATGGTGCCGCCATTGTTGGTTCTGAGGACCTGAGAAGTTACCTGATAAATTTTGCACGCTCATTCATTTATACAACGGCGTTACCAAGTCATTCTATTGCTAATATTTCGGCAGGATATGAATTGTTGCTTGAGAATTCACAGCACGATCAGCTGCAGAATAATATTGGTTACTTTGTTGAAAATGTAAAACATCATTTTAAATTCATTAAAAGCAGAAGCGCCATTCAGTGTTTATTATTGAATGATCGTAAAAAGGCCGATGAACTTGAAAGAACGCTTCGGGTAAATAATATCTTATGCAAAGCTGTAAAAAGCCCAACGGTTAAAGAAGGTAGTGAGCGTATTCGATTTTGTTTACACGCATTCAATACCAAAAGTGAGATCGATCAATTAATAGAAGTTTTAAGTAAAAGCAAATGAAACGATTTTTTATTACAGGGATAGGAACCAATGTTGGCAAAACGTTTTGTTCGGCTATTTTAACGGAAGCATTGCAGGCAGATTATTGGAAGCCTGTTCAAACCGGGGTTATCGAAAGTGCGGATGTGAATGAGGTTTCACGTTTGATCACCAATCAACGTACCCAATTTCAACGTGAGGCCTATTCATTCACTGCTCCTGTTTCTCCGCATTTAGCGGCGGCCATTGAAAATGAGGAGATCGAATTAAGTAAGATCGAATTACCAAACACAGCCAATAACCTGATCATTGAAGGTGCCGGCGGAATTTTGGTGCCATTGAATAAAACCCACTATGTGATCGACATCGCAAAAAAGTTTGATGCCGAGGTGATATTGGTTGTTAGAAATTATCTGGGTTGTATCAATCATTCGCTTTTATCAATTGATTATTTACTTAAAAATAATTTCAAATTGAAAGGATTGATCTTGAATGGAAATTTTGATCCGATGGTTGAAGAAGCAATAATTAATTATGCCAATACCCCTGTACTTGCCAGGTTCTATGAAATGAGCAAGGTTAATGAGCAAGTGGTTTCTGATCTGGCACGAACCATTAATAAAGAATTGTTCTTATGAATTGGTTAGAAAAAGATAAACAATTTGTTTGGCATCCGTTCACGCATCAAAAATCGGCACAAGCACCGGTTTTGATCAAAAGTGCAAGCGGGTTATATTTCACTGATGAAAATGACAATAAGATCATGGATGCCATTTCGAGTTGGTGGGTTAATTTGCACGGTCATGCGCATCCTTATATTTCACAAAAGGTAAGTGAGCAAGTAACTAGTTTAGAACACGCCATATTTAGTGATTTCACACATCGCCCGGCAATTGAATTGGCAGAACGGTTATTAAAGCATTTACCATCCAATCAATCCAAAGTGTTTTATTCGGATAATGGTTCAACTGCAGTTGAGGTGGCATTAAAAATGACCTTTCAATTCTGGCACAATCAAGGAACACCAAAATCATTATTCATTGCTTTTGAAAATGCGTATCATGGTGATACCTTTGGTGGAATGAGTGTTGGAGCGCGTAATGTTTTTAATAACGCTTTCGAAAATCAGCTATTTAATGTTGCACATATTCCTTTACCTGCCAAGGAGAATATTCATCAAATAAAAGAAGTGCTGAGTGATTGGGTGCAAAATCATTCCATTGCCGGATTTATTTTTGAACCTTTAGTTCAAGGTGCTGCTGGTATGTTAATGTATGAACATCACTTATTGGATGAGCTTATACTTTTTTGTAAGGAAAATGATATTATTACCATTGCCGATGAGGTAATGACAGGTTTTGGCAGAACAGGAACATTTTTTGCATCTGATCAATTACATAATAAACCGGACATCATTTGTTTATCAAAAGGACTAACCGGCGGATATATGCCATTGGGCGTTACAACGTGTGCGTCTTTTATTCATGAGGCATATTTGAGTGATGATAAAACAAAAACATTTTTTCACGGTCACAGTTATACCGCAAATCCAACGGCATGCAGCGCCGCATTAGCTAGTTTAGATCTGATGGAAGAGGAGGAAACCTGGGCGCAAATTCGCATGATCGAAGAATCACACCGTTTAATTTTCAATGAATTGAATCAATACAAAGCATGTGCCGATGTGCGCGTGAAAGGAACTATTTTGGCAATTGAATTGCGAACAGATGAGGCAACGCATTATTTAAATTCGGCTTCAGAAGGTATTGCGGCTTATTTTTTAAAGAAGGGAATTTTATTACGCCCTTTAGGTAATGTGTTTTATGTGATACCGCCATATTGTATATCAAAGGAAGAATTGAATAGGATCTATTCAACGATCAAAGAATTTTTGAATCAGTAGTTCTATTATTTTCTGATCATTTTATCTACCTGCCAAACTAAAAAGCCACTACCAATTCCTATTAGTGCGCCGGCTAACACATCACTTGGGTAATGCACCCCTAATCGCATACGCGAATAACCAACAAATCCGGCATATAAATACGATGGTACAATTACTTGCCAGCTTTTTGAACTTAAACTCAAAGCAGTAGCTGTTGCAAAGGCAGCAGTTGTGTGTCCGCTTGGAAATGATAATGGACCTGCGTGTGTACGTTTAATGATGTCATTCGGATAAGATACAAATGGCCGTTCGCGTCGTATGGTAGATTTCAGCAAAATACTTACGCCATTAGCCAAGCCTATGGTCAACGCACTTTTATAACCATTAGGCATCATCTCCTGATCTTTTTTGTAATACCCATAACTCCAAATACCAATAACACTTGCCGGCATAGCAGGATAAACTGAAAATGAAACACCTTCCATGGTTTTGTCCCACACCGGCATATTTGTGGCATTGCAAGCTTTCAAAAAACGCACATCTGCATTTTGTGAATGTGTATTTACAGTAATTGTTATGAAAACAAAAACCAATGCGATTCTAATCATAATGCCTTTTTACTTTTTGTATCTTTTTTTATTTTTTTTAGGTAACGTTTGTATAATTCTTCCCAGGTATCAAACTCTTCCCTGTAAAAGAATCCAATTCCTTGTGTATACAATCCGCCTGTTGTTATCAATTGTGTATTATCATTCGTTCTGTTAAAGCCTTTTAATTTGTATCTACCATCATCACTTAGTTTATATTCAATATTCACATCCCCGATAAAATTTCTGTTAGCGGTTGAACTACCACCCATCCCCACATTTACATCGGCAGTTAATTTATCATTCCATAAACTTTTGTTCACATTAATTAAAACTTCATCAGAGTTAGTTTGACTGCCGGGACGGTAGTTAACGCCTACTTGTAAATTATTATCCAAATTTCCCACAACATTATCCAGCATATTACTTAATCGGTTACTTAACAACTCACTTCCGGTTGAAGCAGCAGCATTTCCTGCAGTAACACCTCCACCTGTTGCATTATAAATTGTTGGAGGTACGAAACTTCTGAATAGTAGGAATGAGAATACCTGGCGATTCAATTCCTGTTCATCTGCTAATACGCTATTGATCTGCGAACGCACATTATCAGCAATTGTAGGAAACTCTAAACCAAATGAAATATCCGGACTCATCAATTTATTTTTCATCTTTAATTTACAAGCGGCAGGCGTTCGGCCTTTGTAGGCGCCTGTTGCGTCATTTATCAGCGGCGCAATGGATGCACGTTGTCTGTAACTGGCTGTAATATCAATATCTCCGTTATATGGGTTTCCACTCCAAACAATACTGCTGCCGGCATCTATCTCAAATTTTTTGCTGATCACTTTTTCTAAACTGAAATTATAATCTCCGCCACTGATTATATATTCACCATACATATCAAACTTACCAAGTGTATTTATTTTCATGGCAATTTCACCTTGACCAAAAACATTTATGGCATCGTTATTTGTTTTATCAAAAATGATCTGCATCGTGGTTTCAGGAGTTGCTACAATATTCAGATCGAGGTTAAACCCGGTTATTGGTTTTCTTTCAAAGGTTTTAATGGTATCTTTTTTAATGAATTTAATAAAGTCGTTATCGGCAATTTCTTCAGGGCCATCAAGCGGCAAAACAAATTTTGAACTTTTTCTGGTGGTGTCTTTTACTTGCATGTAAATATTATTGAGGAAACCCCAAATTCCTATGTTACCGCTGCTGTATATTTTTCCGTAAAAATCTTTATTCTCCCGCTCGGTTGTATTTAGTACCAACATGTTCCTGTAGGTTACGTCGTAGTCTAACTGCATGCGTTTAAAGTTAGTGTGGAAGATGTTTCCGTTGATGGTTCCTTGCGGCGCAGCCTTTAAACCAACTTCACTCATTAACAGATCACTGAATCGGATCTGATCGGGCATGATCTCAATTTTACCGGTAATGTTATAGGTAACATTGGTATAATCAATTTTAATCTCGCTTTTAAATAATTTGAGTTCGCCTTCAATTAAAATATTATCGGGCGTGCCATGTATCTTACCACCACCATTTACGAATCCTGATTTAATGGTGAGGATGCCTTCCATCAATGGATTTAATAATTTAATATTAAGGGGACTTGCTTTAAAATCAATATCTATTGATTCCTCTTTTTTATCGGTATAATAATTACCGCTGAACGAGAGGTTTTTAACCTGCACACCAAAGTCATTCGCTAATCCAAGCGATGTATAACCATTCACTTCAATTCGTTTTTCTTTAGGGATGTAATCACTTCGCAAAACCAATTCACCAATAATGTTATCGTTGAATTTGAATTTAGTAAAGTCTAAAAAGCTATTCATTGAAAAATGATTCTCTACATTTTGCATTTTAATATTTCCGTTCAATTCGCCATTCAGTTTGATCTTAAAAGGACTCAGGATCGGATTGAACTGATCGAGCACCAGATTTTTTGTTACAATATTGATGGAGTCGGATGATTTGTCAGATAATGCACCGCTAATATCTATTGCCTGCAAATTGTTTTCGAAGTGCAATGGTTTTATGATGATAGCTCCTGATGAATCAAGAATGGTAGGATTTGAAGTAACCAGTTTCCAGGTACTGTCTTTTACTTTTAAATGAATATCGTTGTAATTAATAACAGCTTGATTGTTGGAGAATGAAACATTACCAAAAAATTTACCAGAGGTGTTGGGTGCGTTCTTATCATCCCATTCTAAGTTATACTTTGTGTCAAGATCTTTTGATACCAAATACATGAAATAGTTATTCAATTTGATACTATCTGTTAACTGAATATTACTTCCTTTAAATACCAAGTTGATCTTATTGTTTTTTGAATACGATTCGATCACGTTGTTATTGAATTTAATGCCTGAGGCTTCAATTAAAGGTGATTTTAAGTTAAAATTGAATAAGTTCTTTCCAGCATCAAAATCACCGGCTATGTTGGTGCTCGGACTGATCATTAAATTTTTCACAAACAATTCATTGATGATATCAAACTTTTTTACGGTGATCTTAAATTTAAAAGCGTCCTTGTAAATTGTTTTGCCTTTGTTCTTGTCTACAAAGGTTGGATAATAGGTGTTAAGCGTTTGTCTGAATGCTAATGGTAAATTGGTTAATTGATATTTACCGTTCACATCCACATTAAAATAATTTGAACTCAGGTGAATTGTTTTCTCAACATCCTCCTGATTTAATGTTAGGTCAAAAGTGCTGATCTTATAGGTTTTTTGTTCGTTCTTGTAAAAGGTATTATCAAAGTTAATATTGCCTGTTAGGTTGTTTACATTATCGCCTTTTAAATTAATAAGTATTTGTGTAGAGAATTCTGCTTCTTCCTTGGTAAAATTTAATTTCTTTAAGTTCAATTTATTTACGGTTGATATGAAGTCCATTTCCGGAACCTTATCAGTAAAATGGATATTTCCGTTAAAATCAAAATCGGCATTTGGATCGGTACTTACCAATAAACCATTAAATGTTTTTCGATAAAAACTACCATCAACTTTTATATTCGTGTAATTATAGCCGTTAAAGTATAAGCTTTTAATAACACCTTCCATATTAGCATCAATTTTATCAACGGTAACGCCTTTTCCGTTCAGCTTAATATCGGTACTTAAATTCCTAAGATCTTTTGAGCCTACCAAAGCGCCCAAATTAAAATTGTTTGTTTTTATTTTACCATGATAAACCAAGTCGTTTGGTTTCTTTCCGGTTTTAATGGCAATATCTGTTAATACAGATCCCAGGTCTGTTCTTAAGTTTCCATAAATATTAAAGTCATTTATCAATCCATCAAACTTTCCGTTGTAACTAATAACGCCTAAGCTTTTTAATTGACTTGGAATTTCGAGTGGTTTATTTTCTTTGAACGGATAATTTGGAATTTGCTTCAGATCATAATAGGAGGTTGAAAGTCTTTTAGCGTCAAAATGCAGGTAACTGTTTTGAAAATCAGGTAAGCCCGATAAAGTAAGATCACCAATGAACTCGGTGTGTTTTTTAATTTTCAATTTAAAATTCTGTAAACTCATATCGCTCACATAGCCTTTTACTTTACCCGATAATTTTATGGTGTCATTTAATCCGGCCAATTCACTGGTAAAAGAGGCAACATCCTTTATGTGAACTTTTGTTTTAGGACGCAAGTTCACATCCATATAAACTTTATTTATAAAATCGCTATAATCATCCCAGCCATCATATTTAAAATGTAATTTTCCTTTTATGTTGGTGCCCGGTGTAACAATTTCAAGGTAATCACATAGTAATTCTTTTTCGCTGAGTTTTAATTTGCTTGAAAGGTTCACCAATTTAAAACCACTTTGTTCGTTGAATCGCAGGTTGGTAAGCACTACACCAAATGTATCCTTATCGATCTTGATCTGTGAGAATTTACCCCACAAATTATTTATTCGCAGGTTATTAAAATTAATGCTCTCAGTAATTTCAGTGGTGTGATTTTCGTTTTTGAATTGAAAATTGATCGCTTCAAGGGTAAGTTCATTAAATGCGACATCCCAACCTTTCTTTGTGGTATCTTTTTGTTTTGGTGCACCTGAAAAGTAATCGATCAGGAATTGAAAATTCATCACACTATCGTTTTTAGCAATATGTAATTTTGATGTGCTATTGGCGAATGTAATGTTTTTAATCCCTATTTTTTGATTTTCATAATCAAGTGTACGAATATCCACAATGATGTTACCTCCATTTAAAAGCGTATCGTTTTGCTGATCTTCCAGGTAAACTCCTTTTAGTGATGCCTGAGTGAAAAACTCCAGTTCAACCTGATCAATTTTTATGGTTGTTTGTAATTCGTTACTTAAATAGGCTGTAGCCTTTTGTGCAAGCCAGGTTTGAAAACTCGACGTTTTTATGAGAAAAAAAAGCGAAGTAAGTAGCAGCAGTATAACTACCGATAAGTACATGAGGCTTTTTAGCAATATTCTCGTAACTTTGCGCATGGGCTTGACTCACTAAGTTACACAAAATTAGCCCCCTGAAAACCGAAAAAATGCAAAATATAAACACTTACATCTTAGCAATAGAAAGCAGTTGTGACGACACATCTTGCGCTATTTTAAGGAATAACGAAGTGTTAAGCAATGTTACCGCCAATCAAAAAATTCATGAGCAATATGGTGGTGTAGTACCTGAGTTAGCCAGCCGCGACCATCAAAAGAATATTTTACCTGTTGTTGATGCCGCACTTAAAAAAGCAGGTGTTGAATTATCACAACTTAACGCCATTGCGGTAACAAGAGGTCCGGGCTTAATGGGAAGTTTATTGGTGGGTTTAAATTTTGCTAAATCCTTAGCATTGGCCTTAAACATTCCATTGATAGAAGTGCATCACATGCAAGCGCATATTTTAGCGCATTTTATTGATGATAAGGAACAACAGATACCAACATTTCCTTTTATTTGCCTTACTGTTAGCGGCGGTCACACGCAATTGGTTAAAGTAACTGATCCATTGAATTTTGAGATCGTAGGACAAACCATTGATGACGCCATTGGCGAAGCCTTTGATAAAGCAGCCAAAATATTGGGATTGCCTTACCCGGGTGGCCCTTTAATTGATAAATATGCCAAAGAAGGAAATGTTACTAAATTTAAGTTTGCTGATGCGCGAATTCCCGGAAACGATTTCAGTTTTAGCGGTATTAAAACCTCATTTTTATATTTCATTCAAAAGGAAACGCAGCGCAATACTGATTTTATTAAAGAAAACTTAAATGATATTTGCGCTTCTTATCAGCACCATTTGATATCGGTAACAATTAAAAAAACAGTGGCGCTTTTGCAAGAAACCGGTATAACGCAATTAGCCATTGCGGGCGGTGTTTCGGCTAATTCAGAATTAAGAAATAGAGTGAAGGAATTAGAGCAAAACGGCATCAAAACCTACATCCCCAAATTTGAATTTTGTACCGATAATGCTGCCATGATCGGCATTTCGGGCTATTACAAGTTTTTAAATAAGCAATTTGCTTCGCTTGATATGGTTCCTTTCACTAGCCAGTAAAGCTTTCTTTAATTTTAGTAATTCGTTATTTCTCATGGGTTTAACTTTATAGTTTAAACTTAATTGCTTACTTTTGCGGCCTCATGGTATCAGTAAATTCAGTAACAGTTTCGTTTGGCGGATATAATTTATTCGACAATATTTCTTTTTTGATCAACCCAAAAGATCGCATTGGCTTAGCAGGTAAAAATGGTGCAGGAAAAAGTACCATGTTAAAGTTGTTGGCAGGTGAACAAAACCCAACCAAAGGTGAAATTTCAACACCGCGTGATATCAAGATCGGGTATTTGCCTCAGGATATGATCCACCAGCATGGTCGCACGGTATTTGAAGAAACCGAATCGGCTTTTCAGGAAATACAATTGTTAGAAAAACGTTTGGATGATATCAACCATCAATTAGAAACACGCACCGACTACGAAAGTGACAGCTATATGCGTTTGATCGAAGATCAAACTGAAATTTATACACGTTTGGATATTATTGGTGCCGGAAATAAGAATGAAGAGATTGAAAAGATCTTAAAAGGTTTAGGATTTGAGCGCAAGGATTTTGACCGACAAACAGCTGAGTTCAGCGGTGGATGGCGCATGCGTATTGAGTTAGCTAAATTGCTTTTACAAAAGCCTCATATATTGTTATTAGATGAGCCAACCAACCACTTGGATATTGAAGCCATTTTGTGGTTAGAGGAATTTATGGAAACTTTTCCGGGCGCTGTTGTATTGATCAGTCACGATAAAACATTTTTAGATAACGTTACCGCACGTACCATTGAGATCGTTAACGGTAAAACATACGATTACAAAACAAATTATTCGCGTTATCTGATCTTACGTCAGGAACGAATTGATCAACAGGAATCAGCTGCTAAAAATCAGCAAAAGATCATTGATCAAACCGAAGCATTAATTGATAAATACCGAGCTAAAGCCAACAAGGCATCTTTCGCACAATCATTGATCAAAAAATTAGATCGCATGGAGCGTGTGGAGGTGGATGATCTGGATACATCGGTTATGCGCTTTCGTTTTCCTCAACCTGCTCACAGCGGAAAAATTGTGTTAACGGTTGAGCACGCCGGAAAAAAATATGGCGATAAACGTATATTTTCTGATGCTAACTTTATTATTACAAAAGGTGAAAAGATAGGATTGGTTGGACGTAATGGTGAAGGAAAAAGTACCATGATGAAAATGATCGCCAAGAAAGTTGATCATGAAGGCACGGTGCAAATAGGACATAGCGTTTTGCCCGGATATTTTGAGCAAGATCAGGAAGAAAAATTGGATCCAAAGAAAACTGTATTTGAAACCATTGATGAGTTAGCTGTAGGAGAGGTGAGAAAACAGGTGCGCGGATTATTAGGTTCGTTTTTATTTAGCGGAGAAGATATCGATAAAAAAGTTCAGGTATTAAGCGGGGGAGAGCGTGGACGTTTGGCATTGTGTAAATTGTTGCTAGAGCCATACAACTTGTTGTTAATGGATGAGCCTACCAATCACCTGGATATTAGAAGTAAAGATGTATTGAAGAATGCTTTGATGGATTATGAAGGAACGGTAGTGATGGTAAGTCACGATCGTGATTTCATGAAAGGTATTTGTAACCGTTTGTTTGAATTCAGAGATGGTAAAGTGCGCGAACATTTATGCGATATTGAAGAGTTCATGCAATTACGTAAAGTGGAACGTTTAAATGAGTTGGATCTGGATAAGAAAACCGTGAAGCAGGAAGACACAGCCAAAAAGCAAGATGCTGTTGTTACACCGGCAACCGACAAAAAAACGGATGCAGATAAAAAGCAATTACAAAACAAATTAAAAAAGGTAGAAGAAACCATTGAGAAGTTGGAAGCAGAGATAAAAGCGGCTGATGAAAAATTGGCTGACCAGGCGAACTATGATAAATTAATGAACGATCAGGTGTTCTTTACAAAATACTCACAATTGAAACAGCAACTCGAAGATGAATTATCAAAGTGGGAAGAAGTATCTTCGCAATTGAATTCATAAAAAAAGTGAAACTTACATTTTTTCGATCCGTATAAATTACAAATGCAAATTAAAAAACATATCCCAAATGTTATCACCTGTGGTAATTTAGTTTGCGGCTGTGTAGCCATTTTGCAAATATTTGAAGGGAACATGGTATTGGCTTCTTACCTGGTTGGTTTGGCGGCCGTACTTGATTTTTTTGACGGGTTTGCCGCTCGTTTACTCAAAGTGAGTTCGCCAATTGGGAAGGATCTGGATAGCTTGGCAGATATGGTTACCTTTGGTGTTGTTCCGGGTTTGATCATGCATCGCATGTTGCAGATCGGTTATTTGGTAAATCATCAGGATTACGAGGTGGTTATCCGAAATCAATGGATGGTTTATATCCCACTTTTAATTCCTGTTTTTTCGGCAGTTCGCTTAGCCAAATTCAATAATGATACCCGACAAACCGAAGCTTTCATTGGTGTTCCAACCCCTGCCAACGCCATTTTGATCTGCTCCATTCCATTGATCGTAAATTGGGATACACAGTTTGACCTCAAACATTGTGGTATCATCCATTTCTTAATTCACCCCTATGCGATCCTGGGTTTATCCGTATTGATGTCGTATTTACTGGTTGCAGAACTTCCTTTATTCTCTTTAAAATTCAAACAATTCGGATGGAAGGGAAATGAGATACGTTTTGTGTTTCTGGCACTTTCATTAGTTAGTCTTATTGTTTTTCAGTTCTTAGGATTAACCATTGCCATTGTGCTTTACATTGTTCTGTCTCTCGTGAACAATTTATTCTTCAAGCCTAAGACTCAAAGTAATTAACCAATTGCGTTAATTATAAACAATCAATCCATGTCCGTTTTTATATTGCTTATTACTTGTTAAATTAGCGCTGCTTATATAGCACGCAAGTAACAAGCGTATTAGGGAAGCAAAATTAATAAAGCATTTCAGCGGATGAATTTTAGAAGCCGCGTAATAATTAAATTAATTTTTGATATTCCTTTTATTCTTTTACATTTGAAAAACTTAAAAAACTTAAAACTTAAATCATAACAAAATGGGTTATTTATTTACCTCAGAATCTGTGTCAGAAGGACACCCGGACAAAGTAGCTGATCAAATTTCAGACGCTTTAATTGATAACTTTTTAGCATTCGATCCTTCTTCAAAGGTAGCATGTGAAACATTGGTAACTACTGGTCAGGTTGTTTTGGCTGGTGAAGTGAAATCTAAGACTTACTTAGATGTTCAGGAAATTGCCCGTCAGGTTATTCGTAAAATTGGTTACACCAAAGCAGAATACATGTTCGAAGCAAATTCGTGTGGTGTGCTTTCTGCGATCCATGAGCAATCTCAAGATATTAATCAGGGTGTTGAGCGTAAGAAAAAGGAAGATCAAGGTGCAGGTGATCAAGGTATGATGTTTGGTTATGCAACTAACGAAACGCCTAACTATATGCCATTAGCATTAGACCTTGCACATGGTATTTTATTAGAGTTAGCTGCTTTACGTCGCGAAAATAAAGAAATTAAATATTTACGTCCCGATGCAAAATCTCAGGTTACTTTAGAATATGATGATAACAACAAACCGGTGCGTATTGATGCGATCGTTGTTTCTACTCAGCACGATGATTTTGATTCAGAAAGTAAAATGTTAGCGAAGATCAAAAAAGACATCATCGACATTTTGATCCCTCGCGTAAAGAAAAAATATCCGAAGTACGCTAGCTTATTTAACGATAAGATCAATTACCATATCAACCCAACCGGTAAATTCGTTATTGGTGGTCCGCATGGAGATACAGGATTAACCGGTCGTAAGATCATTGTTGATACTTACGGTGGAAAAGGTGCTCACGGTGGTGGTGCATTCTCTGGTAAAGATCCAAGTAAGGTTGACCGTTCAGCAGCTTATGCAACGCGTCACATTGCTAAGAACTTAGTTGCGGCAGGTGTTTGTTCTGAAGTTTTAGTACAAGTATCTTATGCAATTGGTGTTGCAAAACCAATGGGTATCTATATCAATACTTATGGCACTGCAAATGTAAAAATGACCGATGGTGAGATCGCTAAGATCGTTGAGAAAGTATTTGATATGCGCCCTTACTTCATTGAGCAACGTTTAAAATTACGTACGCCAATGTATAGCGAAACTGCTGCATACGGACATATGGGACGTAAGAACGAAATAGTTACTAAAACTTTTAAATCACCTGATGGAAAAACAAAAACTGTAAAAGTTGAGTTATTTACTTGGGAGAAATTAGATTATGTAGCTAAAGTAAAAGCTGCGTTTAAGATCAAATAATCATTTTCCTTAATAAATTTTAAAACCCTGATCCAGTATCAGGGTTTTTTGTTTTGGTAAAGGCCTTACTATGAAAAGCGCTTAAAATTTTGTAACTTTGGTAGTATCAGGTGTGAGCGATCATACCTGCTTAATTGGTTAAAATGAAAAAAATTGTATCCGTTTTCTTGTTTGCAATTGTTGTAATGATAGCATTTGCAGCTACTCCCGGAAGATCGAGTTCCGGCGCACCTCCTTCGCATACCGGTGCCCCTGATGAAAAAACATGTGCTACGGCAGGTTGCCATGATGATGCCGGCGAAGTAAATTCAGGCACTGCCACATTGGAAATGGAATTAGGAAATTCGATCAAAAATTATGTTGCCGGAAAAACCTATGCGGTTAAAGTTAAAATTTCTGATAGCAATAAGAGCCGATTTGGTTTTCAGATATTGGCGATGGACCCAGAATCAAAAACAAGTGTGGGTAAATTTACCATTACCGATAAAGAACGAACACAATTGGTAAGTAATTCGTATGAATTAAAGGATCGTGAATATGTAACCTATACCTTTAATGGCACAGATGCTGTTTCCAATGGTTTGGGCGAGTGGGTGGTAAATTGGACAGCTCCTGAGAATGCAACGAAGCCTGTAGTGTTTTATGTAGCAGGCGTATCAGCTAACGATGATATGTCAGATAAAGGCGATAAAGTGTATACCAGATCATTTACTTTTAATAAATAAGCAGATCATGAAGAACAAGATAGTTTATACCATTTGTTTAGCCTGCTTATTTATATGTGGAGGCTATACCATTCAATTTAAAAAAACATCAGGCGCACATCCCGGCAGCACCGGTGCCCCGGGCGATCAAACCTGTGCGCAATTAGGATGTCATGCGGATGCACAAGTAACAGCTAATGCTGTAAATAATAATACCTTGATAATTTCAAGTGTTGATTCGTCATACATTCCGGGCGCAACCTATCAGCTAACCTTAATGGTGCAGGGTTCAATGCCAACATCAAAATTTGGTTTTGAGATCGTTGCATTAAAAGATACTGATAGTTTAAATGTTGGTCAGTTTATTATTACAGACCCAAGTCCTGAACGAACACAGATCATCAATCATACCTATAATTCTGATATTCGTTATTCGGTTACACATAAAACCGCAGGTACCGCTGCCTTGGCATCTAACTTCACATATTGGACATTCGATTGGAAAGCACCATTGGTTAATGAAGGAAAGATCACATTTTGGTATGCTACAAATTGTACAAACAATAATGGTCAAAATTCAGGCGATTATATCTTTTTACATTCATTTCAAATTCATCCGGTACCTGATGCATCTATTCATGAAATAGCAACAAGTTACGATCTGAAGGCTGCTTTTGATAAAGAGACAAATGAGTTGTTAGTTAGCTATGACCTGAGAGGTAAGCGCACAGTACAATTAAATGTGTTTGATATTGCAGGTAAAAATGTATATAGCGGCGCACCTATGAAATTATCAGGTAAACAAAAACAATCGGTATCAATTGGGGAAGGAAACATAAAAGGGACCTATTTGATCCAATTACAAATCGACGGGCATAAAGCCACCAAAAAGGTGCTAGTGAATTAATAATTAATTATTTCTTTTTCTTTGAAACAGCGCCGGGGCTAATTTCTTTCCAACCTGTTATATCGCGAATTACAACTGATGCGCAGGTTAAACCGAATACAGCAGGTAAATAAGAAATGGTTCCATAAGCCGATTTCTTGAATTTGCTCCCATCTGTTCGCATGATCGAAAATTTAGCAGGTATCTCGGTGCTAAAAACACATTTAATGCCTTTATAAATATTCATGTAACGCAAGCGTTTACGCACGTATTGTGCCATAGGGCAGGTGTGTGTATCCTTTATATCCACCACAGATAATTTTGTTGGATCCATTTTACCGCCGGCTCCCATACTTGAAATAATACGTTGATTATTGTAGTAAGCCATTTGGATCAAATATAATTTTGGTGAGATACTATCGATGGCATCAATCACATAAGTGAATTTTTGTTTCATAAATTCCTTCATGTCATCCGGTGTTTTAAATTCATTAATTGCCGTAATGTCGCAATCCGGATTGATATCCTTTAAACGCGCATACATCAAGTCGGCTTTGTTTTGCCCGTGAGTTGATGAAAGAGCCTGTATTTGTCGGTTTCTGTTGGTAGGATCAACGGTATCGCCATCTATGATGGTCATTTTTCCAACGCCCGCTCTGCAAATAGCTTCTGCGGCATAACCACCAACACCTCCAAGGCCAACCACTAAAACATGTGCGTTTATTAATTTTTCAATTCCTTTTTCGCCAACCAATAATTTGGTGCGTTCCATCCATTGTGTTTCCATTACTTCACTTTTATTGCGGGGTCAAAATTAAATACATTTTTAAAATTATCTTCAATTTGCGCCTGAATGATCTCTACGCTCACGCCTAAAAGTTCAGCCGCTTTGAGATAAACATATTTTATGGATAGATCTGTATCATCTGTTTCCAGAAAAAAGCGTTTACGGCCTACTGCTTTTATGGCCTTTGCAGCATTACTTTCATAACCAAGTAAGGCTTTGCCAAACGAAAAGTAATAACCTTCGTTGGTTAATATACGGGCAATGTTCTCGTTATTGTTAAAACCGTGTATGATCACAGGCACAGCATTATCATTTAGGTTAAGGCAATTGATCAATTCGTTAAATGCCTTAACACAATGAATGATCAACGGTTTGTTTAATTCATTGGCAATTCGAATATGTTCAATAAAAACCTTTTCCTGCAATTCAAAATCAACTTTGCTGAGTTTATCCAAGCCGCATTCACCAATTGCTAAACATCTTTTTTCCTTTGCGATATCATTTAGTCGTCTAAGGTCATTTTCATAGTGTTCATCAATATACCATGGATGTATACCGTAAGAATAATTATTAGTTCGATCGCCCTTTTCAACAAATAAATTCACCAGCTCTATTTGAGCATCGTAAATTTGTGAATGCGTATGAATGTTAATAAACACAGGTAAAAATTGCCTAATTGGCTCTTTAAAGGCCTCTCAATATTAGTAACTTTAAACTTTAAATTTTGTTCAAATGGCAGTAGATTATAACAAGCTCACGTCAATAACCTTGCAAGCGTTAAAAAACATTGCAGGGGAGGAGTATGTTCATACAACGCATGATAAAATAGAGAAATACGGATCAGATGAAACCGAAGACCTCGTTTATTTACCGGAGGTGGCTGTTTGTCCGCAAACGGTTGAACAAATATCGCAAATTGCTAAATTGTGTAACGAGCATCATATTCCATTAACTACACGTGGCGCCGGAACAGGCTTAAGCGGCGGTGCACTACCGGTTAAAGGCGGCGTAGTGCTTAGTATGGAAAAATTCAATAAGATCTTGGAAATTGACACCCGTAATTTACAGGCTACGGTTGAACCCGGGGTGATCAATTATGTTTTTCAGGATGAGGTTAAGAAGTTGGGTTTGTTTTATCCTCCTGATCCGGCAAGTTGGGGCAGTTGCAGCTTGGGCGGTAATATTGCGCATAGCAGTGGCGGACCAAAAGCAGTGAAGTATGGAACCACCAGAGATTATGTTTTGAATTTACAGGTTGTTTTGGCCAATGGTGATGTTATTTGGACAGGAGCTAATACGTTGAAATATTCTACTGGTTATAACCTTACACATTTGATGGTTGGTAGCGAAGGAACGTTAGGTATTGTTACAAAAATTGTTTTTAAACTCATTCCATTACCACAGCATGATCTGTTGATGTTGGTTCCGTTTACCAGTGCCGAACAAGCGTGTGAAGCTGTTGGAGCCGTATTTAGAGCCGGCATCATTCCAAGCGCCATGGAATTTATGGAGCGTGATGCAATAGAGTGGAGCGCAAGATTTAGTGGCGAATTGAATTTTATCATTAAAGATGATTGGAAAGCCTTGTTACTTGTTGAGGTAGATGGAAATAACATGGACGTGTTGATGTCTGATTGTGAGAAAATATCGGAGATCATGCAGCAACATGGCAGCGACGAAATATTATTTGCAGAGGGTGCCGAGCAAAAAAATGCCTTATGGAAAATACGTAGAAAAGTAGGTGAGGCTGTTAAAAGTAATTCGATTTACAAAGAGGAGGATACAGTTGTGCCGCGCGCCGAGCTTCCAAAGCTGTTAAAAGGCGTAAAGGACATTGGCAGTAAATATGGCTTTAAGTCGGTTTGCTACGGGCATGCAGGCGATGGTAATTTGCATGTAAATATCATCAAAGGGGATCTAAGTGATAAGGTTTGGGATGAAGAATTGCCAAAAGGCATTTCAGAGATATTTGAACTTTGTAGAACATTGGGCGGTACCATTAGCGGGGAGCATGGAATTGGTATTGTGCAGCAAAAATACATGCCAATTGTTTTCCCGGAATATCAATTGGAGTTGATGCGTAATATTAAAAAAGTGTTCGATCCTAAGATGATACTTAACCCAGGAAAGATATTTATGGCAAATTGAAGGATCTAATTTAATTGTGAATTAGGTAGTGTCTTTTAAATCATTTCCCTAAAAAACCATAAAACCATAACAAAATGTAACTAATCCGGTTATTTACAGTATACCTTTATATTTCATGCACTCAATATTTATCCCTAAGTTTATAGTATGTTTCAATTACGTATAAAACTCCTTTGCATACTTTTATTGTTTGGTGTTACCGGTTTCTCGCAAGGAAATTTGAAATACCCCACCTTGTTATGGAAGATATCCGGTAATGGTATAAAAAAGGAAGGTTATTTGTACGGTACCATGCACGTGAGTAACCGCGTTGCTTATCATTTATCTGATCAATTTTTTGGTGCTTTAAAAAGTGCAGATGTGGTGGGTTTAGAAACTAATCCATCGGAGTGGTTGAACAATATGGAGCTTACCGGTGAACTCAGTAAGGCTAGTGGTGTTGGTTTGTATAATCCTTACGGAGGAAATTTTTATAAGATCGTTTTCGGGATGAGATTCCCTGATAAACAGGTGTATAAATCCATTTTAAGCTTTGATCCTGAAATAATAAATGGTTTACTATACCGCCATAGTATGAGCCAGGAAAATTTTGAGGAAAACACCTACATCGATCTTTTTATTTTTCAGGCAGCTTCTAAATTAAATAAAACCATTGTTAGCCTAGAAGATTTTAAAATGGCTGAAATACAAGCCAGATTAGCTTCTTTACCGGATAGTGAGTTTGATCCTAATAGCAAGGAAGGTGATGATTATTTGAATTATAACCGTTATGGAAATGCCGTAAAAATTGAGGATGCGTACCGTGACGGAAATTTGGATGCACTGGATAGTTTAACACGCATTGGCGAAAGCAAGAATATGCAAAAATATTTGTTGCATGCACGTAATGTTTATTTTGTGCATAATATCGACTCGATCTTACGATCAGGGAAATCGTTATTCAGCGGAGTTGGCGCTGCACATTTACCAGGTACAAATGGCGTTATTGAAATGTTGCGTCGCATGAATTATAAGGTAGAGCCTGTTTACCCAAAGGATACGAAGAAGGCTGCAAAAGAACAGGATGCGATTGATAAAATGATCAAGCCGGTTTCGTTCGAAAAGAACTATGCACCCGATTCGTTGTTCTCGGTTCAGGTTCCGGGCAAACTTACTCAGATCATGAATTTTGATAACATTAAGTATTTTATTAATGCCGATATGGTTAATGGCAACTTTTATAACATTGCACGATTAAAAACAAATGCGGCGTTAAATAATTACAATGTTTCTAAAATGACAGTAATGTTGGATAGTTTGTTCTTTGAGAATATTCCGGGTAAGATCATCAGTAAAAAAGAAATTGAGAACAATGGCATAAAAGGCTTTGATATTGTTAACCGCACACGCAGAGGCGATTTTCAGCGCTACCATATTTTTGTTACCGACCTGGAATTGATTCTATTTAAACTGGGAGGCAAGGGTGAATTTGTGAATTCAAGTGCCGGAAAACAATTTTTTAACTCTATTAAATTTGAGAAGAAGAAGACAAGCACAACTTTATTTGAACCCTTAACCAAAGGATTTAAAGTTCAAATTCCAAACGAATACAACTATAGCCGAAATGATTATGTTGGTGTTTCAGGTTTGGTGGAAGATCTGAGCGCTTATGATAAAAAGGATAATTTGTTTTGCGGCGTAAAGCATGCCATTTATAATGATTTCTATTATTTGGAGGAAGACACCTTTGAACTTAACCGTTTGGCAAAATATACATTAAAGAATTTTCAATTCACCAGTCAGGTAAGTACCGAGATACGCAAGGAACAAAATTTGCCATGTATTCGTTTTTCGGCAACTAATAAACATGATAAAAAGTTTCTGGGTAAGATATTTATAAAAGGCATTCATTATTATTTAGTATTTGCTATTGATGAAGCTAAATTGAACTTTGAGCATTCTTTCTTCACCTCATTTAATTTAACGGATTTTCATTATGCAAATGAGATCAAGGAGATCACAGATAAGGATCTGTACTTTAAAACGAAAGATGAAACATCAAACACGCCGGCCAGCAAGTTTAATGAGGCTTACGTAAAGGCCTATCAGGCAATAAAAGATTCGGTGAAAGTAAAAAAGAAAGTGGAAGATAATTTTGATTACATATCAAATACCAAAAACTATTACTCACCTTCAAGTCATGAGTATGTTGAGATCTTTTATGAAAAATACAACGATTACGATTTCAGACATAAAAAGGATCTGATCAAAAAAGTAAATCAAAATTTAGGTGATCTGCTCACCATGAAGATCCAACCGATCAAAGAAACAGATGAGAACGGATTGTATACCTATGAGTTTTACATGAAAGATACCGCAACCGTTAGGGCCATTCGTGTAAAGGTGTTCATTAAAAATGGAACCATCTACCAGGTTAAAGTGCCTTTAGATACATTGAATGGATTGAAGGGATGGGCTAATGAATTTTTTACCAATTTCAAATTGGTTGATACCATTATTGGAAAAGATATTTTTACCTATAAGTTCACTAATTTATTGAATGATCTGATAAGTAAGGATACGGCAGTACAACGCAAGGCCAACTATTCATTGATCAATTCCATTAGTATGGAAAAAGATTACTTAAATGATTTTGTGGCCTTCATGAATTCAGATAAGTTCAATCTGTTAACTTCTGAATCAAAAGCCCAGTTATTTGTAAATGGAGGTGTTTTTGAAAGTGATAAGATCATTGATGCATATAAGAAATTGTACACACAGTATTCTGATAGCGCTTATCTGCAAATTTGTGTGCTGAAGGGATTGGCATATTGCAGAACCAAAAATGCTTTTATAGCCATTTCTGAATTACTTCAAAAAGAAACCCCATTGGTTGGTGATAAGGAAATGGTGGATAATGTATTTAGAGTGATGCAGGATTCATTAGAGCTATGTAAATACTTGTATCCAGGTATATTAAAGATCACTAAGAACAATGAGTATCATGAGCCAATTTATAAAATGCTGAGTTTGCTCATCAAAAACAAATTGGTTTCGCCTCAACAGATCACTTTAAATAAAGCAGATATCATTGCTGATGCGAATGATGAACTGCGTCGTTATAACGCTTCGGTGCAAAGTAAAGCAAAAACCAACACAAACGCATCGGCTAATAACCTATTGGAAGAGACCATTGAAATGATCAAAGCGAATTTAGAGACCATGGTCACTTCTGCTGCTATAAAGGATAAAAAGCAAAAAGACCGTGTAAATTTAAATAAGCAACCTTTACTGATCAACTTTGCATTTATATTATCCCCCTTTTATAAAACTGATGAGAAAGCCAAGCAATTCATTGATAAATTAAATAAAATTAAAAATGACCAAATAGCATTGCCGCTGTATGTTTTGCTTCGTACACAAAACATTGTTTTAAATGATACCATGGCAAAATATTTCAGCAAGAACATTAATACCAGAGCCTATTTTTATGGTGAATTGGAAAAAGAAGGGTTGACGAAAGTTTTTGATACAACCTATCATTTTCAAAAAAGTATTAATGAATCAATTTTAAGATCCTATGATCAGGTAAATGCATATACCAATTATGAGCGTGAAAAGAACAAAGACAGTTTAGTGTTTGCTAAAAAAATGGGTACAAAAAATAAGTATGAGCAGGGTGAACTTTATATTTACAAGACCATCAAAGCAAAAAAAGGTTTGGATAGATGGTCGGCCGTATTTGTGCCAAGCAACTTTGCCGATAAAGTAACAGCTAATGTAGTTGTATTCAAAATGTCTGAGATCTATAATGAAGATCTGGATCAAGAGGAAATTATGAATGAGATCGCCGATGAGTTTTCTGCAAATTACCGCAGTAGGATCATTACATCTAACCAGGCAAATTATTACGATTATCAGGAGTAAATAAGTGTATTGATAATTCATGAGCAAAGGTGTTTTATATCTTTTTCCCACGCCAATAGGCGAAGAAAACATGAATCGGGTAATTCCTGAATTCAATTTGGAGATCATCAGAAATATCAAACAATTTATTGCCGAAGATGCTAAAACGGCCCGCCGTTTTTTAAAGCAAAGCAATTATGCGGTTATACAAGAAGCAGAAATTGCATTGTTAAATGAGCACACACAATCTTCAAGTTATTCCGAATTCATAAAGCCATTGTTAGCCGGCCACAATGTTGGTTTAATGAGTGATGCCGGTTGTCCGGGTATCGCAGATCCGGGTGCAGAGGTTGTTAAAGCAGCCCACTTGCATGGCATAAAAGTAGTGCCGTTGGTTGGTCCGAGTTCAATTGTTTTAACCATAATGGCCAGCGGTTTCAATGGCCAGAATTTTGCTTTCAATGGTTATTTGCCAATTGATAAAGGCGCCCGTTCAAAGCGCATAAAAGAACTCGAAAACCTTGCTATGAAACACAAACAAGCGCAATACTTCATTGAAACACCTTACCGTAATGTGCAATTATTTCAGGAGCTAATGGGTAGTTTGGGTTCAACAACATTGGTGTGTTTAGGTGTGAATTTAACGCAGACCAATGAATTGATCGTTACGCATTCGGTTGAAAAATGGAAAAAAACTGAAATGCCTTCTATTCATAAGGTACCGGTTGTTTTCGGTATCTATTTTTAAGATCTTATTGTTTAAAACATATTGTTTGCGATCATTCGTGAGCACATTCATTTGATAACTTGCATACAATGAATTTGTTTTCGCGAATACAATCAAAGCATAATCTTTTTTTAAAATTAGGATTGGTTTTAGTTGTATCGTTTGTTTTCGCTATTTTACTTCCAAAAAAGCAAGTTAATTTTCATAACGTTGATGAATTTGACGCTATATGGCCATATAAAGATCTGGTGATCGAAGAAGATCTATTGATCAAGAAATCACAAGCAGATATTGAAGAGGAGCAAAAGAATGTATTGAAAGATGCGCCTTTGATCTTTGTGCTCGATGAAAAAGTTAAAAGCAGTAAATTTCAGATAGCAACCGAAAACACTGCTTTAAACAAAGCCACGTTAGAAGAGCTTTTGGTTCTGTTGGATTCTATTTATTCGGTTGGAATAATTGAGGAGAAAAGTGAAGCCATCGGCAAGAATATTTTGGTGATCAGATCAAACATTGCCGAGCCATCAAATTACGCCTCATTACTGAATTTAAAACAAGCTTCAGAATTATTAAAGAGCAAATTCGAAAAAGTTCATTCTAATTTCAATTACCTCGAGCTTTTAGATATTTCCATTCATTTTGATCCAGTGAAAACAGATGCCTATGTTAATTCGATCAATGAAAGCATCTCCATATACAAAACCGTTTTTAGTAAGGGTGACAAGTTGGTTGTTCAGGGAGAGCAGTTAACAAAGGATAAGCGCGAAGCCATCAATGAATATTTTCATTCCGTAAAGAACAATGCTACCATTTCAACACCCGTATTCATTGGTCGTTGGGGCATGATGTTCATGCTCAATATTACCTTATTGATGTATCTGTTCTTTTTCAGAAAATCTATTTTTGGTCAAAATTTGCAGGTAGCCTTTTTGTATTTGTGTTTGGTTTGCGCTTTCGTTGCCAATTATTATTTCTTTAAATATGGCCTAATGCTTTCGGCTTTACCATTCGTGCTCATCCCTATAATGGTTCGTGCTTTTTTTGACAGTAGAACAGCTTTATTCACGCATTTAATTGCTGTTTTAACCTGCAGTTTTTTTATGCCCGATATGATGGAGTTTGTGATCATGCAGCTGATAACCGGTATCGGCATTTTATTCTCTATTTCTGAAATGCGAAAGCGCCAGCAAATATTAAACGCCGCAATTATAGCTGTGTTCTTTTATTGCATCATTTTTGTTTTTTATAATTTGGGCTTTGGAACAAAAGAATTGATCTTTAAGTTAACGGCTTATTTGCCTTATTTGATCAGTGGAAGTTTGGTTTTATTAGCTACACCACTTATTTTCATCAGTGAAAAGATATTTGGCTTTATTTCAGACTTTAAATTATTGGAATTATGTGACCTGAATCAGCCCTTGTTAAGAGATCTTTCACAGCAGATACCCGGCACTTTTCAGCATTCATTACAGGTAGCTAATTTGGCGGAAGAAGCCATTTATTACGTTGGTGGTAATACTTTGCTCGTAAGGGCAGGTGCCATGTATCATGATGTTGGGAAAATATTCAACCCAAGTTATTATACCGAGAACCAAGGCGGCAATATGAATCCGCATGTTGAAATGCAGCCAAAAGAAAGTGCCAAGATCATTATTGATCACGTGATAAAAGGGATTGAACTGGCGAAACAGCACAAGCTACCGGAGCAGATCATCGATTTCATAAGAACGCACCATGGCACTACAACTGTTGGTTTTTTCTTGAATATGCAAAAGAAAGAGCAGTCGCAAAGTTTGATAAATGAAGATGATTTCAGATATCCGGGCCCCATTCCTTTCAGCAAAGAAACTGCTGTTCTGATGCTGGCGGATGGTGTTGAAGCGGCTTCACGAAGTTTAAAGAAACATGATGCGCTAACCATCAACGATCTGGTTGATCAGATCATTGATTACAAGATCAATCAAAATCAATTGATCAATGCGGATATTACGTTTAAGGATATAACCCTGATCAAAAAAATATTTAAAAAACGATTAATGACCATCTATCATGCACGGATCGAGTATCCGTCATAATTAATTCATTATCAAATACTTTGTAGGTAATTAATATTTAATATCTTTGTATACTATATGCGCAAGTTATTTATTTTTCTAGGCTTTGTAATGTTTTTAAGTTCATGTAAGTTATTTAAATCTAACTTAATGCTAAAAACGCCAAAAGATTACAATTACGATAAATTGGTTGATTCTTTAAGCAGGTTAGATTATAAAATTGCAGCCAATGATCAGTTAAGCTATCGTGTTTTTACCAATGATGGTTTTAAACTTGTTGATATTGCAACTTCTACCACTAACTTCATTAACTTCCCTAATATTGAAACACGAATTGAATCGGATGGCACTGCAAAATTACCTTTGATTGGTTCGGTTAAGCTTGTTGGTTTAACAATTGTAGAAGCCGAAAAACTTTTAGAGGAAAGATACGCGGAGTTTTATGTGAAGCCTTATGTGAATTTGAAGATCACTAACAAACGCATTATTGTTTTTCCGGGAATGGCAGGCCAGGCAAAGGTTTTACCAATGTCTAACAACAATACAACGGTAATGGAAGCCTTAGCTTTAGCAGGTGGTATTTACGACGATGGAAAAGCTTACAAGGTTAAATTGATCAGAAACACACCGGGTGTTAAGCCTCAGGTGTTTTTAATGGATCTATCAAAAATTGACGGATTGGCAGCAGCCAATACTCAGGTTCAGGCAAATGATATTATTTATGTTGAGCCACGCTACCGTCCGGCTCGTACCATATCTACAGAGTTAGCGCCAATATTAACCTTGTTAACAACAGGTATCATTATTTTCACTCTCTTTACTAATTAATGTCGTATCACGTTGGTTTAAATAAAAATGACTTTGTAAAAGACGCGGAAGCTAAATTAAATTCAGCGCTTGACTTTGGTTTATTGATCCATTTAATAAAAAAGTTCAAGTTCATTTTTTTAACCTTGTTTTTAGTAAGCGGTTTTATTGCTTTCTTATACCTGCGTTATAGTCAGCCTATCTATGAATCAAAGGCCTTGATCCAGGTTAACGATAACAAGGCAGACCAGGTATTGCACCTGGAAGGTATCAATGAAAGTGAGAATATTTTGGCAGAGGCTATTGAACAAATTCACTCAAAGGTTTTTTTGAAACGCGTTGTAGAAAAACTTGATATTGCTGTAAGTTATTTTAGTGAAGGTACTTTTAAAAATAATGAGTTATATCTATCGTCACCATTTTTAGTAAAGATCAATTTAAAGAATCCAGGCTTAGAAGGTCAGAAATTTTACATTGAGCTAAACAGCGATTACACGCTGGCAACAATTAAATACGGCGCTAATTCGCGTACGGTAAAGCTTAATAGTTGGGTAAAGTTTTCCGACATGGATATCAATGTGTTTTTAAATCCAAAATACACCAAACAGGAAATTGCTCAAACCCTCAAGAATAATAAATCAATTTATTTTATTGTAAGGAACATTGATGCCGTAACCTCTGAATTACAAAGCAAATTGGATGTGAAGATCTTGAATGAAATGGCAAAGACCATTTTGATAAAGGTGCGAGATATAAATTCATTAAAGGTTAGCGATATTGTTAATACCATTTCGGAAGAGTTTTTGAGTTATGATGTAGAAAGAAAAAGTGAGAGTTCGAGCAACATTTTGAACTTTATTGATAAGCAACTGGGATTGGTATACAACGATCTGAAGAATACCGAAAGCGATCTTAAAAAGTTCAAGCAAGGTCATGATATAGAAAAGAACGAGCAAAAAGTAACTTCAGAGATTTTACGTGCTTCCAATATTGAAGATCAACTTTTGAAAGTTGAGATGGAAGAAAAGATCATTGCGGAGGTGCAGGAAAATATCTCTAAGAAAAAGAGCATTGATATTTACCAATTGATCTCTATCATTTCGGGAACAGAGTATGAGAACATGATCAAAGATGTTGTTCAGAATATTCAAAAATTACTGGACACAAAAGAGACCTTGTTATATTCAGTTACACCTAACGCTGAAAACATCAAGCAGATCAATTATCAATTAGAGATCCAGAAAAAACTATTGATTGAAAGTTTGGATGCGGTTAGATTAAGGTATAAAACAAAATACAAGAATTTGCTCGAAAAGTCTTTTGACTATAAAGTAAAAATGGGTTCGTCGCCCGAAGATGAAGTGGAGTTATCGCGCTTAAGCCGCTTGTACACCATCAGTGAAAAATATTACACCATGTTATTGGAAAAAAAGACAGAGTTCTCAATTTCTAAAGCAGGTTATGTAACAAAGAACATTATTTTAGAACGTGCCATCGGTGCCGGTGGAAAGGTATTCCCAAGTTCTAAGAACATTATTTTGATCGCCATACTTTCAACCATCTTGATCATATTAGTGATCTTAGTTGGTTTATACTTTACGCATAACAAGATCTATTCGATCCATGATGTCATGAAAAATGCGAGTCAGGGTGTTTCCTTAATTGGTGTTGTGCCGCGTTACGAAAATCAAATTCCTGTTTCGCAATTGATCGTTGATAAGAATCCAAAATCAATTATCTCCGAAGCTTTCAGAACCATTCGTACAAATTTATCCTTTATTGATAACACGCCCGGCAGCAAATTAATTGCCATCAGTTCAACCATAAGCGGTGAGGGTAAAACATTTGTATCCATTAATATTGCCGGTATCTTGGCCTTTACAGGAAAAAAAGTTGTACTGATCGATCTTGACCTTCGTAAACCAAAGATCCATAAAGGATTTGGTGTGAAGAATGATGTGGGAATGAGTAATGTGTTAACCGGCGAAGTAAATGTAGTTGATTGTTTTAATCAGTCCTCCATTGAAAAATTAAAATTCATCACGGCCGGACCAACACCTCCAAATCCTTCCGAATTAATTTTGAGTGAAAAGCTGGATGAGGTAGTTAATCAATTAAAATCCATGTTTGATTATGTGGTGATCGATAACGCGCCGGTTGGCTTGGTTACCGATGGTATTGAAACACTCAGAAAATCAGATTACCCTATTTATGTTTTCAGAGCAGATTATTCTGATAAGAACTTTATTCAAAATTTGATCCGATTGAAGAACGAGAATCAGATCACACGAATGACCGCTGTATTAAACGATATAGACCTGAGTAAACGTCATTACGGTTATAATTATGGTTATAGTTATGGCTATGGTTATGGATCGGGTTATTACACAGACGGACCAACTAATAAAAAGAACAAAAAGAAGAAAAAAGAAAATGGAGATAACTGAATCATATCTTAAAGGATTATTTGTAATAAAGCCAAAAGTATTTGCTGATGCACGCGGTTATTTTTTTGAAAGCTATAACAATATGGTTTTTGAAAATGCAGGTTTAAATTTGAATTTCGTTCAGGATAATCAGTCGTTATCCCAAAAAGGTGTATTGCGTGGATTACATTTTCAAAATCCGCCGCACGCACAAGGTAAATTGGTGCGAGTAATAACCGGAGCGGTATATGATGTTGCAGTTGATATTCGTAAAAATTCGCCAACCTATGGCAAATATTTTGGCTTGGAGTTAACGGAAGAGAATAAATGGATGATGTATATTCCTGAAGGATTTGCGCATGGATTTGCTACATTAAGAGATAATACCATCTTTTCATATAAGTGTACCAATTATTATAATAAACCCGCTGAAGGTTGTTTGTTATGGAACGATCCGGCAATTGGCATCAACTGGAATGTGTCAGATCCATTGTTATCTGAAAAAGATAAAGAAGGGCAATTACTTAAAGATTTTACCTCACAGTTTTAATGCCCGGACTTTCAAATACACATTTAACTTTAATTTCCCTTCTGTTCTTTAGTTTTGTAGCATCCCTCATTATTAATTATATTTTATTGAAGTTTGCCAAAACGCTTGGTATCAGAAGCAAAAACTCCACTGATATCAGATGGGACCCAAAGCATAAACCCTCGTTAGGAGGCATTTCCTTTTATTTTACATTTTTGTTCTCATTTGTTTTCTTGGTTTTGGTAACGCCCGATTTTTCACTTGTAAAATGGCAAGTGGTTGGCTTTTTAATTGCAGCCTCTATTGCTTTTTTCATGGGCTTGGCCGATGATGCTTTTAACACGCAACCACTTTTAAAACTCATCTCACAAATAGTTTGTGCATTGGTATTGGTGTATTCCGGTATTTATATTAAGATATTTGATAATGCCTTGATCAATTATGGCTTAACTATTTTCTGGATCATAGGCATGATGAATTCATTTAATTTATTGGATAATATGGATGGCATCACAGGTATCATTTCGCTGTCTATATCGTTCTTTTTTATACTTATCAGTGTTTCGTTAAGGCAGGCTACATCTTATATCGGCATCTTTAATATATGTTTGATCGGCTCTTTGATTGGCTTCCTGTTCTATAATTTTCATCCATCAAAAATGTACATGGGCGATTCTGGAAGTCAGTTTTTAGGATTGGTGCTTTCCGCATTTGGTATTGAAATATGCTGGAATAATACCTTTACGGATGCGATCCCGCATTTAGGCTTACATAATATTTGTTTGGTATTATTGGTTTTTATTTTGCCAATAACAGATACTACAACGGTTTTTGTGAACCGTATCAAAGCCGGTTCATCGCCATTTATAGGCGGTAAAGATCATACCACGCATCATCTTTTTTTTAAAGGTATTACTGAAAAACGAATTGCCATCTTGTTTTTTTTACTCACCTCGCTTGGCTGTATGATAGCTTATAATTTAATTTTAAGTTTTAGTCATACCTTATTATACCTTGGTCTATCATTCGTTGTAATAGTGTTTTTATTTTTGTATCTTAATACTATTATTAAAAAACGTTGACATTTCTTCAAAAAATAAACAAACTTCCTTCTTATTTAAAAATACTATTGATCCTGATAGTGTTTTTATTGTCTTATTCTTTGGTCGTATTAACCTTTAAAAAAGCCCAACCTAGCGAATTTGCATACGTAAACAACAACTTCAATGTTTTTGGTTTGAATATACCAACCGATCTGATGTTTTGTGGTGAGAAAATTCCCGGTGATAATTATGAGATACGAACCAATTTGGAGAAGGAATTTTTTAATAATGTTTACTGGAAGAACAATTCTGCAATTCTGTTCAATAAAATTGCCAAGTGGTTCCCATACATAGAGCCGATCTTAAAACAAGAAGGGGTGCCGGATGATATTAAATACATTGCTGTAATCGAAAGTCATCTATCGAATGAGATATCACCTGCAGGTGCTGCCGGTTTTTGGCAATTGGTACCCTCCACAGCACGCAATTATGGTCTCATTGTAAATGATGAAGTTGATGAGCGATTGGATGTTGAACGATCGACACACGCGGCCTGTAAATTATTTAAGGAGGCGCACAAGCGTTTGAATAATTGGACACTCTCAGCTGCTGCCTATAACCTTGGTATTGGCGGCATTGAGCGTGCTTTAAAGGAACAAAAAACCAATAATTATTACGATCTGCTTTTAAACAGAGAAACGGGTGAATTTATTTACAGGGTTTTAGCTTATAAGACCTTACTATCTAGTCCTATTCATTTTGGAATTAAAAAAACAAAAATAAAGTACTTGCCAAAAATGTCAGTTAAGGTTGTTACTGTTGATACAAGCATTACCGATCTTACATTTTTAGCAAAAAAATATAAATGCAGTAAAGCGCAAATCCAATTATTGAATCCATGGCTGTTGAAAGGCACTATTCATAATGTGGATGGACATCCTTACAAGATCAAATTGCCAAAGAATAGTAAAAAGGATTATTCTTCCTATTATTCAGACCTTTTATCGGAGGATGGATACATTCACGAAACCTCTGCAGAAAATGATCCTAAGTTCGAAGAACAAACGGATACGCTAAAGCCAAAACAAATAGAGTGATCGTTTGTTTGTAAATTTGAACCATCAAAAACAGAAAAGAAATTGTTAACGATTTGGCTATAATTATAGTTGTTTTGTTTACGCCTTTTATGAATGATTGAGTAAATTTGAAATAACTTATCCGGTTCAAAAACTGATCAAAAATGCCAACTGCTAAAAAAAATAACGAATTAACTGAGATTGATATTATTGACGAAGAGGTTATAGAAGTAATTGGTGCCCGCGCGAATAATTTAAAAGATCTTACCATAACAATCCCGCGAAATAAATTGGTTACCATTACAGGATTAAGCGGTAGTGGAAAATCATCATTGGCCTTTGATACGATCTATGCCGAAGGGCAAAGGCGTTATGTTGAGAGTTTTTCTTCTTATGCGCGTCAGTTTTTAGGAAGTTTGGAAAGACCGGATGTTGACAAGATAACGGGTTTGAGTCCTGTAATTTCCATCGAGCAAAAAACTGTAAATAAAAATCCACGTTCAACAGTTGGTACTATTACCGAGATATACGATTTTATACGCTTATTGTTTGCTCGCGCCGGCGAAGCACACTCTTATGTTACCGGCGAAAAGATGGTGCGATACAGTGATGATCAGATCGTTGATCTCATTATTACCGATTACCAATCAAAGCATATTTTTTTATTGGCGCCTATTGTAAAAGGCCGAAAAGGACATTACCGCGAGTTGTTTGAAGATATCCGTAAAAAAGGCTTCACTAAAATTAGAGTTGATGGTGAGGTTAAGGATATTGTTCCAAAAATGCAGGTGGATAGATATAAGATCCATGATATTGAATTGGTGATCGATCGATTGGAAATTTCGAAAGATATCAGAACACGTTTGTATCAATCGCTGCAAACAGCCATGAAACAAGGGAAAGGCACTATAATGGTTTTGGAAGCAGATCAAAAGGAAAAGAAACCTGCTAAAACAACAAAAGCTTATGGCTTTGGAAAGTTGCGTTTCTTTAGTCGCTCATTAATGTGTCCAACTTCCGGAATTTCTTACGATGAACCCGCTCCAAACACATTCTCCTTTAACTCGCCTTATGGCGCATGCAGTAAATGCAATGGTTTGGGTGAAGTATCAGAGATCGATATCAAAAAGATCGTACCTAATAGTAAATTGTCTATCAAAAAAGGAGCTATTTCGCCAATAGGAACGTTTAAGAATAATTGGATCTTTAAACAGTTGGAAGCAATTGGCAAGCATTATGAATTTGACTTGGATACACCTTTTGAGGAGATACCGGAAGAAGCAATAAGTGTTTTATTGTATGGCACAGAGGAATTAATTCAAGTGGAAACAGAAAGCGGAAGTCATAATGTTACATTTGAAGGAATAGCCAATTTTATTGCAAAGCAAGCTGAAGAGGATGAAAGCCCTGCCATTGCCAAATGGGTTGAAGGGTTTACAAATAAGGTGAAATGTACAGAGTGTAATGGTACGAGATTAAAAAAGGAGGCCTTGTATTTTAAAATTGCCGAAAAGAATATTGCCGAGTTGGCAAACATGGATGTTGTTTATTTGAATGATTGGTTCACAGATATAGAAAAGAAATTAGGCAAGCAGCAAAATGTAATAGCAAAAGAGATCTTAAAAGAGATCAGAGCACGAATTGGTTTTTTGTTGGAAGTAGGTTTAAGTTATGTTACACTTAACCGATCATCACGAAGTTTGAGTGGAGGCGAGGCACAACGTATTCGCTTGGCTACACAAATAGGTTCGCAATTGGTTGGTGTGCTTTATATTTTGGATGAACCAAGTATTGGTTTACATCAACGTGATAATACCCGTTTAATTACGGCATTAAAAAATTTGCGTGATGTTGGAAATTCCATTATTGTGGTGGAGCATGATAAAGACATGATCGTTGAAAGTGATTATGTGATCGATATTGGTCCGGGTGCCGGCGTGCATGGCGGAAGACTGGTTGCTGCAGCAACGCCAAAAGATATGTTGAAGTTGAACACCATTACTGCACAATACATCAACGGAAAAAAACAAATAGAGGTACCAAAAGAACGAAGAAAGGGAAATGGTAAAAAGATCTCTTTAAAAAATGCAAGCGGAAATAATTTAAAAAATGTTTCAGTTGATCTTCCCTTAGGTAATTTCATTGTTGTTTCAGGCGTAAGCGGTAGCGGAAAAAGTACATTGATCAATGAAACGCTCTATCCCATTTTATCATCACATTTTTACAAATCAGAAAAGAAACCACTCGCTTACAAATCAATAAGCGGGTTAGAGAATATCGATAAAGTAATAGACATCGATCAAAGCCCTATTGGCCGCACACCACGCAGTAATCCTGCAACCTATACAAAGGTGTTTGATGAGATCAGGCGTTTGTTTGCCGAATTACCTGAAGCGAAGATCAGAGGTTACCAACCCGGAAGATTCTCCTTTAATGTGAAAGGTGGCAGATGCGAAACATGTGGTGGTGCCGGTATCAAAACCATTGAAATGAATTTCTTACCAAATGTTTACGTGCATTGTGATGATTGTAATGCAAAGCGTTATAACCGCGAAACATTGGAAGTGCGCTACAAGGGCAAATCAATTAGTGATGTGTTGAACATGACCATCGAACAATCTTGCGAATTTTTTCAGCATGTGCCAAGTATCCATCGTCAACTCAAAACATTGAATGATGTTGGTTTGGGATACATTACCTTGGGTCAGCAAGCTACAACTATAAGTGGTGGTGAGGCGCAACGTGTGAAATTAGCAACCGAATTAAGTAAGCGCGATACCGGAAATACGTTTTACATTTTAGATGAACCAACAACCGGTTTGCATTTTGAGGATATCAGGATCTTGCTGGATGTTTTAAATAAGCTGGTAAATAGCGGCAACACTGTTTTGGTGATCGAACATAATTTGGATATCATTAAAATGGCCGATTGGATCATAGATCTTGGACCTGAAGGCGGGAAAGATGGCGGTGAGATCTTGTTTCAGGGCACTCCTGAAGCTTTTATTAAAGTTAAAAATAACAGCACTGCTTTTTATTTGAAAAAGGAGTTACAGAATAGTTAAATCGGTTTATAGAGGCTAATTCACAATAAAGGCCGTTTTTTTGTTAATATTTACTTTTTTATCGCTCTGAGAATACAACAATAATTTGCTTTCTTGCAGTTTAGATTTAGATTTTGTATTTTTAATAAGTTGAAGCGTATTACCTTAATATTACTATTGTTATTCTTAACCGGCATGGCTACTGAATTTTATGCCCAAACCGGAGGAAGAAAACGAGAGCATCGTAACCAACGCCGAGGCAGTTCAAAATTCAGAGGGGCAAAAAGTGCAGGTAATGCCGATGCTTTTGCGCGTGGCGGAACCAACAAACGCAATTCACGTAAAAAATCAACTGCTTGGGTATATGGCCCAACACCTACGTCTAAAAAGCAGCGCAAAGAGCAGAAATATCTGTTCTCACGGTACCGTACAAAAGGCAAAAAGTATAGAGATGGAATTTTAGCACGTCAGGATGCTGATCGATCTAAGCGCCGTGTACGTGGAAATAAAGTATTTCACAAACGTAAGTTTTAATCAACACCAATCCCTCTGCTAACGAGGGATTTTTTATTTTTGCTAAAATTTAATTATGAACGTATTAGTATTGGGGTCGGGTGGAAGAGAGCATGCTTTTGCCTGGAAAATAGCACAAAGTAAAAAATTAGAGAATTTATATATTGCTCCGGGTAATGCCGGTACTGCGCTTTGCGGAACCAATGTTGATATTAAGGTGAACGATTTTGAAGGGATAAAGAAACTGGTATGGGAAAAAGGAATTGACTTGGTGTTGGTTGGTCCTGAAGACCCGTTGGTGAATGGTATCCATGATTTCTTTTTAAATGATGAGGTACTTAAAGATGTTGCTGTTATTGGTCCGAAAAAAGATGGCGCATTGATCGAAGGGAGTAAGGATTTTAGTAAGCGTTTGATGGAAAAATATAATATCCCTACGGCGCGTTACAAGAGTTTCACAAAAGATAATTTAGAAGAAGGTTATCAATTCCTTGAAACATTAAAGCCACCTTATGTTTTAAAGGCAGATGGCTTAGCGGCCGGAAAAGGTGTATTGATACTTTCTGATCTTAACGAAGCAAAGGCAGAATTAAAGAACATGTTGTTGGATGCAAAATTTGGAAATGCCAGCGCTACAGTTGTTATCGAAGAGTTTTTACATGGCATTGAATTATCGGTTTTTGTTTTAACAGATGGAAAAAGTTATAAGATACTTCCTGCGGCAAAAGATTACAAACGAATTGGCGAAGGTGATACAGGCTTAAATACGGGTGGTATGGGAGCTGTGAGTCCTGTTCCTTTTGCAGATAAGGATTTCATTAAAAAAGTGGAGGAGAAAGTTGTTATCCCAACAATTAATGGTTTACGAAGTGAAGGGATCGATTACCGTGGATTTATTTTTATTGGTTTGATGAATTGTGATGGTGAACCAATGGTGATTGAATACAATTGCCGCATGGGCGACCCTGAAACTGAAGTGGTGATTCCTCGTATCAAATCCGATCTGTTGGATCTGTTAGAAGGAGTTGGAAAACAAAAGCTTCATGAAAAAACATTCGAGGTGATAGATGAAACAGCAACAACAGTTGTGTTGGTTAGTGGTGGTTATCCGGAGGATTATGAGAAAGGCAAATTGGTGAAGGGCTTAGAAGGAATAAAAGAATCGCAGGTTTTTCATTCGGGTACCATTTTAAAAGACAATGAAGTGCTTACAAGTGGCGGAAGGGTTTTTGCGATCACTTCCTTCAGTAATAATATTCAAGGTGCTGTCAACAAAAGTATGACAGCGGCGCAACAAGTAAATTACGATAAAAAATATTACCGTAAAGATATCGGTCAGGATCTGATCAATTGGAATGCCTGATCATAGGCTGCTTATTGGTTTGTAGATCAGTTTTATTTCTGGGAAAAGTTCCTGATCAAGGTTTTTAAAGAACTCTCTGTAATATTGGCCTTCTTTTTTAAGTGCATGAATGAATTCGTAAACTAATTGGTTTTCATTCAAACTTTCACTTAAATGTTTACTGCAAACTTCAATATAAATACACAATTGCTCACGATGCTTTTTTAATGGGAGTGATCTTATTGAAAATTGTTTTATTTGATGGTTGAGGTCATCAATACTAAATAACGCTTTTTTAATGGTTGATACGTTTAAATTGTAACCGCAAATACTAATTGTTTCTGTTCCTGAATTCTCCATTGCTACATTTTTTATACTGTAAAATTCTTATTACAGCATCGTTTTTGCCAATTGAATTACATGTTTTAACTTCTTTTTTTAAATGAAATTTGATTTAAATTTTCAATAGAAGGGTTTGCCAACAAGGTTTTTGCAGAAATAAATTCCACCTTATATTAATTTGCATTTTTCGCAATTATCATGTAGGTTTAATATGAAATTTTCCTAATAAAAATGAGCAATAAAAAGTTAAAAGCGGGTATACAAGAAGTGTTTGTTAAAACACTAAAAGAATTAGTACCGCCTAATGTATCATTGGTTGATGAAATTGCAGATATTTTAGGTGTAAGTACGGATAGTGTTTACAGGCGTTTGCGCGGCGAAACAGATTTTAGTTTAGAAGAGATCTATGTGATCTGCAAGAAGTATCCAATTTCAATCGATTCTTTGTTTTCTCATAAAGGTGATTACGCAACCTTCGGATACTTAACGCTTAATGATTCTATTTCAAATTTTGAACGCTACTTGCAACACTTAACCAAACATTTGATCAACGTTGGTAAATTCGAAAAAAATGGTTTGATCTATGCCGCAGAAGAAGTGCCTATTTTTCATTCCTTATTCTCAAAAAAACTGGCATCGTTCAAAGTGTTCTATTGGTTAAGAAGTGTTGTGAATTTGCAAGATTACCAAGCAAAAAAATTCAGTTACGATATTATCCCTAATCATGTTTTAGAATTGGCTCAGCAAGTTCATGATGAATACATGAAGGTGCCCAGTAAAGAAATATGGACAGTTGACACCATTTTAACTACTGTTAGGCAAATAGAATATTATTGGGATCTTGGTATGTTTAAAAACAAGGAAGCCGCTCATGAAATACTGGATGAATTAAAGCTGATGGTTGATAATTTGAGTGTGTATGCCGAAACAGAAAAAAAAGGAAATAGTGGCGGATCTTTTCAATTATATAATAGCGAGGTAACAATTGGAACTAATTGTATTCATGTGAATATTAATGAATCAAACTACAGCTTCATTTCTTTTAATACCATTAATTCATTATCCACCGCTAATCAAACCTTTTGTGGTGAGATAGATTCATGGATGAAAAACCTCATAAAGAAATCTATACTGATCAGTGGCTCTAATGACAAGCAGCGCTATCAGTTCTTTAATAAAGCCATTGCACATATCGAAGCAAGCAAAGAGCGTATAAAATAGACCAACTACTTTTAAAAGTGATAAAAATCATTTTTTAACAAAGCGTATTTTTCTAAATTGTGTTAACTAAAGTTTAATATGATCAAAGAAGAAAAATATGAGCAATTGTACCAAAAGGCAAAGCTATGGTACGAACAACATAAAACCTTTTCTGATATTCAGGAAATGTTGATCAAGGAATCAAACGATCATATTACCTCCGAAGAGATCGTAAAACAATTAAAACTGATACATTACGCCAATAAACGTAAAAGAGGCGCCATGATCATTTTAACCGGTTCAATTCTATTGCTGATCGGTTTTATCATGACGGTTTCTAACTTTTATGCCAATACATCCTTTGCCTGGGTAATGTATGGATTTACATCAGCCGGTTTACTTGTTATTTTTGCAGGATTATACGATTGCTTTGGTTAGTACTAGTTTGTACTAACTGTATTCGCCTCTCTGTATGATAAAATAAACTTCGTTAATTTATCTTTTTCAGCTGCTGTTAGCTCAGCCTTTGGCGACATGTCATCGATCTCATGCTTCCATTTTTTCTCACTGAATTTGGTGATCTCAAAATTCTCATGACATTTCGAACATTTTTCACGGTAAATGGTATTTCCTTCTTTTAATTCTGCTAATGTAGCAGTTGGCCACGTTTTTTGAGCCACTGCTAATTCTCTTTCTGTTGGGTTGAACTTCACAACTACTGGTTTAGGAGCTTCTTTCGGAGCTTCTTTAGTGGTTTCTTTTTTTGTTTTGCAATTCACTAAAATAATTGCAGCAACTATTGCCAATGCGTATTTCATATTATTTACTTGGTTTTAAAAATTCAGTTAATGCTTTCCAGTATTCTTTATTATTGCTATTGTTTTCCCATAAAGCTTTTGAGCCGTGCTTCCCTTCCTTAGCAGGTTTAAAGAAAACCATTTTTTTGTTATCTACACCATCCAACAAAGCGGTGGTATTTTTGATCTCTTCTTGCGAGCAAGTAATAAATACAGGCGTTTCTAGTTTTTGCAGACTTTTATTAATGATCTTATCATCTTTAAAATATTCACCCGGACTAAACGAAACAACCATCTCAACTTTGTCTTTTTCTTCTGAAGCTATTTTTAAGATCAATGATGATGAATACGAACTGCCAACTAAGATTATTTTTTTGCCGTATTTTTCAAATAAAAAATACAATGCAGCTTTAATATCCTGCTCGGCGTTTTCAAATTCAGTTGGTAATCCCTGATCCTTTGCATTGCGAGCCGTTAAATTCACATCGTCGTTAACCGCTTCACCCGATCGCTGATCGATGGCTAAACAGGTATAACCCAATTTATTGAATTTTGGTGCAGTTTCTTTATACTCTCCTTTGCTGTACTTCGCCTGGTGACAAAGTAACATCACCTTTCCATTCGGGTTTTTGCTTTCGTAAAGTTCACCATGTATCAGCACTCCATCCAGTGAAGGCATTACCTGATCGGTTTGCGAATTACAAAACGTAAGAACAAAAAAGAATAATATGAAAAAACGAAGCTTCATATTATTTACTTAAGTATAAATTACGTTCGCTGTAAATGTTCTGGAAATACTCATCAAACAGATCTTCAATAAAGTAAATTGCTTCACCTGTTGATTTCATTTCAGGACCTAATTCCTTTTGTACCTCAGGGAATTTCTCATAGCTGAATACCGGAATTTTGATAGCGTATCCTTTTTTCTTTGGTGCAAATTTGAAATCTTTTACTTTAGCACCGAGCATTACTTTGGTTGCATAATTCACATAAGGCTCATCGTAAGCTTTTGCAATAAAAGGTACGGTACGGCTTGCACGCGGATTCGCTTCAATAATATAAACCACTTCATCCTTCACGGCAAACTGAATGTTTATCAATCCAACTGTTTTTAAAGCAACCGCAATGGTTTTTGTATGTTGTTCAATTTGCTTGATCACATTCTCGCTCAGATCAAATGGAGGTAACACCGCGTAGCTATCACCACTATGAATACCTGCTGGCTCAATGTGCTCCATGATACCAACAATGTAAACATCTTTTCCATCACAAATAGCATCAGCCTCTGCTTCAATGGCTCCTTCTAAAAAATGATCCAATAATACTTTGTTATCCGGCAGATCGTTCAATAATTTAACTACGTGTTGTTCTAATTCTTCTTCGTTTATAACGATCTTCATGCTTTGACCACCTAATACGTAACTCGGACGAACCAATAACGGGAAACCTAATTCTTTTGATAACGAAATAGCTTCTTCCGCATCTTGGATCACACCAAATTTCGGATAAGGAATATTATTATCTTTTAATAAGGTTGAGAAACTTCCTCTGTCTTCTGCAAGGTCTAACGATTTAAAATCTGTTCCAATGATCTTGATACCGTAACGATCTAACTTCTCTGCTAATTTCAATGCTGTTTGTCCGCCTAATTGAACAATAACCCCTTCCGGTTTTTCATGTTGAATGATGTCGTAAATATGCTCCCAGAAAACCGGTTCAAAATATAATTTATCGGCAGTAGAAAAATCGGTTGAAACAGTTTCCGGATTACAATTGATCATGATCGTTTCATAACCTAATTCTTTTGCAGCCAATACACCGTGCACACAACTGTAATCAAACTCAATACCTTGTCCGATACGGTTTGGACCGCTTCCCAAGATCACCACTTTCTTTTTATCTGAACGTACACTCTCATTTTCATCTTCAAAGGTAGAGTAGTAGTAAGGCGTTTTCGCTTCAAATTCAGCTGCACAGGTATCTACTAATTTAAATACACGCTTAATGCCAAATTCATTTCGCTTGTTATAAACTTCACTTTCCAAACAATCTAATAAATGCGCAACCTGACGATCAGCATAACCTTTTTGTTTAGCTTCATACAACAGATCTTTTGAGATGTTGCTCAACTTATGTTTTGAAATTTCATTTTCCAATGCGATCATCTCTTCAATTTGTTGAAGGAACCACATATCAATGCGTGTGAGCTTTTGAATGGTTTTGATAGAGATACCCAATTTCATGGCATCATAGATCATGAATAAACGATTCCAGCTCGGACGCTCTAATGCTTTTAATAATTCAGCCTGATTCGTGATCTCTTTTCCATCTGCACCTAATCCGTTACGTTTGATCTCTAAACTCTGACATGCTTTTTGTAAAGCCTCTTGGAAACTTCTTCCAATACCCATTACCTCACCAACCGATTTCATTTGAAAACCTAATTCGCGGTTACTGCCTTTGAACTTATCAAAGTTCCAACGTGGGATCTTAACGATCACATAATCTAAGGTTGGTTCAAAATATGCTGAGGTTGATTTGGTGATCTGATTGATCAACTCATCTAATTGATAACCGATGGCTAATTTACTGGCAATACGCGCGATCGGATAACCGGTTGCTTTACTTGCTAGCGCAGATGAACGCGACACACGTGGGTTGATCTCAATAGCAATGATATCTTCTTTATCATCATTGCTTACCGCGAACTGAACGTTACATCCACCCGAGAAATTACCAATACTGCGCATCATTTTAATGGCCATGGTACGCATTTTTTGATACGTACTGTCGCTTAAGGTCATGGCCGGTGCTACAGTAATACTATCTCCGGTATGCACACCCATTGGATCAAAATTTTCGATCGAACAAATGATGGCAACGTTATCATTCTTATCACGCAATAATTCCAACTCGTATTCTTTCCAGCCTAATACCGCTTTATCGATCAACACTTCATGAATTGGAGACGTTTGTAAACCACGATTCAATAAGGTATCAAATTGTTCTTTTTCATATACAACTGATCCACCGCTACCACCAAGGGTAAACGACGGACGAATAACCAACGGGAAACCAAATTCCTGTGCAATTGATTTTCCTTCTAAGAACGATTTCGCAATTTTACTTGGCGCCATTGGCACATCGATCTCATTCATGCGAATACGGAACAGATCACGATCTTCAGTTACTTTGATCGCCTCTGTATCAACACCTATCATGCGCACATTGTGTTTTTTCCAAACGCCAAGGTCTTCACACTTCATGGCTAAATTCAAAGCAGTTTGACCACCCATGGTAGGTAATACCGCATCAATTTTGCGCTCATTTAAAATACGAACAATTGATTTTACTTCTAATGGAAGCAAGTAAACATGATCTGCGGTAACCTTATCGGTCATAATGGTTGCAGGATTACTGTTGATCAAGGTCACTTCAATTCCCTCTTCACGTAAGCTTTTTGCAGCTTGTGAACCTGAATAATCGAACTCGCAAGCCTGACCAATGATGATCGGGCCGGCGCCAATGATGAGGATGCTTTTGAGGTCGGTGCGCTTAGGCATTATTTTGTCTCCATCAGGTTGATGAAGCGGTCAAAGAGGTAAGCAATGTCGTGCGGGCCGGGCGATGCTTCGGGGTGACCCTGGAAACAGAACGCGGGTTTGTCTGTGCGGGCCAGGCCTTGCAGCGTGCCATCAAACAACGACACGTGCGTCGCACGCAGGTTGGCGGGCAAGGACTTTTCGTCCACCGCAAAACCGTGGTTTTGGCTGGTGATGGACACGCGCCCTGAGTCGAGGTCTTTCACGGGGTGGTTCGCGCCGTGGTGGCCAAATTTCATCTTGAACGTCTTGGCAC
>JBKDKI010000004.1:0-6542 GCA_046345155.1 Sphingobacteriaceae bacterium
AGTTGAAAGCTTAATAAAACAGACACTTTTTTGACTGAAGCATAGTAACCACTATGATGAAGGAGAAAAAGTGGCAAAGCGTTCTGTTTTGAAGAGGTTTCAGCTCGTAATAGATTTTCTAATGCGTAATCTGGGTTTAAAATAAAAGAGAGAAAGGTTTTTAGTTACTACCTTCTACTTTCTCGTTTTTTTTATTATTTGCTCTTGTTTCATGAAAATTTTGAAGATTAAAACCCAGACCAAGTTTTACATAGTAATCAGGCTTGGAGAGGATTTCCCGAATTCAGGGAACGATGAATGTATATCCTTTCCCTTTGAGCGTTTGTATTTGCACAGCATCCAAATCGGAAAAATACTCCCGGATTTTTCGCACATATACATCCAGCGTCCGCGAATTGTAATAGGAGTCATCGCCCCAGACCGTTATTAACAGTGATTTTCTGTCGATGATGGTTTTGGGAGCAGAAAGAAATATCGATAGTATTTGGCATTCCTTATAAGAGAGCTTTATGATTTTACTGCGGATGTGTAATTCGTACTTTTCGGGATAAAAGACAAAATCAGCCATTCTGATTTCACGCAATGTAAACGTTTTTTCTACACCAATGGACTCGGCCATTCTAAGCTGGTAATTGATACGCGCTATCAACTCATCCATACTGAAGGGCTTCTTAATGTAATCATCACCGCCTGATTCGAACCCCTTCACGACGTCATCCGACTGCGATTTCGCTGTTAAGAAAATAATCGGAACATAGGGATTCTTTTTCCTGAGTATTCTGCCCAGCTCCAGGCCATCTATATTGGGAAGCATAATGTCCAGTATGCACAGATCCGGATGAAACTGATCAAAGCTCTCCAGCACTTTGCTTCCATCCGGATTCAACAGGACGTCATAATCATGTCCCTCCAGCATATCTACTACCAGTCTGCTCAAAAATGGTTCGTCCTCAACGTACAAAATCCTCTTTCTCATACCGACATCAATTTGGGAAATTGGAGCGTAAAGGTGCAGCCGTGACCCGGTTTATTGTTCCTGACCTCCATCGTTCCTCCATGTTGGCGCATCACCAGTGCTGCATAACTTAAACCGAGGCCATATCCCTTAATGTTATGTTTGTCTCCCGTGGGGATGCGGAAAAATTTATCGAAAACCCTGTTCAGGTATTCATCCGGAATTCCCGGACCATTGTCTGAAACCGTTACCATAATCCGGTCTTCATCCTGCACAAGTGATATGTTAACTTGAACAGCCCGGTTTGCATACTTGAAGCTATTATCCAGGAGGTTCTTGAAAATGCCTTCCACATGCAATGCATCCACATACAGCGGATAACTATCTTCTGGGGCGTTCAGTATTACCCCGGCATCGTGATGTAAGAACCAGATTTCAGAGCTGCTCAGTAAGTGTTCCAGCAACACTTTTAAATCAAGGGGCTCCCGCCTTATCAACTGCTTGTCAGTTTCCAAACTTGAAGTACTCATCACCTTATCTATCAACAATTCAAGTCTGTTTATTTCAATGCAGGAGATTTCAAGATATTCTTTCATTTTGCGCTTGTCCTTTTGCAGGTCGAGATTATTGAGCGCCTCAACGGCCAGTTTCACAATGCTGACCGGGGTTTTCAGTTCATGGGTGATGTTACTGATAAATTCGTTCTTGAGCATATTGAGCTGCATCTGATTCTTCATATTCCTGAAAGCAACCCAGAATGAAATGCCGGTCAATAATAGCAGCACAATTATAAAAAATAGTTGTGAAGATATCGACCGGACCATTAATAACTCTATTCCATTAATCTGAACATCTACCGATTTTCCGAGTACCAGGCTCTTAAAGGATAAAGCTGAAGGCCCCGCAGCAGATGACCTGTTCCCATCTTTCAGTTGGATCGAGGTATTTAATCCCAATTGTGCAAGATTAAGCGAAAGTAATTTTCTGAAAAGCAAGGTATCTGACTGAAAAATGAAATGCTTGGTGAAACAACCACTGGTATCCTCAATATCGCACACCTCGTTTAAGAACAGCTCGGTCCCTTTCATCAGTATTCTTTGTCGTAAATCAGCGGAAAGCGCACTATCAGCACCGAACATTGCAATGTTTTCAGATAAATGTGAGAGCCTTGTATCGATTTCCATGCCGCTCACACTGACCGAGTCGCCTTCGTTTCCGTCACAGGATTCGCGTACTGCATCCTGTTCGACGGTTTCTGAATTTGTTTCACTGCCCGACTGCCTGAACTGCATTTTCCTTTTGAGACTATCATTCCTGCTAACTATAGGAATAATCACATTGTTGACCAGCACCGAATCCACAAACTGTTGTTCGGATCTAGCAAATTCCTGCTCCACGCTTTTATTCAACGCATCGCCGGCCCCCCTATATTCGACATACAGCCATTTAAAAACAAAAACAGATAGCATGAGCTCACTGATGATCATCAGAATGCCAATGCCGCGTAAAATCTTTCTTTCTTTCAACAACTCAAATTTATACTCGGCCCTTCAAAATAAAAAGCATTTAACCTTAATTAAGGTTAATTAGCCGTGACTTAACCTGCAGGGGCGCTTTGGCGGCGTAATTTTGAAAACGGAACAGTAATTGATAAAACTAAACACAGATTCTAAAAATGTCCGGCAGAAAAACATGACCAGCTTATACGGTATACTTATTCTTTATCAGGGCTGATCAGCGTATCCAACCGCTGCCAGCCCGCCGGGCAAAGGTAAGGAATCCGTGACAAACGAATGTACGAAGTCTAATCTAAAAAATAATATATCAAGAATACAACAGCAAAAAAACAAGCTATTTCAGCCAGCGCCATTAGCCGTTACCTGGCCGGCCTATTCTCTTCGCGTAGCCTAGGCACAGATCTTGGATTACTAATCATCCGACTGGTATGCGGACTCATGGCGCTCCACGGATGGGCAAAGTTTGACGATTTCGCCGACGGAAATGGTGAGTGGCCCGACCCGTTTCACGTGGGCCCGGCAGTATCAAAGGGGCTTACTGTATTTGCAGAATTGTTTTGTACCGTTCTGGTGGTATTTGGTATACTTACCCGTCCGGCCCTGATTCCGCTGATCATCTGCATGTTCGTTATTGTATTCATGGTACACGGAGAGGATTCTTTTGCAGACCGGGAGCATCCCCTAATGTATCTGCTCCTTTACCTTGCACTATTCATCACGGGGCCGGGAAAATATTCCATTGACAGATTCATAGCCAATCGTGAGGTATGAAACTCCACGGCACGTTGATATTCCTGCTGCTAATCACGAAGACCTCCTTTTCACAGGATGACAAACAGTTCAGCAGGGAGCAGTTACCTGCATTTTTCCTAGATTGTGACGTCTGTGATCAGACGTTTTTCTTACAGGAAATCAGTTATGTGAATTTTGTCCGCGACCGCGCCCTCGCTGACATCTATTCTTTGCTGACCGAAAATATTGTAGGAAATGGCGCCCGGGAATATAAACTGTTTCTAATCGGACAAAATCGTTTTCTAGGCAAAAACGACACATTAACATTTAAGGCATTGCCCAATGCAGCAGATGCGGAAAACAGAGACGGCATTCTCAACTTGATGAAAAAAGGTTTACTGAAGTACCTGGTACATACTGACCTCATTCATCAGATAGAATATAAAATCAACGTTGCCGGTGATGCGGTTAGCAAGGAACGAATAAAAGATAACTGGAATTTCTGGACGCTAACCTTTGATTCGCAGCTGAACGGTGAAGCCAATTCCAATCAGCGTAATTTGAATATGCGCTATGGCTTCATCATCAACCGGACAACAGAAAATACCAGAACGGAAACCGGATTATCCTATGGCATCAACAACCAGAAATTTAAAATTGATGACAGCACTAACGTCGCCGGACATCAAAGCCGTACAGGAGGATATCACTTTCTTGCCTTCACCGCCGGAAAACATCTGGCGGTTGGACAATTCGCCACGTTTTTCCAGTCCACACAACAGAACCTCAGCAACAGTTTCAGTTATTTCCCCGCCGTGGAATACAATCTATTTGATTATAAGGAAGCATCGCGCAGGCAACTCCGGTTGATTTACCGTGCCGGTGTACGATTTCAAAAATATGATGAAACAACCATCTACAATCTGAACAGCGAATGGCTCTATCCACATGCTTTTGTAATACAATTGGTGCAGATTGAAAAATGGGGCACCATCAATCTGGCTGCAGTAGGATGGCACTATCTTAATCAGCGAAAAAACTACAGCACTTCGGTCTACCCCTCCATCAGTTTTAATCCGGCGAAGGGATTAAGAATAGGTTTTTGGGGCGATCTGAGCATTGTCAATGATCAGTTCCATATCAGAAAAAAGGAAGCAAGTGTCAATGAGATCCTGTTGGATCAAATTGAATTAAAAACAGATTATATGCTGAGTTTTGGATTTAATATAAGTTATACCTTCGGCTCCAGATACAATAACATCGTAAATGTCAGATTTGATTTGAACGATGGCTTCTGGTGAAATTGCCAGTGCGCCAATGATGGGACCTTTTATCTTTAAGCCGCTCGTATTGGTAAAGATGAAAACTTAATGTATTACGCTTACGCCGGGTAAATATAGTGTGATAGCTATAATAAGTGAAATAGGAGTTGATATGGAACAATTCCCAAAATGAACATCATTTAGGAAGTTGGAGCGGTGTAAGTCCTAGTAATAATGAGGGTGGTGGTAAAAAAAGTACAAGAACCATAGACGGGAACAACAACTTACAAGCAACCTTAACACAAAGTGCATGGGGAGTAGAAATAGACTCTCAATGATTGAAAGAAGCCGAATGAAGAATATGAAAATTTGCAAACTCTTAACCTGTTTAAAAAAATGATTAAAATACTATTGAATTAACTTTAAATCACATAACAAAATACATATGAAAAAATCTGTCTACGGAATTGCCATTGCATTAATAAACTTTTCTTGCAGTAAAGAACAAATTGAAATACCATTTAGCTATGAGCGTAACATTTATATTAAGTCTGTTATAAATGATAGTATTAATGGAAATATAATGTTTGATACTGGGGCTTTCGGTTTATATTTAGATAGCACATACAACAGTCGACCCAGCCTTGGTTATAATTACTTTAACCCCGATAACTTAGGAAGCGCGGGACATTTAATGTTAAAGTTTGCTATCGATGGAAATTATTTTACGCTTGACCGTACTCAAATAATCAACGCTAAACCAACTTTTGGAAAACAATGCGATGGAATTGTCGGCTGGGATTTGCTAAAGGATTATTCACTCGAAATTGATTATATAAACACAAAGTTAAAGTTAATGAAAGACGGTGGGATTGCGAATGAGGATGGATACACGAAGATACCCTTGATATTTCGTAACAATATGTTTTTTGTTAATATGGATGTTAAAGTGAGCAACAACTTAACGGTATCAGGGGAGTATCTTCTTGATTTGGGTTACGGCGGAAGCATATATTTTACTGGAGAAACGGTAAGGAAATATCAAATTGATACTATTGCGAATAAAAAAGTTGAGTTCGGAGTGGATTGGGGATTAACTGAAAAAAGAAAATCCGTTGGCTTTGCGTTTCGTGGAAAAAGTATCAAGATTAATGAATTTGAGCTGATTGACCCAACAATAGAATGTTCTAAAGATTTGTCCGGAGTTTTGTCTGGCGGAGAATACATTGGTCTTTTGGGAAACCGTTCATTGGAACATTTCGATGTCGTAATTGATTTTGTTAATAAGGAACTGTATTTAAAGCCTAACGCGGATTACAAAAAAAGAATGAAGTTTAGAACTATTGGTGTCGGCTTTGTTGATAGAACAGATATTTGCAATGGATTTATTGTCAACTCATTTTATTCAACTTCACAAGTCGATAAGACAGGAATTATGTCTGGCGATATTATTACTCATTTTGACGGAGAGCCGGTCAAGACTAATTCTGAAAAGATGATAAAGGATTTTTATGATAATGTCGGTAAAGATGTCGAGGTAACCTTTCTGCGCAAGGACAGTATCTTTAAGTTAAATATGGTTGTCAAGGAGGAATTGTAATCGTAATGGTAGGCTTCATATCTGTCTTGGCGCATTAACTGTAACGTTTGGCGAATATGCCCAGTGCGGCTTTCGAAGCTTCCTGTATCTATACTTGCAAATGTTTTTATCGAAGATACATTGTTTAGTGAGCAGCAAAATAATTTCACGATGCGGAACTTGTCTGCATTGGTTGTTAGACAAATAAAAAATATGAATGAAACAATCTAGCATTCCGAAGCTCAATCTTTGCTCTTACTGTAACCCTCCCTTAATTGGACTATACAAAAGTAGACTTTTTATTTAATTTATTAGCGCTAAGATTAAGCATTACAGGAGCCTCCTCCGGAGGAGGCTCCTGTAAAATTTGATTTTTTTGTTTGAACATTACCGGTGATAATCCTCCTAAACTATCATGGGGTCTGTGATAATTATAATCGTAAACAAATTCATCTGTAATATCTCTTGCTTCGTTCAATGTTTCAAAAAGATGAGCA
>JBKDKI010000005.1:0-3655 GCA_046345155.1 Sphingobacteriaceae bacterium
TTTCCTTTTAGTTCGAATTTACCTTGATTGCAAACATGAATACATTTGAACCATTTTTCTTTTGTAATTGCATCCAATTTCTTACATTAGAATTATCATAAAACATCAAAATAATACACATGCCTTTGGCAGCCAAATGCCAGGGCGCCTATATAACTCCGCAAACTACCGCTACGGCTTCAATGGCAAGGAAAATGATAATGAAGTAAAAGGGGTAGGGAATCAACAAGATTATGGAATGAGGATTTATGATCCGAGATTAGGTAAGTTTTTATCTGTTGATCCTTTAACGAAATCCTACCCAATGTTGACCCCTTATCAATTTGCAAGTAATTCACCTTTAGCATCAATAGATTTGGATGGTCTAGAAGCATCTGTATGTACAAAAATAGAAAATAGCGGAAAAACAAAAGTTTTTGTCACTATTGAAATGCAAGTAATAAATACCTCTAAACATCAAGCAGATGTAGTTGTAGGAGTTGCATTTGACATAAAAAATCAAATAGAGACTTCTTTTTCTGGATTCGATGAAGCTTCGAATACAGAATACATATTTAATGTAAATTTAACTTTTGGAGAGATAGATGATTACACCAATAAATATGAAAACCCATCAGTTAATCCAGCAAAACATTTAATGCTTGAAATAGTCGATAAGGTGTCAAGTAGCGTTAAAGATGTGATTGGAAAAACAATGGAGGGTATTGGGGAAACTCAAAAGAATAGAGTACAAGTTCTGGTAAATAAGGAGCATGCTGGCGCAATTAAAAAGACTGGCGCACATGAACTAGGTCATGCTTTGGGATTAAAACATGCGAAAACAGCTAAAAATTCTCCAGACCCGACAGGACCTAAATCTTTGCCAAGTGATAATTTAATGTTACAATCGAGTGATAGCGATGGAACTAATGTTACAAATGACCAAAGAAGACAGACTGTTAATGAAATTGAAACTGATACAAAATTAAATCCCGTATTTTTAGAACAAAAAACAATAAATAAAATTGAGTAATGAAAAAATCCAAAAATATCTTGATAATAATATTTCTTTTAAATTTAAAAATAGCTAACTCACAAGTAAAGAAAATAAATGGAAAATGGTATTATTACAAAGCAGATTCAGTTTTAAAGACATATTTTAATGATGTTCATAAGATTAATTTTACTAGTTTTTTTTGCTTTTCTAAAAAAGGTAATTTTTTTTCAGACTTCGGAGATTACTCACAATCAGGAAAATATAATATAATTAAGGATACGATAATAATAATAAAGACAAAAAAGGAACAAATGGAATTCAAAATAATCTATTTTAAAGAAAGAAATTTAATTCTACAAAACATGTTGCCAAATGATAATTTAAAATATTTGTATTTTTTTAAGAAGGATTAAAATAATATCCGGGCTAAATTCTGAATATAAACCTACGTTTGAACCCTTCTCAACACTTCCCAGAAAATCAATTGCAACATAAGCTCTAAAACTAATAGAAGAATTTGCTTTGGATAGTTTTGCTGCTGTTGCATTGAAACATATAGCACAATAGGCAAGGTTTAGAGCCTTGCTTTTTTGTTTTTTGTAGATTAAATTTATTAAACTATAAAAACAAAGTAAATGGGATATTCGCCAAGAATATATGATCAAAGATTAAAGCTCGACTCGATCAGAGGATGCGTAACATGGATATCATGCAAAGTAACTTTTTAGCAATAATTTTATTTACGAAAAACTAAATTACATTCATCAAAATCCAGTGCAGGACGGAATAGTGATTAAAGCAGAAGAATAGTTATTTAGTAGTCCAAGGAATTATGCAGATATGGAAAGTTTATTGGATATTGTAGATGTAATTCCTGAAGTAAAAATATCTTAAATAGTGAAAAAGAAATTTAGGAAACACGGATTGCAAATCCGCGTGAGCGGGACAATATAACCATCTCCTATACACCTATTTATTTAAGGTCGAGCATTTCTCAATAATCCCACCTTCCTAGATTTTCGTTATAGTTTCACCCAATAAAAAACCAATAATGATGACCTTGGTTGATTTTTGAAATAAGGAATTATTTTAGCCTAATGATTAAGAGCTTTGTCTTTAATTAAGGTTAAGATTTTCTTTTCGAATTTATTAATTTCTGTCCTATTTTCGAAATAGCCAAAATCCTTATTAATTTCTTTTCTGTCTATCGAAAAATTGGAAGTCTCGTTTTTTGCATTGTCCACTTTGGAAATTGAAATGAGAGCAATCGTTGTAAAGTTAGCGTCCTCATTTGAGCGAACCCATGTTTGAACCCTCTCATTGGAATCTTTATAATAAAAAACAATGTGCTTAAATCCATTATCTTGAATTATGTTAACGTTTTCACTATCTACCATTTCAGGATGTTCACTCCTAACTTTAATAATTGCCTCTATTAACTTTTCCTCAGTAATGTTCAATGTCCAAGCCTCAGCATGAGGATAACTTCCTGCAATCCCAGAATTGAAAAATTTCCATAAGAATCCTACCCAACTGAAATACCCAAGTAAAATAACAATTAAAATGTAAATAAAAGTTTTTTTCATTCTTTCTCTATTAGCTCTTATAAGTAATGTCTATTCAAATTCTAAAGATAACTTCTTTCCTCTTTAAGGCAAAATAGTGCTCCCAATTTTTAGCTTGGTCTGAACTTAATATTTTGGTCCAATACCTTTTTGCTCAATTTTTTGTCCATTTTCTGAAGCTTTCTTACTTGCTCTTTTTATATCTTTAACTACTTCGGCAGCTTTGAAACCATCATGAATCTTCATTGCTCCTTCAAATTCTGACTGCGTAATTGGTTTTCCGCTTACTTTATCAACCGCAACATCTCCTTTTTTGTTGGCTGCCTGATATCTTGACATTACATCACCTGCCTCATTTGCCGCCTCTAGGTTAGCTTTAGTTGAAGCATCGCTCATTACCCCATCAAATCCAACAATATTTTGTTTATCATATGCTAAATCGTGTTTTTTAGCAACTGCATCAACTTCATCAATAGGGGCCAAACTATAGTCATCATAAACAACATCCGCTGAGCCGCCCAATTTTGGAAGTTTTGGATTTTCTGAACCAGCATAAATTCCATAGATGTTATTCTTAACAAATTTCGATTCTCCTACAGATGTAGTTTTACCATTATCATCAACAGAAAGATAATTATATTGAACTCCAGGCCCTTTACTACCCTTTTGCTTAAGTTCATAGTCAGTGGTCACTTTTATAGCAGCAACTTTGTTTTTATGTAATATAATTGTGAATGTAGCATACTCTAATCCGTCTTGGTCAATTCCATCAATAGGCCTATTACTAGCAAATTGATATGGCGTTAACTCAGGATATTGTTGAGTTATAGGGTCAACCGAAAGAAACTTACCCAAACGAGGGTCATATATCCTCATTCCATAATCTTGCTGGTTTCCTGCCCCCTTCACCTCATTGTCATTTTCCTTGCCATTAAAGCCGTAGCGGTAGTTTGCGCCCACAAAATTTCGTGCAGGCATTTGGCTGCCAAAGGCATGTGTATTATTTTGATGTTTTATGATAATTCTAATGTAAGAAATTGGATGCAATTACAAAAGAAAAATGGTTCAAATGTATTCATGTTTGCAATCAAGGTAAATTCGAACTAAAAGGAAA
>JBKDKI010000006.1:0-81209 GCA_046345155.1 Sphingobacteriaceae bacterium
AGTATGACGAGCGACATGGACTGATAGGTTCTTAGTGATTCCGCACAGGTCTGCGATTTCCTTGATGTACGCAGTCATTTTTTGATTGCTTAGTAAAGGCAATATCGGATCATTATCCTGGAGCATATCCAAGTCGACATACTTGTTAATGATCTTCACAGGAACAGGCAATAGTGGAATGTTCGCACGACCACCGGTCTTTTTACGCTTTGTCTTTATCCAGTAACCGGCTTCGTTGATTTCAATTTCGCATCGCTTGAGTTTCTTCACATCGGCATAAGCAAGACCGGTAAAACAGGAGAAGATGAAAAAATCACGCACACGATTTAACCGGTCAAACGGTGAGCTGAACTCCATCAGCTTTTGAAGCTCTTCCTCTGTGAGATAGGGGCGATCAACTTCCTTCATCTTTAAGCTGATTCCGGCAAATGGATCCTTAACAATCCAACCATGACGAAGGCAGCGGTAGGTTATCCTTTTAAGGTTTTGAAGGAACTTGTTTGCCGTGTTGTAATTGCAGCCCTTTTCCGTTTTAAGGTACAATCCAAACTCTGTGACCATGTAATTGTCAATGGCCTTGATAGGCACATCAGCAACCTTGTAACGCTGCTTCAAAAAAGTTTGGAAGTGATTCTTGGCCGCAGTGTACTTCTGACAAGTAGCGTAAGTGCTTTCCTTGCCAATGAGCTTACGAAGCCCGTCAATGTGATCTTCCCAAATTTCAACGATCATCTTTGCCTTGGCGGTATTAACGCCTAGGATCGCATCTCTGAGCATTTGTGGCGTAACCGTATCGTGCATGGTGATGAGCTCGGAATACTTCTGACGAGCCCTGGTGACGACCGAATCAATGTACTGGTTAAACTCATTCGCAGCATGAGAGCGACCACTTGCTCGGCTGCGTTGATTGTCCCATTGATCGGGAAAGATGCTTCGCTGGAGCTGCATAACTGCACGTTCTCCATTGATGTTGATTTTCATCAGAACCGGTACTTCACCGTTCTGTTTTGTCTTTGTTCTGCTGATGTAAATGACCAGCGAGAAGTTAGCTTTTTTAGAAACCATTTTGGCGCAATTTTTAAAAATTGTGCCCCCCATTTGTGATTACAAAATTACATCCCTAAGGCGAAAGAAGCTAGCGTAATTGCTTGTTTTTCAGTCTTATTATGTCTTAATCTGTCTAACTGCTTGGTTTCTTTTTTGGCCTCTAAAAAAAGAAACCCAGATAGAAACCCAAAGTATAGACAAACCGATACATTTTAAGAAAAGAACTAAAACAAAAAAGCGCCTAAACCATTGATTTAGACGCTTTTGGACTTCTTTAGACAGTCACTTGGCGGAGAAAGAGGGATTCGAACCCCCGGACCTGTTACAGTCAATTCTCCTTATTTCCAACCCTTTGTAGAGATACCTATGCTGACAGTTAGTGCTTGGTGTCGCATTGGTGTCTCCGGCAATATTTTTAAGAACTATACTACAGAAAACATCTTTTTGTAGGGAGACAAATATAGGAAAAACTGCTTTAAACTTTATAAGTTTATAATTCACCTGTTGGGATAATATGGGTGCTCTCTAAAGCCGCCTTTAAAATAGATCCACTGGTTAAATCACTAAACATGGGGGCAAGTTGTGCATTCATGTTCAATCCCTTCTTCATAAGATGTGGGTTGACTCTATAAACCTTTCTTTTTTTATAACCTACTATTGCATAACTATAGTTCAAAAGATCCATTTTTACTAGGTTGTTAAGTTTTTTCTTGGCTGCTTGTTCTGTTTGGCCAATTATCCTTGAAACTGATTCGGCAGTGTGTGGCTCATTATTAGCCTGTAGGCAGATGTTTTCGTTTGTTAAGAGGTTAGAACAGATACTGATCAGCATACCAAGATCTACTTGTTTTATGCCTTTGGACAAAACAACACCCAAGCAATCCAGATTAAGGGATAAATAATTGTCGTAAGACACATACATCTTATCTGAATTACTGATAGTGTATATATTTCCTTCTGTAGGCATGATTTCTGCAGTTTTGAGATCAACTGCAGCTATGTTTTCTGGTAGTTTCTTTATCTTGCTTCTTAAAGTGATTTTTGCCATGGTAAGTAGTCTTTTACATCACAAATATGAAACTTTTTTTTCATATAATATGTTAAAATGAATAAAATAATTCATTATTATTTTGTAAAAGCATGATATACAACCATATCACTTCTTGTTCTTTAAAATAATAGCACCTTCTTTAAAAAAGCAAGTATTAAACAAGCTCCTCTGCATGCATTTCCGCTTGCTCTAAAACTGTTTCTGTGGCTCTTGGTTCATCATCAGGCGGGTATTTGTAAAACCTCAACACCCTTTTTACTTCCAGTTTCACTTTATCTTTTGCAGACTGCCTAACAGTCCAATCAATAGTGGTGGATGCTTTAACGCGCTTTACAAGCTCTTTTGCTATTTCAAGCAGCTTACCATCACCCATCATCTCAACTGCGCTTCTATTGCAGCTTAATGCATCATAAAAAGCCTTTTCGGTAGGAGAAAGCCCTAGGTTATTGCCTTTTTCAGTTTCAGTATTCACTTCTCTGGTTATTTCCAGCAACAACTCCATCATTTCAAGGGCTGTGATACTTTTTAAGTTGTATTTGTTTATGGCATCCTGCAATCTTTCACTAAAGGTTTTGTTGATCACAATATTTCTTTTGAACCGGATCTTGATCTGATCAGCTAATAGTTTTTTCAATAACTCAATAGCCACATTCTTTTGTTTCATGTTGCGGATCTCATCCATGAAGTCTTCACTGAAAATAGATATTTCAGGTTTATCCAGCCCTGCCTGATCAAGCAGGTTTACAATCCCATCTGATGCAACAGCACTTTCAACCATACCTTTTATGGTGTCTTCAAACTCTTTGCGTTGTTGGCCTGTCACTTGTGTATCAAACTTGGCTAACCTGGCTCTTACTGCTTGAAAAAATGCAATCTCTACCGATGCTGCTTTAGCTTCAGGCTCTGATTTTGCCAGTGCGTATGCTTTGCTTAATGCGGTTACTTCTTTTAAGTACCTCTCCTTTCCATTATCTAATGACAGGATATGATCTTCAGCTTCTAAAATGATATTGAGCTTCCGCATTGTTTCAGCAGTAAAATATTCAGTGTATTCAAACCCATGATACATCTGCTGCACAACTTCCATTTTTGTTTGCATCACATTTACTGCTTCTGCTATGTCAAGGGTTATTGCACCCTGACCATTATTTTCGGTGTATGTTTTTAGTGCTGCTTTTAAATTACCTGTTACAGGCACATAGTCTACTATCAATCCACCCGGCTTATCTCTAAATACCCTGTTTACCCTTGCGATTGCTTGCATCAGGTTATGACCACTCATGTCCTTATCTAAATACAGGGTGTGCAAAATAGGAGCATCAAAACCAGTTAACCACATATCCACAACAATTACCATTTTTAAAGGATCACTCGTGTCCTTTAACCTGTTGGCAATAAGTGTTCTTTTTTCTTTGTTGCGGATGTGGGGTTGTAAAAATGAATCATCACTGGAGCTACCTGTCATGATCACTTTAATAACACCTTCTTCATCATTTTCCTTGTGCCAGTCGGGTCTTATTGCAACAATTTCATTGTACAATGCAACAGCAACTCTTCTGGTCATACTTACCACCAGTGCTTTTCCGGTGAATGTTTTTTCACGATCTTCAAAGTGTGTCACAATATCTTGTGCAATAAGTTTCAGGCGATCCGGGTGACCAACAATTGCTTCCTGCCTTACTGCTTTTTCCATGGCTCCTTTAACCATGTATTCAGGCATGCCTTCAGCTGCTCGGGAAAGTTCTTCTTCCATGCCATCTAACACCAATGCATCCAGTTTCAACTTTACAAATCTGTTGTCATAATAGATCGGTACTGTTGCACCATCTTTTACTGCTCTTTCAATATCATAGATATCCACATACTCTCCAAAAACGGCTTGTGTGTTTTTATCAGTTGTTTCTACAGGAGTACCTGTAAAACCAATGAATGTTGCATTTGGTAATGCATCATGCATGTGCTTGGCAAATCCGTAGGCAATATCAGTCCCTATCTCATTACCATCTTTATCTTTTACAAACTTTATCTTGGCTTCAAAACCATATTGGGTTCGGTGTGCTTCATCAGCTATAACAATAATATTTCTTCTTTCAGAAAGCTGATCAAACTGGTTGCTGCCATCTTCAGGTAAAAACTTTTGTATAGTAGTGAAAAACACTCCACCAGAGAGCCTGTTTTTCAATTCTTCTATTAACCGAGCACGGCTGTCAATCTGCACAGGTACTTGTCTTAACAATTGGCTGCAATTACCAAAGGTTTCAAACAGCTGATCATCCAGATCATTTCTATCAGTAATAACAATTATAGTTGGGTTGTTGAGATGCTTTACTAATAAACCGGTAAAGAAAACCATGGAAAGCGATTTGCCGGAGCCTTGTGTGTGCCAAACTACACCACCTTTTTTATTACCACCATCAGCACTTGCTTTGGAAGTAGAGATGATTGCTTTTTTTACAGCATAGTATTGGTGGTATGCGGCCATTTTTTTAATGGTAATGATCCTCACCATTTTTGTTTTGGCATCTTCAATGGTTGTTTTTTCATACACCACAAAGTTTAAGATCATATCTGTAAGAACTTCAGGTGTGAGCAAACCTTGCATCATTACACCAAGTTCATTGATCCTGTTGGATGCTATTGTTTTTCCATCAGCCGATTTCCAGCTCATGAATCTGGAGATATCACTGGTGATGGTGCCAACCTTTGCTTCTAAACCATCTGAAATAAGTTCAAAGCAATTGTAGGTAAAAAGAGTAGGGATGGCTTTGTGGTATGTTTGCAGCTGCTGATATGCTTTTTCTAATGTGGCATTTTGATCAGTTGCATTTTTCAGCTCGATAACAATGATAGGTAAGCCATTCAGGTAAATGATCACATCAGGTCTTTTCTGCTGACCATTTTCTATCACCGTTACTTGATGCGTAACACACCAGTGGTTATTGGCAGGGTTGTGCTCATCTAACAGTTTTGCTTTTACAGTTCTCTCTTCTGATTTTTCTACAAAAGTAACATCAACTCCTTCAGTAAGCAGTTTGTGAAAGTTTTGGTTAGCTGTTATTAGATCACCAGTGCTTGGTATTCTTAAAACTTCTTTAACTGCTTGTGATAAAATGGAAGATGATAAGCCCGGGTTGATGCGCTGTAATGCAGAAGCCAGGTATGATTCAATAGCTACTTCATGATAAGATACCCGCAAGTCAGTTGACTTATCAGGATCTAACTTATCAGGAGAGATATAGGTGAAGCCCTGATCTTTTAAGGCTTCCACCATCCATTGTTCTATGTCATCTTCAAAAATGCGCGTCATATTTGGAATACTACATTACTCTTGATGAATAGTTTGTTTTTATTTTTACAGGCACCACAAAACTTAACCTGCTCATATTTTGTTTGTCTGATCCGGATTTAAGACTACCACCAAACCCAAAGTTCCCTAGCACACTAATAGCACTTGCTTTTTGTTCTTCTGTATCATTAACTGTTACAGCTATGTCAAATGTAATATTGATAGAGTTGTTTTGTGGTATACCTTCTCCAACATTTTCATTTGCCATTTTTTTACTGCTGTTGTGTAAAGCATTAGTAACATCACTAATGGTTTTTTCTATAAATTCTTGTAGCTCCATATCAGTTTATGTTTACGCTTACTTGCCCACTCATGAGTTTAGGGAGCAGGGTATCTCTTAAATTTTGAAGTGTTACAATCTGCTTGTTGTTTCTAGAAAGTTGTTGCAAAGTATCTTTAGCAATAGTAGATGCCATTATCAGACTTTCTTCATTTGGCAAATGAATTTCAAGATCAATAAGCTGATCATATGTTATCTGTGGAAATGTCCCAGATCTAGACTCTGCAAGCATTTGTAGGTAATCCACTGTCTGTTTGTGAGTCAAATAAAAGTAAAGCAATTCTGTCGACACCTTTCCAGTTCCTCTCAAAACCATTAGTTTGGTGGACACTACATAGTTTGTACTTTCAAAGTCAACAAAAGCCCATCTACCATTTGCAGGTCTTATTTCACTGAATAAGATGTCACCTTTTTCAATAGCTTTTTTTGCTTGTCCCGGCAAAGTTTTAACAGGTGTAGTAGTATGCACAAGGACTCTTCCTAATAATATATCTGAGGTGTTTAAGAAAACCACTTCAGTAGATGGGAATTTGTGTGTTGTAGAAACACTCTTCAAACAATCACCAATTTTTAGTGTGGTTTTATATTCACCTTCAGCCTCTGCCAAAAACCATTGACGCATAAAAGTGTTCATCACTTCCTCCAGAGTTTTGTTGTTGCGGTGCAGGAGGTCTATTTTATCATCTAAACTGGAGAGGACTTCTGCTATGGCTTGTTGTTCTGGGAGGGGAGGAAGTAGAAATTCATACCCTTCAACAGCATCTTTTGTAATCATCCTTACTGTGGACCCTTTAGCACATGATAAAATATGATTATAATAATCAGGTGCTTTCATTAGCCAGTACAAAAAAGTATTAGGGGAAGTTGAATAGTTTTCTACCCTGTATAAATTAGCACCTACAATTACCTTCTTATTTAAAAAGGCAGCTGGTATAATTGCAGGTAGTCCAAGAATTGGTAAATTATCAGATTGTTGCCGGGTTGCTAATACTAGCTGACCTGGTTTTACAAAGTATTGATCTGGACAACTGCCACTATAAGGTCTTGCTCCTGACACTAAAAACTTTTCATTGAAGGAAACACAACCCATGCCTAACAAGTAAGAATCACCACTACCAATAAATTCTCCTTTATACCCAAAGCCGCCTTTGATTTTGATAAGGTCACCTAATTTGGCTGTCTTCCAATTATTCATTTACAACCTCCTTCAAACTAGCCAGGTTCTTCTGTATTTTTTTATTCAGTTCCACCTCTTCCTGCATTTGCTTTTCCAATTCTGTTCTTAGCATTGCAAACCTTTCAGTAAAGTTAAAATCATCCTCTTCATCCGGTAAGCCAATGTACCTACCTGGGGTTAGCACATAGTCCATGCCTTTTACTTCTGCAATTGTTGCAGATTTACAAAAGCCTGCAACATCTTCATATTTTTTATTGCTGTTTAACCAGTGGTGGTAAGTGTCAGTTATTTTTGCTACATCTTCAGATGTGAACTCTCTTGTTCTTCTATTGATCAGGTGCCCAAGGTTTCTTCCATCTATAAAAAGGATCTCTCCTTTTCTTTTGCGGTTCTCATCTCTGTTTAAAAACCATAAGCAGGCTGGTATTTGGGTATTTAAAAATAATTTGGTGGGTAGATTAACAATACAGTCAATCACTCCTGCTTCGATCATATTCTTTCTTATGTCATACTCGCCATTTTGTTTTGTAGTGAGTGCACCTTTACTTAACACCACACCCGCTTTGCCTTTTGGACCTAAATGATACAACATGTGTTGCAACCATGCATAGTTGGCATTACCTGTAGGAGGTACACCATATTTCCATCTGCCATCATTTTTTAATAATTCACCACTCCAGTCACTGATATTGAATGGTGGGTTAGCAATGATGTAATCAGCCTTCAGATCAGGGTGCGCATCTTTTAAAAAACTACCTTCATTGTTCCATTTAACCTGTTCCGGATCTATACCTCTTATGGCAAGGTTCATTACTGCCAATCGCCAGGTTGTTTGGTTGCTCTCTTGCCCATAAATAGTGATGTCATCAATTCTGCCCTGATGTTGGAGCACAAATTTTTCACTCATCACAAACATACCACCCGAACCACAGCAGGGATCATATACTTTACCTTTTGTAGGTTTTAGCATTTCAATAAGCAACTGCACTACAGATCTTGGGGTGTAGAATTGTCCGCCTTTTCTTCCTTCAGCAAGTGCGAATTGCCCAAGAAAATATTCATACACCACACCTAGCATATCTTTCATCCGGGCAGCTTCATTACCAAGGTTGATGTTGTTGATCATGTCAACAAGTTCACCCAAAACCATTTTATCCAGTTTAGCACTGGCAAACTGTTTAGGGAGCACACCTTTCAATTTGGTGTTGTCCTTTTCAATTAGATCCATGGCATGATCAATGTCCTCACCAATGGTTGGTAGTTTTGCTTTACTAACCAAATATGACCATCTGGCCTCCTTGGGCACAAAAAACACATACTGGGAGCTGTAAACCAGTTTGTCTTCAGGATCATCATAGGCATGATCACCCTCTTTATTTACGATCTTGGTATGCAGTTCTTCAAAGGCATCTGATACATATTTCAGGAACAGTAACCCGAGTACATAATGTTTGTATTCAGCTGCATCAATGTTTTTGCGGAGCTTGTCTGCAGCAGACCAAAGCATTTGTTCAAAAGGCTTTTGTTCTTCAGTTTTAGTTTGTTTAGTTTTTGCCATAAGTAGTACTATCACAAATATAGAAAAATCGGTGTTTAAAAGTTGCATTAAGTGTTAATTGTTTGGAGGTTTAAAAGCATGTTGCCTGCTGTAAATTCATGTTATGAATAAACCATTAAACATAGAAATAGCCATAGGCTATATGCTCAAGGTTATGAGAGCAAAAATCGATTTTTCAAAACATGATAAAGAATTCAAAGCAATAAGGCATGGCAGGTATGATGATTTTATTGATCTCATAGGTGCAGACAAGCCCTTTATGGTTGTATACAATGCAGGTGTTGTTAAAACAGACAATATAAGCCAAGAACAAGATGGTGATTTTGCTGGACTGCTTTCTGCAGGTCCTTCACTAGTGAATTTTTGTAATGATTGTTTTGCCACATATGGTAAAGTAGTGGATGAAATGATTCCTGATTTTGTTTATTACCATATGGTAATGTTTGAACTAGGCTTAAGAATGCATGCAAGAAATGCAGGACTAGTTGATAAATGGGCAGAGTTGAAGATTGTGATTGAAGCATTAGCTGACCATAAAGAACTAAAGGATCATGAAAAAAGTATTTTGCATCAAGGGCGAAGGTTTGTAAACAAGGTAAAGCATGGCAAGAAAATTTTGCTGCATCATTTTGAAGGATTTAAACAAGCATGCATCTTGCTTCAAGAAAAAGAACTTATTGTTGGAGTTGGGTCAAGTTTCAGTAAAAAGATTGCATAGTTTTACTCACGGTCTATTTTTGCTCAATAACTTTCAAAAAGGCTCTACTCATTAGCAAAAATTACAGCATGTATTCTTTCTACCTTTGCCACATGAGTAAATTAAAATATAAAAAGGGTGATGTTGTGAGCTATCTTTTTGGAGATGCTTCACAATTTAAAATCATCACTACAAAGGAGGAACCTTACAAGAGGGTAAATATGCCTACTGTAAAGGTTGAGGAAGGGAGAGATTACATAATAGTAAAGTACCCTTTAAGTGAAGGTGAATTTGGTGCATTCATACATGTACCAGAGGCACATCTAGAGTTAATCTCTAGTAACTAACATAGCTCATAGGAGAGCATTTTTTTAGAGCCAGTTTAAGACTGGCTTTTTTTATTGCATCATAAAAAATGTTATGTTCTATTATTATTGCTAACGAGTTTTTATTAATGGTTTTGCTCGCCCTCCCTGCGAGTAGAGCAAAAAAGTGATTTTTTAGGGGCTTGTAAGAGCCAGTAAAATCTATGTTGCTAAACACAAGGCTTGCCTACCTGCCGGAGGCTAATAAAACAAAGAGCAAGCCGCAGCTTTTTTGCTCCGCAGGGCGAGCCAAATTATTAAGATGCGGTTTATTTGTCTGTGGAGAGTTGGGGTGTGATAGCAGAGACAATTAAAAGAAGCATCTTCTGTCTGAACATGCGCAGTTAAGCAAAAGGTGTGACAAACGAGCCCTGTGTGTGTTTGGCAAAACTTTTGCAACAAGCATCTGAAGACAGGCCTTTCTTCCCAAGTAAAAAAAAACAATGCCCCCCACACCAGTTTGTGCGAAGGGCCCTTTCATTCACGGTTAACACAGTCACTGCAGCTGACCAATATATAACCCTGTAAGCAACTTTATGGGATACAGATAAAGAAGCAGAATAGGTTGGGAATTACCCCAACCTTTTTTACTTAAGAGGAATGCCATCATCTACAAAGGAACAATAACTGTTGGCTGTTAAAATGATGTGATCAATCACTTTGATGTCAACAATCTCACCCACCTCTGAAAACTTTTTAGTGAGTGCTTTATCATTTTCAGATGGTTTTAAGTTGGCACTAGGGTGATTGTGCAGGAGAACAATTCCTGATGCCAAACATTTTAATGCAGTGCCAAAAGCCAGTCGAAGATCAACCAGAGCTCCACTAATACCACCTTCACCAAGTTTTACATAACCAATAACTTCATTAGCTCGGTTGAGCATGATCACAAAAAAGTACTCCTTAAGTTCAATACAGGAGTTAGTGGCAATAAATATTTCTCTAGACACCTCTGCTGCATCTCCAGGGGTTGTAACTTTGTTTCTGCTGAAAAGCTTCTTTTGAAACTCCAGCTGGATCTCATTGATAAAGTTGAATGATGTTTGCATATGTTAAGTTTTTATTCAGGAACATGAAAGGTTAAAAGGCAGAAAGAAAGCACAGGGGGTAACCCTTTAGCAAACACAGGTGGGGGGCTTGTGCGGGGGGACCGGTTACACACACATACTCAATAGCTATATAATGCCATTAAACTATATAGGTTTAAATTATTAAAGTGTGCAGGTATAAAGAAATCATGGAAGTGGGAGTAGTGCATACATACACTAACTCCCGGATTTGTTGTTCAACTTGTTTTTTAGCATCTGCATTTCATCCAACACCCTTGTGTCAAGCATGCGTGCATAGATCTTTGTAGTTAGCAGGTTGGTATGTCCAAGCATCTTTGAAACCGATTCCAGACTGATACCATTTGCCAGTGTAACTGTAGTAGCAAATGTGTGCCGTGCTAAATGACAGCTCAACCTTTTTTGTATACCACTTAACTCACCAACTTCTTTAAGATATGCATTCAGTTTTTGGTTGCTTGGTACCGGTAATAATTTGTGAAGGTTCATCACTTTGTACTTTTCAATGATCTCTAGAGCACCGGGCAACAATGGTACACTTACTGCTGTGTCTGTTTTTGTTCTTTTAGTTTTAAGCCAAAGCACACCATTGTCATCAGGGCTGATGTTTTCCCAGGTGAGTTTACTTACATCACAATAAGCCAAACCGGTGAAGCATTGAAAGATGAACACATCCCGTATTTGTTCCAGCCGTTTTATACTAAAGTGTTTGGTGGCAAGCATGGTTAGTTCATCTTTGTTCAGATATCCTCTATCAACCTTGTCCAGCTTCATTTTAAAGTTGGTGAAAGGGTTTTTTTCTATCCATGAGTTAGCCATGGAGTATCTGATGATCTTACCAAAGTTTTTGATGTACTTAACCGTGGTGTTGTTGTTGCATTTTCTTACTGATCTTAAGTAATAGTCATATTCATGGATGAACTCATGATTGATCTCATGCAGGTAGTAATCATTGCGGTTATACTTCCACTGCACAAATTCCTTCAGGTGTTTTAATGCTGTTTGGTATCTCTCATATGTACCATAAGCAAAAGATGAACCAATCAGTGTTTTTACTTTATGGTTGTGATCTTCAAACACCTTGAACACATTCTTTGATTTGGTCTGCTCTTTATTGAGCACCACTTGTTTTAAAACATCAGCATGCACAGGTGTGTTACTTTCTACCAATTTGTAGTGTGCTTCATAGATCTTCTTTTTAATGAGGTTGATGTATGCATTTATGTTTTTTGCTTCCTCATTGTTGCCCTTAACTATTTCCTTTGCAGCATCCCATTTGTCAGGATAAACTAATCGTTGTATAGAGAAGGTGGCTCTCTGTTTTTCAACTGTGATCCTGCAAAAGATCGGTGACTTACCTTTTTGGTTTTTTTTGTCCAGCCTGATGTGGAACAAAACTGTTAGTGTATTTATCATATCTCCTTGTTTTTCAGATTCAAACAAGGGTTGGAGATACCAAAGAAAGGCAATACCTGTTTGGTGTCTTATAGGTGTCGCTAAAAGCCTAAAAAGATACCATTATGCATGTCCTAAAAATGAAAAACCCCAGCATTTACTGGGGCTTTTATTTTCTCAGCGGAGAAAGAGGGATTCGAACCCCCGGACCTGTTACAGTCAACAGTTTTCAAGACTGCCGCATTCGACCGCTCTGCCATTTCTCCGGGGGCAAAATTAGCATTTTTTTTTATTCCCTCGTCTTTTTTCAAAATAAATTTACCTAACTTTAGAGTTCTGCTCAAAATCAACCTATTAGTGAAGTTTAAGCTTAAATACATTCTGTTTTTTCTGCTGTTTTTGGCAGGAAAATTATCTTTTTCGGTTGAGGTTTATTATAAATTGGCTTCGTTTTACATTCCAAAGCAAGATCCTTTTATTGAAACTTACATGACCATTGCCGGGCAATCGGTTAAGCGTATGGCTGTTCCGGGTGGTTACCAAAGCGCTGTAAATATTAATTTATTGATCATTGATGCCAACGGAAAGATCGTAAAAGGGAATAAATATAATTTAAAAGGACCGATTTACACCGATACTAGCAATGTGCCTGCGTTTATTGATAATCAGCGCTATTCATTACCTAGTGGCTCTTATACCATTGAGCTAAATGTTACCGATCTCAATTTAAATCAACCACCTTTTAAACTCGTTCAAACAATTAAATTAAATTATAATACTTACCCAATTCAAGCCAGCAGTATTCAAATATTAGAGAGTTTTAAAAAAACTACCTCGCCAAATCCACTCAGCAAAAGCGGTTTCGATCTTATTCCTTACAATATTGATTATTATCCCGAATCGGTTAACAAACTTCAATTCTATTTTGAATCTTACAACACCGATACGTTTTTAGGAAAGAACAAAGCCTTTATTTACAAATATTTTATCGAGAGTACTGATGATCTGAAACCCGTTGGTGACTTTTCTGCATTTAAAAAAGCTGTTACAGCTCCGGTAAATCCTTTAATTGGCCAGTTTGATATTTCTAAATTGCAAAGTGGAAATTACAATTTGGTTATTGAGGTGCGTGATGAAAAGAATATCATTCAATTGCAGGAAAAATATTTTTTTCAGCGTCGTAACAAATCAGTTGACCCGGTTTATGCTACTGCTTTTGATGTACCAAATGCGCTTGAGAAATATTTTAGAAATGTGAAAAGTGTAGATACTTTAAAGATCTACCTTGAATGTTTATGGCCAATTTCCGACATGAAAGAAAGAGAGCGTCAGATCAATCAAACCATTAAAAAAGATACTGCATTAATGCGCAATTACCTAATTGATTACTGGACCAAAAGAGCTGCCGATTCAGTAAGTCCGATGAAGTTGTGGATGGAATATTTAAAAAGTGTGAATGAGGTAGAGGCATTGTTCAAGTGCGGAAAACAAAAGGGTTATTTTACGGATAGAGGAAGAGTTTATTTGCAATACGGCAAACCCAATCAGCGTGCTGTTCAGCCAAACGAGCCTAGCACCTTTCCATACGAGATATGGCAATACTATCGCCTCAATGATAAATCAAACGGACAGTTTTTCAGTAACCGAAAATTTGTTTTCGTGAATAAAGGCGTGGCCGATGATTGTTTTAGACTCGAACATAGTGATATGCGTGGCGAAATTTTTAATGAACGTTGGCGTTATGAAGTTATGAAGCGTCAAACAGATGGTATTCATGATCCTGATAATACCTCGCCAGATACGGGAAATACGCAGCTTAATGATCTTTTTACTAGTCCACGTTAATCAATGCAAACCGTAGCTGTAGTCATTTTAAATTATAACGGAAAAGCTTTTCTTGAAAAATTTCTTTCAAACGTGATCGCTTTTTCGGCACCGCATGAAGTTATTGTAGCTGATAACGCGAGTACAGATGATTCATTGGTGTATTTAAAACAAAATTTTCCTCAGATAAAAGTTTTGGCGAATTCAAATAACGATGGGTATGCAAAAGGATACAATGTGGCATTGAAACAAATAAATGTTGATTATTTTATTTTGTTGAATAACGATGTGGAGGTTACGCCCAATTGGATAGAACCCTTGCTTACATTGATGAAGCAAAATGAGAAGATCGCGGTTTGTCAGCCTAAATTGATCGATCAAAAAAACAAGACCTTGTTTGAATACGCTGGTGGTTCCGGCGGATTTATTGATAAATACGGATATCCGTTTTGCAGAGGCAGGGTTTTTAATGATATAGAAACAGATAACGGACAATACAATGATGCCATTCCTGTGTTCTGGGCATCGGGTGCCTGCATGATGGTGAGTAGTGATGTGTATTGGAAAGCAGGAGGGTTAGATGATGATTATTTTGCGCATATGGAAGAAATTGATCTGTGCTGGCGAATTAAAAATATGGGTTACGATGTTTTTGTTCAACCGCAAAGCACAGTTTACCATGTTGGTGGAGGCACCTTGCAAAAGATCAGTGCACGAAAAACGTATTTAAATTTCAGGAACAATTTAATAACCTTGGTTAAAGATCATCCATCAAAAGGATTGTTTTTAAAATTCGTGTATCGTTTGATCTTAGATGGAATAGCAGGCACAAAATTCTTTTTATCGCTTCAGCCCAGCCATTGTTTTGCTGTTGTACGTGCACATTTTGCATTTTATTTTAGTATTGGTACAACTTTAAGAAAGCGTAAGGAATTAAAAACACTACCAAATTACACACATACATTTTCACCTGTTTACGATCGTAACATTGTATTTGATCATTTTGTAAAAGGCGTAAAAAAATTCAGTGATCTCAAAGGGAAATTCAATTGATCTTACAAGCCACAATTACAAGGTGCGCTAAAGTAGATATACGTTTTAGGCAATTGATTTTGTAAACCTTCCTGCTTTGTTTTTGAAATTAAAATATTCCTCAGGTCGAGCATTCTTAAGTTAGTTAACTGACTGATGCTCGATGGAAATTCTTCTAAATTATTATCCCAAAGATCGGCGTATTCCAATTTACTTAAGCGGCCAAAAGAGTAGGGTAAGGCTTTTATGTCATTCTGACTTAGGTCTATTGATCTTAAATTTTCGTTGTGCCCAAAGTTTTTTGGCAATTCTTCTAAATTATTTTTACTGCATTTAAAATATTGTAAGTTGGTTAATTGCACTAAGCTGTCGGGCAAAACATGAATACTGTTTTTGCTGATGTCTAAATACTGCAAGTTTTTAAATTGTAACACTTCCATCGGAAATTCCTTTAATTTCTTTTTTCTAAGCACCAAGCGGTAAACACTGTCTTTATTAGCTAAAGCCATATTCAGATCGGTAAATTCACGCGTTGAGAACAAACTCACCGAATCAAGCATGGTTTGTTGCGCAAAGGTGATGCTCCCAAAAGACAGAAAAAATAATATTAAAAATTTACGCATTAATAGTTTTGTTTTTCAATCAAACCAAGGCACATGGCTTTATCCTTACCTAATTGTTCTTTTAATTCTTCGATGCCGTTAAACTTATGTTCGTTACGTATTCGTTGTAAAAAATTAACGCGAATACGGCTGCCATATATGTCTCTATCAAAGTTAAACAAATTAACTTCAATTTTTATCTGTTCATCGGTATCGGTAGTTGGGTTTTTACCAATGTTTAACATGCCGAAATGTTTCTCTTTTTCAATAGTTACTTCAACCAGGTAAACGCCAATGGCCGGTATAAGTTTATCCGGATCAGAAACCCTGATATTAGCTGTAGGATAGCCTATTGTGCGCCCCAATTGTTTGGCGTTAATAACTGTGCCATTTATAAAATAGCTGTAACCAAGGTATTTATTGGCAAGTGTAATGTCGCCATTATCAATAGCGTGTCTGATCTTACTGGAACTAACATTAATATTATCAATATCCTGAGCGCTTATTTCTTCTACAGCATAATTTAACTCATTTGCATAGGTTTTTAAAGTACTCATATCACCATCTCTGTTCTTCCCGAATTTATGATCGTAACCTATAATTAAGTGTTTAACTTTCAAGCTTTTACATAGTATATTGGAGATATAGAGTTTTGCATCCAATTGGGCAAAGGTTTTGTTAAAAGGGTACACAATGGTAATATCCACGCCATTTTGTTTGAGTAATTCCAGTTTCTCATCGGTTGGTGTTAAAAGTTTTAGGTCTTTTTGCTCGGGAAATAAAACTTTTCGGGGATGCGGATCAAAGGTAAGAAGCGCAGTTTGCAAGCCAAGTTCACGTTTAACTTCATTGAGGCGTTTGAGTATCTGCTGATGCCCGTAATGCACGCCATCAAAGGTTCCTATGGTAAGAATGGTGGGCTTTTCTATCCTAAAATCGGGGGTATAACGTATGGTTAACACCTTGCAAAAATAAACTAATCATTTTTATTAACAACATGCTTATTTAATAAATAAAAAGTAGTATTTTTGCGCTCAAATTTTAAGGAAATAAATCCCATGTCTAATAAGCAAATTGGAAAGATCTCACAGGTAATTGGTCCGGTAATCGACGTAAGTTTTGATTCAGAAGGTGGAAAATTACCAAACATCTTAGATGCGTTGGAAATTGTGCGTTCTAACGGTCAGAAATTAGTTTTAGAAGTTCAACAACACATTGGCGAAAATTCGGTAAGAACGATCGCGATGGATAGTACTGATGGTTTGTACCGTGGTATGGAAGTAGTTGCTACAGGTAGCGCTATCCGTATGCCAATTGGCGATCAGATCAAAGGGCGTTTATTTAACGTAGTTGGTGAAGCTATTGATGGTATCAATACGATCAGTAACGATGGTGGTAACTCAATTCACCGTCAGCCACCAAAGTTCGAAGATCTTTCAACTTCAACAGAAGTTTTATTTACAGGTATCAAAGTAATCGACTTAATTGAGCCATATGCAAAAGGTGGTAAAATTGGTTTGTTTGGTGGTGCGGGTGTAGGTAAAACCGTATTGATCATGGAGTTGGTAAACAATATTGCAAAGGCATATTCAGGTTTATCTGTATTCGCCGGGGTAGGTGAGCGTACTCGTGAGGGTAACGACTTGTTACGTGAGTTCATTGAATCTGACGTTATTAAATATGGTGAAGAATTTAAACACAGCATGGAAAAAGGCGGATGGGATCTATCAAAAGTAGATACAAAAGCTTTAGCCGATTCAAAAGCAACATTAGTTTTCGGTCAGATGAACGAGCCTCCTGGAGCACGTGCGCGTGTGGCTTTATCAGGATTAACCATGGCTGAATATTTCCGTGATGGAGATGGTTCTGGTCAAGGTAAGGATATCTTATTCTTCGTTGATAACATCTTCCGTTTCACTCAAGCGGGTGCTGAGGTATCGGCTTTATTAGGTCGTATGCCATCTGCGGTAGGTTACCAACCAACTTTATCAACTGAAATGGGTGCTATGCAAGAGCGTATCACTTCAACTAAAAAAGGTTCAATTACATCGGTACAAGCGGTATACGTACCTGCCGATGACTTAACTGACCCGGCTCCTGCAACAACATTTGCTCACTTAGATGCTACAACCGTATTAAGTCGTAAAATTGCTGAGTTAGGTATTTATCCTGCAGTAGATCCATTAGATTCAACTTCACGTATCTTATCTCCTTCAGTAATTGGTGAAGCACATTACAACTGTGCTCAACGTGTGAAAGGTATCTTACAACGTTATAAAGAATTACAGGATATCATTGCCATCTTAGGTATGGATGAGTTAAGTGAAGAAGATAAATTGATCGTTCACCGCGCTCGTCGTGTTCAACGTTTCTTATCTCAACCATTCCACGTAGCTGAGCAATTTACAGGTTTAAAAGGTGTATTAGTACCTATCGAAGAAACCATCAAAGGATTTAACATGATCATGGATGGTAAAGTAGATGAGTATCCTGAGGCAGCCTTTAACTTAGTAGGTTCAATTGAAGAAGCAATTGAAAAAGGTAAGAAGATCTTAGCAGAGTCGAAGTAAGAAGTTAGATTGTAGATTTAAGATTTATTATACTTCTTAAATCTACTTTCTTAAATCTAAAATCAAATAAAATGAAACTAGAAATAATAACACCAGATAAAAAAGTTTACGAAGGTCAAGTGAAATCAGCGATTTTCCCTGGTGCCGAAGGAAGCTTTGGTGTTTTAAATAATCACGCGGCAATGATCAGTACTTTAAAGGCCGGAAAAATTGAGGTGATCGAAGAGAGCAACGATAAAAAAGAATTTGTGATCAAAGGTGGCGTTGCAGAGGTGAAGAATAACAACGTGATCGTTTTAGCAGATTAATAGTAAACAACATTAATTCATAAGGATCCCGATCAGAAATGGTCGGGATTTTTTATTTCATTTAAGCGTTTCAATTATTATCTTTAACAAAATTGATTTATGAGTAAAGAACGTAAATACCCCGCCGGCCTGTTTTTTTTAGTGTTCACCGAATTTTGGGAGCGCTTTGGTTATTATTTAATGATCGGTTTGTTTGTGTTATACATGACAGCCGAAAAAGCAGAAGGTGGCTTTGGATGGGAAAATGCCGATGCAGCCGATATTTACGGAACCTTTATTGCAGCTGCTTATTTAACGCCTTTTATGGGAGGTTTGTTGGCCGACTTAAAATTGGGATATCGCTTCTCCATTACATTAGGTGGTATATTGATGGGCATCGGTTATTGCATGCTCGCTATCCCCGAAGTATGGGCTTTTTATACGGCATTGGTTATTATGGTTGTTGGTAATGGTTTTTTTAAGCCTAATATTTCAACGCTTTTAGGAAATTTATTTAACGACCCAAAATACAAGGATAAGAAAGATACCGGTTACAATATTTTTTACATGGGTATTAATCTGGGCGCTTTCATTTGCAATTTTATTGGTGCCATTATGCTCAATAAAATTGGATGGAACGGAGCCTTTATTGCAGCAGGTGTAGGGATGTTCATTGGGGTGATCACCTTTTGGATGGGAATGAAACATTATAAGCATGTGGATGTGCGTCGTGAGCCGGCTCCGGAAGACAAACCATTTATTATGTATTTTGCAAAAGTAATGGGTGTAGGTGTGATCTTTGCGATCATCGGTTGGTTAATTCCAGGTTCTGTTTCAAGCAGTAATAGTACCGATGCGTTTTTCATGTTCTGTATTCCGGTGATATTCTTCTTTACAACCATTTATTTAAAAGCAAATGCTGAAGAGAAGAGACCGCTTGGTACCATGTTTACCATCTTTTTGATCGTAATTTTGTTTTGGGCAATCTTCAAACAAAACGGTACTGCATTAACAACTTACGCTAAAAACTACACTGATCGCGAATGTCCGAAAGCGTTAACCAAATCATTTAATGAGATGGGATTTGTGGAGAATGTGGAAGCAAAAAACATGGAAGTGCCGCAACTGGATGAGCAGTTCCGTAAGATAAAAGATGAAAAAGGTGAAACTGTGATGTGTCAGGATTACCCATCTTATTTCAAGAATTTAGATCCTGCAAAATTCCCACCAGCAGGTGAATCATTAAGTTTATTCAATACAAGTATCTTTCAATCCATCAATCCGTTCTTTGTGGTAATACTCACACCTTTGGTGATCGGGTTTTTCAGAATGATGAAACGAAGAGGGAAAGAGCCAACAACAGCTTCAAAGATCGCATATGGTTTATTGATAAGCGCCCTTTCAACATTAGTGATGGTTGTAGCCGTTCATTATACAGGAAATGGAATGCAAAAAGCAAGCGCCTGGTGGCTCATTGCGAGTTACGGTGTTATAACAGTTGGCGAATTATGTTTAAGTCCGATGGGATTATCAATGGTTTCAAAATTATCGCCCCCTAAATTAACTGCTTTAATGATGGGTGGCTGGAGTTTAGCTACATCATTAGGAAACAAAGTAAGTGGTGAGTTAGGAAAGAATTGGGATAAGTTTGATGATAAATCGTATTTCTTCTGGCTCAACTTTGGTTTATTAATGGTTGCAGCTATCTTGTTGTTCTCGTTATTAAAACGTTTGAATTTGGTGTTCAAGGAACAGTAAGCGAATTACGAGTTTGGAATTACGAGTTACGAATTTAGAATAGCGAATTTAGGTTTTGGTATTTAAATAGTTATTCTGCGACATTCGTACTTCGTCAATCGTACTTCTAACTTTTTACTTATTTATAACTCTGCATATACACAGGGTAATCCGACATGTAGGTCTTAATTTCGTCGTAGCTCATAATGTCGTAAGTGTTGCGCTTGTAGTGTTTTTTAAAGGCTTTTTTATCTTTCCAGTTCTCTTCCTGAATTTTATCAAACACTTCTAAGGTGTATGCGATCATTTGGTGACCAAGTCCGGCTTCAATGGAACGTAAGTTATTATCCTTATTCATTTCTCGCGAACGGCTCATAGAGCGTTTTTTAAAATACATGCCAATCACTTCAAAAAAGCCGCACGTACTATATTCATGAACCATACTAAATTGTTTACTTATCAAAGCAATTTTAGCGTCGGTGCTTAATTTCTCAAAAGTAATGGTATCAATTAATGAAGGTGCTTTGTTACTGAAATGAATCGTATATACTCTGTTTTCAGAAGATGCAATGGCTGCAAACCCTTTTGATTTAACACTCGCAATTTTTTTTGATCTACCTGAAGAAATGATCAGTTTTTTGTATTCAACTTTTGAATGCATTAAATGCACATAATTAAAATATGCACGGTATTTATATAAAGGATCTGTTTCCTTTATTTCAATGTTTGATGAATCTGTTTTAAAGGTATTTAAAATAGAATCGGTTAAACTTCTATAATACAGACTTTGCGATCTACCAATAGTTAAAATTGTAACTAGTAAAATGGTATATGTAATTTTTGTTCTCACGGTTTTGCACCGCGAATTTAGTAAATTTTCGCTAACCCTTAGTGTTTCAAATGGTCTTTCGCTTTTTGAGCATAAAAACCATTCGCATTCTCAATATCTAAAAGCATTTTGTTTCCTTCGTCGGTTTGCCCCAATGCCAAGGCTGATAAGGCCATGTAGTATTGCGATTCTTCCTGAAAAACATTGATCGGGTTAATGTAAGCCATGCGTAATTGTTCATAGGCCAAATTGTAATTTTTTAAATAATAGGCGCACATACCTTTGTAAAATGCACAATTCACATCATTGGTATTGTATTCATTTATCGTTTGAAGCAAGTTGAGGCAATCGGCAAATTTTTGTTTTTTGAACAGACCCATAGCATCATTAATGGCTTCATGTAAGTAATAGTTGCGATCCAATTTTTTGGAACCTGTTGTTTGTTCGTTCTTTTGGCTGTAATTGGCCGGTAAGCCGGTGTTTATGCTAATGTTTTGTTGCGCGTTAAAATAGTAAAGTTGGTAATTGGCAATTTTAAGATCGTGCAAAAAAATGTAACTGGCATTTGGTGTGAATTTGATCTGATCAGTTCCGGTTTCTTTAATCGGGTTGAGGTTATTCGGTTCAATGGATTGTAAATTCTCTGCTGTTTCATTGGTTGTATGCGCGGGTTCAGTTGTTTCAATGAATTTATCTGTGAAGTTATAATTGCTCATTAATTTTTCGGTAACAGCAACAGTATCTAATTGAATGGTTTTTGATTCCGAAATGATGGATGGTGTTTCTAATTGTTGTTTGGTTGAAGGATAAATAACGACCTTGTTGTAAATAGCAAAAAACAGGGTTATGCCAATAAACAGACCAATACTTAATGCATACACGTAATTTTTGATAGCCTTTAAGCCGCCCAGGTTATTTCTGATCTTGCCCGTGAGTTCATGTATTTCTTCATCACTGGTTGGCACAGCCTCAAAACCAAGTTGAGCTAAATATTCCAGGTCGTTCATATGTTTATTTTGATTTGCCATGTGATTGATCTTGCATTGCTTGTTTTAAATTTCGTTTACCGTTTTGTATGTAACTCTTTACTTCATTCACCGTGTATCCGGTTAAAGTGCTTATTTGCTGGTACGAGTGATCTTTTAAAAAGAAGAGCTCGATACAGATCTTTTGTTTTTCATTCAGCTGGTTCAAATAGATTGGTAAATTCTCTATTAATTTTTCATTTTTGATGCTGTTCAAATAATTCTCTTCTTCTTCCGTACTCAATTCATATTCAAAACCATGATAATTCTCCTGGAATTGATATTTGTTCTTGTTTTGTCTGATCAGTGTGATACAGTGGTTTCTCACTACAAAACTTAACCATCCTTTAAAATTGTTCACGTCTTTCCGTTTTAATTCGATCATCAGTTTTTCAAATATCTGCATCACGGCATCCTGTGCATCGGCCTTGTCTTTAAAATAAAATAAACAGGCGCCATATACCGTTTTCACATGCTTTTCAAAAAGTTCGCCCATAATGGAAGTGTCGCCGCTTTGTTTGTAAGCGCTCACCAGCCAATCATCGGGTCTGAAATCTTTCTTTTTAAAAAGCCACATAAACTGTGTTTTACTATATAGACAAGTTAATTGAAAAATTCCATAAACTATTTGTTAGATAAACAGAAAAACCCGCCACTTGTGAAGTTACATGGCACATTCAAATAGAATTATAAATAATTTATGGAGAAAATTAGTAAACCCGTCTATTAGTTAAGAAAGCGCTTCATTTATTAATCTTTTAAAAAATATGTTATGAAAACACTTAAATTAAAATTATTGACATTGATGGTTATCATTGGTCAATACCTTGCCGCTCAGCAATCTTATGGTGAGATACGCGGCATATTAAAAAATGACCTAAAGGAAATGGTGCCCTTTGCAACTGTAAAAATTATGCAGGGCGGCGCCTTGATTGGCGGTACCCAAAGTGATATGGAAGGTAATTACCATTATAAGCCACTAGAGCCCGGTAAATACGATGTAGTGGTAATGGAGGCGGGGCATAAGGCTAAGCAGATCAGTGGTGTAAAGGTTATACCTAATGAACCCACCTATTTAAATATCAAACTGCAATCAAACACACTAGGTACAGTGGAAGTGGTTGGTACCATTCAAAAAGAAGATTATACGCAATCGGGCTGTAACACCAGTATGTTTAGTATGGTTAGTTTAGATGCTACTGAATTAATGCAAAATGCATCATTTGATCACGCAAATTTAATGACCGCTGTTACTGCCGTATCGTCTGATGTGATTGAAACACCGGATGGCGGTTACCATTTCAGAGGGAGTAGAAGCGATGCTAATGCGGTTTATATGGATGGTGTAAAATTGCTGGATATGGGTGGTGTACCGGGTTTATCTATTGAGAACATGACCGTTTTTAGCGGAGGCGTGCCGGCCATGTATGGCGATGTAACCGGTGGTGTGATCGTAGTTACTTCTAAAAGCTATTTTAGCGGTATTCGCGAAAAAAACATGCGCAATCAACGATTGAGAGAGAAGCGCAAAGCCAAGGAAGAAAGAGAAAAAGAAGAAAAGGAAAAAGCTCAGGGAATTATTTTTAATTAAATTGTTTTATTTAATAAAGCGCCGTTTCAATAGAAGCGGCGTTCTTTATTTTAAGAACTCGTTTTTTGCATCAGTAATAAAAGTTTGAAAATGTTCTTTTAGTTCAAGCTCATTTAATTTGAATAAGGATATAGATTCATTTAGCATTACACCATGTTTGATGCGATGAGATAAATGGAACAAAACCTTCTCAATGCCTTGTTCTTTGCCGTAAGCTACATAAATGTTGTTCTCAAGCACATATCCTAAAAACCGATTACTATGCATGGGTAATAACTGGCTGTTCTTTTGGTAAACTGTATAAACCTGTTGAGCAAAATCGGGTAGTGTAACCGTATGATGCAATTCAAAATCACGGGCAAGTAAATGATCAAAGTACAGATCAACCAACACGCCGGCATAGCGTTCAAATCCATCATAAAACAAACGTTTGCTTTTTTTGAAGGATGGATGTGAATCGGTGAACGTATCAATTTGTCGGTGTAATTTAATACCCGCTTTCACCTCTTCACTTAAATGATCAAAGTTATTTCCTCTCAAATGATCGGCAATAAAGTTGCCAATAAGTAATCCCTCATCATCATTTGAAAAATATGCATGGGCGAGGTAATTCATTTACGCTAATTTACTTAAATTTACCAAGCGCCTAAAGCATTAACGTAATTTCATGAATATTTTTATTGCCGATATTGATCAACAAACAGCTGTATTAACTCCTGAAGAAAGTTGGCATTGCGCCAAAGTGTTGCGTTATAAGCCAAACGATCAAATAGAGTTAATAGATGGGAAGGGCTCTTTTTACAAGGCGGTTTTAACGCAGGTTCATGAAAAAAAATGTGTGGCAGCAATTACCGAAGGACCAATTCATCAGGTAAAACACCCATATTACCTTCATGTAGCAATTGCACCAACAAAGCAAATAGACAGGATCGAATGGATGATTGAAAAGGCGGTTGAAATTGGTATTGATGAACTATCCTTTATTAAATGTAAGAACAGTGAGCGTACGGTAATTAAAACCGATCGCATTCAAAAAATTGTTGAAAGTGCAGTAAAGCAAAGTAAACAAGCTTTTATTCCGAAAGTGAATGAATTAAATGAGTTTAAAGAGATATGTAAAACAGATGTCGATCATAAATTTATTGCGCATTGCGACGAGGATGAGAAACTAGATATAAAGAACATCAAAATTCAAAATGCTTCTTATTTGATTCTTGTTGGTCCCGAAGGTGATTTTTCACCAAGTGAAATTTCCGAGGCAAAAAGCGCAGGTTTCAAGCCTGTTAGTTTGGGTAACACACGTTTACGTACCGAAACGGCCGGTTTGTTTGTGGTTCAGGCCTTCTCTATTTTAACATAGCTTAGTAATTTAAATTATCAGTTAAACCTAAAAATTTTCGTATTTTAGAAGTCTGTACATGCGTAAGTTTTTAAACATACTATTACTTTTTGGTTTTTTCTTATTGTGTTCATCAGCCACAATTTGTCATCTGTATAAATTAAGTTCCGATGAGATATCCGCTATTACTAATAATATAGTTGAGGAGGAAGATGAAACTGAAAAAGACACCAAAACACAATCAGATGAATTTGCTGAATTAACTAAACAGTTAGATCTTTATGTGGTTGAATTACAAGTTCAAATTTTTTATCCAAATAGCACATCTGTTGTAAATCAGCATTTGTCAAAACACACCCCACCTCCGAAAGCATAGATTAATTGAACCGAAGTAATTTATTGTTCTTTAATTAATCTATAAAATGAATAAATCAAATTTATCTAGCGATATAAAAGCGGGAGTTGTTGTATTTTTAGTTGCACTCCCATTGTGTTTAGGAATTTCAATGGCTTGCAAAGTGCCTCTGTTTTCGGGGTTGCTTGCCGGAATTATTGGAGGGATAATAGTTACAATCTTCAGCGGATCGGTATTAAGTGTTAGCGGACCAGCAGCCGGTTTAACTGCAATAGTTATTGCTTCGGTTGCATCATTAGGTTCATTCGAAAGTTTTTTAGCTGCGGTTTTGGTAGCTGGTATCTTGCAATTGATCTTTGGATTCTTAAAGGCCGGTAGCATTGGTAATTATATTCCTTATTCGGTAATCAAAGGAATGTTGGCAGGTATTGGAATTATTTTGATCATGAAACAAATTCCGCATCTGGTTGGTTATGATTTTGACCCTGAAGGAGATCTTGAATTCAATCAAACAGACGGACACAATACATTTTCTGATCTGTTTTACATGTTCAATTATATCACACCAGGCGCAGTAATTATTGGTTTACTATCTATTGTGATATTAGTTTTAACCGAAAAAGAATTTTATAAAAAAAACAAAGTATTATCGTTAATACCCGGCCCATTAATTGTAGTAGTGGTTGGTGTAGTTTTAGGAACCGTATTTAATGGTTCATCTCAAGGCAATTTAGCTATTTCAGCGGAGCATATGGTAAGTTTACCTGTGATAAAATCGTTTGGCGATTTTAAAGATGCTTTAATAGCGCCCGATTTTTCAAAGATCTCAACCGGTAATTTTTGGGTGATTGCCTTTACCCTTGCATTTGTTGCCGGTTTAGAAACATTATTAAGCATTGAGGCCACTGATAAATTAGACCCTCATAAACGCAACTCAAATTCAAATAAAGAATTGATAGCGCAAGGAATTGGAAATACCTTATGTGGTTTAGTTGGCGCATTACCAGTTACTGCAGTAATAGTTAGAAGTTCGGCAAACATTAATGCAGGAGGTAAAACAAAATTATCTGCGATCATACATGCCGTGTTGTTATTTGTTTCGGTGTTGGCTATCCCATCTATTCTCATGTTAATACCTAACGCGGCTTTGGCGGGAATATTAATTATGACCGGCTATAAATTAGCAAAGCCATCTTTATTTAAAGAGCAATATAAAAAAGGATTTGAACACATTATGCCATTTGTAGTTACCATAGTAGTAATGTTAGTTACTGATCTTTTAAAAGGAGTTGCTGCAGGTTTAATTTTGGCAGTAATTTTTATCATTCGTTCAAATATTAAATCAACCTTTGATATAGCTAAAGCCGAGATGGATGGAAGACTTCATCATGTGGTGAAATTACCGCAACACGTAACGTTTTTTAATAAAGGGTTTTTAATAAAGTATTTTGCTGAAATTAAAGAAGGTAGTGTTGTTATAATTGATGGTTCAGTAAATAAAATTTGTGATAAAGATTCTTTAGAGGTTATTTCTGATTTTTATCATGCAGCAAAAGAAAGAGATATTAAAGTACAATTAACTAAATTTGAAATAGAAAATGAATATGGAAAATAGTACCGAAAGAAGTTACCACCGATTAATTGAAGGAAATCGTTTGTTCGCTTTGTCGAAGCAATTTGAGGACCCTCAATATTTTAAGAATTTATCATTAGGGCAAAAGCCTGAGTACTTATGGATCGGCTGCAGCGATAGCCGTGTGCCGGCAAATGAAGTTACCAATACACAAAGTGGTGAGATATTTGTACATCGTAACATTGCTAATGTAGTAGTTCATACCGATCTGAATGTGATGAGTGTAGTGGAGTATGCCGTTAACGTTTTAGGTGTAAAGCATATTATTGTATGCGGACATTACGGGTGTGGTGGTGTTAGAGCTGCTATGACGCGTAAAACATTTGGCATAGTTGATAAATGGTTGCGCCATATAAAAGATGTTTACCACGAACACAGAGAAGAGTTAGATAAGATTAAAGATGAAGACAAACGAGCAGACAGATTAACGGAATTAAATGTAATAGAGCAGGTGAGAAACCTGGCAAAAACAAAGATCATTCAAAAAGCATGGCATCATAAGAAACCAATTCAAATACATGGATGGGTTTATGGTATGAATAGTGGTTTAGTTACTGAGCTAAATACCATGATGGATGAGAAACATGATATTGATGATGTTTATCAATACGACTTTGATTAATGATCATCAATAAAGTAAGATTTTGATCAACGATTTTCATTTTTAGTTTAATGAAAAAAAAAGCGCCGTAGCTTCCATAACCACTGGAAGAACGGCGCTTTCGATTTTAACCATAAACCAAATTAAACCAAAATCTCAATTTCAAAAAACCAAAGCAAGGAGGTGGTTATTCTCCGGCAGCTTTGGCCGCTTCTTCAGCTAAAGCAGCTTTTATTTTTGCTTCTATTTCTTCGGCCAAGTCAGGGTTTTCGTGGAACAACGATTTAACTGAATCTCTTCCTTGTCCTAATTTTGTATCATCGTAACTGAACCATGATCCGCTCTTTTTAATGATGCCTTTTTCAACACCAATATCAATGATCTCACCAACGCGACTGATACCTTCACCAAAGATGATGTCAAATTCAGCCTGACGGAATGGAGGCGCAACTTTATTTTTGATCACTTTCACACGCACATGATTTCCGGCAACAACTTCACCTTCTTTGATCTGACTTACACGACGGATATCCAAACGTACCGAAGCGTAGAACTTTAATGCATTACCACCGGTCGTCGTTTCAGGGTTACCAAACATCACACCAATTTTTTCACGTAATTGGTTGATGAAGATACAGCAACAACCAGTTTTATTGATGGTACCGGTTAACTTACGTAAAGCCTGGCTCATTAAACGCGCTTGTAAACCCATGCGGCTATCACCCATCTCACCTTCGATCTCAGCCTTTGGTGTTAAAGCAGCTACCGAGTCAATTACTACCAGGTCAACCGCGCCACTTCGAATTAAATTATCAGCGATCTCTAATGCTTGCTCACCGTTATCCGGTTGAGAGATCAATAAGCTTTGTGTATCTACACCCAACTTCTCAGCATAAAAACGATCAAAGGCATGTTCCGCATCAATAATAGCAGCAATACCACCGTTCTTTTGCACGTTTGCGATCGCGTGAATAGCTAATGTTGTTTTACCCGACGACTCCGGACCATAGATCTCAACAATACGTCCTTTTGGTAAACCGCCTATTCCTAAGGCGATATCTAAACCTAAAGACCCTGTTGAAATGGCTTCTAACGGCTCAACGCTGTTATCACCCAATTTCATGATGGTGCCTTTACCATAGGTTTTTTCTAATTTATCTAAAGTCAGTTGTAATGCCTTTAGTTTTTCTGTGTTCACTGTTTTTTTTGAATCTGTCATTTCCATAACATCTTCGTTGTTTTTTCTTGCCATGATATATATATTTTATTTTTTTACAACGAGACAGCTAAAGTTAACCTATTCATTTCCTCTATCTTTTTCATTTTGTTAACCATTCGCTTCAAATTTTTAACTTTTTTGCTGTTTGATGAAACAAAGGTATGTTCATTTTATAGCAGAGTATTGCTACAATTTATAGAATGTTTGAAATTGGCTGATTTTACTGGGGTTTTAGGGGCAATAAAACTTCAAATCACAAAAAAAGCGCACCAAAATGGCGTTATGTGATCAAAGGTTAATTTAATCTAGTGTAAAAGTTGATTTTATGTTAATTAACATATTATCAATTAAAATTAGTCGAAATATTCATAAACCTGCGGGTTTCCACAGTTGACATATGATAAATGTTGAACTACATTTGGTTAAGTAATATAATGAATGATAATATGCTAAAAGAATTTATTGATACCGGAGTTTCATTACGTGAAATTGGAATAACCACCAATATTAATGAAAGAGTTAAATATACGGCAAATACTAAGACAACATATTCAACTACAAATGTTCCTTATCAATTGATTGTAGGTGCTAGTAACGGAACTTTAGTAAAAACAATGACGATAAAAACAGTAGTGAATACAGTAAAGGGTGGTCTTTACATTTATTTATCACCTGATGGCGGGTCAACATTGCGTTTAATCGATGAGGTTTACATTGCCAATAAGATAAAATCAGGAACTACTGAATCTTTTGAAGTGACATATGAACTTGATTTTTATTTAGCTTCAGGCTGGTCTCTTTACTCATATTTTAACACTATGCAGGCACTCGTTATTTTGATGGAAGGTCTTGATATGTCTTATTAGAACACAATAATAATTTTATAAATATAAAAAACAAAAATATGGCAGCAGAAACGCAATATACCGCAAACACAGGAAAGGTATTAATCTCCACCGCGAATTCCAATTTAGATGGCACAGGCACATTAGGCACAGTTCTAACTGCTGCATCTAATGGCACATTAATTAAAGCTATCACAGTAAAAGCTCAAGTAAATACAACAGAAGGAATGGTTCGCTTGTTTCTTTTTGATGGAACTAATACACGATTAATTCAAGAGATTTCGATTCCAACAGTAACAAAGAGTGCTACTACACCCGCATTTGAATATAAATGGGATTGCAGTATTCCTTTAAAATCAGGTTGGATTTTAAAAGCAAGTACGCAAAACTCTGAAAGTTTTAATATTATAGCTGAAGGATTGGATTGGGCTTATTATGGCGCATCTGTTAGACCAGAAAGTACAAATTTTACTGCAAATACGGGTTCGGCCCTTATCTCAACTGCAAATAGCAATTTAGATGGTACAGGTACGCTTGGAACTATTTTAACTGCAGGCGCATCTGGGTCAGGATGGAAGGGAACTCGTGTCGAAAAAATTTCAATTAAAGCATTAGGAAATGTAACAAAAGGGATGATTCGAATTTTTATAAGTGGAGGTGGAACAATAAATTTGCTAACTGAAATTCCAGTTCCATTACTTACGAGGTCATCAACCGAACCAAGCTTTTCATATATTACAAATTTAGGCGGGTTGCAATTACAAGCTGACTATATTTTAAAAGCTTCTACAGAAAATGCTGAATCTTTTGCAATTGTAGTTGAAGGAAATGATTGGAAGTACCCTGCTTAATTAATAATTTAATCTTTGAAAAATGGCAGAAGAAACCCAGTACACAGCCAAAAATGGCATAGTTGTTATTTCAACGGCAAATTCCAATTTAGATGGAACAGGAACTTTAGGTAGTGTTATTACAGCATCAAGTAATGGAACTTTAATTAAAAGGGTGTATTTAAAGGCTACAAATAATACCACGGAAGGTATGATAAGATTATTCATATTTGATGGTTCTAATTCAAGATTGATTAATGAGATACCGGTACAGGCTATTACATATTCTGGAACAACACCAGCATTTGAATCAGTTGTAGAACTTAATATTCATTTAAAATCAGGATACACCCTTAAAGTGGCAACACAAAATGCTGAAACCTTTAATGTTATAGCAGAAGCACTTGATTGGACATATTACGGAGCATCAGTTAGGACAGATACTACACAATATTCAACTGTAAATGGTCAAGTACAGTTGAATGTAGCAAATACAAATTTAGATGGTAGTGGCGTTATTTTTGATGTCTATAGCTCTGGCTCTTCAGCTACCTTCAAAGGTTCAAGTGTCAAACAAATTATAATGAAGGATACAAACACTGTCAATGATGGTATGGTTAGGTTATACCTAAATAATGGAACAACTAAATATTTGTTTAAAGAAGTATTTGTTCATACCCAAATGGGTTCTGATTTTACAAAACATTTTGAATACATTGAAGATTTTGGAGGGGAGAATTTCGAATTACAAGCTGGCTATAAAATAAGTGCATCAACACAAAATGCAGAGACTTATGCAATCGAACTAAGCGCAAGCGGAAATGATTGGAAATATTTAGCTTAAAATCAATATTATGCGCAAAACTTTAAGGAAACGAGAAACATATAGTGTTGGTTTAGGATCAGCTTGCTCTTGTTTAAATGATAGCTGTGTAAGTACAAAACAAAGTTCAAATTGTGATTGTGATAACAATAGAAAAGAATCTAATTGTAAAAAAGAAATAAGCAGTAAAAAATTTGGTTACCGTTCTTTAAAAAAAATATCACTCCGTAATAGAAAATCTGAATCAAGTTTCTTGGAGGAAAGAATAACGGCTGAAAAAAAGCGAATTTACGTTAATTCTAAGTTTGAAAAACTCGATATAATGAAACATGATTCTTCTTCAATGAATATCAATATTTCAAGTATTAAACCGCAAAAAGGAATAATTGATGTTTGTAATAAATCAGAATGTAATTGTAATAGTGAAAATGAAAATTTAATTTCAGGGCTCTCATCTCTGGAAAAACAAATATTATTGTCCTCATTATTAACATCACAATTTAATTACAACAACGAATATAAACTTTCAGCGCAAAATAGATCATCGAAACAATATTTAAATAATGGTATAGTAATTGGTAATCAGATTTTGCTTTTCGAAGGACCTTTTGTTATAGGAACAAATCCTTCAACATTAACACCTCACGGCGAAGAAATTGGATGCTTTCCCTGCAATTATCCTGGGTGTTGCGGAAATGTTGGTTCAATAACTTGCTATAAGGGCTGTTGTCTTTTAGTATTGTATGATTGTTTGATACATGATATACTTTGTTGGAAATGTAAGCCGGAATTATTTTGTGGACCTGATTGTAAACCAGGTATGTCATAATCATTATGTAAAAAATAAGGTGTACTTTTACATGTAGTTTAATTGATTTATTAAAAAATTTGAAATGAAGAACATCTCTGCTAATTATAAATTCATTTTTTCAATACTCGGTTTGTTTTACATGTTTGTGCCTATATATTTATTCATGTTGTGGTTTCGTGCCACTAATTTGGGTAATTCACATTCAGAATGTGTCGAGATCTATAATAGTTGTTTACCTGATTTTTTAAAAGGCAGTTATAAAGCCGCATTATGTAGTATATTTTTTTCAATGTTAGCAATTGCTTTTTGTCTTATTAATATTCAAACAAAAATAATTTTGTTTAAGATCATAAATATTATTGTATTAGTTATAAGTACATTGTTTATGCTATGGAATCTATTCACTCTAATGTAAAAACAAATTTTGTTTTTTAAGTTCAGTCAAATTGTACTTCTTTAAATAATTTGATATTATTAATTAAACTGCATATTTTAAAATAAGACCAATTTGCCCGGCATGGTAACCCGTGTGTGAAATAATGCGCGAAGCAGCTTCTGCCAGGGTTACGGTGCCAAACTCGGGAGTTGTAACGGTTGTGGTCCAGTCGCTATCACCATGCTTTTGAATGGCTTCTTCCATTACTTTTCGGCCTTCTTCCAAAAAAGCAAGTGCTTCTGCAAGGTTGGTGTCTTTTCCGGCATCATGAATGCCTTTTCCAACGGTGTGCATCATCACTTTGATATCTAGCCCAAAAATATTTTTTGCAAATAAATGTTCAACTTCAGCAATGTGTCTGATTAAAAAGCCAATTGAATTTGATTGCGGATGAAGTTTTTTTGTGAGATCAGCCTCCTTTATGTTTGGAAGTTGATTGGTTAAACGGGTGCGTCCCATTTTATACATTTGAAGAATTACAGATGTCATATGTTTTGTTTTAAATTACATTTTAATAATGCGGCCATCTTCCATTTCAATGATGCGATTGGTGCGGGCTGCAAATTCGTTATCGTGTGTTACAATTAGCAGTGATTGATTGTATGATTGTGAGAGCTCCTGAAAAATATTGAACACGATCTCGCTATTTTTTTTATCTAAATTACCTGTTGGCTCATCACCCATAATAATAATGGGATCGTTAATAAGCGCACGGGCAATAGCCACACGTTGTTTCTGACCGCCCGATAGCTGATTTGGTTTTTTTAAAGCTTCATCATTTATACCAAGTATCTTCAGTTTTTCATAGGCACGGTGCTCCACTTCTTTCTCGGAAAGTGTACCCAGTTTTAATCCGGGAAGCATTACGTTTTTGAGAACCGAAAATTCATTTAGTAAATAATGAAATTGAAAAACAAATCCGATCTTTTCATTTCGCACACGGGCCAATTCAGCTTCTTTTTTATTTTTCATGCTGAGATTATCAATGATCAGATCCCCTTCATAATCGGTATCCATGGTTGAGAGAATATAAAGCAGAGTAGATTTACCGCAACCTGATTTTCCGATGATGGAAACAAACTCGCCTTTAGTTATAGAAAAACTCACATCTTTTAAAACCTGCATGGTTAAAGGATCATGAAAGTATTTTGATACGGATATGGCTTCTATGATCTTATTGCTCATGTTATTTTCCTCTGATGATGATCACCGGATCAATGCTACTGGCTTTACGTGCAGGAAAATATCCCGCAAAATACGTTGTTACAATGGAGAAGATGCTGGCTATCAAATAAAACTTTGGATTGTAATTGATGGGAAAGGTTTTAATGGTTGGTAAGGATGCGGTGTTAAAGGGAATACTGTCTATTACACCTGATAAACCAAGACCAAAGAGCAAGCCAAAAAAGCCGCCTACAATACCAATACTCAAGGCAATGGAAATAAAAATAGCATTTACATCTTTACCCGAAAAACCGGTAGCTTTTAAAATTGCAATGGAATCCATTTTTTCGTAGATCATCATGTTTAAGATGTTATAGATACCAAAGCCCGCCACAATTAATAGTGTAACACCAACCGCATAAGAAATAATACTACGCACGGAACTACCTGTTTCAAATTGTGAATTGGCCGTTTGCACATCCATCGCCTCTACATCAAACAGTTTAGCATACTCCTTTGCAACAGATGGCGCTAACAAAATATCCTTTAGCTTAATTTGAATATCGGTAATGTAGTTTTCGGTTTCACCTAATAACTTTTGAGTTGTAATAATAGAGGCATAGCTTTGTACTTTGTCAATATCACTAATACCCGATTGAAAGTAACCAACTACTTTTAACTGAATGCGTTCGCCTTTGGTAGTGGTAACCTGTATCACATCGCCAATATCGGCCATCATTTTTTCGGCAGCACCTTTTCCTAGAATAATACTGTTGGGAGTGTTTTTCAGATCAATATAATTCCCTTCGGTCACATAATCCGAAAACTTGAATAATTTATTTTCGGCTTCAGCATCAACGCCATTGATCACGCCCGTCAGATCGATAGAACCTACATTATAGAAAACCTGTGCCGTAACTTTTGGTGCGATGCCTAAAACTCTTGAGTCTTTTTTAAGAACACGCATGATCTCACCATTGTTATAAATATCTAAACGTTCAATTTTTGGTTTTACCGAACTAATGAAGTTGTGGCTGTTCTTATGTTCAGGTGAAACGTCTATTGGTTGCGATTTATTAGGCTCAATTTCGTTGTATAATCGTACATGAGGTGTTCTATTCAAGATCAAACCATCAAGCATATCATTTAAACCCGACATAAATCCGAGAAGGGTAACAAACATGGTAATGCCAAAAGTTACGCCAATGGCGGCTACCATGGTTTGGCGCCAACGGGCCAATAATAAGCTTTTTGCAACATCCAGTATCAGTTTGTATTTCATTCAGTAGGTTTAATGAGTTCGTCTTCTGCAGTGATACCTGATAGGATCTCAATTTTCTTATAATCTCTTAAGCCGGTTTTTACAATAACTTTATCGCCATTGCTTTTGGTTACAATTGAATCATGGATGATAAACGTGCGTGGAATCAATAACGCGTTATCTTTTTTTGTAACTACAATGTTGGCTTCAAATGTTGTATTGGGATATATTTTTTCCGGCGTCTGTATGAATTCAGCTTCCACCAAAAACGATTTACTGCGTTCGTTCATCAGTGGGTTGATCTTTGTTACTCTTGCTTCAAACACTTTGCCTTTGTAACTATCCATACTAATTAAAACTGTTAGATCGCGTTTTACTTTCAATATATCATACTCATCTACTTGCATCTCCAAAATAAAATGATCGCCATCTCCAATAACTGCAAGTGGAGTTTGTAAACCCACCAACTCACCTTTTGATTTATTGATGCTGTATACAATGCCATTAATCTCACTTTTCAGGGTGAAGTCGTTCTCCAGTTTGTTTGATATCATCAGATTTTTCTTCGACTGTTCGGAAGTAAAATCCAATTGGCGTTTAAGGTCATCAAATTTAACTAGCGATGAATAGTAGGTTGTTTTTGAATTTTGATAAGCTAGCTCGCGTTGTTCGAGTTCAACTTTTGATCCAATTTGATCTTGCCATAAAGCTTTTTGTCTGAAGAAAAGTGCAGAGTCGTTCTTCATTTTATTTTTAGAAAGCTCAACAAACTGTTTGGCTTCATTTAATTTTCCTTGATTGGCATTGTAATCGGCAAATTGCGCGGCCAGTTCGGCATTCTCTTTGTTAAGGCGCTGCGCTTCATTACTGATCAGTAAAATGGGATCACCTTTTTTTACTGAATCGCCTTCGGTAACAAATATTTGTTCAATAATACCATTAACGGTAGCAAAGGCCTGATATTGATCTTTACTTTTTACAATTCCGGAAGCGTAAATGGATTCGGTAATGGATTCAACGGTGGGTTTAACTGTTTCGGTTTTTTTTCCGCACGAAACAACCAAGGCAAATAAAAATAGAATTACACTGTTTTTGATCATCCTTCAAAGGTAATCAATAACTAAAGAAGAATAAAGGGATTTGTCAAGCTAAAACATGACAAAAATCTTGTTTTATTCTTTGATCAATTTGAAAGTAGTGTTGGCATTATTTAAATGAATAAAGTATATTCCACGGTTCAATAACGAAATATCGATTTCATTACTTTTTTCACTGAACGTATGGGTTTGAATGATATTGCCAACTAAATCAGTCATGATCATTGTTTCAATCGTATTGTTAGGTTGTTTGATGGTGAGTTTATCTTTTGCCGGGTTTGGATAGATATTGGATCTTTCGTTGAATGTTTTCTCATCAATTCCTACACCACTTGGGCACGAAACCACAAACTGACCCATCATATCCATATCCTCATGGGTTAACATATGGCAGTGATACATGTATTTGGCGGTATCGTTACAAAAGGTTTCAAATTTAGTGATGAATCTCACCACACCATTTCCTGCAGGAACCAAAACAACGTCTTTTCGTCCGGCCTGGCCACCGGTTGGAGGCACGCCATTAACATCCAAAACGTAAAATTGTATGTCGTGGATGTGAAACGGATGCGCAATTGGTGTTTGATTGGTGAGTTGCCATATTTCAATGTTATTGAATGGAACGGTATAATTTACCACAGCCATATTAAACATTTGATTATTGAACATAAATGGACCTTGAATAGCCGTAGGACCCATATTTACAGGCATAAAGGTTATTGAGCGTGTAATGGCTGCTGAGGTTTGGGTCCATGGTGTATGTGTGGTTAATGTTGTAGGAATAGTAGTAACAGGATTTGTAAGCGGCGGCACAACATTTAATTTTAAAACAGTAAAATTATTGCCATTCAACGGATTTAACGAATAGCTCGGAATAACTTGTCCGGGCCCCATACCCGGCTGAGCTGCACCATAAATGGCATTTGGTAATTCGGCACCAAAACTGATCATATCAAAACTTTGGCCGTTATAAGGGGCAAGATCAATTAAAATTTCGGCACGTTCGCCCGGAGATAATCTTAAGCGCGTCATAGAAACCGGAGCAGTTAATAATCCGCCATCAGATGCTATTTGATAAAATATTTTGTTTCCGGTAAAACCTAAATTATAAACGCGTTCAGATGAACCGTTCAGTAAACGCATTCTTACAACTTGTGCAGGCGCATTTAAATAAGGTTTTAAAGTGGCGTTAACCATTAATGCCGTGTCAAGTGCCGAATTTACTATGATCTGTTTATTCGCGTCAAATGCTTTCGTTTGAATTACCATTGGAAAATCATCCTTACCATAAGTACGAGGTAATTGTAAATTGCGCTCTATCGAATCACGAACAATTACAAAACCGGCAATGCCTTTTTGCACATGATCATTGGTGTGCATGTGCATGTGCGGGTGATACCAATACGTACCTGCCCAGGCTATTACCTTAAAACTAGGGCTCCAGGTTGTGGTTGGAGGGATAGTGATGTGCGGACCGCCATCATTTAAAGCCGAAACGTGCATACCGTGCCAATGTATGGTAGTTGTATCTGTTAAGGTATTATGTAAGTTGATTGTAACAGAATAATTTTTATTCATGATCAAGGTAGGACCAAGAATATTGCCATTTATGCCAAACGTACTGGTGTTTTGCACGGTGTAAAAAGGCACCGAACCTTGTTGGATGGTAAGATTCATATTGCTGCCACTTACGGTATCAGGTATGGTTAATGGGTTTTGAGCAACCAATAGAGTTGAGAAAAGAATGAAAGCGGTAAAAAGTTGTTTCATGATGTAACTAATTTAGAACTAAGTTAGAGGAAAGAATGGTTTTGAGATGTAACTTTTGTTACAATAAATTAACGGGTGGGTATATGATAGCCCGGTTAATAATGTTAACTTTAAAGGATCATTAAAAACAAATAGATTGAACTTTAGCGACTTTAACTTTGAAACTGAATTAATGGATGGCTTAATAAGCATGGGTTACAAACAACCTACGCCCATTCAACAACAAGCCATTCCTGTAATTTTAAATAATAAAGATCTTGTAGCCTGCGCCCAAACCGGAACAGGAAAAACAGCAGCCTTTTTATTACCCATTATACAACATATTTTAAAAGCAGAAACCAGGCATTTGAATACATTGATCATTGCACCAACGCGTGAACTCGCTTTACAGATCGATCAGCAGATAGATGGTATGGGTTATTTTTGCGGTGTTGGATCAATAGCCATTTATGGCGGAAACGATGGTATTGCTTGGGAAAATCAAAAACACTCGTTAGAGCAGGGGGTAGATATTGTGGTTGCAACACCCGGCCGATTAAAGGCTTTATTACAAAGCGGTTCTATAAACTTTGATCATTTACAGCATTTGGTTTTAGATGAAGCTGATCGTATGTTGGATATGGGCTTTTTTGATGATATCAAACAGATCATAAATTACTTGCCTAAAAAGCGACAAACCATTTTGTTTTCAGCAACCATGCCGCCAAAAATGCGCTTGTTGGCAAATCAAATATTGCATGAGCCGGAAAGTATTAATATAGCCATTAGTAAGCCGGCTGCCGGAATTGTGCAACAGGCTTATGTGGTTTATGATAATCAGAAGGAACCATTATTGCAGGAAATTTTAAAGAATGAAGATTATCAATCGGTGATCATTTTTTCGTCAACCAAAGATAATGTAAAGGCATTGGAAAGAAGTTTGCGTAAAACAAATCCTTCGATGAAAGCATTTCACTCCGATTTAGAGCAGGCCGAAAGAGAAGAAGTAATGCGTGATTTTAAAAGTAGAAAATTGCGGATATTGATTGGTACTGATATTTTATCACGCGGAATTGATGTGGATGGTATTAGTTTGGTTGTTAATTATGATGCGCCACCCGATCCGGAAGATTATATCCACAGAATTGGCAGAACGGCACGTGCTTCAAAGGCAGGTGTGGCCATTACATTTATAAATGAAAAGGATCAATTAAAATTTGCGCAAATAGAAGCGTTAATGGGTATAGAGGTAACTAAAATGCCTGTTGCAACTGAATTAGGCGCAACTCCGGTTTATGATCCTGATGCGCAAAAGAAAAAATTCAGTGGAGGTAATAAGAATTTTAAAAAACGCCCTCATTTTAAACCAAAGAATAATCAAAATAAAAAGAGTACTTAGTGCTCATCTTCATTTTCCGCTTCCTCACTTTTATTGATGCGAAGCGAATTAAAAAAGGCAATTAGTTTTTCCTTTTGTGTTTGATCTAGTTTAGCATTGGAATGCATAAGTGTGTACGACCACATAGGCATTTCTCCTTCAGAAACCATTTCCACACATTCCTCTAATTTGTGATCGGCTTTTTTAGCACTGTATGTTCCCCATTCCGAAAAATTTAAATGTTCACTACCTTCATTAATGTGGTGTTTGATCCACCATGAAACCGGCGCAATATTGGTATACCATGGATATGTTATTTCGTTACTATGACAATCATAACAGGATGCTTTAAGGATTGAAGCAAGCTCGGCATCGGGTTTAGTTATGTTAATAAAGTCGTTTTCGGGTGTAAGCTCTTTGTTTGATTTGTCAATTCGAATGAGTTGTATCAGTACTAGTAAAATGGATGTATATAAGGCGATCTTTTTGAAATTCAATTTTTGTTTCATGTTCAAATTTAGTAATTAATGCGTTTTAAAAATGAATACGATATAAACATTGTGTAGATAATTATAATCTTTTTATCTTTAACATAACGTTACGTTTTGAATATTAATAGAATAATAACCAATTTCTCCAATATAGGAATTAAGGCCTCACATCAGCCATGGGAAATGCATTTAACGCGCAAGTTAAATGTAATGGCATTAGTAGGTTTTTTAAACGTTTCGCTCGGTGCTGTGGTTTTTGTAATTTTCAACCTTTATGAATTTTTACCTGAGAGTATTGCTGTACTGGTAATTGCAGCCTTAGTACCTGTATTTAATAAGTATAAAAATTATATATGGGCAGCATATACTTTTTACATCATTGGCTGGTTGTTTTTTACCATTTTGGGTTTAAAAATGGGACTCGATTCTTTTGTATTCTTACTGTTTTTTCCGGTAATTTTAAGCTTATTGCAGCTTTTAACACGTCGTGAATTAATAAAGCATTTGGTAATAAATTTTGTGATTTGTTTTGCGTTTATGCTTCTCTTATTATTTGGCAGCAAACATCAATGGCTATATCTATCGCCGGACTCTGAAACGGTTAATGTTTTAAAATACATGAATGTGTTTTTTAGTTTAACCGTAACCTTATCGTTTTTAACTGTTCTTTCAATTGAAGGAATGCGACAAGAACGTTTGATCAACAGCATGCTTAAAGAAAAAGAAGTGTTATTAGCTGAGGTTTTTCATCGGGTAAAGAACAATATGAATATTGTTACGAGTTTATTGAATTTAAAAAAGAACGCATCAGAATCGGAAGTAGTAAAACAAGCATTGGAGGAATGTAAGAATCGAGTTTATTCGATGGCCTTGGTGCATCAAAACATTTATAAAACCAACAATTTTACTGAGTTGGATATGAAGGAATATATTCACGATCTGGTGGATGAATTGCTGGATTCACACGGTAATACTTTAGATACGGAAACAGTAGTAAAATGTACCGATATTTCACTTGATCTTGCAAGAGCAGTGCCATTTGGATTAATATTAAATGAATTGATCACAAACTCTTTTAAATATGCACGCACTTCTGATAAAAAATTGCGTATCGAAATTCATGTAGTAAAGGAGCAGCAAAATGTTAGTTTGCTTTATAGAGATAATGGACCGGGAATGAATGATGCTTTGCCAAAAAAGAATGCACTTGGTGTTGAATTGATCCGTTCACTTTCAGAACAAGTTGATGGTGCCTATGGTTTTGAGAATAAAGATGGTTTACTATTCAAATTAAACTTCAGATCTAATTAGTTTTTCCAGTCGGTTTCAATTACGTTTTGTTCATTTAATTGTTCGCGTAGCCATTTTATGGCCAATTCTTTATCGTTGAACAAGCGCGTATTTACATATGGCTTATTAAAATTCATGTAAAAATTACCCATTAATCGCTGTCCAACAGAATGGGTTAGAACAGCCATAGCAATGGTACTTTTCTTAAAGTCTTTACTGGCAGCAACTTCTCTGGTTTCTTTACTTACACTTGCCAAGTAACCGAAGGATAAAACAACGGTATATCTTCTGTTGTTTGCTAATTTTAAATTTGCCTCTTTCGTTCTTAACAGATCATCAACTTCCAATGTTACACCTTCTTTAAATTCATTTATAATAATACCAGCCTCCAGAATTTCTGAAGTTGATTTATCGAGGGTGATTTTATTTGATTGAATGTGTTCCAATTTCGAATATAAATATAATAATTATATGCAATTTTCAAACACCAATCAAAAAAACATAGTTATTTTAGCCATTCGCAATTAAATCATGTTCGATTTCCAATCAATATATAATGAGTATGGCATATGGGTATTGTTACTATTGGCCGTATTTTCATTTCTTGCAGGTTTTATTGATGCTGTTGTTGGCGGAGGTGGACTCATCATTATGCCTTATTTGCTAATTAATTTCCCAAAATTGCAATTACCGGTATTGTTTGGTACCAATAAAATTTCAGCATTGGCAGGTACAAGTGTATCGGCCATCAAATATGCTCAACGTATTAAATTTGATCTATATTTATTATTTATTGTTTCATTTTTTGCTTTCGCTGCATCCTTTGCAGGTGCAAAAATTGTAAGTCAGCTCGATTCTTCTGTTTTAAAGCCTTTCATTTTAATTGTACTAATTATTATTGCAGTTTATACCTATTTTAAGAAGGATCTTGGAACTGTTCAAACCAAAAATTTAAGTTTTTCAAAACAAGCCATCTATGGTTCTTTAATTGGTATTGCAGTTGGTTTTTATGATGGTTTTTTTGGTCCGGGTACAGGGAGTTTTTTAGTATTGGGTTTTGTTTTGATCCTGGGATTCGAGTTTGTTAAAGCATCAGCTTACGCTAAAATAATTAATTGCATCACAAATTTATCGGCTTTAATTGTGTTCATTAGAAACGGTCAGTTCATCATCGAATTATCACTTATTATGGCAGTTTTTACAATAACAGGCAGTTACATTGGCGCTACAGCTGCATTAAATAAAGGAAATTCTTTTATACGCAAGATCTTTTTACTGATCGTTAGCATCATGATACTGAAATATGGTTATGATGTGTTTTTTGGTTAGTTTTTATGTAATTATTTATTAAAAACTAATAACATTGCAGGTAATCACATGTTTTTATTTTTAATTTTAAATTCAAAATTTTGTAGGATAAAATATGAGAATTTCAGGATTACTTTGTGTTGGTTTATTAGTTATTTCCAATTTATGTTTCTCCCAAGGGCAAGGCATTAAAAACGCAGATTTTTCGGAGCAAACACTTGCTGAAAGCGGCACTTTAAAGGATGGTACGCCTGTTAATTATTTTAATATTGAGGGCGAAATGAAAAGACAATTGGTTGGAAAAGAATTTCCTTACTATAAAACTGCAACTGAAAGTTTGATCCAGGGAATTGATGCCGGTTGGATCAACAGTCCTAATTGGAAGCGAAAATACGAATGGAATTATGGCGAGAAATACGCGAATGGATTGTGTCGTTTAAAAAAGGAAGATGAAAATAGTGAACCAAATAGATTTGTAATAACCAATATCTTTCAACCGGCAAAGGGGCATCCGTTATATCAGTATATGATGAATAAGAACGATAGCTTGTATCAACCAATGTCGCAAGTAACAAAACCTCGTGATTATTTATGGAAAGTTCAGAACTACGAAAACAATCCTCCTCGTATGGCTGTGAATATTCATGTGAACGATCTTTTTAGAACAACTTCTATTTCTGAATTCAAGGAGTTAGATTGGAAAATCAAATTAAAAACGCCTTATAAGATCTACCAACGTAATGATTCAATTTGGTACAAGAATTTGGATCTGAATGATCAGGATGCAACCGATATGCGCTTTCAAAAGAATGCTGTATATGTTGTAATTGGCAGTGTTAAAGATGTTGATTTCACAAAGGGACTAAGTGATGGCATACAGGAATATCGTTTTATAACCTATCCAAATAAAGAAAATACAGGCACAGCGCGACTAGATCTGATCATTATTGAATTAATAGGACATGATGAATCTATCAAACTTTTCTTTGACCGAATTGATTGGAAGATGATCGATAAGGCCTTTAAAACAAAGATCAAATAATTAATCTTCCAGGATCAAAAATTCTGTTCTTCTGTTCTTGCTTCTGCCAAATTCGGTTTTATTGTCGGCAATTGGTTTATTAGCACCGTATCCTTTAGCGCTTATTCGTTTACCCGGTACCTTGTTATCTTCAAGGAATTGTTTTACAGAATAAGCACGATTACTACTCAAGGCTTCATTATCTTTTGGATTACCTACGTTATCGGTATGACCCTGTATCTCTATATTTAAATTCGGATTCTCTAATAAATAATCGGCAAACGATTGAAGTAATAATTTACTTTGTTCTTGAATTTCGGCACTATTCGTATTGTAATAAATATTTTCGATCACAAAACTTTTACCTTTTTCTGCTTTGGCAACAACAACATTCATTGGTGGTGGCGGGGTTGATGCAACTGCTGGAGGTGGGGTTAATGTTTTTGTATCAATAATGGTGCTGTTAAATGCAACCGAATCTTTTTTAATGATCAAAGCGAATTTATCTTTCTTTTCTAAATTCTGAACAAACATACCTTTACCTGTGGTGCTGTCAACCAAAACATTAACTGTTTCTTTAGTTGTTAAGTTCTTTAATTGAGCCGTTGCACCCGTAACAACTTCTCCTTTGTTATCCTTTACTTCAAACTGATGAAAGGCAACCGCCTTCGGACGTGCTTCTGCATAAAGATCAAAACTGTAAAGATCATATCTTCCAACACCTTTGCCTTTTACTTTTCCTTCATCAAAACTAAAAAAGTATCCGGTCTTTGAATCTTTACTTACAAATAATCCAACATCATCATCTCCACCATTAATAGGCGAACCAATGTTCACAGGTTCATCCCATTCTCCTTTTTCATCTTTACGTACATAAAAAATATCTGCTTTTCCAAAACCAAAATGCCCATCACTGCTAAAGTAAAGTGTTTCACTATCAGAGTGAATAAAAGGTGTTTTTTCATTTCCTTTTGTATTGATCTTTGGTCCTAAATTTTGAGGCACGCTCCATTGTCCGGTCTTCGGATCTTTTTTGGTCATGTATAGATCCACGCCTCCAAAACCACCTGGTCTGTCGCTCGCAAAATATAATGTAACACCATCAGATGCGATCGTAGGTTGACTGTCCCAGTATTTTGGGTCGTTTACAACAGCGCTTAATTTGCTTATTGGTCCCCATTCATCATTAAATTTATCGTTACCGCCATTACTCACGTAAAGGTCAACATTTGGCTGCATTCCGCCTTCATTGCGCATCATGGCAAAGTATAGGTTTTTATTATCGATGGAAATAGAACAACCACCCTGACTTTCTTCATTTTCATTGAACGGATAATACATGGGTTCACCTGCATTAAAACCACCGTTGGCTTCTCGCTTTGAAACCATGAATACTTCTTTTTCGCGATCTGTTTGGTAGGCTTTGTATTCTTTAATTGGCATTTTGCGGATATACATGCAATAACGATCATCAGGCGTAACATAAGCCAAATACTCATCACGCTCGGTAGAAACACCTCTCACAACTTTAGGGTCAAATGGTACACCTTTTTTAAGTGCTTTATCTTTCTTACATTCTTTAAGCATTGATTTTGCTCCGGCAACTAACTCTGCATGATCTTTTGCGAATTTTTTTTCGTCCTCATCTTTAAATTTAACGAACAGATCGAGATAGCGGATGGCAGAATCGTTTAGAAATTTTTCATAGAAAGAGCTACCAATGTAGTAGTAGGGGTCGCTGTGAATTTGCGGACAAGCTTTAATAGCTTTCATTAAAAAAGGAACAGCAGGGTCGTAAGGTTGATTCTCTAATTTAACGCGAACAATAATTTCTTTGGCAAGTGCATAGTTTGCTTCAGCAAAATCAGGTTCCATTTCCAAACACTTCATTAAAAACTCTAAGCGTTCAGGTTTTTTATATTTCTTTTTATCGGTACCTTTTTTATAAAGTGCCAATGCTTTTTTATTATCTATCTCAACACATAATTTTTTTTCTCCTTCATCATCATCTTGAGCAGATGTGGTGAATGGATTTAAAAAACAAATGGCGATAATGGATAGCTTTAAAAATGTTGTCATGTTCATACGGGTGTATATACACAAATTTAATGCTAAGGATACAGTTTGGTGGCTTGATTTATGATTATTTTATACCACTAACTGTTAATTTGTTTTAATTGAATTAAAAAGCAAATTTTCAAGAAATAAGATGAGTTTTTTCTCATCTTGGCTTTTGCCAAAATCGGTAAGGGAAGGAAGGTTATCCATGAAGAACTTTTGTGCGTGCGCCATTTCAAATACGGTACTGGCTAAGGAATGTGGATATTTGTATTTGGGGTTGAATTCTTTTATGATTGAAGCAAAACGTTCACAAAGATCCTTATAGGGTTTAAATAACTGGTCGTTATTGTCTTTACCAATGTTTTTTGTTAAGTAAGCCTTTGAACCTTCCCAAAGAATGAGTTTGTAGGCTTCAGATTCTGAAATGTATTCTGAGCTGAGGCTCGATAACTCAGGTTCTTTTGCCAGTATTTTGATAATTGTTTTCAGTTTTAATTCTGGATCTTTCATGTTATTTACCGAAAAAACAACTTTATACTCCAAATAACTCCAGTACCAAGCAATTAAATAAACCAATAAACGATGCTTATTCTCAAAATAACGGTAAATACTGGCCTCAGTGGTTTTGATCTCAGCGGCCAATTTTTTGAATGTAAACAATTCAAAGCCGAGTTTGTTGATAAGAATTAGTCCCTTTTGAACGATCTTTCTCCCCAATTCTGAGTCTTCAGGATTGCGAATGTAAAGTTTTTCATTCATCTTTATGCGGATATCTAATTCCATGGATACAAATATAAAAGTAAAAATATTACAATTAACATAAAAAATGCTAAAAGTGATAGTATTACTATTATTATACATTATTTTACTAACTTTGTAAAAAATAAAATAAAATGAACCGATCGAAATTACTTTTCAAGTGGTTGTTTAATGAGCGAGCTATTATTGGTAAAATTTACTTTTTAGCTTTATTACAGGGCTTAATGTATTTAGCCATTCCGTTGGGTATACAAGGTGTGATCACTTATATTATGGCCGGTAGTTTTTCTGCATCACTCATTTTGCTTAGTTTCATAACCATTTTAGCAACCATTTTTATTGGTTTGTTTCAAATTTGGCAAATGCGTATCAATGAAACTTTGCATGAACGTATTTTTGGGAATTTGGCGTCGCGTATAAGTTACTTTTTGGGTGGCAAACTTGACCCATCTTTCATTTCAAATAAGATCAATTTGTTTTTCGAGGTGGTTACGCTTCAAAAGGGGATCAGTAAGATCTTGCTAGATTTTTCATTTTCGGTTATCAGTATTGTTTTTGGTTTATTATTACTACCGGCATATAGCTCATGGTTTTTAGTCTTTACCATTTTACTGGGCATTTCATTTTACTTTATAATTATACATTATGGTAAAAAGGGAATTGAAACAAACATTCAAACATCGAATAGGAAATATAAATTGTTTGAGGTTTTTCAGGATTCCTTGAATGAGCCAAAGGAGAATGCCAATTTACTTGAAGAAGAGGCTAATAAAACCTTGGGTGATTACATTAAGTATCGAAAGGAACATTATAGCATATTAGAATCACAATATAAAGGGATTGTGATCTTTAAAATAATTTTTGTAAGTGTATTGTTGTTTTTAGGTGCTTATTTGGTGCAAATTGGCCAGTTAAATATCGGGCAGTTCATTGCTTCGGAGATCATTGTTTTTTTAGTGATCAATTCGGTTGAAAAACTGGTAGGTAGTTTAAGTACGTGTTATGATATCATTACGGCCCTTTATAAAGTGGAGAAGATATTTGGTGATCATGGTCAGTTTTCTTTCTTGAACGAGAATGCCAAAAACCTGGAGAGTACGAATTTAGTTTACGATCACCCATACTCAAAAAAACTAAAAGTGTTAATGTATGGACTCTTGATATCAGCGGCGGCTATTTTAGTAATGCCATGGACACAAAATGTGGAGTCGTTTGGAAAGGTTACTACTTTAAATCCCGAGAACCGTCCGCAAACAGTTACATCACGTATAGCAGGTCGAGTAGAGAAGTGGTTCATTAAAGAAGGGGATATGGTGAAAAAGAATGATACCATTGCATTTATTTCGGAGATAAAAGATGAGTATGTTGATCCTTTATTGATCGATCGTTCGGAATCGCAAATTAAGGCAAAGGAAACAACCATTGAATCGTATGAACAAAAAATAAACGCCGTTAATTCGCAAGTTGATGCTTTAACAAAAAGTTTACGATTGAAATCAGAACAGGCAAAGAACAAGATATTGCAGGCTCGTATCAAGATCGTAACGGATAGTATGGAGGCAACTGCTGCTCATAAGAACTATTTAGTTGCAGAAGAGCAATTAAAACGATATGAAGAATTGTTGGATAAAGGCGTGATCTCAAAAACAGATTTGGAGAACAGACGAATTAAAGTGCAAGAAGCATTGGCCAAAAAAACAAGTGCAGAGAACAAGTTCATTTCTACAAAGAACGAGTTTTTAAATGCTGAGATCGAATTAAATGCAGTTCAACAGGAGTATAATGAGAAATTAATGAAAGCTGAATCGGATAAATTCACTGCGATGTCATCGTTATATGAGTCTGAAGGGTCATTGACCAAATTGCAGGGACAATTAGCGAACTATAGTATGCGAAGAGGTTTTTATTATGTGTTGGCACCTCAAGACGGATTTATAACTAAAACTACCATACAAGGTATTGGTGAGATCGTAAAAGAAGGTGCAGCATTATGTAGCATTGTTCCAAAAAGTGATGAGCAGGTTGTTGAATTATATATAGAACCCATAAACTTACCATTGATACAAAAAGGACAACAAGTTCAATTGGTATTTGACGGATGGCCTGCTTTTGTTTTTTCGGGATGGCCCGGCGTGAGCTATGGAACATACAGCGCAGAGATAGTTGCCTTCGATAGAGTACTTTCGGATAATGGTAAGTTTAGGATATTGGCCAAGAACAATGGAAAACCATGGCCGGATGCTATTCAAATAGGAAGCGGTGTAGAAGGTTTTGCATTACTTAATAATGTACCTTTGATCTATGAATTTTGGCGTAAAATAAATGGATTCCCTCCTGATTTTTACAAGCCACAAACAAAAGTGAAGCAAAATGATAAAAAATAAGCTTATGCGCTCGCTCGCGAATTTTGTATTAGTATTTGCATTAAGTTTAAATGGTTTCGCACAAACTGAAAGTGGTTTAACTTACAGTTTGTTCATGCAATACGTTTCACAAAATCATCCTTTAGCGGGTAAAGCAAAGAATATGTCGCGCTATGGCGAACTGCAATATCAGTCGGAGCGTGGTAATTATGATCCGGTGGTAAATGGTGCTTATGAGAACAAATTTTTTAGTGGCTCAAATTATTATTCGTATTTGCAATCGGAGATCAAGCAACCCATTTTTACATCACAGTTTGTGAAGTTGGGATATGAGTATGGTATTGGAACAAATATTGGCCCCGAGAATATTACAGCTCCTGTAGGTTTACCTTATTTAGGTTTGGAGGTAGGATTGTTACAAGGCCTTAGAATAGACAAACGCAGGGCAGATGTTTTAAAATCAAAAGAATATGTGACCTTTTATGAAGCCGAAAAGAATTTGCAAATGAATGATCTGTTATACCAATCTGCCTCTACTTATTTTGATTGGTTATTTAGCATTACACAGATCAAGTTGAATACCTATTTTACCGATCTGGCTAACACACGATTAACGGGTGTAAAATCGTTAGCCGCAGTGGGTGAAAGACCGGTAGTAGATACCATTGAAGCTTCCATTTTTTTGCAAACACGTTTGTTGGATCTGCAAAATGCCATTATGGATAATCAAAAAGTGATCAATCAGTTACTTGTTTTTAGTTGGAATGTGAATTCACAATCTACTTTGCCTGCTTCAGTAAAAGCCATTGATAGCTTAGAGAAGTGTTATACCTTAACTAAAATGAATTTGGTTAAAACCTTGCAAATAGATTCAATAAACAATCCAATACTTGTGCAATATGAAACAAAGCAAAATGTTTTGGAAATAGAACAGCGATTGAAGAGGGAGATGATCAAGCCAAAACTAAATGTGAATTATAACTTTTTATCGAGCAACAAAACTTCAATTGATCCCGTGTTCTCAAATAATAATTATAAATGGGGCGCCAATCTATCTTTCCCTATATTCTTCAGGAATTCGATCAATGAATATAAAATGTCTAAGATTCAGGTGCAGAACAATCAGTTTGATCTCACGAATAAAAATAACGAGATCAATTTTAAGATCGAGGCCGTGAAACAAAATTTAAGTGTTATAGCCGGGCAAGTAGTTAACGCCGAAAGATCAGCCTTATATAGTAAACAATTGGTTAACGCAGAGAAATTAAAGTTTGAGAATGGCGAAAGTTCTTTATTCATGCTTAATACCCGTGAAAGTAAGTGGTTGGAGTCTGAATTGAAGCTTGCTGAATATAAACTGAAATTCATGAAAGCTTACTTAAGCATCATTTACTTAAAAGGTAATTTAAATTATAATTTATGATAATATTTAATATCGTTCAAAACGACCACAAAATAGCAGAAGAGATATCTAATTTCGTGATCGAAAAGAAATTTGCGTTATATACACATATTGATACCAACGAATTGTTTTCAGGAGACGGCACAAAGCAATCCATTCGATTATTCTTTATTACAAAAGCCTTGTTATATGATATAATTGAGGAGGAAATAAGTGCAAAGTTCAAAAGTGATGACCTGATGATCTATGCCACACCGGTTATTCACATCAGTAAAAAATTGGGCGATCAGCTCAGATATCATATTAAGGCGATCTAGCTTATTTATTGAACTCTTCAAACCATCTGAAGTGTTGGTCAATTATTTTTAATTTTTCTTTTTTAAGATACTGAAGGTAAGCGGCAGCAACCGGTGAAAAACTTTTATTTTTCATCCAAATCAGGTTCCAATTTGATTTAATGGGAAAGCCCTTTACAGGAATGATCTGAAGCTGACTATTATTCAATTCATTCTTTATTCCTATTAGTGGCATAATGGAATAGCCTAAGCCTGCAATTACAGCTTGTTTAACAGCTTCGTTTGAGGTTAGTTCCATTTTCTTTCTTACGGGTAGTTTGTTTCGTTCTACAAATCGCTCCATAACTAGTCTGGTACCCGATCCCGTTTCTCTATAGATCAATGGAAATTCCTGAAAAATAGTTTTATCATATTCTTTCTTCTTAATTATCGCTTCACTATTGCCAATTAAGAACAATTTGTTTTGCATTAATTCAACCTTATCAATATTCATTTTTTCCGGTAGAACCGAAACCAATGAAAAATCAACATCATTGTTCTCCAGACTTTCAATAACCTTTAACTTATTGGTAACATCTAGGATCAACTCAACGGCTTGGTTTTGTTTTAAAAAATCCGTCAAAAAATAGGGCATAATGTATTTGCCGGTTGAAACGATCGAGATTTTTAAGCGACCACTTAGCTGACCTTTAAAAGCTTGTGTTTTGAAATTAATGGCATAAACTTCGTTGAGTATCTTTTCAGCTGCATTGGCAATTTCCTTTCCAAAATCAGTTACATATAACTTTCGGCCTATAACTTCTGTTAATGGAATTTCAAACTGGTCCTGAAAATTCTTTAATTGTATAGATACCGCCGGTTGTGTTAAATGCAGCTCCTCTGCAGCCTTTGTGATACTTTGGGTTTGGGTTATTTTTAGAAATATCTGAAGTTGATTGAGTGTATAATTCATAAATATATTTTATGTAAATGATAACAAATATAAATAAAAATATATGAATAACAATAGCGAAATTTGTATCATAAAATAATAGAATATGGAGAATAATAAAGTGAACACAAAAGCAAAAGTAAAGGCTGCACTGGTCCTCTTGGGGATCTTAGCTTTTTCAATGTTACTTACAAGTATAATACTGCATATGGAGCCATCTATTATGGCCGATTCACTAATTGATTTTTCAACCCATCATTATTTTTTAATGGGTTTTGTGAGTTTAATTATGCTATTGATATGTTACAAGTTCTATGAATCAATTTGTGAACAAATAGAAAAAGATCAGCAGTTGAGGAAAAAAAACGGTTTAACGCGTTCTCAGATAATAGGGGAGCGCATACAGGAAATGAAAGATAAGATTTACAACAATGCTCATAAAATGGTTAGCCAGCAAATAGATAAGCAGAAGGTTGGGGAATTGAAGTTTGATACGAATGATGTTTTAAAGTCAGAAGAAGAAAAATTGAAGCGTCAGGATAACTTAACTAAAGCGATGTTGTTAGGCAATGCCATTAAGCATAAAGTTAAGATCTATTTTAAAGATAAAGAATCAAATAAACATATTGAAACTACGGTGTGGCATGCAACCCCAAGTCATATTAGCTTAAAGGGCGGTGTGGTTTTGCCGGTAAAGAGCATTTATAAAGTAGAGATTTAAATTAAATATAAACAAACAACTAAAAATAGCAAAAATGACAAAAATCACAGTAGCAAAAGGAGACGGTATTGGTCCGGAAATTATGGACGCAACACTAAAAATTATTTTAGCGGCGGGAGCCAAAATTGAGATCGATGAGATCGAGGTTGGTGAAAAGGTTTATTTGAATGGCAATACGAGTGGAATCGCAAATGAATCATGGGATATCATAAGAAAGAATAAGATCTTCTTAAAAGCCCCTATTACAACGCCACAAGGAGGCGGTTATAAAAGTTTGAACGTTACAACCAGAAAATTCTTAGGCCTTTATTCTAATGTTAGACCCTGCATGAGTTTACATCCTTATGTTGCTACCAAGCACCCAAAAATGGATGTAGTGATCATACGAGAGAATGAGGAGGATCTGTACGCAGGTATTGAGCATCAGCAAACCGATGAGGTTGTACAATGTTTGAAATTGATAAGCAGACCAGGTTGTGAAAAAATTGTACGTTATGCCTTTGAATATGCAAAACAGTATAACAGAAAGAAAGTTACATGTTTTACAAAGGATAATATTATGAAACAAACTGATGGTTTGTTCCATCAGGTATTCAATGAGATAGCTGCAGAGTATCCGGATATTGAGAACGAACATTGGATAATTGATATAGGGGCAGCTAAACTGGCAGATACACCTGAGGCCTTTGATGTAATTGTAATGCCAAATTTATATGGCGATGTACTTTCTGATGTGGCTGCACAAATTGCAGGTTCTGTTGGATTAGCTGGTTCTGCGAATATAGGTGAAGAGTGCGCTATGTTTGAAGCAATTCACGGATCGGCTCCAAGAAGAGCAGGACAAAACATGGCTAATCCTTCAGGTTTATTGCAAGGTGCAATTATGATGTTGAATCATATTGGACAGAATAAAATTGCTGAGAAAGTTCAAAATGCCTGGTTGCGTACAATTGAAGAAGGGATACACACTTATGATATTTATAAAGAAGGCGTAAGTAAGAAAAAGGTTGGTACCAGCGAATTTGCAGATGCTGTTATTGCAAATTTGGGTTCAAAACCAACAAATTTATCTGCCGTATCTTATACAACAGAAAAGCCATTTCAGTTGCCAAAGTACGTTCGTAAATCTTTGAAGAAGAAAGATCTTCTTGGTGTAGATCTGTTTGTTCATTGGCCGGGTTTAGATCCGAACGAACTTGCTGGTATCATCAAAAAAATAAATGCAGGCGGTGTTGAATTGTCTATGATCACCAATCGCGGTATAAAGGTATGGCCTGATGGCTTTAAAGAAACGTTTTGTACCGATCATTGGAGATGCAGATTTAAACAAACAGATGGCGAACAAATGACCAAGAGTCAGATCATTGAATTGATGACCTCTGCTATCAAAAACAATATTGATGTTATTAAAACCGAGAATTTATATGCATTTGACGGTAAACAGGCGTTTTCATTAGGACAAGGACAATAAAAATATGGAGATAAGTTTAATAAACGGTTCATTTTCAAAAAATGATGCCTTGCATCTGATCGATCAATTGATGCATGTGAAAGTAAAATTTCATGAGGATAAAATAAACAAGAATCAAAACTTAGATGATATTAAAACAAGAGAAAAAAGGATCATCCAAATTCAAAATCAATTGCGCGCATGCAAAGAGACCTTGTTTAATTTGGATGGTGATGTTGTAATTAATGGGAACATAAAAATTAATTTGACCTGATCAAACAATTTAAGTTCAAAGTTGTATGATAGATAGAGTGATGTTTGAAAAGATTTGATTCGATAATTTTGTTGTTTTTATTTTTTGTGCCTGAAATTAATGTTTGAGGGGAGAAAGTTGGTTGTTGCCACAATGCATGGAAAAGAGAAAGTGATAGCCCCACTTTTTCAAAGTAAATTAGGTGTGTTGTGTCATATCCCCTCAGATTTTAATTCAGATGTTTTCGGGACTTTTTCCGGAGAAATAGATCGAATTAAAGACCCGCTTGAAACGGCTAGAGAGAAGTGTTATTTGGCAATGCAGTTAAGTAATTGCGATCTGGCTGTTTCGAGTGAAGGTTCTTTTGGACCCCATTCGTTTATTCCTTTTGCAAAGTGCGATCAGGAACTGCTTTTATTTGTTGATCGGAAAAACAACATTGAAATAAGCTGGAATGAGATCAGTTTAAGAACAAATTACAGCGGCGCCTTCATTAGATCAATCAACGAACTCAAAAATTTTACCAAAGAGGTAAAATTCCCATCTCATGCCCTTATCATAAAGGTTAACCCTGATACAGCAGATCCCATACATAAGGGTATAAAGAACCGAAAAGAATTAGAAGATCTGTTTCACCAATATCACCAAAGGTATAACTCCGTATACATTGAAACAGATATGCGTGCCATGCATAATCCAACCAGAATGCAAGTGATCAATACTGCCACCAAAAAGCTAATTTCTAAGATCAGATCAAATTGTCCAAAGTGCAATTATCCGGGATTTGCCGTGGTAAGAAGTGTAAAAGGATTGTTGTGCGAAGACTGCAAACTGCCCACACGGTCGGCATTAAAGCATATTAAGGCATGTTTAAATTGCGGCCATGAAAAGGAAATGATGTACCCTCATAAAAAACAAAAAGAAAATCCAATGTATTGCGATTTTTGTAATCCCTAAACACGTAAATTTGGCGCAAATTAAATAACAGTATATGAATCTTGATCTTTTGATCTCTAACATCACTAACCCGGCCTTTTTATTTTTTATATTAGGTGTTGTAGCGGTTAAATTAAAAAGTGACCTGGAGATCCCGCCAAATTCTTCAAAGTTTATTTCCTTGTATCTCTTGTTTTCTATTGGCTTTAAAGGTGGTCAGGAGTTAACACATGAAACCTTTTCGAGCGAAATTGCATGGTCGATGTTATTTGGCGTGCTTGTTTCACTTTTAATTCCGGTATATACCTTTTTTATTTTAAAGCGTAAGTTAAGTATACATGATTCGGGCGCAATTGCAGCGGCATACGGATCGGTGAGTGCTGTAACATTTGTAACTGCCGTTGCGTATCTCGAAATGCAAAAAATGCAATTGCACGGTCATATGGTTGCGATCATGGCATTGATGGAATCGCCTGCTATTATTGCTGGTTTAATTCTGATTTCTATTTATAACAAAAATGAAAGTGTTGGTGTAAAAAAAATGACCGTGGTAAAACATTCCTTCACAAACGGAAGTGTATTATTGATCTTAGGAAGTTTGGTAATTGGTTTATTGGCTAATGCCAAACAGGCAGAAGGTATTAAACCATTTACAAATGATATCTTCAAAGGTTTTTTAGCGATCTTTTTATTGGATATGGGAATTGTAAGCGGTAGAAAATTGTCATCACTTTTTTCGGAAGGTATATTCCCAATTTTATTTGCGATAATTATACCGTTGATCAATGGAAGCGTGGTTGCCTTTTTGAGCGGATCTGTAACCCACGATCCTTCTAATCGTTTTATGTTTGCGGTGCTTGCAGCGAGTGCATCTTATATTGCGGTACCTGCTGCCATGAAATTGGCTGCACCCAAATCAAATCCGGGATTGTATATACCAATGGCTTTGGCTATTACCTTTCCATTGAATATCACCATTGGTATGCCTTTGTATTTAGGGATAGTGAATGCTTTTTAATTAGCCGGCTATTGAAACGCCGATCAGTTTGCCAATACCAAAAGTTATGGCTGCTGCTGCCAATCCAAAAAGCACTTGTCTGAATCCGGAGTACCATACGCTTTTGCCGGTAAATAAAGTAATACTGGCTCCTATTAAAAATAATCCTAAGGCGCTTAAAACAGTACTTAATATAATGGCGTTAAAACCATGTAAGAAAAAATAGGGTAGAACAGGGATAATGGCGCCAACTGAAAATAGTAAAAATGAAGTAATGGCCGCTTCCATGGCAGAGCCTTTAAGGTCTTCGGGGTTAATACCTAATTCCTCTTTTACTAATATTTCATGTGCATGCGATTTATTAGCGATAATATCCTTTGCCATTTTTTTTGCTTGATCTTCCGGTATGCCTTTAGAAAAATATATAAGTGCTAATTCTTTTTCCTCGCCTTCAGGATTAGCTTCCAACTCTTCCATTTCCAATTGCATCTGATTCTCATATAGCTCCTGCGAACTTTTCACGGATATCCATTCACCTAATGCCATCGAAAGAGCCCCGGCTAATAAACCGGCCATGCCTGCCAACAACACACCGCTTTCACCGCTTGTTGCTCCTGCAATACCCATCACTAAACTGAAATTTGAAACGAGCCCATCATTACCACCTAATACAGCGGCTCGTAATGCATTTCCGCCAACCGAACGATGTCTTTTTTCAAATCGCGCCAAATTTGAACCTGATACAGTAGGAGTTTGATTTAAAATATTCTTTAAAATGGTAACATGTGCCGTATCTGATACCGAACTTTCTTTTTTTGTTTTTTTTCTTTCGCGTATCACTGCCGATGAAATACTTTTTTCGGTATCCAATAAAACACCTAAAATGTAATCGTATCCTAATATCTTCCCAATAAATTGAAGTGTTTTGGCTCTGCGTGATGGCAAAGGCATTAAGTTCAGATCGAGGTTGTTTTTTTTCATGAAGGCGATCGCGTGGCCATGCTCGATCTCACTCATTTGTTTAAATACCGAAGCTACGTTTTTATCTTCTTCATGCTCAGCAAGTACATTGTATAAAAAACTGGCATCAACTTCAGTTTGAATATTCTTTAAATTGACCATTTGAATTTTGTTGTTTTAATTGATCACAAATTTAACTGTACTGTACAAGTAAATACTGATATTCATCAGTTAAATCACTGTTTCAAGTTTTCTACCGTTTGCTTTAACTGTTGCAAAAATGCATCCATTCCTTTTTCGGAATGTTGATGATTTTGTTCGCTGGCATAGCCTTTTTGTATCCAAGTAAGTTTGGTCTCATTATCGCTAATGGAAACTAGTTCATATGTTACTGTTGAATAATTTTCAGGTTTATCTTCCAGTCCCGAAAAACCACTCCAATAGCTATAGCTGATCTTTTCTCCGTTTATGTTTTCTTTGATAAAGCCATGGTCGCGGTATTTGTGCCCTTCATATTCCCCTTCAAAAATAATGTCACTACCAATTTTCCAATCGGTTAGGGTGTTGGTACCATATAAATATATTTTTATGATGGCCGGATCGGTTAATGCTTTCCATACTTGATGAACAGAAGCATTAATATTGATCGATTTTGAAACACTAAGATCTAACAGCATGTTTAACTTATGTTTTTATTAAGATGTGAATTAATTTGTTGCGAATGAATTTTTGAAAGTAAGATCAGAAAAGTGATCGCGCCAATGGTGGCATAAAGCATATCTGATTGTGTATCCCAAACATATCCTTGCGTGCCCAAGAATGATTCGGCCGATTGGCCGGATGCAATTGCTACAAACCATTCTAAAAATTCATACAACGAACTGATGGTGATACAGGTTGCCACCGTTAAAAAATTCAACCAGTTTTTTACCACAATGTTCTTACGAATAAAAATTTCGCGAACAATGGCTGCAGGTATAAAGCCCTGTGCAAAATGACCAACTTTATCATAGTTGTTTCGTGATTGATGAAATAATTCTTTGATGTGATCAAAAAACGGAACTTCGGCGTAAGTATAATGCCCCCCAATGAATAAGATCAGGCAATGAATTAAAATGAGCGAGTAGGTGAGTTTAGTGAATTGAAATTTTTTGAAGGTAAATATCAATATGATCAAGCCTATGATGGCCGGAAAAACCTCTAAGACCCATGTAAAATAATCATGCGGCGCAATGCCCGACCAAATAAGAACACAAAAGAAAATAGTGAGTATGCTATAGTAAAACCTCATGATAGAGCTTTTGTGGCAACCAAACTAAAAACCATTGGTATTTTATTATCTAAATGTTTGATGCGAAATCTATTCGGAGCAACCTCTAAGGTTTCTTTAAAGCAATTGTATGGCGAGTAGTCGTATTCCTGAAACTGATCAATAACTAATTTGTTTTGAATGAGACTTGAAAAGATCTCAGATAAGCTATGATTCCACATCATGTATTCCTGAACCAGATCTGCCTTTTGATCGGCATAAGAACCGGTGTAGGTTTCGTGGATCACTCCTGTATTAAAATAATTATAGTTGATAGATCTAAAATGATCATCAAACATCCAAACAACAGGATGAAACTCAACAAAAATAAATTTACCTCCGGGTTTTAAAAAATGAGTTATTACATCTGCCCATTTTTGCAGGTCGGGCAACCAGCCAATGGTACCATAACTCGTAAAAACAATATCAAAGGTTTTATTCAGATGCTTTGGCAGATCATAAATATTGCAACAAATAAATTCAGTATCTGTATTTAATTCGTTAGCAAGCGAACGTGCTTTATCAATTGCTTTATCTGAAAGATCAATGCCTGTAACTTGAGCGGCCATTCGGCTTAAGGAGATACTGTCTTGTCCGAAATGACATTGTAAATGTAAAACCGATTTTCCTTTAACATCTCCCAATAAATTTAGTTCGATTGGGTTTAATGACGATCTACCATTAAGAAATGAAGGCAGATCATAAAATTCTGATCGAACATGAATGTCTGTTTTGTTATTCCAGGCAGTTCGGTTTATTTCTATGTAATCTTTTTCGGAATTCAATGATCTGAGATTAGTTTATTTAAAAAGCGAAATAGTTTATTTACTCTGAAGTGTTGCTGGTTAAGGCGAAGCCACCCCAAAACAAAAGTCCGACACCTTTCTTATAAAAACAAACTTCATTACCACCATCAGGATAGCTGGTTTTGGTATAATAACAATTGGGATGTTCGCGATCGTTATATTTAAGCGTAAAATTCTTTTCAATTAAAATGGTAAATATCTTCTTTACAGGATCATTAAAAATGGTATCGCCATTATTTGCTTTAGGATCAATTACAATTAAGTTCTCATATGTTTTGTTTGAAAAGGTGTGAACCAAGGCTTGGTATTTACCAGATGAATCAATTTCGTATTTGTCTGCAGCAAATATTTTTTTATCGGTAACATATTCCATTTCAAATGAAATTTTAGAAGATGTTTTTAAGTAATTTTTTACGGTGCACACAAATGGCGAAAGATGATTGCCATAGGTATACACATTTGAATTCGCGTGGGGGATGTAGTTAGTATCTCCTGTAACTTTGTAATTCAGATCGGTTAGCAATACATTGTTTTTAGTATCGGTAAATGCGTTTTTTTTGCACGAAACCATTAGTACAGCAAGTATAAGGCAATTTATTTTAAACATATTTAAAGATAGTGAAAAACGCGGTAACAGCGCATTTTTAGGTATTTGCTTAAAACTTCATAAATATGTTATAATTGCATTTATTTTTTTACTATATTTAAAACGTTTTAGTAAACTAGAATAAATATCATGAAAATAAAATTAATACAACTTTTTATGTTGGCCTTTATCGCTAACATCTTCGGGCAGATTGTTGGTGACACCATTACCATTAAAACATTAAAATATGGTAGCACCACACGTGATACCATGATCAGTTTTCCAAATGGTCCGCAAACATTTGAAAAGATCATTATGAAGTACAACATGCGTTGTAAAAATGCATTGATCTCAACACAAGCAGCCCCTAATCAAGGTTGCGGTGAGTGGGATTATTCGTGTAACACTTACATCGTTGATTCGTCAAAAATTGAAAAAGATCTGAAGAAACATCCTAGCCATTTAATTTCAAACTTTACAGGTACTGCTTTTCCATACGCTATCGATCAACCTTTTGATTATTATGATTACAAGCAAACCAATGTAAATATCAATTCTATTATCTCTGAAACACTTTTCCCGGTTGGTAATGGTTTTGTTCCTTCAGGTAATATTTTAAAGTCCGATGAGCATTCGGGGCATTCACAGATCTTAGTTAAAGCATCAGAATTAACTGCGGCGGGTTTAACTGCAGGGCCAATTCACGGATTCTTTTTAAATGTTGCCAATGCAGGTGGTTTAGTGCAATTCTTTAAAGTAAAAATGCAATTAACCAGTGCTACTAATACGGCATTATCTGCAAGTTCGCCCACATTAACCGGCTTTACTGAAGTGTATAACAAGAACATGAATTTCATTAATGGTAACAACCGTGTGCAATTTCATACGCCATTCAATTGGGATGGAACAAGCAACGTTTTAATTGATCTTTCTTTCACAAACACTCAACCATCTGCTCCAATTCTTTTTAACGGTTTGGTTTACACATCTAATGCAGTTTTATACACCAATAATAATTACGCTGCCGAATTAAGTAATTTTGGTCATGCTGTTATTAATACAGCAAGTTTAAATACCATAGGCAATGAAGTTACCATTTCGTTATGGGCATACGGTAATGCAGCTCTATTACCGGCAAATACTTCTGTTTTGTGGGCTTGGTCTAACGATCCTGATCAACGCCAAATTAATATTCATTTTCCTTGGAGTAATGGTAGTGTTTATTTTGATGCCGGTTTTACTTCAGGTGGATTTGATCGTATTGATAAAGCAGCAACAACTAATGAAACAGAAGGGCAATGGAATCATTGGGCATTCACAAAAAATGCTACCAGTGGCGATATGAAAATATATGTGAATGGTGCCTTATGGCATTCAGGTGTGAGTAAAACCAAAGTGATGTCTATTTTAAATATGATACTTGGTAAAGACAATAACTTGGGTAACAATTACAAAGGGAAGGTAAATGAGCTTGCCATTTGGGATAAAGAATTAGGATTAGTTGATATTCAAAGTTGGATGAACAGAACAATTGATAACACGCATCCATTCTATAATAATCTAGTTGCGTATTATAAGTTAAATGAAGGAACCGGTCAGTTGATCAACGATAGTAAATTCTCATTGACTTCTAACGGCACCAATTTACAATGGACCTACGATAGAGGCGATAAATTAACTCGTAATTTTATTGAAAGCACTACACGTCCAAATATTGAATTTTTCAGAGGGAACTATTCATTAACAACATCAACAGTTACTGTTCGCGATTCTGTAGGCCATTTGCCAAAAGTGGTTCAAGCATATTCAATTACATCGCAAGCAACTGTAACGCCAATGGCACATGATCTGGTGGTGTTATCAGCAACCAGTAATTCGTATCATGCAACAACGCGTTATATTTACGATGGCGACTTGAATGTTCTTACCGGAACATTATCAACTACTCCTACAGGAACATTTATAATAACAGATCTTAATTATTATGAGCGTTATCCGTTTTATAACGAGATCATGTCGTTTGTTACGCCTTATGGAAAAGGATTGGATCTGGGAGCGAAAGGAAAAACATGGTATTTTGATGTAACTGATTTTGCACCGATCTTAAAAGGACAAAAACGCTTTGTAATGTCGTTAGGTGGACAATGGCAAGAGCAAATGGATATTGATTTTTATTTTATAGTTGGTACACCTCCTCGTACTGTTTTACAGTTCAATCAAATTTGGCAAGGTGGCCATCGCATTGGCGGACCATCAATTGGTACAATTTTAAATGATAGCAGATTTGAACCAACTGCTGTACCAACTTTAAGCAATGGTGCATATTTTAAAATGCGTTCAACCATCACCGGTCACGGAAGTGAAGGTGAATTTCAGCAAAATGGCGGACAGGTTACACACTCAGTAAACATCAACGGTGGCGCAAGCGAATTTGCATGGGTAATTTCTAGTCCGTGTGGCGCAATACCTGTTTATCCGCAAGGTGGTACTTGGTTGTATGACCGTCAGGGCTGGTGTCCGGGTGATCCAAGTTTATTAAAGCAATTTAATGCTACACCATTTATTACAACGGGTAATACAGTTACAATTGATTACCATTGTTCAAATCCTCCTGTTGCATCAGGTGATTATAGATATATTGCAGCGCATCAATTGATCACCTATGGTGGTGCAAATCATAATTTAGATGCAAGTATTTTAGAAGTACTACAACCTAGTAACAAGGTTGCATATTTGCGCCAAAATCCAATGTGCGCCATGCCTAAAATTTTGGTTCAAAATACAGGTTCAACATCTGTAACTTCAATTGAAATAGATTATTGGTTAAATAACAGCACAACCCCGCAAACCTATACCTGGACAGGTACTTTGGCGTTTATGGATACCGTAACCATTAAAATGCCAATAGGTACTTTATGGCAAAGTGCATTGCAACCAACAAATAATGTGTTTCATGCCGAGATCAAAAAAGTGAATAATAGTGTAGATGATTATGTTCATAACAATAAGTATCATTCGCCATTCACACCTTCTGATCAAATTCCTGATAATTTTATTATTGAAGTAAAAACAAATAACTATTACACTCATAATGCTTATAAATTGTATGATGATCTGGGGAATATAGTTGGTACAAGTAGTTTTACGGCAGCAAATACAGTTTTTCCTACCAGTTATCAGTTAACAGGTTGTTACCGTTTGGTTGTTACCGATGTTGGTAAAGATGGATTGTATTGGTGGGCAAATACGGCTCAGGGTAACGGGTATATTCGAATTAAAAACGCAGTTGGTGCAACATTAAAATCACTTCAACCTGATTTTGGATCGTATATTGAATATAGTTTCAGTACTTTCCCAACTACAACATTGGCCGAACAAAATGCGAATATGTCGGTTAGTGTTTATCCTAACCCGGCACATGATAAATTAACACTAAGCGGAGTAGGGATAGAGAATGCGGATGTAACTATTACAAGTGTTTTAGGAAGTGTGATGGCAACATATAAAACAGGTAATGAAAATGTATTTGAATACGATTCATCGCGATTAACGCCGGGTGTTTATTTTGTTACCATTACCAAAGGAAAATCAAGCATCACAAAAAAGATCGTTATTAATTAATAAGATCATTAACATAAAAAAGGCATTAGAAATAATGCCTTTTTTTATTGCGATAATTTGATGAATAGTTTAATTATTTATTAGAATAGTAAAGTGTTTCCTAAAATACAATGATAAAGTAAATGCATTTATACTATTAAGTTGTTTAATAATGCACGATGTTAGTTTTTAAGGCTTGATTGGATGAGTTTTATGGCAAGTCTAAAAGATGAATCGGGATAGGCAACCTGATTTACAGTACCCGCAATATAAAGGTCTTTTTCTGGAGCGGCATAAGCTAAGGTGCCTGAAAGTCCGGAATGGCCTATTAAAGCAGGAATGGTTCCAAATGGATTGAATAGCCATGGAAGTTTAAATAAGTGTACGCCAATACCCGAACGCATCGGGAAAAATATACTATTCCATTGATATAATTCATTTAAATATGAACTTGGAAAAAATTTGCCTTTAAAAAAAGCTTCTAAAAATAACAATAGCTCTTGTGAGGTTGATACAATTCCACCATCCGCACCAAAGGAACACATGGCTTTTGGAACCAAAAGTGTTTTGTTCTTGAAGTAAAATGGTTTTGGGGTTTGGTCTGAAATAGTGTGATAAAGATAAGTATGACTTGTTCCGAGGGGCTTAAATATCACTTCTTCAAGATTAGTTGATAACGATTTACCGGAAACAATTTCAATTATTTTTCCGAGTAATTGGAAGTTCGTATCAGAGTAATGTGCCTTATTTGCCGCGCCTGGTTTAAATTGAGGTTTTAAGGTCTTACTTCGTTCAATACAGTTCTCAAAGCTCCAGTATTGATCATTGCCATTAGTGATATCGTTCTCTAACCTGTACCCACTATTGTTTTTCACTTGAAAATAATCTGGTATTCCGGAAGTATGGGCCATTAAATGTTTAATGGTGATTTCTTTTGAATGATCTGTACCATTGAAATTATTTAATCCTGTATGAATATCCTTACTAAAGTATTTTTCAATTTTATCGTCAAGATCCAATAAGTCTTTTGATCTTAAATTTAAGATCAAGGCCGTAATGTATAATTTAGTGGTGCTGGCAATAAAAAATAAACTATCTGTTTTCAGATCACCGCTTGCTCCGCACCAAATATTGTTTTTGTATTTGATGCAAAACGATGTTCCGAAGATCTTTTTTTGATCGATGCTTTGGTTTAGCAGGTTTTGTAGATTGTCACTGTTTAACATATTGTCTTTTTTTCACGATTGCACGTATGTTTCTTGAAGAATAGAAAACAAAAACGGGTGTTTTTTAAGTACCCGTTCAATTCAATTTTTACAATGGAATATTACCATGTTTTTTCTTCGGTAATTTATCTACTTTATTCTCTAACATCTTAAATGCTTTGATCAGTTTCATACGTGTTTCTTCCGGTTTGATCACTTCATCAACAAATCCTCTTTCTGCTGCACGATAAGGGTTAGCAAACATGGTTTGGTATTCTGCTTCTTTTTCTTTCCATTTCTCTTCTTTATTAGCTGCTGCTGCGATCTCGTTTTTAAAGATAATTTCTGCAGCACCTTTAGCACCCATTACGGCGATCTCGGCACTTGGCCAAGCATAGTTCATGTCGGCACCAATATGTTTACTGTTCATTACGTCATAAGCTCCACCGTATGCCTTACGTGTAATAACCGTAATTCTTGGAACAGTGGCCTCACTGAATGCATATAATAATTTCGCACCATTGGTAATGATCGCATTCCACTCCTGGTCAGTACCCGGTAAAAAGCCCGGTACATCTTCAAATACCAATAATGGAATATTAAAGCTATCGCAAAATCTTACAAAGCGCGCCGCTTTGGTTGATGAATGTATATCCAGCACACCTGCTAATACTGCAGGCTGGTTGGCAACAATTCCAATACTTTTACCGGCTAAACGTGCGAAACCAACTACAATATTCTCAGCAAAATTCTTATGAACTTCTAAGAACGTGTCGGTATCTATCACGTGATTGATCACCTCACGAATATCATATGGTTGATTCGCGTTTTCTGGAATAATATTATTCAAGTCTTTTCTGATCTCATTACCTGCTTCATACGGTACACTTGGTGCATCTTCTTCGCAGTTCTGAGGCATATAACTTAATAATTGTTTAATGTTGGTAATGGCTTCAATTTCATTTGCGCAGGCAAAATGAGTTACACCACTTTTGCTGGCATGCGTCATGGCACCACCTAATTCTTCACTTGTTACTTCTTCATGTGTTACTGTTTTTACAACGTTAGGGCCTGTAACAAACATGTAACTGGTATTCTCTACCATTAAAATAAAATCGGTAATGGCAGGGCTGTAAACAGCACCACCGGCACACGGACCCATAATTGCGCTTAACTGTGGAATAACTCCGCTGCTGCGCACATTGCGGTAAAAAATATCGGCATATCCGCCTAATGAAACAACACCTTCCTGAATACGAGCTCCACCACTGTCATTTAAGCCAATAACCGGCGCTCCGTTTTGCATCGCCAGATCCATGATCTTACAAATTTTTTCGGCATGCGTTTCTGATAACGATCCGCCAAATACTGTAAAATCCTGTGAAAATACATAAACTAAACGGCCGCTAATTGTACCGTAACCGGTAACAACGCCGTCTCCCAAATAACGTTCTTTATCCAAACCAAAATCGGTGCTGCGATGAGCTACCAACATACCAATTTCTTCAAACGAATTTTCATCCAATAACAAATGAATACGTTCACGTGCGGTAAGCTTTCCTTTTTTATGTTGCGCGTCAATTCGTTTTTGGCCGCCACCTAAAAGTGCTTCTGCTTTTTTTTCTTCTAAAAGTTGGATCTTATTTTGCATGGTTCCGTTAAATTTAATGTGGTTAAATATACGGATAATCAGTAGTTTTTAAAGCCTAAAATATCAAGAGGTTATTATTTCTGATAAGTTACGGTTACGTTAAAATCAAGCCCCATTAATGCTACTTTTTCCCAATTGGCAAAGGATGCCATTTTAAAGAATGCCGGCCCCATTATTGATCCTGAAAAGGTTAAATTATCTTTATTAACCTTGTTGCTCAAACACTCCATGCTTATGAAAAAGTCGCCCTTTGTGTGTAAATTGTACTTTTTTAAATTTAAACTAACAATACCGGATTGTTTCTTTGCAATTTTAAAAACAATGGGTTTGCTTAATAAGTTTTCGCCTGGCATGCCATCCTTATCTTCCTTATAAAAATTCAAACGAAAGGTTACTGAGTCTTCAATTGTATTTTTATTCAGGTAAAAATTAAAATCTTCTATCCAAACATCTCTATCCCGTTTGTTATTTGCTTTAATAGCTGCTTCCACACCTAAAAAATTGGCACCACTGCCCTGAAAAGAACATTGGATATTGGTATTATAATTTTTATTACCTAATACTTTTGTAATCGTTTTGGTAGGTTTTACAACCACTTCAGCCAAATTAACTGAGCTTTGGTCGAGATAGATCAGTTCGTTATTAAACGATTTCGCCTTGCTGATAGAATAGCTTTTTGATCGGTAACCAATTGCAGAGATCTTCAATGAATCGGTATCACTCACATCTTTTAAAACAATGGTAAAAACACCGTTTTCATCACTCACAGTTCCAACACTTTTTCCTTTGATACCAATACTTGCAAAGGGTATGGCATCGCTTGCGGCCTTATCGTATACTTTTCCGCTAATGGTAATTTGGGCGTGAATAAAGCTGTTAAAGCAGATAAAAAAAAGGAATAGGTGTTTCATATTGGTTTTGTTTTGTTGTTAGACGATTCTGCTACTTAAAATGTTACAAGTATCCGATAAATGTAATTAAAACACGTGATATTCAGAAAAATACAGGTTATCTTTTACTTTAAAATCATTATCTTTGTGCCCTTATTTTAAAAGAGCATGATCACAGTTTCAAATGTAAGTTTACAGTATGGCAAACGCGTATTGTTTGATGAGGTAGATGTAAAATTTACACCGGGCAATTGTTATGGTATTATTGGTGCTAATGGCGCCGGTAAATCAACCTTTATGAAGATCTTAAGTGGAGAGATAGATCCTACAAAAGGTATTGTATCTATTACCCCGGGCCAACGCATGAGTGTATTAAAGCAAAATCATACCGAGTACAATGAGTTTACAGCATTGGATACAGTAATCATGGGTAATAAGCGATTACATACCTTGATGAAGGAAAAAGATGCCATTTACGCGAAGGCCGATTTTACAGAAGAAGATGGTATAAAAGCAAGTGAGTTAGAAGCGGAATTTGCAGAGTTAAACGGATGGAATGCGGAGAGCGATGCGGCTGAAATGCTTACCAATATGGGTATTAAGCCCGATGATCATTATAAATTAGTGAAGGATCTGAATGGTAAAGAGCGTGTGAAAGTATTGTTAGCTCAAGCTTTATTTGGTAATCCTGATCTGTTATTGTTAGATGAGCCTACCAACGATCTGGATATTGAAACCATTACCTGGCTTGAAGATTTTTTGGCTGACTTTACAAATATAGTGATTGTGATAAGCCACGACCGTCACTTTTTAGATGCAGTGTGTACGCACATTTGTGATATTGATTTTGGAAAATTACAAACCTATACCGGTAACTACAGCTTCTGGTATCAAATGAGTCAATTACAACTCAAGCAACGTAGTGATCAGAATAAAAAGATAGAAGATAAGCGTGCCGAATTACAGGATTTCGTTCGTCGATTTAGCGCGAATGCCAGTAAGAGTCGCCAGGCTACATCACGTAAAAAGTTATTGGATAAATTAACTGTTGATGAAATACCTGCAAGTACAAGACGTTACCCCGGGATTATTTTTAAACAAGAACGTGAAGCCGGAGATCAGATCCTATTGATCGATAATTTAAGCAAGAAAAATTCGGAAGGCGAATACTTTTTTAAGAACGTTCATATTAACGTGAAGAAGGGTGACAAGATCGCTTTTATCAGTAGAAATCAATTAGCTATTACAGCTCTGTTCAATATTTTGGCTGATATTGATAAGCCGGATACCGGCACCTATGATTTTGGAACTACCATTTACAAGGCGCATTTACCAAATGATAACGGAAGCTATTTTAAAGGCGATTACAATTTAATTGATTGGTTACGCCAGTATAGCAAGGATAAAGATGAGACCTACATTCGCGGATTTTTGGGTAAGATGTTATTTAGTGGCGAAGAGGTTTTGAAAAAAGTAAGTGTATTAAGTGGAGGAGAGAAAGTGCGTTGCATGACCAGCAGAATGATGTTGGCTAACCCTAACTTTTTAATTTTAGAAGAACCTACCAATCACCTCGACCTTGAAAGTATTATTGCATACAACGATGCCTTAAAGGATTATACAGGAACTATTTTATTTACGAGCCATGACCACGAATTGATGCAAACTGTTGCAACCCGTGTGATCGAATTAACTCCGAACGGGATCATTGATAAAGCCATGACCTATGATGAGTTTTTGGCGAGTCCGGCTGTGAAGGAAGCAAGAGAGAAGATGTATAAGTAAGTGTGTTGGTACAAAAATCGAGTCATACTGAGCGGAGTCGAAGTATGACGGTTCAGTAAGGTGTTAGATTTATTAAAGAGCCCCCCTTCGACTCCGCTCAGGGTGACAACTTCTTAATTATTAATGATTATTTCCGTATCTTTTATCCCGAATAGCGTTATACCATTTCATGAAAAAACTTTTATTTATTTTTTTAGTGTTTGTTTCAGGGAAGATCATTTCCCAGGAAAACATTGGTACCATTAAGGTAAAACGTGAGCAAAATTTGGTTAAGGCAGTTTTTGATAATACCGAGTATAAATTATTTGCTGTTGATCGCTTTGGAAACCCTCGCGAAAATGAGTTTGCATCATACACCTTGTGGATCAAAGAAAAAAAATCTACCAAAAAATTCGAGGGTTATTCAAACAACTTAACGCCGGAAATGCTAAAAGAATTAAAGAGTTTAAAACGTGCCACAAAAATTTTCTTTACCAATATCAAAGTTAAAACCGATGATGAGCATTTTGTTGAATTGCCGGATGTGATCGATACCTGGTTTCCGGATTGCACGAACTGCATACAAAAGAAATAAAGCCATTTTTTATTTTTACCTCCTTTTTTACTGTATCAATTGACATTGATAAAAGTCATATGTCATTTATTTATTTCGTTATACATTAGCTTTATGAAAATAAATGCAAAGTGGGTTTGTTTCATGCTGTTTCTATTACTGAGCCCGGTTATTTGGTCGCAGGTAAACAAAGCAGATGAAGTAGCGCCACCAACCGGTTCAACTGTAGTAACAGTAAAATTAAAGTTAACCGATGGCACCTCAATATGGGGAATTTACTATGCGGAGAGTGTTGATGAAATAGTTGTTCAGGATTTTAATTCAGGAATAATCAAATTGAGCCGATCGAAATTAAGGTCATTTGAGAAAATTATATTAGATACGGTTATTGTTGTAGAAACAACCAATGGTTCGGTTTTTATTGGTAATGCGGTTGACATTAGAAACAGTAGTTTATTAGTGCAATCAAATACCTATGGCTATGCAGAAATTAAACTGAATTCAATAGCAAAGATCCAGCGGATGGATGCCTATTTGGCTACCAATAAACCCGAAAGATTTAAAAACCCTAATGCCACTCGTTATTTTTTTGCACCAAGCGCCATTCCGTTACGTAGAGGCGAAGGCTACTATCAAAATGCTTATTTGCTTGCCAACTCGGTAAACGTTGGAATAACAAATAACATTAGTGTTGGCGGTGGTGTTGTTATTCCGTTATTGTTTTATGTGACGCCGAAGATCTCTTATAAACTTGGAAAGAATTTTTATGCAGGGGCAGGCGTATTGTTTACACAATCATTTATACAGGGTTTCGATTTAAGTGCCGGAATTGGGTATGGATTAGTAACCGTTGGAAATATGGAGCATAATTTTACCATTGGTGGCGGATATGGTTTTGCAAAAATGAATAAGGAATACAGGGAAACACCTATGCCAATTATAACATTAAATGGAATGACCCGCATCAGTAAAAAATTGTCGTTGGTAACTGAAAACTGGTTAATACCAAGGGGTGGATACAATGTTGAAGTTGAAAAAACCGATTCAGCAGGCATGAAGTATTTTGAGATGCAATACCTGAATAAAAACTTTTATTCTTATGCGGCTTCAGTAGGATTAAGACTTATGCCCGGAATAAAAACCAGCGTTGATTTTTCGGTGGTAGCCATCAAAGCAAATCCAAACAATAACTTATTCGTTATCCCGTATCTGGATTTTGTTTACAAATTCGAGTAGAGCGATCTATTTAATGTATTCATGCGAACTCTCAACAAAGCAAATTTGAGACAAGTAACGTTTGTACCAATTTTTTGCTTGGTCTTTTGCCATTTTATGCGTGGTGTTAATGCGCCACTTCTCAATAGCTTCTTTACTTTCCCAGTACGATATAAAAATTCCGCTGTTACCGTTGTTTGAACTTTCGTAACCTAAAAAGCCATCTTGTTCTTGAGCCAGTTTCATGGTCAGGTCATCCATCTCGGCATAACCATCACGAACTTCTTCTTTAGTTGAACAGAAAATAACTGCGTAGTAATTTGATTTAGGTAATGGCATAATAATTATGAATTACGAAGTACGATTTATGAAGTACGATTTACGAATGACGAAGTACGAATAATATCAATTGTTCCAATTTCGTCCTTCCAACTTCGTCGTTCGTAATTCCTTTAATCTCTTTTCTTTAACCAGCTAACAACGGCAGGTGCTAATTCTTTTTGTGATTTACCGCCAACAAACACACCAATATGTCCGCCTTTAAAACTGTATAATTCTTTGTCCTTACTTCCAACCAAGTCATTCAATGGAATAGTTGCAGCAGGAGGTACCAAATGATCTTCAGTAGCGTAAATATTCAATAAGTTAGCAGTTAAATTTTTTAAGTTCACTTTTTTACCGCCAACTTCTAATTCGCCTTTTACTAATTTATTTTGTTGGTACAGATCTTTCATGAACTGGCGGAAACATTCACCGGTTTGTGCCGGACTTTCGCTTATCCATTTTTCCATACGTAAAAAATTGGTAAGCTTTGCCTCATCTTCTAAACTATTAGCCAAGGTTTGTTGTTTTTGCACTTTCATCATTGGCTTCAACATGTCAAAACCTTGATTTAAAAAATCACCAGGGATCAATCCATCAAAACCTTCTGTTAACTTATCAAAATCCATATCCTTACTCCAACGGAATAATAAACCATCATTGGTATTAAAATCAATTGGTGTAACGTGTGTAACTAAATTTTTTATTTTGTTAGGGTATAGTGATGAGTAAATAACACTCAAGGTTCCACCCTGACAAATACTTAAAATATTGATCTTATCAATACGGTGTTTTTTGCGAATGAAATCAACACAGTTGTTGATGTAACCATTCACATAATCATCCATGCTAATGTATCTGTCGCCTTTTGTAGGAAAACCCCAATCGATCAAATACACATCTAATCCGTTATCCAATAAATTTTTAATGTAACTTCTGTCTGGTTGCAGATCCAACATTTTATAAGTATTCACCAACGCATAAACTATCAAAACAGGTGTTCTGAAAGTTGCTGCTTCGTTACGGTCGTAACGGTAAAGGGTTAACTTATCTTCGTTATATACTGCAGTTTTAGGAGTTGTTGCAATTTCTACATCATCTATCTTATTAAGTGTTTCGTAGCTTTGAGTTAACTTACGACTCACATTTGCCATTTCATTGAATAGATTTTCCATAGGTACAGATTTTTAGTTCACTAATATATTTAAAAAAATAACAATTAAAAAAGCCGCCTCAAACACAAAAGGCGGCTTTTAACACATCAGCTAAATCAATTATTTTTTTGATTTTTTGCTGCTCTTCTCATCATCTAACAAATCACCGGTAGTTGCTATACCACCAGCCAAGCTTAGCTTGTTTTGAAGTTCTTTTATTTGTTTTTTTAATTCGTAAACAGTTTTGTTCAATTCTTCAACGTCGCTTTTTAATACAACCGGGAAGTTTGCCATCATTGTTTCAAATTGTTTTTCAAAATGTTTTTTCACATCCATGCTTAAGTTCATGGTCTCACCTTTTACTTTGCTAAACTCATCGCTCGAAAATAATTCAGCGAAGATTTGCTCGTTGGTTTTGATCCACTCGTTATACATTTCTTGCACATCAGGCGCTTTAGTAAACGTTTCAGGATGTTGGAATTTATCAGCGTATTGTTTTGCTACATTCTCCACACTCTTACGCATGGTGTTTTGTAACTGATATTGTAATTCGCTCTGACGGATGCTGTAATCTGTCATTTTATCCATTAAAGCAATAATTGCTTCAATGTTCTCTTTTTCTTTACCCGGAGTAGTAACTTTTAATAAGGGCTCAAATGTTTTTGAGAATACGTTATTGTAGTTAGCATACATTTCTTTTACTTTTTCCAAGTTACCTGAGAATAAATGAGGGAATTCATTGCTCATGTTTTGTACCTGAGCATAATATTCTTTAGATAAGTTATGTTGGTTCGTAAAGAAATTGTGAACTTGTTTCATACTTTGGTCGTAAAACTCTTTTAAGTTTCCGGCGGTATAAAAATCACCAAACATTTGTTTAGTTAAGTTGGTGTAATGCTCAGCTTTAAAGAAGTTCTTGAAATCTTCCATATTAAACTGACCTTTTTGCATGGCAGTTAACATTGGTTGAAAGAACTCCATCATTTTTGTATAGATCTGGTTGCCTTGCATAAAGTTTTGGAAAATATCTTTATTAAAAGAACCATTCATGTTCTTATACATGTTATCGTATGAACTGTTTAATGTGTGCATGAATGAGTTGTAAATGTTTGTCCATGCATTGTTTGCAGTCATAAAATTATTCATGTACTCATTTGCAGGCTTACCAAAATTATTAAAGCTGTTAAAAATGCTTTGGTTAAAATCGGTCATTTGCTTTGCGTAGCTCATTTGGCTGTTCAACCAATTCTTAAAAAATTCCTGAGAATTTTGGTTAGAGTTGTTTCCAAAAAAACTGTTTGAGTTTTGTTGCATGCTGCTTAAAATGTTCATTTGTTTCTCATACCAATCTTTCATGATATTTTGACCTTCATGCGGCATACTGCCACTTGTGAAAGATGATTGCATTTTTTTAGCTGATTCCATCCAATTGTTTAACACGTTTGCTTGTGCTTCTAACATCGAATCGATAATTGGATTGTTTGTTTTCATTTTACTTCTTTTATTAAATTAATATATACTAGTTTCCAGAAAATTATTGTAAAAACCTGATATTCAGTTTATTAAATACCATTTTTAAAATCTGTCGCAAAGATACATCATTAATCGTGTAAATTCAATTATTTGTCGATTAAATTAATGTTAAAAAATTGATTTGTAGTGTTTTATCGATTTAGAGGCCCTTTTTTAACATTTTCACAGCAAATTCATGCTCATGTCAAAACGAGGTATTACATTTAAAACATCAAATCAACTCCAGCAAATACTACTCATTTAGTGAAACGAGAAGCGGCTCGTTTAGGTTTCGATTTTTGTGGAATAAGTAAGGCTGAGTTTTTAAAAGAGGAAGCACCACGTTTAGAAAAATGGCTCAAAGAAAATAAACATGGCGAAATGAAGTACATGGAAAATTACTTTGATAAACGCCTTGATCCAACTTTATTGGTTGATGGTGCAAAGTCGGTAATATCGCTCATGTACAATTATTACCCGTCGCAAAAACAAAATGCAAATGCGCCTAAGATCAGTAAATACGCTTATGGTAACGATTATCATGAAGTGATCAAAGAAAAGCTTACTATCTTTTTAAGTACTTTAAAAGAACAAATTGGTGATATAAACGGAAGAGTGTTTGTTGATTCGGCGCCGGTATTGGAAAAAGCCTGGGCTGCAAAAAGTGGATTGGGTTGGGTAGGGAAGAATGCGAATTTAATTTCAAAATCGCACGGCTCATTTTATTTTTTAGCAGAGCTGATCGTTGATGTGGAAATGGAATATGATGGCCCCATTAAAGATTATTGCGGAACCTGCACCAAATGTATTGATGCGTGCCCCACGCAAGCCATTGTTGAGCCGTATGTGGTGGATGGCAGTAAATGCATTAGCTATTTAACCATTGAGTTAAAAGAAAATATTCCTGCTGATTTTAAAGGCAAAATGGATAATTGGGTTTTTGGTTGCGATGTTTGTCAGGATGTTTGCCCTTGGAATAGTTTTAGCACACCACATAGCGAACCCTTATTTAATGACGACAGAGGTTTACTTAATTGGACGGAGAACCAGTGGCAAGAGCTAACCGAGGAAACATTTAAAAAAGTATTTAAGCATTCTGCGGTAAAACGCACCAAATATTCCGGACTCATCCGAAACCTACGCTACATAAGGGATTGAGTGTGATTTTTGATTTTGCTATAATTAATAGCAATCTTTTGCTACAAACTGAGGTAATTTTGTTGTCATGATAGCAGCAGCAAATTACAACAGCAACCCTACTTACTTTAAAGGAAGAGGATCACAGGTAAATACGCATAACCGTTTTGCGAATTTCAAGTATGTGCAGGAGTACAAGGAAGTTTTGGATGAGGAACTTTTGTTGGATGAAAGAACGGAGGTTATTTATACCTATCCTAAAACCATTATCAATAAGGTAGATAGTACCGATGTGCCAATGGATTATTCGGTTAATCCGTATCAGGGATGTGAGCATGGATGTGTGTATTGTTATGCGCGCCCTACTCATGAATATTGGGGTTACAGTGCCGGTATTGATTTTGAAAAGAAGATCATTGTAAAACGCAATGCGGCAGAGTTGTTGGAAAAAGAAATTTTGAGTAAAAAATGGGATCCAAAACCCATCATGCTTTCAGGTAATACCGATTGTTACCAACCAATTGAAAGAAAAATGGAGATCACCCGAAGTATGCTAAAGGTGTTTTTAAAGCACAAGCATCCTGTGGGTATCATCACCAAAAATGCCTTGATTCTTCGTGATCTTGATCTATTAAAGGAATTAGCAAAGCACAATTTGGTATATGTATATATTTCAATTACCGGTTTAAATGATTCGGTGCGCCAGAAATTAGAACCGCGTACATCTACTTATAAGAACAGATTAAAAGTGATTCAAACATTAACAGAAAATGGCATCCCGTGCGGATTGATGATGGCACCCATAATTGCCGGAATTAATAACCACGATATTCCCGAGCTTTTGAGATTGGCTGGACTTGCCGGTGCTCGCAGCGCCTCGTATACGATTGTGAGGTTGAATGGCGCTGTGGGCCCTGTTTTTAAAGATTGGTTGTATAAGAATTTTCCGGATAGGGCAGACAAAGTGTGGAATCAAATTTGTGACACACACGGAGGTTTGGCGAGCGATAACAGATTTGGGGTACGCATGCGTGGCGAAGGAAAATTAGCAGAAAGCATCAATCAATTATTTGTGATCAGTAAGAACAGGTTTTTAACCAATCGCCAATCCTTTACCTTCAATACGTCACTTTTCAAACCTAAAAAAGTGGAGCCGCAGGTTTTTCAAATGAGTTTGTTTTAAACTAAAAGATAAATTTCTTTTGGTTTTTCATAAGATCTTCAATCGCATCCCGTGTCAGATCAACTACAGGGTCTGTACCCGGGGTGTGATTGAAACTAATTCGATAAGCTGTTTTACATAAGGGAGTAGTGAAATACTCTGTTGTACCAATAATGTTAAATTTGTAGTATATACTTTTAATATATACCTTTGTAAAAACATCAACACATGAAAACCTTATCATTAAAGCTTGACGACGATATTTATAATGAAGCAGAGGAAATAACTTCTAAGCTGAAACTTGCAAGAAATAGATACATTAATGAAGCTGTGAACGTGTATAATCTTTTTAATAAAAGACGTCTTTTAAAGAAGCAGTTAGAAAAAGAATCGAAACTAACTCAAAAAGATTCCTTAGATATTTTACATGAATTTGAGAAATTAATTGATGAAGCTTAAGCAATACGACATTTGGCTTGCAGACTTTAACCCACAATTAGGAACAGAACCGGGTAAAACAAGACCTGTTGTAATTATTCAAACCGACCTATTGAATGAATTTCATCCATCAACGTTGGTCTGTCCTGTTACATCAAAAGTTAATAAAGATATTGAGTTGTTACGTGTGCATTTAAAAAAGGGACAGTTAGATAAACCCTCAGATGTTCTTGTTGATCAAATTCGAGCAATAGATAACAATCGGTTAATAAAGAAACTTAGTAAATTAACAAATGAGCAAGTAAAAACGCTCAAATCAAACATAAGAGTTGTGCTTGATGTTTAATTGCAATTAAGCTAACCACGGCAGTAGTTTACCTTTTACCATCCTAAAATAATTCTGATTAATAGTTCTTATGTAAATCTGTGCGCGAATGTTAAATACCAAAGACGTTTAGATCCTAACTTATAAAAGAATGAGTTTTTTAAAACAAAAGATCAATTTGAACGTTTATATAGGTTAAAGAGAATTCGATACATATGAAACGTTCAATAATTTTAATGTTTTTAGTTGGTTTCATTTTGTTTTCCTGTAAAAAGAGCGAAACAAATGCCTCGTCAACCAATTCAGGTTATACACCAACTTGCACCAGCACAAAATCGTTTAGTGCAGATGTGTTGCCTTTAATTAACGCAAGTTGTAATACATCCGGCTGCCATAACAACTATTCAACTTACGCGCAAATAAGCGCCGGAAAAACTTCCATCAGAAGCAGAGTGTTAAACGGCAGCATGCCTAAAAACTCAACTTTAAGCAATGCCCAAAAGGATATTATTATTTGTTGGATCGATGCAGGCGCTCCAAACAATTGATCTATTAAAAGCTTGTTGAGGTTTTGAAATAAAAAACAGGGGTGATGAATTTTAATTCGCATATTTAATTCAAACAAATGGTATTTTTAAGACCGAATACGTTTTAATTTATCATCATGCAAAATACCGTTCAACATATTGTAGAGCACTTCCAACTTCAACCTCACCCCGAGGGCGGCTATTACAAAGAGACCTACAGAAGTGTAGAGAAGATTGGCTCTGGCGAAAGTAATTTTCCGAATGGCAGAAATTATTCAACCGCTATTTATTTTTTAATTGAAAAAAATAATTTCTCGGCTTTTCACCGCATAAAAAGTGATGAGATATGGCATTTTTATGAAGGAGATGCACTGGAAGTAATTGAAATAGATTTGCAGGGAAATTTGATCAGAACACAAGTAGGTAGGGATCTGGCAAACGGACAAATATTTCAATACACTGTTAAAGCGGGGCATTGGTTTGGTTCGCGTGTATTAAAAGGCGGCGAATTCTCATTTGTTGGATGCACCGTTTCACCCGGTTTTGATTTTAACGATTTTGAATTGGCAACCAGATCGGAGCTTGTAAAATTATTTCCTCTACACCAAGAAATAATTGCGGAGTTAACGAGAGAATAAGTTCGTAGGTATAAATATTAAGAGTTAAGTGATTTAATTGTTACTTGTATTAAAAAAAATGCAGCAATTAGTCACAAACAGCGTAACTCAAGCGAGTAAGAATATAAAAGGATTTTCAGATCAGCTCTTTCAATTTAAAGGATCACTTCAAATTGACGGTTTGAGTGATAAAACGTTCTCTGATTATAGTAGAACCTTGGCCGAACTATCGTTGCACTTCAATAAACTTCCTGAGCACATTACACAAGAAGAATTAAAGTCTTATTTATCTGCTTTGATAGAACAAAGTAAGGACACATCATTAAGTAAATTTAAACACCTGGTTTATAGTATGCGGTGTTATTTCAAATACTTAGGTTTACCAATGAATGTGAAGCTACCTTCCATCAAAAACGAAAAAAAATGCCTGTTAGCGGCTGTTCTTCTATCCGTCCGATATTTTCCTCATTAACATTTCTAACGGTCCATTCTTGTACCTTTTTGTCCAAATGTAACTAAAGGTGCAACTGAACAAAAAATAGGTTAATGCAAAAGTCAAGATGATAATTGGGTTTGTTGGGATTTCTTTTAGTAAGTCATAACCAAGCGTTTTGCCTGTTATTATTGATAAAATAAGAAGCCCTAGTAATAAATGTGAAATGTAATGTGTTAATGTCATTTGTCCTGTTGATGCCAATATCTTGGCAATTTTGGTTTCACCAATTTTATTACCAATAAAAATGAAAATGCTTATTAGTATTAGCCCAAATGATGCAGTCCCCAACATAAAAGGAACAAATGGAGGAAGATAATCTGCAGTCAAGTAAAACAGTAAATCTTTGTTTTGAGTAATGGAAGTAGCAAAAGATTGCATTAAAAATGTGATTAAGTAAATTGTAATACCAATAAATAAAACTTTTTTTGCTGTCTTGTTATCTTTCCAATTCAAACGCCCCAAATACATACCTATTAAGAAATAAGCTATCCAAGGGAAAATTGAATTCCAACCATTGTAAAAAGTATTTCTTAAAAAGCCTTTTAAAGTCCAAAAGTCTTTATACATCAAGGTTTCAAAATTCCAGCCTGTGTCATAAGGAATAATAGCCAATAGAACGTGGAAGATAATTATAGCGGCTGCTGCTGCATATAAAAAATATTTCTTTGGGAAGAAAATGAGTAGCGCAGCAATGTGCATATAGCCACCATAAAAGTGTAAAATGTCAGCAGGCCACCAAAGATAAAAGACTATACCCAAAACAAATAGAAACCAAGAACGCTTAGTAATGATGCTTATGATTTTTTTTCTTTCTTCGGGTGTGTAATCGTTTCTGTTTGTCATTAGCGAAACACCCATGCCAGCAAGCATTACAAACAAAGTGCTGGAATTGCCATTGAATAAGTTTAAAAAATCACTTAGTCCAGTATGATTAGAGTGACTTCCAAAAACTGTATTAAAATTCACGATAAACATCCCGAATATCGCGTAGGCTCTTGCCAAATCAAATCCTATTATTCTAGTTTTCATTTTTTAGTGTGTTGAAGTTAATTTTAGTCCAACAACGCCTGAAATTATTAACAGTATAAAGCCTATCCGAATAAGGGTTGCAGGTTCTTTAAAAAATATCATTCCAATAATAACAGTTCCTATTGCTCCAATACTCGTATAAATAGCATAGGCTGTACCTATAGGAAAAACTTTTAATGCTAATTGTAAAAAATAAAAACTTGTTATAATGCTAATATAGAAAATGGCAGTCCACAATAAATTTTTATGGTTGTCCATTTGTTTTAGCCCAATCGTCCAGCCTATTTCAAAAATGCCGGCAAGCAATAGATAAATCCAGTTCATATTTCTTAGTGTTTAAATTACTCTGCAAAATTCAGAATAGAAAAACATTTGAAATTTGACTTAGGTCAAATAATGATGGTGATTATATTTTGGCTCTTATTCTGCTTAATGTTTCCAAAGAGATGCCAAGGTAGGAAGCAATGATAGTCAGCGGAATGGTCTGAATAATATGCGGACTTTTATTAAGAATTTCCAAGTAACGCTCAGTTGCTGTTAAAGTATGAAATTGAAACAATCTGTTTTCAACCCACATTCCAAAGTATTCTGCAAGCATTAAGTCCAAGGTTAACAATTTCGGATATTTTGTTTTAGCGTCCTGAAATGCTTGATAGTGAATTATTGAAACGGTAGCATCAGTCAGGGCTTCTATAAACTCCCGGCTTGGTTGTTGCAGAGTATAGCTGTCGAAGGAAACAGCTAAATCATTTTCAAAATAAAGTTCGGTTGTTATTTCCTTTCCGTCATTTAAATAATATTTTCGAGCAATGCCACTAATAAGTAAAAAGCTTTTTCCACAGATTTCATTTTGTCGTAAAAGCAAATCCCCTTTCTTATATTTTTTGTCTGATGAAATACTTTGCAAGGCAGTCAAGGTATCGTTGTCTAGAGCTTTAATGTAGTTGTTTATTTTGTCAATATATGATGTCATCGATTGTCTTGGTCTGTCGGTTTAGAATAGCCGCTAACGTATCAGGGGCTAGCTTAGTTGGGCTTTCGAAGCCGTCTCTATCTTTACCCATTAATGTTTGTTTGAAGATACTAATGTTTTTAAGCAAAGACAAATGAAAATTAAATTCTGCGAAGCAGGCATTGAATTGGCTTTGCGATATACTTCCATCCCCAATTACGCTACGGCCCCGTGTTAGGTGCAGTTGTAGACACAAAGATGATATAACACATGTCTGCAAGACATTCTTTGATTTGAGTGTCTACTACGTAGTTGGAGAGGCTGAACACTGCAATGGTGACGAAGATTTTTTTAAATAAAATTATCGCGCTTATAAAGCCTTATAGGCGCTGGTCTTTTTATTGTTAGGAGTGCCTTTGTCTTACCATTTTTTTACCCTTCATCACACGCTGCTACAAATTGTAGTAAAATTTGACAATGCAAATTTTTTCCGGGAACTTTGTCAAGTTGTTTTAACGACGCCAGTCGTTTGAAAGTGAACTTTCACGATGTCGATCGCAAACAACTTGCAAGAGTCAAAATTATCCTATCGTCTATTTTTACTCTTGTTGCAGCGTCTGCTTATTAAAAAAATGTCAAGAAAAAATCACTCCGAAAAAAATCTTCTCACTCCTTGCAGCCTCTACAATTGCGACCTAACGGATGGCAGCTAGAACTTGTGCGGCTCAGGGCATTGTCAACCGAATATTAATAACAAAGATAAAATGTTTCTACGCATTTGCAATGCAAAATAAATGTCTTTCGCGAAGCGGCATTTATTGCAAATGCTTTGATGTCTGCCCGCATAAGATTTAGCTGCGGTTACCTGCAGTTGTTAACTAATCCACAATGTTTTCCTTTTTTTGATTATCCAATGTCCGTTGTCTTTACTTAATAGATATGAATTTCCAGAACCACATAGCCCATAACAGTTGTACGCTAGCACAACATATGCTTTTGTTTTGTCAAAAGAAAACACAGGAATTGAACAAGAAAAATATGTATATTCTTTGCTTTCTTCCTGCTGTTTGGTTGTTGTATATATGTTATCTAATAAGTTGCCGCTAATTGTAAAGTGATTTAAGGTGTCATTTTGAAAAACGAAATATGCCGAATCAGATTTGGAGAAAAAATTTCTATTATCTGCTTGTCCCCGTTTAATTAAGTCGTCAAAATATACACCAATTCTCGAAGGTAGCGGTGGTGTTAGTTCAAATGTGTCTTTTGGTGGTTCGGGAAAATAGACTCTAAGTTTTTCCAATTCAACAGAGAAAGCGTGTCTAATTGGATAAATTATACGGTCTGGCTGTCCTTTTACCCTTATAGTGTCAGGTTCGGCTTCCATCCTAACTACAGGAATACTGTCAGATAAAATAATTGTGGAAATAATCTCATTAATGTCTTTGTCTGAGGGCAAAGAGTAAACAACTTTGTCTTTGTCAGAACATGAAACAAAGATAATTGATATTAAAATTATAAGTATTGCTTTCATGTCTACAATTATGACTAACGTTTCCTAACATGCTGATTTACAGTTGCAAGTTAAGGTCATTAGTTGTTATATCAAATTTAGAAATTAATCGTTTCATTGCAGTAATTTTTTTGCGTTTTTGATCTACAAATTGATACTCTGTTAAGGG
>JBKDKI010000007.1:0-4169 GCA_046345155.1 Sphingobacteriaceae bacterium
TAAGCTCACTAGTATCATTTTGCAAGTAGGTGGAATATTACTTATTTATAAAACGCAACAAGTTTGTGCAGCAAGAAATGCTTCAAGGGTTTAATTTAGTGGAGACTACACCCGCGTTTTTCAGAACTCTTTAGTGAAAGACTTAGAGGATTTAAATTAGGTAATCTCGGTACTTCAGTGCAAATTTTGTTAAGCCATACTGATCTCTTGATAATTTAAGTTTGCGAATGATATTTTGTCTGTGACTTTTTACTGTAAGCTCAGATGAAAATAATTTTTCTCCAATTTGTTTCGAACTTAAATTCATGGCTATTAATCCTAATACATTTTTTTCGGTAGAACTTAATAATTTGATGAGTTGTTTTATGGTTTCGTCATTTAAAGGTGCATCATGTGTTCTTGACAATTCTTCAGATAAGTTATTTCCGGAATAAAATTCTCCTTCCATAATTTTATCAATGGCAATTATTAACTCATCAGTCACACTGCTTTTCAATAAAAAACCGTTTGCACCGAGTTGGTGTGCTTTGTGATAAAAGGATTCCTGATTTAACATGGTTAAAAATAACACTTTAGTTTCCAAATTATTTTTTCTGATTATTTTGCAAACCTCGAAGCCATTTAGCAGCGGCATTTCAATATCTAATATAATAATATCTGTTTGGGTGTGAAACAGAAAATCTAATACAGACTGGCCATTATCAAACTCTCCTAAAAGCTTATATTGTTTATGTTTGTTAATTATATTACATAATCCGAGCCGTATCAAAGGATGATCATCAGCAATTACAATTGTTATTTTATTTTTGGTCATATTTAAAGGTAATTTTTACATGTGTTCCTTTTTCTTTGGGTAAAAAAGAAAGTTTACCATTAATTAATTTGGCTCTTTCATTAATGGATGTTAAACCAACGCTGCTTTTTTCTTTATCTTTTTCGCTTAGACCTATACCATCATCCATGATTTCCAGGTTTAAAGTATTTTCTTTTTTGAATAGTAAAACTCTTGCATTTTCCGCTTTAGAATGTTTAATAATATTATTTACACATTCTTGTATTATTCTATACAAATTAATTTTTACGTCAACATCATTTACTTCCAAATCTTCTATTTCATAGCTAAAGTATATTTTATTGTTTTTTAAACTATTTAAAAGATCCTCAATAATTTCTTTTATTCGCCCTTCTACTATCTTAATTGGTTTGATGTTATATGAGATTTTACTTAACTTTTTTATAACATTTTCTAAGGCTTTTTTATTTTTAAAATCTTCATCCATTCTAATAAATGAAAGTTCCTGGCCAATATCATCGTGCAGCTCTCTGGAGATTCTTAACTTTTCATTCTCCTGATTCTTTATTAATAAACTGGCAAATTTTTTAATTCTGTTTCTGCGCCATTGAGAAACGCCATACACAATCAAAATAAATGAGAATGAATAAGAAGCGTATGCCCAGTAAGTTTGGTGCCAGGGCGGCAATACTTTAAATGCAAATTCAACAGGTTTGCTCCAATAACCATTTACTCCCCTGGCGGCTACTTTAAAAATATAATTTCCGGGAGGAATATTTCGGTAATCCGCCTCTTGTTTTTCGGTCATAGAGCTCCATTTTTCATCAAGGCCTTCCATAATATATCGGTAACGGCCCCTGTCTGCATTTGCGGCAATGCAAATACTGTTGAAGTGGAAAGTTAAATGATTTTGACTGCTAGGCAAAATAAGACCTATAGGCAGATGAAAATGGTCTTTCGTTACATTTTGATATTTAATTTTGTTTTTTGAGCAGTAGGTGGTGTCAATTGGCAAAGCCTCATTAGTAAAAAAATTGTTTTGATCGCTGGACCATAGTGTATCTTGTATTTTTATTTTTCCAAAACTTAAATTAGCATGGATTATTTTGTTCGTCATCCAATCTATTTTACTGCTTTTTACATCAATAGCTGTAATATAAGCTTTCTTAATATGTTTATCTGTAGAGGGACTTGGTGTAAACTTAGTAAGAATAAGACCAACACCTGCCCATATTGAACCTTTTTGAGTTAAGGACGAAGCATTGTGATTAAAATCTGTAAATTTTAAACCCTCTCGGTTATCGTAATTATTTAGTACAGTATATTCTCCGTTCATCTTAGCCATCTTACACAATCCACCTTCAGTGGCAATCCAGATAATGCCACTTCTGTCTCTCTTAATAGACACAATAATATTACTAGGAAGTCCTTGGGTTATGGTATATTGTTTTACAATTTTACTTTTAAAGTTAATGATGCTAAGTCCTTCAGAAGTTCCTATCAATATTTCACTATTTTCTCCTTCTAATAAACAATAAATAAAATTACTACCTAAGCCCTGCTTCTTGCTGTAATTTTCTATGCTACCAGTGCTATCATTTAACACAATTAGCCCAGCTCCATAACTACCTATTAAATATTTTTCATTTTTAAAATCTAAAATACTAAATAACCAATTGTTGTTTGAAACTTCCTTGCTATAAATTCTTAGTGTTTTTTTTTGTTTATTAAAAATATTCAGCATACCCGCATCAGTTCCTATTAAAATGTCACCCTTGTTGTTTTCTAATAAACATCGAATGCTGTTATTAAATTGACCATTAGGAAGTGTGAAACTGGTTACTTTTCCACTTTTTTCGTCGATCGTTTTTAACCCTCTTCCAGAGGTTCCTAATAAAAAACTACCATCATGACACTCGAGCATACTCAAGATTTGATTATTATCCAACCCACTAGTTACATTATAGTGCTTTATTATTTGACTACTAAAATCAATTATGTCTAATCCGCTTCTTTCAATTCCTAATAAAAGACGCCCATCACGACTTTCCAAGTTACTCAATATGTAATTTCCACTTAGTCCTTGATTAGTTCCGAAATGTTTTATGTTTAGATCCTTTTCAGAAAGAATATTAAGCCCTCCTCCGTCTGTACCTATTAGGATGTTTCCATCAATATTTTCAACTAAACACCGGATGAAATTGTAACTTAAACCTTGCATGTCACCGTAATTTGCAACACTTTCATTTTTAGTATTAATCTTAGATAGTCCTCCTTCTGTTCCTAAATAAAGATACCCCTCACTGCTTTCAATGATACTTGTAATGTAATTACCGTTAAGCCCTTGTTGTTTTTTGTATTGATTTACTTGTTGTTTCTTGAGATCAATGATATTTAAACCGCCACCTTGAGTCCCAACTAAAATTTCCCCTTCTGAACTTTCCTTTACAGACCGAATAGTGTTGTTGCTTAATCCATCAGCAGTAGTGTAGTGTAAAACGCTTTGTGCTTTAAAGTCTCGTTCTGATAATGAATCAAAACATAAAACATTTAAACCGCCACTGGAGGTTCCTATAAGAATATTACCTTCATCACTTTTATATAAACTCAGAATAAACTTTCTGCTAAGGCCCTGGTCTGTGCTATATTGTTTTATGTTTCCTGTTTCAATATCAAGTACATTAAGCCCACCTCCACCAGTTCCTATTAAAAAATTACCTTCCGAACTTTCTAATAAACATCTTACATCGTTGCTACTAAGTCCCTGCATGGCAGTATAGTGCGAAATAAGTTGATTTTTTAAGTTGATCACGTTTAAACCACCTCCAGCTGTACCAATAAAAATATTTCCTGCTTTGCTCACCATTAAACTTAATATAATATCATTACTTAAACCTTGATTTATTGAATAAATCCACCATTCGTTCCCGTCAAACTTAAACAAGCCTATATCAGTACCCATCCATAGATTTCCTATGGTATCCAAACTCATGCATCGTATTAATGTGGGTACAAATCTATCTTCTTGACTGTAGAATTTTATATTCAAAATGGCATTATCTGCTGATTTCGCAGGCTTACAAATAACTTTCATTGGTTGTCCCAGAATAACCACTTTAGGCTTTATTTTATTCGTAACTGGTTCATTTACTTTCACCAGGGTTTTTCCGGGATATTTTTTTTGTAAAGCAGGTTTGGCCGATTCATTGAAAAAGTAAACTGTGTCTGGCTGCTTAAAAGGAACAACATCGGGTTTTGCCAATGTTTTCTCATTTGTAATTAATGGTGTTTCCTTTGGTTTGCCAAGTTTTATAATTTCCGGCGGCTGAATGGAGTCAGGTCTTCCTTCACCCAAAGGAATGACCAAAGGTTTTAC
>JBKDKI010000008.1:0-80479 GCA_046345155.1 Sphingobacteriaceae bacterium
GTCTAGTACAATGCGTTTAGGTGCAGAAGGAATAAAGATCAAAGTAAGCGGTCGTTTAGGCGGTGCTGAAATGGCAAGAACAGAAGGCTATAAAGAGGGTCGTACTCCGTTACATACGATTCGTGCTGATATAGACTACGCTGTTGCAGAAGCTCATACATCATACGGAAGAATTGGTGTTAAAGTGTGGATCTGTCGTGGTGAAGTATTCGGAAAACGTGATCTTTCTCCAAACATTGGTTTGATGAAAGACAAGAAAAGTGCCGGAAACAACGAAGAGCGCGGTGGAAACAAATTCGCAGGTAAGAGAAGAAGCGGCGGTAAGAGAGAAGAAAAATAAACTATTTAGTAAGTAAAAGAAATTTTAATCATGTTACAACCAAAAAGAACGAAATTCAGGAAGTCGCAGAAAATGAAGATGAAAGGCAACGCCAAGCGTGGTGATCAATTAGCCTTCGGTTCATTTGGGATCAAAGCTTTGGAAGAAGCACGTGTTACTGCACGTCAGATCGAAGCCGCTCGTATTGCCTTAACACGTTATATGAAACGTGAGGGTCAGGTTTGGATCCGTATTTTCCCAGATCGTCCTGTTACATCAAAACCAGCTGAGGTTCGTATGGGTAAAGGTAAAGGTGCTCCTGAGTATTGGATGTGCCCTGTTAAAGCAGGTCGTATTTTATTCGAGGCAGAAGGTGTACCTGTTGAGGTAGCAAAGGAAGCTTTACGCTTAGCTGCTCAAAAATTACCTATTTGTACTAAATTTGTGATCAGAAGAGATTACGAAGCAACTGAGGCATAATTAAAACATTTAAAGACATGAAAAACAAAGAGATACAATCTTTACCTGAACAAGATCTTAAATCAAAGATCCAGGACGAAAAAGCTTCATTGGTGAAAATGAAAATTAACCACGGTGTTTCTCCTTTAGAAAACCCTGCTTTGATACGTGCTAACCGCCGTACAATTGCCAGAATGTTAACTGAAGTAAACAAGCGTAAAGCATCAAAAAAATAAACTGCTTTTAAAATGGAAAGAAATTTAAGAAAAGAAAAAACTGGTATCGTTACCAGCAATAAAATGGATAAAAGTATTGTAGTGGCTGTTATGCGTAAAGTAAAGCACCCTAAGTACGGTAAATTCGTTAATAAGACCAGTAAATTCGTTGCTCATGATGAGAAGAATGAGTGCAGTATTGGTGATACAGTAACAATCGCAGAAACCCGCCCACTTAGTAAAACTAAGAACTGGCGTTTGGTTGCAATTGTTGAGAAAGTTAAATAATTAGTATTATCGTTTAATAAATTAAGAAATGATACAAAACGAATCAAGATTAGCAGTTGCAGATAATAGCGGAGCTAAAGAAGTATTGGTAATTCGTGTGTTAGGTGGTACCAAAAAACGTTACGCTTCAATTGGCGATAAGGTTGTAGTTACTGTTAAGCATGCGTTACCTAGCGGAAACGTGAAAAAAGGAACAGTAAGCAAAGCTGTAATTGTTAGAACTAAAAAGGAAATTAGCCGTGCAGATGGCTCTTATATCCGCTTTGACGACAATGCAGTGGTATTGTTAAACAACACCGATGAGATCAGAGGTACCCGTATTTTCGGCCCTGTTGCTCGTGAATTGCGTGATAAGCAGTTTATGAAGATCATTTCTTTGGCACCAGAGGTATTATAATTAAAAGAAATTTAAAATGAGCAAGTTAATCTTAAAAAAAGGAGACACGGTTAAAGTTATTTCTGGCGAAGCAAGAGGCCAGGAAGGCAAGATCATCTCTATAGACAGAAAAAAATTAAGAGCCATTGTAGAAGGTGTGAACATGATCAGCAAAAGCGAAAAGCCTAATGCTAAGAACACCAACGGTGGTATCGTTAAAAAAGAAGGTTCTATCCATATCTCAAACTTAATGTTTGTTGAAGGTGGTAAAACTGTACGTTTAGGTCGTCGTACTGATGACAAAACAAAGAAAACTGAACGTTATTCAAAAAAATCGAAGGAGGCAGTTAAATAATGGCAACAACAACTTACCAACCGCGTTTAAAAGGTAAATATCGCGATGAGATCGTGAAAAATTTACAAACTCAATTCCAGTATAAAACTGTAATGCAGGTACCTAAGCTACAGAAGATCTGTATCAACCAAGGTATTGGTGATGCTGTTTCTGACAAGAAAATGATCGAGTCTGCCGTAAAGGAAATGACTACCATTACCGGTCAAAAAGCAGTACCTACTTATTCAACAAAAGATATCTCAAACTTTAAATTACGTAAAGGTGTAGCTATTGGTGTTCGTGTAACATTACGTGGCGATAAAATGTATGAATTCTTAGATCGTTTGATCGCTTCATCATTACCTCGTATCCGTGATTTCAAAGGAGTAAATAATAAAGGTTTTGATGGTAACGGTAACTACACTTTAGGTATTACCGAGCAGATCATCTTCCCTGAGATCGATATCGATAAAGTTACTAAGATCCAAGGTATGGATATCACTTTCGTAACTTCTGCTCCAACTGATAAAGAAGCTCACGCATTATTAACTGAATTTGGTATTCCATTCAAAAAATAAGATAGAACAATGGCAAAAGAGTCAATGAAGGCCCGCGAGGTCAAAAGAAAGAAACTAGTTGAAAAATACGCAGCAAAACGCGAAGAGCTTAAAAAGGCTGGCGATTACGATGCATTACAAAAGTTACCTCGTAACTCTTGCAAAGTGCGTGTTCGTAACCGTTGCAAGCTAACAGGCCGTCCTAGAGGTTACATGCGTACCTTTGGCGTGAGTCGTGTTACGTTCCGCGAAATGGTTCTTTTTGGTTTGATCCCGGGGTTAACTAAATCAAGCTGGTAATATTCCGGCTTGAGTCCATCGGTTAAAACCCGATCGAAAAATAAAATTTGTTAGTTGCGTAAAGATTATTATCTTTGCCGACTATTTTAGAAAATAAATATTGTTTCATATAATTATTCCGGCTTTCGGGATAACATATAAACTTAAGAAAAAATGACAGATACAGTTGCAGACTACTTAACACGCGTTAGAAACGCTATTAAGGCTAATCACAGAGTAGTAGAGGTGCCAGCCTCTAACCTTAAAAAAGAGATCACTAAGATCCTGTTCGAAAAAGGTTATATTTTAAACTACAAATTCGAAGAAACTCCAAACAAACAAGGTTTAATTAAGATTGCGTTGAAATACCATCCGGTATCACAACAACCTGCGATCCGTACATTAGATCGTGTTTCATCGCCAGGTTTACGTAAGTATTCAGGTGTTGATTCAATTCCTCGTGTATTGAATGGTTTAGGTATTGCCATCATTTCAACTTCTAAAGGTGTTATGACCGATAAAGAAGCTAAGAAATTGAAGGTAGGTGGTGAAATTTTATGTTATGTTTCATAATTAATTAGGAGGAAAGAGACATGTCACGTATAGGAAAAGCTCCAATTTCAGTTCCAAAAGGTGTTGAAATTACAGTAAATAAAGGTTCAGTTACAGTTAAAGGTCCTAAAGGTACTTTAACTCAAAAGATGGATTCAGATATCGAGGTTGCCGTTGCAGACGGTGTTATCAACGTTAATCGTCCAACTGAGCAAAAGCGTCACAAAGCATTACACGGTTTATACCGCGCTTTGATCGCTAACATGGTAAAAGGTGTAAGCGAAGGTTACAAAACCGAGCAGGAATTAGTAGGTGTAGGTTACCGTGCTACAAACAAAGGTCAATTATTAGAATTATCATTAGGTTACTCACATAACATTACGTTTGAATTACCGGCTGAGATCAAAGTTACTACAACTTCTGAAAAAGGTCAAAATCCAAAAGTGATTATGGAGAGCGCTGATAAGCAATTGATCGGAATGGTTGCAGCTAAGATCCGCAGCTTACGTAAGCCTGAGCCATACAAAGGAAAAGGTATTAAGTTTGCTAACGAGGTATTACGCCGTAAAGCAGGTAAATCAGCTTCTAAGAAGTAATAATTAAATGAATTTATAAATCATCTTTAAAAAGATATAGGAAAGATGGCACTAAGCAAAGAAGGAAAGAGAATTCGATTAAAAAAGAGAATCAGAAAGGCTCTTAAGTCAACAGAAAGAAACCATAGATTAACTGTGTTCAAAAGCAACGCCGAGATCTATGCACAAATAATTTCAGATAAAGAAGGTAAAACTTTATTGTCTGCCGGTTCAAACGATAAGAGTTTAAAATCGGTAAAGGCAACTAAGTCTGAAAAAGCAAAGTTAGTAGGTAAGTTAATTGCTGAAAGAGCAGTAGCTGCTGGTATCAACGAGATCGTTTTCGATAGAAATGGTTTCTTGTATCACGGTCGTATCAAAGCATTAGCTGATGGTGCTCGCGAAAATGGTTTAAAATTCTAATTAGAAAAAAGGAAATAAAATGTCAAAAGAAATTGTAAAGCGCGTTAAATCGAGCGACATTGAATTAAAAGATAAATTGGTTGCCGTACAACGTGTAACCAAAGTAACCAAGGGTGGTCGCCACTTTAGTTTTGCTGCGATCGTAGTAGTTGGTAACGAAAAAGGTGTTATTGGTCACGGTTTAGGTAAAGCTAATGAGGTAACTGATGCGATCACAAAAGGTATCGAAGATGCTAAGAAAAGCTTAGTGAAAGTTTCTGTATTAAATGGTACAGTACCTCACATGCAAGAAGGTAAATTTGGTGGTGCTCGCGTTATGCTTAAGCCTGCAGCTCACGGTACTGGTGTAATTGCCGGTGGTGCGATGCGTGCAGTGTTAGAAAGCGTTGGTATTACTGATGTATTAGCAAAATCAAAAGGATCAAGTAATCCGCACAACGTGGTTAAAGCAACATTTGATGCATTAACCAAGATGCGTGATTCAATATCAGTTGCTCAACAACGTGGTATTACTTTAGATAAAGTTTTTAACGGATAATATTAGAAGTTATGGGAAAAGTTAAGATAACATTGGTAAAAGGAATCTCTAAAAAATCTCCGGCACAACGTGCAACGTTAACGGCTTTAGGTTTCAAAAGAACTTACCAAACAATTGAAAAAGACACTAATCCTGCTATTGATGGCATGATTGCTAAGGTGAAACATTTATTAAGATTTGAAAATATTTAATTTATTTTAAAATGAAATTAAGCTCATTAAAACCTTCAAAAGGTTCTGTAAAAACTAACTTCCGTCGTGGTCGTGGACAAGGTTCAGGTGGTGGTGGAACTGCTACACGTGGTCACAAAGGTGCTAAATCTCGTTCGGGATATTCTAGCAAGCGTGGTTTTGAAGGTGGTCAAATGCCTTTACAACGTCGTTTACCTAAATTCGGATTCAAGAACATTAACCGTGTTGAGTACCGTGGTATCAACTTATTTGCAATTCAACAATTAGTTGAAAAAACTAAAGCAACTGAAGTTACAATTGATCTATTAATTAAAAATGGTTTAGCTAGTAAAAATGATCTTGTTAAGATCTTAGGTACAGGCGAACTTAAATCAAAAGTAGATATTAAAGTACATGCATTCACCGCAGCTGCTAAAAAAGCAATTGAAGATAAAGGTGGTGCAGCAACTCAAGTAAAATAATATATGAAGCGTTTTTTAGATACTTTACGCAATATTTGGGCAATTGAAGAATTAAGACAGCGTATCTTAACCACTTTAGCATTGGTTTTGGTATACCGTTTAGGTTCTTACGTTGTATTACCGGGTATTGATATTAATGCCTTAGATGCTGCCAGAAGCAACGCTGGTGAATCGGGAGGTTTAGTAGGTTTGATCAATATGTTTGCAGGTGGAGCGTTCTTACGTGCTTCTGTATTCGGATTAGGTATCATGCCATACATCACCGCGTCTATCATCATCCAGTTATTGGGTATGGCTGTTCCATATTTCCAAAAATTACAACGTGATGGCGAAAGTGGTCGTAAAAAGATCAATCAGTACACCCGTTTATTAACTATTGGTGTTACTGCAGTTCAGGCCCCTGGTTATATTGCATCTATCAAACAAACTGCCCCTAATGCATTTACCGATCTTTCAACTTTCTGGTGGGTACAAACCATCATTATCCTTGTAACCGGTACCATGTTTGTAATGTGGTTAGGTGAGCGTATCACCGATAAAGGATTAGGAAATGGTATCTCATTGATCATTATGATCGGTATCATCTCTCGTCTACCATTTGCTTTCTTATCAGAAGTTAAGTCAAGAATGAGCGGTAACGGTGGTTTGATCATCTTCTTGATCGAGATCGTGTTATTGTTAATGGTAATTGTTGGTTGCATCTTGTTAGTTCAGGGTACGCGCCGAATACCGGTACAATTCGCGAAAAAGATCGTTGGTAACAAACAATATGGTGGTGTTCGTCAGTACATTCCTTTAAAGGTTAACGCTGCAGGTGTAATGCCTATCATCTTTGCTCAGGCTATCATGTTCATTCCTGCTGCTATTGCTGGTTTCTCAAGCGGTTCAAGTGGTATCTTTCAGGAGCGTTATGGTTTCTGGTACAATTTGATCTTTGCTACATTGATCATATTATTTACTTATTTCTACACTGCTATCATGGTTAATCCAAAGAATTTAGCAGATGACATGAAACGTAATGGTGGCTTTATTCCGGGTGTGAAACCAGGAAATAAAACAGCAGAGTTCATTGACGCGGTTATGAACCGTATCACTTTACCAGGATCTTTATTCTTAGCGGGTGTGGCTATTATGCCGGCCTTTGCTCAAAAATTAGGTGTAAACAGTGCATTTGCTGATTTTTATGGAGGAACATCTCTATTGATCTTGGTGGGTGTTGTGTTGGATACTTTACAGCAAATTGAAACATACTTATTAAATCGCCATTATGATGGTTTAATGAAGTCTGGAAGAATTAAGGGTCGTGGTGCAAATGCTATGATGGTTCAACAAGGATAATTATAGAATGGCAAAACAAGCGAACATTGAAATAGACGGAACGATCATTGAGGCACTAAGTAACGCCATGTTCAGAGCGGAATTAGAGAATGGCCACATTGTTACAGCGCACATCTCAGGAAAAATGAGGATGCACTATATCAAGATCCTACCGGGCGATAAAGTGAAGTTGGAAATGAGCCCTTACGATCTAACAAAAGGAAGAATAACATTTAGATACAAATAAGAATTTAAACAAGAAGCAATGAAAGTTAAAGCATCCATCAAAAAAAGAAGTGCGGACTGTAAGATTGTACGTCGCAAAGGAAAATTGTACGTAATAAACAAAAAGACACCGAAATTTAAGCAAAGACAAAAATAATTTTGTTCTAATACATTTATTAAAATAGTAAAGAGAAAATGGCACGTATAGCTGGTATTGATCTACCAAAAAACAAAAGAGGAGTAGTAGGATTAACCTACATCTACGGAATTGGCCCTAGCAGAGCGGCTAAAATTTTAAACGAAGTTGGTGTACATCAAGATAAGAAAGTATCTGAGTGGACAGATGATGAGCAAAATGCGATCAGAAATGTAATCAACAACGGTTTTAAAGTTGAAGGTGCATTGCGTTCTGAGGTGCAATTGAATATCAAACGTTTGGTTGATATCAATAGTTTCCGTGGTCAACGTCACAGAAACGGTTTACCTGTGCGTGGTCAACGTACAAAAACTAACGCACGTACGCGTAAAGGACGTCGTAAGACAATTGCTAACAAGAAAATGGCAACTAAGTAAAATTAATCAAGTTTAGGATTTAAATAAAATGGCAAAACAACAAACAAGTGCAACTGCTGCAAAAACTAACGCTAGAAAGCGTGTGGTTAAAGTAGAAGCGAGTGGAGAAGCACACATCAATGCTACATTCAATAACATCATTATTTCATTAACTAACACTGCTGGCCAGGTTATTTCATGGAGTAGTGCTGGTAAAATGGGATTCCGTGGTTCTAAGAAAAACACCCCTTACGCTGCACAAATGGCTGCGTCTGATTGTGGTAAAGTAGCTTTTGAAGCGGGTTTACGTAAAGTAAAAGTTTATGTAAAAGGTCCGGGTGCTGGTAGAGAAAGTGCTATCAGAAGTATTGCTGCTGCAGGAATTGAGGTATCTGAGATCGTAGATATCACACCTATGCCGCACAATGGCTGTCGTCCTCCAAAGCGTCGTCGCGTTTAATAAAAACAAACAATAAGCCAGCCCTGTTAGGTCACAGGGTTTGGAGTCGGGTTCGTAAGATCACGACTTAAATAATAAAATAAAAAAATAACAAAAGATTATTTAAAATGGCAAGGTATACTGGTCCAAAATCAAAGATCGCTCGTAAGTTCAAGGAACCAATTTTTGGTCCTGACAAAGCGTTAGAAAAAAGGAATTACCCTCCGGGGCAACATGGTGCTGCTAAAAAGCGCGCAAAACAAAGTGAATATGCTGTTCAGTTAATGGAAAAGCAAAAAGCTAAGTACACTTATGGTATTTTAGAGAAGCAATTTGCTCGTATTTTCGACAAAGCGGCTCGTGCTCAAGGTATCACTGGTGAAGTTTTATTACAATTGATCGAAAGTCGTTTAGATAACGTGGTTTACCGTTTAGGTATTGCGCCAAGCCGTCGTGCTGCACGTCAGTTAGTTTCTCATGCTCATATTAATGTAAATGGTAACGTTGTAAACGTTGCATCATATACTTTGAAGCCAGGTGATGTTGTTAGCGTTCGCGAAAAATCTAAGTCATTAGAAGCGATCGTGAACTCAGTTGCCGGTTCAGTTAACAAATATCCTTGGATGGATTTTGATAAGAATACAATGTCAGGTAAGTTCATCAACCGTCCTGAAAGATCACAAATTCCTGAGAACATTAAGGAACAATTGATCGTCGAGTTGTACTCTAAGTAATAATTAATATTTTAAAACATAATAAATTAATAATATGGCAATTTTAAATTTCGTAAAACCTGACAAGGTTATTATGATTAATTCAACTGAAACCGAAGGGCAATTTGAGTTTAGACCACTTGAGCCAGGTTTTGGTATTACAATAGGAAATTCTTTACGCCGTATTTTGTTATCATCATTGGAAGGTTTTGCTATCACTAGCATTAAATTAGAAGGTGTTGATCATGAGTTTTCTACAATTAAAGGCGTTGTTGAAGATGTTACTGAAATTATCTTGAACTTAAAACAAGTTCGTTTTAAAAAGCAGATCGACAACCATGATATCGAAAAAGTAGTAGTACATTTTGCAGGTTCTGAGAAGTTTACAGCTGGTGATATCGGAAAATATGTAAATGGTTTTCAGATCTTGAATCCGGATCTGGTTATCTTTAACTGTGATTCTTCAGTTCGTTTGAAAATGGAGATCACTATTGAAAGAGGTCGTGGTTATGTTCCTGCTGAAGAGAACAAATCAAACAGCGGACCTACCGGAACGATCTTTATTGATTCTATTTACACGCCAATTAAAAATGTAAAATACACGATCGAAAACTACCGTGTTGAGCAAAAGACCGACTTCGAAAGATTGATCCTTGATATTGTTACTGATGGTTCAATTCACCCGAAAGAAGCTTTAAAAGAGGCTGCTAAAATTTTGATCTTCCACTTTATGTTATTCTCTGATGAGAAAATCACATTAGATGCAGAAGAAAAACGTAGCGAAGAAGAGTTTGATGAAACAAGCCTTCACATGCGTCAATTATTGAAAACTAAGTTAGTTGATATGGATCTTTCAGTTCGTGCTTTAAATTGCTTAAAAGCGGCTGATGTGGAGACATTAGGTGAGTTAGTATCATTCAACAAGAACGATCTATTGAAGTTCCGTAACTTCGGTAAGAAATCATTAACCGAATTAGAAGATTTAGTGCAAACTAAAGGTTTACAATTTGGAATGAACGTTGCAAAGTATAAACTAGATAAAGACTAAAAATTAGATTGTAGAATTAAGATCTTAGAAGTGGTTTCACAGATAAAATCTTAAGTCTTAAATCATAAATCTTAAATAAAAATGAGACACGGAGATAAAATTAATAATTTAGGTCGTAAAACTGCTCACAGACAAGCGTTAATGGCGAATTTGGCTATTTCTTTGATCGAGCACAAACGTATTTTTACAACCTTAGCAAAAGCAAGAGCTTTACGTACTTATGTTGAGCCATTGATCACAAAAAGTAAAACTGATAGCCAACATAACAGAAGAACTGTTTATGCATACTTACAAAACAAGGATGCTATCGGAACATTATTCAAGGATATTGCTTCTAAAGTAGGCGACAGAAAAGGTGGATACACCCGTATCATCAAAACCGGTAACCGTATTGGTGATGCTGCTGAAATGGCAATGATCGAGTTAGTAGATTTCAACGAGATCTATACAAACGGCAAATCGGCCGGTGCTGATAAAAAATCTAAAACAACTCGTCGTAGTCGTGCTAAAAAGTCTTCAGCAAAAACTGAAGGTGGTGATAGCGCAACTGCTGAATAAGAAGTTAAAATTCATACATGTTAAAAAGGGACGATCATTCGTCCCTTTTTTTGTTTTTGGCAAATTCTTAAATCAAAATTGTATAGCAAAAATTTTTATATATTGCTATACTTTTCAAAAAAAGTTTTCAAGAAAATTACTAATATTTGTATCATAGAAGTTAAACAATGGTAAAATTCCGTTTTAAAGCTGTTGCAGTTCTTGCCGCGCTTTTATTTTCGATCACATTATTACATTCTCAACAAGGCCCAAATTATATTTTCACGGCCGATTCTTTAAAAGGATTTAATGAGAAGGCTGCGTTGATGCAAATGCGTCAGCAAGTTGGAGATCCTGCCGATTATAAAGGATTCATGTATTGGCAAAAAAGAAACTTTGTGAATGCTAAATATAAACTAGGATCACAAAACGATGATAATTCAAGTTTTGCAAAAGTAATCCCTCCCGGTAATAATCAGGTGATGGCAGCACCTTGTGTGAATGAAGGTTTCGAATTAAATAACCTAACCGGTTGGGTTTGTACGCAAGGAACAAACTCAAACTCGTGTGTATATCCTACAACACCAACCACAATAAACTTAGGTCCGCCGGCATTACAGATCAACACAACGCCGTTTGTTGATCCAATTGTTGGTGTAGTTCCAAACTCACCATTTCCGGGTAATAAGGTTCTTCGATTGAATGATAACAACAATAATAATCCATTCTTTAGTGTCGTTAAAGCAAGTCAAACATTCTCAGTTACATCAACAAATTTCTTGTATGAATTTGCTTATATCATGATAGCAAGTGGTAGTAATCATGTGTGTTGTGATATGCCTTATATGTATGTGAGAATTCGTGATGCTATTGGAATCCTACAATCATGTCCTAACTTCAGTATTTTACCACCTGCAACAAATTCAGCTTCATGTCTTGGTATTGGTCCAACAACATGGACAACGGTTGGATTTAATACTTTTAATAACGGCTGGCAAAAATATTCGATCGATCTAACCAGCTACATGAATCAAAACGTTACGGTAGAAGTGTTTGTTTCCGATTGTGCACAAGGTGGCCACTTTGGTTATGGCTATTTTGATTCCAATTGTAATACTTTTGGCGTTACATTAAATACATCAACTGTTTTTCCGGCGCCAACACAAACAGTAAACATTCCGGCACTTTGCGGAACAACTGCAACATTAACAGCTCCAAGCGGATTAAATCCATATCTATGGAATGGTCCTCCGGGCAGCGGTATTACTAACAATACCAATCAAACGATCAGCACACCAGTTCCGGGAGATTATACCTTGCAAATGACACCTGTTGGCGTTTGTAATCCTATTGTTCGTATCGTTCGTTTATCATTTGTTCCACCATTAGGTGTTTCTGCTACGCCAACATCAGTCTGTTCGGTAGGCACAAATTCAACAGCTATACTTACTGCAACCGGTGCCACCACTTATACATGGAGCACTGGACCTAATACATCCACTATTTCCGTCAGTCCATCCGTCACAACAATTTATACTGTCTCCGCAACATCATCAACCTGTACGGGGTCGCAAACTGTTCAGGTAACAGTAAATCCTAGTCCAACTATTTCAGTAAGTTCAAACTCCAATGTAGTTTGTACAGGAGGCAACGTTACATTAACCGCAGGAGGTGCAACAACCTACACATGGTTCCCTGGAGCAATAACCGGTTCGCAAGTTGTGGTTACACCAACTGCATCAACAAATTATACCGTATTGGGCGCAAATGGTGGATGTCCCGGCACCAATTCAATTGCCATAACCGCATTAGCATCTCCAACAGTTTCTGCATTTAGCACAGCAACAGCAGTTTGTTCCGGCAATAACGTAAACCTTTTTGCGGGTGGAGCATTAACCTATACATGGCAACCAGGCAATCTGGTTGGTTCAAACGTAGTGGTTACACCAATTGCAAATACAATTTATACAGTTACCGGTAGTTTATTACAGTGTAATGATACAGAAACATTAGCGATATCAGTTGTAAACGGACCAACATTAAGTATTTCTGCAACGCCAACAACAGTTTGTAGCGCGAGTGGTGGTACAGCGCAATTGGTTGCAAGTGGGGCGGTAAGTTATACCTGGAATCCGGGCTTTGTTATATCTCCAACTATTGTTATTACACCAACTGCAACAACTGTTTATTCAGTTACAGGATCAAGTACCTTAAGTTGTTTAACAACAAATACGATCTCGTTCTCCGTTACACCAACTCCAACGTTAAATGTTTCGTCAACATCAACGGCAGTTTGTGCAGGAAATTCAGCAACATTATCGTCGAGTGGTGCAACAACCTATACATGGAATCCCGGTTCGTTAACGGGTGCTAACGTTGTTGTAACACCTGCATCAAACACAACTTACACAGTTGTGGGTGCAAATGGAAGTTGCACCAGTTCAAAAACAATTGCATTGGTTGTAAATGCCAATCCAACAGTAAGTGCTAGTAGTTCTCCAACAGTTTTATGTAGTGGAAATTCAAGCACGTTAACAGCCAACGGAGCATTAACCTATACATGGAATCCTGGTAGTTTAAGCGGTGCAACAACTGCTGTTACACCGGCATCAACAACAAACTATACCGTTGTTGGTTCAAATGCTGCAGGATGTACTGCATCCGCAGTTACAATAGTTTCTGTTAATATTTCACCTACAATTAACCCAATCAGCACACCAACATCAATTTGTTTTGGTAACACAGCAACACTTTCATCAACAGGAGCAACCACATACACCTGGAATCCCGGAAACTTAAGTGGATCAAGTGTAACAGTTTCACCTGCATCAACAACAATTTATACGGTTACCGGTTCAAACGGAAATTGTACAAATACCAAAACAGTTAATTTGGTAGTTAATACAATTCCTACCGTTGCAGCTTCAAGTAATCCTACATTAATTTGTTCAGGAAATTCAGCTACATTAAATGCAAGTGGTGCAACAACCTATACCTGGAATCCTGGAGCATTAACAGGAGCTAATGTAGTTGTATCTCCAACATCAAATACAAATTATACAGTTATTGGTTCTAATGGAACATGTACAGGTTCAGCAATAGTTAGTTTATCGGTAAATGCAAGTCCTACTTTAATTGCGACAAGCAACCCTACAAGTATTTGTTCGGGTAGTGGAGGTACATCAACTTTAACAGGTAGTGGCGCATTAACCTATACATGGAATCCGGGTAACTTATCAGGTTCAACTGTTACAGTTGCTCCGGTAACATCAACAAATTATACATTAAGTGGTACAAATGCGGTTGGATGTAGTTCAACACGAACCGTAAATGTTTTAGTATTACCAATACCAACATTAAATATTGTTGCATCACCTACGGCAATTTGTGCGGGTAAATCAACAACATTAAGTGCAACGGGCGCAACAACGTACACATGGAATCCGGGTGCTTTAACAGGTGCTTCGGTAAGTGTTTCACCTGCTGCGAATACGACTTATACATTAATTGGTGGTAATGGAAATTGTACTAGCACTGCAACAGTTGCAATTGTTGTAAATGCAAATCCAACCATCACATCGAGTAGCTCACCAACAGTTGTTTGTGCGGGAAGTACAAGTACATTAACAGCTAATGGTGCCGCAACCTATACTTGGAATCCTGGAAATCTCTCGGGAAGCAGTGTAACAGTTGCACCGGTAGCAACAACAAATTATACAGTAACTGGTACTAACGCAAGTGGATGTACAGCTAGCGCGGTAACAAATGTTTCTGTAAATACAACACCTACTTTGGTTCCTGCAGTTACACCAACAGCTATTTGTTTTGGTGGAACAGCAACCTTATCATCTAGCGGAGCTAGTTCTTATACATGGAATCCGGGAAATCTATCAGGTTCATCGGTAACAGTTTCTCCTGCATCAACAACAGTTTATACTGTTTCAGGATCTAATGGAAATTGTACATCAAGTTCAACTATTAATTTGGTTGTGAATCCAATCCCTACTGTTTCTGCAATTACTAATCCAACAGCAATTTGTGCTTCTAACCCTGCAACTTTAACCGGAAGTGGTGCTACATCTTACACCTGGTTACCTGGGTCATTAGTTGGTACAAACGTTGTTGTTTCACCAACAACTACTACAACTTATACAGTAATAGGAAGCAGCTTGTCATGTACAAATACTGCAACCGTTACAGTTAATGTGAACAGCACACCAACTGTAATTGCAACAGCAAGTCCTAGTAACATTTGTAGTGGAAGTGGCGGTTCATCAACTTTAACAGCATCAGGTGCGGTTAGTTATGTTTGGAATCCGGGCTCAATTATTGGAAATAACGTTGTTGTTACACCAACAGCTACTACCACGTATACTGTTATTGGTTCGTCGCCTGCAGGATGTTTGGGAACACAAACAGTAACGATATTGATAACACCTTCGCCTACGTTGGTAACAACATCATCTCCTACAGCAATATGTAGTGGTGCTTCGGCAACATTATCATCGAGTGGCGCTACAACTTATACATGGAATCCGGGAGCTTTAACAGGAAGCAGCATTGTTGTTAATCCAACTTCAACTACTATTTATACTGTAACAGGTACTACAGGTATTTGCAGCAGCTCAAAAACTATTTCATTAATTGTGAATCCCATCCCAACAGTTACTGCCAACGCGAGCCCAAGTGTATTGTGTTTAGGGTCTAACGTAACTGTAACCGTAGGTGGAGCTAATACATATACTTGGTTGCCAATTGGGTTTAATGGAACCGTATTAACATCTACTCCTTTTAACTCAACCACATATACCATTTTAGGTACAAGTGCAGCAGGTTGTACAAATTCAACCACTGTTTCTTACACGGTTAATTTCCCAGCTAATGCTGTAACATTAACCGCTTCTCCAAGCACTATTTGTGCAGGTAGCGGAGGTTCCTCAACTTTAACTGCATCGGGTAACGCGGTTTCATATACGTGGAGTCCTGGTCCGATCGTTAGCAATAGTATTGTTGTTACACCAGTAAACAGCACTACCTATTTTGTTAGCAGTACTTCTTCACTGGGTTGTATCGGAACACAATCAATCAGTGTTCAGGTAGTTCCTGTCCCAACTATTAATGCTACTGCTACTCCTACCGCGGTTTGTCCGGGTGGTTCGGTTACATTAACAGGTACCGGTGCCACAACGTATACATGGACAAACCCACTTCAAGTAGGAACAAATGTTACGGTTACACCAATGACAACAACTATCTATACTGTAATTGGTTCTAACGGAAGCTGTGCAAGTTTATCTAAAACAATTAGCGTAACGGTTAACCCTGTTCCAAATTTAATTGTTGGATCAGGATCAACAGTTATCTGTAGTGGAAATTCAACTAATTTATTTGTTCAGGGTGCATCCTCTGCAACATGGCAGCCTGGTAACCTGGTGGGTATATTGGTTTCAGTTTCTCCAACTGTAAACACAACTTATACGGTAACAGGATCAAACGGATTTGGATGTACATCAACCAAAACCATTCAAATAAATGTGATCACAACACCTACTGTTAATGTTACTGCAACATCTACTAACATTTGTTCAGGAAACTCTACAACTTTAAGTGCATCTGGTGCTACCAGTTATGTTTGGCAGCCGGGTAACTTAACTACTTCAGTTATTGCCGTTACACCAACTGCAACAACGGTCTATTCAGTTACAGGATCAAATAGTTTCTGTACGAATACAAAAACAATTCAAATTGTTGTGAATATAACTCCTACAATTGCCACAAGTTATACTCCTGTTCCAAAGTGTCGTAATAATTCGGCTACATTAACAGCAACAGGTGCTACAACTTATACATGGTTCCCTGGTTCTTTATCAGGAGCATCAGTTGTGGTTAATAATACGGTTACAACAACATTCACCGTTATTGGAAGTAATGGTAGTTGTTCAAGCAGCGCAGCAATTGTTGTTAGTGTTGTACCTAATCCAAACGTGAATACGTTTGCGAATCCTGTTAACGTTTGTAGCGGAAATTCAAGTACAATATTTGCAAACGGTGCACCATCATTTACATGGTATCCCGGAGCAACAAATGGAAATTCAATTGTGGTTACACCAACTGCAACATCAGTATATACTGTTGTAGGTTCAAATTTGGCAGGATGTACAACAACAGCAACGCGTACTATTAACGTGATCCCTTCTCCTACATTGAATCCAATTGCGAGTCCAAGTAATATCTGTACCGGAAATTCTTCTACATTAACAGTTACCGGTGCTAATTTCTATCAATGGAATCCAGGTGCATTAACCGGTTCAAACATTGTGGTTTCTCCTTCGGTAACTACTGTGTATACTGTTCAAGGAAATATTGGATTTTGTAATTCAACAAAAACCTTGATCGTTAATGTTAATCCAACACCTACGGTTACGGCAACAACAGTTAATTCATTGATATGTGCCGGTGCAAACGCAACGCTTAATGCAAGCGGTGCAACTTCTTATACTTGGAATCCGGGACCATTAGGCGGATCAGTTATTGTTGTTTCGCCTTTGGTTAACACAACTTATACAGTTGTTGGTTCTGCAGCCGGCGGATGTACTAATTCAGCAATTGTTACAGTGAGTATCAGTCCTGGCCCTACCGTTGCTGTTGCCGCTACAGCAAATAGTATTTGTGCTGGCACAACTGTAACTTTAACGCCAAGTGGTTCTACAAACTATACTATGTATCCTGGCTCTGCCAGTGGAACAAGTTTTGCAGTTACACCAACTGTTACAACAAGTTATACTATACTTGGAAACAACACAAACGGATGTCCGGGTGTTAGTACAATACAAATAGTGGTTAATCCAATTCCTAGTGTGTCTATTGCAGCAACTGCTACCGGTATTTGTACGGGTAATACAGTTACATTAACCGCTAATGGTGCTTCATCATATACCTGGTTACCATCTAATGCAACCGGTACAACGTTCACCGATTCTCCTTCAACTACAACGACATACACCTTAATAGGTGCAAGTGCATTTGGTTGTTCATCAACGGCAACCATAACAATTGGTGTAACGCCAGTACCTTCAATAAATGTTGTTGCTAATCCAACAGTTGTTTGTCAAAGCGGTGCAGTAAATTTAATTGCGTTAGGCGCAACCAATTATACCTGGGAACCTGGAACTGTTTTAGGAGGCACGATGGTTGTTAATCCAACCGTTTCAACTACTTATACTGTTACCGGTGATAACGGTGGATGTTCATCAACTGCAACGGTATTTATTTTAGTTACACCAGGACCAACAAGTGTAACTGCATCAACAAGCGGTTCAATAACTTGTATTAGCAGCAGTGTTAACTTACTTGGTAATACAACAAGTACTAACGTAAGTTACTCATGGAATGGTCCGTCATCATTTACGTCTTCGGTACAAAATCCAACAGCAATAACTGTTGGCGGTACTTATACATTAACGGTAACAGATCTGAATACAGGTTGTGCATTAACGGCAACAACTGCTGTTATTGTGAATACAACTATTCCGAACTTCACAGTTATTTCATCAGGTGATCTGGGATGTAATGCAACCGTTACATTAACCGCTTCATCAACAACGTCAACCGGTATTACTTATACATGGACAGGTCCTGGTAGTTTCACATCAACCAGCCAAACGCCTACAGTAAATGTTGCAGGTGATTACACAGTAAGTGCATTTGATATCAATACAGGATGTTCAGGAACATTAACTGTATCTGTACAATCAAACACCAATTTACCGGTGTTCACGGCAACCATATTGCCGGCAACATGTAATGGTACTGCAACAAATAACGATGGTACTATTTTAGTGAGTGGTAACGGAGTTAAATTTGATCTTGTAACCGGAGCAACATACACCGGTTCAGCTGTTTATTTAACTGCAACTCCAATACCAACAAATGGTGTTATTACGAATACGTTGGCTAATCCATTAGTGTTAACACCTTATACGGTGCGTATTTTTGGAAGTAACGGTTGTTTTAAAGACACCACTTTGTTCCTTGCACCTGTAAATTGTAACAATACTGTGTTTGGATTAACTAAGGCAGCAGGCACTCCTAGTTTAGTTAATAATAAATATAATATTACCTATACTGTTACTGCAGTTAATGCATCTAACAATAATTTAACCAATGTTGTATTAAATGAGAATTTGAATAACACATTCCCATTACCTACAACTTATACTATTATTAGTCCGCCTGTTGTTACATCAATTGGAAGCAGTTTAACGATCAATCCAACATTTGATGGTTCATCACAGATCAGTTTAACTTCTCCGTTAAGCAGTACATTGTTACCAAACAAGCGTGATACCATTGTATTTACCGTTCAAATTGATCCTAAAGGATTCTTTGGTCCGTTTGTGAATTCAGTTATTGGATTTGCAAATGATGTGAACAGCTTAATTGTATCAGATAGTTCAAACGATGGATTCAGTTGGGATCCTGATCAGGATGGTTCTCCAACGAATAACAATATTCCTACCGTTATCAATTTAAATCCGAATACACGTTTAGGTGTTGCTAAAGCGGGTGTGTTATCGCAACAATTAAGTGATAATACTTACGACATCACCTACATTGTAACCGTTAAGAACTTTGGTAACGATACCTTGAAGAACGTACAAGTGAAGGATAGCTTGAATAAAACAGTTCCTTTACCGGCACAATACAGCATAAAGGTTGCGCCAAGTATAACCGGTACCTTGTTAACGGCTAATTCATCATTCAATGGAAATTCGGATATCAAATTATTGAGTGGTTTGGATATGTTGGCACCGGGACAAGTTGATACGATCAAATTCACTATTAACGTGAAACCGGATACTGTTACGGTGTTTAAAAATACCGCAATGGGTTATGCCATCAATCAATTCTCAGTGGCTACACGTGATAGTTCGCAAACCGGATACAATGCCGATCCTAATGCTGATGGAAATCCGAATGAGGTTACAGAAAGTGAGCCTACCGTGATCATTATTCCTTCATCTGAATTATTCATACCAGAAGTATTCACACCGAATGGCGATGGTAAAAACGACTTGTTTGTTATAAAAGGATTGAATGGCAGAAAAGCGAAGTTAACCGTGTTCAATCGTTGGGGTAATAAGGTTTATGAGAATAATGAGTATGACAATACATGGAACGGATTCCCTAATGCTGCAGGTTTAATAATAGGTAATAGTAAATTGCCTCAGGCTACCTATTATTACATTATCGAATTCCAGGATAAAGATAAAGAAGTGAAAACCGGTTACGTTGTATTACAGTATTAATTTTATTAAGTAGATATTATATGAGAACAATGAAGCAGATAAGAATAGCCATCACAACAGTTGTGTTGTTATTCGCAGCTTTTAAAGGCAAGGCACAATACGATGCTATGTTCACGCAATTTATGTTCAACGAAATGTTCATCAATCCTGCGTATGCCGGAAGTAAAGATGCCATGGCTGTGAATTTGTTACACCGTCAGCAATGGGTTAATTTTCCCGGCCGTCCGGTTACAACCACATTTTCATTACATGGTCCGTTAATGAATAATAAGATGGGTGTTGGTATTAGCGTTTTAAATGAGCGTATTGGTAAATTGAATCGTAATTTAGTTTACGCGAGTTATGCCTATCGTGTTAAGACCGATAAAAAAGGAACCTTGGCTTTAGGCTTAAATGCCGGTATACACAATCAGGTAAATAAATTATCTGAACTAAAAGCAACAGATATTGGAGATCTGCAGGTATCGCAAAATACACCAAGTATGATCGCACCTAATTTTGGTTTTGGTGTTTACTATAATACTCAAAAATTCTATGCCGGTGTTTCTATTCCTCGTATGATCGATGATGGTTATATGTTTGATAACAGTGGTGCATTTGATCAATCAATAAAATTCAATGTACAAAAGTTTCATTATTATGTTACCGTAGGAAGAGTGTTTGAGATAAATGAAGATGTGAAAATTAAACCTCAGGTAATGGTGAAAATGGTTCAAAACGCGCCTTTGCAATATGATGTTAATGCAAATGTTTTAATTAAGAATATGATCTGGGCCGGTTTAGGATACCGCAGTGGTTCTAACATGGCTGCGATTGTTGGTGTACAGGTTAATCCGCAGTTCATTGTAAGTTATTCTTATGATTATGGATTAAATGAGATCCAAAAGTATTCTCAAGGTTCACACGAGATCGCATTAGGTTATGTATTTTCTTATAAACAAAAAACTGTTGTGACACCGCGTTATTTTTAAGTATGAAAAAGTTATTTTATTTATTTTCTTTAATTGGCTTATCGGCTGCTGCACAAAAATCTACTATTGTTGCTGGCGATAAGTTATACACGAAGAAATTATACGCCGAAGCTATTCCTGTTTATTTGAAGGCTATGAAAAAAGATAGTTCAAACAGAGATATGCTAATTAAACTGGGCGATTGTTACCGATTGACGAATGATGTGAACGGACAACTTTTAACTTATGGTAAATTAGTTAAAGGTGGTTCGGCAACCGATGTGCAAAAATATTTATATGCAAAGGCCTTAATGGAAAAAGGTAAGTACGATGATGCCAAACCACTTTTGGAATCATATACTGCCGACTCTAGAGGAAGTGCTTTAGCAGGTGGTATTTCAAAGTTCGATAAGATCAACAAAAATTCAGATGCTTATAAAGTTGATGAATTACCAATTAATTCAACCGACAATGATTTTTGTGCGTTTAGTTATGGTGATAATATTGTTTTTACTTCTGCACGAACCAAATCAACCTGGATCACCCGTCATCATGGCTGGACAGATAAACAATATTACAATGCCTATGTAACATTTAAAGATCAAACGGGTAAGTATATCAAACCAAAAACATTTTTAGATGGTATTGATTCAAAATTTAATGATGGTCCCTTATGTATTGCAAAGGATTGTACAACGGTTTATTTTACACGCAACTGTTATGATAAAAAGAATAAGAGCTCAGATGGATCATATAAACTGCGTATATATCAAGCAACGATCATTAAGAATACATTGTTTAAACCCATAGACTTGAAGTTTAATAACAACGAATACAATTGTGCGCACCCATCCATTTCAGCTGATGGTAAGGTATTATACTTTGCATCTGATATGCCGGGCGGCCATGGTGGTATGGATATTTATTACAGTATTGTAGCGCCCGATGGTACATGGGGAACACCAATTAATTTAGGCGAAAAGGTTAACACAAAGGGTAACGAAATGTTCCCATTTATCACCAACGAAAATGTGTTGTATTTCTCATCTGATGGTTTGGAAGGTTTTGGAGGGTTGGATATTTATGAAACAAAATTAAAAGAACTAAAAGCAACTAAGATCTATAACATGGGTAAGCCGGTTAATAGCGAGCATGATGATTTTGCTTATAACCTAAATGATGATGGAAAAAAAGGTTTTTTAAGTTCAAACAGAAAGAACGGTGGTATGGATGATGATGTGTACAGTTTAGAAGTATTAAGAAAAGTTTCTCGCGGAAAAAATGTAACATTTATTTTAAAGGATAAAGATAATGGTGCATTGTTACCGAATGCAAAACTGAGAATAAATTCTGATACCGGAACAACCAATGAAAAGGGGGAGTTTACCTATTTAATTGAGGAGGATGTTGAGTATAAAGTATTAGCGAATAAGGAAAAATATTTCGAGAATAAAGATTCATTAAATACCAAGTCGTCTGAAGAAGATGATTTTACGAGAACCATTACGCTTGAAAAAGATCCTAATTTATCTTTCTTAGCATTTGTAACCGATGCAAAAACAAATGAAGGTTTGTCGGATGTGAAGATCAAGATCAAGGATCTATTCACTAAACAAATTTTTGATAGCACTTTTACCTCTGCTAATGGCGAATACCGCAAATCATTAAAGGGAAGAAAAATTGGTGATAAGCTGGCGTATGAAATTATTTTAGAGAAAAAAGGTTATGTAACAAACACTCTGAATTACACTGCTGAAATTAAGCAGGAAGGAGAAATAAAATTACATGAGGTATTGCGTATGACCTTAGGTAAGGCTTTAGTTGGTCAGGATTTAGCAAAGATGATCGAGATCAAACCTATTTATTTTGATTTGGGTAAATCAAAGATCAGGCCGGATGCAGCAATTGAATTGGATAAAGTTGTTCGTGTTATGGCCGAAAACCCGGGAATGTATATTGAATTGGGTGCTCATACCGATTGCAGAGGTGTTGCCGCTGCAAATAAAAAATTATCTGATGCGCGTGCTAAAGCTTCTGCTGCTTATATTATCAATAAAGGTAAATTTAAAAAAGACCGTATTATTGGAAAAGGTTATGGTGAGGCAAAATTATTGAATGCCTGCGCATGTGAAGGTAAAATTCAACCTAAATGTTCTGAAGAAGAGCATTCAGTTAATCGCCGTACCGAATTTATTATCACTAAAATGAAATAAGACCATTAGGTCTTATTTCGTTTATTTCTTTTCATACTTTAATTTCTGTAATTTTTTTTATTGAATTACTTTGCTGTGTGCAAACTAAGTTCAATAGTGTAGATTATATTCAAGAGGTTAAACGCTTTTTACCATTTACGCCTAACACACAGCAAACTGAATTAATAGGTTGTTTGGCAAAATTCTTTTTAAGTTCAAACGAAAACGAAATATTTGTTTTAAAAGGATACGCCGGTACAGGAAAAACAAATATCATTTCAGCTGTTACAAAAGCCTTGCAATCGTTTAAAGTTAAAACTGTTTTAATGGCACCAACAGGCCGTGCAGCAAAGGTTTTATCTATCACATCACAAAAGCAAGTTAGTACCATCCATAAAAAGATCTTTAAAAAAGACTTGAGCGCTGAAGGAGGGATGTTTTTTTCCTTAGCTGATAATCTTCATAAAAACACGCTGTTTATTGTTGATGAAGCATCCATGATCAACATTGAATCTGAATCGTCTTTATATCAAAATAATTTATTAGAGAGTTTATTCGAATATGTTTTTAGTGGCGAAAATTGTAAGCTCATGTTTGTTGGTGACACCGCTCAGTTGCCTCCTGTTGGTAGTAACGAGAGTCCGGCATTAAATGTTGATTTTTTGAGGCAAAGTTATCATTTACATATTTCAACTTATGAATTAACTGAAGTTGCCCGTCAGCGTTCTGAAAGTGGCATTTTGTATAATGCAACCAAGCTTCGTCAATCGCTAACAATGGATGAGTTTGTTGTTCCAAAAATTGAGACCACACCTGATGTAAAAAATATTTTTGGTGATGAATTGGAAGATGCATTACAAACTGCATACAGAAAATATGGCGCCGAAAATGTGATCATTGTTACTCGCAGTAATAAACGCGCAAATTTGTTCAATCAAAATGTACGTAACAGAGTTTATTTGTTTGAAGAGGATCTGTGCAGTGGCGATAAATTAATGATCGTAAAAAATAATTATTACTGGTTGCAAGAAGAAAAAACCGAGACCAATTTTATTGCGAATGGTGATATGGCAGAAATTACCCGAATAACCAAACGTGAAAAATTATACGGCTTTAATTTTACAGAGTGTTCTTTAAAACTTTTAGATTATGAAGAGCTTGCTGAAATGCAAGTGAAGATCATAACAGATAGTTTATTTAGCGATTCAACATCTTTAACTCCGCAGCAACAAAATTTGTTGTTTCAGGAGGTGATGCTCGATTGCGAAGATGTGCCGGATAAATGGGCTAAAATGGCTTATTTAAAGCGTAGCCCTTATTTTAACGCCTTACAGGTTAAATTTAGTTATGCCATTACATGCCACAAGGCACAGGGTGGTCAGTGGCCCTGTGTTTTTATCGATCATGGTTATTTAACAGATGAACTATTAGATGCCAACTTAATTCGTTGGCTTTATACAGCATTAACCCGTGCAACTGAACAGGTATATCTAATAAATTTTAGTAGTTTACTTCTGCAGTAATTAACATTCTGAGGCTATAAACTTTCATTAAAAATTTTAAAATTCGGTTCATTTTTATTATCTTTACCGTTTTAGCAATCTAAAGTGCTATTAATGAACAGGTTATTAATTGTTATAACATTTGTATTTGTAAGTTTCCAATTCACTTTTGGCCAATTTTATGGCCGTCCGGGCGATTGGAAAAAATACCGTCATGAATATTTTGTATCCATGGGTTCGTCTCATTTTCTTGGTGATCTGGGCGGAAGAGATAAAGTAGGTACTGATTTTAGTCCGGTTGATCTGGATTTTGGAATGACGCGTACCGCAATGGGCGCTGGTTACAGATACCGTGTTCAAAAATGGTTCAATGCTTCATCAACATTTAATTGGTTGCTTTTAAAAGGAGATGATGCTTTTACAAATGAAAAATTCAGGAACAATCGTAATTTAAATTTCAAGAATAATGTGTTGGAATTGGCAGTGCGCGCCGAGTTCGGGTATTTCCAATCAAAATTAAGTAACCGCTATAGTATTAAAAAATCTTTAAGTCAAAAGAAGTATAAGATCAATTGGAATTATTTTGGTTACACCGGAATTGCTGTTTTATATCATAATCCAAAAGGCAGAGATGCTTCCGGAAATTATGTAAAACTTAAACCTTTGCATACCGAGGGGCAAGGTTTACCGGGTGGCCCAAAACAATATAGAAACGTTGCAGTTGCAATTCCGTTTGGTGTTTATATTAAAGGTGTGATCAATAGAACGTGGTGCGTAGGATTAGATATTTGTTATCGTAAAACTTTTACCGATTACCTTGATGATGTGAGTACATCTTACTATGATAAAACAGCGTTATTAAATGCATACGGACCAAAATCTGTTGAAATGTCTGATCCTAATAAAGGATTGATCTACGGTTTCTCATCTCCTGCAGCTGATGGTACACGCGCACAACGTGGCGATAATAATAAAGATACATACATTAGCGCTCAGGTAACCTTCGGATACATTATGAAGGCCAAGAAGAAGAAGAAAGCGCGCTTGAGAAGTAAATTCTAACAGTTTTCCTGAATGTTTACTTGACAAATTGTCATTTTTGGCGGTTTGGCACAATTTTTATGTGTAATTGAAATAAAAAACAAATAACTATGAGCACCGGCAAAATTAACGTTCAAACAGAGAACATCTTCCCGATCATTAAAAAATTTCTTTACAGCGACAATGAGATATTTCTTCGCGAATTAGTTAGTAATGCCACAGACGCCACTCAAAAATTAAAAGCTTTAACATCAATTGGTGAAGCTAAAGTAGAGTTGGGTGATCTGAAGATCGAAGTGGAAGTTGATAAGAGTTCTAAAACCATTACCATTAAAGATAAAGGTATTGGTATGACCAAAGACGAGATCGAGAAATACATCACTCAAATTGCATTTAGTGGTGCTGAGGAATTCGTAAATAAGTATAAAGATAAAGTAGATAAAAATGTGGTGATCGGCCACTTTGGATTAGGTTTTTACAGCGCCTTTATGGTTGCTAAAAAGGTTGAGATCTATTCGCTTTCCTATAAAGACGGAGCAAAGGCCGTGCGTTGGGAATGTGACGGAAGTCCGGAATATACCATTGAAGAGATCAGTAATAAAACTACACGCGGCACAAACATTGTATTGCACATTGCCGATGATTGCGAAGAGTATTTAGAGAGTAGTAAGATACAAGGATTACTTACAAAATATTGCAAGTTTTTACCGGTTGAAATAAAATTCGGTACTAAAAAAGATTGGGTGCCGAGTGGTGAGAAAGATGATAAAGGTGAGGAAAAAACAAAAGAGGTTGAAGTAGATAACATCATTAACAATCCGAATCCGGCATGGACAAAAAAACCTGCGGATCTAAAGGATGAAGATTACAAAGTGTTTTACCGCGAATTGTATCCAATGCAATTTGAAGAACCTTTGTTTCATATTCATTTGAATGTAGATTATCCATTTAATTTAACAGGTATTTTATATTTTCCTAAATTGAGTAACAAGTTAGAGATGCCAAAGGATCGCATACAGTTGTATTGCAATCAGGTGTTTGTAACCGATAATGTGGAGAATATTGTTCCAGATTTTTTGACCTTGTTACGTGGTGTGATCGATAGTCCGGATATCCCATTGAACGTATCACGCAGCTATTTGCAAGCAGATAGCAATGTAAAGAAGATATCAAGCCATATCACCAAAAAAGTAGCAGATAAATTAGAGGAGATCTTTAAAAAGGATCGTGCAGAGTTTGAAAAGAAATGGGATGATATCAAGATCTTTGTTCAATATGGCATGATCAGTGATGAGAAGTTCTATGAAAAGGCTGTGAAATTCTCACTGGTAAAAACAACAGATAATACCTATCATACCTTTGAAGAGTTTGAGAATAAAGTAAAGGCTTTACAAACCGATAAGGATAAAAAACTGATCTATTTGTACACAACAAATATTGCTGAACAGCATGCTTATATTGATGCGGCAAAAAGTAGGGGATATGAAGTGTTATTGATGGATACAATGTTAGATCCGCATTACATCAATCATTTAGAAAGTAAATTCAAGGATATTTCTTTTGTTCGTGTGGATGCGGATACCGTTGATAAGCTAATTAAGAAGGACGATAACAACATCAGTAAATTAAATGAAGAGCAACAAAAGCAATTGCAACCAATTATTGAAGGAACAATTAGCAAAGAGCAATTTAGTGTGGTGTTTGAGAATTTAAGTGAAAGCGATGCCCCAATGCTGATCACTCGTCCAGAATTCATGCGTCGTATGAAGGATATGAATCAGTTGGGTGGAGGAGGAGCCATGGGCTTTTACGGTAATATGCCGGATATGTATAATTTGGTGGTAAATTCAAACCACCCTTTGATCACGCGTATTTTAAATGAAGGTGATGCCGATAAACAAAAGAACTTAGCAAAACAAACAACCGACCTGGCTTTATTATCTCAAGGTCTATTAAAAGGTGAAAGCTTAACCAACTTTATTAAGCGCAGTGTGGAGATGATCTGATTTCATTTGTAATGATTTAAAAACCCGTTAAGATGATTAACGGGTTTTTTGTTTTTTATAGGCTTCGTTATCGCGTAATGTAAATAATTGTAACACAATAACGACTTGAAACAAAAACACCCCGGAAATTTCCGAGGTGCTTAAGTGTTGTGTTGTTCTTTATTTCTTTAACTCTGTTAGTTCTGTTTTGCCGGTGTATTTGCCGTTCTCTTTATAACTTTCGGTTTTTACTGTTCCTGCTTCTGCATTAAACCAGCTAATTGATTTTGCTCGTATAGCGAACATGGTCTTCATTTCTACATCTTCCGTGATCTTATAACATTCAAATGTGCCGGCCGGTGTTGTAACCGATTCCTTTGCTTCAATTTTTCTGTTTGTGATCTTTACAGATGTTGTCATCATTGGTATTTCCATTCCATCCTTTGATTTGAACATGAACTTAATGTTCGCATCTTTTAAAGATGTGCCTACAACAAAGTTGGTCGGAAATTCTTTATCAGCTCCTTCCACTGTCATCTCAAAATCTTTATACGAATCTGCTTGTTGTTGTGGCAAAGCCATTTTCATGTCAAAAAACAAAGTGCCTTTTTCACATTTAATGGTGTATTCGCTTTTTGTACTTGATTTACCCTTTTTATCGAAGTTCTCCTGACTTGCAGTTACAGCAACACTACCGGCGTTTTTTACAACCTTGCTGTAAATGGTTTTGCTGCTGCCTGTTACTTTACCATCATCATTATAAGATGTCATAGTGGTTTGAGTACCTTCTTTAAAAAACAGTAACGAATTGCAATCAGCACTTTTAAAAGTGAATCCTAAAGCGGCAAACGCAACTAATGTTGTGATAATTAACTTTTTCATTTTTTATGCTTCTACTTCTGTTACAATACTTGGGAAAATACGTACGTTGTTCTCTTCTCTTCTGAATTGATAGGTGTATTTGTAATGACTCTCCAAGCCCGATTTGTTTGGTAAACCGTTGATCATCATAATATTTCTATTCTTCGCAAAACGTAATAATTCACGTAAGTAATGCGCCGAAATTTGTCCAACTTCGTCGATGATACAATGTACTTTGAAGTCTTTACTGCTGCGGTGACTCGATTCCTTAATGAATACGTGCAATAAGGTAATATAGATGATCGCTTTTACAAGGATGTCTGTACCGGTACTGCCAATACTATCGATCTTATGTGTCCAACCGGTTTCATTCATACCTTCCTTAATATTGAACTTCAATTCAAATAAATCTTGTAATTTGATCTCTTCTTGTTCTTGTTCCTTAATTGCACTGCGCAATTGTTCTAATAACTTAACTGCTCTGGTGCTGATCTCACGTTTTTGGCCGGTTGCAAAGTCGGTATTAAATAAACCTTCGTTATATACCAAGCCATTCTCTTCGCGGAACTCCTGAATACGCTTTAATAACTTGTATACTTTGTTATCCGATTCTTCCAAACGAATTTTAATGAACTCGATCAATTTACTTTCTTCGAACTCCGCTTTCTTAAAGTCTTCTGCAATTAAGGAAATGATATGTTGGATCTTATCTTTTTGTCCGCTTAATTCTTTTACTTTGGTTGCAATACTATCTGTTACCAAACCAATTTGAGTAGCTGTTTCGGCAATTGATAATTCAATTTTATTTTCGTTGATGAACGAACGTAAGTTTTGTGCAAAACGTTCGTATTCGCCTTGTGTGGCATCGTTACGAATAATAAAGTTAAAGTGGTTATCAATTCTGAACTTGCCGGCAAATTCATTTACGTAACGTTGAAATGCGCCATACTCCTCATTAAAGTGCGAATCGTTCTTTAATAATTGCGTACACAGATCCATGATGTTATAATTGGTACGCTTTGGTTCAGCACGTTCGATAATATCGCTGTATTTGGCGTAAACAGGCGTTTCGCGGAAGTTGTTGCTGTAAAAATTGATACCGTTGTTAAAGTCTATCAACTCTTCATCAAAAGCACGTTTTTGTTTGTTCAACTCCATGCGCTTTAAATTGTATTTACGGGTAACTTCTTCTAATTGTAAGCCAAGATCATTGTTTGATTTTACAAACTCTTCTTTCTTTTGGATCAGATCCGGTAACTTATCAAATATTTCACGCTTATCTTTTAAATAATCACTGATGATCTGCGAATATTGCTCTATCTCCTTTAAAGCTTCCTGAATTTCTTTCATGCGATTCTCCACATTTTTCAATTGTTTCGAATCTACACCCTTGCTCTTAAAGTTGCTTTCTTTTTCTTTCGCTAATTCTTCTTCTTTGGTTTCAAATTCCTTTACCTGATTCTTTTTCTCAACTTCTAATTCGCTAATTTCCGATTCCTGACGCGATTTTAATTCTGTTAAGCGCTCGTCGTTATAAACTTTTAATTTATCAAACTGGGTATTGAATTCATTTAATAATTGATTTTTCTTTTTGTTCAAGATGCTCAATTCTTCTTCAATGATGTTCAATCGCTGGCGGTTACCGGTTAATGATTCCTCAATTTCCTTGCCGGCTCTAATTTTCCAGTCTTCATACTCATCGGCTAATTTCTTCTCACGCTTATCTGCTAATTCCAACGAGTAGGTAAGTACCTTCACATCTTCTTTTAATTCTCCTAATTGTTTACCGTATTTGTCGGCAGCCAACATTTTTTCTTCGTTGTTTGCTGTTTGAAACTGATTCAAAGCATCTTCCAGGTCACGAATTTGTGCCAGACGCTCATTCTTTTCAAATTGGTATTCTTCAATTGATTTTGAAACAACTTCTACCGGCTCTAGATTCAAACTAATACCATATAAAGTATTTGCAGTTTGTTCTTTTAGTTCCGGACTGATATCCGTTCTGAATAATAACTTTTCATTCACAACTTTACCAATGGTCTCGTGCCAGTTCTTCACATTTTTTTCCAGGAAACCATAAAACGCATCGTGTTGTACGTTTAATTTTTCTTCGATCTCTTTGATCTCTGTTTTGATCTTAATGATCTCGTTATTGGTTTGGTTTACACGATTGGTTAAAGATGTTTTTAATTTCAATTCCAATGCTTCCCACTCACGTTGAATGGTAGAAACCATGTTTTGCTTAATGGCACGTTCACTCTTGTTCTTGTAGCTAACAGCGCGCAATTCAGCCAATTCGTTCTCCAAGGCTTTTATCTCTTGCTCATAAAAGCGGGTGTTGCGTATTACTTTCTCTTCACTTTTTAATTCGTTGAATTCAATTTGTTTGCTGGTAACCTCGGCGTTAATTTCATTTAAAGCTTCATCACGCTTTTCTTTTAACTCCGCATCACGCTTATTGTATTCATTCTTTTGTAATAATTGTAATTCGTTGTAGTGATTGAATATCTCACTTGTTTTAGAGTTGATCTTGTTAATGTAAGCACTCTTATCATTACGTAATTGCTCAATTAATGACGAGTATTTTAACTCGATACTCGCCACATTTGACGTTAAACTTTCGTACTCACGACGAGCAATATTTAATTCAACCTGTAATTTTTCGCGCTCTGCATTCTTTTCTACGGCCTCTTCAATATTCTTTTCTTTGTATTCCTTTAATTTTTTGTTGGCATCACGAATGGTTCTGTCGTAATAACCGATCTCTTCACGAATGTTGTTTTGCTTATCTTCAATGTGTTCCTTTGTTTGATCGTATTCATTGGTAAGCGTTTCCAATTCTTCTTCTTTCTTTTTAGAAGCTTCACGAATGGCTTCATTTTGATTTTCGGCAAAACGCAAGCTGCTACCTAATTTATCGGCCATCTCCATTTGAGCGCCTTTAAGCATGTGTACCTGATCGTATTTCTTATCAATGAACTCGATCAACTGTTGTGTTTCCTTTTTTAAGTAGGTTTCAATATCAGAATACTTTTCGTTAAACTGACGTAACTGACGCTCTACTTGTTCTAATTTAATACTACTGTTCTCGGTAGTTAACGAGTTGGCAATAAAATCTTTTATAAAGCGTGAATCGATACTACTCTTAGAAGATAAGAATACGTTAGTGATGGATTTAGGGATGTTCTGATATTTTTCGTTACCCTTTAATAAATGGAATTTTGATAATTGTTTATCTGTTTCGGTTCCAAAGATAATGTTACGGTAGCGTTCAAACGTATCAATTTGGTTAGAGATGTAAATGCCACGCTTCTCGAAATTAGCTATGATCTCCTTGATCTTCATTGCCTCATCATTATTAGTGAAGAAGAAATCTGGGTCATAGGCTGCATCCACAAAACGAAATACGAGTTTGTTATGACGGTAAACGATCACAAAAAATGGTTTGTCTTCCGTAGCAATTTCATAGATCAGGTATGAGTTCTCATATCGGAAATAGTGCTCCTCAAAAGGTTTTTGAGAGGCTGAAATACCTAAACCACGACTATTAGCGCTGTAAAAAAATAAGATCGCACGTTGTAAGGATGTTTTACCAAAGTTGTTTGTCCCCACAAAACACGTGTTACCACTCAATTCAATATCGGCATACTTTACGTTGGCAATATTAATTTCTACGATCCTGTTTAATATTCTGCAATTTTCCATTCTTATGTGTTTCTAGTTTCTTGTTTTTTGTTTGAGGTTTTTAATTGGACCTCGTTCCTTTAATTCAATCTTATTTGTCACACTGAGCGGAGTCGATGTGTTACTCCTCATACTTATTTCTTACTTCTTAATTATAAACCAATCCCTGTGCGTCATCCGAATTACCGCCATCTTCATAAATAGCAATAGAGTTGATCACGTCTAACAAGTAATTGTATGAATCCAACACTTTATACGATTCTGTTTTCTCATCTTCTAATTCTAAAAACGAATCTCTGCTCATCAGATCACAAATTTCGCGCACCTTATTGTGCAAGGTTTCCGAACGGTATAATGGGATCTTTTGTAATTTTTGTTTCAAACGTACATTCGCGTTACACTCTTCCGCAATTTCAGACGGACGAAAACGACTACCGATTGTGATCTTATTATCCATACTGGCTAAAAGATCTACTATATCAATATAACGCTCAAAACGCTCCAGTTTTTTTTCTAATTCACTGTTAGGCTCACTTAGTTTTGAGAAATAGAAGAAATTATTTCCTCTTTCAATGTTATAACGGATCACGTTAAAATAAGCCTGGAGTCTGTCGAAATTCTCAGGATTATTGATGATGTCGTACAAACGGTTCATACCATCTTTTGTACCATTACTCGAAATAAAATTACCACGTGCCATTACTGCAAAAATGTCGTGTGTTTGTTTCGGTAAATTGTAATCTTCTGCTAACATGTTATGTTTTTTGTTTCTGGTTTATAGTTTCTAGTTTTTGTCATACTTCGACTCCGCTCAGTATGACGTTAATTGTAAATTAACTCGCTTGTTTTACTTTTTTGGTTTTCTCTTTTTCTTTTAATGGTAAGATCAAGGTGTAACCCAATCGTTTTTTGTTCTTATTCACATCTTCATAATCAAAATACTGTAAGCGGTATTTAAAGTCCAATGCGTTTTGGTATTCCATGGCGATCTCAACAAACAACGAAAGACGTTCTTCGAAAGAAACATTTCCAATTGCTTTTGGGAATTTGTAATCCATCAAATATTCGAACAGGTTCATTTTGGTTTGTCCTAAAAAGCGTTCAACCAATTTTTCAGTATCTAATTTTATTTGTTGTTCTAATCCTTTGTCCTTGAAGTTGCCCGGTAACTTATCTGCCAAGCCACGCACCATTAAGCGGGTTAACTTATATTTTTCAGCTACTCGTTTACACAACACATGTCCATCATCGGTAAATAAAAAGTCGATCGCAATTTTTGTTTTCGGACTCTTATGACCATTATGCTTCAAAGTATTGATCGCAGCAACGTTTTCTTTGAATGATGTTTTGAAATAAAGTGCGCCGTGATCTTTGATCTCTTTCAAACGCTGTGCTTTTTTGTAAACATCTAACTGGAACTGAATTTTGTTGATGAAGTCCGTAATATCTGTTTGGATCTCGATCAGGAAGTCTAAGTTCTCAATTAAGCTGCCCTTTAATGATTGAACGATGCCGTATAATTCAGAGTCGTTTGTTAATGCGAATAATGAGCGTGTTTCTTCAACAACATCACTGGTTTTTTTAATGAAATCAATAATGGTGTCGCGTTTTTCACGGTAGTCTTCTAGCTTTTGTAATTTAATGCGGTAGTTACTTTCGTTCTTGTACGTATCATCCACATTCTTTTGCAACTTAATGATCTCACGGGTTAAGGTTGCATTAATGCGTTTTAAATATTTTTTAATACTTCGTAAGAAGCGCATTTCACGTGCTTCCTGATAAAATTTGATGTGACGGTTGAGTTCGTTGATGTAATCGTTGATAAAGCCCGGTGTAACTTCACCAATTTCCATGAAGTCTTCAAACATAGCCACCACCGCATCATTTAAGCTTACGATGTTCTCGTATTCGTAAATAAGGTCGAGTGATTTGAGTTTGTTGTATTGTTCTTGCGACAGATCGCCACGCGCCAGAATTTCATTAACGGTTATGTTCTCACGATTTGCAAATAAAAACTCAACAATACCACGGTTCTGGTAAAGCTGCGATAAAATATCGTTTACATTGACTTGTAGAGCCATTGAGTAATAGATTTAAAGGATAGCTAGAAAAACGGGACATCCGCCATTCTGCTAACCTTATAAAAATACTAAGGCTTTGGCGCTTAATAAATTTGCTTTATCAACAAAAACCGGAGTAATTAACCATTGATGAAGTAAACTGGTGTAAGTGCTTTAAAATAAAGGGAATTGAAGGATAGGGGGTAATTACAGAAATTATGAACACCTGTTATACAATTCTAACAGGGTGTTAATAAATGTGCTCCATTCATATTTGATCTTCTCTTTTTTCACATTGTTCACCATTTCTGTTTCTCTGTTCTTTTCAAAGAAATTTACCATGGCATCTGCAATTTGTGTTTGATCAAGTGGTAGGGTATAGCCACATAAATTATGGGGTACAATTTCGGCCAAACCGCCAATATTGGTTACCAACATGGGTTTGTTGTAGTAGTATCCAACCATTGTAACACCGCTGTTTGTTGCATTTCGGTAGGTTTGGGCTACAATATTACTTGCACAAAAGTAATAACGCACCATGTCGTTGGCAATAAACTGATCGTGCATGATCACTAGATCATTTAAACCATGTTTGTTGATCAGATCAATATATGGTTGTTTATCTTCATAAAACTCACCAGCCACCAAAAGTTTGATGTTGTTTTGTTTTACCTTTTCCTTTGCAAACGATTCCAGCAAAATATCTAATCCTTTGTAATGTCTTATCAATCCAAAGAATAACACGATCATATCAGTTGCATTCAAACCTAATTTCTCACGTGCTTCTTTCATACTTACTTCCGGGCCATACGTGGCATACATCGGATGTGGCGAATAAGCTTTTTTATCGGTTGAAGAAAATTTGCTTATATCATTTAACACCGCTTTACTCATGGTAATAAAACCATGGCAGGAGTTCACAAAGTATTTTGTAAAAGGGCCATCTCCAATGCGTTTTTCATGCGGGATGATGTTATCGGTTAATGCTAAAACTTTTGTATGTTTTTTAACCAATCTTCCAATAGTCCCTAAACCTGGTCCGAAAAAAGGCAGCCAGTATCGGAATAAAATAAAATCGGGTTTTTGCTTTTTGATGAAGCGCGCAACTTTAAACCAATTGAACGGATTTACCGAGTTGATAAGTGTATGAATAGGAATGCCGACAGGAGCCGATCCGCTTTTTTCGAATTGTGATGAACCCGGAAATAAAAAATTGGGATATTGTAAGGAGTAAGAAATGATCTGTGCATCGTGCCCGGCCTTACGTAACTCTTCACATAAATTTTCATTGAATTGGGCAGGGCCACCTCGTAATGGGTAAGCCGGACCAACAATAAATATTTTTAAAGGTTTTTGAGACACGTGGCAAAGATAAGAATAGTTATTTATTGAATAGGTTTTAGCAAAAATTGTGTTTGGAATTTAATTATAGAATTCACACGAATTTTTCGGCGACATCTTCAGGACTCATTTTTGTGATCGCGTGAATCAGTTGAATGATGTTTGGATACCCTAATTCTTCCGCAAATCTATCCAACGCCTCATTTGCTTCATCGCTTATCTCAAATCCTCTTTTATTTATTTCGTAGGCAGCCATTATTGGGAACAAGGCAGTGTTTTCTTTAATAAATTCTTTGTAATTCTTTATCATATAGTCTAATGTATATCCATCGTTACCCATGGCTTCCATTAATATTGGTGAATTAGTTGCAGCACTGAAAGGAGGTAGGTTATTGATGTTATTTTCAGGAATAGGGTCGATATGAATGATCTTTAATTCTTGGTGGATCTGTGGCAACCTCCCCAAAATGATCAAAGCAAGTGATGTACAAAAGAACAGAAAAACCGACCAAGGTGTATATGAACGGTTAAGCAATTTAACAGTAGTTTGCCCATAAAAAATAAAATAGAGTTTTATGATGCAATATATTGTTTTGGCAACGTAAATTATTGGTAATTCACTGGTAAGTTTAGGCAGAGCACCAAAAACAATAACAAACAAGATTAATAAACCTATTCCATAATAGAAGGCTTTTTGGTCTTTTTTTTGTTGGTTAAGCATAACTGAAGATAGTTAATTTTACTTAAAAGTACTGACGGAGCTTTACCATTCGTGTAATATTTTAGCAATTATGCGTTAATAATGTACCTTTAATGTTGAAATGGCAAACACATCCACTACAGAAACACGTATAGCAACTATTTCCAGAGATGCTAGCGGCATTGTGATCATAACCATGAAAGATTGTGGTAAGGTGGATGAATATGATGTGATCGATCTGAATTTGGTGTTAAGACATATTTCAAATGATCAGCCTGTGTTAAAGTTATTTGACGCACGTGCGAAATGGAGCATGGATAAAAAAGCAAAGGAACGAGCCAAATTAGAGAATAATATAAATAAAACGAAGGCTAGAGCAGTTGTAGTTTCAAATATAGTTCAAAAGGGATTAATGGCCTTTATTAATAGTTTTAGTAAGTTCAACTATCCGCAACAAATTTTTACTGATAAAGAGGAAGCTTTAAATTGGTTAAAGCAACAAAAATAGCAGTTTAGCCGCGCATATTGGGCCATTTACCTGTATCATCTTTTCTTACAAAATCCTCATATTTCACATCCCCGTTTTTTTTGTATTCAATTAAATACCATGAATAAGGTTGATCTTTATAATGCCTGGTGTAATCAAAAAATGTATGCAGTTTACCGTTCGGATAATATTCTTTGTATGAAACATAAACGCCATCTTTAAAGGTATGGATGTAATTTAACTTTCCTTTTTTATCAAAACATTTATATTCGCCATCGAGCATTTTTATACCGGTTGTTGATTTTGCTAAACCGTTTTCTTCAATTCTACCGCCTTTTCCAATAAAATTTCCCATCGGATAAACATGTACGCCATGATCGTAATACGTATATCTGAAATAAACCGCACCAATGCTATCATTTAGTTTAGCACCTTTATGATCTAAAAACAGTTTCCAAATGCCATGCTTTTTTCCTTCGGCATCAAATTGGTTTGTAGTTTGACCAATTAAAAAGTATTGAATTGAGAAAAGTAGTAGAAGTAAAGTGTTTTTCATAAGCTCAGTTTTTATATTGATGAATAAATAAAGTCTTTTCCATAAAATCCTATAAATACTAAGCTAATTAAAGTAATATTTAGTTTTTACGTAAGATATTAAGTTGTTTGGTAAAGATGTTTTTGCACTGATAGGTTTTTTTAGTTGAAAAGGGACGAGCCAAACTATTGATCACAAACGAATTTTTATTGGTATTAAGATATCCGAAACCGCCATTACTTAATTGAAGGTCACGGCTATAATAACTTATGATCATTGAATCACCAATTATTGTAGTGTTTGGTTGCAGATCTTCAGGACCTACTCGTAAATACTTGATCACAATTTCATCTTTATTACTGCCAGAAGAAACTTCAGCAGTATATGTACTTTTAATTTCTTCATGTTTACGGTTCTCATTTGATGTTACGGTGCAGTTACAAACTACATCGTAAATTCCGTTCAAAAATGTGTACTTGTGTTCAATTACCACTACTGTTCGGGTAACGGTTGCTGAATGATTTCCTAATGAATCAGTAAAATCATAGTTTATGTAAGTAGCACCTAGTGAGGTTGTATTTACAGATTCTTTACCATTAATTTCTTCTCTTACAGATCGTCCATTTTTTTCGTAAATAACGTACGCACCTTCATCTTTATATGATCCGTGTAAAAAGGCTGTGTCTGTTTTTTCACCAAGAATGTGGATTTCAGGAGTTATAACCCCTTCATTGGATTCAGTCGAGATTGTTGAACAACCTGTGACTAATAAGCAAATTGTAATTATTTTTAGTGTTTTGATAAATTTAAATTCAATTTTTGATCTATTTCTTTTCGTTTAAATTAAAAAATGTGCATTCCGGTTTGTGTATTTCACTTGGCCCCACAAAAATCAACAGCTTCTTTGGCGTTTTAATATTCATATTATTAAACCCCGGAAAACGTATGATGCGTTGTAATAGAGTATCCTTTTGAATTTTGCTTATTTGGTCGGGTTCAACTACAACAGTTCTGTAACAACAGATGGGCGCATTTGGCGTAAATAATAAGTTAAATTCTACTGCTGAATGTAATTTGTATTCCGGATAATTAGTAAGTAAATAGGTGCTTAGTTCTTTGTCGGTTGACTTTAATTTGTTGGTTAAAAAGGTTGCATTACTTGGTAGTTTACAATTCTTATTATAAAACTCTTTTTGGCCAGTGGGTTGAGCCTTACAGAGTAGGGATGTGAAAAGTAAGAAACAGATCCTAATGATGATTTTCATTTTAATGATGGACTAGTTATATTATATGAATCTTTTAGATTTCCTTACAATCTTTCCAGTTTACCTTTTCGTTTAACAATATTCTTATAGTCCCATTGAATGCTTTTTGATTTTTTGAGCCAGCGTTTTAGTTCTGTTATCTTAATTTCAGAAACCGAATTGTAAAATATGGAAGCATCTTTAAATTTCTCACCTCTTACATTTAAGTTTTTTTCTTCAAAATCTGCACCACTCCAGAACATGAGTTTGATTCCATTTTTTTGTTTGCTATATCCAACAATAGGGTTCTCATTCATAAACCAAACCGGGTGCCCATGCCATACCTTACTTTCAGAACCTTTTAAATTGGCATGAATTGTATTGCAAAGCAAGTCACATATTGATTTATCTTCTGCTGTTTGTTGTTTATTATAAGTGATAATTTGATCGTTCATTTTAAGGAATGCTTTTTAATGAAATTACAACTTTATCATAAGAAAATCAAATTCTGGTTTAAATTGTGATTTTACTTTTACATTAAGTGTTGTTTAATGAAATAACTAATTTGATCATTTCCCCACAAAAAAAGGTAGCCATAAGCTACCTCAAAATTAAAATAGAATTAGTTGCACATTTTGTTTGTGCAATTTATACCGATCAATTTTCTTTTATAATAGAGATCTGATAAACTTCCTTACCGGATTGTTTAGCTGTAACAGCAATATACACCTTACCCATCAATACTCTCAATTTCACAACAGTTCCTGATTTTAAAAGATTATCGTTACCAACTAAAGTGGGTGTGCCACTGTTGCTTTTCTTGTATATAGAAACACCTGATGTGTTGGTGCCATTACCTGCGTATCCGGTATAAAACACATTTCCGTTCTCATCCAAATCAATATCGCTTCCTGTTCCACTGTATTCTAATGTAACCTGATTTAAATTTTGAGTTAAAGTGTTGCTGGCAAAGTTGTAAATGTAGGTGCTTATTTTATTAGTAGCATCTGTTAACATAAAGCTTAAGGTATTTCCATCTGCACTGTAATGTCTTTTTGTTGTACTATAATTAGCAATAGTTGTGGGTAATGAATTAACCAGTGTAGTTGTGTAAACAGAATAATCAACAAAATTACCTACAGTTAAATAATTGATTTGGTATACATTTACCGAGTCGACTGTAACACCAATAGCATAATACTTTTTTGTTCCTCCGCTTGTAGTATACACATCATGTAAACAAGCTTTGTAATAATTAATATTTGCCTGGCTGCCTATTCCGGTTGGGCGCAAAGCAAACGTTGAACCAATTGACGTGATTGATCCCGATGTTAATGTTGAAAAATAACCAAATGCAACACCACTATTGTTTACCGGATTGCGGAAACAAAAATCAGGTTCACCAATAGGGTTTGGAGATGAAACCGACGCATTAATATCTCCGTTGTAAACCACTCCATTTGTGCTACCGAATTTGTATTGGTAATTCGCATAAACGTTAGTGTAGGGGAAAAATTGATGTTCTACCTTGTCATAAAAAATATTGGTGTTTATAGGATACTGACCTGCTCCGGATGGTAAAGAGACAAATTGATTGCTGCCTATGTTTTTTGTGCAGCGATATAATGTTCTTTGTGGCAACTGTTGAGTAGCAATTTCGGTATAATAAGCTAAGTTTAAATTTAAATTTGATTCTAATGTGAAATCATAAATACCAATTGAGTTTTGATTGTTAACACCACCAAGGGCATAGGCAGAATCAAAAACATTTGTAAAGCCTGAATTTGAATTTAGTACATCTAGTGCCACAATTGGATCTTTTGTTGGTTCTGGTTCAGGAACTGGATCTGTTTCTTTTTTGTTGCAAGCACTAAGTGCTATAATAAAGAGTATGGGCAATACGGTTTTTTTCATAATAATTTTGCGTAAAATTTTATTTATCAAAACTATTATAATGGAGTTTCTCCATCAATCCCCACAGATAAGGATTTTTGTATCCATATTTGTATGGATAGGCTTATTTCACGTAACCCGATTGAATAGCGTATTTCATTAAACCAACCAATGTTTTGCAATCGGTTTTTTGCATTATATTCAAACGGTGGGTATCTACAGTTTGTTTGCTAATGTTAAGTTTGTCGGCTATTTCTTTACTGGTATACTCTTGTACAATTAATTCCAGTACTTCTTTTTCGCGTTGCGTTAATGCACTTTTTGCTTGATTGGTATTACCTTTATTATATTGATTTAAAATGATAGGCAAAATATCTTGAGAAAAATATGCTCCATGATTTAATATGCGTTCTATGGCATTTAAAAACTCTTCTTGCCCTGTGTTTTTTAACATGTAGCCATCTGCTTCTGCCGAAATGGCATCTTTAACAAGCGTTATGCTATTGTGCATCGACAAGATCAATACTTTTATATGCGGAAATTGGGTTTTTATGATCTTACAGAATTCTATACCACTTAAAAGCGGCATTGAAATATCGGTTATCACTAATTGAAACTTTGTTGGATTTGCCATAATGACGTCAACAGCATGCTGACCATTAACAGCTTCACCACTTACCAAGTAACGTTTGTCGTCTTTTAACATGCTTTTTAAACCATCAATTATCAATTGGTGGTCATCTACCAATAGAATATTGGTTTTTTCCGGTTCAGTGCTCATTGTGGAATTCTGATAGTAAATATAGTGCCTTTATTTTGTGATGATCCTATTTCTATAGTGCCTTTTAATTGTTCTACTCTGTTTTTAATATTCTTTAAACCAATACCTTCACTTTTGATGGTATCATTTATATTAAAGCCAATACCATCATCCGATAAAAGTAATAGAATTTGATTTTTCTTGTAATCCATATTTATATGGATATTTTTGGCTTGCGCGTACTTTAAGGAATTATTTATTATTTCTTGAACAATACGGTAAATATAAAGCGTAGTTTGTTGTGATAAAGCTAAGGCTTTAAATTCCGAGGTAATGGTCATTTCTATTTTAGTTAATACTGATGTGAAGTTTATTTGATCAACTAATTCTTCAAGTGCAATTGTTAAGCCTTTTTTAAGGTCAATTGGTAGTAAATTATGTGATACAGATCTTATATCTTGTATTGTTTCATCCACTAAATTACTTGCTACTTCAACATCGGCCTTTTGCAATGATAATTGCATTTTAACAACCGAAAGCTTTTGTCCGATGCTATCATGCAGGTCTCTGGCAATTCTTTCTCTTTCTGCTTGTTCGGTTTCAAAGGCCGTTTCATTAATTAGTTGTTGTTGAATGTACTTTTTTTTTGCCTGTTTGGTTTTAAAGAAAAAGTATATCAATAAAATAAGTAACAGCAAAACCAAAACAGATATGAAAAAAAGAAATTGTTGTGTTCGTAATTTTTGAGTTTGATTTGTTATTAGGGTGTCTTTTTTCTGCGTTTCGTATTCAATTTTTAATAGCTCGATTTTGCTATTCAAAGCCAAATTATCTATCTCTTTTCCTAAAGTATGTGCTGAATCTTTATACGACAATGCCGGTTTCAAATCGTTTTTTTGTTTATAAATGGCACTCATTTGCTGATAGTACGATCTTAATTCGCGTTTGATCTGATAGGTCTTAAAAATGGAATATGCTCTGTTGTAATAAGTCATGGCTTTATTTACATCACCCATTTGTGAATACACATCGCCCATTGATATTAAATTAACCCCCATGTTTTTATTATCACCCTTTAACGAATCTAATTCGAAGGATCTGTTCAAATAGTCATATGAGGAATCTAATTTTCCGGCTGATAAATAACATAGGGCTTTGTTGTTGTAAAACGGACTCACCGCCTGAATGTTTGGTGAATGACGAAGGATTGAGATCATTTTGTTGTCTATCAAAATAGCACTGTCTATTTCTCCTAATTCGCCATACAAGTTGGCCAATGCATGCAAAGGTATTGCAGTTTCTTCTTTATAATTATTATTTATAACTTGTTTTAAATTACGTTTGGCCTCATTGAATTCGCCTTTTAATAAATAAATATTAGCAATGTTTGTTTTTGCTTTGTTGATTGAGGAGACCGATTTGTATTTTTCAAAAATGGTAAGTGCCTTTAAGTTAGATTGAATTGCTTCAGGATATTTGGCCAGATTCTTATAAGCCAGGGCAATTGCTATTTCTGATTTAGCAAGCAAACTATCATATTTTTGTGTTTGTAAGATTGAATTTTGAGCGGCTTTGAAATAGAAGATCGATCGGTCGTAGTCGGTAAACCTCAAATACAGTGAGCCCTTAATGTGATCTGATAACCATTTTAACCGCTCATCTGAAATTGAACTATTAAGTGAATCAGTTATCCTTAAACATGTCAGTAAACTATCTGTTGATCCGTTTTTATTGTTGTCAAATCGTAAATAGCAATCGGTAAATGCTTCAGACTGGTTACTATTTTCGCTTTTTTGGGTACAGCCAGTTAAAAAGAAGAGGAATAAAAAAGTTACCCTAAGAGAAATGAGAAATTTGATCATTATTAAGTGGAACTAGATATTTCTTTAAAGTTAAGACTTTAATAAATACAGAAGTAAATTTAAAGTTAATATTCAGATCAAATATTTGTTAGATTGTTTTGCTAACAGATTTAAAGAATGTAAACTGAAATAGGTTTTTGAAAAGTATAATTTACAATTGGATTCAGATCAAACAGATCGCCATCTCTCCAATTTAGGAATAGAGCGGGTTGCTAGCCAGGCAATAAAACCATTGTAGCCACTTTTTTTCATTTGATCAATACAAAACTTTTGCATTTTTTCGGCCGTATCAATTTCTGGCGGAGTTAAAAAGGCGCCGTTATCATAACACATCGAACAATATTTTTTACTGATCGATCCGTCTTTTTCAGAACCGCCCCCCTTCGTATCTTTCTCTATAGGGAAGCCGCAGCTTTGGCAAAATTTGTATTCGTTAATTTTTAAATGTTTACCAATTTATTTCCAACCCGCCACACATTCGATCATATCCTTCTCCTGTAAATACTTATTTGCCAGATCACGCAATTGGTCTGCCGTTGCTGAATTTACAGCGTGGAAATAATTTTCGTAATACGAATAATCTAAGCCATACATCCAAATGCCTTTGAATTTATCGGCTAAGGCAAACGGACCGTCCACACTTCGTAAAAACTGACCAAGTATATAATTCTTAACAGTAGTTAATTCATCGGCACCAACTTTATCTTCGCGCAAACGTTTCAATTCAAAATAAATTTCATCCAATGCTTTTTGCGTTACATCTGCACCAACTTCGGTACTTATGTAAAAATATCCTTCATTAACCAATGATGCCAGTCCTGAACCGATTCCGTAGGTAAAACCTTTATCTTCACGAATATTTGCCATTAAACGCGAACCAAAATAACCACCTAAGATGGTATTCAACACCTGAAATTGAAAATAATCAGTGTGACGTTTATTGAAAAGTATACGACCCACACGAATGGCAGATTGTATGGCATCACCTTTTTCCAACAAATGTTTTTGTTGTTGAGTCGTATCTAATTTATAAACCGGATCTTTAATTAATGTGTTCGATTGTCCCCATGAATTAAGGCCAAATAAACTATCCAAGGTTGGTAATAAGCTTTCCGGCATCATACCCGAAACAATAATGGTACAATTTGCCGAATTGTAGTGGGTATTAAAGAACTGTTTAATGATGTTGATGTTCACTTTTTCAAAATCAGCATCTTTTACATCAATACCATACGGATGTTTCTCACCGAACAACAATTCGTTAAAACGGCGACGAGCCAACACACTTACTTTTTGTGAGTTAACCAAATGCTTTTGTTTTTTGTTGTTGATGTAAATATCAAACTCGTCTTTTGGGAAGGTTGGTGTCTTTAATATATCTTCAATTATCCCAATGGTTTCATGAAGGTATTTGTTCAAGGTATATAAAGTAATACTTGCAAAATCCTGACCTGTCTCCAATTCTAAAAAGCCACCGTAATAGTCAATTTTTTCTGATATCTCATTAGCAGTGTATTTACTTGAACCCATTTCGATCATATTATTTGTACTGCTGGCAACAAGTGGTTGTTCCTGAAAATACATTCCTGCCTTGAACAGAAATTCGATCTTTACCAGTTCCTGTGAGCCGGAATTAATGTAATGCACATTAATACCGTTGCTTAGTTTTTGTGTTTGCGCCTGAGGGATATGTATCTCTTCTATAGCGTGAAATTCCGGAGCGTTCTTTCTGTTTAACATGATCAATAATATATTGGTGCAACGTAATTAATTCCTTTTCCTTCGAGTTGATATAATTTCAATGAAGTAAAGGTAATGTCTATTTTTTCTTTATTTATATTCCATAAAAATGCCTTAAAGCACTTAAATTGTTTTGGTAAAGTAGGGGTAACAACCGAGTAAGTATATTCTTTTTCGTTATTGTAATCTTTTTTTATCCAGTTCAACGATGCGCGTTTAAAGCAAAATGCATTTCCGTTCATGCTGTCTATTTGTATAACCAGCCAGGCTCTGAAAGGTACCGGTACTTTATTTACCTTAAATGTAAAATCAGCACGGATCGGATTTTTATTAGGGAAAATAAAATTACTTGTATCATTCATCAGTTCATAAAACTCGCCATCTCCATTAAAGGTTTTATCTTTTAATTCGAGTACCAGGTTGTTTTTTATCTTGTCTTTTCTTTCCAGTAATCTGAAATTCCAATCGGGTTCAGAATCTAATTCAGTATAATATCTTTCATAAAATGGTTTTTCACCGGCTTTTGCAATTAAATAATCACAATTCATATGCAATAATTCAGGTGGATCCATAGCGTTTAAAGCGCCATCGCTGCGGTAATTCATAAAACCATAAATAAACTCGCGACAACGATGGCCGCCAATGGTAATGGGTAGGCTGTACTGTTTCTGTTTTTCAAGTAAGGTCTTATAAAAACGATCAGGAAATGTATCATAAATGTAAAGCTCATGTTTTCTGAAATTCAGCTTCATTACAAAATGAACTAGCAATGCCAATGAAATGGCCACCGAAAAATAATTCATCCACACACTTTCTAACTTATCTACCAAAAACACTACATATAAAATAAGTGTCAGATAAAAGAATAGGGCAGTACGATCTTCCGGATAATTGATATGCATTACTTTCTTCATAAGATAAATGCTGATGATCTCTAACAGAAAAAGCGCTAAAAAGTAAAAATGTAAATTCAGAAATAGATTCTTAAGACTTGGAAATGAGCGCAACTGATCAATTAATCCAACCACAACAACCAAAATAGTTGCACCTACTAATATACCTTGCAAAAGTTGTGAGTAGGAGCCGGTAACCATGTATATTAATGTTTCAAAAGTAACCAGCCAGTAACTTTCGCCCGCACCATGTGTTAAACCGTTTTGCGTTTTTAAGTAAGATGAAAATTTTACCCAATACAAAATTAGCAAGCCATTTAAAAGTAGATTTACAATATTTTTCCAGTTAAAAAAATGCTTATTAGCGAACTGATGCATCAATAGTAAACCCAACATCAAACAAAATACCGGCATCATAATTAAACTGGCGGCCATGGCAAGTTGCATCCAAAAACCAAAGTAAATCACATATTTTAATTGATTGGTTTTTATGTGATCAACTAAAAACGAAACCGCTAAAATGCAGGATGCAAATGAAAGTCCGTAACCTCTACTTACCGAAAAAAAGGTAAGCCAATTGTATGAGAACATAAAGCCAATTACCAACAGAAGTTTTGCCAGATCACTGCGAAGATGCTTGCAAATGCGCCAAACACCAATTATCAGAAAAATGAAGAAAAGGATATTTGGAATGCGTAACACAAATTTTGAAGACCCCATTAGATTATAACATACATTAGAAAGCATGCTGTTCAAAATATGGTTATTGGTATCTAAATGCGCATAATACGGCATGTAGTGTCCGCTCTGGATGTAGTAATAAAAAGTAGCAGTTTCATCATGCGTAAAAGGCGCCAATTTTGCACGCAGGATCACTATCAAAAATGAAATACCAGCCAGTATCCAAAAAATGAGAGGAAAGCGCTTATTTAAAAATTGTCTTTTCAGCATCAATTACTCCAATAAATAATTTTGATGTCTGTTGAATTTTTCAAGTGTACGAATACCCGATGAGCTGATGTGTTCAAACTCTTTATCACAAAATATATTAATGATCTTAATATCCGGTTTTAATTCCTGTATGTAACGGTATTGGTTTTGCTCGTATTGAAAGTCGGTTGAATTGCGCAAACCTCTAATAACGGTTACTTCATAACCTAACGAATCAATAAAATCGGTTAATAAACCATTATATGATTCAATTTGTCGTGTTCGGATCTTTACAGGTACAGGCCATTTACGATCTTCCTTAGCAGGATTTTCGCCAAAGGCAATGATTACCTTATCAAATATTTTTTCTGCCTTAACCAACACGTTGTAATGACCTTTATGGAATGGATTAAAACTTCCGGCAAAAACACCAATATTTGGTTTAAAATGCGAAAGATATTCTATCAATGGCGTTAACTCATTATTTTTATTTAAAGCTTTTAATGCATCAACACGTTTTGGTATGTACAAGGTATGATCTTCATGTTGATGCGCTTTGAACGCTAACATTTCATGTTCAACCTGTTTGGCAAATGTTAGTTTGCTTATGTTGGCTATGTTGTCGTTAAATACCATGTTTATTTTTTTAGGTAATAAAGTGTTGAGCAATTGTTGTGCTGAAATATTTCATTTGCAACACGTGTTAATTGTTCTTTTGTAACGGTATTATATTTTTCGATCTCTTTATTTATCTCATCGGCATCTCCCAATAATTCTGATATGGCCAAATTAGTTGCTTTGGTTAACACATCGGTCTCACTAAAGGTGATACTGCTTTCAACCTTATTCTTACATTTTTGTAATTCGTTATCTGTAACCGGTTTGGTCTTTAATTTTTCCAATTCATCTTCAATGGCCTTTTCAGCAACTCTTACATCAACGCCATCATTTACCTTGCCTGAAACAACAAACAAGCCCGGATCAAAATCGCCACTTACGTAGGCGTTAATATCGCTGAATAACTGTTTATCCTTAACTAAGGCAATGTATAATCGTGATGAGTTACCGCGAGATAAAATATCTGAAAGCACATCAGTGGCATAGTAATCAGGATGCAAACGGCTGCACATGTGGTAGGTCATGTAAATGGCGTTGGCCGGTACATCGCGATGTACGGTTAATTCTCTGAACTCATTTTGTTTTGGTTCAACAGGTAATTGTCTGTTTACCTTTGGTTGAGAAGCAATTGGGGCAAACCATTTTTCGCTCAATTGTTTTACTTGTTCCAATTCAACATTTCCGGCAACAACCATTATGGCATTTGCAGGATGATAATGTTTTTTAAAGAAACCTTTCACATCATCCATAACGGCATTTTCAATATGGCTTATCTCTTTACCAATTGTTGCCCATTTGTAAGGATGTGCTTTAAATGCAAGTGGACGAAGCAACAACCAAACATCGCCATAAGGTTGGTTCAAATAACGTTGCTTAAATTCTTCAATAACTACACTGCGTTGCACTTCTAAACTTTTATCAGTAAAAGCCAAGCTCAGCATGCGATCACTTTCTAACCAAAAAGCAGTTTCTAAATTTTCGGCAGGAACGGTGCAATAATAATTTGTAATATCATTGGTTGTAAAGGCGTTATTTTCTCCGCCAACCAATTGCAATGGTTCATCGTAATTAGGAATATTAATGCTGCCTCCGAACATCAGGTGTTCAAATAAATGCGCAAAGCCGGTTTTATTTTCATCTTCATCACGCGCGCCAACATCATATAAAATATTTACACACGCCATTGGCGTACTTTTATCCTGATGTACGATCACTTTTAAGCCATTGGCCAGCGTGAATCTTTCAAATTTTATCATTTAACTAATAGTTTTTAAGCGATCAAGCGTAGCTTTAAAATCGCGCATCAATTCATTAACAATTTCCGCTGCAGGTTTAATTTCTTTAATGGCAGCACTAATCTGACCAATTTCCAATTCACCTTCTTCCAGATCACCTTCAAACATGCCTTTTTTAGCACGTGCTCGTCCTAATAAAGTTTGCAATTCTTCAGAAGTGGCACCGCGTTTTTCAGCCTCATCAACCTCCTTAAAGAATTTATTTTTTATCAAACGAACAGGAGTTAATAGTTTTAAGGTTAATTGGGTATCACCTTCATTGGTATTTATAACCGCATTTTTAAAGTTTTGATGAGCACTGCTTTCCGGTGTAGCCACAAATCGGCTTCCTACCTGAACACCATCGGCACCTAATGCAAATGCTGCTGCCATTTGAGCACCTGTTCCTATACCACCGGCTGCGATCAATGGTATGGTAACCGCTTTTCTTACTTGTGGAATTAAAACCAAGGTTGTGGTTTCTTCTCGTCCGTTATGCCCTCCGGCCTCAAATCCTTCTGCAACAATAGCATCCACACCAGCCTCCTGGCATTTTAAAGCGAATTTTACGGCACTTACAACATGAACAACAGTAATACCATTATCTTTTAAATGTTTGGTCCATGTTTTAGGATTTCCGGCACTGGTGAACACAATTTTAACACCTTCTTCAATGATGATCTTGATATGCTCTTCGATATTAGGATATAAAAGGGGCACATTAACTCCAAAAGGCTTATTGGTAGCGGCTTTACATTTTTTTATCTGTTCGCGTAAAACATCCGGGTACATGGAGCCCGATCCTATCAATCCAAGCCCACCGGCATTGCTTACGGCACTGGCCAATTCCCATCCGCTGCACCAGATCATACCGGCCTGAATAATAGGAAATTCGATCTTAAAAAGTTGTGTAATTGGAGTTGTCATAATGTGTTAAGTACTATTTAACAAATTTCGTTTAAAAATATCAATTTACTACTGTTTTTGGCAATTTTTATTTATATTTGGATTTGATTTTCAGTTACTTTATGAATAGAATTTTATATTTATTACTGTTTTTAACTTCCGTTAATTTAAAGGCTCAATGGCTTTGGGATTATGGTGGGTCAATTGGCGCTACCAATTATCTGGGTGACATTGGTGGTAAAGAAAAGACCCGTCGTGATTTTGTGTCGGATATGAAGCTTTCAAAAACCAGATGGAATGGCGGTATGTTTGCTCGTTACAAATGGAGAGATAAAATTTCATTAAAGGCCGCGTTTGATTATATGCGTATTGAAGGAGATGATAAATTATCAACCAACCCGGGCAGGCAGTTCCGTAACTTCAACTTCAGAAACGATATTTTTGCTTTAAGTCAAACTGCTGAGATCTTCTTTTACACAGATCCGGATCTTGGAAACACTTACCGTTACCGCAATAGTTTCAGAGCTTATGTTTTTGGAGGAGTTGGTGGTTTTTTTACAAATCCAAAATCAAAATATCAGGGTGAGTGGGTTAAAATGAGAGAGTATTTTGTTGAAGGTTATGAATACAAAAAAATAGTTTTAGGTATACCTGTTGGTGTTGGTTTTTATTTCACGTTTGATAAGCGCCACCGTTTAGGTTTTGAATTTAATTACATGAAAACTTTTACTGATTATTTAGATGATATCAGTGGTAATTACCCTTCTCAGCCATCAGATCCTTACACTCAGGGGTTAGCTATGCGTACTTCAGAATTACCACAGGAAACTAAAAATTCAAATGTTGGTGCATTCCTTTCACATGCCTGGGGATCTAAGCGCGGCGATCCAACCAATAAAGATGCGATTGTATACATGAACTTTAGTTATAGCCGTGTTATTCGTGGAAAAAGTAGTTTTTACCGATCAAAACATAACAATTGGTTTGGTAAGAACAAACGAAAAGTTCGTAAGATACGTGCTAAATTCTAAAACAATTCTTGTATAAACTGTATCTTTGTACCTATTATGAATTTTAGATCAATTGTTGCTTTATTTGCTTTATTTGCTTTAACCGTAATGGTTTCATGTGGTGATGATAAAACTAATATTGATTCATCAGACGTGAACATTACTGCTTCTGCCGATGGAAAAACATCTGGCAGCTTGCCTGAAATTAAGTTTGAAGAAGAAGTATTTGATTTTGGGAAGATAACTCAGGGCGAAGTAGTAAGTCATAATTTTAAATTTAAGAATATAGGAAATAGTAACCTGATCATTTCCGGCGCTAACGGCAGCTGTGGTTGCACTGTACCAAAATGGCCAAAAGAACCAATTGGTTCGGGTAAAGAAGGGAATGTGAATGTTGTATTTTCGAGCGAAGGAAAAAAAGGCATCATGGAAAAAACAGTTACTATTGTTACAAATTGCGAACCATCTACCCGTATTATTCGCATAAAGGCAGAAGTTATTGCCATGGAGAGTGTAAAAGAACCAGGATTTTAATTAATATAAAAACAAAACAAAAACAACTATGCTACAACTATTTATTTTAATGGGAGCCCCTCAGGGACAACAGGGTGGAATTATGTCATTTTTACCTTTAATTGCCATCGTGGTGGTTTTCTATTTCTTTATGATCCGTCCGCAAATGAAGAAAGCAAAAGAGCAAAAAAAATATATTGAGGCTTTAAAAAAAGGCGATAAAATTTTAACGATCGGTGGTATCTACGGTAAAATACATGAAGTAAAGGAAGATGGATCTATGATCATGGAAGTGGAAGACGGCACTAAGATGAAAATTTCAAAAAATGCTGTTTCAATGGATGCTTCAGGAACATTAAATCAAAATTCATAAATAGTGAATGCCATTAAACAAATAAAAATTAAAAAGCCGAACCAACTCTCGGCTTTTTTTATTTGTTTATTAATTGCAACGGTATTGTGGTTGTTGCATTCTTTAAACACCGTTTATACAAAGCAATTTGTTGTGCCGGTTGAGTTTGTAAATTACCCGTTAAATAAAGTTGCTGTTAGCGAAATTCCGAAGGAAATAAATGTAACCGTTAAGGCCAGTGGTTTAAAATTATTGTTTATTGGCATAAACGAACCATTTACAAAAGTTACGGTTGATTTTAATGAAACCAAAAGCGATCTCAATAGAAATCGATATTACCTATCATCCAATACCGGCGGTTTTCAAAAGCTATTCAAGTTTAAAACCGATATAAAACAGGTATATCCTGATACGATAGCTTTTGTGAGTAAAGCAGGTACTCAAAAAGAGGTTTTTGTAAAAGTACCTTTATATGTAAAATATGCCTTAGGTTATATTGGCAGCGAAATTAAAACAGAGCCTAGTATGGTTATGATCAATGGCGAAGAAAGTGATCTGAAGAGCATTGATACCGTTTATACAGCGCCTGTTTATTTAAATGATCTGAAAACAAATTACAGCAAGCGCATTTCCATATTAAATGCCAATTCAAAACTATACATCAATAACAGTTCGGTTGATTTTACCATTAAAGTTGATAAGCTTGTTGAACGTATTGTAACACTTTCATTAGGAACTACCAATGCTGATCCACAATTGAATTATGCATTGTTCCCAAATAAAATTAAGGTAAAGATCACAACCGGCTTGGATCGGTTAACGGAGTTAGATACAGCCCAGTTCAAAGCGAAGGTGGATGTTGGATCAAAGAACACAGGTAAGTTGCCTGTTTCAATTTCTGTTTTGCCTGAAGGCGTTCATGTAATGAGTATTGAGCCTAAGGAAGTAGAAATATTAAAGATCAAGAAAAAATGATCGTTGGATTAACAGGAGGCATTGGCAGTGGTAAAACAGTTATTTCAAAACTGTTCGCACTTTTTGGCGCAAAGGTTTTTAATAGCGACGAGAACGCCAAAAACCAATACTTTAAACCAAATATTAAAACCCGGGTGAACTCACTTTTAGGAGAAGCAAGTTACAAGACCGATGGGAGTTTAAATAGAAAATATATTTCAGATAAGATCTTTTCAAACACCGATCTTCTTCAGCAATTAAATGCCATTATTCATCCGGCGGTAGGTGCAGATTTTAAATTGTTTGCCAAACAACATGAAGGAAGTTTGATCATTAAAGAAAGCGCAATTTTATTTGAGACCGGAATTTATAAAGAATTGGATAAAACTATTTTAGTTACCTCACCCCTCGAATTGCGCATAAAACGTGTAATGCAACGTGATGGTCTTATCGAAGCAGAAGTGCTTAACAAGATCAAAAGTCAAATGAGCGATGAAGAAAAGATCAAGCTGGCATCATTTGTAATTCATAATAACGAACAGGATCTTTTGATCACTCAAACACTGCAAGTATACAAAACACTTCATGCTTAGAAAAGATTACATACTCAGGCAATTTGAAGAGTTTGGGAAAGTAATGGCAATTATTTTTGGATTTAAGCATAAGAACGAGTGGGGTAAATTTGAAGAAGAGATCGAAAAAGCCGTTAAGCAATTCACCTCTTTAGAATTAAAAGAATTGATGTTGTTATCTGATGCGCAATTCAAACAATTAATTGAATCATCTACCCACCTGAATGCCGATCAAATAAAGATATTGGCCGACCTGACCTACGAGCGATCAATTGCCGAAATGAAAAAAGAGGATCTGGTAAAACAAAATGATCTCCTTCAAAAGAGTTTGTTCTTATATAAACGTTATAATGATCAACTAACGGCTAATGATTTTAATTTGGAAGTGCATTACCGTATCGCGCTCATCGCTAAAATGCTTAATCTACCCAATCAGCAATAAATAAATTGGTATCGCGTGTGCCGTGATTATTACGGTTTGATGACCAGATCAGTTTCTTGCCATCAGGCGAGAACATTGGAAAGGCATTGAACATACTTTCGTTTGTTACTTGCTCTAGGCCGGTACCATCGGTATTGATCATGAATAACTGAAAATCGTAACCGCGCTTACTGTGATGATTCGATGAAAAGATGATCTTTTTACCATCGGGTGTGTAAAATGGCGCCCAATTGGCTTTTCCTAAATGTGTTACTTGCTGCAGGTCGCTGCCATCAATATTGCAAGTGAAAATTTCCATATTTGTTGGCGCAACCAAATGTTTATCTAAATAATATTTATATTCTTTGATCTCTTCCTCTGAGTTTGGTCGCGATGCACGAAATACCAATTTCTTTCCATCAGGTGAAAAAAATGCGCCACCATCGTAACCTAGGCCTTTTGTGATCTGTTTTTGATTTTTTCCGTTGATATCCATGATCCACAATTCCAGATCACCACTGCGGTCGCTTGTAAAAACAATTTTATCGCCCTTTGGTGAAACTGTTGCTTCAGCATCATAGCCATTGCTATTCGTTAATTGTTTTTTAATAAAACCTTTTTTATTGGCAACAAAAATATCAAACTCCGGATACACTGCCCATAAATATTTACCTATTTCAACAGGTGATGGCGGACATGAATCATGTTTAAGGTGAGTTGAAGCATAAAGGATGTCTTTTCCATTTGGCATATAATAGCTGCAGGTTGTTCGTCCTTTTCCGGTACTGATCATCTCCGGTTTGTAGGTGCTATCAGCTGCTGCTTTCGAAAGATCCAGATCAAATATCTGATCACATTGCAATCCCCATTTTTTATTATTGCTCTGAAAACTCACACTTTTACCATTAGGCGAAAAATAAGCTTCTGCATTATCACCACCATAGGTAAGTTTCTGAATGTTCTTTAAATGTTTTTCTTGAGAAAAGGTTATATGAAGGCTTAAGGCAGCAACAACAGTAAATAAAAATCGTGTATTCATAATTGGCCACAAAAGTAATAAAAGATTTAGAATGAATGTAATGTTGATAGGTGGTTCATAAGAAAATTGAAAGGGTGTTTTAAGCGATAGTTATATTTACAAACTATTAATTATTACAACTAATAATGAACAGAACTATTGAAATACCTACAGGAACGCAAACCTTATTGGTTTCTAAGTTGTATTATGGTATTCTAACTAAAAATTTAGACAAGCTATCTATCGACCGGTATTTTGCTGTGTTGTTGTTTTTAAATGAAAGTAAAAATTGCTGTCAGCAAATGATATGCGACAGTTTAATGATCGATAAGGCTGCTATGGTTAAAGTGTTAGATTACTTGTCAAAAGCCGGTTTGATTGAACGATTAACTAATCCTAAAGATAGACGCGAACATGTTATAATCCTTTCAAAAAAAGGGGAGAAGCAAACGAAAGAAATAATTAAAGCAGTGGCGCATATTGAACAAAAAACATTTGAAAATGTTAGCAAGCAAGATGAGGCCATCTTTAAAAAGGTTTTAATGAAAGTGTCAGAAAATTTAAAGGAGATGCCTTCAAATAAGATCATGTTCAATTACAAAACCACCAAAAAAATTAAATAGAATAATGAAACGTATTCCAACTTGGTTAATAGTATTATTGATTTTCGGCGCATTAATTGGCTCTAAATATTTGTTCTTTGCAAAAAAAGAGGAAAAGAACGGCCCTCAGGCAAAAGGCAAGCCCAATGCGCCACTAACAGCAAATTATGTTGTTGTAAAGTCGTTCGATTTTAAAAACAAAGTTTATAGTTCCGGTAAAATTGGAGCTATAAATGAAATAGAAATTATTCCTGAAATAGCCGGCAAAGTTACTGCCATTTATTTTAAAGAAGGCGCTCAGGTAAATAAAGGTGAATTGCTTTTAAAAATTTATGATGCAGATATTCAGGCTCAGCTAACTAAAAATCAATCACAATTAAAGCTAGCTGAAGAAAAGCTAAAGCGATCAAAAAAATTACTTGATGTGAATGGTATCAGTCAGGAAGAATTTGATATGCAAGAAAACGAAGTGAATGTATTAAAGGCCGATCAGCAATTTATTACTGCACAGATTGCAAAAACATCAATAGTGGCGCCGTTTAGCGGTATTATTGGTTTAAAGAATATAAGCGAAGGTGCTTATGTAACTCCCAATAAGGTAATAGCCTCGCTTGTTCAAATAAAGCCTGTATATGTTGAGTTTTCAATACCGGAGCGTTATAGTTCTATCATTAGGAATGATATGAAAGTAAAGTTCTCTTTGGAAAATAATGCCACTTCAACCGAATTTGATGCAAGTATTTTTGCGATTGAACCAAAAGTTGATCTGCAAACTAAAACCATTAGAAGCCGCGCCTTGTATTCTGGTAATACAGTTTTTTACCCGGGTAGTTTTGTGAAAGTTTTTGTTGAACTGGCTGAGAATTCAACTTCGTTGATGGTACCAAACCAAAGCATTATACCAGTTCTAAAAGGGCAAAAGGTAATTGTTTGTAAGAATGGTTTAGCAGAAGAACGCAAAGTGATAACCGGTGTTCGTACAGATGAATTCATTCAGGTTATAGATGGCTTAAGTGCAGGTGATACAGTATTAACCACCGGATTACTTGCCGCTAAACCTGGTATAAAATTAAACCTGATCAACTCAAAATAAAATGGATTTAGCAGAATTAAGCGTTAAGCGGCCGGTTCTTTCAACCGTTTTCTCCATTATCATTGTGTTGTTTGGAGCAATAGGTTATAAGTTCCTTGGTGTACGTGAGTTTCCATCCATTGATCCTCCTGTTATAACGGTGCGAACAAATTATACAGGTGCCAATGCAGATGTGATACAATCTCAGATCACTGAACCTCTTGAAAAAGCCATTAATGGTATTGAAGGTATTCGTACAATTTTTTCATCTTCAAACTTGGGCTCTAGTATTATTACGGTTGAGTTTAATTTAAGTTCGAACCTAGAAGCAGCAGCAAATGATGTACGCGATAAAGTTTCACAAGCTGTTCGTCAGTTACCCCAGGATATCGATGGTCCGCCGGTAGTAACCAAATCGGATGCCAATTCAGATGCCATTTTATCTATGACAATTGAAAGTGATATGCGTTCGCATTTGGAAGTTAGTGATTATGCTGAAAATGTGATCGCGCAAAACCTTCAAACCATACCGGGTGTTAGTGCTGTTCAAATTTGGGGTCAAAAACGTTATGCCATGCGCATTCGCATTGAACCTAAAAAGCTGGCAGCTTTTAGTTTAACGGCTCTTGATATTAAACAAGCATTGGATAAGGAAAATCTGGAATTGCCTTCCGGTAAAATTGTAGGAAATAAAACTGAATTAACCATTAAAACCAGTGGCAGACTTACACGTGTTGATGAATTTGAGAACATGGTAGTTAAACAAAATGGTGAAGATGTGGTACGTTTAAAAGATGTAGCGCTTGTTGAATTAGGTGCCGAAAATGAAGAAACGATCTTAAAACAAACCGGTGTGCCAATGATCGGTTTAGCATTGATCCCTCAACCGGGCGCAAACTATTTAGATATAGCCGATGAATTTTATAAAAGGTATGATCTCCTTAAAAAAGAATTACCAAAAGATTATAAGGTAAATATTGCTTTAGATAATACGCGCTTTATCAAAAAATCTATTACCGAAGTGCAAGAAACATTGTTGATCGCTATTGTTTTGGTTGTGCTCATCATTTATTTGTTCTTCCGTGATTGGTTGATCGCATTCAGACCATTAATAGACATACCTGTTTCATTGATCGGCGCATTTTTTATCATGTATCTGATGGATTATTCGATCAATGTGCTAACCCTTTTGGCAATTGTATTGGCCACGGGTTTGGTGGTAGATGATGGTATTGTGGTAACCGAAAATATCTTCAAGAAAATTGAACGCGGCATGCTACCTAATGATGCGGCCATTATCGGTACACGCGAAATTTATTTTGCAGTGATATCAACATCCTTAACGTTGGCAGCAGTATTTATGCCGGTTATTTTTTTACAGGGTTTTGTTGGCAGATTGTTTCGCGAGTTTGGCGTTGTTATTGCCGGCGCAGTTTTAATTTCTGCATTTGTTTCATTAACGCTCACGCCAATGCTAAATGCCAAATTAGTACGGAAAGATCCAAATAAGAAAAGTAAATTTTACACAATGACGGAACCTTTCTTTTTGAATTTGGATAATTGGTTCAGGGAAACGATCAGTAATTTTTTATTGAAACGCTGGTGGGCATTTGTGATCATTCTGCTTTCTACAGGCGCTATTTTTTATTTCGGTTCGCAACTTCAATCAGAGCTATCTCCACTTGAAGATCGTAACTGGCTTCGCTTATCTTATACAGGTCCTGAAGGATCTTCGTTTGAGGCAACCGATGCCGTTATGGATCGTTTCTCAAAGTTTGTTGACGATTCAATTAGCGAAAAACGTGTTTGTTTAACGGTAACAGCTCCGGGCTTTGCAGGGTCAGGTGCTATGAATACCGGATTTGTTCGTTTGGCATTGAGTGAGGCTGGTGAGCGTAATCGTTCACAGCAGGATATTGCCAACTTCTTGAATAAAAAAATAGGAATGTTTCCGGAGGGTAAGTTTTTTGTTATTCAAGAGCAAACCATCTCTTCCGGCGGCGGGCCGCGTGGTGGCTTACCGGTTCAGTTCGTTTTGCAAACCAATGATTTTAATAAACTCCAAAATGTGTTACCAAAATTTATGGAGGAAGTTGGGAAAAGTCCTGTTTTTCAGGGATTCGATGCGAATTTAAAATTCAATAAACCGGAGGTGGTTGTTGAGATCGATCGCGAAAAAGCAAAAGTATTGGGTGTTTCCATAGCTGATATTGCACAAACACTTCAGTTAGCTTTAAGCGGACAGCGTTTTGGTTATTTTTTCAAAGCTGATAAACAGTACCAGGTTATAGGGCAGGTGAGTCGAGAAAACAGAGATGAACCAATTGATCTGGGTTCCCTTTATGTAAGAAATAATAAAGGAGAAATGATACAGTTGGATAATATCACAACAATGATCGAACGTAGCAGCCCGCCTCAATTATATCACTACAATCGTTATCAATCAGCAACTGTATCTGCGGGCTTGGCTAACGGAAAAACAATTGGTGATGGCATTAATGAAATGAACAGGATCGCAAAGAAATTATTAGATGAGAGTTTCACAACTTCTCTTTCCGGCTCATCGCGCGATTTTTCAGAGAGCTCTTCAAATGTGATGTTTGCATTTGTATTGGCCCTTGTTCTTATTTATTTATTGCTTGCGGCGCAATTTGAGAGTTTTGTTGAGCCTATCATTATCATACTTACTGTGCCAACAGCACTTGCCGGCGCCATTTTCTCATTATGGTATTTCAATCAAACCATTAATATTTTTAGTCAAATAGGCATGATCATGTTAATTGGTCTTGTAACAAAAAATGGTATTTTAATTATTGAATTCGCCAATCAATTACGTGAAAAGGGAATGAATGTGAAAGATGCATTAATTGAAGCATCAACTTCACGTTTACGTCCGATTTTAATGACCAGCTTGGCTACCATACTTGGTGCCTTGCCAATTGCACTTGCTTTGGGAGCAGGTTCTAAAAGCCGCATGGGCATGGGAATTGTTATTATTGGCGGATTGTTGTTGTCGATGGTGCTAACCTTATTTGTTATTCCTGCCATTTATTCATATTTAGTAAAAGATAAAAAACATGTTGAATAAACAGATAATCACTATTTTATTTACACTTGTGTATACGTTTTGTATATCGCAAGAGGTACTTACTATTGAAAACGCCATTAAAAAAGGTTTAGAAGGAAATTTTGATGTGCTGATCTCAAAAAATGCTGTAGAAGTTGCGAGTGCCCAAAATAATATTGGCAACGCGGGCATGTCGCCACAAGTAAGTTTAAATGGTAATTATAATTTAGCAAACGTAGATTCTTATCAGGAGTTTGGTAACGGTACAACACAAGACAGAAAGGGCGCACAAAACACCAACTCCGGCGCATCATTAAATGTTAACTGGGTAGTATTTGATGGGTTAAAAATGTTTGCAGTTAAAAAACGCTTAGATCAAACACAACAACTTACTTCCATGCAGCTAAAACAACAAATGGAAGCTGTGGTTTATGAGATCATGTTATCCTATTATGATATTGTAAGATTAAAGAAATTGATCTCAGCCGCTAAGCAAAATCTTTCTATTTATGAAGAAAGAACAAAACTGGCTCAATTGAAATTAAATATCGGTAGCGATTCTAAGATCGATCTGTTGATGACACAGGCAGACGAGAACAGAATAAAAAGTGATGTTTTAAAATTGGAACAACAATTGGTAGCATCAAAAGTGGCATTAAATAATTTATTAAAAGTTCCGGTTGAAACGGCGTTTGATATAAGTGATGAAATAGCGGTGTCCTATGATCCGTCTATTGACGAGCTTAAAAAATCAACGCTTTCCAATAACTCATCTATTTTAATTTCAAAACAAACTGATCTGATCTTGTCTCAATCCGTAAAGGAGGCACGATCTGTTTTTTTGCCACAGATCCAATTAAATGGTGCATACAATTTCCTTTTGAATAAAAGCCAGGCCGGTTTCATCTTATTAAACAAACAATTAGGTATAAATGCCGGTATTAATGCATCATGGACCATTTTTAACGGTATGAAAAACAATAGAACAGTAAAAGAAAAAGAGATCAATGTATTATCAAATCGGTTTTTAATTGATAAAACTATCCAGCAAATTGATGCGTTAACTTTTATTCAGTTTCAAAATTATAATACAAGTAAGCAGATCACTAACCTTGAAAATGAGAATATGAAAAATTCAAATGAGTTGGTGAAAGTGTCGCTCGAACGTTATAAACTTGGTAAAAGTAATTTGTTAGAAGTAAAGGAAACACAAAAGATACTTGAGGATTCACAAACACGTTATATAAATGCTTTGTATGAATTAAAAAGAGCAGAAACAGAATTGTTGCGGGCCAACGGCACTCTGGTGAAGTAATTAAAACTTCTTAAAACGCATTTGTAATACACCTAAAAAGGCTTCTTTAAATATCTTCGAGCTCATTTTGCTGGTGCCAAGCACACGATCAACAAAGGTAATAGGAACTTCTACAATTTTAAACCCTTTGCGGTAGGCCGTATACTTCATTTCAATTTGAAAAGCATAACCCATAAAACGGATATTATCCAAGTCAATTGTCTCCAACACTTTTCGGCGGTAACATTTAAAACCTGCAGTGGTATCTTTTACATTGAACCATAAAACCATACGCACATACAAAGAGGCAAAATACGAAAGCAAAATGCGTTTCATATCCCAGTTACTTACGTTTCCACCTTTCACATAACGCGATCCAACTGCCAGATCAGCACCTTTTTTACAGGCATCTAACAATCTTAACAGATCATCGGGGTTGTGCGAAAAATCGCAATCCATCTCAAAAATAAACTCATACTGGCGTTTCAGTGCCCATTTGAATCCATGAATATAAGCTGTGCCCAAGCCAAGCTTGCCTTTACGTTCTTCAATGTACAAACTATCGCCATATGCCTTTTGAAGCTCCTTTACTTTGGTGGCTGTGCCGTCCGGTGAACCATCATCAACGATCAGCAAATGAAATTTTTCAGGCAATGAAAAAACCTTACGGATCATCTTTTCGATGTTCTCGATCTCATTGTAAGTTGGGATAATGATCAGGTTTTGGCTCATTGAGACCGCTAATATAAGAATTATATTGAAAAGCGCAGGCGTGTAGCTTTTCAATAGTAAAGCCGCTTTTAACCAAATTTGCATGGTTTTAGGATGGTATTTATTAAAAAATCACTGTTCGTTAAAATATATAAAAACCGGAATTGAAATAAGGTGTTAGATTAACTTTAAAGGATATTGCATTTTAATTAAAACAGACATATGAGAAAATTTTTTGAATCAAAATTATTTCGTGCCATTTGGAGTATAGGTTTGGCCGCTTTCATTTATTGGATCTGTCCGCCATGTTTCAGTAAAACCACGTTAATGGTGTTGCTTGGCATTCAATTGGTATTAATAAATGCAGCGCCAATAATTGCTAATTGGACATGGGTAACACACATCGCTCGTATTTTGGTTGGTGGTTTGTTTATTTTTTCTGGATTTATTAAGGCAAATGATACCCTTGGTTTTTCCTATAAACTCGAAGAGTATTTTGAGGTTTTTAAAACAGATACCGGACTAGGTTTTTTTGAATGGTTTGCACACATCAGTTTGCCATTAGCCATTATTATTTGTGCCAGTGAAATAGTATTAGGTGTTTTCTTATTAATTGGCTACCGCCGCAATTTAACCTTAGGCTTGTTGTTTGCACAGATCGCTTTCTTTACTTTTTTAACGTTTTATTCGGCCTGCTATAACAAAGTAACACATTGCGGTTGTTTTGGCGACTTTTTACCATTAAAGCCTTGGGAAAGTTTTTGGAAAGATATTGCTTTAATGATCCTCATAACCTTGTTGTTTGCCGGTAAGGATAATATTAACGAGATCAGCTCGCCAATGTTCATGAATACGCTTGCCGTAGTTGGTTTTGTAGCATCCTTTTGGTTCCCAATATACACCTACAGGAATTTACCAGTATTTGATTTTAGACCATATGCCATTGGTAAGAATATTAAAAGCAGTATGGTGTTTCCGGCCGATTATCAACCTGCTAAATATGAAACCAGGTTTATTTACAAGAATTTAAAAACAGGTGAATTAAAGGAATTTGATATGAAAAATTATCCTTGGCAAGATACACTTACATGGGCTCATGATTCTACAATGAATGTGTTGATTCAGGATGCCATCAATCCGCCAAAGATATCGGATCTGAATATATCAAGCTTAGAAGGTAACAATGTTACCGATTCCATCTTATCTATTAAAAATTATAATTATTGGTTGGTGGTTTATGATCTTGCAAAAACGGAGGACGACGAAGAGTTACATGCTAAAATAAATGATTTTTATAAACTCGCGTCACAAGAAAAAGTGTCATTTATTGCGCTCACGGCATCCGGTCCAAAAGAGATCGATAATTTTAAACACAAGCACAATGCCTTGTACGATTTTGTTACAGTAGATGCAACGGTACTAAAAACAATGATCAGAAGTAATCCGGGATTGATGCTGGTAAAGGATGCAACCGTAATTATGAATTGGCACCATCATAATTTCCCTACCTATTCTGATGCCAAACAAAAATACATGAAGTAATTAAAAGCCCCAATAAAACGGGGCTTTTTAGTTTAAAAATGTAAGCAAATTTTCTTTTACTTGCTATTTTGCAACAATAAAAAAATTGAATAATTTTGGTTGAAAGGATTCGTTCTATACAGGAACGAATTGATTTTTTATAACGAAATGAAAACTGAATTAATTGCAAAATTGGAAGAACTGCTTACAAAAGAAGCAGGTGAAGTTGCTCTAGAGGTGCGTCAATTACAAAAGGAGTATCAAAAGATCTGGAGTATTGAATTTGAAAAAGCCAAACAACAATTTATTGAAGATGGCGGAAAGTTGAAGGAGTTTGAATACCCTAAACAACCGGATGATAATAAATTTGAGGCCTTGTTGGAACGATTCAAGAAGTTGAAGAAGGAAAGTGAAGAACGTTTGGCAAAGGATCAGGAAAAGAATTTGCTTGTCCGTAAAGAGATCATTTCGAAGATAAAAGATCTGAGTCAGTTAAGTGAAAATGTTGGCGCTGCAATTAAAAAACTGCAAGAGTTACAAACCGAGTGGAAAGAGACCGGTGCTGTATCGTCACACAAATACAAAGAAGTACAGGGAGATTACAGTAAAGCCGTTGAGGAATTCTATTACAATTTAAAGATCTATCGCGATCTACAGGAACACGACCTGAAACGTAATTTGGAATTAAAACAAGCCGTAATTGAAAAAATAAAAGGCTTGCAGCAAACCGATAGTATAAAGGAAGCGGAGCATTCAATAAAGGCGTTTAGAAATGAATGGGAAGAAATTGGACCTGTGCCTAATGAAAAATGGGAAGAATTAAAGGCAGCATACAGAGCTGCTTTGGATGAAACCTACGCGAAAATCAAAACCTATTATAAAGGGATAGAGGAGAAGAAAGAGAATAACTTAAAGGCAAAGCAAGATCTTATTGAAAAATTAAAAGGTCTTGTAACTGAGACTGATCTTCAATCAGCAGCGGCATGGAATAAAAAAACTGATGCCATCATGGAAATTCAAAATCAATGGCGCTCTGTTGGTCGTACTACCGAAAAAGATAATGAGAAGATATGGTCAGAATTCAGAGAACTTTGCGATCAGTTTTTTGATGCGAAAAAAGTGTTCTTTAATTCGTTGCATGAGAAGTTTGCCGATAACCGTAAAGTAAAACTCAATATTATTCAAAAGGCAGAAGCCTTGCAAGATAGCACCGATTGGGCTAATACAGGTAAGCAATTGATCAAATTACAGGAAGATTGGAAAAAACACCCATCTAACGGTGATAAAGAAGAACCAAAATTATTTGCACGATTCAGAAAGGCATGCAATACATTTTTTGATGCAAAAAAGGCGTATTATGAAAATATGGATGCTGCCTACGAAGGAAATTTGGTTGTTAAAGAAGAATTATTGACCAAGTTAAATGCCTTTCAGTTAAGTGATGATGTGAATGCCAACCGCGAAGCATTAAAGGGATTTACAGCAAGTTGGAATAATGTCGGTATGGTTCCTATGAAAGATAAAAAACGTTTGAACGATGCTTTTTACAATAAAATAGATGAGTTGTACAACCAATTAAATGTAAGTAAGAAAGAAAAAGCTGCGATACAATACCAGTCGAAGATAGATCGCTTTTTGTCTTCTGAGAATCCAAAAGATCTGTTAAGTAAAGAAGCCGATTTATTAAAGAAACAGTTAGATGAAGTGAACAACACCATCCGAACATATGAGAATAATCTTGGGTTCTTTAAAAATGCAAAAGGTGGTAATGCTTTATTAAAAGATGTAGAGGATAAGGTTGCATTTGAAAAGCAAAAGGTAGAAGAGATATCCGCTAAACGCAAAAAGGTGATCGAAGAACTCACTAAGTTAAGAGAAGCTCAAACGCCAAAAGCACAAGCGTAAATGATAAACAAAAAGTCCCGTTATTAGCGGGACTTTTTATTTGCTTAAAACTTATTTTCTTATTTCAATAAAGTAACATGACCTACCAATTCATGGGCTTTATTATTAATATCAACCACATTTGCTTTCCAAACATAAACATCATCTTTAATTGGTTCGCTGCTATTGTTTGTATGGCCATCCCATGCATTATTCATATCGTTGGTCTCAAATATCAAATGGCCCCATCTGTCGTAAATACGCATCTCAAACTTTACAATGTTATAACCTAATGCTTTAAATCCGTCATTCAAACCATCTTCATTTGGTGTAAATGTATTAGGCACGTATATTGCATATGTTTGTTTTAATTTAAGTATGCGAGAAGTTGTATCGGCGCAGCCATATTTATTGGTAACAACTTGAAAAATGATCGGCTTTTGTTTATCCAAATTTGTAAATGAATGCGCAAAGCTGTTCTTTTTATAAGTGTAGCCATCATTCAAATAGTAAGTAACTTCATCTGCTCCAACAGCATCACCGGTAACGTTCACAATTGGTTCTAATTCATCGATCTCACTTGGTTCGGTTACAAATGAAGCTATTGGTTTAGGATATACTTCAACTACAGCAAGGCTCTTTTTAGTGGTGATACATCCGCTATCACTAACCAATTTTAAGGTAACATCAAACTTACCGGTACCGTAACAATGTACGGGGTTAACATCATAACCCGGTAAAGATCCATCACCAAATATCCATTGGTTGGTTACTATTTTACCACTGCTTATGGTTGATTGATTAGTGAAGGTAACACATACCTTATCACAACCTTTTGGCTTGCTTGTAATATAATTAGCAACCGGATTTGGATTAACATAAACCGGTTTTGATAATACGTTCACACATCCAAATTCATTTTGTACTTCTAGTTTCACTAAAAATATACCAGTAAATGAATAGGTATGCGCTGCATTGGATGTAACATTAGAAACATTACCATCGCCATAATATTGCCATTGATAACTGGTTATTGCGCCATAAGGTGAGCTTGAAGCGTTCACGAAATTTGTAGCATCGCCAAGGCAAGCAGAGTTAGCAATAAATTCAGCTTTAGGGTTTGGTCTAACAATTACCGGACCAACCAATGCACTTGTACAGTTATTGTTTGATGTTGCCGATAATTTGCAATTGTGAGTTCCATAAGATGGATAGATCAAATTTGGATTTACAGATAATGTATCATCCCAAATACCATCGTTTTGAAAATCCCAACGCCATTTTGTAATGTTTCCATTGCTTATTACTGTTGAGTTGTTGAACTGGGTTGTTTGGTTCAAGCATGCGATGTTGCTCGAAAAGTTAACCTGTGGAACTGCATGTATGGTAATAGTTTTTGTTGTGAAGGCACTGCAATTTAAATTTGAACTTACAATTAAATTAATAGTGTAAGTGCCAGCAGAAGGATATGAATAAGCCGGGTTGGCAACTGTTGCGCCGGAGTTATTACCAAAGTTCCAAATGAATGTGTTTAAGTAGCCATTGGCTACACTGCTTGTATTGCTTATCATTAATGGGCTGTTGGCACAGGTGTTTGGTATATTAAAGTTAGCAACCGGATTCGCATAAACCTGAACGGTTTGAATGGTGCTGCTAATACAGTTAAAACTGCTTATGGCATTTAATTGTACATTAAATATGCCACTGTTCGGAAATGTATAAAAAGGATTTGTTGCAGTGCTGCTATTAAAACCATTGAAGTTCCAAATGTAATTGGTAATGCTTCCATTGGCAACTGTACTTTGATTTGTAAATACATTTGATTGGCCTAAACACACACTTGTTGCTGTAAAGTTCACAACAGGTAAGGCATTTACAAATACGTTTTGGGTTCCTGTTCCAATACAACCCTGATTACTGGTAACGGTTAAGCTTACAACATGATTACCGGTTGTTGTAAAGGTTGAAGATGGATTTTGCAATATTGAGAAATTACCGTTCCCTAAATTCCAATTCCATGAAACAATATTGCCGGGTGTTACACTGCTGTTATCGGTAAAAGTAACACTCGAATTCAAACAAATGGCTTGGTTGGTAAAGGAAACCATTGGCCCAGGATTGATAGTGATCACATGAGTGGTTGTATCATAACAACCTTTATTTGACCATACAATTAAGCTTACAGTATAGGTACCAAAGGTGCTGTAGGTATGAACAGGTTGTTGAAGGGTAGAGGTGGTGTTATCTCCAAAATTCCAAAAATAGCTTGTTAAACTTCCTGACGACATGCTGGAAGTATTATTAAAATTAACGCTTAGGTTACATGTATTGTTACTATTGCCAATATTGAAATTAGCATTTGGTGTTGGATGATTTTGTATCGGATAATTAAATGTTGGTCCCTGACAGTTTGTAACCATTGTTGTTTGAACTGCATAATTTCCTGGAGTAGTAACCGTAACACATTGTGCTGTTTGTCCGGTTATATTACCACCAACCCAATAGTACGATCCAAAACCATTTGGCGCACAAAGCACTTTACTTTGTCCAACACAAAGTGTATCGGGTAATGTGGTTTGAAAAGCTGCGCAGTTTCCATCAACGTAAGCATATCCAAAATGTCCGCCCAAAGCACAATCATAGGTTGTAAAGCGAATGGTAACATTTTGCCCAATGTAATTGGTTAAATCAACAATTACGTTGGTCCATGGTTTATAAACCACGCCATTGGTATTGGAATTTAAAAAGCCCGGAATATTTTGACCGGCTGCTACATTATAATAAGTGCATGGTATGGCGGTATTGGTTGTATCAAACATTTCAACCACAAAGGCAGGTTGTTCAGATGCAACATGTCCGGGATCTTGGAATACAACCGCGTATTTATAAGTGAAATTGGCATTGGCTGCGGTAACAAAAAAGGTTTGTTGAATGCGATCTGCTTCACCACCGGTTCCGCTGTTGCCAATTCGCATCGAAAAATTTCCTCCGGGAGCAACTAAAGGGAAACCACCAAAAGGATCAACGCCAGTACCTGTAACAACAAGTTGCTGACCGCCCGGGTTAAGGCAGCATCCATTAGGGTTAAAGATCGGGTGAAATCCGGATGATAGGGTCCATCCTGTTGAGTTCCCAGCCTCAAAATCGATGTTGTTGCAGCCAATGGCTTGCAATTGGTTGGGATCATTACCGTTAGGTTTGGTGGTAATGTTTGATAGGGTAGTACTTACATTTTTTTGAAAGGACGCTTTTCTTTTTGCCTGAAGAAATTCATTTCGTTCAGCATCAGTTAAGTTTAATTTATTGGAATATGCTATCCAATACTCAGCCGAGTAGGTGTCTACTTGGTTGGCGGGTGTTTGGCCTGTTACCATTGCCTGAATGGTAAATGCCAATAAGGCTGTTATTAGTAAATTTGTTTTCATAAGAAATAAGTTTTAAGCAGGTTAGTGTTTTTCTTATCAGTGCTTTCAAGCTGTTCATTGTAATGTTTGTTGTTCTCATTTTATTGTTTTTTAATTATTAATTGATTTTGTTATTTAATTGATTTTGTTTGACCAGCCCTTCCAAACCTATGTTTGATGAGGGTTTCGGGTATTTTTTGTTTTTATCTATATTCTTTTACGGTATTCATTTAAAAAAGTTCGCTTTTGGTTACAATTAGTTTGTCACAAATTTTTGTTAATTATTTTAAAATAGGTTTTTAATAAAAAGGTTTATTTTAGTAACAGATAAAAAAAACATAAAATGGAAAACACAAACAACCCGCAACCGAATTTTTCAAATCCTAATAATGGCAATGGATTTTTGCCACAAAAAAAATTACCAAATGCAGTAGCAGTTTTAGTATTAGGTATCATTTCAATACCTACCTGTTTTTGTTATGGCATAGTTGGTTTAGCTTGTGGTATCATTGCCTTGGTTTTGGCTAATAAGGATCTTGTCATATATAGAGCTAATCCGCAGGAGTTTGAAGTTTCTTCATATAATAATTTAAAGGCAGGTAGAGTTTGTGCCATCATTGGTTTAAGTTTAAGCGCCTTGTATTTAATTTATGTTATTGTTGTATTAGCATTCTTAGGTACAGCTTTAACCATGATGCCATTTGGCCAAGTGCACTAATGATCGAATGGCTTGAAGCACATATGGCTCCATGTGTGTTTGTTAAATACTTTCATATTGAATGCCCGGGGTGTGGAACACAACGGGCATTTGTTGCTTTATTAAAAGGCGAGGTTTGGCAATCTATTAAGCTCTATCCGGCGCTTATTCCGTTTTTAATGACGCTATTACTTTTAGTGAGCCAACTGTTATTTAAGTTTCGTTCGGGCGCATTTTATGTGATGTACGCCTTTATCGTATCAGCAGCAATCATGATGATCAGTTATGTGATCAAACTAATTTCCTGAAAAGATCTCTTTCAGAGCTTTAATATCTTCTTTAACGGTAAAAAAATCTTTAAGTTTCAATCCTGTGTTTTTCATGAACATAATCAAGGATGCCAGGAAAGTGATGAAGTAGGCTAAATTGGTTGTTAAAGCCGCACCGCCAATGCCAAATTTGTTAATCAGAATAGGTGCCAGTATAATGGTTATAATAAAGCCAAAGGAATTATAAAGACTAACCGTTTTTAATTTGCCGATGGCTGAATAGTAATGACTGATGATACCCGAAAAACTAAGGAAAATAATACCTGGCGATAGCCACATCATTATCTCTTTGCTCGATTCATAGGAATCGTCGAGAAGGAGAGTGAATAACGAATTGGGTATGAAGTAAAGTATAACAACAGCCAAGGTGCTAAATACAAAACAAAGCTTTGCAAAGATCAAGGTGAATTGTATGCTTTTATGATTGCTGCCCGAAATGGCAACTCTTGAAAGCAAAATTGGTGTGATGGAATTGGTGATGATAAGAACCGATTCGATAAGCGACGAGGCGGTTGAATACAATCCCACATCCGGTTTGGTTACCAGTAAATAATAACTTAAACGCCCACTTAATATGTACATTAAAACGGCTAACTGACAAAAAAAACCGTTTTTGATGATCGGTGCTAATTCAAACTCCGTTTTTGTTTCGTGTTTTAAGGTATAGGCAAAAATAAAATAAGATGATAAAAGAAAGGAAAGAGAAAATGAGATAACCAAGGGCCATATAAATGCATCCAATGTGTAAATGTGATAAACGTTCATGAACAGGAATATGCCCAAAAGCAAGGTAACAGGCTGAAAGAAGCTTAAAAAATTATACATCTTATAAAACTCCTTTGATAAAATGATCACACAATTAAAGGTGTTCAAAATGATGATGATGGAAAGCATGAATAAAATAGTGGCATAGCCCTCGGGTTGCTTGTTCATCAAATAAAGCATGGTGTTGGTAATGGCACAAGCGATCAGTGTAAACACAATGCCATTTAAATAAACTTTATTGATGTTGAATTTCGAAATAAAATGTACAAGGCTATAACCTGTATATACTTCATTAATAAGTTGAACAATTGCTAAGTTCAAGATGATCAAACTTATTTCGCCTCTGGTAGATACACCCAGGTATTTGGAGGTTACGATCAAGATCAAAAAGTTTACCACCGCAACACTGCCTTTGGTAATTAAACTTTGTATGATCTTTTGTAACATAATGCGGTTTAAGAGAAACTAAAAATAGCAAAAGATATTGTTTAATAACCTAGGCTTATTAAAATGTATTTGATAACGAAACTTATAAAAACAAAAAAACCTTGTTTTCACAAGGTTTAATTTTTTGGGTAAATGATGGGATTCGAACCCACGACCCCCAGAACCACAATCTGGTGCTCTAACCGACTGAGCTACATCTACCATTTAAGGAGGCCCAAAAGTACTAATTTTTTAATATCTGTACTAATTTTTACGATAATTTTTATTTCTCAATGGCATGGCGCAAATATTCCATGAACGGATACATGCTTTTAAATACACTGATGATCTTATCTGCCGCTTTGGCATCTAATAGATCTTTATCCTTCAGATCGTAACTCACAATAAAATGCTTGTGTTTTAACAGGTTCAAATGCTTGTGATCTTTTTCATATCCTTTAGGTGTAGTTTTTAAAAGGTCTATTTCATCCAAACCATTAAAATTGGCACTAAATGCCTTGCTTTTGAATATTTTCAAAAGGTCATCGGCATTGTAATCAATTTCTTGTCGTATCGCACTTAATTGTTCGGGTGTTGGCATGTATAATCCACCTGCAACAAAACATTTACTCGGCTCAACATGAAAATAATAACCCGGCGCTTGTATCTTTTTCCCTCCTGGTGTAATACTCGCACCCAAGTTGGTTTTATAAGGTGTTTTATCTTTACTGAATCGAACATCCTTATATATCCTGAAGATACAATTCTTTGGCTCCAGATCTTTTACCAGTGGATCAAATTTGCTTGTTCCGTTAATGAGTTTACCCACTATTTCTTCCAGCTCTTCTTTTGATCTAATATATTGCTCTTTATTTGCTTCAAACCAATCGCGGTTATTGTTATTCTTAAGGGTAGTTAAGAATTTTAATGTGGTTTTCATTATTCGGAAATATTTTCGGTTATTTTTTTAAAGAATTTGAACTGAGTTAAAAACTGCTTGGCAATAATTCGTAAAATGGTATATGCTGGCAGCGCAACGATCATGCCACCAATACCCCCGGCAATTGCACCCATGAGTGTTACAATAAAGATCTCTAACGGATGTGCTTTAACTGAGCTCGAAAAAATAAATGGCTGTATCACAAAACCATCAATTAAATTAATGCTTAACAAGCCAAAAAATATTTTGGTGATAACCGATCCTATGATTGCATATTCTTCATGAGCAATGCAACCGCTGGTTCCTAAGAACACGGCAACCAGCATGGTTATCATACTTCCAATATATGGCACGCCGTTAAGTAAACCTGCTGTAAATCCAATGATCAAAGCATTATCAATACCTAATATGAACATTAAAAAACCAGATAATGTTCCAACAATTAGCATATCTATAAATAATCCTGCAAAGTATTTACTGAGCATTTTTTTAGATGTTTTTAATACTTCACTGATGGCATTTTCGGAATTGGATGGCGTTATGGTCATAATGCTATCCTTTAAGATTTGCTCATCTTTTAAGAAAAAGAAGGTGATGAAAAGTACACATAAAGTGCCTCCTATGATAGTACCGGTGTAACTCACCAAATTATCCAATATCAAGCTAAAGTTCGAGAAATTTAAAAACCCACTAAGCTGCGCTGAAATGGCCATTTTCAGGTCGTTTTCGTTACCAAAACTTTTTAAGGAATCGTTTACTGCCGGAAATTGAATCAAAATATTATGTACTACATCATAAAAATTCAATTCGGTAAGCAAATCAACTTGTTTTATAAGTGGTGGTACGATCATTTTAAATAATAACATGATCACAGAAACAATGAATACCAATGTAATTAGGGCAGCAATGGCATCAGGGATTTTTTTGGAACCAATCTTTATCCGTTCGATCTGTTGAGTAATGGGTGAGCCAATTAAAAAAAGTATAGAAGAAATGATCACATAAATAACGATCTTAAAAAAGAAGAATGCCAATAAAAGCAAAAGAACAACGCCAATTATCTTCCAAATATTGATCTTTAAATTCATATATGATCTTTAAAATTGTATTGGATTAAAGGTAGCCAATATTATTTAATTAAGTTGCTTTATCCTTAGTCTAATTTGGTAGATTTTTATCATGTTTTTGTCTAACAAAAGGTCTCTCAATTGAATGTTTAAAGTAAATTATATTACTTTTACAATAGGCATGCAAATTACACGGTATATAGTTTTTTTCGCATTAACAGTGGGCATTCTTACCATAACAGGTTGCCGTTCAATTAATGGGTATAATTCAAAGCCTTCTAAGAACAGCGCTTTTTCCGATGATAAAAATCAAGTGGATATGGATGTTACAGCCTATCACATCAACGATTCTGTCACAAAAATTTACTTTCGCCTTGCAACAGAAAATTTAATGTACAAGCGTTTAGATACCACACAAAATTTTTATTCAAATTTATTGGTTTCCTGCAAACTCCTGCCCGATATTAATAGCAGAACTATCATTGACAGTGCATCCGTGGCTTTGCTTAAAAAGTTTCCGGAAGTAAATGATGAAAAGGTGATCGAAGGAAGTTTTGTTTTAAAAGTTAAACAGCTTAGTTATGGTTATTTAGATCTTTGGGTGGTTGATAGAAATAAGAATTTAAAACATACAAAGTCTATTTCGGTCAACAAGAGCAACAAGAGCGTTGATCAAAATTTCCTTGTTTATCAAAATAAGCGTTTGGCTTTTAAGAACACTTTTTATACCGGCGAAGAGCTGGTAATTGAATCGGAAAGAAACAAACAGGATTATTTATATGTTGATTGTTTTTTGGAAGATTTTAAGATCGCATTACCGCCTTTTTCCAATCAAAAACCCGATGAGTTTAAATATAAACCCGATAGTAGCTTTAAGGTGATATTAGATCAGAATTTGAAAATTCATATGCCTTCTAAAGGGTTTTACCACATTAAATCTGATCAGGGCGGCTATAACGGAATTTCATTATTTACATTTGAGCGTTCCTATCCGGGTGTTAACGATATTGATGAAATGATCAATTGTACACGGTATATTATGAGCAGGGATGAGTTTGAAACATGCAAGAATTCAAGCGATCAAAAGGCATGTATTGATCATTTTTGGTTGAATATTGCCGGAAGTAATGAACGCGCTAAAGAACTATTGAAAAAATATTATGGCAGAGTAAAGGAAGCCAATGTACGCTTTACAAGCTATACCCAAGGTTGGAAAACGGATAGGGGAATGATCTCCATAATTTTTGGTGAACCAATTAATATTTACAAAAGTAAAAGTGAGGAAATTTGGGTGTATGGTCCGGAGGCTGATGTGAACTCCTTACGTTTTGTTTTTAAACGCACTGAAAACCCTTTCTCTAGTAACGATTACATTTTACAACGCTCCTATATGTTCAAAGAGCCTTGGTATACGGCAGTTGATTATTGGCGGCAGGGCCGCTTAAGTATAGAAAATTAGAATACCTAAATTATCTTAAAATTGTGTTCCTGTGGCACAATTATTGTAACTTTAAGTATAATCAAGTATATTTACGTTTAAATTTTCAAGCTATGAAAAAATTACTTTCGATCGTTTTTATTACTGTTGCAACCATTGGTTTTGCACAACCCGGAAAAAAAGGTAAAGGTCCGGCTATGGCCCCTGAATTAGTACCTGGCTACTACGTTACAGCTAAAGGTGACACCGTAAAAGGTGATATTCAAACTAATTTGGAAAATGAAGGCGATCTTTACAGAAGCATTAACTTTTTTCCAAAAGGCGCTACTAAGGTAACCGTTGTTACTTCTAAAAAAGCAAGAGCATACGGTTTTGGTGATAACCATTTTGTGGCTTCTAATATTGCCGGACAAGAAGAGATCTACTTAAAATATATGGCAAAAGGACGTTTAAATTTCATGGAGTTCAAGTATGCCAGTGATGGCGCTATTGTTGCTGATTATTTTATTCAGGATAGCAAGGCTGATGAGGCTAATAAAGATCTAAGAGAATTAAAAAAATTAAACCCGAAATTTTATAAGAAGGAATTAAAACCATACATGAAAGATCAGCCAATGATCCATGATGATCTGGATAAATTCACCTTTACACCGGCAAAAGTTGCCAACTCTATTAGAGAGTACAATCGTTTTTACGAAGGTGCAACCGAATAAAAAAAATTGATCTAAAAAAAAGAGGCTAAAAGGCCTCTTTTTTTGTTTTAAAACTTAAGGTAGCCATCCAACTGCATCTCACAAATCTTCAATTGTTCGGGTGCAGTAAAATTGCCCATTTCGTTCATGTGTTTATCAATAAGGGATATTGGTAATTTGTGATGGTAAATATTCACTTTCAGGTAATTTAAAACGCCGGTAAGTTGTTCTAATCCGCGTATATTTCCGCCTCGGCCACTGCTAACACCAACCAGGCAGGCTTTTTTATCGGTCCATTCTCTCGGGTGCACACAATCTAAAAAAACCTTTAAAATGCCCGGAAATCCACCATTGTATTCGGGCATTATGAAAATAAATTTGTTATTAGGGCGTATAAATTTTGCAATGAGCTGTTCAAATTCGGTACTGCGGTTTCCAAACATTTCGGTAAACATCATGTCCTTTGGTAAGTGTTCAAAGCTAAATAATTCACACTCAATCCCTTTGTTTTTCAATAGATCTAAATAAAGCTTACTTACTTTACTGGTGTAACTTTGCGGGCGATTGGTGCAACTAAAAACAATGATCTTTTCCATAAAATTTATCAACACGTTTTACAATTTAAACCTTCATTCTTGTTCAAAACTCAGCCTATGAAGATTGCCATATTAGGTTAACTTTACAAACAAGCAAAGCCAGTTTTTGTTGCGTTTTTATGAACATTAAATATTATGGACATTCTTGTTTTGGGGTAGAACTGAACGGTAAAAAATTACTGTTCGATCCTTTTATATCTCCAAATGAGTTGGCAAGTAAAATTGATATTAATTCGGTTGAAGCAGATTACATTTTGATCAGTCATGGACATGAGGATCATATTGCAGATGCCGTGTTTTTAGCCAAAAAAACGGGTGCTAAAGTTATTTGCAACTGGGAAATACATGTTTGGCTGGGGAAGCAAGGCGTGGATAATACACATCCGATGAATATTGGCGGAAAGGTGAAGTTGGATTTTGGGAATGTGAAGTGTGTTTCGGCCGTTCACAGTAGCAGCATGCCTGATGGAACTTATGGCGGTAATCCAATGGGATTTGTGGTAGAAAGTAAAGAGGGGAATTTTTACTACGCAGGGGATACGGCACTTTCATATGATATGAAGTTAATTGGTGATTACAGAGAAATAGACTTTGCGTTTTTACCTATTGGCGACAATTTTACGATGGGTGTAGATAATGCCATTATTGCCTGCGATTTTATTAATTGTAACGATATCGTAGGAATGCATTATGATACGTTTGGGTATATTAAAATTGATAAGGATGAGGCCAAACATAAGTTTGAGCGCTCAGGAAAAAAGCTAACGTTAATGAATATTGGCGAGCAAATTGAAAAATAAATTAAGAACTAAATAGCGAATATAAAATGGGAAAAATCATTGCAATTGCAAATCAAAAAGGAGGAGTAGGGAAAACAACTTCAGCAATTAATTTGGCTGCCAGTTTAGCGGTGTTGGAATACAAAACACTTTTGGTAGATGCCGATCCACAATCAAACGCTACATCAGGTGTAGGAATTGATCCTGCAAATGTAAAGGCCGGATTGTATGAGTGTATCATTGATAGCGTGCATCCAAAAGATGTGATTTTAAAAACAGATACGCCAAACTTGTTTTTATTACCTACAAATGCTGATCTGGTTGGTGTTGAGTTAGAACTGGTGAACTTAACCAATCGTGAATTCATGATGAAAAAAGCCTTGGATAAGATCAAGGATAAATACGATTTCATTATTGTAGATTGCTGCCCTTCATTAGGATTAACCGTTATTAACTCCTTATCAGCTGCTGATAGTGTTATCATTCCGGTGCAGTGTGAATATTTTGCATTAGAAGGAATGGGTAAGTTGTTGCAAACAATTAAAATTGTTCAAACACACTTAAATACCAATTTGGATATTGAAGGTGTATTATTAACTATGTATGATGGTCGTTTACGCTTAGCAAATCAAGTAGTTGAAGAGGTTAAAACACATTTTCAGGACATGGTTTTTGATACCTTGATTCACCGTAATACCAAATTAGCAGAAGCACCAAGTTTTGGTAAAACCATCATTATGCACGATGTTGCAGGTAAAGGCGCTAACAGTTATTTGAACCTTGCACGTGAGATCTTACAGCGCAATGGTATGACAAAGATCACCGATAAGAACCGTACAATTAGTGTAAGTGAAGAAGAAGAATTAAGCGAAGATATTTAGAAGTAAGATTTACGAAGTTAGAATTTAGAAGTAGGAAGAGACATGAGCAAAAAACCGGCATTAGGAAGAGGATTAAGTGCATTATTGGAAAATGCAAAAACAGATATTACAACCCGTCACGTTGGAGAAGGTGCACCAATTGTAAATACAGTAGCATTAATTAGGATCGCGGATATTGAAACAAATCCGTTTCAGCCCCGCAGTAATTTTGAAGAAAACGCATTACAGGAACTTTCAGATAGCATCAAACAACATGGCATTATTCAGCCATTAACGGTTCGTAAATTAGGTTATGATAAATACCAGCTTATTTCAGGTGAACGTCGTTTCCGTGCCTCACAAATGGCCGGTTTAAAAGAAGTTCCTGCATACATTCGTGTGGCTGATGATCAAGCGATGTTAGAGATGGCTTTGGTTGAGAATATTCAACGTGAAGATCTGGATCCGATCGAAGTATCATTATCATACAAGCGTTTATTGGACGAGTGTAATTTAACTCAGGAACAATTGAGTGAAAAAGTTGGTAAGCAACGTAGTACCGTTACTAATTTCTTACGTTTATTAAAGTTACCTGCTCCAATTCAAAAAGCATTACGTGATCGCGAGATAACTATGGGGCACGCAAAGGCCTTGATCAACATTGATAATGAAGATCGTCAGTTAGCTATTTTTGCTTTAGCCTTAGAACAAGATCTTTCTGTTCGTCAGATCGAAGACTTAGCGCGAGGAGAGAAATTAAAGTTAACACCAAAGGTTACCAAGGTTGAAAAACCATTAACGATAGAAGATAAGGCGGTTGCAAAAAAACTGGATGCTATTTTTAATAAGAGCTATACATTTAAGCGCGGCGCCAATGGTAAAGGAAAAATTACATTATCGTTCAGTAATGACACGGAGTTAGGACATATCCTTTCTTTCTTTGGAATAGAGTAGGAGTTTGCAATAAATAAAAAAGCCCTATCATTTGATAGGGCTTTTTTTATGGATGAAATTCAAGGTCACCCTGAGCGGAGTCGAAGGGCGACATTGTTTTAATTATTTGTAGGTCTTTGTAAGGTTGCTTGGTGTGCAAATAATAAAATCACCTGCGCCAACCGATTCAGCTTCTAATTTACCGGTATCTTTTTGTTCAGTAGAAGAAATTACCATCACCTTCAAGTTAGGGTTTTGTTGTTTCAAATACCATTCAATTGATTGGTGGTAATTGCTATGGTAAGCACCGTTGTAATGAATAAAGGTTTGTCCTTTGGTCCAGTTCTTTAAAATAAAATGCGCCATGGTTGCATCTTTAATGGCTTGAGATTTTGGCAAGTTATCTCCACCATGTCCGCCTGCACTTTCTAAAATATCTTTGTAACATTTTAAATTACCATCATATTTCATTGGCAATGGCGCTATCCATTTGTATGCTTCTTTATCAATACTGTCTAATGCTGCAATACCTTTGTTATAAACTAAGTTGGCATATCGGCGTGGAATGTTAGCCGCAACAAAGTTAAGTTTGTTTGCTTTTGCAAAATCCAATAACGGCTTATAATCTGTAGCGAAGTTGTTCCATAATTTCACCTCGTCTTTAAACGTTTTTTCGCTGATCTTACCTTGTAAATATTCGTTAACTGCAATTTGATCATCTGCTTCAAACATTTCGGCACCTAACACCAGTTTTTCTTTTTTCTCCTTGTAAACATCGTTGGTCAATTCTTTTTGCAACCAATGTGAAATAGGATTGTCATGCAATTCGCCGAATAAAATAATATCAGCCTTTTTTGCTTCAGCCAGCAATTGCTCGTAATTAGCTTTTTCGCCTTTAATGTTATATAAAACATAAGGGTCTTTTCCGGTTTGCGCATTTAAGGTGCCAATAATTGATAAGGCTACGCCAAATTGCTTTAATTTGTTGATCATCATTTATGTTTATTTTAATTTTATTGTTAATCCAATATTTGCATAAGACACGCCCCAGCCAAACTCACCATATAAGCCAATATTGTCGCTTAAAAAATAGCGTCCTCCGCCATATAAGCCCCAAACAAATCCACCGCCGTATGATTGACTGTAAACATCAACGCGCTGTTTGTAAGGGTCTTCGTAAGTGAAAGAATATCTTAAGAAAGAATTACCAAGCATACCACCAACGTAAGCATCTAATTTTTCTTCTTTTATGAGATCACCAAAATGGTAAGCACCTCTTACACCAACAATATAAAATTTATAATTATAGGAATAACTGTAATTATAAAGATTTCCCTGATGAACATCATTTCCAACATACTTCCATTTAGCGCGTGAATACGCCAAAAAACCTCCAATACTTACATTATTAGTAACACCAAAATCAGCAGCCAGAGATAATGGTGGCATATAACTGGCATAATGTCTGCCCCAGTTTGAACCTAAACCTAGTCCGAGATTAAGATCTATACCACCTTTTTTAAAGGCATGTGGACCTTTATCAGAGGTATTGGAGTTACTCTTTTGCTTGTTTTGGGCCGTTGAAAATAAAGTAGCAGCGCAAATGAATACGAAAGAAAGGAATGATTTTTTCATAGTTTAGTTGTTCAATTAGGTCAAATGTATAGATTTTAAAATGATTTGGATAAAAATTGTACCAAACCGTTTTAGACTCGTTTGTATGATAAGATATGAATGATTAATTAAGCTAAAGCTTCATTAATGTCAGGCAATTTGCCAAAACGTTGTAATGTGCGAACATGTGAACCTAAAGCTTCCCAAAAGGTTTTGTTTTCTAAATAAGGAACACCAAATTCTTCTGCGGTTGACTTAACGATCTTGGCTACTTCAGGATAATGCACATGGCAAATGGTTGGAAATAAATGATGCTCTACCTGAAAATTTAATCCGCCCAAATACCATGATAGGAATTTATTATGACGCGCAAAATTTACAGTTGTGTTTAATTGATGAACAGCCCAATTATTTTCTAAAGTACCTTCGCTGTTTGGTAGTGGATGTGTTGTCCCTTCAACTGTATGAGCTAATTGAAAAATGGTTGTTAGCACTAAGCCGGCAATAAAATGCATTACCAAAAAGCCAACCATTACCTGTCCGAATGGAATATTAAAGAACAATACAGGAACACCAATTACAATAAAGAAATAGATCACTTTACTTAATATGATCTTGAACATGGTTGATCTGTTCTCCGCTGGCGTGTTCTTATTTACACCATCTTTGGTATAACGGTTAAACTGAATAAAATCTTTTAATAGTGCCCAATACAAAGTTAAAATGCCGTAAAACAAGAACGCATAAACGAATTGTAGTTTGTGGTACCATTTAACATTCGTGTGAGGTGAGAAACGAAGAATGAGTTTATCATCAATATCATCATCCAATTTAATGATGTTTGTATAGGTGTGATGCAATAAATTGTGCTGAAGTTTCCAATTGAATACCGAGCCACCTAATAAATTTAAAGTGTGGCCTAACCAATAATTTACTTTATGACTTGAAGAATAAGCCCCGTGATTTGCATCGTGCATTACGCTCATTCCAATTCCAGCGAGACTAAATCCCATTATGGTCCATAGCACCAATGAAATACCATAACTTGGTGTAAAAGCCAATAATGCTGCAAATGGCACAATATATGCCAATAGTAAAACAACCGTTTTAGTTACCATGGCAGCATTGTAATGCTTCGAAATGTTGTTTTCCTTAAAGTAACCATCAACTCTTTTTCTTAAGGTTGCAAAAAACACGGTCTTATCCTTGTCTTTATCAATAAAACGAACTTGAATTGTACTCATTACTCTGAAATTTAAAATTAACTTAGTAAAGGTACACATTAGCATTTTGGATGCCAACTTAAATTGTAAGCCTAACTTTGTTAATTCGTGGAATTGTTAAAACAAAAAAGCCACTATAAAGTGGCTTTTGTTGTGGTACCGTAGGAACAAATATAAGAATTTTAATTGACTTTAGGTTTACGAAAGGTGTTGTTTTTAAAGGACTTATTAAAAAGCCTCCAAAAGTTCACTCGTGGTTTACACGAGGTTTTCGGGTGTTTGTTTCCCAGTTTGTTTCCCCGTTTTCACCCTCGTCTCTAACATTTCCCAGTGTGGTACAAATGTTTTAAATTTAACTATGGGGAAACAAATTAACGTATTAAAGCAGGATAAATAACATGAATATTAGTTTTTTTCTTAGAGATAATAATGCAAAAAAGCCGCAGCGGATCTGGGCTTTTTTCAGAGAGAATAATGAAGCCTTTAAAATAGACACCGGCCGGAAGATAGAGCCAGCTCAATGGTCAAATTCAAAACAGCGGGTTTTAAGCACCTTTAAAC
>JBKDKI010000009.1:0-3534 GCA_046345155.1 Sphingobacteriaceae bacterium
AAGATTAGTAATAGTAAAGGGCATACTGCCGCCGTTTACATTTAACTGTAAGGCTCCGTTATTAGCACCAAAACAATTGATCTGACTCAATACGGTAATATTGGCCGTAAACATAGGTGAGGATGTTACACTTACTATGGCTGTGTTGTTACAACCATTGATTGGGTTAGTAACAGTTACGGTGTAAGTGCCTGCCTGATTTACCGTATAGGTTGGTTGCGATGGTCCTGCTGTCCATTGGTAGTTTAATCCACCTGTGGTAGATGTTGCTGTTAATACCGCTGAGGTATTATTGCAATTAAAATGGTTGCTTATACTTGCTGTAACAAGTGGTGTGTTGGTGTTTTGCAATACAGTTACTACGCTGCTTGTTGTACAACCGTTTATGGGATCGGTGGCGGTAACGCTGTAATTTGCCGGTACAACCACTAAAGCCGGATTTGCAGCGTTACTTAAACTGCCGCCGTTCCACACAAACACAACTGATGTATTGGAAGAACTCGCTGTTAAAGTTGAAGTATTTAGTAAACAATTTAATGAGTTAGAACTTACGGCTGTTAAGTTTGGTTGCAAGGTGTTTTGGATTATCGTAACCACACTTGTGCTTGTACAACCATTTATAGGATTAGTAACCGTTAAGGTATAATTACCAGCCGTGTTAACTGTAGCTGTTGCTGTGTTTACATTTTGTGGTAACCAGTTGTATGTTACACCTGCCGTGGTGGAAGTTCCCTGCAGTACCGCATTTGGATTGAGGCAGGTTAATGTGGGTTGGATGGTGATACTTACGTTTGGCAACGTGCCGCTTTGCGATACGTTTACCATAGCGCTGTTCACACAGCCATTGTTTGGATCCGTTACCGTTAAAGTATAATTACCCGCCGTGTTTACGGTTGTGGTGGCTGTGTTTACATTCAATGGTGTCCATGTAAAGGTAGCTCCCGCTGTGGTTGAAGATCCGTTTAATGTTACTGAACTTACTGCACAGGTGATCGTTTGATTTGGGCCCGCACTGACGTTTGGTGCTATAGTGTTTTGAGTAACTGCTACTACACTTGTGCTGGTACAACCGTTGAGTGGGTTTGTAGCCGTGGCTGTGTAATTGCCTGCAGCAGCCACCAACGCTGGGTTTGCGGCGTTAGTTAAGCTACCGCCATTCCACACAATTGTATTACCGGCACTTGTGGCTGTTAAGGTTGCATTGGTGTTTACGCAGGTTAAACTGTTACTGGCAATAGCCGATGTAATAACAGGGGCTGTGGTGTTTTGCACTACCGCTACTACACTTGTGCTTGTACAACCATTTAAAGGATTGGTTACTGTAGCTGTGTAATTGCCTGAAGTATTTACCACAGCGGGGTTTGCAGCGTTAGTTAAGCTACCACCATTCCACACAATTGTATTACCTGCGCTTACTGCCGTTAAGGTTGCTGTCGTGTTTATGCAACTTAAACTATTACTTGCAAGTGCTGATGCTATTACAGGAGCAGTAGTATTTTGGTTTACCGTTACAACACTTGAGCTTGTACAACCATTTATAGGATTAGTTACCGTTAAGGTATAATTACCAGCCGTGTTAACTGTAGTTGTTGCTGTATTTACATTTTGTGGTAACCAGTTGTATGTTACTCCATTTGTTGTGGAGGTACCCTGTAAAACGGCATTTGGATTGGTACAAGTTAATGTTGGCTGGTTGATAATGCTGATGTTGGGTAGTACTCCGTTTTGAATAACACTTACCGTTGCGCTATTTGTACAGCCATTGTTTGGATCTGTTACTGTTAAAGTATAATTACCCGCTGTGTTAACTGTTGCGGTGGCTGTGTTTACATTCAATGGTGTCCATGTAAATGTTGCACCGGCTGTAGTAGATGATCCGTTTAATGTTACTGAACTTACTGCACAGGTGATCGTTTGATTTGGGCCCGCACTTACATTCGGTACTATGGTGTTTTGAGTAACTGCTACTACACTTGTGCTGGTACAACCGCTGAGTGGGTTTGTAGCCGTGGCTGTGTAATTACCTGCAGCAGTTACCACCGCTGGGTTTGCAGCGTTAGTTAAACTACCGCCATTCCACACAATTGTATTACCGGCACTTGTGGCTGTTAAGGTTGCATTGGTGTTTACGCAGGTTAAACTGTTACTGGCAATAGCCGATGTAATAACCGGCGCAGTGGTATTTTGCACTACCGCTACCACACTTGTGCTTGTACAACCATTCAACGGATTGGTTACAACCAAGGTATAATTACCTGCTGTATTAACTGTGGTTGTGGCTGTGTTTACGTTTTGCGGAAGCCAGTTGTAAGTGGCGCCGCTTGTGGTAGTTGTACCCTGCAATACTGCGCTTATATTTATACACGTTAAGGTGGGCTGATTGCTTATACTAATGTTGGGCTGTAGCGTGTTTTGGGTGATGGTAACTACGGATGTACTTGTACATCCATTTATAGGATTGGTTACTGTTAAGGTATAATTACCAGCCGTGTTTACTGTGGTTGTTGCTGTGTTTAAATTTTGAGGTAACCAGTTATAAGTGGCACCTGCAGTGGTAGACGTACCCTGCAACACCGCACTTGTATTTGTACACGTTAAGGTGGGCTGATTGCTTATACTAATATTGGGCTGTAGCGTGTTTTGGGTTACCGCTACAACACTTGAGCTTGTACAACCATTTATAGGATTAGTTACTGTTAAGATATAATTACCAGCCGTGTTAACTGTAGTTGTTGCTGTGTTCACGTTTTGAGGTAACCAATTGTAATTAACTCCACTCGTTGTAGAGGTGCCATTTAATACTGCTGTTGGATTGGAACAGGTTAATGTTGGCTGGTTTAGGATGCTGATGTTGGGTGTGTTGGTGTTAGCAACAACAGTTACTACCGCCGTGTTGGTGCAGGCTCCTTGTGCTATGGTTACCGTATAATTACCGGCTTGATTAACCGTGGCAGTGGCGGTATTTGCTCCACTTATAACTGAAGGGCCACTCCAGGTATAGGTTACTAAATTTGCTGCAAGTGTTGTGCTGGCTGATACCAATGTTGTTGTTGGTATACAATTTAAGGCAACCGGACTAATAACCGATAGGTTAGGTTGTGATCCTCCCGGTAGTATCTGTGCTGTAAAAGTAGTGCTGCAGCCATTGGCGCTTGTGAGCACATAGGTATGTGTACCTACGCTTACATTAGTTAATGTATAAGGTGTATTAAAGCCTGCAGCTAGTGTGTTGGTACCTTGAACTAAAGTATAGTTTGGTACACCATTGGTAACACTATTAATTATAACACTGCCCGTTAGCGAAGTGCAATTAGCATTTTGTACAGTGGAATTAACGGTTAAGTTAGATGCTGAACCTGTTAGGGTATAACTGGTGGTATAGGTATAATTACAACTACTTGTTACGGTTACCTGGTAAACTCCCGGACATAAACCTGTGATACTGTGCGATGTTAATGTTGAATTGCTTACCGTAACAGCATTACTCCACTGATAGGTATAAGGCGCCTCACCGCAAGTTACACTGATGGTGGC
>JBKDKI010000010.1:0-120110 GCA_046345155.1 Sphingobacteriaceae bacterium
CACTAAAGGCAAAGAATTCATGCATTAAAATTAGAACAGAAATGAATAAATGCTTGCTATAAATTGTAGCAAAATTAAACCCTCTAATTCAAAATTTTATGTACTGGTTTCTCTCTAAATTTCCAACAGGGAACTTCAAACTCAAACTTCCATCAATTCTCCAACAGGCACCTTCATTGCTCTAGCCATTTCATAAATAGTATGTGCTTTTGGGTTAACGGTCCCAGTCTCCAATCTGTTTATATTTTGCCTAGGTAAACCCATAAGCCTGGCTAGATCAGATTGGGTTAGCTTCTTTTCTTGCCTGATTTTGGCGATCTTTTTACCAAGTTTTTTTATAAAGATTTCGTATTCCATTTTGCTAATATATAAAGAATATAAATATGTAACCTTTAACGGTTATTAACGAATTTATACTAAAATCAAAACTTGTTGAAAATTTATTGTAACCGCCAGCGATTACATTGAATTATATGTTTACATTTGTGAAAAAAGGCATGAGACTCATTTCAGAAAATAAACTTTATAGTAACAGAAGATTTACTGGCTTCTTACCAGACCCTCATTTTCCACTAGAATTGCAGTTAGAAATTAATATTTCAGAAATTGATTTGAGTGATCCATCCGTTGAAATAGATGGGCGTGTATGTTTTACACATTTATTGCCTGGTGAACAAAAAGTAGATTTTAATTTTGCGATTAATAAGTCAGACATTATTAATAATTCAATATTCTATTCTGTTAATACTGGTGATCTGGTTTGCAAAGTATTAACGGTGCTTAATTTTAAATTACCAGAAGGTTTAAATCCAAACATCAAGCAAGAACTTATTGGCTTAAATGCTGGCTCTAGACAAAATCGCTCTAGCGTTTTCTGTAAAGATCCTCTTGATTTTATTCAAAATTTAAGAGCCCTAAACTCGCAAGATTTCCTCCAACTCATTTCACGGGATTTAGACCCTCTGGAAGCCTCTATTGACAAGGGCTCCCAGCAAGCTTTTAAAAAGTGGGCAATTGCCGACCAAATTATCCGTTTGGCAGGCTGTGGGTTGATACCGTTATATTATCTTGATTTGGCTGTTGAAAGGTATTATTTCGGGTATGGAAAAACCAAAGAAAGACTTGGAATTAAGGAGATCATTTTATGAGCTGGGAGTTATTTAATCAAATATATGAAAGGAAAAGGGAGGAGTTTGTTGCCTTTGATACCACCTTATGCGAAGATAAAGTGGACCCTAAATCATACCACAGTTTGTTTTCAAAGGCTTTTGAATCTTCATATAACAAATTTGTAGACAGGAATAGAGAAGCAATTGACGCTACTAATAACAATTTTGTTATAGATTTTAAATCCTGTGAGACCAGCGCAGATAATTCCGGCTACGCTGTATTTTGGGTGCAACCAATAAAGCCGACGCATTATTACTCTAGAATTTCAGCTAAAGAAATTCTAATTGAAGGGATTATGTTTGAGGTTCGCTGGTTTTTAGGAAAGCAAATTGTAAACAGCTTTGAGAATCCCGTTTTTCAATACGAAATATGCGGATGGTTTCATCCTAATGAGTGGGGTGGCAGAAATAAATTGAATTATTCCCCAATCGGTAAAACCACTTTCGCCGGATTTGATCGCATTATTTGCGAAAAACATGAATTAACAGACAGAGGTATCACTCGTGCAATGAATCAGGACTTTGATTGCCATTTTTATAAATGCCTTTCTTATTATTTTATTTAATTAAATTATGATTGAAAAACACTTTATTAAAGGAAGTAAAAGAGTAGAAACAAAATGACTAACAAAATGAATAACAAAATGTATGGTACCAAATATTGCCAAGTTTACATCATGCGCATAGGTTTACACGTTTCCCGTATTTTTTTGATTTGTTTCCCCAGGTGTTGCCCCAACAAAGACAAATCCCCTGACAGCATTGCTATCAGGGGAGTGTATGTGTCATGCTGTGGTAGCGTAGGGAGTCGAACCCCAAACCTTCGCATCCGTAGTGCGATGCTCTATCCAGTTGAGCTACGGAACCGTTTTTAAATTTTGGAATGCAAATATACTAATTTTTGGTAACTTGCAAGCCTAAAAAACAAAAAATATGCAACAAATTATAGAGGCGGCCTGGAATAACAGAGAACTTTTAAAAGAAAAAAGTACAATAATGGCCATTGAAACGGTTATAGAGCAATTAGATAAAGGTGAGTTACGTGTTGCACAACCATTGGCAGATGGAAATTGGCAGGTGAATGAATGGGTTAAAAAAGCCGTTATCTTATACTTTCCAATTCGTAAAATGAATACCATTGAGGTTGGACCGTTTGAGTACCACGATAAAATGGCTTTAAAACAAAATTATGCAGGCTTAGGTGTTAGGGTAGTTCCAAATGCAGTTGCGCGTTATGGAGCCTTTTTAGCACCCGGTGTAATTATGATGCCAAGTTATGTGAATATTGGAGCATATGTTGATAGCGGAACAATGGTTGATACATGGGCAACAGTAGGTAGTTGCGCACAAATTGGCAAAAATGTACACTTAAGCGGTGGTGTTGGAATTGGCGGCGTATTAGAACCTGTGCAGGCAGCACCTGTAATTATTGAAGATGATTGTTTTGTAGGAAGCAGATGTATTGTGGTGGAAGGTGTTAGAGTTGGTAAACAAGCTGTATTGGGCGCGAATGTGGTTTTAACCATGTCAACCAAAATTATTGATGTAACCGGACCAACCCCAATTGAAACAAAAGGATATGTTCCTGAGAGAAGTGTTGTAATACCCGGATCTTATACGAAGAAATTCCCTGCAGGAGAATATCAGGTGCCTTGTGCCTTGGTAATTGGTAAACGAAAAGAAAGCACCGATCTAAAGACGAGCTTGAACGATACTTTACGTGAGTATAATGTAGCGGTATAATTCTTTATTTCTTATTTCATTTAAAAAGCAACTATCATTAGTTGCTTTTTTTGTGCAATTTAATTTTTTCAATTTTTCTTTTTGTCTCTAAAGTCATGTGTTTAGATGATTCTTGTCATAAGGTAAGATTGAGTTCTAGATAAATTTGCAGTACTAAAACTAAATAACATGAAAAAAATCTATTTATCATTGAGTGCAATTTTAATGAGCTTTGCGTCGTTGAATGCACAACAAACTTTTTCAAATTTTCAAGCCGCCAGTTTAGTTATTGGTCAGGCAAATTTTACGGTCAACAGTACAGTTACAGATGAATTCACAACAGTTAATTCTAGTTGTTCCGATATTAGTAGTAAAGGTATGTTTGTTGTTGGTGCTCAAACAGGAAGGGTTTTGATCTATAATTCACTGCCTAGTGTTAATGGTGCATCGGCAAGTGTTGTTGTTGGGCGAACAACGTTTTCATCTACAACTAGTGGATGTACTCAGAATTTGTGTAGTAATGTTAACGGAGTTTGTTTTTCACCAGATGGAAAAAAATTAATTGTATCTGATTTCGGAAACAACAGGGTATTAATTTGGAATTCAATACCAACTGTTAATGGACAGAATGCTGATGTTGTTATTGGGCAAACATCATTCACAACTAATGCATCAGGAGTTACTGCATCGAATTTAAATGGCCCTACCGGTATAAGCATGTCTCCTGCTGGTCAGTTGTTTATATCTGATTATAATAACAACAGGGTTTTAGTTTTTAATTCAATTCCCAATGTAAACGGCGCATCAGCTAATTTTGTGATCGGTCAAACAACGTTCACAACAAACACGTCAGGTGCAGCAGCTAATCAATTAGCTTCACCCTGGAATACTGCTGTTTCTCCTAGCGGAAAATTATTGATATCTGATGCGTTTAATCACAGGGTTTTAGTTTATAATACAATCCCTACAAGCAGTGGTGCTTCTGCAGATGTTGTTATTGGTCAAACTGGATTTGGATTAAACACATCTGGTTTAGCACAAAATAAATTCAATCAACCTTATGGTTTAACTGTATCTCCTGATGGTAAATTAGCTGTAGGTGAGTGGATGCAACATCGTATTACTATATTTAATACCATTCCTACTTCAAATGGTGCTAATGCTGATGTAGTGCTTGGACAACCGGATTTTACAACGGCAATTGCATCAAATGGTGGAATTAGCGCACAGTCAATGAATCAACCATACAGTATCAATTTTGATCTTAACGGAAGATTATTCGTAAATGGAAGAGCAATGAATAGAACTATGGTTTTTGGTTCAGTTCCAACTCAAACAGCTGAATTAGCTGTAACAATTTCAGCTTCATCAACAAGTTTATGTGCAGGCAGTGAAATTAAGTACGATGTTGTTATATCGAATAATGGTTCCAGTGCTGCTTCAAATGTTATTGCTAATGCTGCTTTACCTGTTTTGTTTAATTTAAATGGATCAATTGCAAATACCGGTGTTTATAGCAATGGTTTTTGGACCATACCAACAATTTCAAGCGGATCATCAGCAAGTTTAACGCTGTTAGGAACAGTTAATTCTAGTGTACCACAAACTTTATACTCGTATGCTAATTTATTAAATTCTCAACAATTCGATTCAAATTTATCAAACAATGGAACATCAGCTACAGTTAATATTTCATCAGGTACACCTCCTAGTCTAGGTTCAATTTCTGGGCCTTCATTGGTTTGTACCGGCAATTCGGCTGCATTGGCAGTAAATGGTGTTACAAATGTTACTTCTTATCAATGGACTGCGGTTAATGCTTCGGTTTCAAGTTCAACAGTAACAGCTAATGTTACTTTTGGTACTCCGGGTGTTGCTAATGTATTTGTTTTACCTTCTAATGCAAATTGTACAGGAACAACCATGAATTATTCAGTTACAGTATCAGCTTGTACAGGATTAAATGAAGATAATTTAATTGCTGCCAAGGTTTATCCAAATCCAACTAACGGTATCTTGAACATTGAAACAACAAATACTATTGAATCAATTCAATTATTGGATATCAACGGTAAGTTAGTTATTTCAGAAAATAATGTAAACACAAACAATATCACCATGAATGTGGGATCTTTGAATAATGGTGTTTACTTACTACGTGCTAAATTAGTATCCGGTGAGGTTGCTAATTCACGTATTGTACTACAGAAATAATTTTAAGCAAGTTATTTCTTCAAGGGGAGCATTGGCTCCCCTTTTTTATTTATCATATATGCGTTATCTTTGAGTGTTATCTTTAATTATAGGAACATACTCGTTATTCAAACGGCTTTTATTGGCGATGCCATTTTAGCGTCTTCGTTATTGGAAAAACTGCATCATCATTTTCCTGAAGCTTCTGTTTCTATTTTAGTAAGAAAAGGAAATGAGTCTATTTATACCGGACACCCTTTTTTAAAAGAGGTGCTTGTTTGGAATAAGCAAACTGAAAAAATAAAGAACTTATTCAAATTGTTATTTCAGATCCGAAGAAATAATTACGATCTGGTTATCAATTGCCATCGGTTTGCCAGTTCAGGATTACTCACGTCGTTTTCAGGAGCTCATCACAAGGCCGGTTATAAACAAACACCATTTTCTTATTTGCTGGATCATGCGCCTAAACATACGTTTGGCGATGGTAAACATGAAGTTGAACGATACAATCAGCTAATTGAAGATTTTACCGGTAAAGAATTTTTCTTGCCTAAGATCTATCCAACGCAAGCAGATATTGAGAAAGTTAAACTTCTTCAAAACACAAATTACATTTGTATTGCACCGTCATCTGTTTGGTTCACCAAACAATTACCAATTGAGAAATGGATAGAGCTTTGTGATCAAACTTCAGAAAATAGTACAATATTTATTTTAGGCGCACCAAGTGATAAAAAATTAGCCGAAGAAATAATTCAACTTTCGAAACATAAGAATATCAGCTCACTTTGTGGCGAACTGAGTTTATTGCAATCTGCCGCGTTAATGCAAAAAGCTAAAATGAATTATGTGAATGATAGCGCACCATTGCATTTGGCATCTGCAACCAATTCACCTGTTACCGCATTTTTTTGCTCCACAGTTAAGGAGTTTGGTTTCTATCCGCTATCTGAATATACAAAAATAGTTGATGCCGGTAAAATGGAGTGCAGACCATGCGGCATGCATGGACATAAACAATGCCCGAAAGGACATTTTAATTGCGGAAAAAATATTTCAATAAAGGAAGCGCTTTCTTAAACTTAGATCAGTTCTAAGATCTTAGGTATAAAAATTATCAGGCCAATTATTACACTAATGATCGCAGCAACCAATACTGCTGCCGCTGCCATATCCTTAATTTCACCGGCACGTTCATTAAAATCGGGGTGGAGCAGGTCTATCGTTTTTTCGATGGATGTATTGATCAGCTCTAAACTTAATACCAAAGCAATGCAAATACAAACACCAATCCACTCTGTATGACTTATCTTAAAAATGAAGCCTAAAAGTATAGCAGCAAAAGCCACTATCAGGTGAATTATAAAATTGCGCTCTTTTAAAATGTGTTTTAGGCCTTTAAAAGCAAATTGAAACGATCTATAAAGGCTATGCTTTCCCAATTGATTATTGGTCTTTTGTTAATTGCATATCTGCAATTAGTTTTAAAACAAATTCAAGTTGTTCTTCTTTGTTCAGGTCTGTATTATCTAATACAATTGCATCTTTTGCTTTTATCAATGGGTTTTCTTTTCGATGCATATCATCGTGATCGCGTGATAATAAATTTTGAAGTACTTCGTTCACATCATGGTAATCGCCTTTACTGCTCAGTTCATCCATGCGGCGTTGCGCACGCACCATGTTATCAGCAGTCATCCATAGTTTTAATTCGGCATCCGGAAAAACATTGGTTCCAATATCACGCCCATCTAATACCACCGCTTTATTCTTGCCCATTTCACGCTGAAGCGCCACCATTTTTTCGCGCACTTCTTTTATGGATGCGATCTTGCTTACATGCTCGTTAACTTCCATGCTGCGAATTTCACGATCAACGTTTACACCATTTAAAAACGTTTCAGAGGTTTTTGTATGCGGGTTGAATTTAAAAACCACGCTAATGTGAGGTAAAGCTGCAATTAGTGCTTCGTAGGTTGGTTTTTTTGAGCGATCGATCAGGTTATTTTGCAAGGCATAAACAGTAACGGCACGATACATGGCACCGGTATCAATATAGCTGTAATTTAAGCGTTGAGCCAAAGCTTTAGCAATGGTGCTTTTTCCGCAACTCGAAAAACCGTCGATAGCTATGGTGATGTTTTGCATCACTATAAAGTTAGGGCTTTTACTTATCTCTAATACTGTTTCCTGCATTTTTTTAATGAACAGTTATATTTTTAAAACATTCGTTTCAACCCAACCGCGACCCCAATCTTCTTTTTCTTGTTCGGTCCATATTTCAGGATAAAAGATACGCTTCTGGAAACGTGGCGGTAAATATTTTTGCCAATTGGTACCACCTGTTGCCGCAATATCGCTGGTGTTTTGTTGTAAATAACGAACAGCACTTTTATAATGCATCAGTGGCCAATTGATATTCACATTCACATCCAATTGCTTCAAGGCATTAATCAGGTTCTGATTTTGTTGATCGGCTTCCGGAAGTGACTTGTACTTTTTCCAAACATTTTTTAATTCATATTGTTTGGCCATATTGATGAATTTGGCCGAATATTTTTTCTCGAATTGCTCAAGCGTTAATGTTTTTTTACCGGTTGCCAATTCAGTGGCACCTTTCTTCCAATAAATGTGTTCAAATAACTCTTCGGTTGGGGTATTTTTATTGATGTAGTTTGCTCGAACATCTTTGTCAACTAAATTGATCATGTCTGTACTCGCTATTTCAATCATACGGTATTGGGCGCTTTGAAATCCACTTGCAGGTAGCAAAGCCATTCGGTATAATAAAAACTGTTCTTTTTCCATGCCATCTACCATGATCTCAAATGATTTGGTTAGCGATTCAAAGTATCGGTTTACGCGCGTTACACGCTCGGTTAAAAATTTGGCATCGATCTCTTTTTTCCATCCCATATCTTTTCCATTCTTTTCTATGATCTTGCCATTTTGAGCAATTTGTTCTAATTCATGAAGCGCCAGATTAAAATATAATTCAGTGATCTGATGGTAAACAATAAAGATCTTCTCATCCGGAAAATCGGTTTTCGGATTTTGCAAGGTAAGTAACGTGTCTACCTGAATGTAATCCCAGTAGGTTAAATAATTACTCAATAATAATCCGTCAAGGTAACTATTGATATCCTGACCCATTTGGGCGTATTTATCTTGCAGTAATTTTATTTTATCTTCTATTGATCTTTCCATATTTGTAATTATTTAATGCCTTTTTTATTCATGGTTTGCTGGTACTGACGAGCATATTTTTCGTGTTGCTCGTATGTTTCCGAAAAATTAGAATAGCCACTTAAATCGGGCTTCGCGCAAAAGAAAAGGAATTTATGTTTATTGTAATCAATAACCGAATTAATGGCTTGTGCACCCACCAAGCTTATTGGGCCCGGAGGTAATCCTTTATATTTATAGGTGTTGTATGGCGAATCATTGTCTTTATCTTTATCATAAACGCGTTGCGTTCCCCAAATCTTATTAGCAAAAACCAGGGTAGGGTCGGCTTGCAACAACATGCCTTTGTTCAAACGGTTCAAATAAACACCGGCGATCTTTTGCTGTTCTTCCGGAATACCGCTTTCATTTTGTACAATGGATGCTAAGGTGATCACTTCATTCAAATTAAGCTTTGTGTTCTTTTGAGCTCTTTTAAGTTTTTCATCAGTCCAATAGGCATCAAAAGTGCTTTTTAGCTCTGCAATAAAATCGGGTAGGGTAATGGCCCAGCTCATTTCGTAGGTTTCAGGAAAAATTGCTCCGAATGAACTTTTCACATCCAAATTAAAATCGCGTTGTAGTTTTTCTTCATCTTCGAAATAGTCTTCCAACAGATCTTCATTTAATTCTAATTTATCATCCACATATGCAATAAATTCATCCATATCATGGATCTGCGAATTAAATGAAAGTTTTACTTTTTCTTGTTTATTGTATTTTATCAGGTTAATGATCTGGCGGTGTGTCATCCCGTTGGTGATCCTGAATTTACCGGGATGAATGTTCTTATCCAGGTCCATTTTTTTAGCCAGCCATTCAAACTTATCGGTTTCTGATAGAATATTCTTATCCTTTAGTTCGTATATAACATCGTTCAAATCGTATGCACTTTGAATGTAAATGAATTCATAGTCTTTGTTAAGTTTAATGCTCGATTTAAAAAAGGTTTGGTATGCCCAATATCCGCCAATACCAGCAACAATTACCAAGATCAGTAATATGTAAGTAGTTATCTTTGATTTTTTAGCCATTTGAAAAGTACACTAATTTAGCATTTGTATTTGTTTTAATGCCAGTTTTGCCTGCTGGTTTTTAGGATTTTTATTTATTATTTTGTTAAGTATTTCTAAAGCCATTATTTTATTTTTTGATGCGGCATAATAACCTGCCAAGTTCATCAATAAATTCTCATTATCAGGATCTATCTTTAAACCTTGGTTATAAAGCATAAATGCCTTTTTTTGATCTCCTTCTAAAAGCGAAATGTATCCCAGGTTTGTGTATGCCTGAACATTTTTTGGGTTTTCTTTTAAAACAAGTTCAAATTGCTGTTTTGCTTTATTGGTCATACCAGATTGTGCTAAGGCACTCCCGAATTTATTTTTAAACTCCAGGTTGTAATTCGCCAGTTCACATGCTTTGCTAAACCATTTTACCGCTTTATTGATATTGCCTGTATTATAGTAAGCTTCTGCAATGTGATAACTGGTCCATGCGTCTCTGTTATCAAAGCTAATTTGGCGCAATTTATCCTGGTAAAGATGATCTTCAACCAATTTGTTAACGTAAGTAATAATTTGCAGATAATTTTGTTTCATGAACTGAAGTTTTATAAGGTCGTGAATATTTCTTTCAAGGTCTTCAGAAGTTTTATCAGATAAATAAAATGCTGCCGAATCGAGGTATGATGCTTTTTGTTCAAACTTCTCGTATTGTTGAATGTAGGCTCTGGCTTTTGTTTGAGTGCTTGGTTTTGGTTCATTTACTGCATACAAACCAATGAATTCCTTTATTTTATTTTTTTCTTTTTTGCTGATCGGTTTGCGTATGTAATGATCGTGTACACTAACATGCGGAATATCAATTGAACCTGATGACGGCATATGACAGCTTACGCAATTAGAAGTGTTGTATGAAGGTTTCTTGCATTTTTCGGAAGGTTGTTTTGTGTTTGCACTACCATGGCAATTTCTGCAGGCATCATTAAAAACTTCTTTATTTGTTTCGCGAACACTCACATGTGGGTTGTGGCAGGTAATGCAGGTCATGGCACTTTTATAAGGCTTTAAACTTTTTGTATTTCCCGATCGTTCGAACGACTTTATAAAACAGGCACTTTGTTTTAAACGATCGGCATGTGAAGCCATTATGAACTCATCATCTGCATTCTTGTATTTGGGTAAGAACACACTGATGTAATCATTTAATTTTTTACCGGGTTTAAAGTCGTAAAACGAATGATCATTTTTTAATACAGCATTTCCTTGTAAATGGCAACGCTGGCAAACATCAAATTGCAGGTCAATTGGTAGTTTTGAAGGATTTACAATGGAATAGTCGATGTGTTTTGATGTATCAACTAACTTACCTGTTTGTTTTAAATGAACATGTATACTTCCGGGGCCATGGCAACGTTCACAATCTATTCCATCAGGTACGTAGTTGTATTTGTTTTCTGAACCCATTACAAAATTAGGATAACCATTATGACAGCTCATACATTCTAAACCAATTTTTCGTGTGAAACGAGTATTTACACCGTTTTCAAATCCCGGAGGCAGATCCCATTTTTGTTTTTGCGAATAAAAGGTCATTGGCATTTGATTTAAATACCCATTAACCGATTGTATGTGCGAGTTGGTATGTTGTCCTGATCCTATGATGTAATTTACCTGTTCAGTTCGTTTGTATGTGGTGTCATTTTTTTCTAAACGAAATTCTTGTATGAACATACTATCCTTTTCAAAAAACGCCTTATAATGCATGTTGATGAATTTGTCGTAAATACTCGCATTTTCAAAATAGGCAATTGATTTTTGTTTGGTAGCAATGTTAAATGATTTACCCATTCCTGTTTTAATGAATGAGTTGTAAATAGATTGGTGGCATTGCTTACAGGTGTTCATGCCTACATATTTGGCCGAATCATGATGATTGTAATAGGTAGAATCAGGAAACGAAGGAATTACTTCTGTTTTTGCCTGATCGGTGGAATGCTCACAACTGGCGATACTAATTCCAATGATAACAAATAGTAAAAAGTACTTATGAAGTATTTTATTTATCATTGATCAATTGAAGGAACCAGGCATCTTCGTATTGATTCAGCGCTGTTTTATTCCAGCATTTTTTTACACCTGTTTTTTCAAAACCGGCTTTTTCAAATAGTTTTAAACTGGCCGCATTGCTTTGGTTAACGATCGAGTATACTTGTTTTAAATGCAAAATATTAAAGCAGTAGTTAATTGCTAGTTTTAAGCTTTCAAAAGCGTATCCTTTGCCGGTAAAATTTTGATGAATATAAATTCCAACACCAACACGGGCATGCTGCACATCAAATTCAAAAAAATCTATTGTTCCAATTGTGGCGCCGCTTTTATTTTCAACAACCATTAAACGCAATTGTTTGTTGGTATAAATGTCGTACTGACTATTTTCAACAAACTCTTTTAATACATGTCGGCTAAAAGGTGTTTGGGTATTACTAACATGCCACAACTCAATATTGTTTTCCCACTCATAAAGCAGGTCAATATCATCGTGTTCCATGGCACGTAATGAGATATGTTCGCCTTTAATAAACATTAATCGTTATAATATTCGTCTCTTATGCTTTTGATCTTACTGTTGAGTTCCTCTTGTGAATACACCGGGATCTGAACCTGATCATTTTCTAATGTTAAATTTAATGAATTTGCCTCTAAAATAAAATTATTGTTGTGAAGGCGGTTAATGAAGGTAAAGATGATATCCTTATCGCTTTTAGGAACAGCATAAAACTCATAAAAGAACTCTTTGAGAGGCGATAAGCAGGTTAGTTCATTGTTCTTAATACTTGTGTACGGTTTTAATATTTCAAGGAACATAGCGTTCAAATGCTCTACGCTAAATACAGGGTGTGATTTAATTTTGAGAAAGATGGTCTCAATTTTTTTTTGAGAAATGGTTTTTAATAATGCTTTTAATGGCACATTGGGTTCGGTACCTTTTATGGTTAAAGAATGGTAGTTGCCGTTAATGATAATGCCGATATGAGGCGGAATGCGCTTTGCATGGAGCAAACACAAATAGATCCCTTTTTCTAATGATCGTTCATTTGCAGGAAAAGTAGGAATTGAAAGCGAAGCAAATTCAGCCGGTATCATTCGATGTCTATTGAGCCTTTAAATACTAACTGAGCAGGACCTTCGAGCCAGATATTGTAATAAGTGTGTTCTAATACCTTATCAAATTTCACATTCAGATCGCCACCTAATGTTTTAACCACGCAATTGTTTTTTGAAGTACTCAATCCAACACTTGCCGCAGCTAATGCAGCAGCTGTAACACCCGTTCCGCAAGAAAGTGTTTCGTTTTCTACACCTCGCTCGTAGGTTCTCACGTATAAATGGTCATCAAATCGTTCAATAAAATTCACGTTAGTTCCTTCATCCTTAAAACGATCGTTATATCTTACTTTTCTTCCTTCTTCAAAAACATTAAGGTTGTCAATCCCTTCAACGTGTTTCACATAATGTGGTGATCCGGTATTCAAATAAAAATGATCGGCACCAACCTCAATATTTTTAACATCGCTCATTTTTAATGAAACAATTCCGTTTTCGTAAATAATTGCGTCATGCGGACCATCGATTGCAATGAAACGTGCTTTATCGGTTACAATGTTCATGTGTTTGGCAAATGCGGTAATACATCTTCCGCCGTTACCACACATGGTGCTTGTATTGCCATCACTATTGTAATAAACCATTTTAAACTCGTAATTCTGTTCGTTTTCCAATAGCATTAAACCATCGGCTCCAATTCCAAAATGACGATCGCATAAAAATTTAACCTGATCGTTCGTTAATTGAATATCACCTTTGCGATTATCAATTAAAACGAAATCGTTTCCGGTTCCTTGGTATTTGTAAAAATGAATAAGCATTACGAATCAAGTTTTGAAAGCACATCAGCATTGTTTACGCGTAAAAAAGGCTGAAATTCAGAATTACTTTCGATCTCGTATACAACTTCAAAACTCTTTATAAAGTAATGACCATTTAAAATATAAAGTAAAACATTGTTATGATCGGTAAAACCGTATAACATGATCTTGTTTTTTATAAAACGATATCCTTTTGAATTTAAAGGCGTGCGCCAAAACTCAATGGTATAAGAATCGGAAATAGAATTGTTATTAACGCCCGCTAAACTTTGTGCAAGTGTATCCGATTCTGTTGATGCGTTTAATACAATAGCTTTTAATTGTTTTGTGGAAAGTAGTTGGTCAACCGCAATATTAATATTTGCATCTGAATTAATGATACTATCAACCTCTTTGTAATTAACGCGCGATTGATTGTTGGTCTTTATTTTAAAACGCTCCTTGTTCTTCGCTTTTTGTTTTTCTTCATCGGTTTCAACTTTCTGTTCAACAACCGTGATCTTATCTGAAGTAATGGATGATTTTAATTTATTGAAAATAGAATCGATCTTGAAAAGGAAAAAAGCAATACCAATAAGTAATCCAATGGAAACCCCAAAAACAAAACTCGGTATCTTACGCTTGATCTGCATTTATTTTAACGTAAATTTAATTAAAAAACAGTACCCTAAGTTAAGCCTTGTTAAAAATAAATGAACAGGGTAAGTTTGATTGTAATTTTACGTTATAAACTTAAAAAACATAATTTATGAGAAAGATCGTTTCAAGCGTTTTTATAGCTTTTTTAGGTGGTGTAGCCGCTTTAGGCACCAATTATTTTTTTAATATTCAATCGAATAAAAATTCGGGTAAGGCTTATTTGATCCAAAGTTCTAAACAGCCAAATATTCAATTGACCAATTATACCGGCACAACGGCAAATCCGTTAAATACCGATTTTACTTTGGCCGCCGAAAAATCATTGAACGCGGTTGTGCACATTACCACTCAATCGGAGCAAACCAATTTGGTATATGATCCGTTCGCTCAGTTTTTTGGGGGATCGCCTCGCCAGGAACAATACATTCAGCAAGGCAGCGGCAGTGGTGTGATCATCAGTAAAGATGGATATATCGTAACGAATAATCACGTGGTAGCGGGAGCAAATAAAATTGAAGTTGTACTGAACGACAAGCGTATTTATACTGCAGAAGTAGTTGGTACCGATCCCTCAACCGACATTGCATTGGTTAAAATCAAAGAAAACGATCTGCCATTTTTAACTTATGGTAATAGTGATCTGGTTAAGATTGGCGAGTGGGTTTTGGCTGTAGGTAATCCCTTTAATTTGAACAGCACCGTAACAGCCGGTATTATCAGTGCAAAAGGACGAAACAATATTATTGATGGAAGAAAGAATCCGATCGAATCGTTCTTACAAACAGACGCTGCTGTAAACCCCGGAAATAGTGGTGGTGCATTGGTGGATACAAATGGTGATCTTATTGGAATAAATACCGCTATAGCATCTAATAACGGCGCATATCAAGGATACTCATTTGCCGTACCTGTAAATATTGTGAAGAAAGTGGTTGGCGATCTGGTTGAATTTGGAACAGTTCAACGCGCTTATATCGGAGTTGGTATTAAAGACATTGATCCGAAGTTTGCGAAAGAAAATAATATCAAACATTTAAAAGGTGCCTATGTTACAAACCTTACCAGTGGCGGAAGTGCGGAAGAAGCAGGTATTGAAGTAGGAGATATTATTACCGGAATACAGGAAGCAACAGTAGGAAGTGTAAGTGAATTACATGAGCAAATTGCAAAATACCGTCCCGGCGATAAAGTAAATGTGAGCTTGTTCAGAAACAATAAAGAGGTGAACCTTGCAGTTACGTTAAAGAGTTTGGAAAACACAACCCGATTGGTTAAAAAAACCGAGATGGTTAAGGTAAATATGAGTAAACTGGGCATCACACTGCAAGAAATAGATAATAATGAGTTAGCTAAGTTGAAAGTTGCGTCAGGCGTTAAAATAGCAAATTTGGCAGCAGGCAGCAAATTGGCCGGAGCCGGAATAAAAGAAGGATTTATAATAACTTCTATCAACAAAAAGAAGGTAAGTAATGTAAAAGAAGCAGAAGATATTTTTAATGAAGTATCGGGAGGTGTTTTAATTGAAGGAGTTTACCCGAATGGTATGAAGGCATACTACGGTTTTGGTTTGTAAAAAAATAGGATAGTGTGTGTTTTATAAAAAAGAGTTAGCGAAGGTTAACTCTTTTTTTATTTGATTTGTAAAAGATAACTTTGCCGGATGCAAAAGATCTTATTTGTTTGTTTAGGAAATATTTGCCGTTCGCCTTTGGCAGAGGGCATTATGTTGCATTTAAATGAAAAGCATGAGTTAGGCTGGACGATAGATTCGGCCGGAACTGCCAATTACCATGTGGGTGAAGCGCCCGACAGAAGAACAGTGGCAAATGCCAAAAAGAACGGAGTTGATCTTTCTGCCTTAAGAGCGCGTCAGTTCAAAGCTGAAGATTTCAGACATTTTGATAAGATCTATGTGATGGATAAAAGCAATTTATCAAATGTAACAGCATTAGCCAAAACGGAAGAGGATCTTAAAAAAGTTGACCTGTTATTAAATGTTTCAAAACCTGATAGTGATAATGAAGTACCCGATCCTTATTATGGAGGGGAAGAGGGTTTTGAAAACGTATTTCAATTGGTTTGGGAAGCTTGTGAAAAGCTGGCACTAAATTCAAAATGAAAATAAAAAAGCGGCTCAAGGCCGCTTTTTTTATAAGTGTAATGATTCTTTTTTTGATTTGAGTTGATCTTCTGTTTCAACATTATCATCATCTTTGATACAACAATCAACCGGACAAACAGCCGCGCATTGAGGCTCATCATGAAAGCCAACACACTCAGTACATTTATCAGATACGATAAAATACACATCCATGTGTTTTGGTGTTTGAGGATCATCAGCATCTACTTCTAATCCTGAATTTTTCCCTTTATATAAACCCTTAACGCCTGTACCATCAGCAAAGCGCCACTCAGCGCCTCCTTCGTAAATTGCGTTATTCGGACACTCAGGTTCGCAAGCGCCGCAATTTATACATTCATCAGTTATTTTAATTGCCATTTTATATGTAAATTAGTGATCTAAAATTTTTTGCAAATATACAAGTATCTATGCAAATAAAACAAAGAATTAACGCTTTTGTTCAGGTTGGTGATTTTATAAACCGACACTTTAAGGATGAGGCACGGGCAGAGGAAGCGAATTTACATTTAGGCCTTAAAGAGCTTGTAAAGGTTGCGAAATTATACAATGGCTGGTTTGATGAGGCTTTTGTTAACCATGCTATTCAAAACATCGGATCTTATTTGAATGAAAAAAGTTTAAACGAGATCTCATCTATCATAAGCAAACAAGAAAAAGAACCCAAAGTTGTTGCCATTATATGCGCAGGCAATATTCCTATGGTTGGTTTTCATGATATTTTATGTGTGTTGCTTTCCGGAAATATTGCTTTGATCAAAATGTCGAGCGACGATAATGTGTTATTGCCATTCTTTTTAAAACTGTTAACGCATTATGAGCCCGCGTTCGATCAGTTCATTCGCATGAGTGAAGGGAAGCTTACTAATTTTAACGCGATCATTGCAACGGGAAGCAATAATACCTCCAGTCATTTTGAATATTACTTTGCAAAGTATCCGCATATCATACGTAAGAACAGAAGTTCATTAGCCGTTTTAACGGGTAACGAAACACCGGAAGAAATAAAACAATTGGGTAAGGATATTTTTTATTATTATGGCCTAGGTTGCAGGAATGTTTCGAAGCTGTTGGTGCCGGAATCCTATGATTTTAAGAACTTTTTTGAAGGGATATTTGAGTACAGCTATATTTTAGAGAATAAAAAATACGGTAATAATTACGATTACAACAGAGCTATATATTTGTTGAATAAAGCTGATTTTTTAGACAATAATTTTGTGATGTTAAAGTCTGATAATCAAATACATGCACCTATTTCGGTAGTGTTTTACGAGAGGTATAAAACTACCCAAGATGTGCAGGATCATTTACTGAAAAACAAGCAAGAAATTCAATGTGTGGTTGGGGAAGGATACATACCATTTGGTAATTCACAATCACCTGTTATTACTGACTTTGCCGATGGCGTAAACACAATGGAATTTTTAGTAAATTTATAACGGATATGCGTATGAACCGTTTATACTTATTTGCACTACTTCTTATTGCAAAATTCACTTTGTTTGCTCAGGCACCTACAGCCACAATTGTTGTGCCATCAAGTACACTTTGTTCAAATTCTGTTTATACCTTTTCTACTTTAACCACTGGCTCATTAACAGCTATGAACTGGTCTGTGTTTCCATCGGCCGGTGTTACAATAACTCCAAACTTTGCTTCAGGTACTGCTCAATTTCAATTTGCTAATACATTAACTTACAGTGTGTCGTTATTTGTAGCAAATAGCTCAGGAACTTTTGCTACCAGTACCTTTGTTTCGGTTTTTAAGTCGGCCAAGGCCTCATACAATGCCAGCTTAAGCGATATTGGATACCCTGTTAATTTAGTGTTAACTAACCTTTCTAAGGATGCGGTTGCTTTTAACTGGAATTTCAGCGGGGCAATTGCAACTCAAACGTTAACTGATGTTAGTCAGAGTTACACAGTACCCGGCGCATACAGTGTTGAATTGGTTGCTATTGGGGTTAATGGATGTAATGATACTTTAGGTTATTCATTTATAATTGATGATGCATCAGATATAAAATTAACCAACGTGTTCACACCGAATAATGATGGCATAAATGATATGTTTCGTCCGGTTGTAAAAGGCGTTTACGAAATGAAAGTTTGGGTTTTTGATCGTTGGGGTGTTTTAATGTATAATTGGAATGGCATAAAAGGCGGCTGGGATGGATACACCACATCCGGTATCGAGTGCCCTGCAGGTGTTTATCATTACATTGTTGAAGCAAAAGGCTTTGATGGCAAAGACTATAAACTTAAAAGTAATTTAACCTTAATTCGTTAGTATATCTTAAAGGTTAGCAACATATCATTTAATTACAGATCCAAAACATCATTTACCGGTTTAAAAAACATTTCCTTTCAAATTAAAGAATGTGAAGTTGTTGCGCTAATTGGAAAAAGCGGTAGCGGCAAATCAACTTTGATCAAATGTTTGTACGGACTTGAAGACCTCGACGGTGGCGAAGTACATATTGGTAAAGAGAATGTACTTGGACCGAGTTACAATTTAATTCCGGGTCATAAAGACATGAAGTTGGTGAGCCAGGATTATTATGTGTTGGATAATCATACGGTTGAAGAGAATATTAAAGATATGCTCATTGGCTTGGCTAATGATTATAAAGATGCGCGTTGTAAGAAGATATTGAAATTATTGGATCTTCAACCCATAGCTAAATTACAGGCAAAAACATTATCATCTGGTCAAAAGCAACGTGTGGCTATAGCCCGCGCGCTTACTGTTATTCCTAAAGTGCTGTTGCTGGATGAGCCGTTTAATAATTTAGATCGCCCATTAAAAGAAAAATTATTCTCTTTCATTATTAAGGAAGTAAAAAAGAAGAAAAGTGCTTTGTTGATCATTACCCATGAAGCCGATGAGGCTTTAAAATATTCGAATAAGATAGGTGTGATGGATAATGGAAAGCTGGTGCAGTTCGATGAGAGAGATAAAGTATTCTATAATCCCAAAAATTTAAAGATCGCTTCCCTATTAGGAGATTACAATGTGATCAAAAAAGAGGATCTTGAAAAAAGCAGTCAGTTAAAATTGAATAAACAATTGCTCATAAGACCACATCAACTCTACATTTTGCAAAAAACCGAAACGGCCGATATGATCTTAACCAACACTTCCTTGTATTTTAATGGCAAGTGTTTTGAGTTATATGGTGAAAGCCGCTCCGGTAAAGCAATTGTGGTTTACGCATTCACCGAGCCAAAACTGGAAGACAGAGTGTATATAAAACTGAAGTTGTAATCTTACGATTCTATTTAACGCCGTTAAACAAAAAAAACAATGAAAAAAAATGTGTTTACCTTTTTGGCTATACTCATTGCAGTATTAGTTAAAGCTCAATGTTCAGCCAATTTTGGTTTTATAATAAATTCAAATGGCAATGTAACGTTCACTAATACATCGGCATTTACGAGTTCAAATGTAATTTATACCTGGAATTTTGGTGATAATAATACCTCGCAAGCCATAAATCCGTCACATACTTACACCAACAATGGAAATTACGTTGTGGATCTGTTATTGCATGATAGTACCTCAAACGGTTTGTGTATTAGCAATTATACCAATATGGTATCAATTAATAACGCTACATGTGCATTAACCGCTAAAACTAACACCTATCAATTAAATAGTAACACCATTAATTTCGTGAATGCATCAACAGGAACAATTGCTGCAACACAATATACCTTGCATTATGGCTATGTAACACCACAAAGCTATTTCAACAGTCATTTTAATGTAGTGCATACTTTTTCGGCAGCGGCATTATACCCAATTCAATTAAGAGCAAAAAACTCCGGTTCATGTACCAGTATTTATAATGCTTCCATAACTGTATTGTCGCAAACCTGCAGCGTATTACCTAATTTTAATTACACGGTCAACGGTTCAAACGTTTCGTTTTCAAATAATTCAACCGGAACATCATCAACCACTACGTTTTATTGGATGTTTCAAAATGGAAATACATCTAACGCACAAAATCCACCATCACAAAACTTCTTATATAATGGAACATATACCGTTACTTTGTATGCAACCGATTCCATTAATTACTTTTGCGGAAGTTTGATCACCAAAACGATCAACATAACCAATGCGCCTTGTTTTGCCAGCAGTCAGTTTTCAATGGTTAAAGATTTGAGTGCAATGCCAGCTATTGTTTGGAATGCAATACCTGCATATTCTACCAACGTTGTTAGCGCGGTTTGGAACTGGGGCGATAATTCGACCTCTACGGGATTATTCCCTTCACATACTTATTCATCAACGGGGCAATATAACATTTGTTTAACGGTGAGTGTTTCTTGCGGACAAATGACCACCAGTTGCATGACTTCAACGATCACAAGAACCGCTGAGAATTCACAGATCGCTTCTGTAAAGGTTTTAAACACTTCTACATCAATGAAGGAAGAAAAAGAGAACAGTAAAAAGGTTGTCATATTCCCGAATCCTAATAAAGGAACTTTTCAGTTTTATGTAAAAGGCGCGCCACTGTTAGAAGTTAAAATTACCGATCTGCAAGGGAAAGAAGTATACAAGGTTCATGTACTAGCAAATGATGGATTTTGTAAAATAAACCTGCCGAACAATTTACAAGGAATATACCAGGTAGATATAGAAGGGGAGAATGTAAAGCAAACGGAAAAGATAGTTGTTGTGCGCGATTAATCAGATGGTTAAAATAAAAAATCCCCGTTAAATTTAACGGGGATTTTTTATTATCAAAAGGATATAAATTATGCTTTAAAATCCCAGGTTTCAAGGAATTTAGTCGTGTAATTTCCTGCTTTAAAATCGTCGTTTGACATTAATTTTAAATGGAAAGGGATAGTTGTTTTTACACCTTCAATTACATATTCACTTAAGGCACGGTGCATTTTTGCGATAGCCTCTTCGCGGGTTTGAGCTACCGTAATTAATTTGCCAACCATACTGTCGTAGTTTGGAGGAATAGTATAACCACTGTAAACATGCGAATCAACACGAACTCCATGTCCACCCGGTGTATGTAAAGTAGTTATCTTACCCGGCGACGGAACGAAATTTTTGAATGGATCTTCGGCATTGATACGGCACTCAATAGCGTGTAATTGCGGGTAATAGTTTTTACCCGAAATAGGCACACCAGCTGCAACTAAAATTTGCTCACGAATTAGATCGTAATCAATTACCTCTTCAGTAATAGGATGTTCAACCTGAATACGTGTATTCATTTCCATGAAATAGAAATTGCGGTGCTTATCAACCAAGAACTCTACAGTTCCTACACCTTCGTAACCAATAGATAAAGCAGCCTTAACAGCGGCAACACCCATGGCATCACGTAATTCAGGAGTCATGAATGGAGAAGGTGTTTCTTCAACCAATTTTTGATGACGGCGTTGAATACTGCAATCACGCTCACTTAAGTGACATGCTTTACCGTATTGATCGCCTACAATTTGAATTTCAATGTGACGAGGCTCTTCAATGAACTTCTCCATATACATGGCGCCATTTCCAAATGCAGCCTCAGCTTCTTTACTAGCCGATTCAAAATTTGGAGCAAGATCCTCTTCCTTCCAAATGATACGCATACCACGACCACCGCCACCAGCAGTTGCCTTGATAATTACAGGATATCCAATTTTTTTAGCATCGGCAATTGCCTGTTCAATATTTTCCAATAAACCTTCCGATCCGGGTACACAAGGTACACCAGCTTTGATCATGGTTGATTTAGCATTACTCTTATCACCCATCGAATTGATCATTTCAGGACTTGCGCCAATGAATTTGATCTTATTTTGACGGCAAATTTCGCTGAACTTAGCGTTCTCACTCAAAAAGCCGTATCCGGGATGAATAGCATCTGCATTAGTGATCTCGGCAGCAGCAATGATGTTAGACATGCTAAGGTAACTCTCCTTACTTGGAGGAGGACCAATACAAACCGCCTCATCGGCAAATTTAACATGTAACGAATCTTTATCGGCTGTTGAATAAACTGCAACGGTTTTTATCCCCATCTCTTTACAAGTACGGATAATACGTAAAGCAATCTCGCCACGATTGGCTATTAATATCTTTTTAAACATGTTTTTAAGTTTCTGGTTTCTGGTTTCGGGTTTCTAGTTTTGTTGCAATAACATTAAACTATAAACTCCAAACTAGAAACATACAACAATAAACTAATTAAGAAGGATCAACTAAGAATAATGGTTGATCGTATTCAACAGGAGTAGCATCATTAACCAATACCTTTACGATCTTACCTTTTACGTCACTCTCAATTTCATTGAATAATTTCATTGCTTCAATGATACATACGGTTTTACCAGGATTAACCTCGTCTCCAATATTAATAAATGGCGCTTTATCCGGACCAGAAGAGCGGTAGAAAGTACCGATCATTGGTGATTTAATAGTTACGTATTTCGACTCGTCGTTTCCGTTATTAGCCGGAGGAGTAGGTGTTTTAGTTTCAGCAACCGGAGCAGCTACTACCGGGTTTGCAACCGGTGCAACAACTTGGGCAACAGGTGTAGCAATAGCAGGCGCACTTTGAACAACCACTTGGTTAGCTGTTTTTGGTGTTCTGATCACTATTTTGATCTCTTTCGTTTCTAATTCAACTTCACTTACGCCACTCTTCGAAACAAACTTGATCAAGTCTTGAATTTCATTTAATTTCATTGTTTTGTGTTTTTAGTTAGTTGGGCAAAAGTAAAGGTAATTTTTATAAAAAAAAGGAAAAAACACCCCTTTTTTTAACAAAACGAGGTTATTTTCGATTAAAATGACTAAAATGCGTTTAAAATGGTAAAAAAAAACCTTCCTATGTTAAGGAAGGTTTTTTTATGGTATAATTGAATTACTGTCCTTGTCCGTGGCAGTTCTTGTATTTTTTACCGCTTCCGCATGTGCAAGGGTCGTTACGGCCAATTTTTTGCTCAACGCGAATTGGTTGCATTTTTGGCTTTTGCGGTTCTTCTTTTTCGTCGGTTAACACATCTTCTCTTGACTCAACCAGTTTCTCACGCTTTTCCTGCGGTTGTTCTTGTGTGAATCGGGCCTGACGTTTAACTTCTTCTTCATCTTGCACCGGTAATCCACCTTTCATTAAAAACGATATGATATCCTTATTCGTTTTAATGATCATGTCTTTAAACAAATTGAATGATTCCAGTTTATAAATCACTAATGGGTCTTTTTGCTCTAACGCAGCATTTTGAACGGCTTGCTTTAAGTCGTCCATTTCACGTAAATGCTCTTTCCACGATTCGTCGATCATGTTTAGCACCACATTCTTCTCAAAACTTAAAACCATATCACGGCCTTTAGTTTCGTATGCTTTCTTTAAGTTAGCAACAATTTGTATGGCGCGAATACCGTCTGTGAAAGGTGTTACAATGTTTTCGAATTGATTATTCGGATTTGTGTAAACATCCTTTATCACCGGAAATACCTGTTCACTTATTATATGTGTTTTTTCGCGGTAATGTGCTTCAACGCCATTAAATAATTTCTCGATCAAATCATTTTCGCGGGTTGATTTAAATTCGCCTTCATTAACCGGACTTTCGATTCCAAACAAACGAATACATTCCAGATTAAAGCCATCAAAGTCTGCGCTATCTTTATATTCTGCAACAATGCTTTCAAGCACTTCGTAGATCATGTTGGCTATATCAATTCCCAAGCGCTCACCGTATAACGCGTTCTTACGACGTTTATAGATCACATCACGTTGCGCATTCATCACATCATCATATTCGATCAAACGTTTACGAGTACCAAAGTGATTCTCCTCAACACGTTTTTGAGCACGTTCAATAGATTTAGTGATCATGCTGTGCTGAATAACTTCACCTTCTTTTAGTCCCATGCGATCCATAAGTGAAGCAATACGCTCACTACCAAATAAACGCATTAAATTATCTTCGAGTGAAACAAAGAATTGTGATGAACCCGGATCTCCCTGACGACCGGCACGACCACGTAACTGACGGTCAACACGGCGACTCTCATGACGCTCTGTTCCTATGATGGCCAAACCACCTGCTTCTTTAACACCAGGGCCAAGCTTAATATCGGTACCACGACCAGCCATGTTTGTTGCAATGGTTACAGTACCTGCTTTACCGGCTTCGGCAACTATATCGGCTTCTTTAGCATGCAACTTCGCGTTCAATACATTGTGTTTAATGCCACGAAGTTTTAACATGCGGCTTAATAATTCAGAGATCTCAACTGAAGTGGTACCAACCAGAACCGGACGGCCCGCTGCAACCAGTTTCACAACCTCATCTATTACGGCATTGTATTTTTCTTTACGTGTTTTGTATACAAGGTCTTGCTCATCCTTACGTGAAATAGCGCGGTTCGTAGGAATTTCAACCACATCCAATTTGTAAATATCCCAAAACTCCTGAGCCTCCGTTGTAGCTGTACCGGTCATACCGGCTAGCTTATTGTACATACGGAAGTAGTTTTGTAAGGTAATGGTAGCGTAAGTTTGTGTAGCAGCTTCGATCTTCACGTTTTCTTTCGCTTCTATGGCTTGGTGCAATCCATCGCTGTAACGGCGGCCTTCCATAATACGACCTGTTTGCTCATCAACAATTTTTACTTGTCCGTTATCGATCACATATTCCACATCTTTTTCAAATACTGTGTATGCTTTCAATAATTGGTTAACGGTATGAATACGTTCGCTTTTAATACTAAAGTCGCGCATTACAACTTCCTTAGCAGCTGCCTTTTCTTTTGGGTCTTTTAAATTCTTTTCTATTTCGGCAACTTCTTCACCAACATTTGGGATCACAAAGAATTTTGGATCTTCGGTATTACCCGTAATAAAATCCAAACCTTTTTCGGTTAATTCCACATGGTTATTCTTTTCTTCAATGGTAAAATAAAGCTCTGCATCAATTTTGTGCATCTCCTTATTTTGATCCTGCATGTAGTAATTTTCAGTTTTTTGCTTTAACTGCGCCACGCCTTGTTCGCTTAAGAACTTGATCAACGCGCTGTTTTTAGGTAAACCGCGGTAAGCACGCAATAAAGGAATTCCGGCTTCTTTCTCTTTACCTTCGGCCATTAATTTTTTGGCTTCCGCTAAAAACTGAAGTACGGTTTGCTTTTGAATGTTCACTAATTTTTCAATACGTGGCTTGTACTCGTTAAATTCGTGTCTGTCGCCTTGAGGAGTTGGACCACTAATGATCAACGGTGTACGGGCATCATCAATTAAAACCGAGTCAACCTCATCAACGATCGCGAAATTGTGTTTACGTTGCACCAGCTCTTCGATATTACGGCTCATGTTATCACGCAGATAATCAAAGCCAAATTCGTTATTGGTACCGTAAGTGATATCGCAATTGTAAGCTGCACGGCGTTCTTCGGTGTTTGGCTCATGAAGGTCGATACAATCCACACTTAAGCCATGGAATTGAAATAAAGGCGCATTCCATTCGCTATCACGTTTTGCAAGGTAGTTGTTTACTGTAACCAAGTGAACACCTCTGCCGGTTAAGGCATTTAAGAACACAGGTAGGGTAGAAACCAAGGTTTTACCTTCACCGGTTGCCATCTCTGAAATTTTACCATGATGTAAAACCATACCACCAATAAGCTGTACATCATAATGTACCATATCCCAGGTGATCTCGTTTCCGGCAGCTATCCATGTGTTTTTCCAGGTAGCTTTGCCATTGGCGATCTCAACATTTTTATGGGTTTTAGCGTGGTTGGTGTCAAATTCGTTCGCGCTAACAACCAATTGCTTATTGTCTTTAAAGCGGCGTGCCGTTTCTTTTAAAATGGCAAACGCTTCAGGTAAAATGTCATTTAATTCTCCTTCAAGTTTTTTAGTGATCTCCTTTTCGATCTCATCAATTTCTTTGTAAAGTTCTTCCTTTTCGTTAACATCCATCTCTGCGTTCGAATCGATCTTTGCCTTTATGGTCAGTATCTCATCATTCTCCTCTTTAACAGCTTCCTTTAGTTTTAATTTAAGGGCATTTGACTTGGCACGCAACTCATCATCGCTAATCGAAGCCAGTCCTTTAAAAATGGTGTTAATTTCGGTTACTTTTGATTGTAACGCCTTTATATCTTTTTCACTTTTAGTGCCAAATAGTTTCTTAAGAATATCAAACATGTTCAAATTTTGTTTAAGCCTATAAATGTAAGAAATTTTGACGATAAAAGGCTTTAAATGTAATTAACAAAAGATGTTAAGTTTTGGCCAAAAATGGTACGCCTGTTAAGTAATTTAAACCACTTATGATTCTAATTTTACTTTTAATTAATAAAAAGCTAAATTAGTGCTATCATGCCCCTGTTAAGGAACATATTCTTCGTTCTTCTCTTATTTGGTAAGGGCTTTACTGCATTTTCACAGCAATATTATTTTAAGAATTACAGTGCCGAAAACGGATTGCCGTTTGTACAGGTTTATACCATTTTTGAAGATAGCAAAGGTTTTTTGTATACGGGCGGATATAGCGGAATTAGTCGTTTTGACGGTAAAGAGTTCACTAACATCACAACAAAACATGGCTTGAACGATAATAATGTAAACGCCTTTTGTGAAGATGAAGAGAATAGGATATGGATAGGTACAAATGCCGGTTTAAATATATTAAAAGATCAAAAGGTATTAAAGACCGAATGGAATATTGATTTGAGTGCCTATAATATTTTAAGTTTAAAGCATCAAAAAGGAGGAGCAATTTACATTGGTACTTCAAACGGTTTGTTTACTTATAAAGACCTGAAGCTAAAACGCATTGAACCAACCAATGGTATTGAGATACATGACATTATTGTAAATAAAACAAGTGTTTACTGCGCAACCAACAAAGGATTAATGAAGTTGGAAGGTGAAAGCGTTGCGTTCATTACAACCAAAAACGGACTTTCAAGCAATAATATTAACTGTTTGGCTCTCTCGCCAATGGCAGATGTAATGAGCATTGGTACCACCAACGGATTGAACTTTTTGAATTTAAAGAACGGTAAAATTGTTTCGTATTATGTTGAAAATGGTTTGATCGATAACAATATTAGCTGTTTGCTTTATGATGCTTCAAATGAATTGTGGATCGGTTCTCAAACCGGATTAATAAAATTTGAGAATAACGAATTCAATTATTACAACATTTATTATGATAACAATTCAAATCTTATTCGTTGTATTTTAAAAGATACGGAAGGAAATGTTTGGTTTGGCACACATAGCGGTATTTACCGTTACCGCGATAATTCGTTTTCAACGTTCGATAAAATTAATGGTCCGGGTAATGCTTTTATTTTTGAGATCTTTAAAGTAAATAATGAACTGTTTGTGTGCAGTGAGAACAACGGTATTTATAAATACACCAATGGTTATTTTAAACGATATGGTATTGCCAATGGTTTGCCCAGCAATATTTGCCGAACAGGAACCGTAAATAAGAATGGCCGAGTGTTTTTTGATACTGAAGGTGGAATAGTTGAAATGAAGGGCGAAACATTCGTGAAAATCCCTGTTTCAAAACAATTGGCATCGTCGCATTTTAAAATGTATTGTGATAGGAAGGATCGTATTTGGTGTGGTGGTACAAATGGTGTGGCAACTTTTTCGTTTAATGCCAACAACAAGTTAGACACCACGTTTTTAAAATTCCCTACTACTAAGGAGGAGTTTAGTGTGAATGATATGTGTGAAGATGAACAGGGTAATTTATTTATTGCAGTTTATCAGTTAGGTTTGTTTTGCTATAATGGGAAAGAAATATTTGATTATGGCAAGTCTTTAGGGATAGACAGGGGAGATATTGTTTCGGTTAAATGCACTAAAAAATATTTATACGTTGCTACTTTAAATGGATTATTGATCGTTGATGTTAAAACAAAAACGCATCAATTTATTACACAAAAAGACGGCTTAATTTCAGATATTATTTACTCCTTAGGATTTGCAAAAAACAACACCTGCTTATGGATAGGCACAAATATTGGTGTGTGCGAATTAAACATCACTGAATTTGAAAATAACGGTAAGTTGAATTTCAGATCTTATGGTAAAAACGAGGGATTTGCCGGAATTGAATGTAACTCAAATGGTATTTTTGAGGATACCGATGGTACTGTTTGGTTCGGAACCGTAAGTGGATTGATCAAACACTTACCCAATAATTATCTGCACAATAAAAATCAAAACAAATTAAATATTTACAAATTCAAATTGGCTGATAATGATACCATTTTAACGGATGGCATTAAAATTCCTTTTAGCAATAATAATATTACATTCTATTATAGAGGTATTTGTTTAACCAATCCGGAGAAAGTTTTGTATTCAAAAAAGCTGGAAGGATACGACATGGAGTTTAGTTTGCCAACAGAGGAAAACTTCACAAAATACACCAATTTAGGTCCGGGTACATACACTTTAAAGGTCATTAGCTGTAATAACGAAGGGTTGTGGAACGAACAACCAACCACATTTGTATTTACTATTTTAACACCATTTTACCGCACTTGGTGGTTTGCATTGCTCACTATTTCAATTACAGGATTTGCGGTTTATTTTGTTTTTAAGATCAGGTTAAATAACATCAAAAACAAGCAACAAAAAGATTTTGAACGAAAGGTTGAAGTGAGTAAAATTGAGTTAAAAGCATTGCGTGCTCAGATGAATCCGCATTTTGTATTTAACTCATTGAACTCCATACAGCATTATATTTTTAATAGTAAAAGCGATGAGGCGGTTAAGTATTTAAATAAGTTTGCTAAGTTGATGCGGGTTATCTTAAATAATTCTGATAAACCAACGGTTGCCATTGAAGATGATCTGGAGGCGTTGAAATTGTATTTGGAGTTAGAACAGATGCGCTTTGAAGATAAATTTGAATATAAGATCGAGATCGAAGACAATGTTGATCTGGATTACGATATTATGCCACCAATGCTTTTGCAGCCCTATGTTGAAAATGCCATTTTACATGGCTTAACACCGCGTGCCGAAAAAGGGATGTTGCATATTGGGATACGAAGCGAAGAAAATTTTATTGTTTGCACCATTACCGATAATGGAATTGGAAGAAAGCGTTCTGCTGAAATAAAGCGAACCATGCCGGGTAACAAACATAAATCGCTGGGGATGAAAATTACCGAAGAGCGTTTGCGTATTTTAAATGAGATCAGTAAAAGTGAACATAGTGTTCAAATAACCGATCTTGAAAATGCCGATGGAAGTTCGTCAGGAACCAGAGTTGAATTGTATGTTCCTATTTTATAATTTGTATATTTAATCTGTTGAATTATGATAAAAACATTAATAATTGAGGATGAACAAAAAAGCAGAGATGTGCTTTTGAAGATCATTGAAAAAAATTGTCCGCAACTTGAAGTTATTGGTACAGCTGAAAATGTTTCGGATGGCGTTGAAAAGATCAAATCATTAAAACCCGACCTGGTGTTTTTAGATATTACCATGCCCGATGGCAGTGGTTTTGATCTATTGGAAAAGGTGCAAGGCTATAAATTCGATCTTATTTTTGCTACGGCAAGTAATAACCATGCCATTCGCGCCTTTAAATACAGCGCTTGTGATTATTTATTAAAGCCAATTGATGTTGAGGAATTAAAAAGTGCCGTTTCGCGAATTGAGAAGCATAAGAATGAAACGCCTGATATGCAAAATCTGAACTTTTTAATTCAACAATTAAAACGCAGCGATGATAATTTTCAAAAGATCACATTGCCTACAGGTAATGCCTATGAGATCATCAATTTAAAAGATATTGTGCGTTGTGAGGCCGATGGCAGTTACACCTATTTTTATTTGACCGATAAGCGTAAGTTAATGGTAAGCGCCAGCTTAAAACATTACGAGGAGCTTTTACCGGAACAGGATTTTATTCGTGTTCATCATCATAACCTCATTAATATGAATCACGTGGTACGATTTCTGAAGGAAGATGGTGGTTATGCCGTTATGAGTGATGGTTCAAAGATCGAGATCTCGCGCCGTAAGAAAGATGTTTTTATGGATCGTTTAAAAAGCTTTAAACTGATCTGAACCTTTTAGTCAACCTGGTTTTTAAATGAGTGAATAACTCATCTATTAATGAGATATCAATTAACTTTGAACGAATTGGTGTTATTATGCGTTGCTTTTTGATCTTTATTATTCTACTCAGTCAGTTTGCTTTTTCACAACAAAAAAAGAAAGTTCTGTTCATTGGGAACAGCTACACCTATGCAAATAACTTGCCTCAATTGTTAGCCGATCTGGCATTAAGTAAGCAAGATACAGTTGTGTTCGATCAATCGGTTTTTGGTGGATTTACCTTTGCCAACCATTGTTCTAACTCCCAAACCTGGCAAAAGATCCATTCAAACAATTGGGATGTGGTTATTTTGCAAGCTCAAAGTCAGGAACCATCCTTTTCTCCGGCGCAGGTTATGACCGCTACCTATCCATATGCTAAACAATTAAATGATTCTATTAAAGCAGCAAATGCATGTACGGAAGTGATGTTTTATATGACATGGGGACGAAAGAATGGCGATGCATCCAATTGTGTGAATTACCCTCCGGTGTGCACCTATGCGGGCATGCAGGCGCGTTTAAGAGAAAGTTATATGATGTTTAGTGATAGTTGCAATGCTACTTGTGCACCAATTGGTGTTGCCTGGAAAAAACATGTGAACTTATATCCAACGGTTGATCTGTATTCACCGGATGAAAGTCACCCCAGCATACAAGGCAGTTATTTGGCCGCATGCGTTTTGTATAGCAGCATTTTTAAAAAGAATTGCAGTGGCGCTACTTTTTTGGGTGGATTAACAAGTATAGAAGCATCAAATATTCAAAGTATCTCCGGCTCAACGGTACTTGATAGTTTATCGGTTTGGAATATTGGCAGCACCAAGCCAAAACCAGGTTTTACTTATTCGCAAATATCTTCAAATACGTTTCAATTCAATAATACATCAAGCAATGCAACAAGTTTTAATTGGTCGTTTGGTTCAACAAGTGTAAATCCCATTTATACCTTCACTTCTAATCCGCCTTATCAAATCACATTAAAAGCGTTTAATGCATGCGGAAATGATTCGGTGAATCAGGCAATTGTACCGGCTTTTTTACGTGACCATGTGATCGACAGCTGGTGTGAGGTCGTAAATCCTTGCGCAAATCATCAACTCCAATTAAAACTTTATAACACAAGCGTGCAACAATTGGAGATCTATGATCTAAATGGAAAACTTATTGATACTGTTAAAGAATTAAACGCAAAACACGTATATCCATTAAATGAGAATTTAAATGGTTTGTATATTTTGAAACTGACCGACGAAGAGGGGAGATACAGATCGTATAAATTGTTGATCCATTAAATTTTTTCTACAAAACCTTCATCAATATGCAAGTGGTGCGATTTTCCGGCCGCAACAGCCAGTTCATCACATCGGTTATTCTCCACATTACTGGCATGGCCTTTTACCCAGTGAAAATGGTGTTTTTGCGGGTTGTATATCTTTAAAAAACGTAACCAAAGATCTACATTGGCTTTGTTCTTAAAATTTATTTTTATCCAGTTCTGCAGCCATTTCTGATTAATGGCGTCAACCACATATTTACTGTCGGAATAAACTTTAACAGGAATATCCTTGTTCTTTATACTTTCTAATCCAACAATAACAGCTAAAAGTTCCATGCGATTGTTGGTGGTACGTTTAAAACCTTCTGCTATTTCTTTACGTTTGCCTGCATATTTTAATACCACGCCAAATCCGCCAGGGCCAGGGTTTCCGCTGGCTGCGCCATCTGTATACAATTCAATATGCGGGTTTACCTGACTCAAATTATTTGATATTCAGGTTTAAAAATGAATCGCCATTCAAGTAACCTTCAAGTTTATCATTGATCTTAACCGGACCAACACCTTCAGGCGTGCCGGTAAAAATAAGATCGCCAACTTTTAAGCTTATAAATTGCGATACGTAACTTATGATCTTATCAAATGAAAATATCATATCCTTCACATGGCCAACTTGTTTGCTGTTGCCGTTTATCTTTAATTCAAATTGCAGGTTGTTCAGGTCAAGCGTACTTTTATTCACAAACTTTCCTATTGGGGCACTGTTATCAAATGCTTTTGCTTTTTCCCAGGGTAAGCCTTTTTCTTTGCATTTAGCCTGTATGTTGCGTGCCGTAAAATCAATACCTAAGCCAATTTCTTCATAATATTTATGGGCAAATTGCTCTTCAATATGTTTTCCGGCCTTTGAAATTTTTATGACCAATTCAATTTCGTGATGCAGATCCTTTGTGAATTCAGGAAAGTAAAAATCTTCATCTTTTAATAAAGCAGTATCGGGCTTCATAAAAAACACCGGTTCTGTTGGCAGGTCGGCCTTCATTTCCTTGGCGTGTTCGGCATAATTTCGGCCAATGCAAATAATTTTCATTTGTTTTATCTTTAAGTGTAATGTAGTACCTTTACGCAAATTTAGTATTTAATTCATTGTAACCTTTATGAACGAAAAATTTGATATCATAGTTGTTGGTGGCGGCATTGTAGGATTGGCAACAGCATACAAGTTAACTTTAATGCATCCTAATAAAAAAGTGTTGGTGCTTGAAAAGGAGAAGGAAGTGGCTGCGCATCAAACATCACACAATAGCGGGGTAATACATAGCGGTATTTATTATAAACCGGGTTCGTACAAGGCTATCAATTGTGTGTTGGGTCGTAGAGAATTGGTGCAGTTTGCAAAGGAATACAAGATACCACATGATATTTGCGGTAAGGTAATTGTTGCTACAGATAAGAGCGAATTACCACACATGAACAAGGTATTTAATAACGGTATTGCTAATGGCGTTGAGAATATTGAGATCATTGATTCGAAACGTATTAAGGAAATTGAACCGTATTGCGAGGGTATTTCAGGTATTTGGGTTGGATGCACCGGTATTATTGATTATGGCGATGTTGCCAGAAAATATGTTGAATTGATCCACGCTAAAAATAACGGCAGTAAGGTTTTAAATAATCAGGAAGTTGTTGGTTTTGAAAGAGGGGTAGAAGAAACCATCATTACTACGAAAACCGATAAATTTATTGGGAAATACGTGATCACCACGGCTGGTTTACAAGCCGATCGTATCGCTAAAAAAGAAGGTCAGAAAAGCGACGCGGCCATTGTTGGTTTCAGAGGCGATTATTACGATCTAACACCAAAAGGATTAAGCAAGGTTAAAAACCTGATCTACCCGGTGCCAAATCCGAAATTCCCGTTCTTAGGTGTGCATTTTACACGTATGATCAAAGGCGGTACCGAGTGCGGACCAAACGCCGTATTTGTGTTTGATAGAGAAGGGTATAGCAAAACAGCATTTAGTTTAAAAGATACAGCAGAGGCCTTCGGTTTTAAAGGAACCTGGAAGTTTTTTGCAAAACACTGGCAATTTGGATTGGATGAGTATCGTGGCGCTTTTAGTAAGACCTATTTCTTACAACGTTTGAGAAAACTGATACCTACACTTGAAATGGATGATATTGAGCCTGCACGTTGTGGTATTAGAGCCATGGCTTTAGGGCCAAATGGCGAAATGCTTGATGATTTTAAAATAGAGAAACATGGTAACGCCATGCACGTCATAAACAGTCCTAGTCCTGCCGCTACAGCTAGCTTAGCGTATGGAGGTGAAATAGCAAAACAGGCAACTGAATACTTTAATTTAAAGTAAAATTAAATTAACTCAATTGCATTTGGGTACTTGCTCTTCCAGTTCTTAAGGCTTTCAGGAGTTCTAACCAAAATGGTTGTTCTTGCGTCAATTTTTAATTTCACAAGGTAGGTGCTCCCTTTTTTTTCTGATCTTTTTAATGTTGCTTTCATGTGAAGTCGTTTACATGTTATAACACAAATGTGGCTTAATTGTTGTCTTAATCCTAAACAATAAACGTTAAAATCGATTTAAATATCAGCATTATTAAAAGGCTATTTTAGTGCTATTAACAGGTTATAAACAAAAAAGCCGTCCAAATTGGACGGCTTTTTTAAAGTATTAATTTTTAATTATAAATGTAAGTTGATTCTTAATGAACCTGAAGGAGCCCACATTGTGTTGTTGTTATCAGTATCTAAACTGAAACCACCTTGCTTAGAACTCTCAATAGTTGTTGTACCAGTAGATTCAACAGAACCAGGAGCATTAGAAATACCTTTAGATTCGTATGTAGTAGTAGTTTTACCATTACTCGAAATCCCTAATCCCCAACCAAACTCACCACCTAAACTTAACTTAGGTAAAATAAAGAATTCAGCACCAATAAAACCACGTACACCAAAACCAATAGTAGAACCGTTTTTACGCTCAGTAACACGAGCAGAACCATTTAAACCTTGGATAGGAGCAGTAGCATCAATATTACTTGCACCTGCAAATTGATCAGCACCTGTAACATCTACCGGATTAACGGTATTAGTTGACAATGCATTACCATAAGTGAATTTATCTTTAGAATTACCAAAATATAAACCAACTTCACCACCATAATAACCTTGTAAACGCGTTTTACCTTTACGCATCTCTATACCACCTGATAAACCAATATCAGTTCTAGAAGCTTTCCATGTATTCTCAACCATAGGGTCTTGGGTTGGATAAGCCACAACTGTACTTGTAGTCATTCGGTCGCCAACCATTGCTCGTTGTGTATTTGAGTTCATACCAATACGTAAACTCCCGCGGTATGCTGTTTTAGCATCTTTGAAATATTTACCAGTAATGATCTGTTGTGTGTTGTGGAAATCAAATGTTGGAGCTATGTTAGCAGCAGTTTTACCAAACATGTTTCCGGCATAATTTAAAAAAGGTGTAGCATCGATACCGATAGCCCAGTCACCAGCTTCAGGAAGAATAACTTCTTCCTTCTTTGATTTTAATTCTTGAGCGAAAGAGTTGGACAAGCCTAACGCTAACGCTAATAAAGTAAGGGATTTTTTCATAGTTTTTGTTTTTATGTACGGCTAAATTAGCTTGAATTAACACGTCATAAATGGTTCATAATGAGGTGTTATAAACAGGTAACTGTTAACTGCCCGCTTTATTTTGTAATAAAGGTACAAATTTAAACTGACCGATCACTTGCTTTTCGAAGCTGGATGCAGTAGTTTTTTTAAGAATATTCATTTCCTGACTATCGCCCTCACCAATAGGAATAACAAGGATTCCGCCAACTTTTAACTGTACCAGAAGGTCGTTTGGAATATATGGCGCACCTGCGGTTACAATGATCTTATCAAACGGTGCAAACTGCGGTAGGCCTTTATAGCCATCGCCATAAATTAATTTAACATTTGTGTAGCCCAAATAGGGTAAAAATAATTTTGTTTTATCGTGTAACGATTTTTGTCGCTCAATACTATAAACTTTAGCGCCCATTTCAACCAGCACAGCCGTTTGATAGCCGCATCCGGTGCCAATTTCCAATACTTTTTCACCCGGTACTATCTCCAGCTTTTCGGTTTGAAACGCTACTGTGTAAGGGTGTGAAATGGTTTGTCCGGCCCCAATTGGTAAGGCTTTATCGCTATAGGCATGATCGAGTAAAGCGGGTCGGGCAGTAGTGGTGTCAAAAAATAAATGACGAGGAATACGGTTTATGGCACCAAGCACTTTTTCATCCTTAATTCCTTTCTCTTTCAACTGTTCAATGAGCTTGCGGCGCTTTCCTTGAAACAAATATTCGTCTTCCTTACTTACCTGATAAAACACAAAATTCCTCTTTTTACAAAACTAGGTTTATTAAGTAGTTATTATTTGATATTTTTGTATGTTTACTAACATTAACTGTTTTATAATTGTTGGCTCCGGTTAACGAACTCTGGAATTTGAATGCAAAATAAGATCGCACTAATAGGTTTAGGATATCTCGGAAAGATCCACTTAAAATTGTTGTTTGAAAATACCGATTGGCGCTTAGTTGGCGTTTATGATATTGATCAAAACCTGAGCAAGCAACTGGCCGAACATTATAACGTAAAATCATTCAGCTCCTTATATGAGGCCATTGAGAATAGTGATGCTTTGGATATTGTAACCCCAAGCAACACCCATTTTGATATTGCCCGCCAGGCTATTATTGCCGGAAAGCATGTGTTCATTGAGAAACCTTTAACCGCTACTCTTAAAGAAGCAAAACTTATACAAAACCTGGTAAATGAGGCCAATGTGTGCTTGCAAGTAGGACATGTTGAGCGATTTAACCCGGCTTTTATTGCAGCACAACCCTATTTTAACGGACCTAAATTCATTGAAGTACATCGTTTGGCACAGTATAACCCCCGCGGTACAGATGTGTCGGTGGTTTTAGATCTGATGCTTCACGATATTGATCTGCTTTTGAGCATTGTGCCGTATAACATCAAAAAAGTAAATGCCGTTGGTGCTAAATTGGTGAGTCATTCGGCAGATATCGTTAATTGCCGTATTGAGTTTGAAAACGGCTGTGTGGCCAATCTTACAGCCAATCGCATGGCTTTTAAAAATACCCGTAAATTCAGGGTTTTTAATCAGGATAACTTTGTTTCCATTAACCTGTTGGATAAGGTAACAGAGGTTGTTAAAATTCAAAACGCGGGTATTAATTCAAAGAACCTGATCATTGATACTGGAAAATATTCACCAAAAAAAGAGGTGATATTTGAACACCCTATTATTTTACCAACAAACGCAATAAAGGAAGAATTACTGGCGTTTTACAACAGTATAAATAGTGATAAAAAGTCTATCATTTCGGCTACCGATGCTATTAAAGCATTAGAAGTTGCTGAAGAGATAGAAGAAAAGATCAAGAATTAAACGCGCCATATCAGAATCCTATTGCATGTTACCCTGTTTTAAAAATATTTTTTTCATAGTTCTTTTAGGCAGTTTGGTTTCTTGCAAAAAACTAAATACCCCTGCCAACGATGCCATCTTTATTAATTCGGGTGAAATTAAAGTTGCTGTAAAAGCAGGACAGGGTTTTGGAAGTCATAAATTCACTGATTTGTGGCTTTATACCAATGGTTTTTTTAGAGGCGTATATCCGGTAGGTTCAAAAATGCCGGTAATGTTAAATGATGGCGTTGCTAAGGTTGAAGTTTTTCCTGGCATAATGTCCAATGGTATTTCAACCACGCGAACCTATTTGAAACTTTTTGAATCCATCAAGTTCGATACGATTTTACCTTCAGGAACAAATATTATACGCAACTTCACTTTTAAGTACAAGGATAATGTTTCCTTTCCGTGGATCGAAGATTTTGAATTGCCCGGCTATAGTTTAATTAAGTCAACTGTTTCGGATACCACTTACAAATTACATATAAATGATGCTGATGTTTTTCAGGGAAACAAATCTGTTGAATTTGGTTTAAGCGGTTCAGGTACCAAGTTAGCGCAGCTGGAGTCTGCCGCCAGCCATAGTTTACCATTGGGTGCATCTTCCGAAAATGTGTATCTCGAAATAGATTACAAATGCAACGCCGAATTTGAGGTGGGTGTTATCAGCAGTAATTTTTACCGACCGGTTTTAACCATCTCACCTAAATCAGATTGGAATAAGATCTACGTTTTTCTTGGAAATGCCATCAACCTTGATAATACAACGGCCCTGAAAAAAATTGCTTTTAGAGTTTACCGTAACGATAACGTTACTATATCTGAACAAAAAGTGTATTTGGATAATATCAAGCTTGTGTATTTGTGATGAACAGTAAACTCAGAACCTTCTTATATATCCTGTTTGATTTTATTACAGCAGCGCTTGCTTGGTTGAGTTTTTACTATTACCGAAAGATAAATATTGATGTTTTAAAATTCGACCCCAATGATCTGCAGGTATTCGACCATAATTTTTACATTTCTATATTATTGATCCCTTTGGCCTGGGTATTGGTTTATTACTTAATGGGGTCATACAATAATGTCATGCGCCGCTCGCGTATCAATGAATTTGTTCAAATTTTAGCTGTTTCAATTCTCGGTGTTACTGTTTTATTTTTTGTTTTGATCCTGGATGATAACGTAACCAATTATAAATACTATTACAAATTATACGCGGTGTTGTTCATGTTTCACTTCATTCTTACAGCAACATCACGTTTGATCTTATCCAGCTATACGAATTATCAGATCCACAGTAAAAAATTCGGATTTACTACCATAATTGTTGGTAGTAATGAAAATGCTTTAAAGATCTATAACGAGATCACTAATCTAAAACACGGAATAGGAAATAAGTTTGTTGGATTTGTGCATATTGAGGGTAAGAATGGCTATTCGGATATATTAAAAGAAAAGCTCCCGCACTTGGGTGAGTATCATGATATTGCCGATATCATTAAAAAGCATGAGGTGGTTGAAGTGATCATAGCGCTTGAAAGTTGGGAACATGAGTATTTAAAGCAAATAGTGAATGATCTGGCTGATATGGGTGTGATCATTAAGATCATTCCTGATATGTATGATATCTTAAGCGGGCACGTGAAAATGAATACTATATTAGGTACGCCTTTAATTGAGATCAAACACTCTGAAATTCCTGATTGGCAAATTGCTGTTAAGCGTTTTATTGATGTAACAGCATCTGTTTTTGTATTGATCTGTTTTAGCTGGTTATATCTGTTATTGATCTTGATCATTCGTTTGGGTTCAAAAGGACCGGCCTTTTTTAAGCAAGAACGAATTGGTATTCATGGCAGACCTTTTTATATTTTAAAGTTTCGCACCATGTATGTTGATGCGGAGAAAATGGGTCCGCAATTATCAAGTGAGAATGACCCTCGTGTTACAAAGTTCGGACGTTTTTTACGTAAAGTGCGATTAGATGAGATACCGCAGTTTTATAATGTGTTGATCGGTGATATGAGCATGGTTGGTCCGCGACCTGAGCGTGCTTTTTTTATTAAACAAATTGTTGAACGCGCACCACACTACAAGCACTTGCAAAAAGTTAGACCCGGAATTACAAGTTGGGGACAAGTAAAATATGGTTACGCCGAAAATGTTGATCAAATGATCGAACGCTTAAAATTTGATATTTTGTATATCGAGAATATGAGCTTGTTGCTTGATTTTAAGATACTCATTCATACAGTTCTTACTGTTATCCAAGGGCGTGGAAAATAATTAGTTTTTTTGGTTTTATAATTTCGAATTAAGCATTATTTTTAATTAAAACTTAAACAATAATGCGTTTTATTAGAACCTATTTCCCGGCTTTGTTTTTTTTGATGTCAATTGATGTGTTTGCACAGTTAAATTCAATTGCAGAAGTTAAAAACGAAAGTATCAACGAAATACAACTTAAGCCACTCAAACCCTCCAAAGAGGAAAAGCGAACACAATTTCTTTCGAGTAACAATTATGTTGGCTATGAATATCTTTGGCCTAATTTAAAAAAGGCTGGAAAAACAATGGTCCGTGGATATCATTGAATGCTCAGGCTTCATTTGTGAGAGCAGGTATTGGATTTGGAAATGCTTATAATATTAAAAATGAGGAATCTGTTCAGCGTTACGGAAATTTCAAATACATCGGATTATTTTATAATCATCCAATACATATCATAAAGAATTTTATAGCGATAGAACCCGAAATTGGTTTAGATTTTATTTCGGGACAATTTAGAGATGATCGTGAAAAAGACCCAAATAGTTTTGGATTTGGAATTACACCCGGTATTGGTGTAAAGGTTGGTCCGTTAAAAGTGGTTGGAAAATACACAACGTCATTTGCTTATTCAATTGGCGATAAAACAAATGCCTGGTCAGGAGGAATGAATTATCCATCATTAGGTTTGTTTTTTGAAACCGGCTGGGGAATGTTAAGTCCTAAGCGTATTGCCTCAAAAGGTATTATTACAACAAGTTCTGAAACCCGTGACCTGATTGGTGTATATTTAGATAATTATACTATTGATAATTATGATTACGTGGCTGTTTACAGGGTTGTTACAACCTATTATGATCATCAAGTAAAAAGCGTTATTCATGATGTAAGGCCATTTTGGTTTATAGCCCCAAAGGTAAATTCTTCACTCATGGTAAATCAGGAGAATGGAAATACTTTGCAATACGGTGCCGAATTAGGATTTAGAGCAGGTGTATTTGGTGGCGAGGTTTTTTATAATACCGGAACATCTGGTTTTCTATCGCCAGTAGGCAAACAAGAGCTGATAAATCAATACGGGTTTGCTCCTGATCTAACAGGTACAATGCAAACGAATTCTTATGGTGCAAAAGCCGGATTAGAGCTTGTTGGAGTGCTCACTAAAATTTTTGTGCATAGCCATGAGAATACCAAGATCTACAATGCAACACGTTTTACTCGCTTGTTATTATCTTATGGAGTAGGGCAAACACAATTTGTAAGCAAACCTGTTTTTACACAGGAATTTGGCGAACAGCAGTTATCTCAGTATTATCAATTGCGACCAGATTTAAAACCTGCAGATGCTGCTATTCCGGGCCAAGCTAAAAGCGCTAACTTTACTACTTTAAATGTGCGTTTTGAGATGGGAATGATTGCTTTAGGGTATGAAAAGCACACATATAAATCAAGTCCGTTTGCAAATAACCAAATGCTAACCCTAAGTTATTTGGTTCCTCCAGGCCGTATCGTTAGAAAAATTAGAACAATTATGCTTTCGAAGAAAATTGTACGTGAAAAAAAGAAACGCGCATTAAAAAATTAATCAAATGAATTTTAGATTTATAAAACTTTTAACTGTTTTGAGTATTGTTTTTTTTATTTCATGTGAAAAAAACATGATCAAAGATGAGGATATGGTGAAGTTAAAATTAACAGATCTGTATGGTAAATACGTAATTAATTACGATGTGTTTGTTTCAACCTATTACAATAATTTACCAAATAGTTTAAAGAACTTTACCGATACATTTCAGCTAAAGTTATCGAATGATAATTTGAGATTGGAATGGCGAAGTTTAACAGCACGCAAAGCAATTGAGTTTGATGCAGAAAAAAAGTATTTACCAATTGAAAGTTCGGGGTACCAAATTGCTAAAATCCCATTTTTTAATGATCATGTGAAATATAAAGGTGTTTATGACACTATAACTACCGGCAAAAACTGGAATTTATATAATATCAATGATAGAGATGAATATGCCTACTTTATTTTAAAAGAAGGTAAAATAACACTTAGCGGTTCGTTATTAGAAAATAATACAACTTCAGCACACTTAAAAACATCAACTAATAAAGATGATAGTAATGAATGGCGATTAAAATTCAGAATTAAAAGTTGTGTTAAGATAGAGTAGCGACTAAGTAGATTTAATTGCGAGATCAATAGGATAATTTATAAAGTATAAGAATGTAGTATAAGGAGTAAGTATAAGAATTAAGAATAAGGAGTAAGAATAGAGTAATTAAAATAATTAATCAATAATTAAATATTCTTATACTAAATACTTACTTCTTATACTTTTCTCTAATATTTCATCCATTTAATGATCTCTTTCCAGCTTGGTTTTTTACCGTACATTAAAATACCAACGCGGTAAATTTTTGCCGATAACCAAACAGTTCCCATAAATGAAATGTAAAGTAGCGTTAAAGATGTTACTATTTCCCATAATGGCACTCCGTTGGTAATGCGCGACATCATTACAATAGGTGATGTGAACGGGATCATTGAGCCCCAAAACACCAGGGTGGAGTCGGGGTCTAAAATTGTTTTTGTAGAGATAAAGTAACCCGCCATTAACGGTATCATTACCGGCATCATAAATTGCTGCGAATCGGTTTCTGAATCAACAGCGCTTCCTATTGCTGCCAGTAATGAACTGTAAAATAAATATCCACCAATAAAGAATAAAATGAAACAGATAAATACTTCAGTAAAGTTAATTCGTTCAATTTTCTTCAACACATCAAACAATTCTAACTGATCATCAAACTGCTCCATATTGTTGAAGTTGGCTGTAATGCCTTGTTTCTTTACCATTTCCTGTTGAGCATCAAATTTGCTCATGTTGGCCTTTATGTCTTTTAAGAAAAAAGTGGAAAGCAGCGTGGTAAGTATCAGCGTCATAACCCCCATAACAATAAACTGAATGGTTCCCAGCACTGCTACACCAATGATCTTACCGAGCATTAACTGAAATGGTTTTACAGAGGAGATGATCACTTCCACAATACGATTTGTTTTTTCTTCCATCACACTTCTAAATACCATCATTCCATACATTAAAATAAATATCATCATTAAAGCGCCGGTCATAAATCCAAACATTTGAAAGCTCGATTGTTCTTCAACACTGCCTTTATCATTTACTTTTTCTAGTATTAATTTTACTTTTTGGCGTGCATTGGTGATAATGTTCGGATCAATATTATTAGCTCTTAATTTATCCTCATAAACAATCTTTTCCATTTGATCTTTTATATAGGTTTGAAACGCATAACCGGGCGATTTTTTAAAGAATATTTTTGTAGCACCGGCACCTCCTTCTACTAAAGTAGGAGCTATCCACAATAACGATGTGTAACCATCAGCGCTAAAGGTCTCTAATTTTTTTTCTAATGGTCCGTTTGTGAACGATAGCGAAATAAAATCGTTGCCTTGTAATTTGTTCTCAAACAAATGGGTCTCATCAATGACCAATACCTTTTGTTCGGTTTTTTCGGCTTGTGTCATTTTAATGATAAAGGCCATAAAACCCGTAATTAGCAAGGGTGCCAAAAGGGTCATGATGATAAAGGTTTTGTTCGTGATCTTACTTTTTATTTCACGCCCTATGATTAATCCTAATTTGCTCATCTTAAAAAATATTATTCAGTGTAATTACTTTTAGTTCCTAATGTTTCGCCTGAAGTTTTATTTACATTCATAATAAAAATATCATTCATGCTTGGTATGATCTCATTAAAGCTTACCAATTCGCAGGTTGGTAAAACAGCGTTAAGCATGTGGTTGGCTGTAAAATTACCAAGCAGCTTAATGGTAAAAATATTGGTATCATCTTCCACTTCTTTATTCAATACTTCAGCGCCGGTCCATAAGGCATTGGTAAAACCCATCACATTTCCTTTAAATGCTACACGGTAGGTATTGGTGCGGTGTGTTTTGCGAATTTCTTTTACGGAGCCATCCAGTATTTTTTCCGATTTATGTATCAAGGCAATGTTATCGCACAACTCTTCAACGCTACCCATGTTGTGCGTTGAAAAAATAATGGTGGTTCCTTTTTTCTTTAATTCTAATATCTCGTTCTTTATTAATTGTGCGTTAATGGGGTCAAATCCGCTAAAGGGTTCGTCGAGTATCAATAATTCGGGTTCATGCAAAACGGTTACAATAAACTGCACTTTTTGCTGCATACCTTTGCTCAGTTCTTCAATCTTTTTCTTCCACCAGGTTTGCATTTCAAATTTCTCGAACCAATAGTTCAAACGTTTTTTGGCTTCGGCTTTGCTTAAGCCTTTAAGCTGACTTAAATACAAAGCCTGATCGCCAACGGTCATTTTTTTGTACAAACCTCTTTCTTCGGGCAGGTAGCCAATGCGCTCAACGTGTTTTTGGTTAAGCTTTTCGCCGTTGAATAAAATTTCGCCGGTATCTGGACCCGTGATCTGATTGATGATGCGTATTAACGATGTTTTACCGGCACCATTTGGGCCAAGTAATCCAAAAATACATTGCTTCGGAATATCAATACTTACTTTGTTGAGGGCGGTGTACCCCGAGTAAATTTTTGAAACCTGGTTGATATTTAAAATATGCGACATAAGTTCAAAGTTAATGAGTAAAATCAAGTTAGTTTTAAAAACTCGTATGAACGGGAATTAATCTACATCAGTAACGCCTCCGCTTACCACAAACTTCATGGCTTCGGCTGCATCAGCGTCTATTTTTTTAATTTGTTCGCGTGGTACAATTATTAAACGGCCCGAAAGGGAATACGAGTAAGGCAAATAAACCGCCACTTTTTCTTTGATGTGAAGGTCTTTAAGATCTTCATTCGTTAAAAACCCAAGCTCTTCAATGTTAGCTTGAGGATTGGTTAATACTAAAACGGGTTTATTGAAACGTTTTTTATTTCCCATGAAGGCATTTGTGAAATCTTTTATTGGGGAGTAGATGTGACGGATAAACGGAGCATGTTCGAGCTTATCCTCTAAAAAACTGAAAAACTGACTAAATACAAACGACGAGGCCAAAGCACCAAAAGCTGTAATGATGGCTACTGTAATTGCAAGTCCAATAATGGTGTTAAGAGCGGGATTACCCACAATTAGCAAAAAGGAAAAAATGCTTGAAAAGAAATCAAAGAGTTTAAACAAGATTGTAAGGGTGATGATCACCGGAATAAAAAGGAGTAAACCCTGTATAAAATACGATACGAATTTTTTCACACTCTAAAATTACCTCGCAAAGAAATAGGAAAATGGTAAAGTATGTTATTTTATCAATAGAGTAATTAACAGTTTATTGCGGCTGTTACTTCTTTTTGATCTGTTCAATTTCAACGTGTAAACTTTTAAGCATGTTCATGATGCTATCTAAATTCAGTTCATCTTCTTTATACTGATGCATGTTTATTGAGCAAGTGTATTCCCAAACTTCCAATATCTCGTTCAATTTAACTTTATAAGGTGGGTAAGTTTTGTTATCGGAATGTAATTCAACGGTACCTTCTTTTTTATTTACGTTCATAAGGCGTTTGTAAGATAAACCATCATCGCGGGTTACTACCACATAGGTGTTCCCCGATTTAATATCATCCAAGCGTTCAACGTATTTGCCAATAACATATGAGCCATCGCGCAACGGTGGCATACTATCGCCTTTAATAGGGAAAGCGCGGTGTTTACCGGTAGGCAAAAATGGTAATTGCATTTTCGGAAGGCGCTCAACGTAATCCGGATCGGCATATCCTTTTAAATAACCGGCACTGGCTTTTAAAGGAATGAGTTCAACCATATCATTACCTTCATTATCCAATAGGATAGGGAAGAGGATACGGTTCTTACCAACTTTCATTAAGCCATCTAGGTTGGTTTTTCGCAGATCGCCACGCACTAAGGCATCAATGGCAATATGAAAAAATTCTGATAAGCGAATGAGCAGATCGATAGGCGGTTCGTTACGCGCTTCTTCATACCCGCCAATGCGGCTTCTTGTAACATTTAATTCATCAGCCAGTTGCTCTTGTGATAAACCTTTTAATTGTCTTAAAAACCGGATGTTGTGCGCTATTTTGCTCATTGCTATAATTTGTAGTTTAAAATTACTATTATTTGTAGTTAAATGCAAATATGTTTTTAAACACGCAATTGTTGAATTTGAATCATGATTTAAAGTAATCATAGGTACAGGTGGTTTTAAACTGAATCGGTTGTAAACCTGAATCGATTAAAGTGATTGATTATCAATAATTTTTATTTAACAATTGCTTCATCAGTTTTTAATATAAATATTTGGAAAATAGAATATATATGTACACTTTTGGGTATATAAAAAACTAACGAAAAACATGAAAAAATTAAGATTAATTCCAGTAATAGCGGCTTTACCGTTATTTATGGCTTCATGTGTGATCATGGAACACCATGTTACCACAGGAAATCCAATTGGTACCAAAGAAGGTATTGTAAAATCTAAATTAGTAGGAAATTTTGATGCTGGTATTGGTGCAGCAGCAAAGCAAGGCGGAATCACTAAAATTGGTTCAGTAGATATCTACTTATTAACTAACGGAAAATTTATTGTTAAAGTTACAGGAGAATAAGATCATGAAAAAAACATTAACATTCGTAAGTATCATTGCTGCAGCAGCAATTCTTACATCGTGTTCAGTAACTATGCCTTTATCTGTATCGGCAGCTACAATTGGTAATAAAGTAGGTACTTCAAAATGTACTATGTTCTTAGGGTTTCAATTCAACAGAAACTTTGGTATTGCTGAAGCAGCTCATAATGGTGGAATTAAAGGTGGTGTAGCAACAGCTGACTTAAAAATTACACGTTACCCTTTCTTCATTAAAAAAGAAATTATTGTTACAGGAAGTTAAAAAATATAAACTATGAAAAAGATATTATTAATGAGTTCAGTAATTGCCTTAGTAGGCTTTACTTCATGTACCAGAGTTTATCCTGGTATGGTTACAACCGCTAGCTCAATTAAAACAGGCGAAGCACGTAAAAAAGTTTGGTTTGGTATTGCAATGAACATCGACGTGAGCATTGCAACAGCTGCTAAAAACGGTGGAATTACCAAAGTTGCAACTGTAGATTACGGTTACAAAGGTGGTTTATTCTCTACAACTTACTTCACAAGAGTAACTGGAGAATAATTATTCTTTAAAATAAAAAAATAAGGCTGTCATTTTTGGCAGCCTTTTTTTATGGTATAAATGCAGTAAAAATGCATTGAAAATTTAACTACATTTATGCAAGAAACGAACCTGATCATGAAAAAAATAATCGCTTTAATGTTATGCTTAATTATTGGTGAAAATGTGTTCTCTCAAAATGATACAGTTTGGGTTAACGGCGTGCCAAAAGTAAACCACCGAAAAGTTGGAAGTGAAGTAAATTCATCCGCTTCGCCATTAGTAAAAGATGATTATCTGTTTGAAGTGGCTTATGGTTATCCTTTTATGCCAATTCGCGAGGAAGCTTATTTTGGGTTGAACAGCAATATCAGAACAGCCAAAATGATCAAAAATTCAAACTATTTGTGTTTACGTTCCGATTATCAATTGAATGAAGAATATAGTGTTGGCTTGGAATTTACATACGCACAGGCTACCTATGAGTACTATCGTTCTTATTCAAGCGCCTTCACCGGCACATCAACCATTACTTATAAGGATAGTTTATTTACGGCAAAAGCAACTAAGATCCGATTTTTGGTTAAAATGGCTTACCATTTTAATATCAGTGAAAAACTTGATATATATGGTACCGGTGGTTTTGGATTTAAGCAGTTTAACTTAAGTACACGCGATCATTATTATACTTCCACAACCAATAACGATATCATTCCAGTTGCCGTACGTTTATCAGTTGGCGGACGTTTCTTTTTAACCGACAATTGGGCCATTTGCGCCGAAGGCGGAATTGGAGGTCCGCTTATGCAAATTGGCTTAAGTTTAAAAATGCATTAAAGTAATGATGTGATCTCGTCACTCATTGGCGAAACTCTGCTCGGGAAAAACTTAATGATCTTTCCGTTCTCATCTACCAAATATTTACTGAAATTCCATTTTGGAGCGTCGTCTGTTACACCATTCTCCGATTTAGTGCTTAACCATTTATATAGTGGGTGCATGTCGTCTCCTTTTACACTGATCTTTTCCATCATGGTAAATGTTACACCGTAATTTTTTGAGCAAAATGATTTGATCTCAGGCGCTGTTCCGGGTTCCTGACCACCAAAATTGTTTGCCGGAAAACCAATTACCTCTAACTTATCTTTATACTTTTCATACAAAGCTTGCAGATCTTTATACTGTGGTGTATAACCGCACTCACTCGCTACATTTACAATAAGCATTTTTTTGCCTTTGAATTTTTCAAGCGTAATTTCTTTTCCGTCAATTGTTTTTACCTTGAACTGGTAAATGCCATTTGCCTTTGGCGTTGCTTTTTTCCAACCTAATGATGCAACTATTAAAAGTGCCGATGTAATTAATGTGATAAATGTTTTCATGTTACTATAACAATCGTTTTTTATTAAAGTTTAAATTAAAAAGGCCCCTTTTAAAGGAGCCTTCTTTTATTATTTTTTCTTTGGTGCTAATACCATTTGCATTTTTTTACCTTCTAATACCGGTAATTGTTCTGCTTTTCCGTATTCTTCCAATTCACTGGCAAATTTTAAAAGTAAAATTTCACCTTGCTCTTTGAAAGCGATCTCACGACCTCTAAAGAATACAAAGGCTTTTACCTTGCAACCATCTTGTAAGAATTTAATGGCATGTTTCTTTTTGAATTCGTAATCGTGCTCATCGGTATGCGGACCAAATCGTATATCCTTAATAACGATCTTAGCAGCGCGGGCCTTCATTTCTTTGGCCTTTTTCTTTTGTTCGTATAAAAATTTACCGTAATCAATGATCTTACAAACAGGTGGATCTGAGTTTGGAGCGATCTCTACTAGGTCTAACTCGGCTTCGCGAGCCATTTCCAATGCTTTTTGAATGGTGTAAACACCAGCTTCAATACCTTCGCCAACAACACGTACATTTTTTGCAAAAATACGATCATTAATGCGATGCAATTCTTCCTTTACTCCCGGACGTTTAAATCCTTCCTTTAATCCTTTTGGTTTAAATACTCTAGGTGCACCATCTGCTCCGGCTGCAGGTGTACTGCTTGTTCCGGTAGTGTTTGGCTTTTTATTAAAGTTACTGTTGTTTGGTTTTTTAAATACGTTGATAATGACCTCCGCTTTTTAATTTATACTTTATTTTTACTCTGCTAATTTACGATTTTTATTTTTTTTCGTAAAACTATTTTATTTCTTTTTGTTTGAAATCGTTATTAATGATCTCGTTCACAATATTGCTGAATTCCTGAACGGTAAATGTTCCAATATCACCTTTTCCTCTTTCACGAACTGCTACTTTGCCTTCAGCTGCCTCTTTTTCGCCAACTACCAACATAAATGGTATTTTGCTGATCTCGTTATCTCTGATCTTTTTACCGATCTTCTCATTTCTGTCATCAACCTGACCTCTTAAACCAAGGCTATTTAAGGTAGATAGAACATCTTTTGCGTAATCGTTATATTTCTCACTAATTGGTAAAATAGCGAACTGATCTGGTGTTAACCACAATGGGAAATTACCGCCGCAATGCTCTATCAATACCGCCACAAAGCGCTCTAAACTTCCAAATGGCGCTCTGTGTATCATTACAGGGCGATGTTTTAAATTATCACTTCCTGTATATTCCAATTCAAAACGCTCAGGTAAATTATAATCTACCTGAATGGTTCCTAACTGCCATTTTCTTCCAATTGCATCCTTTACCATAAAGTCGAGCTTTGGACCATAGAACGCAGCTTCTCCTAATTCGGTAACTGTTTTCAATCCTTTCTCTGCAGCGGCTTCTATGATGGCATTTTCAGCCAATGTCCAGTTCTCTTCCGATCCAATGTATTTTGTTTTATTTTCCGGATCACGTAATGATATTTGTGCTGTATAGTCTTTAAAATCTAGGGCATTAAATACATATAATACAAGATCAATTACTTTTAAGAATTCTTCCTTCACTTGATCAGGACGGCAAAATAAATGCGCGTCATCTTGTGTAAAGCCACGTACACGGGTTAATCCATGTAATTCTCCTTTTTGTTCATAACGGTAAACAGTTCCGAACTCAGCATAACGTTGAGGAAGATCTTTATAAGATTTTGGTGATGCTTTAAATATCTCGCAGTGGTGCGGACAATTCATTGGTTTCAAGAAAAACTCTTCACCTTCGTGAGGCGTTTTAATTGGTTGGAACGAATCTGCTCCGTATTTTTCGTAGTGACCAGAACAAACGTATAATTCTTTTTGCCCAATATGAGGCGTTACAACAGGTAAATAGCCCGCTTTTAATTGAGCTGTTTGCATGAACTGGATCAAGCGCTCACGTAACATAGCACCTTTTGGTAACCATAACGGTAAACCCATTCCCACTTTTTCAGAGAAGGTAAATAACTCCAATTCTTTACCAAGCTTACGATGGTCGCGCTTTTTAGCCTCTTCCAATAAAACGAGGTATTCTTTTAATTCTTTATCCTTAGGGAAAGTGATACCATAAACGCGTGTAAGCATTTTGTTTTTTTCATCACCTTTCCAGTATGCACCGGCAATATTTAAAATTTTGGCAGCCTTAATAATTCCGGTGTTTGGGATATGCGGACCACGGCACAGATCAGTGAAATCACCTTGTGTATAAAAGGTAATGTTGCCATCATCCAATCTTTCCAAAAGATCCAGTTTATACTCGTCGTTCTTATCTTTAAAATAAGCGATTGCTTCATTCTTTGAAATTTCTTTACGAACGTATGGATTGTTCTTACGAGCCAATTCCAACATTTTGTTTTCTATCTTCTCAAAATCAGCAGGAGTAAGGGCTTGGCCGCCAAGATCTACATCATAGTAAAATCCGTTTTCGAGTGGCGGACCCACCCAAAATTTAACGCCCGGATATAAAGCTTCTAAAGCTTCAGCCATTAAATGCGCCGAAGAGTGCCAAAATGTGGCCTTTCCATCGTCATCGTTCCAGGTTAATAATTGCAAGTTAGCATCATGGTTAATGGGGCGTGAGCTGTCCCAAACTTCTCCATTAACTTTTGCTGAAATAACATTGCGTGCTAGGCCTTCACTAATACTTAAGGCTACTTGGTGTGAGGTTGTTCCTTTTTCAAATTCGCGAACTGAACCATCGGGTAGAGTAATTTTTATCATAAATGTTTATCCTAATTACAACTTAGGTTTTTAATCGTTACGAAGATAAGAATTTATAATTAACAAAATAGCCAAAACCCCAAAAAATACTGGTAATTTCATGTGAAAAACTTAGCAATTCAGTAAAAACATTTTATTATATTTGTGTGATAAGTACTATAGTTTATGGATCAAAAAAGTGATATTGCTTCTGCTCAAAGTTTGAGTTTTGATGAGTTCAAAAAAACCGTTCTGGAAGATTACAGAATGATCAATGAAAGTCGTCAAGCAAGTCTTTTAGGGCGTAAAGAAGTTTTAACCGGTAAAGCTAAATTCGGGATATTTGGCGATGGTAAGGAATTGGCACAAGTGGCTATGGCCAAGGTGTTCAAAGATGGAGATTTTAGAAGTGGCTATTACCGCGATCAAACTTTTATGTTCTCTATTAAAGCATTATCCGTGCAACAATGGTTTGCCGGATTATATGCGCATACTGATATTGATTTTGATCCAATGAGTGCCGGCCGTCAAATGGGTGGCCATTTTGCAACACATAGCTTAAATGCAGATGGTACGTTTAAAGCATTGGTAAATCAAAAAAATTCATCTGCCGATATTTCGCCAACAGCAGGACAAATGCCACGTTTGTTGGGATTGGCTTATGCATCACATTTTTATAAAGTTAATCCCGATCTGCATAATGCGCCTTATACCAATTTCAGCAATAAAGGAAACGAAATTGCTTTTGGTACCATTGGTGATGCCAGTACTTCAGAAGGTTTGTTTTGGGAAACCATTAACGCAGCCGGTGTATTGCAAGTACCAATGTTAATAAGCGTTTGGGATGATGGACATGGAATTTCTGTCCCTAAAAAATACCAAACTACCAAAGAAAGCATCAGTGAGGTTTTAAAAGGTTTCCAAAGAGAAAAAGGTGGTAAAGGTTACGAGATCTTTAAAACAAAAGGTTGGGATTATGCGCATTTGTGCGAAACATACGAAAAAGCTGCAAAGGTTTGTCGTGAAGAGCACGTACCTGTATTAGTTCACGTTGAAGAAGTTACTCAGCCTCAAGGTCACAGTACCAGCGGATCTCATGAGCGTTACAAAAGCAAAGAACGTTTACAATGGGAGTTGGATTTTGATTGTGTGAAGAAAATGCGTGAGTGGTTATTGCAAAATGCATTGGCTACCGAAAACGAATTATTTAAAATTGAAGAAGACGCGAAAGAAATTATTAAAGATGCTAAGAATGCTGCATGGGCCGCTTACTTAAAACCAATTAAGGAAGAAGCCTCGCAGGTGATTGCATTGTTAGAAGAGCTTTCAGCGGAAGGTGTTGATGTTTCTGCTATCAGATCAGAATTGGCCGGTATTAAAGAACCGATCAGAAAAGATATTCATGTTGCCGTTAAAAAAGCAATTCGCATATCAATTGGATCAAATGCAGTGGCAAGAACAAAATTAATTAACTGGATACAAAACGAGAAGCAAGTAAATTTTGAGCGTTATAGTTCAAGTTTATATTCGGAGTCTGATAGCAAAGTAGCCAACATCAAAGGTTGCGATGTGGTTTATACCGATTCAAAACAGGTTGATGGACGTGAGATCTTACGTGATAATTTTGATGAGATCTTAAATAAATATCCTGAAGTGATCATTTTTGGTGAAGACTCAGGTAAGATCGGTGGAGTTAATCAAGGTTTAGAAGGTTTACAATTGAAATACGGCGAGCACCGTGTTTTTGATACCGGTATTCGTGAAGCAACCATCATGGGGCAAGCTATAGGCTTAGCTATGCGTGGTATCCGCCCGATAGCGGAGATTCAATATTTAGATTATTTATTATATGCCTTGCAGTTAATGAGCGATGATCTGGCAACTGTTCAATGGCGTACCAAAGGAAAACAAAAAGCACCGGTGTTGATCCGTACGCGTGGTCATCGTTTAGAGGGTGTTTGGCATAGCGGATCACCAATGGGAATGATCGTGCATGCTTGCCGCGGTATCAATATTTGCGTACCTCGCAACATGACCATTGCATCAGGTTTTTACAATGCTTTATTAGAATCGGATGAACCTGCATTGATCGTTGAACCTTTGAATGGATACCGTTTAAAAGAGGCGCAACCAACTAATTTTGGTGAGTATAAATTTAAGTTAGGTATACCTGAGGTTTTATCGGAAGGTAATGATATAACATTGGTTTCATACGGTAGTACTTTGCGCATAGCTCAGGAAGCAGTTAATAATTTAAAAGAATTTGGAATAAGTGTTGAATTGATCGACGTGCAAACGCTCATCCCTTTTGATGTGAACCACAGTATTGTGGAGTCGGTTAAGAAAACCAATCGTTTAGTGGTATTGGATGAGGATGTACCAGGTGGAGCGAGTGCTTATATTTTACAAAAAATAGTTGAGGAGCAAAAGGCTTACCAGTATTTAGATGCAGCGCCAACAACCATTGCTTCTAAAGAACATCGTCCTGCTTATGGTAGTGATGGTGATTATTTCAGTAAACCAAGTGCCGACGATGTATTTGAGGTATTATATGGTATTATGAGTGAAAGCGATCCTAATAAATTTCCTAAAATTTATTAATTAAACCTAAGAATTATACTTTGGCATTATTGTAGTTATATAAAAGAAAAACTTAAAATGAACATATTAAAATTAGCGCTATTTGTACTTTTATTTGCGTCTGTAAATACTTCCTTTGCTCAGGATAAAGATGCGCCTGCTACTGATTCAAAGAAACCAAAAAAGGAGACCAAGATCACGGAGGTTGTGAATACAGATTCTTTGCCATCAAGCGAACTTTTAAAGCGCGCCGTTAATTGGGTGAAATTAGAGAGTGCAAAATATGATAAAGCTAATGGCGTAACTACCGGAACTAAAGCAGAAGTAAACGTATCATTTGTTGTAAAACCAAAAGAATTAAATCCACCTTGCGATTACACCGGAACAGCAACCATGAAAGTGGTAATTGAGTGTAAGGATAACAAATACCGTTACACCATCAGTAACATTAAGCACGTAAGTAAATCAGGTAAAACAACCGGCGGAAGTATTGATAATGCAGTACCGGAGTGTGGCTCTATGATCATGAGCGATCTGATTTGGAAAAAGATAAAAGGTGAATGTATACGTTGTGCCAACTCATTGGTAACAGATATTAAAGAAGGCATGCTAAAGGATAGCAAAGGTGCCGGAGACGAATGGTAATAAATAAAGCCCCGCAAAAACGGGGCTTTTTTATTGATATAAATCATGGGTTTCTTGTTTAAAAGTATTGTTTAACATGAACAATGTTCTCGTAAATTTGTATGCTTAAATAAAAACACTTATGTCACAAAATATCGAACACATTCATTGCTTGATCATCGGATCGGGACCTGCAGGTTACACTGCTGCTATTTACGCTGCAAGAGCAGATCTAAAACCTGTTTTATATACCGGTTTAACACCGGGCGGACAATTAACGGAAACTACTGAAGTTGATAATTTTCCTGGATACCCTAAAGGTGTGACCGGACCAGAATTAATGGAAGATCTGAAAGCGCAAGCAGAACGATTTGGTACACAAGTTCGTTTTGGAATGGTTACGAAGGCGGATCTGAAAAGCACACCAAAGCGTTTATGGATAGATGATACAACAGAAGTTACCGCAGATACCGTTATCATTTCAACCGGCGCTAGCGCAAAATGGTTAGGTTTAGAAAATGAGCAACGTTTACGTATGAATGCCGGCGGTGTAAGTGCTTGTGCGGTTTGCGACGGTTTCTTTTACAAAGGTCAGGATGTTGCCATTGTTGGTGCCGGAGATACTGCAGCGGAAGAAGCAACGTATTTAGCAAAACTTTGTAAAAAAGTTTATATGATCGTTAGACGTGGTGAAATGCGTGCCAGCAAAGCCATGCAAGCGCGTGTGAAAAACACGCCAAACATTGAGATCCTTTGGAATAGCGAAACACATGATATTTTAGGAAAAGACGGCGTTGAAGGTGTTGAAGTAAAAAATCATGAGACCGGAAAGATCACTACCATTAATGTAACAGGATTTTTTGTGGCCATTGGTCATAAACCTAATACCGATATTTTTAAAGGACAACTGGAAATGGACGATATGGGTTACTTAACTGTTGTTCCTGGAACCACTAAAACCAATATTGAAGGCGTATTTGCAGTTGGTGATTGTGCTGATAAACATTACCGCCAGGCTGTAACAGCAGCAGGTAGCGGTTGTATGGGTGCATTGGACGCTGAGCGTTGGTTAGCTGCTCAACCGGCACACTAATTTTAGATTTTTTTTGAAAAAATTGGTTCGGTTTTTGATTAATTGAAGTTGAATGTATTTTAAACCTGTTTTAATATTCCTTTTTGTTCAAACGTTTTGCACTGCGCAACGATTCGCCGATCAATTGCCGCAAGTGAAGCGCTATGAACAAAAAGAAATTTATGATAGTATTGAGGGCATTACCATTTTTAATAAATTAATTGAACCATTGGGTGGCGATTCAGTAAAATACAATAAGGCCGGGTATAATGCTCAAGGATGGTATGAAGAACTTTATTTGAACGGTAAAGTTTTGCATAAGGGTTACTATGTTGAAGGCAGATTAAAGGTTTTTAAGAATTATTTTGAGAACGGTCAATTGGAGCGTTCATTCCTAAATCCTGATCCATTGCATTGTTCGGTAGACATCTATTATGAGAATGGTTTACCAAAACGAAAGATCGCCTATTACGATAAAAAACCACAAAAGCTATATGAATATTACAGCAATGGTTTGCCTAAACTAGCCATGGAAAATGAAAAGGAAATGAAATTCATTACCTTGAAAAAATCGTGGTATGAGAATGGTCAGTTAGAAAGCACTTTTGAGTTAAAAGATAAGAAAGAGTTGATCTTTGTTCAGCGCTCGTTTTACAATAATGGTCAGGTAAAAGAAGAAGGTAATATGAGGTTAAGCGCTGATGGCAAAAGTTATATGAAAGACGGGGAGTGGACCTTTTACGATGAAAGCGGTAAGAATAAAAAGACCGAGAAGTTTAAAATGCAATAAAAATCGCATCTCTTTCCAAGTTATAAACTGTTACTTTTTCATAAGATGAGCCCCTAAAAAGCGGCTCATTTTGCTTTAATAGGTATATTTGTTAGATATGCGCACAATTATTGAAAGTAATTCAAAAAGCATCCTCGATCTGAGAGAAATTTTCAGGTTCAAAGATCTTTTGTGGAACTTATCAAAGCGTGATGTTTTAGTGCGTTATAAACAAACCTTTATTGGCGTTGTTTGGGCTATCATTCGCCCCTTGATCAATATCGTTATTTTTGGATTTCTATCTCAGTTCATTGAACAAACAGATAACATGGCCGAGCGATTCATTCAGGTATCTGCAGGCATGGTTATATGGGGGTTGATCTCCACTTCAGTAACTGATATCAGTAACTCCATTGTTTCAAACTCAAGCATCCTTACGAAAGTTTATTTTCCTAAACTCATCATTCCAATTTCATCTTTAACTGTTTGCTTGATCGATTTTTTTATTTCGTTTGTGATATTGGTTATTTTGAAGATCAGTTTGATCGGAATGCCCGGACCAGAGTTTTTTCTCTTCCCATTATTTTTAATTTATGCGCTTGTGTTTGGTTTGTCTATCGGATTATTCTTTGCAACATTAAATGTTAAATACCGTGATGTGAAATTACTGGTGCCATTTTTAATTCAAATTGGTTTTTATGCTTGTCCTGTTTTTTTATCTACTTCATTTTATCTTGAGAAATTACCAGAATCATTAAAACCAATTTTTTTATCGAACCCACTAGTTGGTGTCATTGAGGGATTTAAGTACGCTTTTCTTGGTCAGCCTATGCAAATTTCGCCCTTGTATTTCGGAATAGGTGTGGTAATAACCTTGTTATTAATGATCTTTAGTTTAAGGTACTTTGTGAAATTTGAAAAAACCTTTGCCGATTTTATTTAATGAGTAACACCGTCATAAAAGTTGAAAATGTTGGCAAACGCTACAATTTAAATCATTTAGTTACCAAAGATGATAATGATCTTTTGGTGAACACAGTTAAAGATTGGGGCAAAGGATTGTTTGGTAAGAAAAAACAAGCTGAGGATTTTTGGGCTTTACAAAATGTTTCATTTGAGGTGAACAAAGGTGATCGTGTTGGTATCATAGGCAGAAACGGTGCAGGAAAATCAACCTTACTAAAAATATTAAGCAGAATTGTAACACCAACAACGGGTCGCATTGAATTCGAAGGACGCATGGCATCTTTGTTGGAGGTTGGAACAGGTTTTCACGGTGACTTAACCGGAAGAGAAAATATTTATTTGAATGGCTCTATTTTAGGAATGAGTCGTTCAGAGATAAATAAAAAATTTGATGAGATCGTAGATTTTAGTGAGATAGAAAGATTTTTAGATACACCGGTAAAACGCTACAGTAGTGGTATGTATGTTCGTTTGGCATTCGCGGTTGCTGCGAATTTAGAACCGGAGATATTGATCGTTGACGAAGTTTTAGCTGTGGGTGATTCAACCTTTCAAAAAAAGTGTTTGGGTAAAATGGAAGAGGTAAGTCAGAACCAAGGAAAGACCATTTTATTTGTTAGCCACAGTATTGAAACTGTTTTACGTTTGTGTAATAAAGGCATATTGTTGGAAACCGGAAAGGTAAAATCCATTGGTTCCATGAATGAAGTTGCCAAAGCGTATTTAGATACCAATACCGGATTAAGTTCAAAACGTATTTACGATAGAAACGATAAACATAACCCGGGTGGCGAACATATTAAATTATTGAATGTTGTTGTTCATGATCATGAATTTATTAATCGTGAGGATTTTGATGTGACTAAACCAATTGGTGTTTCAATGGAATACGAAGTGTTGGAAGATGGCCTGTCGTTCACTCATAGTTATAATTTTCATAACGAGGAAGGGATAAATATTTTCAATACACATGATACTGTTTCAGATCTCCGTACTACAGTTCGTAAAAAAGGTATTTATAAAACTACGATGTGGATCGAGCCAAATTTATTGGCAGAAGGCGTAGTTATGGTTGGCGTTGCTGCCATAAAAATTGAACCATTTTCAATTGTGTTCCATGAACAAAGCGCGGTGTCATTTACTGTACGTGATCATATGAGAGGCGATTCGGCAAGAGGCTTATATACACTTGGTTTCCCAGGTGCAGTTCGTCCGCTATGTAAATGGCAAACCATTAAATTGTAAATTATGATAAAGTATATAGCACGTAAATTATTTCCTGATACCTATATGAAATTATATAGGATGAAGAACTTTAATGTGGATGATTACATCATGCTTCCTAAAAAAGATCTCACCTATAAGAACGATCTGCTTTATACTTTTCATAATGCAGATTTCATTAAGGAACCACACTTTGCCGAATCATACCGTTTATGTAAAGAAATTGGTGGCGATCTTTTAAAAGATTACGATATTCAATGGCGCGTATACATGCTTTGTTGTGCAGCGCATCATGCAACAAAACTTGAAGGCGATTTTGTGGATTGTGGTGTTTATACCGGTTTTTGTACCAGAGCAATTACGCATTTCGTTCAATTTGAAAAACTAAATAAGAAATACTACTTGATGGATACGTTCGAAGGATTGGATCCAAAATACAGTAGTGAATACGAACTAAAACGCAATGATAAATTAGGTTACGGTAAAAAAGGAAGTTTATACGATACTGTAAAAGAAACGTTTAAGAACTATAATGTGGAGTTGGTAAAAGGTCCTATACCTGAAACCTTACCATTAGTTAAAACTGATAAAATAGCTTTTCTGTCAATTGATATGAATAGTGAAATGCCGGAGATCGCCGCAATGGAATATTTTTGGGACAAATTAGTACCAGGTGCCATTATTGTTTTGGATGATTACGGATATCCGGGATGTGAAAATCAAAAATTAGCGCATGATAAATTTGCGCAATCAAAAGGTCTTTTAGTGTTTCCTTTGCCAACCTGTCAAGGATTGATCATCAAACCATAAAGCATGTCAGTTAAGGTTTCTATTTGTATACCTACATATAACCAAACTGAGTTTCTTAAAAAGAATCTTGAGTCGATCATCGCCCAAACTTTTACAGATCACGAGATCATCATTACCGACGATTCAACAACCAATGAAGTAGAGGAGTTGGTCAAACAATTCTTTAAACTTCATCCGGTAAATTATATTTATCATAAGAATAATAGCTCATTAGGTTCACCTGCCAATTGGAACAAAGCTATTTCATTGGCAAAAGGAGAATATATAAAGATCTTGCATCATGATGATTGGTTCAAAGAAAAAGATAGTTTAGAGAAATTCGTAAATGCTTTAGATCATTATCCCCAATCAAATTTGGCATATAGTGCAACCAGTATTTTAAACGCAAAAGACAATACTTACTCTGTAAATAAACCAGATTCCGAATACCGGAATTCATTACATGCTGATCCTTTAGTTTTGTTCAATAACAATCGTATTGGCGCGCCCTCTGCTACCATCTATCGTGCCAGTACGGATATTCGTTTTGATGAACGTATTAGTTATCTGGTAGATGTTGACTTTTATTTGCAGCTGTTAAGTGCTAATTCAAATGCAACATTTATTGAAGAGGCCTTGATCGTTAATGTTAGTCATTTAGATACTCAGGTTACCGCTTCATCCATCAATAAAAAAACACAAATTGGTGAGTATTGTTACATGTACAACAAATGGTTTAAAGGTAAATTCCCCAATACCAAATTGCGTTTGTTCTTTAAAGATCTGTTTGCCTGGTATAAGTTAAATTCGTTTGATGAAATAGAGACTTTAGGTTACGAAAAACCGGAGCCTCAATGGATCTTTAAATTATTATTCTTCCAATCTAAATTCAGTAAGCATGGATAAACCGTTAGTGAGCATAGTGCTTCCGGTTTATAATGCCGGTGTGTATTTGAAAGAGGCCATTCAAAGTATCTTAGATCAAACGTATACAAACTTTGAATTGATCATCATCAATGATGGGTCAACAGACGATTCTGAAAAGTTGATCAAGTCGTTTACTGATGATCGTATTCGTTATATATATCAACAAAACACCGGCTTGGCTGGCGCACTAAATACCGGTTTACAAGCTTCAATCGGTAAGTACATTGCTCGACAGGATCAGGATGATATTTCATTAAAAGAGCGTTTGCAAAAGCAAGTTGAGTTTTTGGAAAAGCACCCAAACGTTAATTTACTTGGTACCCGAGCGCAAGTTTTTACTGATGATCAAAAGGAAATGAAAATGCATGATCACGCAACAGAACCTGCTGTTTTGCGTTTCGATCTGTTATTTGATAATCCTTTCGTTCACAGTTCGGTCATGTTTCGAAAAGAAAGCATTGATAAAATAGGCTATTATAATACCGATAGGTCGTATTATGAAGATTTTGAATTATGGTCGAGATTCGCTTTCAACGGGCGTGTTGCTAATTTGCGCGAGGTGCTTGTAAAATACCGTCATCATGATCAGGGTTTATCCAAATCAACCGGTTATTTCAAGGAAGATGCCGTTTTAAATCAATCACAGCTTAATCTTGAAAAACTGATCGGAAAAAAGGAAGTACGTTTCGATGATCTTTCTGCCGTTTATCATTTTAAAGAGAATCGTTATAAAGGCACTCCGCTCACTGATCTTCGAATTGCATTAAAAGAAGTAAGTGAAAAAGTTCAAAATGAATTTCCTGGAAGTAAAGCATTGATATTAGATAGAGAGCAGGAGTATTTTAAAGTGATCCGCTATAAATTGAATTACATGAATCGTAAACGGTTTGAAGGAAATGTATTCAAGCAGTTTTTACTGAAGGTTGAGATGAAGATACATGGTTCACATCCCTATATTGTAAACGATTAAGACGATTTGTTAAAGAGGTTAATTAAGATTATATTTAATTGTAAATAACATAAAATGATAAAGAATTTATTCGGTAAAAAAAGATCCTTCGAAAGTCCATTGTTATCTCACAGTGGCAGTGAATACGAAGTGAATAATTGGATCGTTTCTGATTTTATTTTGAACCGTTTAGTTCCTATTGTTGGCTTACATCCTTTTCCATTAAATGAATTGATGTTGATGACATCCACTGTATGTTATTTTAAACCGGAATTCATTTTTGAGTGGGGAACAAATATTGGCAAATCAGCACGAATTTTTTATGAAGTGTCAGAAGCATTTCAAATTAATACACAAATACATTCTATTGATCTACCGGATGATGTTTTCCATGGCGAACACCCAAAAGATAACCGTGGTAAAATGGTTAGAGGTATTAGCAAAGTTACTTTGCATCAGGCAGATGGTTTGCAACGTTCATTCGAGTTGATCGATCAAAAGAAACCTAAAGGCAGAGTGTTGTTTTTTGTGGATGGGGATTATAGCTATGAATCGGTAAAACGCGAATTGGAATCTATTTTAGTAAAAGCGCCTGATGCCGCTGTATTGCTGCACGATACGTTTTATCAAAGCGAAGCATCAAAATATAATGTTGGTCCGAATAAAGCCATTAAAGATGTATTAGCAGCGCGTTCAGAAAAGTATAATGTTATTTCTACAAACATGGGTTTACCCGGCATGACATTGGTTTATAAATAAGAATTGAAAATGAGAATACTGCACTGTGTTGAATCTTATTATCCTTCCGTTGGCGGAATGCAGGAAGTTGTGAAGCAATTAAGCGAACGACTTGCAGCTAAGGGGCATGATATAACGGTGGCAACACGTTTTCAGGAGGATAGAAAATTTGAAACACTGAATGGTGTTAAAGTTGTTGGTTTTAAAGTAAGTGGTAATGCGGTAAGCGGAATAAAAGGCGAAAAAGAGAAATACATTGAGTTTTTATTGAATGGTAATTATGATGTAGTTACGTTTTTCGCCGCTCAGCAATGGGCAACCGATCTGGCATTACCCATATTAGATCAAATAAAAGGTAAGAAGGTCTCCGTTCCAACCGGTTATTCAGGATATTACTGGGAAACATATCAGGGATATTTTAATGATATGAAAAAATACATTCATGGGTATGATATGAATGTATATTTGAGTTACGATTACCGCGATATAAATTTTGCCAGGGAAAATAAAGTAGATGAAAAAAAGATCACGCTCATTCCAAATGGTGCTGGTGCTGATGAATTTTTGAAAGTATATGATATTGATGTTCGAAGTAAATTAAATATTCCAAAGGACGATCTGATCATTTTAAGTATTGGTTCCTATACCGGTTGGAAAGGACATAACGAGATGGTAGAAATGTTCCTTCGTTCGGAAATAAAAAATGCTACTTTGTTAATGATAGGAAACCATTACCAATATTTTAAAAAGCAATATTACCGTAAACCATTTTTAGGTTTACTGTATCTTTTAAATAAATGGTTCTGGAAAAAGCGGATCATATTTGATTTTTTCCCTCGCGAGTTCACTGTGGCGTGTTATCTGCAATCAGATATTTTTTTATTTCCCTCGAATATCGAGTGTTCTCCTATCGTTTTATTTGAATGTGCAGCGGCAAAATTACCTTTCCTGGCTTCAGACGCCGGTAATTCGGGTGAGATAGCTAAATGGACAGGTGGAGGATTGATATTACCAACCGTGAAGAATAAGGAAGGATTTAGTAAGGTGAACATTAAAGGATCTATTAAAATGCTAGAGGACCTTGTTGCAAATGAAAAAATGCGTAAACAAATGGGTGAAACTGCTTTTGAGAATTGGAAGAAGAAATACAGTTGGGAAGTGATCACTGATAATTACGAGAACTTATATAAAACCTTACTTCAAAAATGATCATTACAAAATTAATAGGAGGACTGGGAAATCAAATGTTTCAATATGCTGCAGCTAAGGCATTGGCTGTTAAACATGGGGTGGAAGCAAAGGTTGATACAACTGAATTGGAAAAAGACAGTGCCGGTGTTTATACACAACGCCATTTTGAATTAACGTGTTTCAAAGGAAAAATTGAAGTTGCAAGCAAAGAAGAATTAAAGCCATTTTATGATAAATACGCATCAACTTTAATGCGTTACTTGCAACGAAATTTTCCTTCTGTGTTCAGAACCTTGTATGCAAAAGAAAAGGAAAGTAAGTTTAATCCTGATTTTTTAAGTTTTCCGGCCAATACCTATTTAGATGGTTTTTGGCAAAGTGAAGTTTATTTTAAAGCGTTTGAAGAAGAGATTCGTGAAGATTTTGATTTTAAACAAGAGATCAAAGACCGAAATAAGCAATTAGCAGAAAAGATCAATTCGGTGAACAGTGTTTCATTACATGTTAGAAGAGGTGATTATGTAAGTAATGCTTTAACAAATAAATTCCACGGACTTTGTCCGCCATCATACTATCAGGATGCGGTAAAACACATGATGCAAAAAGGAAATATTGAATTATTTATTTTTTCGGATGATCTGGAGTGGTGCAAACAGCATTCAAAATTTAATTTACCAACTCATTATATTGAAACCAATAATGCATTTGATGATCTGTATCTAATGAGCTTGTGTAAACACAATATTATAGCTAACAGCAGTTTTAGTTGGTGGGGAGCCTGGTTAAACGCCAATCCCGATAAAACCGTTATTGCACCTGAAAAATGGTTTGCAACCAATTCACAAAACACATCAGACTTGATACCGTATACATGGATAAAAATGTAAATACACCTTTAGTAACGGTATTAATGCCCGTGTATAATGCCGATCTGTATTTAAAGGAGGCCGTTGAAAGTATATTGGCACAATCTTATTCTCATTTTGAATTACTGATCATTAACGATGGATCGGTGGATGGTTCAGTGAACATCATTAAATCATTTACAGATGAACGTGTTCATTTAGTAGAGAACGAAACAAACCTTGGTTTGATCGCCACATTAAATAAAGGCTTTGATCTTGCCAAAGGTAAGTACATTGCCCGAATGGATGCCGATGATGTGGCTTTACCAAATCGTTTGAAAGAACAAGTGGTCTATCTCGAAAAAAATGAGGAGGTTGGTGTATATGGTTGTGGTTATGTGGATCTGAAACATGAACAAGAAGGTAAACAAACCGTTTTTTTAAGCGACCATGATGCGTTAAAGAGTGTGTTATTCTTTAATTCCTGCATGGGACACCCAACTGTAATGTTCCGAACGGAACTACTGCGAGCGAATGAACTGAAGTATAATCCCGAGTTCAAACATGCAGAGGATTATGAGTTTTGGGTGCGCACAATTGAATTGACCAAATTCTCAAACTCACCAAAGGTGTTGTTACAATACCGTATACACGATAAACAAGTGAGTACAACCGAAGCTGCAGCTCAAAAAGTAGTTGCTGCTCATATTCGCTTGTTCATGATCGAAAAACTGGGAATAAAGCCAACTGATACCGAAATGTATATTCATAATTCCATTGGAAATAAAGAAACATTAAAGGGTTTTGAGAATGTTCAAAGAGCAGAACTTTGGTTGATGAAACTCATTCAGGCCAATGATCAAAAACACCATGTTAAAACCGATAAGTTTAAAGCGTATCTCTCGCTTATCTTTCAGGATATTTGCGCCAACGCCTCTGTGGGATTAAGAGCCTATAGGTTCTATAAACGATCTGCTTTATCTCATTATGGCAATCAAAGCTTTATGTTCAAATTAAAATTAATGGTAAAGTGTCTGGTACGATAGAAAATAGCAAACAAACAAATGGATTGGTTGCTGTGATAGTGCCGTGTTATAACTATGCCCATTTTTTAGGTGAGACATTGGATTCTGTTATTGCTCAAACCTACACCAACTGGGAATGTATCATTATTGATGATGGTTCAACCGATCGAACCAAAGAGGTTGCTGATCACTATTGTCAAAAGGATAAACGCATCCGGTATATCTATCAATCAAACCAAGGGTTATCGGCAGCACGCAATAAAGGAATTGATGAGGCGAAAGGTGAGTTCATTCAGTTTTTAGATAGCGACGATCTTATTACACCTGAAAAATTCCGACACCAGGTTACCTGTTTTTCAAGCAATGAAGCAGTTGATATGATCTATTCGAACTATAATTTGATGACGGCAGATGGCAGCAAACGATGGGGGGTAGAGGCAACAAACTGGATCGTTTTGAAACGTCAACCGTTCAAGGAGTTCTTGCACTACTGGGAAAAAGGCTTTACCATTCCAATACATGCATATCTATTCAAAAGATCGTGTTTTACTAAATGGGGAAAGTTTGATGTGAGTTTACCAACACATGAAGATCTGGCTTTACAATTGAATTTTTCGCTTCATGGTGCAAAATATAAGATGGTGGATGAAGTAAGTTCCATTTATCGCGTTCACGCCAGCAGTATGGCAAAAGATCATACAAAAATGCACAAAGGTTATTTAATGGCCCTGATCGCCATCATGAATCATCAAAATGCTACTGTAAATATCAAACTTCAAGTGGCTCATCGTTATTTTCAGGAAGTACTCAATACCTTTATTGATACGTTGAGAGGAAGAAAGAATAGTATTGTGAATGCCTTATCAAACAAAAATTCATTTTTCTTAAATACATTTGCTTTGTTATTGTTGCCGGTATATTTAATTTATAAGGTCATAGGTAAATTTAGTTGATGCAAAATAAGGTTGATATATCTGTAGTGATTGTGAGTTACAATGTTAAAGACCTTGTTCTTACTTGTTTGCGCACTTTATACGCCTATTTGCCGTCTTCATTGACTATTGAAACCATTATAGTAGACAATAATTCAAAGGACGAAACAGTTAGTGCAGTTAAAGCGCAATTCCCTCAGGTGTCCATCATAGCTAATGATCATAATGCAGGTTTTCCGGCGGCCAACAATCAGGCGTTTAAACTAGCTAAAGGAGAGTATATCTTCATGCTTAATCCGGATACCGAATTTTTTGATGATAGTTTATATCAATTGTATCAACGGATAAATACGGATAATGCTATTTCATTGATCGCACCAAAATTATTGAATACCGATAAAAGCAGACAGCTAAGTGTTTGGCGTTTTCCGCATTTTTGGTATTTGTTTTGTGAAACACATTATTTGAATCTGTTTTTGGGCGGAAAGAATTACGCTGATAAGGATCTTAGCAAAGAGTTTGAGGCAGAATGTTTTTCAGGAGCTGCCATATTATTTAAGCGCGAAGTGTTTGATAAGATCGGGATGCTGGATGAGACCATGTTTTGGATAGAAGATACCGAGTTTTGTTACAGAGCCCATCATGCCGGTTTAAAGTTACTTTATTATCCAAAAGCACAGGTTATCCATCATGTTGGTCAAAGTGCTAAAACAAATTACAATATCTCCATATCCAATCAAATTTTCAATAAGATTAAATTCTATAAAAAGCATCATAATTCATTTGAATGGCTCATGGTTGTGCTTTTAAGTTTTTATCATGTGATCATAAAGTTACTGGTGTTTGGATTGTTATCTCCTTTAAATATCACTTATTTTAGAAAAGCAAAAGCGTATTGGTATACCTTACCAAAAGTGTTTAACCCACCAAAAGGTATGAATTAATGGAGGATACAAAACAAATAGTTATTACCGGTGCAACAGGTTTTATTGGTCAGCATTTGTTGGAAGACCTCCTGCCATTGAATTACCGTATTACCATTATTACTCGCGATCCAAATAAGTCAGTGCGCGTTAAGTCGGATAAGATCAAAGTAATTAAGGCAGATCTGAACGATGAGGGGTCGTTGGTAAAAGCTTTTGAAGGAGCAGATGTTGTTGTGAATTTGGCCGCTGAATTACGACAATTGGATGTGATCGAAAAAACAAATGTTCAAGGAACACATTATTTGGTTAATGCTTTAAAAATGAATAATGTAAAACAATGCATTCATTTGAGCAGTGTTGGCGTAGTAGGGATGCAATACAGCATGAAGCCGGTTGAAGTTACTGAGAACAGCGAGTGTGATCCAAAGAACGATTACGAGCGCACTAAGTTGGCATCAGAACAGATCCTTAAAAATGCAGTAAAGGATAGTGATTGCAATTTATCTATTTTACGTCCTACTAATGTTTTTGGAGAACATCACCCTAAAAAAGCACTGTTTCAGTTATTCAGCAAACTCAAAAGCAGTTCTTTTTTTGTAACCACTAATGCTGCCGTAGTTAATTATGTTTACGTAAAAGATGTAACCGCGGTTATAATTAATGCTATTCAAAATCCTGTGAACAATGGTATTTATAATATTGGTGAATCCATGTCAATGAAGGAATTTGTTTTAACATTCTCCAAAATAATTGGTAAGAAAACTAATGTGATTGTTCTACCTAAGTTTCTTTTTGGATTTCTTAATCTGTTTGGTGTGTCAAAATTAAAAGCCCTTTCAAATGCGGTAAGTTACTCCGATAAAAAACTAAAAGTATTAATTGCTTATCCTTTTGGTATAGAAAAGGGTTTGAAACGAACTTTTGAAGGATTAAAATAAAGCATTTCAAAACCTGATCTTTTGCAGTTTCTCTTATAAACGTTTCTTTTTTAATAACTCTTGGGTCTTAAATTAAGTCCATCCCTATCAATTGTTTAATTTAACATACTTAAAGACGTCTTTTAACGTTAATAGCTAAGTATTTCATTCATGAAGATCTGTTTATTGGCCGATGCCGAAAGTATTCATACAGTAAGGTGGTGCAACCATTTTGCCGAACATGGATTTGATGTGCATTTGATATCCTTTAAACAAGCACAAATACCAGGAATTAAAACCTACCATGTTAATGCAGGAACAATTAACGTGAGTGGCGGCAATTGGCGCGTTATACTTCAATACTCAAAAGTTAAGGCTCTAATTAAGCAAATTAACCCTGATGTTTTACATTCGTTATACGCTACAAGCTACGGATTAGTGGGCGCCTTAACCGGTTTTAAAAGATATATAGTTACGCCTCTTGGTACAGATATTTTGATCAGTCCTAACAATTCTGCTATTTACCGTTTCATCTTACGTTTTGTGTTTAAGCGTGCAAAGATCATCACTACGATGGCTCCGCACATGACGGAGGCCATGCTGCGTTTGGGAGTTGATGGTGATAAGATCAAAAAGATCATCTTTGGCATCAATACTTCTATTTTTAATTTAAATAAGCACAAGGTTTCCGATTCTGAATTCTTGATCGCCAGTATCCGCAATTTTGAAACGGTTTATAACATCCCACATTTTTTAAAAGCTGTAGCATTGATCAAAGATCAGATACCGAATTTAAAAGTAAAGTTGGTAGGCGATGGTTCTTTAAAACAACAATTGATCGATTTAAGTATGGAACTGAAGATAGAGGATGTGGTGAGTTTTTTAGGAAAAGTACCCCAAGCAGATGTTGTTCAGTTATTAAGTGAAGCGCGCATTGCAGTTACTACATCCTTATCAGACGGCAACAGTTTATCCTTATTGGAAAGTATGGCTTGTGGCGCCTATCCTATAGCAACCGATATACCGGCAAACCGACACTGGGTAATTGATGGTGTGAACGGAAAGTTAGTTAAAATAGATGATGTGAATGCCCTTGCTGATGCCATCATGAAGGTATACAGAAATTATAATACCTTAATGCCTGTTGCCATTTCTAAAAGTGAAGAGATCCTTGCTCAAAAAGGAACCTGGCAGGTGAACATGCAAAAGATGGAAGAGATTTATAAAAACGTTGCAAATTTGAAGTGATCATGTCGCTGCGAAGTTTTTTAAAACATATTACCCCACAATTCATAATTGATCTTTACCACTCACAACGCAGTAAACAAAACGCTTCCAAACGTGAAGGTCTGAAGCAAAAAGGTGAAGTATTAACTGAATCTGAAATAAATAATGCCTTAACTCAGATCGGGATCAAAACGGGAGATGTAGTAATGGTTCACTCCAGTTTAAGTAAATTGGGTTATGTTGATGGTGGCGCTTCAACTTTAATTAGTGCTTTAATGAAAACCGTTGAATCGGAGGGTACTTTGTTAATGCCTTCTTTTCCTGCAATTGGTTTTAATTACGATCATTTAAAAAAAGATCCATTATTTGATGTGCTCAATACGCCATCAAAAATGGGAATAGTAACCGAAGTATTTCGCACTATGCCTGGAGTAGTTCGCAGTTTGCATCCTACAGATCCGGTTTGTGCCTGGGGAAATGATGCGGCGTATTTTGTGAAAGATCATTTCGGACAGTTAACACCATATAATTCTCAAAGTCCATTCATGCGATTAATTGAACGCTGCGGCAAAATACTTTTGATTGGGGTGAAACTGGAAAGCGTGACCAATTTTCATACACCTGAAGATGCGATTTTAAATTTTAAATACCCGGTTTATCACGAAAAGGTTTTTACCGTTCGTTTAAATGATGAGAATGGAAAAGGTTTGAACATGTTGACTAAAGTGCATGATCCGGAGATGAGTAAAAAGCGCCGATGCAATGATTTGGAGAAAGCATTTTTAGATAATGGCATAATGGTTAAATTTAAATTGGGCCATGCAGATTGTTATATGATAGATGCAAAAATGATGCATGAATGGTTGGTGGAGGGTTATAAGAAAGGTATTACCATGTACACGCCATTAGGTGAAAATTAATTTTATAAGTAATGAAGATACACCTCAGTTTTGATCATGAATTGTTTTTTGGCTCATCCAGCGGATCAGTTGAAAAGTGCATGTTCGAGCCTGCTCAGCGCCTAATGGAATTAGCGTCTAAGCATCAGGTGCCTTTGATATTTTTTGTTGATGCCGGGTTTTTAGTTGCCAGTAAACGCTATGTAACCGATGAACGTTGTAATAGAGCATATAATAAAGTAGCCACTCAAATAAAATTATTGTTTGATGCCGGTCATGAGATCGCCTTGCATGTACATCCGCATTGGGAAGATTGTGTTTTTGAAAGCGGAAATTGGAAAATAAATACGCGACGTTATAAGCTGGCAGATTATAGCAAGGAAGAAGCCTCGCATATCATTACCAAATACCATCAGTCATTAATTGAGATCACCGGAAGCAAATGTCATTCCTTTAGAGCAGGTGGGTGGTGCATTCAACCTTTCGAACACATTAAGGATGCCTTAAAACAAAATGAACTATTCATTGATAGCAGCGTATATGCCAATGGGTATCATGATTCACCGGCACATTCATTTGATTTTAGAAACGCACCTAAAAAAGAAGAATACCGTTTTGAAACAGATTGTTGCAGCGAAGTGGATGCCGGTATGTTCAAAGAAGTGGTTATTACTGATGATGAAATTCCACCTTTATTCTATTGGGACTTATATTTACGAATGAAATTGAATCCTGCTTTGTTTAAGCCAATTGGAGACGGCAGTTGGTTAAAGGATAAAAAGAGGATATACAAACAATTCTATTCAAAAACGCATCATTTCGCTTGTGCAGATGGTTACTTTGCTTCACGCCTAAATGGAATAATGAGAAGGCAATTAAATTTGAAACGTGAACAAATGATGGTTTTAAGTCATCCTAAATCATTAGCCGAATGTTCTTTTAGCTTGTTAGATAAATTTATTGTTCAGGCCAAACAAAATGGTTGCACCTTTAATACATTAAGTGGTAATGGCGCTTAAATTACTTTCACACGATCAAATTGATCAGCAAAAATGGGATAAGGCCATTTTAAAGCACCAATTGCCTTTGGTGTTTGCGCAATCATTTTATTTGAATGCCACCTGTAAGAATTGGAAGGCATTAGTACTGGATGATTATAAAGCAGTAATGCCAATAACCGAAGGTAAAAAGCTTAATATCAAATATTTATTTCAACCACCATTTACTCCTCAATTGGGTGTTTTTGGAATGGATGATGAAAAAATAACTGACCAATTTTTAATAACGGTAAAGGAACTTTATAAATTCATTGAAATTGAATTGAACGCTTCCAATGTTACTTCAGAAAAAGAACTGAAAGAGAAAAACACATTTGTGGTTGATCTATCCAAAGAAGTGAAGCTCAATGAAAACACAAAGCGAAACATTTCAAAGGCCAAAAAAAGCAACATTACCGTTAAAGTACTTTCTGACTATAACGCCATTGGCAAATTGACCAACACTTACCTTGTACCTTGGTTGATAAAGGAAATTGGCATTTCAGCTAAACATGGCGATGTATTCAAGAATTTAGTAAAAAGTTGTTTTGATGCCAATAAATTACTGGTGTTAGCAGCTTATTCCGAATCAAACGAACTTTTGTCTTTCGGTTACTTTGTAAGCAATGGATCGCATGCCGTTTATTTAAAGGGAATGTCGCTTCATAAAAAGGATAATAGCGGAAGTATGCATTTATTAATGGCCGCTGCCTTGGATCATTACCGCTCAAAATCGCAGTGGTTCGATTTTGGAGGTGGAAATTCGCAAGGGATGGCTAACTTTTATAAAGGACTAGGAGGTCAGGTTCAAACATACCACCTGTTAAAAGTTAATAATTTGGCCTGGCCACTCAATAAACTCAAAAAATAAATCACGTATTTTAAAGTTTAAATTAAAGCGTGAAATTACTCATCTTAACACAATATTTTCCTCCTGAAGTAGGGGCACCTCAAAATCGTTTATTTGAGTTGGCCCTGCGTTTAAAGGGGGTTGGTGTTGATGTAACGGTTTTAACTGCCATGCCCAATTATCCTCAAATGCAAATTTATAAAGGGTATGGGGGTAAATCTTATGTGTTTGAAGAGATGAATGGATTAAAGGTTCATCGTTCTTCCATTTACATACCAAGCAGCAAATCTATTGTTCAGCGATTACGTAATTACTTTTCTTTTGTTATTTCGAGTGCAAGTGTTGGAAAAACCAAATTAGATAAACACTATGATTTTTTAATGTGTGAGTCGCCGCCATTATTTTTAGGTTACTCGGCTATGCGCTTAGCGCGTTTAAAAAATGCCAAGCTTATTTTTAATGTGAGTGATCTTTGGCCCGAAAGTGCTGAGAAATTAGGAGTAGTTACCAATAAATGGATGTTGAAGTTGGCTTATAATTTAGAAGAGAAATTATACAAACGCTCCGTGCTTGTAACCGGACAAACACAAGGAATTTGTAAGAACATTCAACAGCGTTTTCCTCAAGTTAAAACATATTGGTTACCAAATGGCGTTGATCTGAGCTATTATAACCCGGATACCATCGCACCATCGGGCTGGCGATCAAAGAACAATATTTCGGAACATGATTTTGTGATCTTATATGCCGGTATTATTGGTATTGCTCAAGGTTTAGAAGTGATCTTGCAAGCGGCAGACCAATTACGTTCTGAATCAAAAGTAAAGTTTGTGTTGTTAGGCAGTGGCCCTGAAAAAGAACGATTGAAAGCATTGAAACGTGAATTGAACTTAACCAATGTTCTGTTCGTAGATGGCGTTTCAAAGAACGAGATGAAGTTTGTGTTGAAAGAAGTGAATGCAGCGGTTATTCCTTTAAAAAAGTTAGATCTGTTTTTAGGAGCAATACCATCTAAGATATTTGAGAATCTGGCAATGAAACTTCCGGTATTATTGGGGGTTGACGGTGAGGCAAAGGAATTATTTGTTGATCAGGGTAAATGTGCCTTATTTGTAGAACCTGATAATGCAGCAGATCTGGCAGAAAAGGTGAAACTATTGATACATGATGAAGGCTTGCAAAAACAGCTTGGAGAAGCGGGTAGGGCATATGTAATGGAGAAATTTAATCGCGATAAAATAGCGGCTAATTTTTATGATTCAATTAAGAAGTTGGCATGAGTTTAAGCGAACAAATAGATCAGCAATATGCCAAACGCAATTCAAAGGCGCATTTATATCATCAATCAGATTATATCACCTATTCACAAGAGGAAATTAGGACTCAGATTGATGCTTTTTTAACTCGGTATTTTAAGGATCGTGGTTCATTAACCTTATTAGAAATTGGCGCGGGTAGCGGTGGAAATGCTAACATGTTTCAAAAATTGGGACTTTCACTGGAACATATCAGTTTTAATGAGTTATTGCCCCAACGGATTGAGATGATCAAACAAAATTTTCCCTTAAATAAGCTTTATCCGGGTGATGCCATACAAATTGATTTTGATCAACAATTTGATATTGTTTTTCAGTCAACTGTCTTTACATCTGTATTAGATAATCAAGCAAGGCAATATCTTGCTACAAAAATGTGGGATCTTTTGAAGCCAGGAGGAATAATTTTATGGTATGACTTTATATACAACAATCCCGCTAATCCGGATGTTCGTAAAGTTAGTGTTTCAGAAGTTGAGCAGTTGTTTGATAAGTCCATTAAAATGGAGGTTGCAAAGGTTACCCTGGCACCACCAATAGGGCGAAAAGTTGGTAAGTTTTATAAGCTCTTTAATTTTAAATTTTTAAGAAGTCATATCTTAGCTGTATTCCAAAAAGGAAATAAATGATAAAGAATAGTAAAGTTTTATTTTATTTTTTTCCGATCGCAATTGCTTTCGTATTACCTTTTGGTAATGCCATTAGCTCTCCTTTAATTGCGTTATGGTTTGTTAGCTCATTATTTAATTTAAAAAAATTGTTTGTTAGGCAAAACACATCAAACAAATGGTTTTTAATATTATTGGCATTTTTTGCACTCACCTTAATTTCAAATTTTTTGTTTTACAACCCTAATGATCCGTTTGGTAGTGTTGAAATTAAATTGAGTTTTTTATTCTTACCGGTCTTGTTTTTTCTGTTTCAATCTGATTATGGTGTAGCTCGGCGCACAATTGCCGGATTTGTTTCCGGTTGTTTATTTGCAACACTAGCATGTATTGGCCGATCGCTTATTTACCTGTTCAATGGCGATTCGAGTTATATGTACTATTCAAAGTTTTCTTATTTTATGCATAGTGCCTATTTTGCTATGTATTTAAATTTGGCATTGGTGTTTGTTATCTTGTTTTATTTTAAATGGTTCAAAGGGAATAGTTTTTACAAGTATTTTACCTTTTTTTTGATCGGATTATTTACCCTGGGCGTGTTTTTGTGTGCTTCAAAAATTGGTATACTCACTTTGTTTTTACTTATACCTATCGTTTTAATAAGTGAATACCGCCGATCGATCACCTTAAAACATTATACAATAGCTTTTGCAACTTTATTGATCTTTACCACATCCGTTTACTTGATCATCCCTCAGGTTTTTGATCGATTACGTTCGGTATCTGTTGTAACAGAAACTCACATTGATAAAACTGCAACCGAAAGTTCATCTGTTAGGGTTTTAATTTGGAATGAATGCATTGATATCATTAAAAATAATTTTGTAACCGGGGTAGGTGTAAGTAATGCAAATGAAACACTGTATTCCAACTACGAAGCTCATGGTTTAACGGGCGCCTTCGATAAAAAATTAAATGCGCATAACCAATTTTTTCAAACCTTTATAGGAATGGGCATTTTTGGCTTTATTGTTCTGGTGCTATTAACTATTGGTGTAGCGGTGTATGCTGTAATTCATAAAAATAATTTATTGTTGTTTTTTGCTCTGCTTTCATCCGTGAATTTTTTAGTTGAAAGTATGTTGCAAACGTCTGCCGGTACGGTGTTCTTTGTTTTCTTCCTGTGTTTTTTATTAGTATTTCAAAAAGAAAAGTTAGCCAATGAAGTGGTTTAAATTCGCATTTGTATTCAGTAGTTTGTTTTTAAATGCCCAAAAAGGTGAATTCTTATGGCCAATTGATAAAAGCTTAAGTGTTACCGGAAACTATGGGGAGTTGCGTCCAAATCACTTTCATGCCGGTATTGATTTTTCAACGAATAATAAAATTAATTTACCGGTTTATGCTGCTCAAGGTGGTTATGTTTCGCGCATTAAAGTGAGTTCGGTAGGTTATGGCAAATCGGTTTACATTGCTCATCCAAATGGGAAAGTAACGGTATACGGTCATCTTACCAATTATGAAACCAAGCTTAATAATTATGTAAAAAAGGAACAAAAAAAGGCAAAGCAATATGAGATAGAGTTGTTCCCTAAACCGGATGAATTAAAGTATACTGCCGGCGAACTCATTGGTTATTCAGGTAATTCAGGAAGCTCAACCGGGCCTCATTTACATTTTGAGATCAGAGACGAAAAAACAGAAGTTCCTCTTAACCCTGCATTGTTTTATGATTTTACAGATACACAAGCCCCTACGGTATCTCATTTAGGTTTATACAATTTGGCCGACACTACCAATCCTCGTTTTCTAGGTTTTTATCCGGTAATAAGTAAGGATGGAAAATTGAAGTTAAAAAGGGATACGCTTGTGTTGAAACAAAATATTTTAGGAATAGCTTTTTCCGGTCAAGATAAATTTACCCCAACAGGTAGTAGTAATAATATTTATGAGGTACAGATCAAGTATGATGATAAACCATTTTACAGACATCAACTGAACAATATACCTTTTGATGATGCAAAATATGTGAATCAATTTTCGCAAATGCAGGAAAAATGGCGTTTTCAAAAATGTTTTCAATCTACCTTATTCCCAAGAGGAATGTATAAAGGGGTAGCTAATAAAGGAAGGTTGTTTATTATGGATACAAGTTACCATAAAGTAAACCTGATATTTAAAGATGAGAAAGGAAATCAAAGTGAACTTCAGTTTTATGTAAAAGCCAAAGAGATCAACTATTTTGAGCCACCTACCATACAAGGTGATGTTTTTGCTAATGCCGATGAAGATGTTCTTTTTGGTAGAAAGAAATTGCAGATATTTATTCCTGCTTACACCCTTTATAACTCCGGTGCCGTTATTTTTGAGAACTCATTGGAAGCTTCAGGAAAGTTAATGATCTTGCCATTTGATGCAACCCTTCGAAGTACTGCTATTATTGGATTTGAAGCACCTAAAAAATTCAAAAGATTTAAAGATAAGTTGGTTTTCAAAAATGTAGATAATACGTATACCCCAATCGTGAAAAACGACTCTGTGTTTTATTCTGTTCGAAATTTTGGCGGATTTCAATTGTATGTAGATTCGCTTGCTCCTAAAATAAAAGTTGAATCGCCAAATGCTAAGGTAAAAGTTGCAAAAGGATTAAAAAGTGTTGTTTTTGTAATTAATGAGGAATTGAGCGGGATCAAGGATTATAAATTGACCATTAATAACGAATGGGCTTTGGCTGAATTTGATGCTAAAAGCGGAAGACTTACTTATTTTTTTGACGAGGATACACCTAAAGGTGAGTTAAAATTTAATGTTGAAGTTCGTGATAAATGCTTGAACAGATCAACACTATCTTTAACGTTATTGAATTAACTTCTGTTTTTTTTGATCTTTTGAAGTTCTTCAATATCTGCTTTGTCTTTTAATCTGTCTGATGTGATTTTAGAAAGTATTAAATGGTTATAATGAATAATAGGGACGTTCATTCCTTCAATCCTAAAAATTACTTTTTTACTTTCAGCCTCTTTATATTTAACCCCGCTAATTTCGGTTAAGCAATCTATTCTTTCTGGTTCTTTCCAAAAATGAAACGCTATCGGTTTTGTGAAATCAAGAGATTCAATATAGACAAGGTCTTTTTTATTGAATTTTAATGATTTTAAAACCTCAATTAATTTTAATTTATTCGAATTATCGGGTTTCAACCAAATATCCATATCGCCTGTTGTTCTTTTATAACCATAATAAATTACTGCATACCCTCCAATTAAAATAAAATCAACCTTATTTTTTTGCAGTTCAATGAGAAACTTTTGATGCTTATTTAAAAAAATATTCATTAACGCCTTTAGTTTTTTTGTTCAAAATAAATTCTATCTGAATTTTTAATTTTATTTAATTCAGTTCTTGAAGTATTGTAAATTCTTAGAATGAGTTTAACTGTTTCTTTTATGCGTTCCTTTGGTGATTGTTGTGCAGATAAGCTATTATTATAGTTTTCTTGCTGTTCGATTGATGAAAATGCAACTAAGTTTTTTGAAAGATAGATAGAATTAGGCTCTTCAACTTTAGAGACCTTACTTTTTTTATACTTACCCATTTTTTAATTCAATTACAATATAGTTATTTTAATTAAGTTAAGTACTTGTAGCTTTTAATTCCCTCATTAAAAATAAGATCAAGCACTGATAAGTTTGGTGTAAATCCAAATTTTGTAGAAAAGGTTTGATAGTAAGGGGTGTCGATCACTATTTTAAGTTCAGCAGGGGTTACTTCCTTTTTCGGGTGTATTAATTGTCTGAGATCTAATATATCACCATTAATATTTTCAAAATATTCCGAAGTATATACGATTTCCCTTTTTAATCGGAATGCTTTTAGCAACCATTTTAATTGATCGGCATTGTATTCATGCAAATACTTGTATTCTTGCTCGTAAAATGAGCGTATCTCATCTTCTAAAAAATCGAAATACGGTGAGTTCTTATACGCACTTTGAATGGCTCGCCAATGCTGTTTTTGCCAATCTTCTGCATAGGAGATCTCAATTGACTTTGTAGTTGCTTTAGTTTCCCATTTTTTAACGGGAATTGAAAGATTTAATTCGCCATTAGCTGTTAGGATAAGTGTACGGTTCCTGAAACTTTGTTTTTCAAAATGTTCATACAGATCGATAAAAATAACCTCTGAGTTTAGAATATAATAAAAGTAATGTATGTTTGGCCAATAGGCACTACTTAAAACCGATCTCATTTTTATGCTTTCGATAAAGTGTTCCTATAACTTTTCCTTTAATATATCCGTTTGGCAATAATCCCCAACGTCTGCTATCTATTGCGTTATCGCGATTATCACCCATCACAAAATAATAATCCTGTTTAACGGCATAAGAACTGCTTAACTGATCGTTAATAAAAATTGAATCGCTACTGATACGCAATTTGTTGTTCTCGTATCTGTTGATCAGCTGTCCGTATAACTTTATATTAACAGTATCCAAGCTCAGTGTATCTCCTTTTTTTGGTATGTATAGTTTGCCAAAGTTATCGGAGTTCCATGCGAACAGGCGAGAGTAGGGGTAAACGCGACCATCATAAATGTTTTCTTTCTCAAGTCTTAATTCGATCTTTAAAAAACGTGAATCGGTTTTTAAACTATCAACTTGCTCCTTTGTAAGAGAATAACTGTACTTACCGTTTTTAGAAATACTTCCGCCTTCAATTAAACCAAAACGTTTTTTTATTAGGCTGTCAATTCTAAAGGTATCGGTGTCAATAAGGTAATTGTATTTTATTGATTGAGGATCATGAATTGTATCACCATTCACAAAAATTAATTTATCTCTTATGAATAAAGTATCTCCGGGTTTTGCAATGCAACGTTGTATAAAAAGAGATCTTTTTTCTGAGCTATCCTTGGCCGGATACTCAAAATAAACCACATCATTGTAGTCAATCTTATAATAAAGTTTGTTTACCAAAACCATATCTTTTACATGATACGTGTTGGCCATGTCTTCATTATTTACAACACACAATTCGAGAATAAATAATTTTATGATCAGAAATAGCAATAAGGCAATTGCGCTGTACTTAAACCATGGGTACTGCTTTATTACTGCCTGTATGTAGTTTAAGCTTTTGATGCTTCTTGTTTTTCTTTTCTTCTTCGGTTCCATTTACCGTATCCCCAAATTGCCAAAACAGCGGCTATAAATGGTATTTTAATAGAATGTAATTTTCCGTCATCAACATAACATAAGAAACGATCCCATCTGTATTTGCCTTCCTTACTGTTCTTAAATAAACTCTTTACAAATGAGGCACCACTTACCGGATTGTTGTCTTCATATTTTACACTTAACCATACAAAAAATGGCGAACCAACTATATGGTCAAATGGTACCAATCCCCAACTGCGACTATCGGCACTATTATGACGGTTATCACCCATCATAAAGTAATAATCCTGTTTAAAGGTGTATGAGGTAATTGGTTTTCCATCATATAAAACCTGGTTACCACTTACTGCTACCTGATGAATGCCATCATCATATGTATTCATTACCTTTTCATATAAGCAAACATTATGCGTATCAATAGGTACCGTCATTCCTGCTTTAGGAATAAGTAACGGACCAAAGTTATCGTTATTCCAGGCATAGGCCGGGTTATGCGGGAAAATGGTTATTTCACGTTCTCCGGCTTTATCTATTTTACGTGTTACGCTAACAACGGTTTCCAATTTTTTGATCTTTTCTGCAACATCAACCGGCATGTTCAATTTATATACAGTAGTGTCTTTAGATTCTGCAGCTAATTCAACCTCTGATGCATAAATATCATACTCATCCAATAGCTTAAGGTTTGAAAGTGTTGTTCTTCCATTTTTTAATTTAATTGGGTCGCCAAATAGGCGTGATGTTGTTTTTACATAATAATAATGCTGTGCTTTTTCAGGTTGTGCTTGTTTTTTACCATTGATAAACACTTCCCCATCTTTTATCTCAAAATTATCCCCCGCAATAGCAACGCAACGCTTCACATAATGTTCTCTTTTGTCAACCGGTCTGCCAACTATTTTACCAACTTTAGAGCCATTAAGCACATTCATGTTATTGGGATCTTGGAAATATTCCCAAGCCTTTCCATTATAATAACGCTCAGGTTTGCTTGAATCACCTGCTTGTTCAGCCTCCTGTTTCATGTAATTACCAACAATGCGCACAGCGTTATAGTAGCTTATATCCTGCATGTTTACCAACACTGTATCCCCATCAGGATAATTGAATACCACAATATCATTATTATCAACCTTACCAAAACCCGGTAAACGGAAATAAGGCAATTTGATCCATTCCAAATAGGACTTTGTATTTGCTAATGGCAATGTATGATGCGCAAATGGAAATGATAACGGCGTTTGAGGGATCTTTGGTCCGTATGCGAATTTATTTACGAATAAAAAATCGCCTACCATTAATGATTTTTCTAATGATGAAGTTGGAATGGTGAACGCCTCAATAAAATAACCACGAATAATAGATGCAGCTATTACTGCAAAAATGATAGGGTCAACCCAGTTCTTGATCGCTTTGCTTGGTTCATTCTTAAATTTATCTAAACCTACAAACTTAGCGGTATCGTCCATACCTAATTTTACAAAGAAAACATAAGGTAAAAGGGAGGCAAACCAAAGATCGTTATTACTGGGCTTGTTAAACGCACGTGCTGTATTAAAGCCATACACACCATACATGATGATATTAACGCCCGGCACGATCATGATCAAACACCACCACCATGGTTTTTTAAGCAGTTTGCTTAATTCAAAAAAGTTGTAAATAGGAACGTATGCTTTCCAACTTTCAATTCCGGCCTTGGTAAATAATTTACCCAAACCAAAAAAAGACGCTAGTACTAAAACTAAAAATATATAATTGCCCATAATTTGCTCAAAGATGTAAAAATAAGATTATTAATAAACTTAAGAAAGGCGCAAGCTATTGTGTTTTTAGCTTTTTTTTACAATTTATCAAGGTTTGGCTTAAAGTAATTCCAAATCGGATCATCGATCATTGGCCAGGATTTTACAACAATTTTTTCATCACGAATGGGATGATCAAATTCAACTTTGTAACTGTGTAAATGTATAAATCCCGATTTATTGCTTCTGTCGAAACCGTATTTAAGGTCGCCTTTAATAGGGCATCCAATTGCACTCAATTGCGCACGTATTTGATGATGCCTGCCTGTATGCAGTTTTATTTTTAGTAACGAATAATTATCGGATGAATCGATCAATTCATAATCTAATTTGGCTTCTAAGGCATGTTGTACCGGTTTATTAAAGGCTTTTGATGTGTTGTTCTTTTCATTCTTTAATAAGTAATGCACAAGCGTATCTTTTGGCTTAGATGGTTTGTTTTTAACCACTGCCAGGTAGTATTTTTCAACTTTGTTTTCGCGAAACAGTTCGTTAAAGCGCGATAGACCTTTACTGGTTTTTGCTAAAATTACCAACCCACTTACAGGTCTGTCTAACCGATGAATCAATCCGCAAAACACATTCCCCGGTTTGTTATCGCGTAGCTTAATGAAATTTTTAACCTTTTCGGTTAAAGGCATATCACCCGTTTTATCACCTTGCACAATTTCCGATGGCAACTTATTTACAATGAGAATATGATTGTCTTCATACGCAATTTGTTCGGGCCAAATACTTGTGGGGTTTGCTGTGTAACTCATTTTAACGGATGCCTACTTTTGTGTTTTTTCTTGTGGGCTTAAAGATAGCGTTAAATTTGTATTCTATGCCTTTTGAAGGCGATGTAGCCGGAGATAAAGCAATGGTGCCAAAATTGTTTATTAAAAAATATGATTCTGAACCAACAACATTGTAAAGTTCTTTAGCGGTTTGTTTTACACCTCCAACGTTGTTGTACCAAATTGGCCAATCGTATTTTGGGTTTTGTTTCATAAACGTGATGTATGATCTTAAACTATCATCCACACAAATACTTACAAAGTTTAATTTATCGCCAAATTTCTTCTTCAATGCGGCAATTTTCCCCATTTCTTTTAAGCTTTCATTATTAGAGGTTGAAAAGAAATTCAGGTAGGTCCAACGGCCTTTCATTTTTTCAAAATTCTCTAAACCTCCAGCAGCATTGCGCGCAAAGAATAGTGGAGCAGGGGTGCCCGGTTGCATTTTAAAAAAGTTTTTAAGCATGTAATCGGTGAATAATTTATGTTCTTCAATTTTAGTTGTGATATTGATCTTTGATACCAATGCTTCAATTGAATTCTGATTGAATTCCGGATTAAAATAAAGGTCCCACAGGTTTTTAATGATCACTAATTCTCTTAAACTATCGTTTTTTAAAAACTGATCGGTTTTGCAAAAATTGGTCAGTTGGTTCAGATCGGCATCAACATTAATGATCTTATATAAGGATGTGCCTTTTTTGGAAGATGCCATGCTGTTCAAATAATTTGCAAAACAGGAGTTAAAAAAGCTCATGTACTCATGGTTCTTGTATTGAATAGGTTTATCCACTATAAAAGTTTGTATCAAAAATTTCTCACCACGTGATAAGCTGGCATTTATTCCGGCAATTTGATATTTATAATAATTGATAAAGTATTTGTCTTTTATGCCTGAATAACGCTTATCGCAAACCAGCTTCAAGGTATCTGCTCTTTTAAAAAGCATTTTGTGAGTTAAGAACTGGTTGTTTTTAGGTGTGAAAATATCGGTGTAAACTTCTTCATAATCCAAAATAAGCATATTCAGTTCGGTGGTGTCTTTTCCGATCATACTCAGGTTCACGGGCATTTCGGCATTTTCGTAATATTTAAATTGTTCATCAATTTCGGGGAAGAGGATGCCGTAAACGTAATCCGGACGAACATACATTTTACCAATGTAATTGTCTATTTGAATAAAAACCGGTTGTGTAATGGCAGAATGGAACTTCAATTCAAAATAACCATCTGCGCCTATGGTATCGCTGGTTTCCTTTAATTTAAGTTTGGTAATAAAATCCTGATATGTAAACACATCTATACGTTTGTTAATATGCGAACTGTGTGCCTTACCTTTAATGGTAATGTTTTGTGCCTCAAAACACGTGAAGTAGCTTAAAAATGCAAGTAAATATGTGAGGCGTTTTAAGATATGTAAAGATAACGCATTTATTAATAAAAGTTACAGGTAATGTAGCCTCGAATTGCACGAATTTTCACAAAAAAGTAAAAACAAACTATTTTGGATGTTGATCGTTATAGCCGCTTTTGATAGCCTTATAATCTTCTTCACTAATAACAACTGCATTTTCTTCGTAACATGAAATGAGGTCGTTTATCAAATTAAACTCAGGTAATTGTTTGGCTACAAAATGATTTACAATGGTTTTTGTACCTACCACCTGTATTTCCTCAAATTCCTTCTTATTGATAATTTTATAAAAACGTTTGTTGTTCTTATACTTCCTGTACGTAGGAAAATTTATATCTTCATCTTTTAACATGGAGCCTTTTTTAAAACGTGTGGTAGAACATATTCATTTGCATTACAAAGATAATGTAGAAAATTTATGTATTGTACTACCTAGTAAACGAGGGTCTGTTTTTTTAAAGGAACATTTTAAAACGGTGTTTAAAAAGGCCATGTGGCTTCCAAGCATTAAAAGTGCCGAGGAGTTCATTGAAGAATTAAGTGGCTTAAAGCAAGCCGATGAAATAGATCTTTTAGCCATTTTGTATCAAAGCTACTTGCAAAGTATACCGGTTGATCCGGAGCCATTTGATAAATTTTCCAAGTGGGGCCATTTGATGCTGCAGGATTTTAACGAGATCGATCGTTATTTGGTGCCTGCAGACCAGATCTATCAAAACCTCAAGGATATTAAAGAAATTGAGAACTGGAGTTTGGGTGAAACCGAATTAACAACAACTCAATCCAATTACCTGGCCTTTATGGCCAGCATAGGCTTAATTTATAAGCATTACACAGAAACCTTATTGCAGCTGGGCATTGGGTATCAGGGTTTAATTTACCGTAAGGCATCCGAACGCTTTCAAAACGCAGCATTATTAAACGAACATTCAAAATTCATATTTAGTGGCTTTAATGCCTTGAATGCCGCGGAAACAAAAATTTACAAAGCCATGCAAGATTCAGGTAAAGCTGAAATGTTGTGGGATGTAGATGTGTATTACTATAAAGATCCGATACAGGAAGCCGGCATGTTCTTACGCAGGAATTTAGAGATCTTTCATCAAAAGGATGTAGCGTTCGTTAACGATCATTTTCATACTACCAAAGAAATTCATATCACAGCTGTTGCCGGTCAAATGGGGCAGGCGCAATTGGTTCATGATGAATTGAACCGCTTGCTGGCGCAACAAATTCCATTAAGTAAAGTGGCGGTTGTATTGGCCAATGAAAAATTGTTATGGCCTGTTTTAAAACTATTACCAAAAGAAATTGAGCACGTTAATATAACAATGGAATATCCCATCCGTTATACGCAAGCCTACAGTTTTATCGACCTTTTGCTTTCTATCCAATTAAATTTTCAAAACAATAAAAAGGCTTCAACCGCTATTTATCATACCGAGTTTATATCGGTTATTCAACACAGTTTTTTTAGTGTTCTTTTAAAAAGTTTGAATGTTGATCTGTCCATTCATTCGATCATTGATCGTATCAATCAAAATAATTTTGCATTCATCAATCAAAAACTGATCGCCGATTTTTTCAGCTCTTTACCGGCCTTTATTTTAGATCTGTTTAAACCTTGGGCTAACGCCGCAGCTGGCAATGCAGTACTTGTGCAACTGATCAACCATATACGTGATCATTACATTGGTTTGTATCAAAACAACATCATACATCTTGAGTTGGAGTATCTGGAGGTTTTAATGCGTGCGTTCAATCGGATCAGTGAGGTTTTGAATTTGTATACGTATTACAACGATGTACGCTCCTACAAGCAATTGTATGCCCAAACGGTTGGTACATCATCGGTACCTTTTATTGGCGAACCCTTAAGAGGTTTACAAATAATGGGTGTATTGGAAACACGAACGCTTGATTTTGAATACCTGATCATGGTTGGCGTAAACGAAGGAGTTTTACCATCCGGAAAAACCGTTAATTCGTTTTTACCAAATGATCTGAAGCGTGTGTTTAATTTGCCTTTATATTACGAGAAGGATGCTATTTACGCTTACCATTTTTACCGATTAATGCAACGCGCTAATTTTGTACACCTCATTTATGATAGTGAAACAGATGAGTTAGGAAAAGGCGAAAAAAGCAGGTTTGTGACCCAGTTACAATTCGAACTTAAAAAATACCACCCGCAGCATCTGATCACTGAATCGGTTGCTGTTTCTGAATCTCCTGTGTATACAGATCAAGCAATTGTGATCGAGAAAAACAAGCAAACACTAGAGCGCATATATACCAAAGCAATTAGTAATGAGGTTTATGGCGGATTATCTCCCTCGGCTTTGATCACATTTAAAGAATGTTCATTAAAATATTATTTCAGATATGGTGTTGGCTTAAAGGAACTCAAAGAGGTTGAAGAAAGTGCAGAGGCAAATACCTTCGGATCTATCTTACATCTTGCCCTGGAGAATTTATACAAACCTTTGGTAAATAAGGTACTTGTGAAAGAAGATCTGATGGCCTTAATACCATTAAGTGATGGTGTAGTTGAGGGTGCTTTTAAAGAAACGTTCCCTGATTCGGTTCAAATAGGTGGAAAGAACTATTTGCAAATAGAGGTATTGAAGGTTTATGTTAAGCGGATGATCGATCAGGATATCCAAAATGTTGCATCCTTAAATAGTGAGAATAAATACCTGACCATACTTTATCTTGAAAAAGAATGGGAAGCTCCTTTGGAAGTAAATGTGGAGGGTAAAAAGCAATTGGTACAGGTGAAAGGAAAAATTGATCGCATTGATAAGTATGGTGAAATAATTCGTGTGATCGATTATAAGAATTCGATCAAAAAATCTGATAAGTTTACATTCACAAGCTTTGATGATCTGTTTACCAACGTGGATCATAACAAACAGTTTCAATTATTTACTTACGTTTGGTTGATGTATAAGAACAAGCCGGAATATTTAAAGAACATCAAACCGGGAATTATTCCGTTCAAACATTTTTTAAAGGAGCCGCAATTCATAAAGGCAGCTTCAAGAAGTAAAGAAACACTAGAATTTGACCATGAACTTATTGTTGGCTTTGAAAGCCAATTAAGTGAATTTATTTCAACTGTTTTTAATGAACAACAGCCATTTGTGCAAACCGAAGATCTTGATATTTGTGAATATTGCGGTTACAACGCCATCTGTAATCGTTAGTTGAAGATCTAATTTTACCATTTATCAGTATTAATATCCTAACATAACTTTGTGTTTATTTAGCACTTTGTTGCAACTAAATTTTATTAATTTTATAATCAAATTTTATAACCATGGGCTTATTTGATAAACTAAGGAATGAATTTATCGACATCATTGAATGGGTAGATAATTCGAATGATACGATCGTGTGGAAATTTCCGCGCTTTCAAAATGAAATTAAAATGGGGGCGCAATTAACCGTGCGCGAAAGTCAGATCGCTGTTTTTATGAACGAGGGTCAAATTGCAGATGTATTTCAACCTGGCAGATATACTTTAGAAACTCAAAACATGCCCATTTTAACCACCTTAAAAGGATGGAAATATGGGTTTAACAGTCCGTTTAAAGCAGATGTGTTCTTTGTTAGCACCAAGCAATTTATTGATCAAAAGTGGGGAACTAAAAATCCGATCACGTTAAGCGATCCGCGTTTTGGTTTTATTGAAATTCGTGCTTTTGGTAATTTCGCGTTCAAAGTTAGTGATGGCGGTAAATTCATAAAAGAGATAGCGGGTACCAACACCACCTTTTCTACCGAGGAAGTAGCAGAGCAATTGCGCAGCATGATCGTAACCAAATTTACGGATGCTGTTGGAGAAGGAAATATTCCGGTTGAAAAGTTCGCTGCTAATACGGATGAGCTTTCAAAACTTGGACAAACCAAATTGCATGAAGATTTTTTAGAGTACGGATTGAACATTACAAAGTTCTTAGTTGAAAATGTTTCAATGCCTGAGGAGTTAAAGAAAGAGATATTCAATTATTCGCGTTTACATGCCATTGATATGCAAAAACTGGCCCAGTTCAATACGGCACAGGCTATTGGCGATGCAGCCAAGAACCAAGGTATTGGCGGAGCAGGAGTAGGGATGGGCGTTGGATTTGGTATGGGAAATATGGTTACCAATATGATGAATCAAAACAACATGAATCAACAACAGGGAGGCGCTGTTCCACCGCCACCGCCAATTGTTGCTTTTCATGTGGTATTAAATAATGCACAGTCTGGTCCGTTTAATTTAGACCAGCTTAAAACTATGATCGCAGGCGGACAAATTACCCGCCAAACTATGGTATGGAAAGCCGGTATGGCTAATTGGGCAGCTGCTGAAGTTCAGCCTGAATTAGCAAGTATGTTTGCAGCGGTTCCGCCTCCTCCTCCAATTAGTTAAAAGGAATTAGGTGTTTTTATTAACGGAGATCATTCATTAAATGGTCTCCGTTTTGTTTTTATGGCTTTTATTAAGTAAGTTTAAATAATCAATTAAAAAATAAACATGAAAAAAATTTACACGTTACTTTTCATAATTTGTATGAGCATTGCCAATGTAAAGGCACAATATGCTGCTTCAAACTTTTCATTACAAAGTATATTAAGTCCTGAAACCGGAACCGGTATTAAGTATTCGGGCTGTTGGGGTTGGGCCGATACCTTGAATGATAGAGAATATGCTATTGCCGGCTCTATTACCGGTACGTATTTTATTGACGTAACCAATCCATTTACACCATCTGTTTCTGCCTATTTAACTGCTACGGCTAGTCCGGGTAACTGGCGTGAAATGAAGACCTATAAGAACTATTGTTACATTGTGAATGATAATGGCGCAGGTACCACAGGTTTGCAGATCGTTGATATGAGTACTTTACCGGCAACTGTTACCTTGGTTAGTCAGAATATGAATTTATTCAGAAGAGGACATGCCTGCTGGGTAGACGGTGATAAGTTATATGTTTCGGGTATCACCTACAGTAATAATACAACAAGTAGTTTAAATGTATACAGTTTAGCAACACCAACTGCACCTGTTCTTTTGAGAGAATTAAAGCAAGATTATCCAACAATTACTTATGTGCACGATGCCTATGCCCGTCACGATACCGTTTTCGCATCAGCTGCTTATCAAGGTTTGTATGTATACAAATTAACCGCTTCCAATACATTCACACAATTAGGTTCTTTAACCACTTACCCGGGTTCGGGTTATAATCACGCAACAGCTTTAACACCGGATGGTAAAACTTTGGTGATGCTGGATGAAGTTCCTGTAAGTTTGCCAATTAAAGTGTTGGATGTTACCAATCTTTCTAACATACAAGTAGCATCTGTTGTTAATCAATTCACTGCTACAACGCCTCATAATCCTTTTATGGTGAGTAATCAGTATTGTTTTGTTAGCGCTTATCAGGATGGTACTCAACTTTGGGATATCTCTAATCCGAGTGCTCCTGTATTAGCTGGTTATTTTGATACTTATCCGGCAGCGGGCGGTAATAATAATAATTGGCCAAGCGGAAGCGCTAATTATAATGGGCAGTGGGGTTTATATCCATATTTTCCAAGTAAAAATATTTTTGCATTAGACAGACAGAATGGTGGTTTTATGATGAATACACATTTGTATGCAAATCCTGAGATCAATGTGATTGGTAATTCGGTAAATATTGCAGATGGTTCGGTGGCTACGAGCACAGCTAATAATACAAATTTTGGATCTGTGATCATTAACGCAACCGGAACCAATAATTTTATTATACAAAATACAGGCTTAGCAAGTTTAAATGTTTCTTCAATTACAATTACAGGTGCTGATGCTTCTTTATTTTCGATCGCAGGACCATCAACGCCATTTACGTTAACACCTTCAGGCGCACAAATATTAAGCGTACAGTTTGCACCCTTATCAATGGGTACTAAAACAGCGATCATTCATGTGTTCAATAACGATGTGAATGAAGGAAGTTATGATTTTGTGGTTTCTGGCGATGCGGCTTTAAACGTATCGTTACAAGAACAAAATGCTGGTCATATCACGCTTGATGTTTATCCAAATCCTGCTTCTGGTTATTTAACCGTTCAGTATAATAATATGAAAATAGCTGATTCGAAGTTGAAGATGGTGAACAGTTTAGGACAAATTGTTTTGGAAGAAAGCTTAACAGATAATTGTTGTACTAAGAAATTAAATATTGAAGGCCTATCAAAAGGGATCTATTTTATACAGATAAATGATGGCGTTTCAATCGAAGTTAAAAAAGTGATGATCGACTAATGATCTTCCAACTGGAAATTAAAAAGCCGTTACATTTTTGTAACGGCTTTTATATTTTTACACCTATCACTAAAATATCATCTACCTGATCTAATTTGCCTTTCCATTTTTCGATGGATGTATTTAAAATTTCCTTTTGATCAGCAAAAGGCAGATCGCTGTTCTCCATACACAATTCCTCTAAGGCCTTATATCTGAATTTTTTCCCTTTCGGTCCACCAAACTGATCGGGATATCCATCGGTTAATGTATAAATGCAATCGTTTTCCTGAAGCTCGAACTGATTTAAGGTAAAAGGGAATGGGTCTGGATAAAATCCACAAGGCTGTTTATCGCCTTTTAATTCTGTGAGAAACTTTTGTCCGTTCTCATCTTTCCTAACGATATAAAATGAATTATTTGCAGCCGCATAGGTTAGTTTTCGATTCTTCTTATCAATACAACATAAAACAACATCCATACCATCTTTACTTTCTTCGGCACTTCCTGTTTGTTTTAATGTGTTAATGATCTTATCGCGAATAATGTTTAAAACATCGGCCGGATTTTGAGCCACATTTTGAGAAACGATCTCCTCTAAGAACGAAAGGCTTAACATGGTCATAAATCCACCGGGAACACCATGTCCGGTGCAGTCTGCCGTGGCGTAATAGATCCTGCCTTCAATTTCATAGATCCAGTAAAAATCGCCGCTTACAATATCCTTGGGTTTAAATAATACAAAGCTATCCTTAAATGCTTTTGTGAATTCATTTTCCTTGGGTATAAAGGCACTTTGAATACGCTTGGCATAGTTAATACTGTCAGTTATCTCCTTGTTTTTTTCAAACAAAGCATCCTTTTGTTCAAGGATCTCTTCCTTTTGTTTAGAGATCACAACGTTTTCCATTTCAATGATCTCTTTGGACTTAGCCAATTCTAAACGGCTTCTGATTTCATTAATGGTTAAGCGGTATCGGGTTCTGATAAGGAAAATGGTGAAAATACATACAGTTAATATCAATAACGCGCCATTAATTATGAATTCGTCAACCGTAAGCTGACTATTGATCATAAAAAAGATGATGTTACTGATAATGGTTGCTATTACAATGATGATGGAGTACCATATTTCCCAAAGCACTAACATACCAACTCCAATAAATAGCACCATATATGCAAAGGCATGTTTTTGCACGTGGGCAAGATCCATCACACTCCACATATAGGCGTTTTGTATGGAAATACCCAAAACCAAAACAAACATGCAGGCGTAAATATCAAGTTTAAGTTTTTTGCGGAACACTACCAGCAACAAACTGATAGTTGAAACGCTCACTCGGAATAAAAAGAAAGGATACCAATGATCGGGCAGTACAAAAATATCACTAATGAACCATACCAAATTCAAGATCAAACCTACCCAAATGGTTATCACATGAAAACGCTCAGTAGATTTGTAAAACTCCTGTTTTACGACATCATTTGATATGGACGTATCTTGCATAAATTAACAAACTTAAATATACTAAAAAAATTGAATGTTTATCCTTTTAAGAGCATTATGATGCTAATGTAACAGGTAAACTTTGCAATAGTTTAGCTTTTGTTAAGCCATTGTATTGGATGATAACATGGTGTGGCGCAAATTCGATACATTGTTCGCCAATCAGTTTTTCGAAGTTAAAATCTATAGGCAATATGATAAACCGGTATTGATGGTGATTTAACTTTAAGCGTTCGATCACTTCAAACTTTTCGGTTTTTGGGATATCATTTAAAAACAATTCTTTAGGCTTAACCTTAAAGTGCAGATAATAATCAATGGCTATCAATTGTTTTAAAATGGTATCTTGAGGGTATTGGTTGGTTGCATATTCGGTTATGATCTCATAAACATCTGGTAATGTGTATTTGTGAAAATCACGTTTTGAACCAAATAGTTCGCCTAATCCTAATAAAAAGTCAAAAATGGAATAGTGGTGCGTAATATATCTTAATGTATTTGTTGCGCGCTTGTTATTCCAATAGATCTCCAACATGTGTTCCAGTTTTTCAATGGAGCGCAGTTGTTCTTTACTTAAATAATTACTTTCAATGATCTGGTAGGGCGGATTCGGATCAAATTTAAAACCGTGTTGATTGTGTTTGTCTCTTACCGGTGTGCCTTTTAAGAATTTCAAAAAACCCAATTGCAATTCGGGTGCAAATAATTTAAATACCTCTTCAAAGCTGTATTTAATGTCTTCCATGTAATCCAAAGCCATGCCAACGATCAGGTCGAGGTGCAATTCTACTTTGTCTTCCACCTGTTTGATGATGGCTTTAGTCTTCTCAAAATTTTGCTTTCTGCTAACTTCTAAATTTGCTTTTTGATTCACGGTTTGAATACCGATCTCGAATCTGAATAGATCTTTAGGAACCTTTTCATTAACAAATTTAATAATATCAGGATGCAGGATATCGGCAGTGATCTCAAACTGAAAAACATTCCCCGGCTGATGATTTTCCAGAATGAACTGAAAAATATCCAAGGTAAAGTCGCGTTTCATATTAAATGTACGATCTAAGAACTTTACCACTCTGCCGTTCTTCATAAGATAGAGCAGGGTATCTTTTATGTGTTTATTAGGCAAATACCTAACCTTATTATCTAAGCTTGCCAAACAAAATTCGCATTTGTAAGGGCAACCTCTTGATGTTTCAATATACAAAACCTTATTGGTAAGTTCTTCAATTGCATCATTCGCATAAGGCATGATATCTTCATATAACTTCACATCAAAAGTGGCGGATGAAGGATTGTGTTTGATCTCTTCACCAACTTTATAAACCAATGAAGGTACCAGATGGAGTTGCGGGTAATTATTTAAAAATGACTCAAATGGAATTTCACCTTCGCCGGAAATAATAAAATTAACTTCGTTTCTGTTGATCACGTTTTCATACTCATAGCTAACTTCCGGTCCACCCAGTAGGATATTTATTTCAGGGTTGATCTGCTTAATGAGTTTGGCAACTTCTAACGTAGGCGTAATGTTCCAGATGTAACAACTGAATGCGATCACGTCAAAATCTTTACAATAGTCTGCGATCTCATTCTTATCTTCTTTAATTGTAAATTCTTTCCACGCCAAACCTTCGCGATGTTTATTGAGTTGATACAATAAACGGATCGCTAAATTCGTGTGAATATATTTGGCATTAAGCGTTGTAAGTAAAACCCGCATGATAGTTAACAAAGATAAGTGTATAAAGTGAATATTTAAACACAAGTATTAATTTGCCTGAACACTTATTAAAATTAAATTTGATAAACTTTAAAAAACTAAAAAGATGAATTTTATTGCTATTTTAATTGCCGCCGTTATACCAACGGTTGTTGGATTTATTTGGTATAATCCAAAAACATTTGCTCCTGCGTGGATGCGCGAATCGGGTGTGGATGAGGCCAAAATAAAGTCGGGAAATATGGTAGTGATATTTGGTGTATCATTATTGTTTTCATTTATGATCGCCTTTTTTGAGCAGATCATAGTTATCCATCAATTTCATTTCGGATCGATTTTAGCCATGCAACCCGATTTTAAGGAAGCGGGCTCCGTGTCAAGTGAGTTAATGAAAAAGATCACTGAGCTATATAGCCATAGTTTCCGCACATTTAAGCACGGTGTATTTCATGGAGTTATAGCATCTATATTCTTTGTTTTACCAATTATTGGTATAAACGCTTTATTTGAGCGCAAAAGCTTTAAATACATTATGATCCATTTTGGTTATTGGTTAGTTACCCTTGGAATAATGGGTGGTATCCTTTGTGGAATGGAGTAATTAACTTACCGCATTTTCATTTAAACTGATCGTTCCGGTAGTTGCATCCATCGTGGCTTCAATACCAATAGGAACGGTCAGTTTATTTTCAATATGACCGATCATTGCACCGTAAAACACTGGTTTTCCTAAGGATTGAAAATGTTGCGTTAAAACCTCATGAAGTGTAAACGATTTTAAAGGTTCTTCGGGTAAACATTTCGAGCATTTTCCAAAAATAATTCCTGAAACTGATTCAAAAATGCCACTCAATTTCAATTGGGTTAGCATGCGATCAACACTATAAGGTTCCTCTTTGAATTCTTCCAAAAACAAGATCTTACCTTTCCAATCAGGCAAATAGCCGCTTCCGATAATTGATGTGATCACTGTTAAATTCCCGCCTACCAATTCGCCACTGGCTTTTCCGGGACTTAAAGTGACTATCGGTTCTTCAGTTGAAGGCAGTGCAGGATACACATAAGGCTTATTGTTTTGCACCACATTCATAAATGAATTCTTTGTAAAATCATTCCATCCCGAATTACCAACCGGACCGTGAAAGGTTATTAAACCGGTTTTTTGTGTGATGGCGATCAATAAGGTTGTTATATCACTGAAACCAATTAATACTTTCGGATTGTTTTGAATGAGCTTGTAATCAAGTTTATCTAAAAGCCTTGCGCAGCCCCAGCCGCCTTTCATGCAAAATATGCCTTTGATGTTTTTATCACCAAAAAGCTCATTTAATTCCTTAGCCCTAAATTCATCTGAACCCGCAAAATAACCTGATCTTTCGTTCAATGTTTTTCCTAAAACAACACTAAAGCCAAAGCCTTTTAAAATAGTGCTAAAGGTTTCAATTTGTGCGGCATCCCAAACAGCACCGGCCGGCGATGTAATAGCAATGGTATCGCCACTTTTTAAAGCTTTTGGTTTTATTTTTTTTAGATCTGAATGAAAATTGGTGTTCGCATTTAACGGAAGCAATAGGGATCCGGCAGTTAATATGCTTCCGGTCATTAAAAATTTTCGTCTCGAATTCATGTCACCTTCTATTATCTGCCTTCCGATTTATAACGTTTATAACATTCCATCACCTTGTTGTAAAGGTCGAATCCATCATGATTAAGTATGTAGTAATTATTCAGCTCTAAACAATATTTCCTGAAATTTTCATAATCCAAATTCTGATCGCCCGTTAAATTCCGTACAATGGTTGGATTAATTTTTTTGCTTACCTGTTCCTCTATTAAAATATCTTCAAATATCTTGGCCAGTTTCCTTATTTCTTTCCCACGCTTGCTAAATTGCATGTAGGCGGCAGTAAACGGACTATTGAACGCATCAATGGTTCTGATCTGACTTTCATCAATGATCTTATTCATGTAATCGCGCTCGTAAGGCTTGTATTTAAAGGTGGTAACTGTAACCGTATTTAAATTGATGAGTTGCGTTTTCATTAAAATAACAAATTCGCCTTTGCTGTTCTTTTTTAAACTTTTTACAGGAATGTATTGCTTGGCATAACCAACGTAAGAACATACTAAAGTGTCATCAATATTGGCAATGATCAAAAATTTACCATCCAAATTACTCATGGTGCCATTACCGGTAGATTTACTAATAATGTAAACATATGGCATAACGGTAGCGCTGTCTTTTTCAACAACAATTCCTCTTATTGACTCTTGTGCACTTGCAGAAAAACAAAAGGCGGTTAAAACCAGTATTTTTAGAAGTATTTTCAATGGTGTTAAATTAATTCTTTTAAATAAAATTATTCACAAGTGGTTAATAATTTAACCTTTTTTAATGGCAACTTCTTTTTCTTAAACACTTTTATAACGTTATATTTATTGTCTAGTAACCATGGAAAATTTTATCGTATCGGCTCGTAAGTATCGTCCACAGCACTTTAACACAGTTGTTGGTCAGAGTCATATAACCAATACTTTAAAAAATGCCATTATCCAAAGTCAATTAGCACAAGCCTATTTATTTTGCGGACCAAGAGGAGTAGGGAAAACAACCTGCGCGCGTATTTTTGCCAAAACCATTAACTGTTTTAATGTTTCGCCTCAGGGTGAAGCGTGTGATAAGTGCGAATCATGCCAATCTTTTAATTCAGGCGCTTCGTTGAATGTTTATGAATTAGATGCGGCAAGTAATAATTCGGTGGAGGATATCCGTAATTTGGTTGATCAAGTGAGATTTGCGCCGCAGCTAGGTGAGTATAAGGTTTATATTATTGACGAGGTTCACATGCTTAGTACCGCCGCATTCAACGCCTTTTTAAAAACGTTGGAAGAGCCGCCGAAGCATGCTAAATTTATTTTAGCTACAACCGAAAAACACAAGATCATTCCAACGATCCTATCGCGTTGTCAGGTTTTTAATTTTAACCGAATTAAAACTGAAGATATCAGTAATCATTTGGCCTTTATGGCTGAAAGCGAACACGTAAGTTATGAGCCAGAAGCATTGCACATTATTGCGCAAAAGGCTGATGGCGGTTTGCGTGATGCCTGTTCTATTTTTGATCAAATGGTTGCCTTTACCGGAAATCATTTAACCTACAAGCAGGTTGTTGAGAATTTGCATGTATTGGATTACGATTATTACTTTAAGCTTACAGATAGTTTTTTAGCACAGGAATTACCGCAGGTAATGGTAATTTTTGATGATATTTTAAAGAAAGGCTTTGACGGACATAACTTTATAATTGGCTTGGGCGAACATTTAAGGAACCTTCTGGTGAGTAAAGATCCGCAAACCTTATCGTTATTAGAAGTAAGCGATGCTCTCAAACAAAAATATGGCGAGCAGGCAAAAAACTGTACCGTACAATTCTTGTTAAAGGCCCTTGCATTGATCAGTAAAACTGATGTGAGTTACCGAAGTGCCAAAAACCAGCGCCTGCTGGTTGAAATGGCCTTAATGCAAATGTGTTATTTGACCGCTTCTTTGGAGGCGGAAAAAAAAAAGGATGAATTAGAAACTTATTCATCTCAAAGTCAAGAAAACAAACAATCAACTCAGGTAGTTAAACCAAAATTGGATGAGCCTACAATTCAAACGGCCAATAAGCCGGTAGTGCCTTTTCATCAATTAAAAAGTGCAGCAGGCTTTTCTTTAAAGGAAGCATTAGCAGATAAACCATTGCCAAATGCAACATCAGCACCTGAAAAAAGTAGCACCGAGGAGGTTTACGAAAACAAAACAGTTGGTTTATCGGAAATAAAAGATGCGGTGGCACGCTATGCCAAGTCAAAGGAAAACAGTTCTAAGAATATTTACATATCACTTTCTAACGCACATATCGATCTTTTAAATAGTACTGAGATCAACATTACATTGATCAATCATTCCCAGCTCGAAAAATTCCAGGAATTAAAGCAGGAGATGTTAGATACCATTCGAAAAGATCTAAAGAACAACACCGTTATTCTAACATTCCAGATCAAAGAAGGTGATGCCGTTGTTGTAAAAGCGTTCAAACCAATTGAAAAATTTAAAACCATGAGTGAGCGCAATCCTGCATTACTCGAATTAAAAAAACGCTTCGATCTTGAAGTGGAGTATTAACTAAATAACATTCAAACACCATATGAAAAAACTGATCATCTCAGCCTTAGTAATTTGTTTAGCGTTTACCTCGGTAGCGCAAGTTAAACCTGCAGCCAAAACCGCTTCAAAAGCGCCGGTTGACGGACCAAAGAAAACCGGTTTAAACTACGAGTATGCATTAAATGATCCATACAATGCGCGTATCTACACTTTAAAGAACGGCATGAAAGTGTATTTATCTGTATACAAAAATGCACCTCGCATTCAAACCTTAATTGCTGTAAAAGCAGGAAGTAAGAATGATCCGGCCAATGCAACCGGTTTGGCGCATTACCTTGAGCATATGTTGTTCAAAGGAACGGATAAGTTTGGTACCAAAGATGCAGCTAAAGAAACGGCAGAGATCAAAAAGATCGAGGATCTTTATGAATTGTATCGTGGCACAAAGGATGAAGCAGCGCGTAAAAAGATCTATCATCAAATTGATAGCGTAAGTGGTGTTGCAGCAAAATATGCAATTGCCAATGAATATGATAAAATGTTGGCTGCAATTGGTGCACAAGGTACCAATGCCTTCACATCGTTCGATCAAACGGTTTATGTAAATGATATTCCAAGCAATCAAATAGAAAGCTGGTTAAAAATTGAAGCAGAACGTTTTCGTAAACCAATTTTACGTTTATTTCATACCGAGTTAGAAGCAGTATACGAAGAAAAGAACAGAGGATTGGATAATGATGACAGAAAATCATCTGAAGCAATTTTTGAAGCTTTATTCCCTAAAAATAATTATGGTACACAAACAACTATTGGTACCATCGATCATTTAAAGAATCCGTCGATGAAGGAGATCAATAATTATTACAACAAATGGTATACGCCAAATAATATGGCCATTATCATGAGTGGTGATTTTGATCCGGATAAAGTTATTGTGCAGATCGAAAAGAATTTCAACAGTTTTGCCAACAAACCTTTAGATACTTATGTGCCTGCTAAAGAAGAGCCTATTACTTCAAAGCGTGCGGTGAATGTTTTTGGTCCTGATCCGGAAAGTATAAACGTAGTTTGGCGTTTTGATGGTGAAGGCTCAAAGGATATGGATATGTGTGAGTTAGTTGCCGCTATTTTGTCTAACGGTAAAGCAGGTTTGGTTGATATTAACATCAATCAAGGACAAAAAGCATTAGGTGCTCAGGCATTTTCATTTGCTATGAAAGATTACGGTATTTTCGGAATTGCCGGTTCTCCAATGGAAGGTCAGAAATTAGAAGATCTAGAACAGTTACTTTTAACGCAAATTGAGTTATTGAAAAAAGGAGATTTCCCTGATTGGTTGTTACAAGCTGTAATAACAGATATGAAATTGAACAAAACAAAATCGTTAGAAGATAATAATATGCGCGCCATGGAAATGATGAGCGCATTTACAAATGATGTGAAATGGCAAAAGCAAGTTGATAAAATGGAGCGCATGTCAAAGATCACAAAACAGGAGATCATTGATTTTGCAAACAAACATTTATTAGCTAATAATTACGCGGTAGTTTATAAACGAATTGGCGAAGATAAAAATGTACAAAAAGTCGAAAAACCTGCGATAACTCCGGTTGAAGTTGATAGAGACAATGTTTCTCCTTTTGTAAAGAATATTTATGATGCTAAGGTGGCAAACATTCAACCGAAGTTCATTAATTATGAAAAAGACATTCAAAAAGCAAAATTAACATCAAACATCCCTGTATTGTACAATAAAAATAATGAGAATAAAGTATTTGAGTTGTACTATAAGTTTGATATGGGTAATAATAATGATAAGGTTTCATCAATTGCCGTTAAGTTCTTAGATTACATCTCAACAGCTGATATGACTGCTGCGCAAATTAAGCAAGAGCTTTACAAATTAGGTTGTTCATTTAACGCATACAGTGATAACGAAGATACCTGGGTAAGTTTAAATGGTTTAAGTGATAATTTTGCTCAGGCACTTGTGTTGTTTGAAAAAGTTTTATCGAATCCGGTAGTGGATAATGAGGCTTTAAAAAGCATGATCAGTAACATCAAAAAAGACAGAGACGATCAAAAACAACAAAAAGGAATTATCTTGAATCGCGGATTATTGAGCTATGCGCGTTTTGGCGCTGTAAATCCGTTTACTTACCAATTAAGCAATGAAGAGTTGGATAAGTTAACACCGGATGATATCAAGAAAAAACTAAAGGATCTTTTAACTTATGATCATAAGATATTATATTACGGACCAAGCGAATTGAACGAAGTAACTGAGAAATTAAATACAAATCATAAGGCTCCATCAACCGGATATAAAGCAGTACCTGCTGGATTCAACTTCACTTATCGTGATATTGCAAACGAAGTTTATGTGATCGATTACGATATGAAGCAGGCAGAAATTGTGATGTTAAGTCAGGGTGAAAAGTATAGCGAAGCCATGATGCCTATCGTGCAATTATATAATGCTTATTTTGGTGATGGTATGAGTGGTGTGGTGTTTCAGGATCTTCGTGAATCAAAGGCTTTAGCGTATTCGGTTTATTCGCGATACAACCAGCCAAACAAACCAAGCAAGCCTTTCTTTAACATGTCATACATTGGTTCGCAAGTGGATAAATTACCGGAGGCCATGAAAGGTATGAAAGATCTTTTAACAGAACTTCCTAAATCGGAAGCAGCATTTTCGGCGTCAAAAGAAAATTTATTGCAAGAAATAAGTTCACAACGTATAAATAAAGCTGAAGTTATTTTCAACTACTTAAACGCTCAACAATTAGGGTTGAACAGAGATATACGTAAAGATGTTTTTGACAAAGTGAACACCTTTACTTATGATGATGTGAAAAAATTTCATAACACCTATATTAAAGGCAAAAACTTAACCATTTTGGTGATTGGTAAAAAAGAAAACTTGGATATGAAAGTATTGGAGAGTTATGGTCCGGTTAAAGTACTTACTTTAAAAGATGTTTTTGGATATTAATTGATATTATAAATGAAAAGAACAGTATTGATACTTGCAGCAATTTGTTATTCTGCTTTAGGATTTTCTCAAGGATTTAACCAGGGAACAATTGTTGCAGGTTTTAATATGGGCGTGCCGCACTTATACAGAGGTATTGTGAAAATTGGTACCGGAAGTAATGTTTTTAAATCAAAGTTCAATGATCGCATTGAGGTTTCAGAAGTAACCGGAATGTTTCCTATACTTTTTAGAGCTGAATATGGTATTAATAAATATTTTGGTTTGGGCATAAGCGGCGGAACCTGGAATATACGATTTGATGTAAAGGACAATTACAATATTTTACATGCAGGGCAGGTTACAGGAACAGATGAGATCGATACCTATAAATTTAAGATCACTAGTACATCTTTAGGTATCAGACCAAATATTCATATTCCGATAGATAATAACGAAATTGATATTTTTATTGGAATGGGTATAGGAATTACCAAGAACACTTTGAATATAGATTTTAGCAGCACCGATGTAAATAAAGTATTTCCAAATTTAGATTACGATCTTTCGTTACCGGGTGGTGTATACTTTGCGCCAACCATTGGTTATCGTCAATATTTTAATAATTTGTTTGGATATTCAGCCGAACTTGGCTACGAAAAAGGAGCTATTATTCAAGCTGGTTTGGTTTTAAGATTGAATAATAAACCAAAGGAAAATAAAAAGAAAGTAGAGGAGTAGTTTAGATATTTTTATACATCAGGTAATGTTGTATGATATCCCAAAGCTTAAAGCTTTTTTCTTTTAGCAAATAATTGTTTGTTTCATAAAACGCAACCGCATTTTCTCTGGCCTGAAGTTCAATTGTTGTTAAACCAATTTCTTTACCTTTCTTTTCTAAAGCAATTAAAATGTGTTTACCCAAACCTTTTCCTTGTTGGTTACTATCAACGGACATATAACGTATTTGCCCGATCTTATTCTCATTTTCCTGCAATCTGCCACAGGCAATAACAGTTCCGTTCTCATCTTCAATAAAGGCATTAAAACATTTATCTTCCATACCATCAGTTGATGTTTCTTTTGGTTGTTGCCAAGGCTCACGAAGGATCTTATAACGCAGGTCAATGATCCTTTCAATTTCTTCTTTGGTTTGTGCAAACTTTACGTTCATTTGATGAATTTAAACGCTATGCTGGTTACCGCTTTCTTGGTTTCTTTTCCATCCATTATTTCTCTTATCAAGGCTTTGGCTTCCGGTAATTCAAATACTTCTTTCATGTTCCTAATTTTCCCCATAGGTATTTCGTTACTCAGGCAAATTTTAAAAAGGTCTTTGAATTGAAACTTTGAAATATGATTGTTGAGGATGGAATAAAGTTCATGTCTGTTCTTTACTCTATTTTGATTGGTTGTGTATTTTGGATCACGTGCCAAACTATTATTGTTAATGGCCGCGCACAACGCTTCAAACTGTTTGTTTGAGCCAATAGCAAATGTTACATAGTGCTCATCTTTCGTTAAAAAGAGTTCGCCGTAAGGTGCAATATTTGGGTGTAGCGATCCGCTGGCAATTGGCAAATGCCCACCAATTAACCAGTTTGTTGCCTGATTGGCCAATGAAGCCACGGCACTATCAAATAAAGAAACAGAAATATGACTCCCTTTTTTCTCTTTGTATTTTTTAATGAGTGCAATTAAAATAGCTTCTTTGAGTTGGTGACCGGCCAATAAATCGATGAGTGCTACCGGCATTTTTGTTGGCACACTATTTGGTTCACCGTTCATGAACATAAATCCACTTTCTGCCTGTAGTATCAGGTCAAATGCTGTGCGTGGATTATGATTTCCAAAACCATTTATGGAAGCATAAATTAATTGTGGATTTAATTTTGAGAGAGTAGGGTGATCAACTTTTAATTTTTTATCGTCTCCCTTTTTGTAATTAGTAATTACAATATCTGCGTCCTTTATAATTTTATATAATGTTTTTAGATCTTTTTCCTGTGTAATATCTAAGAACTGAAATTCCTTTAATCCGTTAACACTCCAAAAATAGGCGCTTGTTTTTGATCTTGGGTCCTCTGTTCTTAATTTCCAACTACGTGTAACATCACCATTTGTATTTGGGTTTTCAATTTTAATAACCGAAGCACCCAGTTCCGCAAAAAAATAACCAACACTAGGTCCGGCTAATACCCCGGCCAATTCAACTACTTTTAGATCTTTAAAAAGCTGATCCATTAATATTGCGCTAAAACAGGCTTGTTATCTAATATCTCATCAATTTTTGTCATTACCTCTGCAGTTAACAACGGTAAAACCTCAATTGAAGAAAGTGTTTCTTTTAATTGAACGGTTTTGCTTGCTCCCAAAATGGCAGTACTCACATTTGGATTTTTTATACACCAGGCAATTGATAATTTGGGTAAACTGGTACCAAGTTCTTTAGCCAAGCTATCTAATTTCTTTGCTTTTTCAATGCGAGAATTATCTCCAAGTGTTCGTTCTTTTAACCAGTCCATCCCTTCAATATTTAAACGGGTATCAGTAGGGTTCGAATTATTGTATTTTCCGGTTAGTAATCCACTGGCAAGCGGACTCCATATAGTTGTTCCTAAGCCATGATCTCTGAATAATAGCAAATAATCTTTCTCCAATTTTGTTCTTTCGAACATATTGTATTGTGGCTGTTCCATTGTTGGTCCAATCAATTTATAATCTTTGGCAACAGCTATAGCGGCCATTATTTCATCATTAGCCCATTCACTGGTTCCCCAATACAAGATCTTGCCTTGCTGAATAAGCGTATTCATTGCTAAAACTGTTTCTTCAATTGGCGTATTTTTATCCGGACGGTGACAAAAAAGCATATCTAAATAATCAACCTGTAAACGCTTTAAAGCAGCGTTGCAACCCTCTACTATATGTTTACGCGAAAGACCTGTTTGATTAGGTTTTCCTTCTTCAAAACCAAAAAACACCTTGCTTGAAACGCAATAGGAGCTTCTTACCCAATTCTTCTTTTTTAAAATAGCCCCCATTACTAATTCAGACTGACCACGTGCATATATCTCGGCATTATCAAAAAAGTTAACACCTGAATCATATGCCAAACTCATTAATTCTTCAGCGGTATTATCGCCAATTTGCTTTCCAAAAGTAATCCAACTTCCAAAAGATAGTACACTTACTTGCAGTCCTGATTTTCCTAGTCTACGGTATTCCATAAAATTGTTTTTTTAAAGGTATGGCTAATTTGTAAAATAAAAAAGGGAACAACTTTGTTCCCTTTTTGTTTATCGGATCATGATCCTAATATGTCTTTCTCTTGAAATATAAAACGATGGCCTACTAATTTCTCAAGTACTTTGCCTTGTTCGTACATGTCCTGATCATCCTTTTCATAGGTCCAGGTGATCTTCACATTTTCTTTGTTTTTACAAACCTCAAAAGCCTTTCTTAAAATTTTTAAGATAATAGAAGTGCTTGTGGTATTCATATATACAAAGTTGATCTTAAAGTTGATGTTTTCAGGATCTAATTTTTCATATTTATCCAACCAATCCATGGTTGATTGGTAAAATTCATTGGCATCTTCAGGAATTGAAACACCATTGATGGATAAAAATCCATTGATCTTAAATACAATTTCAGGAGTTCGCTTAGTACCTTTTATAAAAATGCTTTCCATCTAATTGTAGTTTATATTTTAAATATAGTAATAATTATTTACGATGCAAAGTTATATGTACTTAACAAGTTAAAAACGCAAATTAGATTAAGCGCTAAAAAACGACCATAAGCAAATACTTTTTGAGTACTGAATTCGGTTATCTTACCAAAACCTTTGCCTCTAACATGTCGTAGATCGCGTATTTAACGCCTTCTCGTCCCAATCCACTTTCTTTAACACCGCCGTATGGCATTTGATCAAATCGTAAAGTGGGTACATCATTATGAATAATTCCACCCACATTAATGGTGTTGTAACATTTATTTAATTCTTCCATAGAGTCGGTAAATACACCACATTGTAAGCCAAATTTTGAATCGTTTATTTTATCAATGGCATTTTCAATGGTTCCTGAATAAGGTTCAATGCAAATAACCGGCCCAAAAATTTCTTCTGAGTTCACTTTCATTTGTTTTGTTGTGTCGGTTAATATGGTTGGCTCAATAAACTTTCCGGTGCGCTTGCCACCGCATAATAACGTGGCGTTTAAATTTTTGGCTTCAGTGATCCAATTCTCAACACGAATGGCATTAGCTTCATCTATCATGTCGCTAATTTCTGTTTCGGGTTTTAAAGGATTGCCAAATTCCAGTTTTTTTGCGCGTTGAACCATTGCTTTCTTGAACTTTTCAAAAACACTTTCATGAACGTAAAAACGTTGCGCATGAATACAGATCTGACCACTATACGCAAAGGCACCGGTTATGCATTTTTCAATGATATCTTCAACTTTGGCGGATGGCGTAATAATAACTCCGGCGTTGCCTCCAAGTTCTAATACAACCTTTTTTTTATCGCTTTGTTTTTTTATTTCCCAACCAATTTCCGGCGATCCTGTAAAACTCAAAAGATTTATACGCTTATCAGTTACCAGCAAATTACCGATTTTGCGATCCATTGGTAAAATGGAAAGCGCGCCTTTAGGCAGTTTGGTCTCCGCAATGATCTTTGCTAACTCAAGCGTTGATAATGGAGTAGAAGAGGCGGGTTTTAAAATAATGGGACAACCTGCAGCAATAGCAGGTGCAATTTTATGAACGGCCAAATTCAAAGGGAAATTAAATGGTGCAATACCGGCCACTAATCCCACAGGGAAGTATTTAACTAACCCTTCTTTACCTTTGCCATTCGCCGTCCAATCTAAACTCATGTATTCTTTCGGTAAGCGTTTTGCTTCCTCTGCAGCAATTAGAAACGTTTGCGCAGCCCTATCGATCTCCGATAAAGCATATTTGATTGGTTTTGCCGATTCAATACTTAAGATCTCTGCCAGTCTTAATCTGTCTGCCGTAATTTTTAAATGAATGCTATTTAATATCTCAAATTTATCGAGCGAACTCAGGTTCTTCATTTCCTCTTTAGCCTCAACACCACGTTTAATGGCATATTCCAATACCTTTTCATCGGCCAAATAAGTATTTGCAAAGGTTATGTTTTCGTATTTGTGAGTAACGGCCAAAGTTTCTTTGGTGGTTAAAAACTCGCCTGCTAAAAATAAAGGGTAGGTATTCATGTATTAAAAGTAATTAAAAATTGGGTGTTTACATTATCTGTAAAATCAACTTATTGCTAACAGGGGTTATGATATCTTTACGTTATTGTGGGGCGAATATTAGCAATAGATTATGGTAGTAAACGTGTTGGATTAGCAGTAACTGATCCTATGCGCATTATTGCATCATCTTTAGACGCAATTCATAGCAAAGATGTGGTTGATTATTTAAAAAATTATTTGAGTAAAGAAAAAGTAGACATCATTGTTGTAGGCGAACCCAAAACCCTTCAAAACGAAAAGAGTGACAGTGCCCGTTTTATTGATCCTTTTGTGATCCATTTGCAACGTACATTTCCTGATGTTGAAATTGTGCGTTACGATGAACGTTTTACAAGTGCCATTGCACACCAAACCATGTTAATGGGCGGAATGAAAAAAAAGGATCGGAAAATAAAGGAGAATGTAGATAAGATAAGTTCCACTATTATCCTCCAGGATTATATGGAATTTATAAAATTTAAGAAATAACTGTGCCTAATGGCACAATGATTGCATTATACCAATAAACTGAATTATGACAAAAGATAGCGAAGACAGGATCAGAAAGGCGTTTGCCGAAAAAGATTTCAAAGAAATAAAAGCGCGCGACAGTTGGCACATTTTTAAGATCATGAGCGAGTTTGTTGAAGGATTCGAGAAAATGAGTCGAATTGGTCCGTGTGTATCCATTTTTGGAAGTGCGCGTACAAAACCAGATAACAAATATTACATTTTAGCAGAGGAAATTGCCTATAAGTTAACACTGGAAGGTTACGGTATTATAACCGGTGGCGGACCAGGTATAATGGAGGCGGCCAATAAAGGTGCTAAACGCGGTAATGGTAAAAGTGTTGGTTTGAACATTGTATTGCCATTTGAGCAAAAACCAAATGATTACATAGATCATGATAAGAGTATCAACTTCGATTACTTTTATGTACGTAAAACTATTTTCTTAAAATACTCTCAAGGTTTTATTGGAATGCCCGGTGGATTTGGTACAATGGATGAGTTGTTTGAAGCCTTAACATTAGTGCAAACCAGTAAAATAGCCCAGTTTCCGGTAGTTTTGGTTGGTAAAGAATATTGGAATGGATTATTGGAGTGGATCAAAAAGGATATGTTGGCGAGTGAACATTACATTCACGAGACCGATCTGAATTTTATTAAGGTGGTTGATACTGCCGATGAAGCAGTAGGACACATTGTTGATTTTTATAACAAGTATTTACTAAAACCTAACTTTTAAATACGTTTGATACGATTTATTGTCATACCTATTGTTTACTTAATTTCGTATTTACCAATGCCGGTGCTGTATTTAAAAAGCACGGGTTTTTACTTTTTGGTGTATTATGTTATGGGTTATCGCAAAAAAGTTGTTTTAATGAATTTGCGTAATGCTTTTCCTGAAAAAACGGAAGAAGAGATCCAGCAAATTGCGAAACATTTTTATAAGCATTTTTGTGATGTGATATTTGAAACCATTAAAACGGCAAGTATTTCAAAGGAGGAGTTAACCAAACGCTGCAGTTATACCGATAATGCAAAAAAGATTTTTAATGAGTATGCTTCCAAAAAACAAACCATTGTGGCTGTTATGGGGCATTGCGGCAATTGGGAGTGGAATGCTTTATCCTATCAAACTCAGTTTAAGCAAGAATTGTTAGGTGTGTATCATCCCTTATCAAATAAGGCTTTTGATGCATTCATCTTCAAATGGCGAAACCGATTTGGTGGAAGTTTTATTCCTTTAAAGGAATTCTATCCTTTTTTAGTTACCAATAAACATAAAAATTTTACCATTGGATTAATTGCCGATCAGAGTGCACCGCCAGAAAGTGCGTTTTGGACCAAATTTTTAAGTCAGGATACAGCGGTATTCAATGGTCCTGAAAAAATAGCAAAGAAGTTTAATTACCCGATGGTTTATGTTAGTGTGATTAAAATAAAACGCGGGTACTATGAATTAGATGTGAAAAAGATCACAGATGAACCCAAGAAATATGCACCCGGTGAACTCAGTCAGTTACACGTAAATTGTTTAGAAGAAAACATAAAGGCGCAACCTTACAATTGGCTTTGGAGTCATAAGCGTTGGAAACACAAACGCAAGACCAATTAACGTAACCAATAAAAATTACTTCCGTATTTATCGAAGGATAGGGAAGGAGCCGGAACCTTTACCGTATTAAAAACTGTAAATAGTGTTTTTAAAACTTTATTCTTGGTGGGGATCTTTGTCAGATCTATATCTAAACTTAAATAGTAACTTCTAATACGTTCATATTGCACGGTGTAGCTTGTGTTTGGATCATTTGGAGATGTATAGGTAATAAAATCTTCATTACCGCGAACCATTCCTCTAGCGCCATATCCAAAAGATAGGGCAAGCCATTTTGGTAGTTTTTTATCAGAATGAATAAAGTTGAACGGACTAAAACTTAGCCAATAAATTTGGGCATTATAATCCTTTAAAAGTTTTTCTGATAAATTTTTACCTAACAAATTCGGATTATAATCAGCAAAGCCACTTTCATGATAACTGTATTTTACAAAAATTCGTTGTTCATTCCAGGCTGCTTCCTGGGCAATGGCAGCGCCGGTTCCAAGTCCATTAGCGATCATATCGCCGTACGAAAAACCCCATCCTTTACTGTATCCATCCATTACTTCAATACAGGTCATATAGGCAAAACCAATTCCGCCACCATATAAGAGTTTTTGTTTTTTTGAGAATCCTGCCCAATCGAAGGCATCCATCATTAAACGGCCGGTGTTGTAAGTTGTCCAAAAATGCCCAACCTTATCCATTTGCAGCCATTCAGCATTATCATTAAAAAAATGAAACTCTCCATTATTGTATTGTAAATACCAGGCCTTTGAAAGGTATATTAATGAACCACCCGCAATTGCTGTGGATGCTGCACCTAAAATGATCTTCTTAGAGTTGTTTTTTGTTGGAACAGTATCATTTTGTCCATAAAATTGCTTGCAACAAAATAACACTATCAAAAAGAATATTTGTACTGACCTGAACACGTTTGATTTCTATTGGTAAATATACTGCATATTGCCAATCAAATTTCAATAGAGGAGATACAAAAACAAAAAAGGCCTTTTTACAGGCCTTTTGATCTTATTTCTTTTTAGTGGTTTTCTTTTTCATTACCTTTTTTTCACCATTCACATAAATGGTATAGGTATCGTCGGTATCTTCATTTACCTGCTCGGTTGAAGCAGGTTGTTCTTTTTTAGTTGCTGATTCGCTTGATTCCTTTTTCTCTTTTTCCTTTGATTTATCGCTATCCTTTTGTTTTGAATCTGATTTGGTTTCAGACTTACTTACTTTTTCTTTCGACTCTTCTTTCTTTTTCGAATCCGTTTTTTCTTCTTTTACCTCAGTCTTTTTATCGCTGGTAATTGCACCTGATCCATCTGTAAAAGAGTATACAATATCAACGCGTGTTCTTTGAAATTTTTCACCTTTTTTTGGAGCATTTGAATTTATGGTTATCAATTCACGGGCCTTTCTATTCAAAATAAGAAACATTTCTTCTGAGCGTTCAGCAGCTTCTTTCTTATGTTCTGAATCGTAGTAATAACATAATACATCCACATTAACATGTTTACCTTTTAACGATTTTGCCCAGTTCCCAATTTTAGTTTCATTGGAATCGAGCATTTTTGTACTGTAACCCTGATAGAAAATGTGTAATGTGTCTTTTTGCGCAAATCCATTGGCAACGCCAATTATTAAAATAAGTAATGCGAAAGCGATCTGTTTGCCGGTAAATGTTTTTGTTGTCATGCTTTAAAATTCTATTGGGTAAATATATGAAAAATTGAAAGCATGCCTCAATTATGTTAGCAAGTTCAAATTGTGTGAATAAGGGAAGGTTGCAGATCTAGTTATCGTTTGCATCGATAAGGTCTTGAACATCTGCTAAATTAAGGTTACTGCGTTTAATGCTTTGTTTAACCGGTATATCAATATTACCCGGACCTAAATTCACATCTCCCACGCCATTGGTCTTGTTAAGATCGTAGGCATCATATAAATTTCGGATGTTATAAAAACTTTTGGTCTTGCCGAAACGCCAAACGAGCCCGAAATTAAAAAAGCCTACTGTTTTTAAATTTTGCTCATAAAAATAGCGCTTATAAGGTAGTTTGGGTCTATCTGCATTTGCCGATTGCGAGTAAAAGGTAATGTTGTTTCTGGTGCTTGATCCAAATGAAATATAAGCCGCAATATTTTTATTGAATACCACATCTAAACGTAAGCCGCTTAAGATCTCATAATGCGTGAAATGGAAATATTTTGCCGAATCATTGAAATAATAAACCGAATCCTTATTAGAGAACAAATACATACCACCTTGCGGTTTGCTGAATATGCTTAGCCTGAAATGATCGCCCATTGGAATATTCAAGCTCATGTTCTTTGGGAACTGTAAGCTAAAGTGTACGCGATCCAATCTTCCAATTCTAAAGCCTAAATAAGGCAGGTAATTTCTGTTACCCCATAGGAAGGATTTTGTTAATCCAACACGCATATTAAAGCGGTCAGAAAAATTATGGCTGTATATAAATGAATTTGCTAAACGCCAGTATTTAATGTTCTCGTCAAAGGTGATATCTTTTGTAACAAATGGTGAAATATCAATGAACCAAACACCTTTTTTACCGGTGTTATGAATGATGCGTAAGCCTAAACCAAACTTCATTAAGGTATGTTGCTGTAAGCCATTAAATGTTGGTTGTAAGGTTAAAAAATTACCGGTTAGTAAATAATGCGAATTGGCGTAAATGCTTGTATCGGCATTGGTTTCAAGATGTGTATAGATAGGTGTATAAAACCCTAAATTAAATTGTTTGAGTCCGTATGTTTTAAGTCTATCGTTTAAAAATTTATTCTTAACCGTATCGCTCAGGTTTTGATTGGCTTTGTTGTAAGAGTCAACAAATATGAGTGTTTTAAAGTAATGCTTTGGTTGTTTGATCTTTAAACTGTCATAGGTAGATTGAGCCTTTATTTTTACATTAAATAAAAGAATAGTGCCAATATACATCAGCACTATGGAGCTATTTTGAATACGTTTAAGCACTACCGCTTTATTTCTCTTTAATGGCGTTTATCACTTCTTTTTTAAATTCCTCTTCATAGATCTGAAGTTTCACCAGTTTTTTAGCGCCAATAATTGATTTAATTTTTTCGTTATAGGTTTTATGTAATTCAGTTTCTGCTGCCCTTGTTTTGTTCTCTAAAGCTAATAATTCTTCTGCTTCCTTATCCGTAAAGTTTGATGGCAGATTTCGGTAACTGAGCCTTAAATTACGTTTCAGGGCTTTTAATTTATCTTGTAACTCATTATAAACCGGCCAAAACTTTTCTGCTTCGGCAGTGCTTAATTCCATTTTTTTAGATAAAAAGGATGCACGCAACTCCTCGATCTTATCTCGCTGAGCCTGCGCCATTGATGTGTTTTGCAAACAAAGCATCAATAAACTTAAAACAACTATTTTAATTCCTTTTATCATTCAATGTAATCTAAAACAGACGCGTCGATCGAATCGGTAGTTTTTAATGTATCTGTAATTTCCTTTTTATTTAATCTTTCCTCTAATTGTTTTGAATTTACTAACTCGTACAATTCGTCGTTCTCTAAATTCTCTAATTTATATTTTAAAAGCTCACGCTTTTCAATACAAGCCAGGGTATTGCAATCACCATCAATTACCTCTGTTTGCGAGAAGTAGGCGTTATAGATCCATAAACTAAATGCAATGGTTAACACAGCTGCTGCGGCATACCAATAAGGTTTACGATTCAGTGATATGATCTTTGCTCCGCCGCGTGATGGTTCTAATTGTGTTAAGCGCGTTTTGCTTTCTTTAAAATATTCATCAGTAACGGTGTATGGCAATACTTTTTCAATAGCAGATAAGTTGGTATGCAACTCTAATTCACTTTCTAACTCAAAACGTTGCTCAAGCAGTTTACCTTGTTCCTCAAAGTAATTGTTTGGTGTTTCAAAGGCATTTTGTTTTTTAATGCTGCTTAAAACCGGATGATCAATTAATTCAAACTTATGTTGGTTTGAGTGGAAATAGTCCTGGGGCACAACAAATCCATTTGAACCTTTGAACTTTAAAAGGGTAGGGTATTGTTCATGCTCATTTTGCCATTCAATTTTATTGAAAATTGATGTTTTAGATCGATTAAAATAATCGTGTGGCAAATCAAACTGATCAAATATGTTGTTGTTGTTATCCAATTTAAAATTAGACTGCTAATTCGGTTTAAGGTTTAATCTTTGGTTAAATGTTCTTCAATTTTTTTTGCAGCTATATGGTAGCTGGCTTTCAGCGCCCCAACTGAGGTTTCCAATATCTCGCTCATTTGTTCATATGGCATTTCATCATAATACCGCATATTAAAAACTATCCGTTGCTTTTCAGGCAATGCTAAAATAGCTTGTTGTAGCTTTAATTGTATCTCATCTCCTTTAAAGTAATGGTCGCTTTCAAGCGACTTAGATAACTGGTATTCAATAGGATGAATGGAACTGGTTTGCTTTTTTTGTTTCTGACTTAAAAAGGTTAATGCTTCATTCGTGGCAATGCGATACATCCAGGTGAACAAGGCGCTTTCTTCTTTAAAATTGGCCAATCCCTTCCATATTTTGATGTAGGTATTTTGCAAAACATCATCACTGTCATCATGATCGATCACAATTTTCCGGATATGCCAATACAGTTTTTGTTGGTATTTGTCAATCAGCAGCTCAAGAGACTTGTTACGGGTACTCTCGTCCTTGTACAATTTTAAGATTTCAGTGTCTGCTGCTGATGCCACAAAAGGGTTTTTAAGTATATTTGACCATTAAATGTACTAAAGGTTTAGTTGAGCATGAAATTTTCTTTGGAAAGATTTAAAAACCCCAGAGTTACCGATAACTTTCACATTCTCTTTTGGTTGATAAAAGATACCAGCTGGGTTATGGAGTTTAAATACCTCGGTGTTTCCATGATCATTCCTACGGTGGCAATTGCTTTGTTCATTTGTTACAAGACCCTTAAATCGGCCGATTTTTTCGTGAATTTGGCAGTACTTTTTTGGATTACAGCTATTAGTTTTTGGATGTGTGCTGAGTTTTTTGATTTTATAGAGTATAAAAACTTTACGGCTATTCCTTTTGCATTAGGTTTTGTTTCCTTTAGTATTTATTTGTTCAAATTGATCAAAGGCGATACTAACACCAAGTAGTTGAATACTGGTAATTCTTTCAGTTGCTTTCTCATCCGTTTCCTATTAAATTTATATTCTTAACATTTTCTAAAACAGTTTATAATGAAAGCATACGTTTTCCCCGGTCAAGGTTCCCAATTTTCAGGTATGGGAAAGGATCTATATGATAATTCGCCATTGGCTAAACAGTTATTCGAACAAGCAAATGATATTTTAGGTTTTAAAATTTCGGATGTGATGTTTGGTGGTACAGATGAAGCATTAAAACAAACTAAAATTACTCAACCGGCCATATTTTTACATTCGGTTATTTTATATCAAACAAAACAAAACGAGGTAGCGCCCAACATGGTTGCAGGACATTCGTTAGGCGAATTTTCGGCATTGGTGGCAAATAAAACATTAAAGTTTGAAGATGCTTTGCAATTGGTTTATAAACGTGCTCTTGCTATGCAAAAAGCGTGTGAATTAAATCCAAGTACCATGGCTGCAATTTTAAATTTAGATGATAAAGTGGTTGAAGATATTTGTAAAGAGATCACTCAATCCGGTCAGGTTGTTGTTGCTGCAAATTACAATTGTCCGGGTCAGTTAGTTATTTCAGGAAGTATTGATGGCGTGAACATTGCCTGCGAAAAATTAAAAGCCGCTGGTGCAAAACGTGCATTGGTATTACCTGTTGGTGGCGCTTTTCATTCACCATTAATGGAACCTGCCCGTGTTGAATTGGAAGCTGCTATTAATGCTACTCAATTTAGTGCACCTATTTGTCCGGTTTACCAAAATGTTACTGCAAATGCAGTTAATGATCCAAATGCCATTAAGCAAAATTTAATTGCACAATTAACTGCTCCTGTAAAATGGACCCAAAGCGTTCAGCAAATGACTTCAGATGGGGCAACGCAATATATTGAATGCGGACCTGGAAAAGTTTTGCAAGGCTTAGTTAAAAAAATTAGTCCTACTGCAGAAGTAATGAGTTTATAAGAATGATAAAAAAAGGAATTTTAATTGGTGCCATTGCGCTTTGTGTTACTGATGCAAATGCTCAATTCTTTAAAGGAATTGGGGTTTATGGTGCGTTAACACAATCGCGACATAAATACATTAACCGCGATGAAGGTAAACGTACCTTTACATCGGCCGATTATGCAGCAAATCCTGATTACTATAACACGCAAAGTTATATTTCAAAAGAACGATTCAGTTGGGGCGCTGGTGTTTTTGCTGAGTTCTCACGAAATGATAGTCCGCGTTGGCAAACAGAAATTGCTTATACCAATAAAGGTTCAAAGGAAAGGAATTTGATCGATCCATTTAATGGTGTGCGTTCAGGATCTTTTGAAACCAATAAGTATACATTTATTCAATGGAATAATTATTTGAAATTCTTTAATTCAATGGGCTACGCTGCACATTGGTATTGGATGGCAGGTATTCGATTGGAATATATGTTCAGAAGTTCAACACCTGCCAATGCGCCTTACAGTAGTTCATGGAAAAAGATATGGGGAAGTGGCGATGTTGGTTTTGGTTTTGAATGGCCATTATATAAAAAGATCAACTGGTTCAATGAATACCATTGGAATCAGGATATTTATAATTTAAAAAATGGCAGCACTGCTTTCAGAAATAGAACATTTGAAGTACGCGTTGGTTTGGTATACCGACCAAAACGCAGAAGTATTGATGATTGTAATGCACCAAAATATAGAGGACCGGCTTATTAATAAAATAAATTTTTAGAAATGGTAATGAGTAAAGAAGCCTTAATGGCACTAACAAAAGGAGCATTTGCACCACAAGAGGAAATGCTGGAGGTAGCCAGAAAAAAAGGTAAACTGTTTATTGGAATTCCTAAGGAAATTGCTTATCAGGAAAACCGTGTGCCATTGGTACCAGATGCTGTAGCATTGCTTGTGAATAATGGTCACCACATTGTTATTGAAGCCGGTGCCGGTAAAGCTGCTCATTTTGAAGATACAGATTACAGTGAAGCAGGAGCAGAGATCGTACATTCACCTCAGGAAGTTTATAAAGCCAATGTGATATTAAAAATTGCACCGCCAACATTGGAAGAAATTGAATACATGCAACCAAAGCAAACTTTATTCAGTGCTTTGCAATTATCTGTTCAACCTGAGAATTTCTTAAAGAAGTTAACGCAAAAGAAATTGAATTGCGTTGCATTTGATTTGATCACAGATGATGTAGGTATTTACCCGGTTATCAGAGCCATGGGTGAAATTGCAGGTGGTGCGAGTATTTTGATCGCTGCCGAATTATTGAGTAACGTAAATAATGGCGTTGGATCAATTTTAGGTGGAATTAGTGGTATATCTCCAACTGAAGTTGTAATTATTGGTGCCGGTACTGTTGGTGAATTTGCCGCACGTGCAGCCATAGGATTGGGAGCTACCGTAAAAGTATTTGATAATTCAACGTCGCGTTTACGTCGTTTACAAAATCAATTGGGCACACGCGTTTTCACTTCAGTTATTGTTCCAAAGGTTTTAGAAAAGCATTTAAAAACAGCTGATGTGGCTATTGGTGCATTAAGAGCACGAAACGGACGTGCGCCAAATATTGTATCTGAAGATATGGTAAGTGAAATGAAAACAGGTTCTGTAATTATTGATGTGAGTATCGATCAGGGTGGTGTTTTTGAAACGTCGCAGGTAACCAATCATACCAAGCCTGTGTTCAGAAAGCATGGCGTAATTCATTATTGCGTTCCAAATATTCCGAGTCGTGTTGCAAGAACTGCCTCTTATGCTTTCAGTAATATTTTCTCGCAGATCATATTAAATATGGGAGAAGAAGGTGGTTTCGACATTATCGTACGTAAAGATGCAGGATTAAGAAACGGTATTTATATCTATAATGGTATATTAACCAGTCAGTTTCTGGGAGAAGCCTTTAATTTACCATTTAAGGATATTAACCTTTTAATGGCAGCAATGTAATTTTGATTATTGTTCAACCGGGAAATCGCCGCGGTATACAACAGTATCGCTAGGTTGACCGGTTTCAATAGAGTAGTAGTACCAAACACCTTCGCGTTTATCGTCAACATAGGTACCTTTTACTAACAATTTAGGTGCTGTATTTTTTTGAGCTTTTTTTCCTTTATCTGCAAAAAAGAACCACGGACCTTGTTTCATTCCTGTAGTATCAGTGCGGTTGATCGTATCTGTACCTTGCATTTCAAATGATTGCCATTTTGATTTAGCAGGTTTATCAGTACCTCCGCCACAAGCGAACAAAAGTGTTAAACAAAACAAACTAATAGAGGTAACAAAAATCGATCTTTGACTTTTCATGGTTTTAATACTTTTTCAATTCAAGGCTATAAAAATACATAATTCTGTTTTCTAGGGCCAAGCCAAAAATAAAAATTGTCTACAAAAACGGGTAAGTTATTAAGAATTTATTGAGAAAATTGAACTAATTCGCCAAAAATAGGGAAAAACTTAAATAGCTTTTAAGCTCAGATCGAGGCTTTTAATATGGTGCGTTAAGGCTCCAACCGAAATAAAATCAACCCCGCATTGGGCATAAGACGCAATGTTAGCTTCAGTTATTCCGCCTGAACTTTCAACCTCTTTTTTGCCATTGATCAGTTTTACGGCTAAAGCGGTATTTTCAACCGAATAATTATCAAGCATAATGCGTTGAACACCTTTGTGGGTCAAAACTTCCTCCACGTCTGTTAGGGTGCGTGTTTCCACTTCAATTGGTAGTTTTTTGCGTTTCTTTTTTAAATAGGCCTGTGCAGATAGAATAGCTTCTGAAACACCGCCTGCAAAATCAATATGATTGTCTTTTATTAAGATCATATCAAATAATCCGTAACGGTGGTTAGCTCCACCTCCAATAACAACGGCCCATTTTTCAAAAAAGCGAAAGCCCGGCGTAGTTTTACGGGTATCAATTACTTTGGTTTTAGTTCCTTTGCAAAGATCTTGTAAATGATGCGTTTTGGTTGCAATTCCGCTCATGCGTTGCATAATGTTTAAAACCAAACGTTCAGCTGTTATAAGTTTTTGAGTTTTACCTTCTACAATAAAAGCTATATCACCCTTCTTTACAAATTGCCCATCTTTTACAAAGGTTTTGATCTTAATAGTTTTATCAATGATCTTAAAAATTTCTTTCGCTGCCTCCATTCCGGCAATAATGCCATCTTCCTTTACCAATAAGTGCATTTTACCTTTGTGTGATGCAGGAATGGTTGAAAGGGCAGTGTGATCGCCATCTCCAACGTCTTCCTTTAACGCATCAAGGATAAATTTTTTAAAATTGAAATGTTTTTTGTGGAGTAGGATGTACTTATTCATTATCGTTCTCTATTCTGAATTGAGAAATAAGGTTACGACGGATCAAAATAGATACACGGAACTTTCCATTACTGGTTTCTAACGTACCTGTGAGATATTGAAAATTGGTGTTTTGTGAACTGGTGTGAGAAGAGGTGAAGTTTTTCACCGGATGTTTTTCAAAGAAGGCTTTTATGTTGGCCTCTGCTTGCGATTTACTTAATACATCTTCCTGATTGATGAGCTTAATAGAAACTTTTTCATCAAATAATTTAATTAAGTCGCTAACTTTACCTTGTTTTAAAGCCGCAATTGCATCTTCAGCTGTATCATCAACAGCGAACATGAATGAGAAAAGAGAAATAACTATACCAATTAAGTACTTCATTGTACTACAAAATTAAAAAAAAATATAATATGACCATTACTTTCATTCAAATAGATAAAACACAGGATAGTTATTTAATCGAAGGAATGGCCATTTACCTTAAACGCTTAAAGAACTACTGTTCATTGGATGTAATTACAATTAATGTGCCAAAAAATGTACGTTTAAAGACAGAGAAAGAACAAAAAACCGAGGAAGCCAAGCTTATTTTGAACGAATTAAAGGCAGGCGATAATTTGGTTTTATTGGATGAAAAAGGCAAACAAATGAGCTCGCAGGAATTTGCACAGTTCATGAATCAAAAACAAAATTCAGGCATAAAACGCCTGGTTTTCTTAATTGGCGGGCCTTTTGGCTTTGATCAAAAAATATATGAACGCGCTAATTTTAAGTTAGGCTTATCACAAATGACCTTTTCACATCAAATGGTTCGCTTGTTTTTTTTAGAGCAATTGTATCGCGCTTACACCATTTTAGGCGGTGAAAAATACCACCACGAGTAAGCGTTAAAAAAGATTAAATAGAATTATCAATTATTCATGGGCTTTTAATGATGTATTGAACCTCTAGTGTATAAAGTGAGAAAAATGTAACTAAAACCGTATTTTTGGGTATATTTTCACAAACTTTAAAACACCTTAAACACAATACCAGCATGCTTAACAGGAGTTTATATTACTATGCCTTTGGCAGCCAAATGCCAGGGCGCCTATATAACTCCGCAAACTACCGCTACGGCTTCAACGGCAAGGAAAATGACAATGAAGTAAAAGGAGTAGGAAATAGTTTAGATTTTGAAGCTCGAATCTATGATACTAGAATTGGAAGATGGCTTAGTATTGATCCATTGGTTAAAAAATATCCAGAATTTAGTCCTTACATTTTTTCTAATAACAAACCTATTTGGTTTACAGACCCAGATGGCTTGGATCCAAGGGTAGCAATTATAATTGAACAACATCCCGAAAAGAATGAATTTAATGATCATATAAAAGGATTAGAGGCAGCAGGTTATACTATTATCAAGGTTAAAACTGGCGAGGAATTTCTAAATACTTTAAAGGCTAAATCAAGTAAAGATTCTCCTATTGAAGATTTAGTAATTATTTCACACGCAGCAAATGACGGCTTTTTTGGTTTAGGTGGTAAAGATAATGGTTTCTATACTCCTTCAGGATTTGATGCAACCGCTGAAGCAACAAAAAGTATGGAATATATTTCTTCTCCAGCAGCATCTTCAGATATGGTTAAAGCCATGGAGTATGTAGGTTCGGATGAATTTAAGAAAAATGTAGTCGATCCTTATAAGAATGAAATGATAAAAAATGGTGCGAGAACAACAGAAGATTTGAAAAAAATGATAAACCAAGGTGAAATTAATCTTAGTGATAAATCAAAGGAGATTGTACTTGGTGGATGTAATACTGTTTCAAGAGAAGGTAATAAAACAATTGCAACTGAAATAGCTAATGTTACACGAAAAGTCGTTGTAGGAAGTTCTTCATCAACAGAACCCGTTCATCATTCAACACAAAGAAAGGGAGTCTGGAACAAGGTTTCACCTTATAGAACCGTAATACCTATAAACCAAGGAAATAAATTAGATTTGCCAACAAGAGAAGTTAAGCCATGATCAAAAAGGGTATACTATTTTATATTTTTTTAATTACTATCAAATTTACATTTTCTCAAAATGAAGATAGTTTAAGAGTTAAAAAATTAGGGGAGACAATAATAAACCCCAAATCAACTAACGAGAATAAAACTAATGCGCTTGTTCAATTAACAAGTATGTATTCCAAATCAAATAGCGAACCATTGTGTGCGTATATTGAGGCAATTATCATTAAATCAACAAATTTTAGTTCTTTATTTTTCTTTCATGAATTCGAAATTAAATTTCCTGAAATAATAAAAAGAAATAAATTGAGCTTAATAAAGGAATTAAGAATATACCTAATACTTTCCAATAAGCAAGGAGAAGAAATTGATAAAAGTTATTACCATAAAGCATTATCAAAATATAGTGTCATTAAAGGAAATAGTGATAAAGTAAAAAAGGTAAATTGTGATTCAATTTCTTTGGTCAAAAACAAGAAAAATTATGAATTATTAAATAAAGGAAAGGTTGAAGAATTTAATAATTACTATTTGAGTTTAATTTTATCTTGTCCAAAGGATAAAAAGACGTTAGATGGAATTAGAAAAAATTATTTTATCATTAAATAATTAGCACCATCACCTTTCTCAAAAGTTCCAATGTAACCTTCTTATAAATTTCCAGAAAATCAATTGCAACATTAGCTCTAAAACTACTGGAAGAATTTGCTCTTAGTTCGAATTTACCGTGATTGCTAACACGAAAACATAATAACCCGTTTTCTTTTGTAATTGTATCTAATTTCTTAATTTAATGCAATCATAAAACATCAAAATAATACACATGCCTTTGGCAGCCAAATGCCAGGGCGCCTATATAACTCTGCAAACTACCGCTATGGCTTCAATTCAGGAGGTGAAAAAGATGATGAAATTATTGGTGTTGGAAATTTGAATACGACTTTTTATAGAGAACTAGATTTACGTTTAGGTAGATGGTGGGCAATTGATCCAAAAATTGAATATAGTGAAAGCCCTTATGCGAGTATGAGAAACACCCCTATCCAAACTAATGACCCTAAAGGTGATTGGCCTCCATTTATTTCACCTCCTAGTGTATGGTCTGCTAAAGCAATCATTTATATCTCTAAGGCAGCTTCTTTAATAGATAATGCTATGAAGCATAATCCAATAGGAATTTTAATTGATAATAAATTAAAAGGAAATGTTGAAGATAAAAAACCTATGCAAACTAATCTTGTAGGAGAAATGGAAATGAATGAAGGAGACAATCAGATTGTGCATTTTAAAGGTGCTGTTACACGTATTTCAAGTGGCGGTCTTCCTGGTGCTACACTGGGCGGGGCAGGCGCAAAAGCTATTAAATTTAGGTATAGTCCATCTCCTTTAAGAAAAGTAATTAATGATGTTGCAAAAGGAAGTGATGCATTAAGCATTAATGATAACGCAATACAAACAGCAAAAAGCACCACAGATTTAACAAACGAAACAATAAAAGCAACTTCAACTACCAAGCAAATTACAGACGACTCTATTATTGTTGAAAACACATCTCATTTAACCAATGGGGACGTAACGACATTTATGAAGGCTAAGAACAGTTTAGAAGCATCAAAAGGAATAGGCAGAGTCATTGAAAAACCAAAAAAATAAATTTATGAAATTAATATATTGTTTAACAGTACTTATTTTGATTTACAGTTGTGAGGATCTTTCAAAACAGGAGGAAATATCTACTAAATGTGATTGCGATTCAACATTTAATGAAAGCTTCTTAAATAAAAAGGAATACACTTGTTACTTTGATGATAAGAAAACAGTTGTTGTGAAAAATGATAACGGAGATAGTGTTGAAATAAAAAAATACATTTTTAATGGAGAGAAATATCAAAAATTTGAATATTTATTTATGATAAATAATAAAATTGACACTCTTAATTCCTCGTTTTTAAATATTAAAATAAATAATAATATTGTTTCATTAAATGTTGTTTCTCAATTGAACTATAGTTCTGTAAGACTCGTTTTTGATGGAGATACTATGAATTTTGATATGAATGAGGTGAAAATAGATTTAGAAAAATTGAAAAAGATAAAAAAAGTTCAATTTGTACATAATGAGGTTATAAATAATGAATCGATTAAAAGCAAGGATTATATATTTACGTATTACTATTCTTTCAATGATATTGCAGGAAAAAGAACGTTAATTAACCAATATTCATTTATGAAAAGTTGTAAAATTATTGAATGAAGGAATTGTAAGAATAGATTAACTAGTTAACATCCCATCGTTCGCAGAAAACCTGTTGAACCCTTTATAACACTTCCCAGAAAATCAATTGCATCATATGCTCTAAAACTACTAGAAGAATTTCCTTTTAGTTCGAATTTACCTTGATTGCAAACATGAATACATTTGAACCATTTTTCTTTTGTAATTGCATCCAATTTCTTACATTAGAATTATCATAAAACATCAAAATAATACACATGCCTTTGGCAGCCAA
>JBKDKI010000011.1:0-30498 GCA_046345155.1 Sphingobacteriaceae bacterium
GTATAGCGGCTGTTGGCTTCGGTACATGAGGCGTACGTATCAATATCGTCGCCGTAGTTAGTACTTGTAACTGCATCGGTAACACAGGCTAATTTATTACTATTGTAACTATTGCTGGCAACAATACCTCCTTCTGCGACACTTTTAAAATAACTGTAGCTAAGGTTATCCATGGCTAATACACCTCCGGGTTTTAACGCAGGACTTGCACCGTTTCTAAATAAGGTTTGTATGTTTCCGTTGGGGTCGTAACTCAGATCCATTTTATAACTATCGTCGTAATTACCAACCGATGGTAGATCCCATACATTAGGCGTTGAAGTTATGCTTCTAAAAGTACGGCTTTTGGTTAGTCGGTGCAATTGGTCGTAACGGTAACCCGTTATCATGGCAAACGGCGAGTTTTGAGCCACACTATTACCAAGATCCTTATCAATAAAACTTGTAACCATGCTGCTGATGTTGCCATTAAATAAACTTGCTCCATTACCCGCGCCATTTACATCTAAATAAAACGGCGTTGTGTTATTATACAAATTAGTTAAACTTATTTGCGGGTTTTGGTTGGTGCTTGTGTTAAAGCCACCACGTTTAATTGCTTTGTAATCGGTATTACTTCCCGCATTGTAATAATTTAGCGCATAACTCATGGCATCCTTGGCAAAATAGTTATGAATGCTGTTGTAACTGCTTAAATATTCAGTATTGGCAGTACCGTCTTTTCCGGCATCACTATTCATATCCAGGGCTTCGCCATTAATGCCTTTTATCCAGCCGTGTATGGTGTACATAAAATCAGTACCCTGTACTTGTTTATCGGCGCGTTCAATACGGGCAAGTGGGCCATGCTCATAATAAAAATACTTGGCATCCAAATCAAAATTCACATTATCAAAACTGGAATACACTTCGTGCAGGCGATTATCATTATCGTAATAATAAACATGAATGAGCTGATCTTGCAAGTTTTTTTGGTACGTGGCTTTTTTTACATTGCCACTTATGAGTTCATATTCATAATCTATTTTCTTAAATAGGTTTTCCTGCGCAAGGCCATAATGCCCATTAGTTAGGGTATTGTTTTCATGCGTTACGCGCTGAACGTTTCCGTGATCGTCGTAACTGTAATAGCTTGCAAATTGATACGCAGCACTACTTGTATTATCATTATAAATGGTGCACACAACCCTGTTTCGAGTGTTTGATAAAGTATTGGACGGCAGTGCAAAATAGCTAACTGCGTTTGGCGTAATAATCGCCGAAGGCAATGCATCGTAATAAGTTTGTGTAACCTGCGAACGGGTTGAAGAAGTATTAAGAACACTGCCACTAAACGCCGCGTAGTTTATAAAAGGTGTTGCCGATGGTATGCTGTTTGTAGTGGTAACCTGGCCCACCTCACTAATGCGGCCAATATCGTCGTACAAAGTGTAGCTGTATACATGAATTGTGCCACTCGAAAGTGCAGCCTGTTTGGCATTTTGCGAGGCTATAATGCGACCTACAGGATCATAGAAATACTGTGATTGCCCACCGTCAATTGTTTTTTCAGTGGTTGGTTGGTTGTAGGTGGTGTAGCGGTAATCGCTTACATAGCGCATATCAATTCCATTTACATTGCTATGTAAAGGGTACACCACCGAGGTTAACGGCGAAACCACATTGGTTAAAACTTTTACACCGTTGGGAGGAACTGTACGTTGTAAGTTTCCTGATTCGTCGAAATAGTAAAGCGTATGCTGGTACTCATCGGCGCCATTATACACACGCTTAAATGTTTCGCTAATGGCTGCGTAACAGGCATCTTTATATTGGTTTTGGAATTGAGCCTTTATAGATTCAAGATATTGCTGGTTAAGTTTGTTAGCCTGATCCAAAGCGTTTTCGATCAAATTTTGCGTACACTTATTTAGTTTGCTTGGTGTAGAAGGACAAAGTTGCGGCACTGCCGGTGCAGAGCTTAAAACAGAGATAGGGAATACTTGATTTAAAACACTTCCGGTGAGTGTAACAACTGCAAAAGAATTGTCAATTGCGTTTACCTGAAAAGAATAATTATTACCAGCTGTTGGTGTTGGGCACCAGGCCACAAAATTGTTCAGGTATTTTAAGCTTTGCCATGTGCCGGTATAAGTACCAGCAAACTTTAGGCTTATAGACAAAAGCGTAGAACTCGGAGAGGTAATTTGTAAAGTGGCCACATTAACAGGACTTGTTGGAACATAAAAACTATAGGTTAAGTTAGTTGGTATATTAGGCAAAGGCCCTGAATACATATTTGACAGGAAATATTTACTATCTGTACAAACTTTAGCAGGGCGGTTGTTTTTGGTTAAAAATTTATCGGATACCAATTGATTTAAATACTTAAATAGTTCGAGTGCCTTTGGTGTTAGAGTATTTGAAAAAGTTTTAGCACTTGTATTAAATGTTTTGCAATCGTTATAGAGATCTAAATAATCCTGAAACGCATGTGGGCCAAACTGATTGTCGAGCGCGGCGATGGCGTATACTTGATTTGTTGAATCCTGAGTAATGGCAATATACGCGTTGTTGGTATAAGATTGTATTGGCAATTGCGAATACATACCATCAATGGCTGCAACTACATCGTCACAGCGCATGCAGCTAATACATTTTAATTTTGGATTAACATTAAAGGTGTTTTGTGCCAGAGAGGTTAATTGAGGAGTGGTCCATATATGGCCCGGTGCCCATGAAGGAGCAGAACCCAAACAGATACATTTTAAAGTATAAAATTCAGGTAGGTCATAACCATTCTCATGCCGAAAACGTTTCCACTCAGCGTTAACACCCGAAGGATTAGAAGTGGCTGAGTAATTATGTACTATTTGTAATACCTGATCGCATTTACAACTAGTAAGCGGTTGAGCGGTATTGGTTGGCACCGGGTAAGGACCGGGCTGACTTAATATAATAGCACTGCACACGCTTGTGGTAACATTGCCGGTTAAATAATAATTTAAAACCTGCTGAAAGCTATTAACCGTTTGCGAAGTACTTGGTAACAAGTAACTGGTATTAGGAGATGAAGTGCTGGCACCTAAAAGGTTTGTATTGTAATCGCAACCGCTAATGCAAACTCCTACAAGGGCGTTCATGATATTATTTTTTACGGTTTGGTTGGCATTGCCATAAGCTATGCAACCGGAGTTAAGCGCATTATGCCATAAAGCGGTATAAGAATTACATGCTGAAGTACATTGAGAGGTGAGTGTACTATTCATGCTTGAAGACATGGTAGTGCTTGCCGACATAGCTGCTGCGCTAAATGTACTAGAAGTTGCTTGCGAAACCATTGATGAGGGAGGATTCATCATGGTATAAATACTGGCTGTAGATGTAGGGAATGCAGCGGCAAGTGTAGCTGAAACATTAGGGAAATGAGAAATATAACCTGAAGGGGCATTGCTTGATCCGTTGCAACCTTCTGGGGCACCGTAGGCAGCAGGATTCAAAAAATAAATAGAATCTAATTTATGATATAGAGATGCCTTTTTAGAAAGGTAAGCGCTCCTGAATCGAAGCCAATCGGCATCTTGTCGGCAAGCATCTTTACCAACCCAGTCGTTAATATTTGTAACATGTGCGGCTAGTGTATTAGTTTGTGCCATCACCCATCGGTAAATGTCAAAAGAAGGCACAGTTGCAGTTGCCAAAGCATTGAAATGAGTGGTTATTTGAGATACAAAGGCGGTAATAGTGGTGTTGAAGTTTGAGCTTAACGTTGCAGTGTTCACTATGGGATCTTGAACTGTGGTGGTACAGCTTTGTGGGGCGCAAATAGAATATGTCGGAGAAAACATGTTTACGGCTATTGGAAAAAAACGGCCAACCGCACAGGCACTGTCGTAATGATTAATACCTAACATGGCTTCATCGTAATCTTTAGAAGTACCAATGACATTACAGTAAAAATTAAGTTTACAGTACTCGGGGTGATATTGTAAAAGCGATTTGGCCCAGCTTTTACGGTAATATTTGATATAATTTATTTTAGATAGATTATGGATGGCAACATTTACGTTATTCAATTGCACATAATCTGTATTACCCTGCGCATCTTTATAATTTGTTGGTGTGGTGAACACTGCAAATGGATTTAAGGTGTTTGCCGAATTAAAAATAGATTTTGCCCAGTTTGGCCCACCCACAACCGTGTCGGCATATTGCCCACCCGGATAAAAATCCATTTCTAGGGCACGTGTATATTTTTCGCATTGCGTTTTTGGCGGACAAAGCTTAGCGCAGTTTTCAAGTGCTTGGCTTTTTTGCTGAGGCGTTAGGGTGCTTGCATATACTGCAGTTGTATGTGTAAGTATTGATCCTTGGCCATTGTTGATTGGAGATCCGCTTACCTGCAAGGTGCCATTTGTTGGATTATACGCATTAACCGCTGCCATACAATCAGTACAATTGTTAGAGGTGTTTGTGTTGCAGGCGCTAAAATCAGTCATAGACATGATACTATCTACCCAAAAACATAATTTATCTTCGCACAAGTTGGCAATAAAATGATCTGTATAGTCCTGTAAAGGCGCATCACTTACACATATTTTTTTGTATACCGTATAAACACCCGTCTTAGGGAAGGTGATACTTACCGGGGCATTAAGATTGGCTCCGGCAATAATGGTAGAAGTTGGGCCGCTACCGCATTCAACGGCATTGTATGGTGGTTGTTTTCCTACGGTATTTGTGTAACCTGGCGCAGTAGTACTGTTGGCATCGTGATCAAAAATTTCATTACCACAATCATCTTTAATACTTAATTCTACGTCATAAACGCAATCATAGCAAACCGGATTTGTAACACATGTGGAAGCAAAACTTCCTAGAGTGGTATGATATACATAACCTTCAATACTTGCCGAGGACACAAAAAAAGTAGTGTTCACTTCTTTGCATCTCGCGTCAGGGTCTTCTTCATTGGTGGGAGGAACTTCCAAGGTTTCGGTAAGTGTAATAGTTGAAACCAAGTTAGGCACAGCATCTACATTAAGAGGATTTGTACCCTTTAAAAAACTGGCAACTGTTCTTCCAAAATTATCGAGGTAACTAATGCTTACTTGTCCGTTTGGATCAACCACCACGTGCTTAAAATGATACTTAGCTCTTCCCGCTTCGCTTCCAAATAACCGGTCAAGTTCTACTTGTGTAGGCTGTGCGTAAAAATAGCGAATGTCTTTACCTGTTCCTATAGCATGCGTTGCTCCGGGAAGTGTTTGCCTTTCAATTCGACCTAAAGCATCCGGTTTGTATTTTACCTGTGTATATGGAATACCTTCAGCATCGGCAATGTAACCGTGGTAAGCTTGTTTATTTGGGTTTTGCACAGAATAATAATTAGCCGCGCCTTGCGATGCTATCGGATCCAAAGTGTATGCTCCTGAAGCACAAATGTTGTTTGAGGCAGAGCAAACACCAAAAGCACTTTTGCTAAATACGGTTGTGCTACTAATAGCAGCATCGTAATACATATTAAGATTAATACGATACTCTAATTTTTTACCGCTAACAGGAGCAGGTAATATATTAATAGTAGGTCGTCCAAAATAATCATACAAAACGCTTTGTGCTATTGATTTTTCATCGGTATTTAAGCGTGCAATAGATTGGCGCGAAAAGCCCATGGCGTCGGTAAAATTAACACCCGTGCCCGCACGGCCTGTCTCAGCAAATGTTTTTACACTACTCCAGTTAAAAAGATCACCGTTAAACGGTGACACTGCTTCAGTAAATGTTCCCGCGCCTGAAATGACACCTGAAGCAGGAGCACCAAACCAGGCACCTTCAGTACGTATATTTACAGCGCTTCTGCCAATTGGGCGAACCCGATAAATAATGGTTCCACTTTCGTAGGTTAAAGGAATCCTGAAGTAATTAAAAGGAGTTACAATACGGGTTGCATCATAATTAAAATCATATTTTTGGTTGGTTTGAACAGACATGAATGTGTAATTGTCTACGTAGGTGTATTCCAACTCGTACTCTTCGGCACCTAACACATTGTTCCAGCGAATTTCAAGTTCTTGGTTTGTTGAATTGGTTGCATCGGAAACATCGCCAGAAGCAAACGTAGTAGAAAAATTAAAGGTATAAGCTTTTGCCGTGCTAACATTGGTTTCGATATAAACATCTGGTTGAGAATAAGGAGTATTGCAGCTTGAACACGGTGTATTAAGCCCACATGACTTAATACTCATGTTAAATACTTTTATTTTGTAGGCGTTTGGATATATAATTTGAGCCTTGTCTTTATAACGCGTGAGTTCCTGAGGATTATAGTTAATAGTTAATTGCTGATTTACGAAAGTTGTAACCACTAAATTGGCGTCAGTAATCTCAATATCAAAAGTGGCGCAAATAGTAAAAGGAGATAAATGCACGATATGTTTTTCCTCATCAAGCCCAAGCTCTACGATGCCTCGATTAGTAAGGATGTTAAGTCCGGTTGTCCAACCGGCGCTTCCAGTAAACTTATCGTCTTCCGTTTGTATGAAAGCGCTTTGAACGAGGTTATTGGCATACACCCTGCTACTTCGCGTTTCATCGCCGGCAAATAACTGACCCGAAACCGAAGTAATGAATAGTATAATAAAGAGTTTAAAGCGATTTGCCATAAATTTTTAATTAATTAGGATTGATAAATTGATAAGAAGCATATTTCTTTTGAGCTACCATCTTACCTTGTTTATTAAGGGTGATGTAATTTGATTCACTGAAACTATTTTGGTTGAGCACTGGGCTAGTAGTGTAGTTGGAGTAAACAACTTTGAGTGTTACCAAATGTGGTTTATTATCAACTTGCTCAAAATATCTTGGGCTACTATAAAAAAATGTAACAGACTCAAACATCTTAACCTTCTTGTCGATGACTACTATTACTTTATCAATAGCATCGTTAGGTTTAAATACTAGCTCATAAGTTACCTTATTACCAATAACGCTTAGTTTCTTTATCGTCTTATAATTAGCCGAAGAAGAATCAATACCACCTAAAATTGTTTGATACAGATCGGGCCTTGCACTTGCTGAAGATGTAGCGGTGGCTTTTTTCTTTATAACAGCCATCATTTTCATTTTATCATCCACCATAATCTGGTATTGATCGTTCTCTAACATTTCTGAGCCAAGACTTTGTTTTACATAAATTTTATCATTTGATTTAAGAATGTTCGCACTGGCGTCTTGAAAAGGTTTTGAAAGATCATTATCCAGATACATTTTGTAATTTAATTGTACCGAATAGCCTTTGGCGTCATTAAAAGCCTTGGCAATCGTTAAAACATCTTCTTTATACACCTGTGATTTAACACAGGTAGATATTAAACAAATTAACGAGATATATAAACTCAGAATTCTTTTCATGTCTATCTATTTTAATACGCCTTTGCGTGTTTCCTGTACAGTTAAAATGCCATTTAATGTTTCCTTTTTCTTTCTTACAACCATTCCTTCATTATCATACTCAATAAATGTGGCATAATTTCTATCATCTAATTGAGCCATCACTCTGTACTTTATGTTATCATAAACAGTACATGTCATGCTAGAGTTAAACGGTTGGATTCTGAAATCATCAAGATAAAAATCTGAGTTAGCGCTTATTGTTAACTCAAACTTTGAATTAGTCCAAAATGCAGGAGCACTGCTGGCTGGTGGAATGGTAAGCTCAAAATCAAGTTTTTGCCAACCGTTTATGTTGCCCGATTTATTTACAGGATTGCCAATAGTTATAGGCACATTGTTTGGCCCACCTACACTTAGGAAATGTTTAAGATTACCCGCTAGAGAAATGTTTGAAGAATAATCATGCGCTTGTGTTGGCCCTCCTCCTTTTACCCACATGGACAAAATGTATTTTTTACCCAGGGTGCCTCCGTTAAGATTAAGCTTACTTAAATTAAGAACAGAGGTTTGACAGCCACTATAAGCATCACCGTTATACGGAAATGGATTTACACGATATGCGTCGTAAATAAGTTTTACATTATTTCCATTTACAAAACTTAAACTGCTCCTTCCTGTGTGGGAGGTATTTGCGACAATTGTAGGCGGCGAAGTTGAGTTAAGCATTTGATCATGAAAATCCATGTAATCGTTATTAACCAAATTTGTTGCATCAATAGAGTTAAGCGCCCCATAATTCACGTAATCTTCAAAACTATCAAATCCTACTTCTTCATACTTTGCATTGCTGGCGCTCAAAGCCGGCAAGGTGTGGTTGAAGCTGTATTTTTGACAGGATGGTAATAAGATGGCATTTTCGCTTTCCACCAATTGGCCGTAAGGTGAGTAGTATTTATTGTTGTTCATTTTTTGCCAGTTTGTTGCACCTGATTGTGCCCATTTTCCGGAAGTAAATTTCCAATACGGTGTGAACTCGCTATAGATTCCGTCTTGTTTTGCTTGAGGTTGAGTTAAGCTATAACTACGAACACTTTTGTAAGCATAACTTGTGGTTGGCCTAAGTGTGGAGTTAAAACCAGTTACAACAAAGTTGAACATAGTAGTTGAATAGGATGGGCTGGTGTTGGTATACTTGTGGCTAGATGCGTTATCGTCTATAAACATACCAGAAGCAGAACAAAACTCCTGCACACTAGTATTCAAAATTTTTGTGGCGGTTGTAAATGTTATACCACTGCTCAAAGGGTTATTAAGAGAGCTCACACTACCCATACTTTGATACAAGTTGTTTTGATTAGCAGGTTTAATCATTTTAATTACATAATCACCACCCGTAAGTGTTGGATAATTGATGCTGTTTAAAATAACTCCATGTTGATCTACCAAATACCAGGGCTCCGGAGTTCCGAAAAAATACAGATCTGGCTGCACCCAAAAACGACCACCAATTTGCGAACCATCGCTTGCCTTCAACACTCGAACTTCGTCTCCATTATCAAATAATAAAGGGTTGGTAATAGCGCTCTTTTTTAATTTACCTGTGGCAACATTCCATATAATATTTGCGTCAGATAGAGGGCAAAGGAGCTCAATATTATCTCTACTATATTTATGACCTAGGCGTGGATATACCCAGTGCGCCGGGTAGCTAAAATTAAAAACATTCTGATCGTAATTATCGGTGGTTTTTGTAAGAACTACATCGCCGGTTAATTTATCCCACAATAAATTTTGAGTGGTGGTTTTTGATTTGTTATCAAACTGTTCTACCCTATCAATAACACCATATTGCTGAACTACTTTGGTAAGTGTAGCCTGGCGCATACCAAAACGTTGCTGACCAGTTACAGGATTTGTATTAATATTAGGCAAACCTGGCAACCATGCCGGAATTGCGGGGGTTATAAATGGGAAAGTTGGAGTAGTAAGAAAGAATAATTTTAAGCCCATCTCGAATACAAAGTTTGTACCTGCAGTATTTGTTTCCGAAATATTTTCGCCGGTGTCCATTGTAATATCAATATCCTTGCACATATTCACACTCTGTACCTGATTGAACTGATTGATTGTAGGAAGTGTTGTGATAAGTTGTTTAGTGCCGTTTACAGAGCCGCTCGCTTTATAAAAATAACGCGTTCCGGAAATAGGGGTTGCTAAGTTATCTTCGCCATAGGCCGAAATGGCTTTTAACTTACCATGCATATCATTCATTTTTAATGCATGACCTTGAGCTGCATGAAAAATTTTATATAAATTATTCAGAACAATGTAATCGGCAATTGGTTCGTTTTGAGCTACTTCTTTATCTACATCGGTTGAGGCAAACGTAATGGGGAATTCTTTAGCAGTAAAGAATTCGTATTCGGTTTTACCAATACCACATGTTTCTGGTGGTGATGGATTTTCTGGATCAGCCAAAGTAGTAACTGTTACTTTTGAGTACCCCACAATAGGGGCAGGATACATCATTTCTCCATATGGTAATTCCTGGAATAAATGATCGTTAGGCGCCATCTGTTTTTGAATGGTAAACTTTATTGGTTTACGTAGGCTTATTTCGTCGCCTCCATAAATAGGTTCATACATTGCAACTCCGCTACTGATGATGTACTTTCCTTCTTTAGTGCTGTAATTATAAGCCTGCCCATAGCTTGTTTTGCTTTCGGCAGTGCCCGTCATCACGTCCCATCTATCCGAAGTGGTTATTGATTTAACGCGATGTCCTCCACCAAGTTTATGCTTAAAAGGAACGTATGCTCTAACAAATGACTTTTGAGGCATGAACTCAGTACAAAAATCCTTATCGTAAAAACGTTTGTTTGGTTTACCAGATTGTGCGTTCATCATATCAGCCTTGGCAACACCCATACCCACTTTGGCATTTTTAAACTCATCTAACGGCTTGTGATTGGTATTACCCATACTGGCTGGCTCTGATCCCGGGTAGGCAATGGCAGGAAGGTAATTGCGAAGAAGATCCCAGCCTGCAATAGTTACAGGGCAAACATCTTCCGAATCCCACGCCAGTTCTTTCTTAACGCGCACATAAGCGTAGCGGTAACAAGTAACACCTGTACCATCAACATAGGTATTGTTTGATTGGTTCTTATCAAATACTCCCGCATCTTCCACTAAAGCATAACCTGGAATATATTCAAAGTGATTCTTTTTTAACCCAAACGCCTTTTTAGGATCGGCTAATTTTGTAAATACCTTAAAGTATAGATCACTGTTAGTTTTAAACACATTTGTTTTTACAAAATTTGTTGCTACCGATTGAATGCTGAAAGATCCTGTAACCGGAATGCCTCGATGCATATTTTGAAGATCAAGTATAAAAAAGTTGGATTCTTTAAAATTTGTATTTGGAGTTCCATATGTACCTTGAACACTCACAGAGGGATTAACAGGATCGTTAACTATATTATAAAGACTCACCATTTGGCCCGCCTGTTCATTTTGCACATAGCCATAGTCATCACTTTCATAATTTATTTTTATAATTGAGCCGCTTGGTGTTTGAATCTCATTTAAGTTCCATGCACCAGCATATGCATCAGCTAATGATTTATCTTGTAGCGCATACGGATATTCCATATTGTTCATATACGCACCATTGCTCGCAGTTGTTTGTCCGCTTATTGCATTCATCACATTTGGCATGTATGTTCCCCAACGATCAACGGCACGCGGATTGTAGTTGTAATTGTTGCCATAGTCAAAAACGTATGGGGTTAGTGATGATTTTTGCGAGTCCTCATAAGAGAAATAAACTTTTTTTAGGGTAAGTTTACCACGAGTTTGGTTGTATGTACCATCGAATTCGCTATTGAACGTACCTGGACACAAACTGTAATCATATTCAAAGCGAATTGTTTTTAAAGGTTTAGTTGCCGATACAAAACCACCGTTTGCAAGAACATCGCTTTTAGAAAATAATTTAATGGCGTCTAACTTTTGGTTACGGCCATTGGTTTGCCCGCCATGTTCATCCACAACTCCTGATTGATCTAAACGATTGGAAGTTTCGAAAATAGCAATGAAATCTTTTGTTTCAATAGAATGAAGAAAGTAATTTTCTCTTATACCGAATTCATAAAAACCCCGGTCGTCCAAATTATCCGATAACATTGCGGGATCATAGTTTGCCTGGCTTTCTGTGCTTGTTAAATTACCACCATTGCTTGGCCAATTTGATCCTCCGTCGTTACCCGCGCCGACCGGTAATGGATAAGGCTCCCTCCATCCGTAGTTATCGTTCTTAAAATAATTGAATTTTGTAAATGATCCTAAATCATCATAAGTAGGCCCATCACCTTCTACATCCACATAATCTTCGGAAACTATAGTTGTTAATAATAAATTATTTACAAAGGCAGGAGTAAGATCTTCTTTGTAAAGATTATCGCGACCTCTGAAATTTTTGTTGATCTCTTTACCACCAGAAGTTTTATCATAACCAACCAATTGATAGGGCTGAGATTTATTGAGTGGCGCATCAGTAAAATTAGTAGTTGGCCAACCATTTTGTAAAAAAGCAGCTTCTGTTCTATCAGAAGCATTGAACATCACTTTTTTCTTGTGAAGATTATATACCGGTATGCCATAAATGTAAGTTGAACCATTTGTACCTGTGACGCTTATTTCAGAAAGGTGGTGGCCAATAGGTTTATTTGTGAGAGAAAGGTAACTTTTTTGCGTGCGTGAGTTATTTGTTGAAGCAGCATTTATCAATTTTGTAGCGCCATTTACAACCGGATAAGAACTAGAGTTGCTAGCATCAATTTTTGCATAAAGACTATATGTAGGCTGATATCCATACTTAGAAGCCTGCTCACCTGTTAAACTTTTGATGTGATTGTTTCTGGCATCCCTGTTTTGTCTGGTTCCAGCGGCAAGAGGACTAAAGGCATGATAATCCAAACCAACTTTATTTAAAATCGGAGCAATGGGTCCATCACCACCTACCGCTCCATCATACGAAGGGTCACGCGCCGTAATCTCACCCATACTTTTGAAATAATATTTTTCGTAGAATCTATTTGTGGCAACTTTAATGTCTTTTGTTGTGTAAGCAAAATTTGGCTCAAGCATGGTTTGCCATTTACCACTATAACCTGTATTGTACATTTTAGAATCATCTGCCTGAACATGTGCAATAAAAATTCCACCTAATTCTTTTCCATTATGCTTATTATCGGTAGCAGTAGTTACATAATTATCATGAACAGTTCCGTTATCACTGCGGCAGGTTCTGAAACTGGTTGCCATACCCTGCGCTGTAGCGCTGAAAATGTCGTAAGTTTGATTGGCCATTGATAAATTTGGTGTCTCATCCATAATAGGACCATCCTTAAAGCGATTAAAATCCATGAGGGCATCGTCGTCGGCATTTTCAGCATACATATATCCATAAGATGGTACCATTTTTACGCTGTCTCTCATTCCCATTCTATTGTAAAAAGCCTTGTAACCTAGAAGTAATCCTCCATCGATAGTTAAAGGCGGAACTGGAATGGCATTCACATAAAAGGATATGTTTCCCCATAAACCCGCTTTAACCGAACTGCCAAAACCACTTCCAATCATATCATAAGACATACGAGGAGAATAAGAAATTGAACCGACAGGAAGAGAACTGGAACGTGTTGTACCTACGCCAAAACTCACATCTTTAAAAGCAACACCGACAGATGCTGAAGAAAAATATGATTTTGTCATAGCGCCGCTGCGAGTATTTATAGTTGTTCCCTGTCCTTGAGAAACAGATGCGCTTACACCAATATTCCCTTTACCATAACTTACACCAACTCCGGTTGAATAATTCTCACTTAAAGAACCACCATCCTGTGAACTCACAGAAGTTCCCACGCCCTTTGTTGTAGATTCGTTGGCGCCAAATCCTAATGCATTGGCACTTCGTGAAACAGTGAGATGGGCGTCTCTTTCGGTTTCTAAACCAAAGCCTTTATAGTTATTATAGCTAAGAACAACTGCACCATTAGCGCCTACCTTCGCTCCAACACCAGCGTTATCAAAACTAACATTTCCTCCCAACCATGCGGCATACTGAAATCCGGCACCCATTGAAATCTGAGGCTTGATGTGTGTTTTTGACTTAACAATTTCGCCATTAAAATCATCAGGTAAGCCTTTAACCATTCTGTTAATAACACCAGGGTTCATACTCCACCCTAGTCCAACCCAACTTGCTTCACTTTCCATGTTTTGGCCAGCATGATATGAAAGATTCAAAGGATAACCATCAACATCCATCAAAGGAATATTGTATTTAAAATCTCCAGTAAACAGATCAACCATTTCCGAAGATCCAGCGGGTTCAAAATTTGTGAACTCTGGCTGCTGTGGGCCGGAAGTTAATGCCATAGCCATTGTTGGAGATATTACTTCGAATAATAGGTTTATAACCATAAAAAAAGCGAAGTACCTGTAATATTTTTGCTTAATCATCATAGTTTTAGCTTTGGTAAATTAGTAAGTGCTTCCTCCGTGAAATAAAATTTCAAAGGGCCGTTATTAAAAATCCGATCGTTGTAAATTAAGGTTAAATCTTTTTTTAAACTGTCAAGTCCACTAAAACCAACAGAAATGCGCACCACTGGTTCTATTCCATTTGAGGATTCGATATGTGCTATACGCGCCGGTATGGTGTCGGTTCCAAGTAATAATTTAAAATCATCTACAAGCGCCGTATTAGCATACGACACCAAGGCATTGTAATCTTCTTTATTATAAATAAGTTTTTTAATTTCTGAATTACCATCAGAATCAGACAAAGTGAAAACAAAATTTGTCTTCCCATTAAACTGCTTTACCTTGTCTAGTAACTCATGTTTCTTTATAACATCAGCCTTCAGCATGTTTATCGCTATCATTTGTGGCAACTCTATTTTCGATGAGTATTTGACTTTGTTAAACGTTAATTCTTGTATGTACCCATTCTCCGGGATGTTTACAAAGTTGTTGAACTCCAAAATTGTCATGTTTGATCCGTGCTTGGAACAAGCACACGTGAACACAACCAATAATATATATTTAATTAGTTTCATCAGTTTTTTTCAAGGCCACTATAGCGGCGATTGATATACTTTATTACGTCATCGGTAACATCCAGTTCTGAATCCGCATGCATAATGAAGCCCTGGCCATTAGCTCCAAGAATAAAAGTATATGAGTTCATCTTACCATAATCAGTTATGTATTTATTCATTTGATTCCAAACTTTTGACTCGTTGTCGGCAGACAATTCGGCAACTTCTTTTTCGATCTGTTGTTGTCGCAGATAAAAAGCCTGCTCCATTGACGTAAGCGTTGATAAATTTTCAGCGTTTTCCATTTTGCTTTCCTTTACCTCCATTGTTTTTAATTGAAGGGCTTGATATAAGGAGTCCGAGACTAGCTTACCTTCCTTAATTCTACGCTCAACTACTTTCCCTAATTCTTTTGAAAGTGAAAACTCCTGATAAACTTTTCCCATATCTATGTAAACAAGATCTCTTTTCTTATCCAGAAGAGAAACCGTAAGTCCAGATAAACCAGACACTAAAGCCAAGCCCAAAACTATATTTCGTAGCATACTATTTTTTAAATTTTAAATACAATTTTTCGTTTTTTTCATTTATGAGTTCTAATGTATAGTAAGCTCCAGATGAAAACGTTGCACTTGAAACATCGAGGTAATATCTATTGTCTCCAGAATTCACAACCAAACTGCTCGCTATGTTACCCGCTGTATTTGATGCAACAACTGTGTTTGTTTTATCGTAAACCCTATAAACGAGACCAGTTTGGGCATACTGACCATCAAATTCAAAAAGGAGCTTATCATTAAAAGGAATGTAATATCCTCCATCGGGCAACTTATTTAAAAAAGCATATGGTTTAGCAATAACTGTAATCGTTTTTGTAGCTATACAACCATAAAAATCAGTTACCGTTAATGTATAATTTAGCGATACCTGCGGATTCACTTGTGTGTTTTGCTGAGTATTTGTAAAAGGATTCTGAAAAAACATATTTGGCGTCCAAACATAGCTGTATGGTGGAGTGCCTCCGATAATACTTCCACTCAAACTTACTGGATCAGGCATTGCAAAATAAATAACTGGTGCATTAGAAATATTTGCCGTATTTGCGGAAACCGTTATCATGTAGGTGTTACTGTATACACAGGATGTATATGTAACTGAAACAGTATAGATGGTTGTTGATAGAGGTGTAAATGTTTGACAATCTCCAGTTAGATTTCCAGGGCTCCATACATAATTGCTAGAGCTAACACCTTGTACAGGTGATGTTAAAAGTATAGGATTATTGTTTGAGTCGAATGTGTAGTAATATGCTCCAAACTGAGCACAAACGTTTAGAGGTGTGCCAGCGCAAATAGTTGGATTTGGTGGAGAGAAAACGGAGCCAAGAAACTTATAAAGTTTTGGACAATTAACCACAGGAGGATTTCCATTTCCTGGTCCAACAGCCTTGGCACCCCAAACAACTGTTGCCGCTATGCGCGTTGTACTCGAAACAGCATCAAATCCGAACCCGATGTTACTTGTTGTACTCGTTAAGCTCGCATCATAAATAAATAACTTGTTTTTTAAATGGCCGCCACTGTTGCTCGAAGTGTGGGTTATTATGATTCGTGGAAATAAAAGTGTGTCAGTTCCACTAGTAACTCCATTTATAGTTGCCGAACTAGCACTGTTATAGTAGTTTTTAGTTAGAATTACGCTTTCGGTAGCTGTGTTTATGGTAGCAATATTACTAAAGGTATTAGCAATAAGTATACTTTTATTGTTATTTAAACGAGCGGCTGAATTTGTAAGAAGTAAATCATTATTACATTTAATCACATTATTATTAGTAATAGTACCACCTGATGCGGTTAGGTTGTTAGGAGTAATTGTCCCTGAATTTAAAATTAAACCAAGTTGGCTTACCAAGTTTTGAGTAATGAGTATTCGTCCGGTATTATTTAAAGTATTTGTTGCCCGTGAAAGAGTCATTGAAGTGCTAATATTAAAATTGTTGGTTGCTCCAATGTAATTGTTTACAAATACCCTTCCAGCTGTATAACTTGCATTAACAGCTCGGGCGTCAATTCGCCCATAGTTATTTATTGTAACAGTTGATGCAGAAGATCCTGCTGAAATCATATTTAAATCCTTAGTCAACAAAATTGTTCCATAATTGGTAATTGATTTAACTCCTGTAGACTCCAAACTAAGAATATCCGAAACGCTTACGGTACCATTGGACTGAACAGTCATCGCAAAACTCCCGGTTTTCACAGTAAACAAACCGTTAACGGTTAGGCTTGAATTTAGTGTGGGTGCCATGCCTGATGTTGTGTTGCCAATTTCAAAGTTTAAAGCACCTTGATTTTTAGTAATGTTTGATGTAAAAGTAGCTGATGCCCCTTCGTAAATTATAATATTCATTATTCTGGCCGCATTGTTAGCTGAAAAAGTAAAAGCGCCCATGTTAAAAGCAGAACCTGTATAATTATGTACATTTATAGTTCCTGTAATAATTGAGGACACATTACCTGCATTGAATACGCCGTAGTTACGAAAAGTTCCGTTTCTAAAATCAATTATATTTACTGTTCCACTATTGCAAATAGTCCCACCGTTTAATACCAAGGTTCCTGTATAGTTTAAACCTGAAGCAACACACAATGTTTGGCCAGAGGCTGCTGTGTAACTCGCTACACCATTGGCAACATTAGTTGTACAACCTGAACATTGAGCATAGAAATAGCCTCCAAACAAAAAAGCTAAAGCCAAAGTAAAAAATATCTTAAGTCTTACGATCCTCTGCATAAAGTTTATTTAATTTGTATTTATAACTGCATTATTTGTTACAGCGCCTGAGACTATATGGGAACAATTGATGACGCTATTATTAATAAAACTTCCTCCGTTATTACTAATGCTTCCTGATATATTAATAAAACCCAAGTTAGTTATACTACTTCCATTACTAATAAACTCTCCAGCAATGTTTATAACTGAGCTTTCTAGCACTGTAATAGATGTACTTGATGATGTAATTAGAGATGATGATAAAGTAATATTTCCGCCATTAATTATTGTTCCTGAGAGAATTGATATTTCTGAAGGATTAAGGAAGCCTTTATTACATATAAAACCACCACTAAGCACTATTTTACCAAAAACACTTCCTGTAGAATCAATACATAATGTTTGTCCTGTAGATATAGTATAAGTTGAAAAATCAGAGTTGTTGACGTGAATATTACAAGTATTGCAATCCTGAGCTTTAAGGAGACTCATTAATATTAAAAATATGATTACTATCCTCATTTGTTTCGTTTTAATTATTAGATGAATAAATTGGTGAGATAATTCCTGAAAGATTTGTAGTTGTTAATTGAAATTTATAAGTGCCCGTATCAAGATAGTTTGGAGCATTAATGTAAACAGTAGAACCTTCAATTCTGAAAAGCATCCTTCCATTATTTGCTTTGTCGGATTTAGTATTCACAATATTGTATGAAGCCTGACTTTCTATTGCGCCACTGGCGTTAACAATTTTATATGATATTTCTTTAACCTGCGTAACATCTACAAGATTAAAAATTAGCGAAGCAACTTTTTTTTGGGATGCAGTTGCTGAGGCTGATGAAGCCGAAGCCACTGTAGATTGCTGAACACTCTTATAATTGATCGTAACGCTTGAAATTGTTGGATGATTCGTTTGTGAAAAACCAAATAAAGAAACGACAAACATTATGATAATCAGCTTAATTTTACTTGACATATTAATTTATTTTAGAGCTAATTCAATTTATTTCTGTACAAGATTAACTTAAAATAACAGTGAGATTTATCGAGCAAACTGAGAGTCCGAATGATAAAAACAATAACTTAATGAAAATCAAGAGGGTTAAAGCGTCGCAGCTAACAAGCAAAACTATGCGTTCGCACAGGTGCAACTATAGAAGTTATGAGGTACCTTGAACTTGTGAAATCGTGAACCTCAAACAGAAACATTTAATAAACAAACGATCTTATGAAAGCTAAAATAAAGATCATGGTTGCCGAAGACCATGAATTAGTTAGAAAAGGATTTATTAGTCTAATTCAAGAATTAAAAAACGCTGAAGTAATTGATGAAGCCGCCAATGGAAAAGAGCTGCTTAATAAATTAAAGATCAAGATTCCAGACCTTATATTAATGGACTATCGAATGCCCATTATGGACGGACGCGAAGCCATGCAGATCGTTAAAGCCAAGTATCCGGAAGTAAAAGTAATAATGATGAGTGTGCATGATGATAATGATCTTATATTGGATCTAGTTGCTAAAGGAGCAAACAGTTTTATATCAAAAGCTGCAACTTCTGAAAATCTTTATAATTCAATCATTAGGACTTATAACGAAGGGCATTTTTTTGATTCAAAGATCTCTCAATTACTTGTAAATGGCATCATCAGTCAAAGAGGTAGCTCCGACAAGATCAAAAAGGAAACTCTTTCTGATAGAGAGGTTACTGTTTTACGAGAAATTTGTAATGGAAGTACAAATAAGGCCATATCCGAACGTTTATATATTTCTTCAAGCACTGTTAACTTTCATAAAATGAATATTTACAAAAAAACCAATTGCAATAAAGTTGTAGACCTTGTTCGCTATGCCTACAAAAATGGTTTCATTCGGGTGTAGAAAGCTAAATTTCTAAAGCAATGGCATACTTACCAAATAAATATTATAAAACACTAATAGATAGGCAGCTAAAGGCACTTCCTTCCTTTGCGAAAGTAAAAAATGTAAGATTATTGAAACTGTAAACACTATTGCAAAAAAAGAAACAACCCGCTCCGGTTCAATGGTACAACCCACCGCAAAAAAAAGGATAACATCACCCCAACCAATTTTTGTATTTACAATCGCTTCCTTTCCACTCCCCCGTAAATAAAAATACAGCTTTAACACCAAATAACTAAGTAAAAAATATAAAGTACTAAAAGCCGTATTTAAAAACAATTGATCATACGTATTTGGTAGAACATACTTAAACAGTATTAAGACAATAAATGCTAAACAAAGAAGTAAATTAATTCTTCTTGAACTAAAATCCTGATAAATTAAAATTGAGGAAATGAGCGCAACACATATGAGTAGAAAAATATCCAATGTTTAATCCTTAGTAATTTCTTTAATCTCTTCATCGTGTGTTACCTGCCAAACGTTCAATTGACCATCTTGATCAAAATCAGTTACTGATATTGCTTTGGCCACAAAAGACTTATTACTGGCTTCTGTGATCTCTATTTTGTAATTAGCCTTCCCATCCTGTGTTACGAGTTTTGATTGCTCAAAACCAATATCATCGATGTTGGAGGAATACTTGGAGTTGATATAAAAATAGTTCTTCTCCAAGTTTAACACATGCTTTAATTGCATTTGCGCCTCCATAGACTTTGTTCTTCCAATTAAAGGCATAAGTTTTGGTACTGCCATAGAAAGGAGAATTCCTATTAAGGCTAACACTAAAAGTAATTCTATTAAGGTCATACCTTTTACTTTGTAGTTGCAGATCTTTTTCATTTCATTTTTCATTCTCGTCAATTTAATTTTTTTTATTTTTCCCTTCCCCATCTTTTGCTTCGCAAAATCCACCCCCTCATGAAGGAGGGGGATGGGTTAAAAACTCCCCGTACTCATTTCAAACATTGGTAAATACATGGCAACTAATATAAAACCTACAAAAAGCCCCAGTATAATAATAAATAAGGGCTCAATTAATTTGCCTAAAACTGCTTGTTGATGTTCTATTTCCGCTGAATATTGTTTGTGAAGTTTTTCAAATATGATTTCAGGAGCATTTACCTCCTCGCTTAATTTTATTAAGGCCACAAGTTTTGTTGGAAAAATAGTATGTTTAGCCAAACTCTCGTTGAGCAATTTCCCTTCATTCACTACTTCTTTTTTTACATCCTCTAAGGCTATTTCCATTGGATAATACTCTATCATATTCCTTACAAGTTCCAAAGCATCATTGATCATTACCCTTGCGCCTACCAATAATTTCATACTTTGACAAAAACGCGCCAAATAAATTTTCTGGATCAACTTATTAATAACAGGTATTTTTAAGAAGAAATTAGAAGTAAATAGTCTATACCAATTTTTCCTCGATTGCGTTTTATGCAAGGCAATGAATCCTGCTACCAATACTAATAACGAATAAAGCATAACATCACTCTTATTACTCATGCGGATCAAAAATTGGGTTATCGCAGGAAGCTCACCACCAGTTTGAGTAAATACATCACTAAATATTGGCACTACATATGCCAGCATAAAATAAACGATCAAAACTGCCAAACACATGACAACTACAGGATACGTTAAAACACCAACTATTTGCCTTTTTAGCTGAATGCTTCCTTTGTAAAATAAACCTAACTCAATAAGTACTTCAGGAAGCTTTCCAGATTCCTCGCCGATCTTAATACTCTGAACTTCATATTTGCTAAAAATTCGTGTGTGTTCTCCTACAGCTTCGTAAATACTCTTTCCATTTATTATTTCATTCTTAATTTGTTCCAGAAGTCGTTTATGTTTTTTATCCTGTACATCTTCTTCAATTATTTCAAATGCCTTTTTAATATCTACACCAGTGGAAAGTAAAAGTCCTAGTTCCGAATAAAAGGCTTCCTTTTCTTTGGCTCCAAACTTTTTCTCAAAAAAGGAGATCTCCGCATTCAAAATATCGCTAATGCTCTTTGTTCCGCTTGATTTTTCTGCGGTTAATGGTAACTTTTTAAGTTCAGAATATTTTGAAAGATCTATACTTGTCATTGCCCTTGCTCTAACTTTAATTTTACCGAAGCGTCGTAGTGTTTCGTAAACGACAAAGAGAATTTCTGTTTACTAAACTCTATTTCAAATCTCATTTTGTGCACAAGCTGTTTTACGGTTGAATTTTCGCTCATTTGCTCATACTCTCTCGTTATAAGTTTAGGTTCAAAATGAAATGTATCGCATACTTGATTATTTCTGAGCAAAATGGCATTCTTTAAAAACTCAAGATCTATAAACGAACTATCGCGTTTGATCTTAAAATGATTTTCTTCTCCTTCTAATATCCATTCTGAATACAGTATTTCATGATCCATTCTTTCTTTAAAGATCGTATACTCCTGCAAAAAACGATTTTGATCCTTGTAAGAAAAAAATAACTTCTGAACATAACTCAACGTTCCATAAGCAAACATAATAACCATAGAAGTTAGGGCCATGGTTATTATAACCTCTGCCAGCGTAAAGCCATCTAACTTATGTGTAAACAAACTCATTTGCCTTTATAAATCACTTGCTCTAATTCGTGGATCTTTTTTTTATTTCCATCAAATACTAAAACCTTCACATTTATACAATCCGGATAATTTCCACAAATACTTATGGTTCTATTCACGGTAAATTCTTCTACTTTAAAACTTCCATCGGTTAATTCCTTACTATCAGTAGCGTTTTTAATATAAAGTTCGGCAAGTTCAACTGCTTTTATCTTAAAAAATGGTAAGCTGCTCTTTTGAATGTTTAAATAAATTACAGTTGCAAGGGCTGAGCAAAATGCAAGAATGGCCATGGCTATCAACACCTCAATAATGCTGCTCCCCTTTAGACGGTATTTAAATATCGTCTTCATCCGCCTAAATTCTTGCTTAGTAATAAACTTCCGTTTTTATTGCAAACGGACGGCACTGACAATATATGTGAATATTTAGCCGGATTGATCTCGCAGGCCATCATATGATTTTCGTAAACAGCAGAAGGGGTTTTAAGTAACAGCCTGCCACAAAAAACATTTGCATTCAGTTTTCCTTCTATATGCAAGTAATCCGAAGAATAAACATAGCCATTAACTTCACTTGTTGCATTGAGTTTAATAAAAACATCCGATCCTTCATCACTGTTGCTGCTAAAAGCGACCATACCTCCATTAAATATACTATTCTCACCTATTATGATACAGCTTAACAACTTACTGTTATCGCTCTGTTTTAAAACAAACGAACTCGGAAATTCAAAAATATTTTCCTTCTCGCAAATAATACTATCACTTGCAATTACATGTACAGATCCTTTAAATCCTTGTTTAAACCTTACTTTTTTTGCAATAATAAGTACATTTTCAAAATGACAGCTACTATCTACACTTATTTCATTAGCTCCAACGATCTTAATATTATTTTTTAACGTAAGTCCGCTTAATTTTCCGGAGGCCTCTAATACAATTGTTTTAAATTTAAATGAATGAGCTATGTAATTTGAAAATGTAGAGATCAAACTATCGTTTGATGCTATCAATTGATCTTGCTGTAAAGAGATACCCTTACTAAAAGATTCATCTATAGAAGGGATATGTATAGGTGACTTTTTAATGTAAGCATTGTTATTGCCATTACCTGAGTAACTTTGGCCTTCAATAAAAGCAGGTTTTATTCCAGCGGATGACAAATAACAATTAGCTTTAAAAACAACCTGGCCTGTTATACCCAAGGGTCGATTATTTTCTGCAACAACTAATCCGGTATCTGAACTCATGGAAGATCCAAATAATCCAACATGACTCAAAAATTGGTGACGATTTTTAGTTTCAGTACTAATAAGATAATATGCTCCCCAATAACTACGTTTTATCTTTATCGAATCATCATTATTTTCATTTTTGATCCATCGGTTATTTTTATCCTCGGTAAAATAATCGGATTGCGCTATTTGCAAGGCACTCTTTAAATTAGAATACAACTGAGAACTGCCTACGTAATTTGTAATTTGGCGTTGATTAAACTTGGCCAGTAAAATAAACATAGATAATAAAACAGAAATAACGATCCCAACCATCATTGAAATGTAAAGAGCTCCACCCTTTACTCGGACTTTTATCAAAGATCTCAGCTTAAATTTCAACATCACACCTCCGTTATCTTATCGCTTTCAGAATCTTCTGATTTTTTCTTCTTTGGCAACTTCTCTTTTTTGGGTTTAGGCTCCTTCTTTTTCTCGTCTTTTGGCTCCTTTATCTTTTTAACTTTTGGTTCCTTCTTTACTTTTACTTTCTTTAAAACCTCAGTTCCCTCTTTATATCGCTTTTTTTCCAGAACTTTTCCATTAATATCATAGGTATAAAACCTTCCGTGCAGTTTATCGTTCTTAAAATTCCCTTTTGCCATTAACTTACCGTCGTCGTTAAATATACAGTACGTCCCATTTTTTGTGCCATCCTTCCATGTGATCGATTCGCGGATGTTACCGTTATTGTACCAGTATTTCCATTTACTATTTTTTAAGCCATACCTTATTTCGCCTTTTTCTTTGAGTTGGTTGTTTAAATAAAAACTTCTATACGTTCCATGAATTAGTTTACCATCAAATCCACCCTTAGTTTCCATTATTTTTTGATGTTCATACCACATGTAAGTAAGATCGCTTTTGGGCTCAAAGCTTTTGGTGTGATTTAACATCTGAGTTTTAACCGTGTAATCTGGAAAATTAACCGTTACATTAAACGATTTGATCTTGGAAGGTTCGGTAAACGACTGAGCGAAGAAACCTAAAACAGAAAATAATCCAATATTTAAAAATAAACCTCTCATTTAACCCTCTAAGTTATTCCGAAAAACACTAAAAAACACCTATGCGAACGCATAGGTTTTAGTTGGTGAACTTGCTTATCTTAAAATTCAGGGTAGGGATTTATTCAACATTCCATGTAGTGATGGATAACTCAAAAAACTATAAACCCTAAATAGTGATGGCTTAAATAATTATACCTGCCCTATAAAGTCATGATTGCTAGGCTAATTTCTAGAAAAATCACTAGTTCAAAAAATGTTAGCAATTACCCATAAAGAATTGCAAACTTCCGAAAGTTGATACTTCGAAAGCCCGCCTATTTTTGCTTGCAAAACGTTATAGCGCATAGGGGCGGACATTCTCCGTAGACAATTCCTCGTAGACAAAAAGCATTTCGCTTCGACAAGGACATCAGTTAAAAAGATTTTTAAAATTCTTTGCCGACGCACTTTTTTGGCTGGAAGCCATAGTAACAGCCATCGCACAACCTCCTTTTCGGCTGACGCAGCCGCTTTTGCTATCCCAAGCTGCGGTCATTTGCAAGTTGGTGTTGTGTGCATGCAGAAAGGAAATTTTCTCAGTTCGGTCGCAATGCACACAACACCAACCGAGCCTTCGGTTGCAAATCACCTCGCGTCCACCCACAGACAATATGGTGTGGCGCAGCCACCTTTGTGCGTGCACTAAGTGCCATAATGCGCAGCCTCCGGCAGGTAGGCATGTGAATATTTTTGTTAATTACAATAATTGCATGACCTCCACCCCCATAAATTATTAACTACCTTTGTCTTTTAATTGACAAAACACTTGGTTTTTTATAACTTAATGAGACAAAAACAGCTTTGATCCTTAATAAGAGAAAATACTTTTCCGATTCTATTGTTGGGCTTAACAAAACTCAAAATCAAGACAACTTTTTCGTTATTGAAAAAATAGATTACTCGCTATATTTTGTTTTCGATGGATTGGGTAGTGCAAAGAACAGTAAACTTGCTACTGAACTTATAATAAAGTTCATTTCCAAAAATTATGCTAGTTATTTTAAAAATGGAAAATATGATTTTTCAGGATTAATGTACTCTGCTAATAAGTTTCTTATTGAACAAAATATTTCTGAAACTAAAACAACATATTGTTCAGTCTGCATATCAAACTTGAACCCTGAGCATATTGAAGTTTCTAATATGGGTGATTCACGAGTTTACATAGTAAATCCTCAATATGTAGAGCAAGTAACGAAAGACGATCGCTTTATGTCTTCTAAAAACATTATTACAAAGTGTTTGGGGATGTCTGACTTAGATCAAGAGGACTTTACTCAGAACATTGTTACAATATCTTCAAAAGACAAGATTCTCTTATGTACCGATGGATTTTATAATTTAATGGAAAGCGACAAGATTACTTACTTTCAAACAATTCAGATGCGTTCAAATTCTGTTATAAAGAAAAAGTTGCACGAGTTAATTAAAGGTCGTAATATAGATGATTCAACATTTATTTTTATTAGATAAATAGATATGTTCTCAAGTGAAAAAGATTTGGTAAACAAACTAAAAAGGAATTATTCTTTTATGTGCTATTGGAATACAACCCGTAGTACAACAAAAATATTAGAAGAAGTTGACTTAGGGTTCGGCGTTGCAGATCTCGTTTTCTCCAAAGTCAGACCTTCAGCCGTTACAAAAAATACTTCGTTAAGTTACTTTGATATCACAATCTATAAGATAATTCAGAACAGTAAAGAAATATCATTTGAGAATATTAAAAATTTAACGAGAGCAGATTCGTCAACTTTAAGGAAATCTTTGAAAAAATTAGTCCTTGAAAGTTATATAAAGGAACAGGATACATTATACAAATTCAAAAGAACCTATAAACATTGCTTTGAAGAGAGTATTGCAATTGAAGCTAAATTAAAAAATTGGAAGCGAGCTTTGAATCAAGCATACAGATACAAATGGTTTGCATCTTCCAGTTACGTAGTATTAGATAGCCAAAATATTACCGGTGCTGTAACTAATATCGAGCAATTCAAAAAAATGAATGTCGGCCTCGCGTGTATAGACAAAAAAGGCAGTATAAGTATTTTATTCAAGCCGAAAAAGGAAAAACCACTCGATGAAAAAATGCAAATCCTATTGAGTGAAATGTTTTGGACGTAATTATCGTGATAAAAGAAACGATTCCCAAACTGCTAAATGATAATTTTTGCTTTCCTCCAATAAAAAGACTTTTTGCTCTTCAAGTTTCGCGTAATTCTCTGAAGCAGAATTAATTTTTTTAAGCATCATATACTTTCTTTTGTCCATATTTTTTTCTGCTGCAAGCTCATAATAAAGCTTATTTGCAGCCAACAGATAATTTTTATGAACTTCTGGTTTGTGATTATTCCAAGGAAAATTCGCATCCAAAATAATATCAGAAAACATATTTCTTTCGTTACTAACTAATGGTATGCAACGTTTTTCTCTTATCAAATCAATGAATTGAGCTTTAACGAAATTCAATAACTTTTCAGAAAAGTACCAGCCTTTAGAAGGACCACCGTCCTCTGTACTCAAAAATCTTTTAATATTGAAATTACGCAGATTCTCATACGAGCCGATTGTAATATAATCGATATCCGTTAAAGTAAGAAAAATCGCTGCATCCCAATTAGCATATGCATATACAGTTATGAAGTTCTGCTTTTTTAAAACAGACAATACTTTGGTGAGGTTTCGCAGATACTTAATGTCGGTGCTAATCTTTTGTTTAAACTCGGGCTTACTTTCACAAACGATATAGTAGCCATCAAATAAAATACTTCTGTCGGTAAGTGCGTATAATATTTTCTCGATTTTATCGGAATCAATGATCGTATGATTAGTTATCGGCACTGACATGAAATATCTATGCCCACCCTTTTTATTTTTTTCCAACCATTTATTTACATTTTTAATAAGTCCAATAAACTGTTCAATATTTTCGTTCTCATAATAGTTTGGTATAATTATATCTTGCAGACCCAAACCAATCTGATACTTGATTGCATTTTTTATTGCTGTTAATACATACTCATTAGTTCCAGTGTCGCCAACAAAAGTACAGGGATGGAATTCGTAGCTTTTTAATTTTCCCGCCTCAAGATCAGCGGAATCCTTCTTTCCGAAAAACTGCAAATCTAACATTGAAGTCTTAAGGACATCATTCATCTTATAGCCGCTTAATGTTTCTCGTTCCGCAAAACCGTTTTCAAAACTGTAAGCGCAAAAAACAAAACCTTCGCCTACTTCGTTTTGAAAGTGCGCGTCCAAATTCCATTTATGATTGTGTCCAAGTAAATGTAAAGTTTTCATTATGGTAATAGTTTAATTAGATCTTCTAACTTTCGCGGTCTTTCCGCAGCACTAAACCTCATAGAGGCGGTACAAAAATCCTTTAGTTTAAAATTGGGGTCCATTTTAAAGGTTTCATCACCACTCTGAAATTTAGCTTCTACTTGTTCTTTTGAATTTCCAAATGGTAAATGTTGATGATACAACACGTAAGCCAAAACTCCCATGCTGAAGAAATCTGTTCTATACGAAATCATATCTTTTTTTCCCGCGTATTGTTCAGGGGCGCCATACTGCCAACTTAACGGTTGCAATCCGGTGGCAGTTATAGATGCGTCAAGCAAATCCCTAGCAATTCCAAAATCAAGTAATACCGGGGTACCATCTCCTCTTATCATAATATTTGCTGGCTTTATGTCACGATGAATATAATTGCCGTCCCAGATTGGTTTCATTATTTTGCACAGAGCCTTTATTAGAGTATTAATACGATCTGAGTCTCCCTTAAATTCACCGATGATATCTCCGAGACAATTCCCTTCAACAAATTCTTCGAAAACAACAAGCTCTCCCTCATAACTTTCTATTTTGTAAATTGTAGGGATGCCATCGAGGCCTTTGAATTTATTATATATATCTAATTCTCTTTTTGTTCTTTCGTCAATTCCGGAAGCTAAGAGCAATTTCATAGCATATTTTGTTCCTTCAGCCTCTACAAAATGTACTGCCTTTTGTCCGCCGCGTTTTCCCTCTTTAAAAAAACCTGTTATTTTAAAGGTCGCAAGAAAATCTTTATTTAAATCGTGTATAGGCATATCTAACTTTTTGTTTCGTCCGTAATTAGTGAGAATAGTCCTATGATTAAAAAAAGTATAACGGCCACTGCAGCAAAATTGAAAAATGTTTTGTCAGTTGATCGACTTGACTGTTTCTGCGCTTCGCGGTGTCTCCGTATTCTTTCTTCTCCTTCTTTTATATATGTATTCAATCCATTGTCATATTCCGCGCGTTTCTTTTCGTCGGAAAGCACTTCATAAGCCTCATTAATTTCTTGGCTTTTTTCCTTTGCTTGTGGATTATTAGGATTCTTGTCCTCGTGGTAGACCTTGATCAACCTGCGCCATGCTGCTTTAATCTCATCCGCAGTTGCGTCAGGATTAAGTTCGAGGACATGATAATAAGTCGGGGTGTAAATGTTTTTTCCCATTCAAATAAAATTAAGTTAATATACTTTGGGTTTATGAAATAAGGCCCGAAGAAACGAAAGGACGGAGGTTGGATCAGGTGATATTTTCAATACCAAATACTAAAGGAACAATAAATGTGCCATGTAGTTTTTTAGGTAAATTTGGCAGTTAAACCCTTATTATCATGCAAAATAAGATGTAAATTTAATTTCGTTTCCTCGCTCATAGTGTTATTTCACCCTTCAATTTAATTAAGTCAGGTGTTTCTTTTAATGATTTCGCCCTTTGCGTTACATTTATCGCCCTTTTGTGATAAATTGTCATTTATTACCTTTATAATATGCGCCTAACCCTCCTTTTCCTATTATTAAACTTCATCCTCCCCGGTGTGCATAGACCTGTGTTTGTCAACCGTTACCCGTAGACTAATACCCGTTCACCAGTGCTTACCCACCGCACATTTTGCAAGCACTTGTGTCGCTTTTAGATTAAGGCAGATTATTTATTTGGCGCCACAGTAACACCAAGCAAGCGACCATTTTTTGCGTGTTAACGCTCAAATGTGTAACTTGACATAGCAAAAAACTACGCAAGGCCCGAGTACGTTAGGTGCAACCCGACAAAGACCGTAAAACCAATGGTATCATCAGGAGACAGAGAATACATTGAGACGAAAGCAATCAAGAAAGGACAGAAGCAAATTCAAAGACCTTTCTCTGAACTTGCCGAATGGATTAAAACAAATTATGGTGTTAGGCCATTGAATATAATATACGATGTTCTTGGACCTAGCTATCAACCTCGACTTCAAATAATTTTCGAACATTATACAGACAATATTAATTTTAAAGCAAGCAACGGCTTATTTCCAAATGCAACAAGACAAGAATCTGTACAAAATGCATTTCGAGAAATTATTAAAAACAATTCCGATTATATTGCAGACAATTTATATGTAATATTTAGTTCTTTTGAGTCGATAGCCAAAGAAGAGTCAAATAGTAAAATTAAACAAGAACAACTGGACGCTTTAAGAGACGAATTAAAACCATATGGTATTTGGGAAATTAGAAGAAACTTTTATACGGGTATCTTCTTTTTTAATTCCGATGAGCAGCTCCGATTAAACGACAATTTAGAAACTAAAAACAGATTTCAACGTGAATATTTTAAATTGATTAAGTCATGTGACGAATTTGGTTATCTAGAAGAAAGTTCTTTTTCAATTATGCTCGACAGCAAAGAGAATTTTGAAAAAAACTACCAAGGTAATTGGTTTTATTATTTTAAAGACCACTAAAAAAGGCTGCACCTAACCTGCGCTCTTGCGTAATTGGGCAGAATGGGTCATCGTTCGCGCGCATTAAAGCGGCAGACAATTTGTTTGCGGCTCACTAATAAAGTAAGTATCTTTAAATACCTTTTGTGGGTTAAGACAGTCGTGCTTAGAAATCCCGCCTGGGTCTATTCGCCAAAAGTTATATGCCATATTGAAAACCAACAATGGAAAAAATAGATATTAAAGATTTTTCTAAAAAGTTTGTGACTGGCTTGAATTTTTTGACAAAAACACACAATTTCACATTGACGAAATTTCAAGAAAAATCAACAAAAAAAGACAATACAATTATTCAAAAAATAATTTATACGAATGCAGACTTAAAAAGAATTATAGAATTCGTTTTAATTGCAGAGGACTATAAGACACATATGTTTTGCAGAATTGCTGAAACATACGTTAAAAAGCTATCAGATAATGGCTCATATCCAAACTATAATGACTTTGAAAAATGCTATACACTCAATGACCTGGAGGAATTAATAGGTGAAAAATTTAGACACCCTGAAGTTTATAAAAATCCAGAAACATACATTGAAAGGGTAAAACACCTGTTAAATCAACTGCAAAAAATTATCACATC
>JBKDKI010000012.1:0-31129 GCA_046345155.1 Sphingobacteriaceae bacterium
AAGCTTTTTTGTGGTCTCTCCTTTGTTTTTGAGAAACTTGCTATCTTTTGGTTATCAATTCTGTCAATGAACGTCTTCTATATATTCTGGACTCCTTCTAGCCTACTCCAAGTTTCATTTCACAACTACATCTTGTTTCCTGCTAAATCCCAACCTTCAATACTTCTTCTGAACGATCCCTCTTTTTCATTTCTTCCAAATCGGGGGTGCAAAATTACATACTTAATTCCTATTCCACAAATAAAATTGAAAAAAAATCATGTTTTTCCTAAAAATTTTTGAATTAGCCTGAAACACAAGGGGTTTAATTTTGCTTTTTGTTGCCATAAAATTTGCTAAAACACAGCATTGATGCCATTATCAACCAAATAATTGGCTGTTTTTTGCGTAACTTAACGCTTTAAAAGAAATTTCTTATGGCAGGAGTTAATAAAGTAATATTGGTTGGAAATTTAGGGAAGGACCCGGAAATAAAATACCTCGAAGGTAACGTTGCACGTGTGAGTTTTAGTTTAGCTACCACCGAGGCCTTTAAAGACCGCAATGGTAACCGCATTGAACAAACAGAATGGCATAATATTGTTATGTGGCGCTCAATTGCGGAAAACGCAGAAAAACTCCTGAAAAAAGGGACTCAGATTTACCTGGAAGGTAAGATACATACGCGCCAATGGACCGATAAAGAAGGTCAAAAAAGAAGTGTAACAGAAATTGTGGCCGATAATTTTAAGATCCTTCAGAAACGAGATGCAAACACCAATCCTCAAGGTTCGAGCGGTGGTTTTGACAATGATGTGAATTTTGATGATCTATCCTCAAAAGATCTTCCTTTTTAAAAATGCTGTTTTAATAAGTAATTTTCATTCATCGCATTCACATCCTGTACTTCCCTATTTTTACACCATGATCAAACAAACGGTATTACTTGTTTTTGCAGCACTTTGCTTGGGAAGCCTATTTACATCGTGCGATGAGGAGGAAGAAATATATTCGCCCAAACCACGCGGTTACTTTCGCATTGATATGCCCAAAAAGGAATATGCATTGTATGAGAATTCTTGTCCATTTGCATTTGAAATACCCAAATATGCCGTTATTAACCGCGATAAGCACATGAATGCAGAGCCTTGCTGGTTAAATATTGATTTTCCTCAATTTAAAGCCACCATTCATATGAGCTACAAAAAAGTAGAGAACAATATTGGTACCTACTTAGAAGATGCGCGAGCTTTTGCAGTAAAGCATCAGATAAAAGCTACCGGAATGAACGAAAGTGTGATCATAAGAGATAGCTCAAAGGTTTATGGTTTACTTTACGATATCGAAGGAAATACTGCTTCCTCTTTACAATTTTATTTGACAGACAGCACCAATCATTTTCTTAGAGGGGCCTTGTACTTTAATGCCAGCCCCAATACAGACTCTTTAAAACTTGTGATCGATTTCATCAGACAAGATGTGATCCAACTCATTAAAACAACCAAATGGAAATGATCAATTTCTGATCACCAGCGCATTTCCGTCATAGGTATTACCATATTGTTTTAAAGGCCACGTGGCCGAACTATTCATTACCGCTCCGTCAACAATTTGCCAACGCGCGTTTTTGATGGTATCACGCAACGTAAAATTATCTGATTGAACTTTTACCGCCGAAGCAGCTAGATTTGGATTTTCAGGTGAAGTACGCTCCAGTACAACAAATTCAGTTGGGTTCTTGCGATAAATGATCAAGCCGTTGATTCCTGCTCCGTTGTAATATTGCCAACCGCCAATGGCTTGCAATTTAAAATTAGTTGGGTCGTTAGGATAAATTGTAACGTTCACTGGAACATTTTGTATTGGATAATTTGGAGTAGGTGTGGTCTTTTTTTTCTTACAAGCAAAACCAACAAACACCAACAACAGCGTTAAAATAATATAATAATTTATGTACTTCCGATTATTCAATTTCTTAATAGTTACTTAAAAGAAACAAATGGTTAAATTTGTTGTTTATACAAAGTTAAAACAAAATGACATCAGAGCCAAGTGAAAATAAACCAGAAAAGCGTGCTTCCTCTTTATTGCCGCTTTATTTTTCAATTGTATTGGCTCTTGGTCTTTCTGGTGGTTACTATTTAAGTAAACGCGTAAATACAGCAACTATTGCATCTGCCAATTATCATCAGGCAAACGGCAACAAAATGTCGAGCTTAATGAATTACATTGAAAAACATTATGTAGATACAATTGACCCAAAAGCACTCGAAGAGAAAGCAATAGCGAGCTTACTTAAAAATCTGGATCCACACAGTGATTATATTCCGGCAAAAGATTTCGAATTAGTGAATGAACCATTGGAAGGAAATTTTGACGGCATAGGAATCGAATTCAATATCATAAAAGATACCGTTCGTGTAATTAACCCGATCATAGGTGGGCCAAGCGAGCGCCTGGGTATAAAAGCAGGAGATAAAATAGTTAAGGTGGATGGAAAAAGTATTACCGGCGCAAAGGTTACCAATAAAATGGTTTTTGAAAAATTAAGAGGTAAAAGTGGGAGCACAGTTGTTGTAAGCATTTTAAGAGGCGGAATAAAAAAACCAATTGCTTTTAAGATCACACGAGATAAAATTCCATTATACAGTATTGATATTGCTTATCTCATAAAACCGGATATAGGGTACATTAAAGTAAGTAAGTTCGCCAGCACAACTTATGACGAATACCTCAAAGCATTTAACGACCTGAGCAAACAGGGTATGAAAAAAATGATACTTGATCTGCGTGGTAATGGTGGCGGATTTTTAAGAACCGCCGTTGATCTGGCAGACGAGTTTTTAAATAATGGTTTGCAAATTGTTTATACCGAAGGAAAAGCGCATCCGAAAAAATCATACAACGCCACATCAAGAGGCAGTTTTGAAAAAAACGATATGGTTGTGTTGGTGGATGAAGGAAGTGCCAGCGCCAGTGAGATCGTTGCAGGTGCGTTGCAGGATAACGATAGAGCAACAATTGTTGGAAGAAGAAGTTTTGGTAAAGGATTGGTTCAGGATCAAATTGATCTGCCCGATGGATCGGGAATTCGATTAACCATTGCCCGCTATTATACACCAACAGGCAGATGTATTCAAAAACCATATTCGGAAGGCAATGAAGCATACTTTAATGAGGAATACGACCGATTTGAAAATGGAGAGTTGTATAATGCCGATAGTGTGAAAATTGATAAAACAAAACAATACCGCACACCAGGCGGAAAAATAGTGTATGGTGGTGGTGGAATTATTCCGGATGTTTTTGTTCCTGTTGATACCGCAAAATACAGTCATATTGTTAACCGTTTGTATTATAACGGAATCATAAATGCCTTTGCATTTGAGTATACCGATCAGAAAAGAAGCATGTTAATGGCAAAATTCACAAACGCCAATGCCTTCAATACCAATTTTAAAGTTGATTCGGGAGTGATAGGTGAATTTGCAAATTACGTGAATTCAAAAAAAGGTCAATCTTCCTATACAATTCAAGCCAATCAATTAAACGGCATTAATTTGATCTTGAAATCATTGATCGGCAGAAATTTATTTGATAAGGATGGCTATTATCCGAATATTAACGAGAATGATAATTGTGTATTAAAAGCAATTGAAGTGCTTAAAAAATAACATCGCATTAAAAAATTATATACCTATATTTATCCAGTAAAATAAACGATCAATTAACTAAAAAAAACAATAATTATGGCTTTTGAACTACCAAAATTAAATTATGCCTTTAATGCGCTTGAGCCGCATATTGACGCAAGAACAATGGAAATACACCATGGCAAACACCATCAGGCATACGTAACCAATTTAAATAATGCTTTGCCGGGAAGCGGTGCAGAAACATTAAGCATTGAAGAGATCTGCAAGAACATATCTAAATACAGCATGGCTATTCGCAACAACGGTGGCGGACACTACAACCACACTTTGTTTTGGGAAATTATGGCGCCAAACGCAGGTGGCATGCCAACAGGCGAATTAGCAAAAGCCATTGAAACTGATTTAGGTGGATTTGAAAAATTTAAAACTGATTTTGCTACTGCAGGTGCAACCCGTTTTGGAAGTGGTTGGGCATGGTTAAGTGTAAAGACAGATGGTAAATTATGTGTTTGCAGTACACCAAATCAGGATAATCCATTAATGGATGTTGTTGATTGCAAAGGCACGCCAATTTTAGGTATGGATGTTTGGGAACACGCTTACTACTTGCATTACCAAAATCGCCGTCCGGATTACATCAGTGCATTTTTCAATGTAATCAACTGGAACAAGGTGAACGAGAATTATTTGAAAGCGAAAAAATAATTTTCTTTAAATAAGAAATAAAAAAAGGTGATCCCAGTGATCACCTTTTTTTATTTAATTCAATACCTAAAAACAAAAAAACGAGTATATAGTCGGTTATTTTTGCTCCCTCTCCTGGGCTTCCTTCGACAAGCTCAGGATAAACTTCTCGCCAATTGGCTTTAAACAAAAAAAGCAAAACTTTCGTTTTGCTTTTTCGCTCCCTCTCCTGGGCTCGAACCAGGGACCCCATGATTAACAGTCATGTGCTCTAACCAGCTGAGCTAAGAAGGAATTTTCTGATTAGGGCTGCAATATTACTACACATTTTCGAAATAAACAATATATTTGCTCAAAATTTTAAAAAAAATCATAATGAGTCTTTTAGTAGTTGGAACCGTTGCCTTTGATGCAATTGAAACCCCGTTCGGGAAAACAGATAAAATTGTAGGTGGCGCTGCTTCCTATATTGCACTTGCCTCTTCATACTTTTACCGTGATATTCAGTTAGTTTCGGTGGTGGGTGACGATTTTCCGCAAAGCTTTTTAGATATCCTTAAAAAGGAAGGCGTAAAATTAGATGGCTTACAAATTAAACAAGGCGAAAAATCTTTCTTTTGGAGTGGTAAATACCACAACGATCTGAATACACGTGATACTTTAGATACGCAATTGAATGTGTTGGAGAAATTTGATCCTATTGTTCCTGAAAGCGCTAAAGATTGTGATTTTTTAATGCTTGGAAACCTAGCACCTCAGGTTCAGCAAAAAGTAATTACCCAATTAAATAAACGCCCGAAATTGATCGTATTGGATACTATGAATTTTTGGATGGATATTGCATTAGACGATCTATTGAAGACCATTAGCATGGTTGATGTGTTGACCATTAATGATTCAGAAGCGCGTCAGTTATCAGGTGAATACTCGTTAGTAAAAGCTGCTCAAAAGATCTTAAAAATGGGACCTAAAGTTTTGGTGATCAAAAAAGGAGAGCACGGTGCTTTATTATTCAATAAAGAGGAAGTGTTTTTTGCTCCGGCATTACCATTAGAAGAAGTATTTGATCCAACAGGCGCAGGCGACAGTTTTGCTGGCGGCTTTATTGGTTATTTAGCTAAAACAAAGGATATCAGTTTTGATAACATGAAACGTGCCATTATTTTTGGAAGTGCTATGGCTAGCTTTACTGTTGAGCGTTTTGGCACCGAGCGTTTAATTGGCTTATCACAAAAAGATGTGGATGAGCGTGTACAGGAATTCATTGATCTTGTTCAGTTTGATATCTCATTAGTATAAACCAATTCTTATAAAAATTAAAAGCGCCCTTGAGGCGCTTTTTTTATTTCCGTTCATTAAATAACCAAAACGGTTGTGGTGCTTTTCGTTCACGCAAATTAAATTTCTTAACGCCAAATTTATCAATGTGCTCCACTGCCTCATTCACATCATCAGTAAACAAAAACAATTCCTTATCCTGCTGTGAAATAGTTCCTTCCTCTATCATATGATCCATGTGCTCTATCAGATTCTTGTAAAAATGCTTACCCATCACCACCACCGGAAATGCTTTACTCTTTTTTGTTTGCATTAAAGTAATTGCCTCAAATAATTCATCCAACGTACCAAATCCACCGGGCAATACAACAAATGCATAAGAATACTTTGTAAGCAAAACTTTTCTTACAAAAAAGTAATCGATCAATACCCACTTGTCTAAATACTCATTTGCCTTTTGTTCGTGTGGTAATACAATATTACATCCTACCGATTTTCCACCGGCTTCCTTTGCTCCTCTGTTTGCTGCTTCCATTAAACCCGGACCACCACCTGTCATCACCACAAATCCCATATCTGCCAACGAGGCGCCAACTTGTTTTGCCAATTCGTAATAAGGATGTCCTTCGGTATATCTGGCCGAACCAAAAACAGTTGCACACGGACCAATAAAATGAAATGCTCTGTAACCGCGAATAAAATCGCGAAGTAATCTAATGGTGAACCAAAAATCACTAGCGCGTGATTGTGGTCCTTCTAAGAATATTTTTTCAGCACCATTATGTTTAGTGCCATTTCCATTAACTGCCATAATTAAAACCAGCCTCCCATTTTTCCAAGATCTCTCCTGTTCTTTTTTGTTGGCCTGCCTGCACCTTTATCTTGCGTTACATTTGTTTTAAAGAACATACTTTCTAGTTTTTCTTCTTTTATCAAAGGAGGCGAATGATCAATATAACAATGCTTCACTTTTTCAAAAGCCTGCCGTTTATCAATTACCTCAACTACCTCAACAATTTTTTTATTTCCTCCGCCAATACTTATGGTATATGTTTCACCAACTGCCACCATGTGTGATGGCTTTACAACCGCTTCCTTCATTTTAACTTTGCCACCCTTAATGGAAGTTGATGCAAGTGTGCGTGATTTGAACATTCTTATGGCCCACAAATATGTATCTAAACGTACCGGCATTGGTGTAAAATTAAGAATAAAATATTAACGGCTCTTTTTGAGAAATGTTTAAATTCACCACACCAATGAAGGAAATTGACCAAATATTACTTGATCTCAAACGTAAGATATTTAAACCTGTTTATTTTTTAAGCGGGGAAGAGCCTTACTACATTGATATGATCAGTGATTACATTGAGAATAACGCATTGGATGAGGCCGATCGCGAGTTCAATCAAACAGTTGTATACGGCAAGGATACTGAGCTGGCAAGCATCTTAGGCTTAGCTAAACAATTCCCCATGATGAGCGATTATCAGGTGGTAATTGTAAAAGAAGCTCAAAATATCAAAGAATTGAATAAAAAAGGCGGTAGTGATGAAGATGCCGGAGCCGCCCCTAACAATGCGGTAGTGCAGGCTTTCTTAAATTATTTAAAATCTCCATTGCCTTCTACAATTCTGGTTTTTTGTTTCAAATACAAAACAATTGATAAGCGAAGTGCTATTGGTAAAGCCCTGCAAAAAAGTTCGGTTTACATTGAAAGCAATAAATTATACGATAGCAAAATTCCGGAGTGGATAAGCAATTACGTGAAAGAAAAAGGCTACAGTATCAATCCGAAAGCAGCTTTTATGATCTCAGAATTTCTGGGAAATGACCTCAGTAAAATTGCAAATGAGATCAGTAAACTCTTTATTAATTTAAAGGAAGGTAGCGAAATTTCAGTTGATCTGGTGCAGGATAATATTGGGATAAGCAAAGAGTTCAATGTTTTTGAACTGCAAAATGCTTTGGGTACTAAAGATGTTTTAAAAGTAAATCAGATCATCAATTACTTTGCCGCCAATGAAAAAGAACATCCAATGGTAATGGTGATGAGTTCGCTTTTTAATTATTACCTGAAGATCTTAAAATTTCATTTTCTGCAGGATAAATCAAAATTTGCAGCTGCCGGCGCTCTGGGTGTTAATCCGTATTTTGTTGATGGGTATATGCGCGCAGCATCAAACTATTCTACAACCAAACTCAAACATATTTTTGGTTATTTAAAAGAATATGACCTTAAAAGTAAAGGCGTAAATAATGGCAGTGTTGAATCGGGTGAACTAATGAAAGAACTGATGTTCAAGATCCTTCACTAAAACTATCGTTTTGATTTCTCTACATTCAGCCTTTCTAAAACCGATTCCATGATCAATTTAAATTCTTCCGGTTTTGCTGAATAGTATTTTACAGTTGAATCGTATTGTGCTTTTGTAATATTGTTTTCCTTATAAACATTGAAATTGTAAACCGAATCAAATTTGCTTCCATCCACATTTTTAACATTGGTGTTTAGTATTGCTTCGACTAAAGCCTGATCTTTTAATACCTCAATGAATTTCTCTTTATCAATCACTTCTTTTGGAATAGCCACCGCCTGATTTGCTTGATTGCAACTCATTAAAAACAAAATTGGTATTATAAATAAACGACGCATCAAATTAATTTATCAATTGGTAATTTCCAGCTTTATCAATACTAAATTTTGGTATCGTGCCGGTTTTCTCAAAATGATCAAATCCAGGCTTGATACTCTTCCAAAAATTATATTTATCAGCTGAATAATTCTTCTCTAAACTCTTCATGTTTTCGTCCGTTAATTTACACGGGAACATATCTACCCTCAGTTTGTTTTTCCTATCCTTTGCTTCCAAACACAAAATATACAACTCTTCAATCGGATCATTTTCAATAGGCACACACCCAATGGTCACACATTCGCCATGTATCATTATATCTCCACCTGTGCGTCCTTTTGCCTTTATCCGATCACTTGCATTAGGATAATTAACTTTCATGCTTAAATGATAACTACTCGCCGGATTAAAACTTTCTATCTCATAAAATCCTTCAGGCACTTGCCCATCACCTTCTTGCCGCTTTGGGCCTAATTCGCCGCTGTTCGCACAAATAGCATACGATTTAAATAATTTGAATTTCGTATCACTTTTGCCCTTCATCCAAACCTGCAATTGTTTCTCTTGCTTAAAAACCCTCAAATAAACTTCAAAATAATTCAGATCATATCCTGCCTTTACTATTTCACTTTTTAGATCGCCATATTTGGTTTCATAAGCTTTTTTTACTCTGCTAAACTTTAGTTGCGACGACTTTATGGAGCCGGAAGTGGTTTGTGCGTTATAAAACGTAACACAAATAACTAACAAAAGTATTTTAATAAACCCTTTCAATAACTATAAAACTTACCATTAGTATTGGTAACTTAGTTGTTAAAGATAGATGTTTTTAATCAACCTAATAAAAAATAAGTATTTTTTAACGATAGTAGCACTAATTGTGTGGTTGTTGTTTTTTGATAAAAATGATTTTTTTACACAACGTGAAACGGTAAGCAAATTAAATAAATTGAAAAAAGATCAAACCTATTACATCACCGAAATTGAAAAGAATAAGCGCGAGCTGCAAGAACTTAAAACCAACAAGGAAAGTTTAGAAAAATTTGCACGCGAAAAATACCTCATGAAAAAAGATAACGAAGACGTTTTTGTTTTCGTTGCTAAGTAATTGATCCTAAAAAATTACACATTGGATCTTAACGCACACAATAAAAAAGCAGCACAATTAAAAGCGGAGAACGAAAAGTTTTATAAACGTTTGAAGCAAAAACCACCTAAGAATTTAGATGAACTTTTTCATGAATTACATGAAGAGGTGTTTGAAGAGATCGATTGCTTATCCTGCGCCAATTGTTGCAAAACAACATCTCCCATTTTTTACGAACGCGATATTGAACGCGCCGCAAAAGCTGTAAAAATGAAACCGGGCGACTTTAAAGAAAAATATTTAAAGATCGATGAGGATAATGACAATGTGCTGAAACAAGCGCCATGCCCTTTTTTAGGAGCCGATAATTATTGCAGCATTTACGAAAACCGCCCTAACGCTTGCCGTGAATACCCACACACCGATCGTAAAAAAATGCAGCAAATAATGCCCTTAACCTATAAAAATACCATGGTTTGCCCGGCTGTTCTGGAGATGACAGAAAGGCTTAAAAAGCTACTTAAATAAATTAGGTTAGCCACGAATTACACTAATTCAAAGAAACTACATGCAATATTTATGTATCCGTATTCATTCTTATTCGTGGAATTAGTGGCTTAAAATCAGTGTTTTTTTGTAAATTAGTGGCTCTTTAAAAACATCATGTATAAATTATTGAATTATATAAACGGACAATTAATTGAACCCGTTTCAAAATCATTTTTAGACAATTACAATCCTTCAACCGGAAAGGTATATTCATTGATACCGGACAGTGATGAGAAGGATGTTGAATTGGCTTATCAGGCTGCAAAAGCGGCTTTTCCTGCATGGAGCATTACACCAAAAGATGTACGCTCAAAATATCTTTTGAAAATTGCCGAGTTGATCGAAAAGAATTTAGATAAGTTGGCCTTGGCTGAAAGCACTGATAATGGCAAACCATTAAAGCTTGCAAAAACTGTTGATATACCAAGAGCTGCTTCAAACTTTCATTTCTATGGAACCGGCATTTTGCATTACTCATCACACTCGCATGCCATGGAAGATACCGCCATCAATTACACGTTGCGTCAACCGGTTGGTGTTGCAGGATGTATCTCCCCGTGGAATTTACCTTTGTATCTATTCAGCTGGAAAATAGCTCCGGCTTTAGTAGCTGGATGTACTGTAGTTGCAAAGCCTTCGGAGGTAACACCAATGACTGCGCATTTACTTTCTGAAATTTGCATTGAAGCCGGTTTGCCTGCCGGTGTTTTAAATATTGTACATGGCCTAGGCGGAAAAGTTGGTAACGCCATTGTATCACATAAAGGCATTCCATTGATATCTTTTACCGGCGGAACAAAAACGGGTGAACACATTGCTTCTGTAGCTGCACCCATGTTCAAAAAACTTTCATTGGAGTTAGGCGGTAAAAATCCGAATGTGATCTTTGCTGATTGCGATTACGATAAAATGTTAGCAACCACTATGCTTTCATCATTCGCGAATCAAGGTCAGATATGCTTGTGCGGATCACGTATCTATGCTGAAAGAAGCATTTACGAAAAATTTAAAAACGATTTTGTTGCGAAGACAAAACAATTAGTTGTAGGAAATCCTTTGGATGATAACACAAAAATTGGAGCTGTTGTTTCAAAACCTCATCAGGAAAAGATATTAAGCTATATAGAGTTGGCAAAACAAGAAGGTGGAAAGGTGTTATGCGGCGGACATGCCATTACCTTAGATGGAGAATTAAGCGGAGGTTATTACATTGCACCAACCATTATTGAAGGATTATCACACACATGCCGCACCAATCAGGAAGAGATCTTTGGTCCGGTTGTAACCATCACACCGTTTGATACCGAAGAGCAAGCTCTGGAAATGGCAAATAGCACGCGTTACGGATTAGCATCCGTTGTATGGACAGAAAACTTAACACGCGCACATCGTATTGCAAATAATATTCATGCAGGTATCGTGTGGATCAACTGCTGGTTGTTGCGTGACTTACGTACACCATTTGGCGGCGTAAAAGATAGCGGTGTTGGACGTGAAGGTGGTTTTGAAGCACTCGACTTTTTTACCGAACCAAAAAATGTATGTGTTAAATTAAAATAATATCAAGTGTCACACTGAGCGGAGTCGAAGTGCGACATTACAGAAAGTCAATGCTTCGACTCCGCTCAGCATGACGTTCAATAAAAACAATCATATGGAATTTGATAACTCAACACGAACAGAACTTTCATCATTAGGAGAATTTGGTTTGATAGACCATCTCACAAAACACATTGAATTAAAAAATATTGAAACCGTTAAAGGTGTTGGCGATGATGCAGCTGTGATGTTTCATGGCAACAAATTAACGGTTGTTACAACCGATATGTTGGTTGAAGGTGTACATTTTGATCTTACCTATGTTCCACTTCGTCATTTAGGATACAAAAGTGTGATCGTTAACCTCAGCGATATTTACGCCATGAATGCGCAGCCAAAACAGATCACCGTTGCTGTTGCTCTTAGTAATCGCTCTAGTTTAGAAGCTGTTGAAGAACTGTATGCGGGTATGTTATTGGCTTGTAAAAAATACGGGGTTGACCTTGTTGGAGGAGATACCACATCAAGCACCAGTGGTTTAGTAATTAGCATTACAGCAATTGGTACAGGCGATCATGATAAAATAACTTACCGTAATGGCGCCAAAGAAACAAATTTACTATGTGTTAGTGGCGACCTTGGTGGTGCATACATGGGGCTGCAAATTTTAGAAAGGGAAAAAGCCATTTATAAGGAAAACCCAAAATTACAACCGGATCTTGAAGGGAAAGATTACATATTAGAACGTCAGTTAAAACCGGAAGCTCGTAAAGATATAATCGCGTTAATAGATCAACTTGGCATCAAACCTACTTCTATGATCGATATTAGTGATGGTTTGGCTTCTGAGATCTTACACTTATGTAAACAATCAGATGTTGGGGTTGAATTGTACGAAGAAAAAATACCAATTGATCCATTAACTTTTGAAACTGCACGTGAATTTGGATTAGACCCAACCGTTTGCGCACTAAGTGGTGGTGAAGATTATGAATTACTATTTACAATTGATATTAAGGATTACGATAAAGTAAAAAATCAAATGGACTTTACCGTTATTGGCCACATAACAAATAAAGAGAAAGGTCGCAATTTGGTCACAAAATCAGGTTCGGTGACTGAAATTACTGCGCAAGGTTGGGACGGATTGAAGAAGTCATAAAGCCACTTAAAAAACATTACGCATAAAAAAACCCGCCTTTTGAGCGGGTTTCTTAGTTTATATAATTTGATTACTTCTTCTTATCAAAATCAACAACTATTGGAGTTGAGATACATAATGAAGAGTAAGTACCAATGATACGACCGATCAATAACGCGAAGATAAATCCGCGGATACTCTCACCACCAAAGATGAAGATAACTAATAACACGAAGAATACAGTTAACGATGTTAAAATGGTACGACTTAATGTACTATTTAAAGCGTAGTTAATTAATTTGTTACGCTCTTCACCAAACACATCGGCTTTTCCGCTTTCAGCTAAACGCTCACGAATACGGTCGAATACAACAACCGTCTCAGTCATGGTATAACCCATAACGGTTAAGATCGCTGCGATGAAATCCTGACCGATCTCTAAAGAGAATGGAACGATACCATCAAAAATGGTGTAGCATGATAATACGATCAACACGTCGTGGAATAAAGCCACAACCGATCCTAAACCATATTGCCATTTACGGAAACGAATTACAATGTAAATGAACATCATGATACAAGAGAATAAGATCGCACCATAAGCACCATAAACAATGTCAGTTGCAATAGTTGGCCCAACCTTTTGTTGACTCATGATCTCATACTTTGTATTTAAAGTAGATAAACCTTTGTTCAATGCAGCTTCTGCATCAGAATCAGCAGTTGCGCTGTTATCAGAAACTTTATAAGTAGTTGTGATCTTAGCTTGATTTGCACTACCTAATGTTTTAACCTCAGGAGAACCTTCGAATGAAACAGCCAATGATTTCTTGATATCCTCAGTGTTCATGTCTTTCTCAAAACGAACCTGATAAGTACGTCCACCTTTGAAATCAACACCTAAATTTAATCCGCCATGCTTAAAGTACATTACAACACCGGCAACGATAATAACTGTTGAGATGCCATAATATAATTTACGTTTTCCAACGAAATCAAATGAAATATTCTTGAATGCATTACGAGTTGCTGTAGTGTCAAATGGAATTTCCATTTTACGCTCTAACATCCATTCGAATATTACACGTGTAATTAAAATAGCAGAGAATAAAGATGCGATGATACCAACACATAAGGTTGTTGCGAAACCTTGAACAGGACCGCTACCAAATGCGTAAAGAATGATACCTAATAATAATAACGTAACGTTAGAGTCAATGATCGAACTCATCGCGTGTTTGAAACCTTCTTTAATTGCAATTGAAGTATTTTTTCCTAAAGCTAATTCTTCACGCACACGTTCGAAGATCAAGATGTTTGCATCCACCGCTAAACCAATGGTTAATACGATACCCGCAATACCCGGTAACGTTAATACGGCGCCGAGGGATGTTAACACACCCATTACAAAGAACATATTCAATACAAGTGCAACGTTTGCAACTAAACCAGACTTGCTGTAATAAGCAGCCATAAATAATAAGATAACACCTAAGGCGATAACGAAGCTCATTAAACCTGAACTGATCGCTTCCTGACCTAAAGTAGGACCAACAATGTTCTCTTCAACAATACGTGCAGGCGCAGGTAATTTACCGGCACTTAAAATTGCAGCTAAAGCATCTGCTTCAGAATCGGTAAAGTTACCTGTGATCTGTGACTGACCACCAGAGATCTCTTGGTTAACACGTGGTGCAGAGAACACCATGTTATCCATTACAATAGCAATACACTTTCCTTTATTAGCACTGGTAATAGTTTTCCATTTCTGAGCAGCATCGCTGTTCATGGTCATACTAATTAAAGGAACACCACCACTACGTTGATCGTAATCTTTACGAGCTTCAGTAATAATATCGCCACTTAAAGCAGCCTTACCTTTAGCATCCGTTTGTTTGATCAAATACAATTCATAATATGTACCCATCACTTTTCCGGTCTCATCTTTTTGCTCAATTGCTTTAGAGCTCCACATGAACTTAACTTTTGAAGGGAAAATATTCTTTGATTTTGCAATAGCTAAATACTTGTTCACTTTTGCAGTATCATCTTTTGTGTATGAACGACCAACAACAGGGCCTTCAGCGTATTGCTTAGGCTGACCTTTTTCGTCAAAAATAATTGAAGGGCGTAAAGGAGATTGCATAGAATACAAAGGACTTCTCTTAATGAAGTTTTTTAACAACGTATCTTGCGGATTAACAGTTGGTGCAGCAGCTGCAGCTAATTTAGCCGAATCAGCTTTTTTCAGTGAATCAGGAACTACAACACTTGCAGAATCTCTTTGAGTAGTATCGCGCTTTGCAATGATGGTTTCAGGGAATTCAACCTGACGAACTGCAAAGTTTGCTTTATCCATTAACTGAGCGATCTCAGCATTCTCATAAGTTTCCCAGAACTCCAGGTTAGCAGTACCTTGTAATAATTCACGTACGCGCTCTTTATCTTTTACACCCGGTAATTCAACTAGGATACGTCCACTTGCTTCTAACTTTTGAATGTTTGGTTGAGTTACACCAAAACGGTCGATACGAGAACGGAATGTTTTTTCAGCATTACCAATTGATTCCTTTGCTTTTTCTTTAATGAAAGCGATCACCTCTTCGTTAGTTGAATTGTAAGAGATCTTACTTTTATTCTCAACTGTTTGGAAAATTGGCGCTAAACGTCCGTTTGGAGCAATTTTCTTGTAGGTCTTTTCAAATAAAGTGATGAAATCATCATTGTTATTTACACCTAAATTCTTTTGTGTTTCATCTAAGGCTTGGTTGAACTGCACATCAGTACTACCATTTGACAGACCACGAACGATATCGATCAACGAAACCTCTAAGGTAACGTTCATACCACCGCGTAAGTCCAAACCTAAATTCAACTCATTCTTTTTACACTCTTCGTAGGTATATTCAGCAACAACTAAGTTGTAAACTACTTCCTTCTTCATTGAATCTAAGTAACGATCAGCTAAATGCCCCTTTAAAGAATCAAGGATACTTTGCTCACGTGAAGCATTTCCTTTTGATAATTCTTTTGCAGCATTTTTATACTTAACGCCTTCAACAATACCCTCTGCATATTCAGCAGCTTCAGTTTCTACGCCGCGCGTAACCCATGTAAATGATAAATAAAAAATACAAGCCAGTGTAAGTAACAAGGCAAATATTTTTATTGCTCCTTTGTTTTGCATAACAATTAAATCTAAATACGTTTTTTTTAATTAAGGGTGCAAATATAGCACATTAGGGCATAATTCACAATTTTAGATTAATAAACTGATTTACAGGTATTTAATTGTGTAAAATGGGGTGTTTAAAGCCTATTTATATAATTCTACCACTGTAGCCTGATCGGGCTTCATATTGAATTTTTTTTCAATGGTATAAATACTGCCTTTTAAAGATTTTGAACGCCACTCAATGGTATAATCTCCCGGTTGTAAATAATAGGTTTGTTGAGTTGCAGTTGTTAAGGTTATAACCCGTTCATATTTACCGTCGCGTTTAAACATAATGCATCCATCTCCGGCCTCCAAAGCCTTTACCTGAAGCATACCGGCATTGGGGATCACGATCTCGTTCAGTTTCGATTGATCGATCTTCACAGCCGGCATATAAATTCGAGGCAGTGTTAAAATTTCAAGATCATAGGTTCCAACAATATATTTTTCCCAGGTATTTATGGCCTGCACGTGCAGTGTATTCATTTGACCCGTGTAGCGTACAATGTATTTTATTTTTTCATTAAAGTTGTAGATCCCATTTGGTCGGGTAATGATCATCGACCCCTGAGGTGCATCAATTGGTATGATGGTGTGTTTACCCACGGTTAATTTGGTTTCGGCACTTTCGCGAGGAGGAATGGTGTGCGCTATTACCTTATAAGTTGGATAATCATCTATATAAAGTGTATCCGGATTGCCATTCTTATTTAACGTATGAATATAATTATACATGTAACGCTTTTTATTCACATCGTAAAAGGTCATGTTCACGTCTGATTCTGTTGGCTTTCCTTTACTATCTAGTAAATTTACCTGTGCCGATGTTTTCTTCAATTTTTGAGTTTGAATTAATTCGGTGATATCTGTAAATGCGTTATCATTATCAAAATCATAGTAGGTGCCAACACATTCAAACGTTTTAATTTGTTCAGGAGTTAGGCCAATACCAATAATAAAGGGTTTAAATACAATGCCTTTTTCCATTAGCTTTTGTCGCGCTGCGCATGGGTCTCCGCCACATTCCTCTATTCCGTCTGTGATCAAAATGATCATGTTACGCGCTTTTGCATCCGGAAAATCATTAGCAGCTTGCGTTAACGAATGTTCAATTGGCGTAATGCCTGTTGGCTGTGCTTCGTTTACCTTTTGTTTTATAAGAGGGATGTTGTTTTTTGCATTAAAAGGAACAACCAACTTACTATCCTTGCAATCTCCGGGAGGATATTTAACGGTATGGCCGTACATACGAAGGGCAAATTGATAATTTTTTAACTTACTCAAACTATCTAAGAACTTATTGAACAGCAATTTTGCACCTTCCATTCGAGTGTTCTTCTCGTGTTTGTTGGTCATGCTTTTACTTGCATCAAAAACAAACAGGATGCGTGTAAGTGATGGTGGGCGTTGTTGTGCAGAATATTCTCTACAAATTAATAGGAGTAAAAATGTATATATGAATAATGTTTTCAGTTAGGTTTAAAATTAAAGAAGCAATTGCTGCCAAAGTTTTATAATGCCGATAATTTTTAACGTTACAAACTTGATAACTTAAATAATGGTAATTGTTGATTTTAGTAATTTTGAGGCATGGATTTACGATTTGATATTATTGAGATCTTAAAGGTAACAATGGTGCTATTTGCGGTAATTGATGTGATCGGTTCAATTCCCGTGATCATTTCATTAAAGCAAAAGGTTGGTAGTCTGGAAGCAGGAAAAGCTTCGTGGGTATCATTAGGGATCATGTTCTCCTTTTTGTTTGTAGGAAACACCATATTAAATATTATTGGTATTCAAATTGGCGATTTTGCCATTGCCGGTTCAATTTTGTTATTTATAGTAGCATTTGAAATGATACTTGGAATTCAGATCTCTAAAGATAATGTTCCGGCCACAGCCAGTGTTGTGCCACTTGCTTTTCCATTGATCGCAGGAACTGGTACGCTCACAACTTTATTATCCATCAGGGCTGAATACAATTTACTCTCGATTATGATCGCCATTGTCATAAACGTAATTGTTGTTTACTTTGTACTTCGCTTTTTAGATAAGATCGAGAAACTTTTAGGAGTTGGAGGCATTGCCATCATTAAAAAAGTTTTTGGCATTATTTTACTTGCCTTAGCTATTAAGCTTTTCAGAAAATACACCGGTTTATAAAATGTCGCGTAACCTTATTACCATACTTTTACTTATTGCGTCCAATACCTTTATGACCATTGCCTGGTATGGGCATTTACGTTTTAAAGATGTGGACTTTTTAAAAAATGCCGGACTTTTTACAACCATTTTAATAAGCTGGGGAATTGCTTTTTTAGAATACTGCTTAATGGTTCCTGCCAATAAAATTGGATCGTCCATTAATGATGGTCCGTTTAATATGTGGCAATTAAAAATCATTCAAGAGGTGATCTCCATTTCGGTTTTTGTGATCTTTACTTTATTAGTGTTTAAAACCGATGCATTCAAATGGAATCACGTCGTTGGTTTTCTTTTCCTTTTAGGCGCAGTTTTCTTCTTTTTCAAGAAATAACTATCGTCTTCAAATATTTCAGAATTTATTTCATAGAAATTCTGCTTTTTTTTGCAACTTTGTTACCCTAATACAAAAAAGATGAAACGCGTTAGAATTAAGGAAGTATTACAAACTTCACCAACAGAGCAGGAAATATTAGTTAAAGGATGGGTTCGTACTTTTCGCAATAATCAATTCATTGCATTGAACGACGGTTCTTGTAATAATAATTTGCAGATAGTTGTTGATTTTACCAATACACCTGAAACAACATTAAAACGCATTACAACAGGAGCTTGTATTAGTGTAATTGGTAAGTTGATCGCTTCACAAGGAAAAGGACAAACTGTTGAATTGGTTTGTAATTCTCTTGAAATATTAGGTGATAGTGATGCGGAGAAATTTCCGTTACAACCTAAAAAACATAGTCTTGAATTTTTAAGAGAGATCGCACACTTACGTTTCAGAACAAACACATTTGGTGCTGTATTTCGTGTGCGCAATGCTTTGGCATTTGCTGTTCATCAATTCTTTCAGGAAAGAAATTTCGTTTACGTTCACACACCAATTATAACTTCAAGTGATGCAGAAGGTGCAGGTGAAATGTTTCACATCACTAATTTTGATATAGCTAATCCGCCAAAAACAGAAAACGGTGAAGTTGATTACAAACAAGATTTTTTTGGCAAGCCTGCAAACCTTACGGTATCAGGTCAGTTAGAGGGAGAATTGGCAGCAATGGCCTTTAGTGATATTTATACATTCGGACCAACATTCAGAGCAGAAAATTCAAATACAACCCGTCACTTGGCTGAGTTTTGGATGATAGAACCGGAGATGGCGTTTTATGACCTGAATGATAATATGGACCTTGCAGAAGATCTATTGAAATATGTGATCAGGTATGCGTTTGATAAATGTGCCGATGATATTGAATTTCTATCACAACGTTTATTGGAAGAAGAAAAACAAAAACCACAAAACGAACGTAGCGAATTAAGTTTAGTTGATAAGTTGAAGTTTTGTTTAGATAATAATTTTGAACGTATAACCTATACCGAAGCCATTGAGATATTAAGAGAAAGTAATCACAATAAGAAAAAGAAATTCCAGTATTTGGTGAACGAATGGGGTGTTGATCTTCAAAGTGAGCACGAGCGTTATTTGGTAGAGAAACATTTTAAAAAGCCAGTTATTTTAACTGATTATCCTAAAAACATCAAGGCATTTTATATGCGCCAAAATGATGATGGTAAAACAGTTCGTGCGATGGATATTTTATTTCCCGGAATTGGAGAAATTGTCGGTGGCAGTCAGCGTGAAGAGCGTTTAGAGAAGTTAGAAACACGCATGAAAGAAATGAATATTCCGGCAGAAGAATTATGGTGGTACCTAGATACAAGACGTTTTGGTGCTTGTCCGCATGCAGGTTTTGGACTTGGCTTTGAGCGTTTGGTATTATTTGTAACAGGTATGACCAACATACGCGATGTGATACCTTTCCCGCGTACGCCAAAAAATTGTGAGTTTTAAATATATCTTTTTGCCAACCATATGATCACGTTTATAATAGCGCTGATCAACAACATGGTGGTGATGGGAAAATAAAACTTACTATTCTCTGATTCGTATCTGATATCGCCGGGTAATTTACCGATCCATGAGAATTTATCTGAAAAAAAGTACCAGATAATTCCAACGATCACCAATGAAATTCCGGAAGCGATCAATAATTTATGTACGGGAAAATTGGCCATTATTAAAATCGGATACCGATCACACACACATCATCCACCTGCTCAAGATGACCTTTCCATTCAGTAAATGAACTGTCTAATCTGGTGAACTGTTCCTCCAGTTTTAATTGGCTGTTATTTGCAAGAAGCATTGCCAGATTCTTCAGTTTGAATTTCTTTCCTGCTTCACCACCAAACTGATCTGAATAACCATCTGAGAACATATACAACATTTGATCTTTTATTACATCAAATTCATGTATTTCAAAATCCACTTTATCATCAGAACTTGAACCGCCAATGGAACGTTTTGTTGGTTTAATCTCGGTTAATTCTTTATTTATGATCAAATAAACAGGGCGGTTTGCAGATGCTATATAGAGTTTATTTTCATGATATAGGGCAATACTTGTATCCATTCCATCATGAGATTGCGCGCCACTGCTTTGTCGTAAAGTGCTTTTTACTTCTTTATGCAATTCAGATAAGATCAAATTAGGTTTTAATATTTGACGCTCAATGATAATTTGATGCAATAAATTACTACCGATCATACTCATTAAAGCACCCGGTACGCCATGCCCGGTGCAATCGGCCATAATGGCAAATTTATATTCATTAACTTTCTTGAATTGATAAAAATCGCCACTTACAATATCACGTGGTTTGAACAACACAAATGAATTCGGGAAAATATCATTTATCTCTTTATCAGAAGGTAAAATAGAACGTTGAATACGCTGCGCATAGTTGATACTATCTGTAATGTCTTTGTTTTTTTCCTCGATCAATTTCTTTTGCTCTTCAATTTCTTTGGTGCGTTCCTTCACCTGCACTTCCAACATGTTATTTTGCTCAGCCAATATCTTTTGCTTTTCTTTTTCTTGTTCGATCGATCGAGCAGATAGTTCCTCTACTTCAATTAACTTTTTTGAAAGGTTTTTGCTGGTTAAAGAAAAATCCCAAGCTAAAAAAGCCGACATAGAAATAGGGATACTCAGCAAACCAATTACCAATAAAATGTAAAGCACTTCATCTGCTAACTTTCCACTTGACAATTGTATAGAACCCGTTAAGAGCATCTTTAAAATACTCAGTGCAATAAACGCAATAAAAGTTCCAAAACCGGCACTAATTAAAACTGCTCCACGCCTTTTTTGTTTATTGATCTTAACTATAAAACTAATAGACTCAACGAGCACAATTATCACCATGATCATGGATACAACGAATCCAATTTGTCCACTAATTAAAAATGTTAAACCGGCAACAACTGAAGAAATAACATAGTACTTGAATTTCTTAGGGAACGTTGTGTCAAAAAGTGAAAAAAGCACACTCAAAAATGAAACAAAGAATATAGGAAAGAAAATGACCATTATTAGATCCAATAGATCTTCACTATCTACAGCATCAATATATATTCCTCTTACGTATAAATTAAAAAAGTAAAAACTGAATAAAAAACAAAACAAAGAAAAATAGAGGTTTGATTTGCGGACCGAATAAAAAATAAAAAGCAATAAATGCAACAAACCCATAACACAAAAAAACACAAACAGGGCCATGCCGTAATTTGCTTTTGCAATAATGGAATTTGTGGTGCTTTTATAAAACACTTCGGCAGATGTTAAATAGGCAATAAAGCCACCGTAGATCATTCCTGAACCATTGTAGCTGTTCTTATAATTTGAGTTAGAAAACCGAACCGCAATTACATACTCGCCAGAATCTTTATAGGGTAAATATATAGCTTCATAAGATGGGTTTACCCTTTGTTCGTTATCTGCGGATAAAGAAACTGTGCCGTATTTTGCATGCAATTTACCGTCAATAAAGATCTCCGAAGCACCTTTTTGATCAAAATAAATAACACTGGCTGTGTGTCTTTTGAACGAATCAACACTTAAATGATATCTGAACCATCCGAAACCACTGAATTTGATATCCTTTTGTACAACTTCATTTAATGTTGATTTTGCTTTTACCCAGGCAGAATCGTTATACCCTACTTCTGAAAAAGATTTATTATCTACCGGATTGAACAACCAACCATGTTTAAGCCAAATAGTAACTGAATCCTTAATCCCACTTTTTACAACTACATTTTCAACACTATCTAATTTAAAATTGTGTCGTTCATCTTGTGCAAAGCTAAAAGAATGAATTACTAAATAAAGGATTACAAGTGATAATCGATTTAACATTAACCAAATATAATAAAATTAATCAGCCTATAAAGCTTATGTCCTTTTTTAAATCAGATGAATAAATATAGTTTCTCAACTTCTCAGCCCAAACTTTCTCGGTATGTTTTTTATCGAAAACCGAAGGCTCAATTTTTTCTCCAAAATGTATTTTGATGGTTTTGCCTTGCTGCTTGAACATTTCATCCGGTAAAAAAAGCATCTCTAAGTTTGCTTTAATTCCCAATCGTTTACGCCATCTGGCCAGGTTGTAAAAAAACTTACTGTTTTGCCCTTCGATATGAACAGGTATGATGGGCTTATTATATTTGATGGCCTTACTGATAAAACTTTTGTTCCACTCTAGATCCTTTATTCCTTCATCACCTTTGCGTGATACCAAACCTGCCGGAAAAATCAAAATTGCTGCGTTGGAAGCATAAACCTCTTCAATGGTGCTTAGCGCATGGCGTGATGAATTTCCAACCTTATTTACGCCAACAAAAATATCTCCAAAATTCTTTAAGTTCCTTAAAATATCGTTCACAATAAAACGTATATCCGGCCTCACTTCGCCCACAGCTTTGATCAGGGCCATCCCATCTAATCCTCCTAACGGATGGTTAGAGGCAAAGATCACGCTCTCATCTTTGGGTATATGATGCGCATTAGTCACAACAACATCAATTTTCAAATACTTCAATATCTCATCGTTATGCTTTAAACCTTCAAACTGTCCCAAATATTCCATCCCCCTGTTGATCTCCTCTTCGTGCAATTTACGTTGAAGCCATCTAATGAAAAACCCTGGCATTAATTTATATGCCGTAGGTGCTTTTTCCCGCAATATCTTTTTAATATCTATGAATTTTTTGGCTGACATGGGTGGATCTCTTCAATGTGGTAAAATTAGAATTCCGATTGTTAATATCCTAGTTAAAAAACCACCCATTTTAGGTCATTTTTAAAAACGACCAACTCTTCTGTAAGCCTTTCCAATAAAGTTACACAGCCCTCATCTCACTTTTTAGTATACAAAATTATTATGAAACTAACAATGTTCATAACCCCCAATTTTTCAACAGAAGTGGTAAAAAGTGTCTCAAAGTGGTAAAAAGTGGTAAAAAAACACATATTTTTGTTAAATCATTACAAATCAAGCAATGGCGAGCCTAATTGGTGAATACGACTGTAAAGTGGATGCGAAAGGGCGTTTCATGTTTCCTATTGACCTCAGGAAGCAAATGGATGCGCTTTTTGAGAAAGGATTTGTGATCAACCGAAATCTTCATCAAAAATGTTTGGTGCTTTATCCCATCAATGAGTGGAATAAACTCAACAACAAACTCAGTAAACTCAACCGTTTGATAAAAGCAAATGATGTGTTTGTGAGAAAATTCACAGGTGGGGCTACAAACTCTGAAGCAGATGCATCAGGTAGAATTTTAATTCCGAAAGCACTAACCCAATACGCCGATATTAAATCAGATATCAAGGTTTTAGGAAGTAACAACGTGATTGAGATCTGGGATAAAACATTGTACGATGAGTTCTTGAACCAAGATATAAATATTGAACAATTAGCTCAGGATGTTTTGGGCGGATTGAATTTTAATGATAATGATGAGTAACGATACTTATCATATACCCGTTCTTTTAAAAGAGTGTATTGAGAATTTGAATATAAAGCCGGATGGCGTTTACGTAGATATCACCTTTGGTGGTGGTGGTCATTCAAAAGCCATGCTCGAACAATTAAATGCAAATGGAAAACTGTTTGCATTTGATCAGGATGCTGATGCGTTAAAGAACAAATTGAATGATCCGCGCTTTACATTAATTCCACAAAATTTCAGATTCATTAAAAACTATTTGAAGTTAAATGGCATTAAACAAGTTGATGGCATCTTAGGTGATCTGGGCGTTTCATCACATCAATTCGATTCGGCTGAACGTGGTTTTTCTATTCGTTTTGATTCTGACCTTGATATGCGCATGAATCAAAAAAGTGATCTCACTGCCAAAAAAATAGTGAACACTTACAGCGAAGAGAAACTGGTATCGATCTTTAAAGAATATGGTGAGATAACCAACAGTAAAAAGGTTGCTTCTCTTATTTGTCAGCATCGCATTAATTCGCCAATTGAAACAACAGGTCAGTTAAAAGAAATTACCAATAGCTGTCATTCAAAATTCGAAGAACACAAATTTCTCGCAAAATTATTTCAGGCATTGCGCATTGAAGTGAATCAGGAAATGGAAGCATTAAAGGAGTGCTTAAATGATTGCGTTCACTTGCTTAAACCAGGTGCACGCTTAGTGGTGATCTCGTATCACAGTTTGGAAGACCGATTGGTTAAAAATTTGATCAGATCGGGCAATACAGAAGGTATAGAGGAGAGAGATGTGATCTACGGATCAACAAAAAAAGTATTTAAGAATTTAACATCAAAACCAATTTTGCCCGATGCTGCAGAGCTTGAAAGAAATTCGCGTGCAAGAAGTGCAAAGCTGAGAGTTGGTGAAAAAATATAATTGTGGCAAACAAATTAAGAGAACCTAAAAAAGAAGAATTGCTTGAAGAGATCGAAATGGTTTCTGAAGAAGCGCCTCCTACCCCTCAAAAACCGGTTAAACCCGGCAAAAAAGGCGTGTTGGCAAAATTCCTGTCTTCTATTTTCAGCGGAACTTTTTTAGCAAATGAAAAGAACTTTAAACACGTTCCTTTCATTTTATTCTTAGCAGTATTAGCCACAACCTATATCGCTTATGGATATTATGCAGATGATACGATTCGTGAAGTAAATAAGATCTCAAATAATTTAAAAGAATTAAAGTCTGAATTTATTTATACAAAAAGTGAATTAATGTTTGCCAGCAAACAAAGTGAAGTTGCAAAATCTGCCGAAGCAATTGGTTTAAAAGAACCAATTGTTCCGCCATTTAAAATACAAATTGATAGCACGCAGTTATATAAGAACAAATAATTTTTGAAAGAGAAAAAAGACATACTATCACGTATTTACCTGGCATATATTTTGCTTTGCGTTTTCGCGATCTCTATTCTCTATCGTATTATTGTTATTCAATTTGTGCAAGGCGATGAATGGCGTGCTAAAGCCGAAGCCTTTACTACAAAGGTTCATGAGATAGAAGCCGTACGCGGAAATATTTTTGATGCTAATGGCGCATTACTTGCTACCTCTTTACCTTATTTTGAAATAGGCATTGATATAAATGCACCAAGTATTGATGATAAATTATTTCGTGAGAAAAAAGATTCCTTAGCTTGGTCGTTACACGACCTGTTCAAAGATAAAAGTGAATCGCAATATTTAAAGATACTTAACAAAGCTCGCAAAACAAAAGACCGTTATGTACTTTTAAAACGTAATGTGTCTTACAAAGATCTTCAAGCTCTTAAAAAATTCCCGATCCTACGAAAAGGCAGTAAAGGTGGTTTAGTAACCATGCAAACCAATCGTCGCGAACGTCCGTTTCAATTGCTTGCCGCTCGTACAATCGGACTTTCGCGTACCGGAATTAAACCCGTTGGATTAGAAGGTGCGTATGATGATTCATTGAAAGGAAACAGCGGAAGACGACTCATGCAAAAAATTGCTGGTGATGTATGGAGACCGATCAATGATGAGAATGAAGTTGAACCAAAAGATGGCGCAGATCTTTACACGACAATTGACATCAATATTCAGGACGTAGCCGAACATGCCTTACTAAAAGCATTAGTAAAAAACAAAGCGTCTCACGGATGCGCTGTTTTAATGGAAGTAAAAACCGGCGCCATTAAAGCTATTGCTAACTTAACGCGCAGCGGAAAAGACTCAACAGAATATACCGAAAGTTTAAACTATGCAATAGGTTATCCTACTGAACCAGGCTCTACATTTAAATTAGCTTCTTTACTTGCTGTATTAGATGATTACAATGTAAGTCTCGAAGAAAAGGTAAATGTTGGAAATGGTCGCGTGATGTATTTTAATATTCCTGTAACAGATCATGATGCACCAGAATCGCCGGAATTAACCGTTCAACGCGTATTTGAGGTATCATCAAATGTTGGTGTTACCAAGTTGATCACAAAGTATTATTCAAAAAATCCGCAACAATTCGTAGATAAATTAAATTCATTCAACTTAAATAAACCACTCGGACTAGCTATACCAGGTGAAGGTAAACCCTTGATCAAGCAAACTAAGGATAAAGACTGGTCGGGTGTTACATTACCTCAAATGAGTTATGGTTACGAAAGTTTGATCACTCCATTACAAACGTTGACCTTATATAATGCCATAGCCAATAATGGTAAAATGGTGAAGCCACATTTTGTGAAAGAGATCAGGCGAAATGAAAACTCGATCATTAAATATGAACCAGAGATCATCTCCGAACAAATTGTAAAACCTGCAACCGTTGAAAAAGCAAAAAAATTATTGGAAGGCGTTGTATTAAGAGGAACCGGTAAAGGATTAAACATTTCGGCATTTAAAGTTGGCGGCAAAACAGGTACTGCGCAAATAGCAAAAGTTGGAAAAAAAGGTAGCGGTAAAACTGCTTATGGTGAAGCCGGTAACAGAAGCTATCAGGCGTCCTTCGTTGGCTATTTTCCTGCAGATAATCCATTATACACATGTATTGTGATCATCAACTCACCAAGCAATGGTATATACTATGGTGGTTTAGTGGCTGGTCCGGTATTTAAAGAGATCGCAGAAAAAGTTTACTCCGGCAGTTTAGATTTCTTATCGCCTATTAACAACAACAAAAACTTGATCACCTACGCACCTTCAGTTGGAACAACAAAAGGTACAGAAATAAGTGAAGTAACAAATCTTTTGAATTTACCTGCTAAAAACATTCAAGCTACCGACTCTTACTTTACAAAAAGTAAAGGAGACACAACTAAAATTGTGATCACTGAAACAAAAATAAAAGACGCATTAAAAAAGGGAGTAATACCTAACCTCAATGGCTTATCGGCTAAAGATGCGTTGTATTTATTGGAGAATAGAGGTTTGAATGTAAAGCTGCAAGGTTTTGGTTTAGTAAAAAAACAAAGTTTGGAAGCGGGACAAAAATTTAATAAAGGAGATAAAATAATACTTACGCTCAGTTAATAATGAAATTATTAAGCGACATATTATACAAAGTTAGATTGGAAGAGATCCATGGCTCAACTCATTTTGCCATTTCTTCTGCCACCTTTGATTCACGCAAAGTAAAAAAAGATTCGTTGTTTGTTGCCATTAAAGGAACAGCAAGCGATGGTCATGCGTTTATTTCAAAAGCCATTGAAAGCGGCGCCATTGCAATTGTTTGTGAAGATCTGCCTGCAGAAAGACTGGAATCGGTTACTTATATCAAAGTAAAAAACTCAAGTGAAGCTCTCGGATTTATTGCTTGTAATTTTTATGATAATCCTTCCGAAAAATTAAAACTTGTAGGTATAACTGGCACGAACGGGAAAACTACAACAGTAACTCTACTATTTAATTTATTCCGCTCATTGGGCTATTCAGTTGGATTACTATCCACTGTACAAAATAAAATAAACAACACTGTCATTCCTGCAACGCACACAACACCGGATGCTCTTTCATTGAACGAATTGCTTTCTCAAATGGTTGAACAAGGTTGTGAATATGCATTCATGGAAGTAAGCTCACATGCCATTGTGCAACATCGTGTAACCGGCATACATTTTACCGGCGCAGCATTCAGTAACATCACACACGATCATTTAGATTATCATAAAACATTTGACGAATACATTAAAGCTAAAAAAGGTTTATTCGATCATTTGAATTCAGATGCGTTTGCGTTAGTAAATATCGATGATAAGAATGGAACTGTAATGGTACAAAATACCAAAGCGCACAAGTATTCTTATAGTTTACGTTCAGTTGCCGACTTTAAATGCAAAGTACTTGAAAATCACCTGAACGGTTTATTACTGAATATTGACGGGAAAGAAGTTTGGGTAAAATTGATAGGTTCATTTAACGCTTATAATGTATTAGCCGTTTATTCAATTGCTGTTTTATTAAAGCAAGATCCAACAAACGTTCTCACGGCCTTAAGCAATTTAAATTCAGTTGAAGGTCGTTTCCAATATTTTAAATCAAAAAATGGTGTGATCGGAATTGTTGATTATGCACATACCCCAGATGCTTTAAAAAATGTTTTAGAAACAATTAAGGATATCCGCACAGGTAACGAACAAGTGATCACATTGGTTGGTTGTGGCGGCGACAGAGATACGACCAAGCGTCCGGTTATGGCGGCCATTGCATGTGAATACAGCAACAAGATCATTCTTACTTCTGATAATCCGCGAAGCGAAGATCCGGAAGAGATATTGAACCAAATGCAAAAGGGAGTTTCACCTGCTGATGGTAAAAAAACATTACGCATCTCCGATCGTAAAGAAGCAATACGAACTGCATGTACACTTGCAAAAACAGGCGACATTATTTTGATTGCAGGAAAAGGCCACGAAAAATATCAGGAAATAAAAGGTGTGAAACACGATTTTGATGACTATAAAATTTTTAAAGAAACCATTAACGAAATAGAAGTATAATGCTGTATTATTTATTTTCATATTTAGACAAACACTTCAACTTTATTGGAGCCGGTGTATTCAATTACATTTCGTTCCGTGCAGCATTAGCGTTGATCACGTCGTTGATCATCTCGTTGATATTTGGAAAACGCATCATTGAATTTATTCGTCGTAAACAAATTGGTGAAACAATTCGTGAATTAGGCTTGGAAGGTCAGGCAAAGAAAAGCGGTACACCAACCATGGGTGGATTGATCATCATTGCTGCAATTTTAATTCCAACACTCTTATTTGCAAAAGTTTTAAATGTATACATCATTCTTATGATCATCTCTACCATTTGGTTAGGTGGATTAGGATTTTTAGATGACTACATCAAAGTATTTAAAAAGAACAAAGAAGGTTTACAAGGGAAATTCAAGATCATAGGACAGATCGGTATTGGATTAATTGTTGGTTGTGTATTATATTTTCATCCGGATGTAGTTGTGAAAGAACGCTTGGAATCAAATGCAAAAGATGCGTGGGCAATTTCAAAAGATATTCCGGTTGCTCAACAAAATCTAAAGATCCCGAAGTACGCCGAAACACCGGTTAAAACATTAAAAACAACTATTCCATTTGTAAAGAACAACGAATTAGATTACGCCAAATTTATTTCGTGGGCTTGTGAAGATTGCGCAAAATATGGCTGGTTGATATTTATTCCAATGGTTATATTAGTTGTAACCGCAGTTTCAAATGGCGCTAATATCACCGATGGTATTGATGGATTGGCCGCAGGTACCAGCGCGATCATTGGCGTGGTGCTTGGTATTTTGGCATATGTATCGGGTAATACCATTTTTGCCGATTATCTCAACATCATGTACATACCAAACTCTGGTGAGTTAGTTGTATTCATTGCTGCATTCATTGGCGCTTGTATCGGCTTCCTATGGTACAACTCATTTCCTGCACAGGTATTTATGGGTGATACAGGAAGTTTAGCTATTGGCGGTATCATAGCAGTTTACGCCATCTCAATCCGCAAAGAATTATTGATCCCTATTTTGTGCGGTATTTTCTTAGTTGAAAATCTTTCAGTGATCCTGCAGGTTTATTATTTCAAATACCAAAAGAAACGTAAAGGATTAGAATACGCGCAAACACATCGCTTATTTAAAATGGCACCATTACATCATCACTATCAAAAAGTTGGATTCCATGAATCAAAGATCGTTATGCGCTTTTTGATCATAGGCATCATGCTAGCGGTACTCACATTTGTAACATTAAAACTACGATAACAAAACGTGAATAAACGAATGGTCATATTAGGTGGAGGCGAAAGCGGCGTTGGCAGTGCAATACTGGCAAAGCAAAAAGGCTATGACGTTTTTTTAAGTGATAAAGGAACTTTTAAAGAAAAATACCGCGAGCAACTTTTAAAGAATCAAATTGATTTTGAAGAAGGCAAACATACCGAAGAAAAAATATTGAACGCTACTGAAGTGATAAAAAGTCCTGGTATACCTGATAAAGCAGAATTGATCGTAAAGCTCAAGGAAAAAAATATTCCTGTGATCTCCGAGATCGAATTTGCCGGACGTTATACGAATGCTAAAACAATTTGCATTACAGGCTCAAACGGTAAAACCACTACCACCATGCTTACCTATCACATTCTTAAAAAAGCAGGTTACAATGTTGGCCTTGCCGGGAATGTAGGAAAGAGCTTTGCTTTACAGGTAGCTACCGAAAATTTTGATTATTACGTTCTGGAATTAAGCAGCTTTCAATTAGATGGCATGTATAATTTCAGAGCAAACGTTTCTGTATTACTTAACATTACGCCTGACCACCTTGATCGTTATGACTACAAATTCGAGAACTACATTGCTTCTAAATTCAGGATCGTTCAAAACCAAAAATCCGAAGATTCATTTGTATACAATACAGATGACGAAGTAATGAAGGAATACATGAAGAACTGGAATAGTCCGGTTCAGCTTGTGCCATTCAGCATCAAAAAACCAATTGAAGGCGATGGCGCATTTTTAACCAATAACCAAATAACCCTTAATTATAAACCAAACCAAAATCCCTTAATTATGACAATTGAACAACTAGCACTGCAGGGTAAACACAACGTTTACAACTCCATGGCAGCGTCTCTGGCAACGCGTATCGTAGATGTGCGTAAGGAGATCATCAAAGAAAGTTTACAAGACTTTCAAGGAATTGAACACCGTTTAGAATTTGTTGCCTCAATCAACGGCATTGAATTCATTAACGATTCAAAAGCTACCAACATTAACTCAACCTGGTATGCTCTTGAAAGCATGCAAAAACCAATTG
>JBKDKI010000013.1:0-3762 GCA_046345155.1 Sphingobacteriaceae bacterium
CAATTTAAAGTTTTGTTGTTTTCAAGATAAAATTCAAGAACCATCTTAGGCTCATAAACCGGTAAGTTTAGTTTAATTTCCTTTCTGCAGCCAATCAAAAAGCTTACAGTTAATATAATTATTGAGATCTGTAACTTCATATTTTTCTCACTGTATAATAGCATTAATGTTAAAATTTAAAATTATAGGTAGCAGCTGGCAATATTGGAAATAACGATACAAGTGTAGGTTTAAACTGTACTGTTTGTCCGGCATCATTTTTAACCTCTTCATAAAATACAAAAAATGGATTACGTCGACTATAGGCGTTATATAAGCTAAAAGTTATGTCGGATTCATACTTTTTACTTCTCAGTTTCCATACTAAACCTAGGTCCATACGATGAGTTGGCGGCATTTGAAAATCATTTCTTTTCAGATAATCGGGTGTTGCGCTTATTTGGTCAGGTAAGGCATCTTGAAAAGCAAATCTGCCGCCTGCAATTGTTGCATAATTACCTGTACTATAAACCCATGTACCACTAAGGCTTAAGCGCTTTGTTAATTTATGCATGATAACTATAGATATGTCATGTCTTCTGTCAAATCTGGGATGGAAGGGCTCTCCGAAATTAATTTTATCAAACTGACGCCACGACCATGATAAAGTATATCCTATCCACCCGGTTGTTTTGCCTTTCTTTTTTTCAATGTATGTTTCTAAACCATAGGCCCAGCCTTTTCCAAAAACAAATTCCTTATTTAAATTTGGATTTGCAAATAATTGAGCACCATCTCTAAAATCAATGGCATTGTTAATCCACTTGTAATAGCCCTCAATTGAGGCAAAATATTTATTCTCTGATATAGACTGATGAAAGCCAAGCGATACCTGATCAGAGCGCTGTGGCTGAATTCCTTCTTCACTAGGATACCAAACATCTGTAGGCAATGAAGCTGCACTGCTGCTTACCAAATGTAAATATTGATACATTCTGGCATAACTTGCTTTTATGGTTGAATTTGAATTAATACTAGTTTTTAACGCTAAACGCGGCTCAAGATTATTAAATGTTTTATTCCTATTATTAAATGTTGAATTTCTCAATCCTGATAAAAGCTCCACTCTTTTATTAATTTTCCAAGTATGTGATACGTAAGCTCCAAATTCTCCTGCTTCAATTTTTTGACCATCTTTTATATCAGTAAACTCGGCTGATATACCATACTCACCTACTGTAAAACGATGATATATTCCACTAACTCCAAATTTAAGTGTATGCTTTTCGTTAACATAATAACTCCAATTATTTACCAAACCCTGATCCCATATTCTAGACCCCAGACTTAAACTTATTTCAGAAAAGCTTGTGTTAATTCTATAGAGATAACCGGAAGTGAAATAAGCCGTAGACACATTCATGCGACTATTGAAACGATGCTTCCATTCGAGGGTTGCAGAACGATTACCCCACAACAAATTAGCACTAAAATTATCACCTTTAAACCGAAAAAAATCATTTCCGAAATAACCATTCAACGACAGTTTATTCTTATCATTAATTTGATAATCAACAGCGCTATTAAAATCGTAAAAATAATAAGCAGGTATAGGTGTAAAATCTGGTTTATTTTTATTGAGTTTATTTAAGTAATTTGTAATTAAATCAGCATAGGTTCTGCGACCCGAGACAAGAATGGAGAGTTTTCGTTTTATAATCGGTAAATTAATTGTTAGTCGTGATGCAAGCAAACCGATGCCGCCCTGAACAGCTATAGAATCTGCCTGGCCTTTGTTCATTTCTACATCTAATACCGACGATAATCTACCTCCATATTGTGATGGAAATCCAGATTTATATAGTGTTACATTGTTAATGGCATCTGAGTTAAATACACTAAAAAAACCAAATAAATGGCTAGGATTATAAACCGGTGCATGTTCAACTAAAATTAAGTTTTGATCGTTACTACCTCCTCTAACAAAAAAACCAGCGGTGCCTTCGCCTCCGGATTTAACCCCGGGCTTTAATTGTAAAACTTTTAAAATATCAACTTCTCCAAGTATTGCAGGAAGTAATTTAGCTTCGGCCATAGATATTCTATCAACACCCATTTGTACATCATTTACTTTTTCCTTTGGATCATCTTTACTTGAAATAACTTGTACCTCATTGAGCGACCTATACGCAGGAACTAAAGCAATTGAATAATATGAACTATTGTTCGAAACAACAATTATAGTATCTCTATATCCTATGTAGGCAACTTTAAACCGAGCTACATTTTCACTGGTAGTGATTTCAAATTCACCCAAGGCATTGGTAGTTGTTCCTACTTTTTTTTCCTGAATAAAAACCGTTGCACCAACCAATGTTTCTTTAGTACTTTTATCAAATACTTTGCCCTTAAGTGTTATTGCTTTTTGCGCATGCAAAAAAAATGACATTACCATTAGAAAAAATGTAATGCTAAATTTTAATTTTAAAAACATATCAGACTGTATCATTTGTTTTTTTCCATAAATAAAAAGTTGCCAAACACAGCATCAAACCCACCGGAGCCATAATGATATCCGGCATTACAAGATTTCCTGTTGCGATAAATCCAAAAATGGCTCCGATAAAATCAAATGTGAATCCCGCGTAAGCCCATTCCTTGATCCATTTGTAAGGAGAAAACCATAAGGCAATAATTCCTGATATTTTTAAAATACCGAGCAGGTAAAGCAGGTAAACAGGCATCTGAATAAGCTCCATGGAATGAACTACGGTCTCATTTAAGGTTAATTCTCCTATGGCACTAAAAAGCATGAAGGACGAGAATATTACATTTATCGTGGTGTAAAGTTTTTTGTTTTTCATAAATTATATTAGCTGAGAGTACAAAACTAATTAGGGCAGAAAGTTTAACCTTACACAAATGTGTCAAAAAGGTTTTGAGTTATAAATCAATCTTAGTAAGATCCAAAATTCACAAACAAGGAAGCACGAAATTTATTATTGTAAAATTCTCCGCTTGGGTCGTAATAGGTTTTCCATCCTTGAACCATGGAGTAATGAACACCTGCTCCAACTTGAATCCCTTTTATTTTAGTAGGAAAAAATCCTCTCATCCCAAATTCCAACCAACTACCTGATGCTGCATCTTCTCCATTCATGAGTTTGTTCTCCCATTCACTAACCCTTGCTCCATCAGGTGTTTTTCTGTCATCTCCTACCAAATAAAAACCTCCGCCGCCCATTCCATAGCTGATAGGCACATCGATTTCTACATTTTTTATTTTAAAGGTTGGGGCAATCATAAGGCCAATGGTTCCGTAGTCGGCCCGTAGTGTCAATGTACTGCTTCCTTTGTAGGTCTGACCATTGTAAGCCTCTATCGTAAATGTTTTTGGATTGATGGGACCACTTCTGCCGTAAGCATTGATGCCGATTTTCAATCTGTTTTGCCAAACTTTCATGCCGAATGAGGCACCTACTGAATTTCCAATGTGATCCTCTAAAAACATCGCACCAATTTCCGGCGTTATGAACCAACCGATTTTATTCGATTTTGAAACTTCCTGAGCTTTGATTGTTAAGATTGCAGACATGGCAATAATAATTGTAATAATATTCTTTTTCATGATTTTTTCTTTTAATAAATTAGAATGAAGGTTCGAGCAATAATGATTTAGTAGTTGGATTTTTCCCCAATGCAAAACGTACTCCGGCTTGAGCTGACCAAATGTATTTGTAAGTATCGCCACTCGCGCCAAATGCAGGACCAGTAATGCCTTTA
>JBKDKI010000014.1:0-4583 GCA_046345155.1 Sphingobacteriaceae bacterium
ATAGGTGACTTTCATTTGTAATTAGCTACGGTTAACACAAACAAAATTAACTTTATAGAATTTAAAGGTAAATACTACACAAGTAGTATATTTTGCGCGATCCGATTAAACGATGGGAAAGTATAATTAGAGCGAGTGAATTAAAAGGAGATATATAATATTAGTAGCAATTCTGATTTAGTTGTTTTATCACATTATTTAACTATCTTACACATTTCGCACCTATATATTTACTTTTGTTATATTAGCATCTGAGCTGGTTTACATAAGTACAACTGATAAGTAGCATCTGTTTCAAAAAAAATACATTTATTTAGAAATTGATGTTGATCCTACCATTGATTTTTATAAATATTAAAAAACTGTAAAAAGAAATAAGTGCTATTCTTTTAGCCCACTATTACTAGAACAATGACATACAGGACATTGCAAATTACATTGATGACAACCTTGGGATGGCCCAGCAGGCTAAATATTGTATTAATGAATGATGAACTGTATCACTGTGAAAGTAATTTAATGTTACTTTTATTAAGGTATTTTAAGTAAACCAGAAAAGTGTTATGGAATGGTAAGAAATCAGTAATTTGTTACCCCATATATCTTAATTTAACAAAGAAACTATAAATGCAACAACGGCATTAGTATTACTTTATGCATTTTGCAATGCCTGTTCAATATCAAATATAATATCCTCATAATGCTCCACGCCAACAGATAACCGAATCATCTTCTCTGTTAAATTCATTCTCATTTTCAATTCATCTTTTACTGGAGCATGTGTCATTGAATATGGATGTTCTGCGAGCGACTCTGTGCTGCCTAAACTTACAGCCAACCTAATTAGTTTCATTGCATTTAATACTTTAAATGCCGTTTGCTCATTTCCTCTCACATCAAAACTTATCATAGCGCCAGGCGACAAACACTGTTGTTTATAAATAGGATACTGTTTATCCCCTTCTTTTAAAAGACCGAGATAATATACTTTTTCTATTTTCGGATGTCTATTAAGCCAGTTGGCAATTTTTATAGCATTTTCTGTTTGCAGTGTCATTCGCATTTTCAATGTCTCCAAACTTCTCATAAGAAGCCAGCCTGTGTTTGGTGAAGCCATTGTTCCCATAATACTTCTGAATGATTTTATTCGCTTCATAAGTGAAAATGATCCAACACAAGCACCTGCAATTACGTCACTATGCCCGCCGATATATTTTGTTGCTGAATATAAAACCAAATCAAAACCATGCTTCAATGGATGAGAAAATACAGGGCCAAGAAATGTATTGTCAATTGCAGTAACTACTTTTTTATCTTTCGAAGAAAATTGCTCTGCAATATCCACACATAAATTCATGTCGATTAAATCGTTCGTAGGGTTTGCCGGACTCTCAATAAAAATCATTGCAAGCTTCTCAGCTTTACCCGTTGATTTAATTAAATTTAATACCTCATCTTTTGTTTGATTAGGCATAAAACCAACGCTATGTATGCCAAATTTTGCAAGAATGTGTTTAAAGAAATGATCTGATCCACCGTAAATGGGCTCACTGTGTAAGAGCAGATCACCGGGTTTTAAGAACTCCAAAATGGTTGTGCTAATTGCCGCCATTCCACTTTCAAAAACAGCTCCATCTTCAGCTTGATCCCATAAACAAAGTCGATTTTCAAGAATTTCTAAATCAGGATTGTTAATTCGGCTGTAGATCAACCCTGTTTCTTCTTTAGGTCGTAGCTCTCTTTTTCCATATGCTACTTCAAAGAATGATTTTCCTTCTTCTGCAGTTTTAAAAACGAAAGTTGATGTTTGGAAAATAGGGCATTTTACTGCGCCTTCTGACAGTTCAGGTTTATATCCATAACTCATCATTAAACTTTCAGGATGCATTTTTTTTGTGTTTTTGGAATTAAGTTTAATTTTAGACATGTTTGAAATAGTTTAATAAATTACAAAGCTACATAATATAATATTTAATTCTATAGTATGACATACATAAAGATTATATATCTATATTTGTATCAAATAATAGATATATAAACTATTTTTTCTCAATATTAATTACAAAAAAGGAAAAATAAACTAAATGGAAAAACTAGACAAACTGGATAAAAATATTCTACATCTGTTACAAATAGATTCATCATTAAATACAAAGCAGATAGCAGATAAAATAGGGTTATCAACAACACCAACATATGAAAGGATAAAACGATTAGAAAAATATGGCGTGATTGAAAAATACGTTGCCTTATTAAACAAAGAAAAAATTGGGAAAACCCTGATTGTATATTGCAAAGTATCGCTTCAGGTGCATTCAAAACCTTTACTAAAGAAGTTTGAGCAATCAATTGTAAAATTGGATGAGGTTATGGAATGCTACCATACTGCCGGGACATTCGATTATTTATTAAAAGTTGTTATTAACAACATGAATCATTATCAAGACTTTATTACAAATAAGTTGGCTGCTACCGAAAACATTGGTCATGTTCAGAGTTCGTTTGTTATGACTTGCGTTAAACACAAAACAGAGTACAAGATAGGGTAACTATTATCTACAAAATAAAAGTTAAGATATTCGTGATATTCCAGTTTCAAATTTTCATTTCTTTTTGCTTAAATGTGTAATTATTAACCAGAGATTAAAAATGTTTATATTTAAAATAAACCACTTAAATATAACTTCTAAATTTGCCATTAAAATATATTTCTAAATTTAGACGCTTAACTTTATAAGTTAGTTATTGATATAGACTTTTATTGATCTAAAATATTAAAAGCTTCATTACCAATTAAAAAATAATATCATAGTTTAATATTTAAGCACAAATTCTAATTTCATCACTTGACTCAATATTTGATGTTCAATTACTTTTTGAAACGGATCAATGCTTAAGTATTTATTGAACTTTGAATTCCTCCTATTTTTTTATTATAAACCTCGAAACAAGCGAATGCCAACTTTCACTAAAGTTATCGTGTTTATTTAATTGATTACCGCTTTTTCAAATAGTAGTAGTGAATGTACTTGCAGTATTTTTGTTTAAAAGCAGTCTCAAAATAAACTACCGGAAAAATTAGTAGGAGTAACCTCTAAAGCTGCGGTTAATAATACGCCACTGCTTTAGTTCAACTTTTCAGTCAATTTCACATTAACAGGTTAACCTGCTCCAAAAAGCATAGCTCTTCTATTAAGAAGACTATCTTCCCTTCCATTATTGTCCGGATCAAGATTCCCTGAAATCTGAATCCGGATCTTACAAAACCATCCAATCTTATTCGTTCCTGTTCGTTTATCTTGAAACTCAAAGGAATATTCAAGATCCAAACATATCCTTTTTCAAAAGGCATTCCTCCTACGAAACAGTATTTGGGCGAACCATATTGTACTTCGAAACCGACCCTAAGATTATCTTTTACCTGTTGCCGATAAGCTAAATTAGTATGGTAGTTGCCATAGTTGATACTCCGCCGCTAAATTTTGTAAAAAGAAAATACTGAACAAATATTAAGAAATACAACAGAGTGAGAATTAAATTACTTATCTTTTTAACACGAAACGAAATGGTTACTGGATTATCACATTTTTCTCCATAAAATTCAAAGTTGTAAAAACACCTATTCCACCAGTAAGGTTTGTTATTATATTTGCAGGTTGCCCAAAAGGATTTCCGTTGGAGGCCTGAGCATTATTTACTGATTCAGTGAAGCTATTATGTTCCTCTGTAAGGTGATATAATCTAGCGGTTACAGTATCTCCGGGATTAAATGCATATCCGGTATAAAAACTAAATTGGTCACCATTAAAAAGATTGTCGTTAAAAGTGATATCCCAAACATCTCCTTCGTTAACTATTGGGGCGTCTTTATAAGCAACAATCCTGTAATAATTTTTTGTTGCCCGTGTATCTCTGAAAATTAGCCCAACCGCCGCCTTATTACTAGCATCATAATTGTAAACTAATGTATCGATTGGTACTAGCTTATTAAGCTTTGTTTTACCAGTCATCACCCTTCCTTTACTATCCTTTACATATACCTGATATTCAATATTTGGTTGTAATTGAAATATTTTTGGATTGTGGTAATTGTATACTTTCTGAAATTTTGGATCAAAATAAAATGTATTAAACAAGGTGTCGCTTAAGCCATTGTAACTTAAAATAACAAGTGCATTATCAATTAGTTTAAACCTGCTGGTATCAGTATAATTAATACTTTCTTGCAAAAGGCAATTTAAAGTTTTGTTGTTTTCAAGATAAAATTCAAGAACCATCTTAGGCTCATAAACCGGTAAGTTTAGTTTAATTTCCTTTCTGCAGCCAATCAAAAAGCTTACAGTTAATATAATTATTGAGATCTGTAACTTCATTTTTTTCTCACTGTTTAATAGTATTAATGTTAAAATTTAAAATTATAGGTAGCAGCTGGCAATATTGGAAATAACGATACAAGTGTAGGTTTAAACTGTACTGTTTGTCCGGCATCATTTTTAACCTCTTCATAAAATACAAAAAATGGATTACGGCGACTATAGGCGTTATATAAGCTAAAAGTTATGTCGGATTCATACTTTTTACTT
>JBKDKI010000015.1:0-48422 GCA_046345155.1 Sphingobacteriaceae bacterium
TGGGAACCACGTAAAACTCAACGGTACGCCATTGGTTACACTCGTTGTTAATACCACATTCGGGTTTAAACATGTTACCGTGTAATCGTTACTCGGATTTACGATCACAAAACTTGCCGGTTGTGGTACCGGTGGTACGCTAAAGCTGGCTATTGTTTTACAGCCGTTATCAGTTGTAATTGTTACAGATGTTACACCGGGAGGTAAACCCGCGGCTGTTCCGCTATTGGCGGTGGTAACTGTTGCAGGCACCGGGCTCCAGGTAACATTATAGTTTGCGGTTCCACTTGGTGTAAATGCTACATTTAAGTTTACACTGCTGGTTACAGGATTGGCACATGTACCATTAGTAAGTGAAGGTGTTACAACCGGGTTTGGCACAACGGTTACTGTAACAACTGTTGTGTTTGTGCTCGTTGTGTTTTGTGAATTTGTTCCGGTAATAAATAAAGTATAGTTCGTAGTTGAATTAGGCGAAACGGTAAAAATAGGAGTAGATTGTGTTTGTCCTGCAGGTTGTATCGAATAACTCGGGTTGGTTAAATTATTTGGATTTCCAATACTAACAGTTGCAACAGCACCATGGCATATAACCGTGTTTGAAGGTGGAATGTTATAATTACAATCTGCTAATAACGAACAGGTGGTACTATTGGCTGCAATGAACGTACCCACAAAACCACTACCTGAAACATATAATAAGTTAGCCGGTTTTTCAAATTTGATATCGTATACGTATTTGTTAGTAGTGGTAACATTTAAGTTAATACTAGGCAATGGAATAAAACTCGTTCCTGTATAATGAAAGGAAATAATATCGCCATTATTACCACCTAAATATACATTATTACAATCATCAACAGCTATACCGCCTTGTGAGCGAGGATTGTATCCGGTAATTGTTGTTGAACTAATTTGTGCACCCGTGTTTTTGTTATAGGTAGATAAATTGTACCCATCGTAATAGTATAAATAATTGGTGTTTACAGCTAAGGCATTAAAACCATTTGAAGATGCACTTCCACCAACATATTGCGATTTGTTGGCCGACTCTTGCATGGTGTTGTAATTTGTTGGGGCTAACCAAACAGATGACGTGAAAGCAGAATTAATTCTACCTAATCGATTATTAATAAAAGCAGAAGATGCAACCGAAGCGTATAAGAAATAGATCTCGCCAACATTATCAATAGCATGTGATACAACATCATGAGCAGTTGAACCAATTGTAAAGAATGCAACAGGTGTGCATGATCCTGTAATTTGATCGATAATTGCACCCGATTGATTTGACGATGTACTACCTCCGAAACCATAGATCTGACCTGTTGAACAATGGTAGGCCATATCCCAAACTTCTTTCCAGGTTGACACCTGATTACTAATTAAGTTATCGTAGTTACCGGCTGCATCTAAACGAATAATTTGTGTACCTGCCGAGATGAAACCCTGACCGGTATAACATTTACCGGTTGTACGATGAACTACAAAGTTAGCGGCATAGGTATTAGAAGCCCAAGCCGGAACCGTTATTACTCCCGGGAAGGTCCACTGTAAAACACCCAAATTATTGTATTTAGCGATCTTGTTTGAGTTGTTTCCACCGTAAACAAACAAGTTTCCAAAATTATCATGATCAACATCATAGCCATAATTACTTGGCGATAAGGTTGTAATGTTAGTTACCCAAGGATCGATTATTACTTCTTTTTTGGCATCAAAGCCATTAGGAAATTCAAAACCGATAACATTTTCAGTTAAAGTAAAATTCGATTCGATCTTTGTGCCATCCTTATAAAAACTATTAGGCGTATGTTCTACTATTGCTTCTAATGGTGTTAAAATTTTCACCTCACTTTGATCTTTAAAGATAGAACTCACATCGCCACTGTAGGCAATTTTAATGTCTTTTGGATCAGCGCCTTTGTGCAAGATCACGTTGTATTTAATACCTACTTCCTTATCATCAGGTATGATGTATTCAATGTCTATATTATTGTATACGTTTAAATATGTGATCTTCTTATAACATGCAGCATTTTTAGAAGCATCGCCATAAGTGAAATAATGAGATTGTTTTTGATCGGCTACAATTTGAATGTTTTGATTCGCATTCAGCCAATTCATGTTTACCGTAAATATCTCATTGGGAATGTTTTCTCGCTCTTCCTTCTCGTCGAGCGCTTCGTTAGTTTGATGACGTTTAACTAACACATAAACCAAACCTTTAGGCGTAAAATAAATTTGCTCATTACCATTATCTATACCATATTTTATTGGCTCATTGGTAATGTATAATTTATCAAACTGACCTTTATTTTCAATAAATGTTCTCGTTCCAAAAACATCTTTACCATTAAATGTTTTAGCGTTTAATAAATTGAAAAGGACTACAAATAATACTATTGCTGTCCACTTTAGATTTTGTTTATTCTTCATATTAATTGTACTTAAAGCAAAACATATGCCAAAATAAGTTAAATGACTGTATTTGTAGTACAATGTATAAAAAAAACGGATATAAACAAATTTAAAATGTGAACCAATTGGATTGCTAAAATACAGATTTAGCCAGATCCCTTAGGTTATAAGAACTACTCATCACCTCGCCGTAAGCACCTGCACTTCTAATGGCGATCAGGTCGCCACGTTTGGTTTCAGGCAACAGAACAGCCTTGCCAAAGCAATCGCTGCTTTCACAAATTGGCCCAACAACATCGTATTTAACATTTGAAGGGGATGTATTTGTTAAATTTTCGATCTTATGATAAGCCTGGTATAATGCCGGCCGAATTAACTCGGTCATACCGGCATCTAATATGGCGAAATTGGTATTGATACCATTCTTAATATAAAGCACTCTGCTTATCAACGAACCGCATTGTGCAATTATAGCCCTTCCTAATTCAAAATGAACGGACTGGCCCGGCTTCAATTCAAGGAATTGTTTGAATACATTAAAGTAAGCTTCAAAATCAACAATAGCTTCTTTATCCGGCTCCTGATAGTTGATACCTAGACCACCACCTAAATTGATATTTGGCAATAAATAGCCTTTTTCAATGAACCATTGATTGATCTCATTTACACGGGTGCAAAGGTTTTTAAATGGCGTTAAACTTGTTATTTGAGAACCAATATGAAAGTGCAAACCTATCAATTGAATATTTGACAATGTTTTTATCAAACTTAAAACCACATCAAATTCATAAGGATTAATTCCAAATTTATTTTCTTCCAGCCCCGTAGTAATATACTTATGCGTATGTGCATCCACATTTGGATTAATGCGTAAAGCCACTTTTGCAGTTTTATTCTTAGCCTTTGCCAATTCATTGATCACACTCAGCTCAGCAGTACTCTCAACATTAAAGCAAAAAATATCATTATCTAAAGCGTAGTTTATCTCCGCATCGCTCTTCCCCACCCCTGCAAAAACAATATCCTTTGATGCGAAACCCAATTCAACAGCACGCTTTACCTCATTACCACTCACACAATCAGCTCCAAAACCGGCATCTTTTATTAAAGCCAGTAATTTATGATTAGAATTGGCTTTAAGTGCATAATGGATGTGATATTCCTTTGGTGCAGCTTTTTTAATGGCTTGTAAAGTTTTATCAAGCAGATCGGTATCGTAATAATAAAAAGGCGTTTCTAATGATTTAAAACGCTCAATTTGTTCTTTAGTAAACATTTGATTCGTTTTAATATTAATAATTAAAAATTCCTTTGTTCAATGCCATCAGCGCCTCTTTCTTTTTATCACTGCTCACTAACACTGAAATGTTATTGGCACTTCCACCATAAGATACCATTCGTAAAGGAATGTCCTTTAGTGATTCTAATACCTTAAACCCATAACCCGGTTTTTCTTTAGGTAACTGACCAACCACACAAATGATGGTTTGATCCTTCTCCACTTCAACTACTGCAATTTCTTTTAATTCCTTTAAAATATCATCCAGGTTCTTATCTGTATCAATAGTTAAAGATACTGCCACCTCACTGGTTGTGATCATATCAATAGGTGTTTTAAAGCGTTCAAAAATTTCGAATACGGCTCTTAAAAAACCATGTGCTAAAAGCATTCGGTCGCTTTTAATGTTGATGGCTGTAATACCATCCTTTGCTGCAACTGCTTTAATACCTTCCTGAGTTGCAATATTGGCAATCAAAGTACCTTCAGCATCAGGCTGCATGGTGTTTTTTAATCGAACCGGAATATTGCGTTTTTGTGCAGGTAAAATACAGGTTGGATGCAGGATCTTGGCGCCAAAATAAGCTAACTCCGCAGCTTCATCAAAACTCAGCTCTTTAATTGGGTGTGTTTTATTAACAATTCGCGGATCGTTATTATGCATGCCATCAATGTCTGTCCAAATTTGAACTTCTTCACTTCTGATGGCTGCACCAACTATAGAAGCCGTATAATCACTACCCCCGCGTTTTAAATTATCTATTTCACCAAACGCATTACGGCAAATATAACCTTGCGTAATGAATAAGATGTTGTTTGGATTTTTATCTAACTCCAATTTAATATTGGTCTCAATGTAAGCCATATCCGGCTCATCATTCGCATCAATACGCATGAAATTCAAAGCAGGTAACAATACAGATTCTACTCCAATTTCCTCCAAATAATAATGGAACATGGCAGTGCTTAATAATTCACCTTGGGCTAAAATGGCTTTTTCTTCATTAGCGGTGAACATGTCAAGCGTAAAGTTCTTAATGTATTCAAAATGATTTATGATCAGGTCTTTTGCTTTTGCCAATGACTCGGGTTTTGAATACAGCTCTGCAATTTCTTTTTCATACTTTGTTTTTAAAACAGAAATAAGTTCATTAGCCTTTTTTGTATTCTTAGAATAAAGGGCGTTACAAATTTCAACCAATGAGTTTGTTGTACCGCTCATAGCGCTTAATACAACAATTTTTGTAGTTGGATTAACTACTAATTTTACCAGATCTTTTATACGTTGGGCACTTCCTACACTGGTGCCTCCAAATTTTTGAATTAACATGTTCAAATACTATTTATGAATTGATTTAGTCTGTTTTTTAAAACGGAGACTAAATTAAACTTTTATTCGGTTTTTAATTTAGATAATTATTAAGACTTGCTGGGGGAAGGAAGCGCGTAGCCTCCAATAACTAATACATGGCTTTACAGCCATTTACACTTTGATTTTTTTATAGTGGTATTAGATAACATTTTGATGGTGCAAATATTAGAAAGAAAAAATGATCTGCAAAATTACTTTTTCAACATCCCTAATCTAATTTGAGTTAAAACCTTTTTGGTGTACAAAGGAAAATCGCCATTCATCATCCAGTTATAATAACTAGGTTCTTTTTCAAATACCTCTTTTACCGGTTTTTCTTTATGCTTACCGAAATTAAATACTTCAACACCTTTATCGTTATAAACGATCCTTCCGGCCAGATCAACAAACTTATTTTTACTAGTTGTTATTTCGCTGAGTTTGCCAATATCATTTGTAACCGGCTTAAATTTATTTCCTTTGTCATCCTCTAATTCGGTATCCTTATAACGTTCAATTTGTGCTTTAAATATCTCAAAGGTAGCTTGCGTATCTGCCTCGGCTGTATGCGCATTCTCTAAATTCTTGTTGCAATAAAATTTATAGGCTGCTGACAGGTTACGAGGCTCCATCACATGAAAGATATTTTGCACGTCCACCAGTTTTCTGTTCTTCAGATCAAAATCAACTTCAGCCCGCAATAATTCCTCAACTAACAAGGGCACATCGTACTTATTACTGTTATATCCTGCAAGATCGGCATCACCAATAAATTGTATGATCTTTGGTGCTAATTCCTTTATGGTTGGGCAATCTTTCACATCCGCATCATAAATACCATGTAGCTTCGATATCTTTTCAGGGATAGGCATTTCGGGATTAATGCGCCAGGTTTTTGTTTCGGTACTATTATCGGTATTTACTTTTAATAAGCAAATCTCCACTATTCGATCCAATCCAATGATCAAACCGGTTGCTTCCAGATCAAAAAATATGATGGGTTTATTTAAATTTAAATTCATGTTCAAAGCTAAAGTTTTTTGGCAGTTTATTGACCAAAGGCCTTTAGATCTGTTAAAACTTCGTCTTCTTTTTTTGTTGCGCCTAACAGTTTATTTATCTGATGGATCAAATCATCCAGTAACGAATCGGGGCAGCTGGCACCACTGGTAATGATCACTTTAAGTGGTTTATTGCCAGGTAAAAAGTTTGGGGTAACTAAATGCTTTTTATTTGGGTAATCGAAATGATGAATGCTTGTGCCTTGTATTTCTTTGGCAGATGAAATAAAATAGGTTGGAAATTTACGTTCCAACAACTCCACCAAATGCGAAGTGTTACTGCTGTTATAACCGCCAACCACAATGGCCAGATCAGCATCTGTACTCAACAAACCATAAGTAGCATCCTGATTTTCATTGGTTGCATAACACAAAGTATCATGGGTATCGGCAAAATGATCTTTGATGTTCTCTTCACCAAATTTCTTAACCATGATCTCTTTAAAGTAATTGGCTATCTCCTCGGTTTCTGTTGCCAACATAGTAGTTTGGTTGATCACACCCACCTTAAATAAATGATGGTTAATTGAAAATCCGGGTGTAAAACGCCCTTTGAATTCCTTTTCAAATTCAATTTGTGAACCATCGCCGCTGATATATCGCGCCAATGACTTTGCCTCTTCCATATCGCGCAATACAATTACCGCATCGCTATGTACTTTACTTCTCGAAAAGGTTGAACGGGTTTCTTCGTGATTATGTTTACCGTGTATAATAATGGTATGTTTGGTTTTACCAATTTGCTCTGATTTTTTCCAAACACGCTCAACAAACGGACAAGTTGTATTGTAAGATTCGGTTTTAATTCCTTTTTTCTCTAACAGATCCAAAAGCTCCAAAGGCGCGCCAAAAGCAGGGATCATAACCACATCTTCGGCTGTTAGCACATCAAAAGGTATCAATTGTTCGCCATGTGTATCTTGTAAGAACTGTACACCTCTTTCGGTAAGATCCTTATTTACTTCCGGATTATGGATCATCTGACTTAACAGATAAATGCGCTTACCTTCATTTTCTTCTAAAGCTTTAAAGGCAATTTCAATAGCATTTTCAACGCCATAACAAAAACCAAAATGGCGGGCAATGTAATATTTAACCGGACCAAAATCCAATACAGTAGGGCTTGTATCCTTTTTACGAGGATCTTGAACCTTACGAAACTGCTTTACTTTTGCAATGATCGGGCTACGATAAAATTCCGGTACGTTAAAGGTTTTCATTATACATCAAAGTTAACACTTAATTTGCTTTTTTGTTGCGTGGATGATAACTTAAAATATTATCGCGTAAATAATGCTTATCCAAATGAGTATATATTTCGGTGGTTGTGATACTTTCGTGGCCCAACATTTCCTGCACAGCTCTTAGGTCTGCCCCACCCTCAACCAAATGTGTGGCAAATGAATGGCGGAACGTATGCGGACTCAACTTCTTTTTAATACCGGCTTTTTCAGCCAGATCTTTAATGATATAAAACACCATTACACGAGAAAGCTTTGACCCTCTTCTGTTCAAATAAACAAAATCTTCATTCCCTTTTTTAACGGGAATATGAATACGGGTTTGGTTGATGTAATTTTTAATTAATTGCTTACCAGATGCACCTATTGGCACTAAACGCTCTTTACTGCCTTTACCTGTAACTTTAATGTAATCTTCGTTCAAATGCAGATCACTGATCTTTAAATTAACCAATTCACTCACGCGTAAACCACAACTGTAAAGCGTTTCAAGCATACTTAAATTACGCTCGCCTTCGGGTTTACTGCGATCAATAAGGGATAGCATTTTATCGATCTCTTCCACATTCAAATAAACCGGTAGTTTTCGCGCTAATTTTGGTCCTTCTAATAGGTCGGCCGGACTAGAAGGGATATCATTCTCTAAAACAAGGAATTTATAAAATGTTTTAATGCCCGATATGACGCGGGCTTGCGACGCAGGAGAAATGCCTAATTCAGAAACCCATTCAATGAACTTCACTAATTGCTTATAGGTGAATTTATCAGGTGATTGATTGTTAAGGAACAATTCAGAATAATGCATGAGCTTTATCAGATCATCGGTATAGGCCTCAATAGAATTTTTTGATAATGATTTTTCTAACTGTAAATATTGCTTAAAGCGCACGATATATGTATTCCAAACACTCAACTTATAGGTATAATTTACAATTACTATTAAAGGAACAAATTCGTATCTTTACACTGTTATGAAGATAGCGATCATTAATGGACCAAATTTAAACCTTTTGGGTAAACGTGAGCCAACGATTTATGGACATGAGGACTTTGAAAATTATTTAAGCACCTTAAAACACAAATTTAAACATGTGGCATTTGAATATTTTCAGAGCAATGTGGAAGGTGAGTTAATCAATAAGCTACATGAGTTAGGATTCATTTACAACGGCATCATCATTAATGCCGGAGCATACACACACACTTCTATTGCCATAGCTGATGCCGTTGGCGCAATAACAACCCCTGTAATTGAAGTACACATCAGTAACATTTTTGCCAGAGAAGATTTCAGACACGTGTCTTATCTGGGTGCCAAATGCAAAGGCAGTATCAGTGGTTTTGGTTTAAAGGGGTATGAATTGGCTGTACAAAGTTTGCTAGATTGATTTTTATTTCAATAAGGTTTCTCTACTTATATAAAATCCCTCCTCAACTGCTTTTTTTTCTACAATAGTCTTATTATTGTATAACTCAAAAAAAGCTTCTTTGAATCCAGAATTATCGTAGGTCTTTACTATGGTATAACTTTTCTTATTGTATTTTCCATCCGCATGAATTCTATTTTCTCTTAACACACAGTTCTTATCATTTACATGTCTTTCAATGTAATAAAAAGCGGTATCTTCAGTACTAATCGAACTTTGCATACCGCAAGAGTCAAAATACCTTAACATATGATTGCCCGAAATATAATTATATTCCAATAATATATTTACAGAATCGTATCATGCATAGTGGTAGAAATTCTCTCCTTTAAACGATATGTCTATCGCATTCTTTTTAAAATAAAAAGTATAGCTATTAGTTGTATCTATTTTTAGCTCAAATAAACTTATTAATCTCCTAACTTCAGCTAAAATTATCTCATGTCCGCTTTGAACGTTAGTCAAGTTAAGCCCTGTAGTATCAATTAAATTTGCTTCAAATTGCTTAGTGTACGATTGTAACTTAACCTTACTTTTATCATAATATATTTGACAAAAAGAACTATAGCTACAACTTAAAAAGACAATCAATAAAAATAATTTTTTAAACATTAGAAGATAAATATTAGATAAACTTAAATCCTATAACAAGCACGTCATCTGTTTGCTCATATGTACCTTTCCATTCAATAAAATTGCTCATTATTCGTTTTTGCTGATCTTTAAAACTCAGATCCTGAACACTTAAAAGTAAATTCTGCAAATTCTTGTATTTGAATTTTTTTCCTTTTGGTCCGCCAAACTGATCGGCATAACCATCACTGAATAAATAAACTGATTCGTTACCGGTCAATTGATATTCCTTCATTGTAAAAGAAGTTATATCATCTTCAATAAACGCACCTACCGGCTTTTTATCGGCAACAAGTTCGGTAATTTCACCATCTTTAATTAAATAGCCACCATTAAAGGCGCCAGCAAACTGCATAACTTTTGTATTTTTATTGATCGCACATATGGCCACATCCATACCATCACGAACATGTGAACCGTTATATGATTGATGAAGGGCTTGAGTTAGCCATATATTTACCTGGTCCAGGATCTTTGCAGGATCGGACAATTCTTTTTCTAAAACAGCTTTATTTAATAAATTATAATTCACAATAGAAACCAAAGCGCCCGGTACACCATGACCTGTACAATCGGCCGCAGCTAAAAAAATATGGGTTTTTGTTTCTTCTATCCAATAAAAATCGCCACTTAAAATATCCTTTGGGTTATAAAACACAAACGATTGCGGCAGGATCTCTTGCCATAATTTATCAGGAGGTAAAATAGCTGTTTGAATTCGTTCGGCGTATTTGATGCTATCTGTAATATCTTTATGTTGTTCTTCAACTATCTTACTCTTCTCAGTAATGATCTTGTTCTTTTCTTCTAAAGCTAAATTTGTTTTTTCTTTGTTCTTATAACCTCTGAATACAAAGAATACCAATCCCAATAAAAGCAAACAACCGCCTAAAGCGGCATAAATGGCAATTTGTTTATTCTTTGATTCAAGATCCTTTTTCTCTAATTCTAATTTCGTTTTTTCGGTTTCATATTTCACCTGCATATCGTTCAGCGATTTAATGGCTTCACGACTGTAAAGACTGTCTTTAATGGTCATGCAAGTATCATTATACAACAAGGCTTCCTTTAAATTTCCAAGTTTCAAGTTTACTTCACCGAGGTTATAATAAAGCAATTCTTTAACCTGAAAATCATCATTGATATATTGCAATGCTCTGCGGTAATTTTTATCCGCCAAATCGAATTGATTTAAGTTATAATGAATATTTCCGATGTTAATTAAGTTTATGGCCGTACTATGATCTCGCTTATTTTTAATATTCAGAGCCAAAGCTTCATTTAAGGTTGTTTCTGCCAGATCATATTGTTTGCGATCAATGTAGATCGTAGCCATATTTGATAGAATTGGTGCAATTTCCAATTCATGTTTATATTGCCTTCTAATATTTAATGCACGCTTGTAATACTCTAAAGCAATATCAAACATTTTTGTTTGAGTTGAATATAAATTACCTAGGTTGTTGTAGGCATATGCTATGTTAGCTGAAATTTGATATTTCGTAGCGATTTCAAGTGATTTTTTAAAATAATCAATTGACTTAGTATGATTTTTTAATTTATAGTTTATACTGGCAATTTGTCCATAACTTAAGGAAACATTGTTATAGTCGCGTGATTTTTCGAATTGCCTGAGTGCATCAAAGGCTAAAGTAATTGCATACTTTAATTCATTTTTTTCAATGTAATACTTCGATAATCCAAGGTTTGCTTTAGCTATAAAATCTGCTAATTTGTTTTCGATGGCATTTTTTTTGATCTCTTGAAAAACTACTTTAGCCTCTTCAAATCTTTCTAATTTTAGTAAAACAGTTCCATAATTAGATTTTGAAGTTAGAAAATTGTTTAATTCAAATCTATTAACCTTAGAAAGTGTTGATACTGATATATCTAAAGCTTTTTGAAGATCAATAAAAACCAATTCAGTTACTAATTGATTTTGTATTCGAATTTGACAAGAATCTGAATTGCAATACGTGTGTTGTTTGTATAAAGAATCTATTAATACCTGCGAAAAAAATTCAATAGGTAAAAAACAAAAAACAAGATATAGTAATGCCTTTTTGAACATAAAAAAAGTGGTCAATTTACATTGACCACATTGATACGATAATATTATTTTTGAAGAGCTGTAGCAACGTATGTGCCTTGATTCATAACCATACAATAGCTTACTCTATCGTTTGGGTTAATGTTTAATTCTGTAAGGTAATCTTGTACAAATTTTACGGTATTACCGGCATTATCCTTTAATGTACCTGAATTAGTTGCCGCATCTACAGTTAAAACTGTTCCTTTTTCCACAGGATCTAATGAAACTGCCATTTGAGTACCATCACTGGCAGTAATAATTTCCATACGAACGATCATATTCGGAATTATTCCCAATTCTTTCCCTAAAATTGAAGAATACGGATAATCAACATTGTTCTTGGTGTCTGTTACTGTTCCTGTATACAAACTTCCTCCCATGTCTTTAACGTTTTTTACTTTACCTCTTACTGCCATAATTTTTAGTTTTTAAAGATTAATAAATATTGTTTCACTCAAATATAGCGGTTTCCCGAAATATTTAAAATTATTTAGATATTAAAACAGATAATTTATATGGAAAGATAAACCACCTTTTTGGTTTCAAAGAATTCTTCCTGAAAATACTTATTCAGATCGTAGAAATCACACTTATCGTAAAACTTACCAAATTCCTCGCGCAGATCGCCTCCTTTTAAATAAAGAATGCCGTTAGATAAATTATTTAATTGCTCTTTTAAAAACTTGCCTCTTACCCAATTATAAAATACAGGAAATTCAGTTACGGCCCTGCTCACCACAAAATGGTATTTATCATTTACTTTTTCGGCTCGCTCATGCTCTGCGGTAAGGTTTTTTAAACCAATTGCCATGGCAACTTCATTTACCACTTTAATTTTTTTACCAATGCTGTCAACCAAATGAAACTGGCATTCAGGAAACATAATAGCCAATGGAATACCTGGAAAACCGCCGCCTGTGCCAACATCCATTATTTTGGTACCCGGAGCAAATGTTATAACCTTGGCAATTCCCAATGAATGTAACACATGTCGCTCATAAAAATTATCAAGGTCCTTTCGCGATATCACATTGATCTGTTCATTCCAAAAGGCATACAGATCCTTTAACTGAGCAAATTGCTTAGTTTGTTTTTCAGTAAGGTTTGGGAAATATTTGTGTATAAGTTCGATAGTTATTTTTTACCGTGTTCCGAATTTTTGATCAATTCAAATAAAAAATCACGTGCTCTGAATAATTGTGCCTTTATTGTTCCTATTGGTAAATTCAGTCGTTCAGAGATCTCTTCGTGACTTAATTCCTGAAAATAGAACAGCTCAACTAATTCACGATACTTTGGTTTTAACTTATCAATTACTGTCCTAACCATTTCAACCTTTTGTTTTTTAATGTAAAACTCTTCCGGATTTAAATGGGTTGATTTTACAAGGTTGGATGTATCGTAATCTGAATTATCATTACGCGAATCAAGCGATACCGAATTGGTTAATTTTTTCTTTCTTAAAAAATCAATGGCATTATTACTGGCAATTTTAAACAACCAGGTACTGAACGCATAATTAGGCGTATACTGATCGAGCTTTTTAAATGCTCTGCCAAAGGCCTCAATGGTTAAATCATCAGCATCATCTTTATTGTTAACCATTTTAAGCATCATAAAATAAACACTTTCGCGGTAACGCTGTAACAATTCGGCATAGGCTTTTTGATCACCTTTGGTAATGGCCAGCTGCACCAACTTATAGTCGTAAACAGCCTTTGTGGTAAGGTTACCAAGATTATCTTCTAGTTCGTCCAATTGTTAGGTTTATAAAATGCTTTTGCTAAATGAAAGATAGGATAAATGAACAAAAGAAACAACTCGTAAACGAAACTTAATGCCCATAAATCGGTCTCATTTAGCTTAATGGCTGCTTTTCGTATGACTAACCATTGAAAAATTACCTTTAAAAATAAAATGATGCCTGCTAATATGGCTGTGTTAACCGAAAAGAACAATGGCACCAAACTCATCCAAAAAAAGTATTGTGAAAAATAGTTGAATGTGATCTTTGATTTACTGGATGAATTGTAAAACGGCGATGTGGTCAAATGTCTTGCTTTTTGAAGCTTCCAGGCCTTGAATGATGTTTTTGCCTTTGAATAGGTGAACGCATTATCTGCAATACACACATTGGTATTGGTTTCATTGGCTACCTGATTTACAAAAAGATCATCATCACCCGAATTGATGTGGTAATGATTTGAGAAGCCTTTATTTCGATAAAACAGATCTTTTTTATAAGCCAAATTTCGACCAACTCCCATATAAGCCTTGCCTTTGATAGCATGGGTTAAGTATTGTGTGGCTATTATAAAGGCATCAAAGCGTATGAGTTTATTGATGAATGAATCGTTCTTTTCGTAAGCACCGTAACCTAAAACAATTTCTTTTTCCTTTGTAAAACCTTGCGCCATCATGCTTAACCAGTTATCACCCGAAGGATAACAATCTGCATCAATAAAAACTAAATTCTCGTGCGTTGCAGCTTTAATACCAACTAAAATGGCAAACTTTTTTCCGTGCTTGTAATAGGCATCTTCTTTGATATTCACCTTTTTTAAGTTCGGGAAGATCTTCACAAATTCATCTATCACATTTTCGGTATTATCATAACTGCAATCATTTACTACGATCACTTCAAAGTTCGGATAATCCTGCGTTAAAACCTTTGGTAAAAATTCGGTTAAGTTCTCATCTTCATTGCGGGCACAAATGATAACGCTTACAGGTTCCTGAACGGTACTATTGGCTAAATGCGTTCCTTTATAAAAAGCTAAGGCCCAATAATTGATAATGTAATTGATGACAATAAGTAAAAATGCTAAACAAGCAATAATCGCTGCAACCTGCAACCATCTTTCTGTTATTAACTCTAAGATCGGCATAATTCACAAAGTTAGAAGGCTATGCCCTTGCAAATAAGAGTATATTTGCATTTATTAAACAAAGTAATTAACAATGCACCATCGCACACTTGCCGTTATTTTTGATATGGATGGCGTTATTATTGATAGCGAACCTTTATGGCGAAAAGCCATGATCAGAGGCTTTACAGATTTTGGTGTGAATTTTACGGAAGATGATTGCAGAAAAACAACAGGCATGCGATTGAATGAAGTGATCAAGTACTGGCAAAAACTTCATCCCGAAAAATTAAAAGATCAGGAAGCCGTTAATCATACCATTATCAATTATCTCATTAATTTGATAAATCAGGAAGGGAAAGCCATGCCGGGATTAATTGAATTACTTGAATTCATCAGATCGAACAATATTAAGATTGGTTTATCTACTTCATCTGACCATATTTTGATTGAAACAATTTTAAACAAATTAGAGATCGCGCATTACTTTCATGAAGTATTATCTGCGCAGTTCCTCAAATTCGGCAAACCGCATCCGGAAGTATATTTAACCTGTGCCGAACGTTTAAACATTCACCCCATGGATTGCATGGTTATTGAAGATTCCATTAACGGAATCATTTCCGGCAAGGCCGCACAAATGAATGTGATCGCCATTCCAGATCCTGAACATATAAACAATGTTAAATTCAATATTGCTGATGCCGTTGTGAACCACTTAAACGAGGTGAAAGATTTTATTATTTTGAACTAAGCCTTAACTTTACCTACTTAACAACTAATACTGCTCATTAATTGAAATTTACCTTACAACATACCGATACAAAAACAAAAGCACGCGTTGGATTGATCGAAACAGATCATGGTCCTATTGAAACCCCCATTTTTATGCCGGTTGGTACGGCCGGAACTGTAAAGGCGGTAAAACAAAATGAGCTGGAAGAGGATATCAAAGCGCAGATCATTTTAGGAAATACCTATCACTTATATCTGCGTCCAGGCTTGGATACGCTTCAAAAAGCAGGCGGACTGCACAAATTCAATTCGTGGGACCATCCAATTTTAACCGATAGTGGCGGATATCAAATATTTTCTCTCGCTCATCAACGTAAATTAAAAGAAGAGGGCGCTACGTTTAAAAGTCATATTGATGGCAGTAAACATTTTTTTACGCCTGAAAATGTAATGGAAACGCAGCGCATTATTGGTGCGGATATCATTATGGCGTTTGATGAATGTACGCCCTACCCTTGCGAATACAAATACGCAAAAAATTCATTGGGATTAACGCACCGCTGGTTAGATCGTTGCATTGCCCGTTTTAACGAAACAAAACCTTTATATGGTTACGAGCAGGTATTGTTCCCAATTGTACAAGGAAGTGTTTATAAAGATCTGCGAAAGGAATCAGCAGAATATATTGCCTCAAAGAACGCGTTTGGCAATGCCATTGGAGGATTAAGTGTTGGCGAACCGGCTGAGGACATGTATGAGATGACCGATCTTGTATGCGACATATTACCTAAAGAAAAACCGCGTTATTTGATGGGTGTTGGTACACCAATAAACATTTTGGAATGTATTGCACTTGGAATTGATATGTTTGATTGTGTTATGCCAACACGTAATGCACGACACGGTTTACTGTTTACAAAAAACGGCATTATCAATATTAAAAACGAGAAATGGAAGAATGATTTTTCGCCTATTGAAGAAGATGGCGCCAGCGAAGTTGACACACGATATAACAAAGCCTATTTACGTCATTTATTGATCTGTGGCGAACATTTAGCGGCTCAAATTTCAAGTATTCATAATTTGGCATTTTACTTATGGTTGGTTAAAGAAGCGCGTAAACGTATTTTGGATGGCAGCTTTGCAGATTGGAAAAATGAAATGGTAATTAAATTAGCGCAACGATTATAAGGTGTTAACGATCATAGATAAATATATATTAAAAAAGTTCTTCAAAACATTTATTGTTTCGATCACGCTTATTCTATTGATATTTATCGTTTTTGATATAAAAGAAAAGATCCCAACCTACTCTACAAACAACATTCCTATAAATGAGATCATCTTTGATTACTATTTGATGTTCATCCCCTATTACGCCAATTTATTCAGTCCATTATTCACCTTTATTGCCGTTATTTTCTTCACATCTAAAATGGCGCATCAAACCGAGTTTGTTTCCATTTTATGCAGCGGAACCAGCTTTGGAAGGATCATTCGTCCGTATTTATTAGGTTCCGGAATCATTGCCCTTTCATCATTAACGCTTAACCATTTCTTTTTACCAAAATTCACTAAAGTTAAAATTGGCTTTGAAGATAAATGGATCAATAACAATTATGTGAGTGATGAAAATAACATCCATAAGAAATTAGGACCGGATCGTATCTTATACCTTCAAAGCTATGATAACCGAATTAATACAGCTTCAAAGATCACCATTGAAAAAGTGGTGAATAATAAACAAACCGAATTTTTAGAAGCGGAAACAATGGTTTGGGATAGTATTGGTAAAGAATGGTCTTTGTTTAATGTAACCGAACGTAAACTTATTTTACAGGATAGATTAGATACTTTAAAGAATCAAAAGCCTCTTTATAAGCAGGTTGTTAACACCTACCCAAACAAAAAATTAAAAATTGAATTTACACCAAGTGATATGTGGCGCTATGAAAGTAAGGTTGAAGTAATGCCTTATTTTGAATTGAAAGAATACATTGCCCGTGAAAAGCAAAGAGGATCAAACATGATCGAGTTTTTTGAGGTAGAGCAATACAAACGCAGCTCCTTCCCTTTTGCAACGATCATCTTAACCGTTATGGGTGTATCCATTTCTTCTCGCAAAGTAAGAGGTGGTGTTGGTTTACAAATTGCATTGGGATTATTATTAAGTTGTATTTATATCATGTTGATGTATATATTTACGACCATTGCTACTACAGGCTTTGCTCCACCGGTAATTGCAGTATGGACACCTAATATTATCTTTACATTTGTAGCATTCTATTTTTATTCAAAAGCACAACGATAAACACGAAAGATCATGAAATATTTAATTAAGAACGTGAACATGGTAAACGAGAATGAGATCTCGAATACCGATATTTTAATAGATGGTGAGTTTATTGCTAAGATCGATAGGCAAATTGACAATACGAGTAATGCAACCGAAATTAATGGCGAAGGTTTAGTTTTAATGCCGGGTGCAATTGATGATCAGGTGCATTTTCGTGAACCCGGATTAACGCATAAAGGAGAAATTTATACAGAGGCCAGAGCAGCCGTAGCCGGTGGTGTTACCAGTTTTATGGAACAGCCAAATACAAATCCTCCTGCTATTACGGTTGAAGAATTAGAAAAAAAATATACACGCGCATCGCAATGTTCATTGGCTAACTATTCGTTCTTAATGGGTACAACCAATAGCAATTACGATGAACTTCAAAAGGTTGATTACTCAAAAGTAGCCGGCGTAAAAATATTCATGGGTTCATCAACCGGCAATATGCTTGTTGATGATAAAAAGGCATTAGAAAATGTATTTACAAATGTGAACGCCATAATTGTAACGCATTGTGAAGATGATCCGATGATCAAGGAAAAGCAAAAACAATTGATCGAGCAATACGGTGAAGACCTACCTGCCTACTTCCACCCGATCATTCGCAGCGAAGAAGCGTGTTACAAATCATCATCCTTTGCGGTTGAATTGGCTAAAAAATGTAACACCCGTTTACACGTGTTCCATATTTCTACAGCAAAGGAATTAAGTTTATTCACCAATAAAATTCCGTTAAAAGAAAAACGCATCACTTCCGAAGTTTGTATTCATCACCTTTGGTTCAGTGATGATGATTATAAAACAAAAGGAAATTTCATTAAATGGAATCCATCAGTTAAAACGGCATATGACCGTGATAAATTATTTGAAGCCATGTTAGATGGAACCATTGATGTGGTTGCTACCGATCATGCACCTCATACCATTGAAGAAAAAAGTCAAAGTTATTTAAAGGCGCCAAGTGGCGGACCACTTGTTCAACACAGCATGGCAGCCATGTTGGATTTCTATCATCAGAAACGCATTTCATTGGAAAAGATCGCTCAAAAAATGAGTCATAATGTGGCAGATCTGTTTCAGGTGGATAGACGCGGTTACATTCGTGAAGGATATTATGCTGATCTTGCCTTGATCAATTTGAACAAACCTCAAACCGTGACTAAAAACAACCTCTTATACAAATGCGGATGGAGTCCGTTTGAAGGCCACACCTTTAAAAGCTCAGTTGAAAAAACGTTTGTGAACGGCCATTTGGTATTTGATAACGGGGTTTTTGATGAAAGTAAGATAGGTCATCGTTTGTTATTCAATCGCAAATAAAATGAGTTTCGATCTGAGTCAGTTATTACAACCAACTATTGCTGTTGCTGCAAAAGCTGCGCAATTCATTAGAACCGAACGTGAAAATTTTGATGGATCGAAGGTTGAAATAAAAGGTTTGAATGACTTGGTAAGTTATGTAGACAAAGGCTCTGAAAAGATAATTGTTGAAGAACTTGGTAAAGTGTTTTCTGGTGCAGGTTTTATTGTTGAAGAAAACTCGGCCAGCGGAACCAAAGATTATAATTGGATAGTAGACCCTTTGGATGGCACAACAAATTTTATTCATGGCATACCTTGTTACGCGGTAAGTATTGCGCTTGAATACAAAGGAGAGATCATTTTAGGTGTTGTGCATGAAGTAAGCAGAGATGAATGCTTTTATGCCTGTAAGAATATGGGTGCTTATTTAAATGGGAAAGCAATTCATGTTTCAAAAAATAAAACACTTTCTGATAGTTTGATAGCCACCGGTTTTCCAATTTATAATTTTACGCGACAAGAAAATTATTTGAATGTGCTGCGTGAACTTATGAAACAAACCCATGGCATCAGAAGAATTGGTGCAGCTGCGGCAGACCTTTGTTATTTGGCATGCGGACGAGTAGATGCGTTTTACGAATATAATTTAAATTCATGGGATGTGGCTGCAGGTGCTTTAATTGTGAAAGAGGCCGGTGGAACTGTAACTGATTTTTCAGGGAATAACAATTGGCTATTTGGTAAAGAGATCATAGCTACAAACAAATTGGTTCAAACAGAATTCACAAATTTAATTCAAGCCCATTTTTAGTTGAATGACCAGTTTGAGTTCAAATACTAAGATCAACAGATACTTTTGGTTCATTACCGTATCCATTGTTTTTATTTTAACCCTCCCTACCCTTATTCAGGATGGGATGTTCATGGATGGTGAATTATACACAGCTGTATCACACAATTTAGCGAATGGCATTGGTACATTTTGGTTTCCATCATTCAGTTATCATAATTTAGCAGGTATAAAAGATTCCTTTCACGAACAACCGCCATTGGTGTTTGGCATTCAAGCATTGTTCTTTAAGATGTTTGGAGATAGCATGTATGTTGAACGATTTTATGTTTTTATCACCATCATTTTAAACATCTATCTTATTAAAAAACTTTGGGAAACGTTTTTTAGTGATAATGAAAAATTGCGTTCCATTTCCTGGTTACCGGTTGTATTTTGGATAGGCATTCCAGTTTGTTTTTGGTCGTACTCCTATAACATGCACGAAAATACGGTTAGCATTTTCACGTTGAGTTCGGTATTATTCTTCTTTAAAGCATTACGTTCACCTAATACTATCAACCGATTTATTCTTGTAGTCATCTCAGCGGTTTTTGTATTTCTTGCCAGTTTTTCAAAAGGTTTACCCGGTTTATTTCCACTAGCATTGCCGATAATACTCGGATCATTTAATTATCAGTTAAATTTTAAAACTGCAATCATTAATACCTTTATCATGCTTGGCGTTGTAGTTGGCATCTATGGTTTGTTGCTAATAAATAAAGAAGCCAAAGAATCGTTAAGTATTTATTTTTTTGATCGCTTATTAAAACGAGTGAACGATGTGCCTACTACCGATTATTATTTGGATACCTTATGGCGTTTATGCCAGGAAATACTGTTGGATATTGGATTGATCATTCTTATTAAACGTACCACCCGAAAATTTGAGTTGACATTCAAACCCATGTTCAAAGAGTCGCTTTTATTGTTTTGCATTGGTTTAGCCGGTGTATTGCCATTAATGCTCACACTGGTTCAGAAAGGATTTTATATGGTACCTGCACTGCCTTTTATTGGGATGAGTTTAGCAATTTTAGTGGCTTATGACGTATCGTATTTAGTTAATGAAAGAATGAGCGAACAAAAAAACGGTTCTGCTTTAAAGTTTATTTCGATCATTGCAATTATTTCAACCCTAATTTTCACTGCAACTAAAGTGGGTAAAATTTCGCGCGATAAAATAACCGTTAAAGATGTTCATGTGCTGGGGGGACAAATTCCAAAACATTCAATAATTAATTGTTCGGAAGACATGTTAAATGATTGGCCATTACAAACCTATTTATCGCGGTATTACTTTATTAGTTTAGATACTGATAAAAAAAGAACATATTTAGTTTGCAGTAAAACGGTTTACAATTCCGACTCATCAAAATACAACAAAGAACATGTAAAAATTCCATCGCAAATGGAATTGTATTACCTCCTAAAAAGCAAATAGATCGGTTGAATTGGCAATCAATACACTTTCAATAAGACATTATTTCATCCTCATTATCAAACAATTAGTCTTATAATTGAAGTATTTGGCAGTAATTCTTAATAAATATAGAACCCACAAGACTATTTAACGTACAAAGTAGTAATAATGAACTAATTATGCGCTTTTTTATGAATTTGAGATTAGCTTTTGTATTACTGATTTTTTCTGTAAGCTATTCATTTTCTCAAGAACCAATTGACACTACATTTAAAGATGGTGATGTGGTATTTATTAAGAATAAAAAGTTAATGGGAAATTCACCGATCCCAAATGGAAAAACAAAATTCAATTACGTAGGAGTAGTTTTTATTGAAAATGGAATTCCTATGGTTTATCATGCAACTGAACCTGTTAGCAGCTGTAATATTGATGAGTTCATTAATATGTCAGATGGAAAGGATTATAAGATCAGAAGATTGTATGAGCAAAATTTATTGAATAAAGATGTTGTTGCTACTATGCGTTCATTTGCAAAGGCAAAACTTTCAACCCACTACGATAATAAGTTAACGCTTAATAATGATGAGTTATATAATGCCGAATTCGTTTATAAGATGTATCAATCGTGTTTAGGAATTCCTTTGGTAAAACCTAAAGCGTTAAGCGAATTAAAAAACGATCCGGTTTCACTTGATTTTTTAAAGGAAGCTTACGGTGCCAATATTGTGAATGAAAAGATGATCGTTATTGGTGATATCTATCATTCTGAATTCATGGAATAAAGAGAAGTTAGATTTTAGATCGAAGATTGTAGATTTAAAATTCATTCTAAATTATTAAATCCTCACTCGTACTTCCAACTTCGTAATTCGTAATTCCTATTTCCTTACCACACAAACGCATCTAAACCCTAACCAGGCTGTTGGCTTTTCGTAAACTTGTTGTTTTCCAACACGGCAATCTTCCATTAAGTTGATCCATCCGCCACCTTTTGCAATTCCTTTTTCTTGAACCATTTCTGCCACGTTACCAATGAGGTTATATAGCTTATGTAAATTTGGTTTGTACGAATAAATTGGCGCAGTTACATCCACTCCACCGCTATCATAAACTTTATCGTCTTCAAACTTTTTTACGGTTTCTCGGCGTACATTCATTTTCATGTAGCCTTTTTCATCTTTGCCATTATTACTAAATTCATACTGACCGTTAAATGTAAAGCTCTCCCATTCTTGTTTTGACGGTAAGCGGTATTGAAAATTAATATTCTGATATTTTTTACTTATTGAACAAAATTCCTTTACCCGTTCTGTTCGCCATTGGCAAAATAATAAAGCCTGCTCATAACTGATACCAACAACCGGATAATCTTTATAAGCCGGATGTCTGTAGTAATATTGCACATAAGGTTCGTTATAGGAATTGCTATTTCTCCAAACTGTTGTATCGGGTAATACCGCTAAATGTTCTTTTGAGTTTTTCCCATATTTCGTTATTGTCCAGTACTCAAACTCACGCCATGAAAAATTACTCACTTCAGTTTCATCAGCAAATAAGGTATCGCTTATTTGAACGGTTCCGGGAGGTACAAACGATTTGTTTTTTATTCCGGTAAATGAAAGGCATACCAATGCTACAAACAGTGTATAAACTAGCTTCATTAGTGATATTTAAACAGATTAACTTTTAACTAGGAAAACCCATTGCCTTTTTTAATTCGAAAAGGTCAGAAATATCGCTGCTTAATTTTTGCACCGTGAATTTATTTCCCTTTTCATTTATCACCTTTGCGAATTCTTCCTTACTGATCACATATACATTAGAACCGGAAATTAAACAGGCGCTGTATTGAGTGAACGGATCGATGGAGATATTCTTGATCTTATCAGGTGTAAAATTAAATACAATGTTTCTGTTGGTTTCTATCAGGTACATCATACCCGGGAAAATCGGTTTACTATCATCATTCAATACAAAGATCGGATTGATCACCTGTCCTTGAGGCATTGGTTGCGCGCAATCTGAATTATAGATCCCAAAATTACTTACACTAAATACGCGCGATATAACACCTGAAATTCCTCCTGAAGAAATTCTGTTACTCAAAGCAGTTGCTTCTTGTTGTTGTAAACGCACACGTTCACGGATCAATTCAGCTTCTAACTTTTTTTGTTGCGCTAAATAGGCCGCCTGCTTGGCTTCCATTTCTTCCTTCAACTTCTTTTCATCGGCTTCACGCTTCGCTAAAAGTGTTTTGTATTTCTCAAATTTATCTTCGTATTTCTTCTCGGCAGCTTCATAATCACTACCACTTAATACCGGATAAACGATCAGTTTTTCAACGCGGTCGCGTAATTTTAAAGTAAGCAGGTAGTTCTTTCCTTTAGTTGGACCCTCCGAAATATCGGCACTACTCCATGTAACGGCGGTTAAGCTCTTATCAAAATTCTGATTTTCGGCACCAATTTCAAATTGTGCATTTTTAAATGCAGCCAGTTCAGGGAATTCCTTGTAATCCACATCCAACTCAAATTGTGGTCGGCCTGAAGATTTGTTTGGTTTTGCAGGTTGTGCAGGCTTTTCGAGCTTATCAATTTTTTTAGTGTAAACTACTTTAACGCTATCAATTCGTTTTGGAATGGCATTAATCGCAGGTAAATATTTTTGATCCAATTTCTTTAAGGCAGCCTTATCTTCTGCGCTTTGAGGTTTAGCATTTTCTAAGGCAACCGGATTATCGCGCTTGATATATTGCCAGTTTTTAGCAACGGTATCTAAATAGTATTGGTTAAAATGATCATCGGCATCTTTGCTACAAAGTTCAACTGTTAGTGGCTGATCTTTTTTAATAAAAACAGGTTCACCGTTCTGGTAACCTTTGATCTCGAACATGCCCGCACTTTCAAAGGTTGAACGAATACCGGCGCTATCATATGTCATAGGAATTCCGCTCGCAATGATCTCGGCCTGGTCGTGAATTTCACGATAAAGAATCTCTACTTCACCTTTGATTTCTTCGCCTTGTTTATTTACAAACGTGCTTTTTGGAATCTTTATTTTTGAATTGCTGGGGTGTTTAATATCTGCCCCTTTTGAATTATCTACCTTATAGCTTGTATAATTTACTTTGGCCTTTTGAAAGGGCTCATTAATGAATTTTGTTGGTGTATTTGGGGCTTTTGTTTGTTGTTCGTTCTTAGTAATTATTTTATCATCAGCATTTTGTTTTTTAAATAAACTGGTATAGGTTACGGTACAAATTACGGTTACTCCTGCAATAACGGCGGCATATTTTATGTAGTTATTCTTCCACCAGCTTTTATCGCTTTTTGCCTTGTTTATACTTTGTTCTTTGAACTGTTTGACCAGTTTATCAAAATCCTTGTGCTTGTTAATTTCATCGTCACTTACCTTTGGGCGATCAATGTTAAATTTTGGTTGCATGTCAGTTCTTTTTGGATGTTATCGCTTTTTTAAGGCGTTCTAAAATTCGGTACATTCTCACTTTGGCGTTATTCTCGGTAATATTCATAATCTCTCCTATCTCTTTAAAAGCACGTTTCTCAAAAAAACGTAATTCTACCATTTGAAGATCGTCTGCATCCAGCTCGGTAATTGCTTTCTTTAAAACCGGAATATAATCTTCTAAATAAAACTCTTCTGCTTCTTCACATATAAAACGCAGGTCACCAATATCAGCATTAATGGCACGTTTATTTTTTTGCTCTCTGAACAACTGCATAAGCTCACTGTGAGCTATTCGATACAACCAACTTGCAAATGGCACACCTTTATATTCATATCTGCCAATATTCGTCAATGCTTTTAAGAACACTTGCGCTGTAAGATCAAATGCGGTGTCTTTATCATCCATACGTTGATACAAGTATCCAAATATTTGTTTGTAATACTTATCATACAAAGGCGCAAAACGATCAGGATTTTCTTTTGCAGCCTCTATGATCAGTTGCTCTTCCTGCAACTGAACAGCGGTATGGTGGTATCTTGCGTTGTAACTCATATTTGCTGCTTTTTTAATGTTACTACTTTATAACTGAAATGCTTCGCAAGAGTTACGCCAAAATTTCAAATAACTTTAAATGTATAACTAAGTAATTGATAATCAGATACAAAATTTTAAGTTAAATTGAGTGAAAAGACTTAAATATGGGTGAAACAGCCTTTTTGGCGAGTGAATTGACTAACAATTGAAGTTTAAACATGTATCTAATGTATAGTTTAGAATGCATATTTTTACAATAATGAAAAAAGCACATTTACTTTTAATATCAATTTTGCTTTTGGTTACTATTCAATTAAAAGGACAAAAACATATCATTGATTCATTAATTAAACTAACTCAAAACGCTCCCAATGACTCTTTAAAAGCAAATGCATTCAGCTGGTTAAGTTTTTATTTAGAAGCAAAGGATGAATTAAAAGCTAAAAAGGCTTTTGAAGAAGCACTGAAAATTGCTGAAAAAAGAAATGATCTGAACCAAATTGGAGAAATACATCGCGTTTACGCTCATTTTTTTCTGGATCGTAAAAAGGATTTTTCCAATGCTTTAAAGCACTACAACTTTGCCATTGAAAACTTTCATAAAACAAACAATTACAATAAACTGGTAGAATGCTATAATAATGTAGCACGACAGATCTATGAACCTTTAGAATTAATTGATGAAGAAAAGAATGCGCTAAAGAAATGTGTGCAATACGCCAAACTTACCCCTAGCGGCGTGAGTGCAGCTCAATATTATGTTTTAGGCTGGTTTGAAGCAAATATAGGCGATGCCGATTCAGCGATCGCACATTTAGGTGAAAGCTACCGCGTGTGTATGCACGATAATAAAAATCAACATAACGGTTTTTCAACAGAATTAATGATGTGGATCGGAAATGCCTACGGCGTCAAAAAAGATCACCACAAAGCTTTAGAATACCAAATGCGTGCAGCTGAAATATGCGACAGTTCAAAGAACGAATGGCAATATCATGAATGTATACGCTACGCCGCAAGTTCATATCAAATGTTAAAGCAACTTGATTCATCTATTTACCTGCTTAAAAAAGTTACTGATTACATGATAAAAAATAAAACGAAAGACCGAATGTACTATATCGGTGCTCAATTGATCAGGCTCTACACTAAAACTAATAATTTAGCAGAGGCTGAGAAATATGTGAAAATACTCACAGATACAACTGAAATTAATTACAAACTCGATGAGAATTATAGAAGACAAATGGATATTAGCTTGTTCCATTTCTATAGAGCTAAAAACGACTATAAAAATGCTGTTAATTATTTGATCGATTTTCAGGTTTTAAAGGATAGTTTGGATAACAGAAAAGCACGCGCCAATATTGGTGAACAAGCTTTAAAGTATGAGTTTCAAAAACAACAGGAACAAGATAAACTTGAACAACAACAAAAAGATTTTGAATCACAGGATAAATTAAAAAAACAAAAACTATTTAATTACGCCATGTTGGTGGTAGTGGTTTTTGTTGGCTTAATGTTATTTATGGCCTACCGAAACATCAAACAACGTAAAGAAGCATTCAAAGAAATATCACTTCAAAAAGAAGAAGTAGAAAAACAAAAAGCCATAGTGGAGACAAAGAACAAGGAAATTCATGACTCAATAAATTACGCAAAACGTTTACAGGAAGCCATATTACCTAATAATACCTATATACAGTCACACTTTAACGACTCCTTTATTTTTTATAAACCAAAAGATATTGTTGCAGGTGACTTTTACTTTTTTGAAAAACACAACGATCAATTAATTATTGCAGCTGGTGATTGCACCGGCCACGGGGTTCCGGGCGCTTTGGTGAGTGTGGTTTGCAGTAATGCGCTTACCCGCTCCGTAAAAGAATTTGGATTAACAGAACCGGGCAAAATATTGGATAAAACTCGTGAATTAGTTGTAGAAACATTTGAAAGAAGTCAGTCGGATGTAAAAGATGGTATGGATATTTCATTGATATCCGTTAGATCGAATAAAGGTAAAATATCAGATGATGATACGATAACAATCTCCTGGGCCGGCGCCAATAATCCACTATGGTACATCGATAATAAAGAACTCAAAGAAATAAAACCACACAAACAACCTATTGGTAAAACCGATAATCCTACACAATTCCCAACTCACGAAATTACCTTACGTAAAGGTGATACGATCTATTTGATAACTGATGGTTTTGCTGATCAGTTTGGTGGACCAAAAGGAAAGAAATTCAAGTACAAACATTTGCAAGAACTAATTTTAGAAAATTCCAATATAAGCCTTGATAAACAACTTTCAACAATTGATGAGTCGTTTACAAACTGGAAAGGAAATTTAGAACAAGTGGATGATGTGACTTTAATTGCTTTGAGATTCTAATGCGAGATATATTTCTAATTATAATTGCTTTAATCTTATTTCTTTCATGTAACGATCAGGAAAAAATTGAAGTTCATTCTGATCAAATTTCTGATTCAAATTCTTTTCAAAAAGATCTGAGTTCACATATTGATAGCTGCGGTTGCGAATCAACAGTTTACTTAAACGATCCTGACACGAATGGCACCAATGTTCGCGATACACCAAACGGAAAAGTAATTAAAAAATTGAAGTATGATCCTGATTGCCTTTGCTTGATCGTTAATATAAGTTCTTCAAAAAACGAATGGGTACAATTAAAGGAAGGTGGCTGGGTTTATGCACCTTTATTTGCTGTTGGCTCACGTAATTATGGCGAGAACAACAAACTCTATTTAAATGAATCGCCTACAGAAGAATCTCCAACAACTGCTGAATACATGGATGAACAGGAATTTATTATTTTGGGATGCAACGGAACTTGGTTATATGTGAAAGGAAAAGACGGTAAAAAAGGCTGGTTAACACAAAACATGCAATGCCCTACGCCATTAACAACTTGTCCTTGATCACACAAACACCTGCTTTAATTCCTCTGAAATTCGCTTTGGGCGCAACGTTTTAGGATCTAATAATATCCAGGTAGTTGCTACTTTCGCTGCAATTTTTCCGGTAGTTTTATTGTGTATCTCCACATGCCTTACCGATCTTACCCCTTCCGTTTGTCCAACCCAGGTTTTGGCAAAAATTTCATCATTTAAAAAACACGAATTCAAATAATCGATCTCGTGTCTGCTAATTACCCAAACATTCTCCTCCTTCATTTGATCGGTACTGGCTGCATTCCAATGCGCAATGGCAACATCCTGTACCCACTTTAAATACACCACATTGTTTACATGTTCATTCTGATCAATGTCTTCCTCCCGAACGTTTATCTTGTATTCAAAAATATGGCCTTGCATGTGATGATGTTTTTCTTCTACAAAAGTCATTAAAATATTCTAATAATATTCATTCAATTTAAGGCATTATCGCACGCTCAAATCCTCATTATTTTACGTAACTTTAAACTGTGAATTTTGAATTAACATCTGAATTTCAGCCTACAGGTGATCAACCGGAGGCTATCAAACAATTAAGTGCAGGCATTTTAGCCGGCACAAAAAGCCAGGTTTTACTGGGTGTTACAGGTTCCGGCAAAACCTTTACGGCTGCAAATGTTATCCAAAATGTAAACAGACCAACCCTTATACTTAGTCACAATAAAACTTTAGCCGCGCAATTATATAGCGAGTTCAAACAGTTCTTCCCTATTAATGCCGTTGAATATTTTGTGAGTTATTACGATTACTATCAACCAGAAGCTTATTTGCCAACTACCGGAACATACATTGAAAAAGATTTGGCCATTAATGAAGAAATAGAAAAACTCCGACTGAGTACCACCTCTTCCCTCCTATCCGGCAGAAGAGATGTGATCGTGGTGAGTTCGGTGAGTTGTATTTATGGTATTGGTAATCCAACCGATTTTAAAAAGAATATCAATTACATTGAAGTTGGACAAAATATCTCGCGAAATAAATTCCTGCATCAATTAGTTGGTGCTCTTTATTCGCGAACCACAGGCGATTTTACAAGAGGTACCTTTCGTGTAAAAGGCGATACCATTGATATTAATTTACCTTATGCCGATTATTGTCTGCGCATATCTATGTTTGGTGATGAGATCGAATCTATTGAAACTTTTGATCCTGCCAATAACTACGTGTTCAATAAATTCACTACCTACGCCATCTACCCTGCCAACTTATTTGTTACCGCACCTGATACGTTGCAAAATGCCATGTTTCAAATTGAGCAGGATATGCATAAGCAAGTTGAATTCTTTAATCAACAAGGAAAAACATTAGAGGCAAAACGCTTGGAAGAGCGTGTGAATTACGACCTTGAAATGTTGCGCGAATTGGGCTATTGTAGCGGTATTGAGAATTACTCCCGTTATTTTGATGGTAGATTACCGGGAACTCGTCCGTTTTGTTTGTTAGATTATTTTCCGGATGATTTCATGATGATCATTGATGAGAGTCATGTGACCATCCCTCAAATACGTGCCATGTTTGGTGGCGACTTTAGCCGAAAACAAAATCTGGTGGAGTTTGGTTTCCGTTTACCATCAGCAATGGATAACCGCCCGTTGAAATTCGAAGAATTTTCGGCCATACAAAAACAGGTGATCTATGTAAGTGCTACTCCTGCTGAGTTTGAATTACAGCAAGCGGAAGGTGTGGTAGTTGAGCAATTGATAAGACCAACAGGTGTTTTAGATCCATTGATTGAAGTTAGACCATGCGTGAATCAGGTGGATGACTTGATCGGTGAAATAAACAAGGTGGTTGAAAAAGATGAGCGTGTATTGGTGACCACCTTAACGAAACGAATGGCAGAAGAACTCACCAAGTACTTAACCAAAATGAATATTCGTTGCCGTTACATACATTCAGAAGTGGATACCTTGGATCGTATTGAAATTTTACGTCAGTTGCGCGCCGGTATGTTTGATGTGTTGATAGGTATTAACTTATTGAGAGAAGGATTGGATCTTCCGGAAGTATCATTGGTAGCTATTTTAGATGCCGATAAAGAAGGATTTTTGCGTAATGTGAAAAGTTTGGTGCAAACCGTTGGTAGGGCTGCACGTAATATAAACGGACGCGTGATCATGTATGCCGATAAAGTAACAGATAGCATGCAAATTACCATTGATGAAACACAACGCCGCAGACATAAACAGATCGAATACAACTTTAAACATAATGTAACTCCGAAACAAGCCGGTAAAAAACAATTGATACAACCATTAATGAGTGGCATTGAAGTAAGTGTGGATGGCAAGTTGGTGAAAGCTTATACCGATGCGGACGAGATATCGGTAGCGGCAGATCCGGTTGTACAATACATGAGTGTAGATGAATTAAAGAAGCAAATAGCCAAATTAAAAACCGCCATGGTAAAAGCTTCTAAGGAAATGGACTTTATGGAAGCTGCCCGCCTGCGCGATGAGATGTATAGTTTGGAAAAATTATTAAAGGATAAAAACGATCAATAAATGAAACCTATTAGTACAAAAGGAAGCATTATAATTAATAGTGATATACAAACGGTCTTTAATTTTCTATCAGATTACCGTAACGATCCCAAATGGCGAAAAGAGATCAACCAAACGAGTATTAGTACAGATAAAATGGGCCTTGGGACCTTGCTTACCGAAGATTCATTTCTGTCAAAAAGAAACCCACATTACATTTCTCATTTAAAATGTACCGAGTATATTCCGAATAAAGCAGTAACATGCGAAACAACTTCTGAAGCTAAATTTTGGGCTAAAAGTTCACGCACTGTTGAAATAATTGACACCGATCAAACTAAAGTTACATACGAATTAGAATTTGATCCGGCTATTGTAAAGTTTGGGATAGGTTTTCAATTACCATACTTCTTTCTTAATTTTTACACCAAATCGGTTATGAAGGATTATTTGGCTGTACTTAAAAAAAACTTAGAATCATCTGCGCGATGATAATTAAAGTTTGAAGAAGTTGTTTGAAGATAAAAAATTACACTTATGAATATTCAAATCGATAAATTAAAATATCCTATTGGTCCGTTTAAAGCACCAGAAAATTACACCGAAGCATATTTAAAAGAATGCTTTGATGAGATCAGATCTTTTCCTGATAAATTAAAAAAAGATGTTTCGCATTTAAGCAACGAACAATTAGATACATCTTATCGTGATGGCGGTTGGACGATCAGACAAGTGATCCATCATTTAGCGGATAGTCATATGAACGGATTTACCCGACTTAAATTGGCCCTTTGCGAAGATAAACCAATAATAAAACCGTATCCTCAAGACGAATTTGTAAAACTGGCTGATAGTAAAACCATGCCCATTGAACCGAGTTTAATGATATTGGAAGGTATTCATGCACGTTGGTATGAATTAATGCTACATATGAGTGCAAGTGATTTTGATAAGGTATATGTGCATCCTGAATACATGAAGGAATATTCAACAAAGGAATTCATTGCTCTATACAGATGGCATGGCGCACAGCATTTGGCTCACATTACAAGTTTGAAAGAAAGAATGGGTTGGAAATAAATTTAAATCATGCGAAAATTAGTTAAGCAAACAATTGTTCCAAACTTTATTGATTACAACAAATCAAAAGCTGTTTCCCTAAGCGATTACTATGCCTTTGGCTCGCCAATGCCAGGGCGACAGTTCAATAATGGCAACTATCGGTATGGGTTTAATGGGAAGGAGAATGATAACGAGGTAAAGGGGACAGGAAATCAACAAGATTATGGAATGAGGATATATGACCCTCGTATTGGTAAGTTCTTATCGGTTGACCCTTTGACTTCTAAATATCCAGAATTAACTCCTTATCAATTCGCAAGCAATACACCTATTCAGGCAATAGATTTAGATGGCTTGGAAGCTTTTTTTGTTCATGGTACTACAAATTTTGATGTTGGCGGTAAAAATTTCGGAATTGCGGCTTATAAATTTAAGGGCAATTCGGATTTAGTTAACGGAATCGCTTCTACTTTTGGTAATACTACAAAAGATGTAGGTTTTAGTTGTCTGGCAATAATTCTAATGAAGCGAGAAAACTTGGCGGTATTCAATTCGCAATGTACATACTCAAGAACAGAAAACCTGGCGAACCAATAACATTAGTAGGTCATAGTCATGGGGGAAATGTTGCTATTGAAGCTATCAATTATCTTGTTACAGAAAAGTTAGTTAATCCTGCCGATATTAATCTGATAACATTAAATACTCCAGATAGGCAAGAACAAACTTTACCTGAAAACAGTCCAGTAGACTTCTTTTCTATTAACGCCAATGGTGACCAAATTCAAGAAATAGGCTCAAATGGCTTTGATGGAAACGGTATTTTTCCAGATAACTTTGATAAGCAAATAATGTTTGAAGACCAGAACGGAGGAGCTTTGGATTTCTCTAATCACGCTCAAAGTGACAAAAATTATGCTACATTTGGCCCAATGTTAAAACAAGCAAAAAGAGAATTGGATGCTTCAAAAAAACCGCAGGAATATATACCTCCAGCAGCGCAATCATATCAATCAACCCCTAGTCAGCCACAGTAGATGAATTCGAATTTTAAGATATTAGCAATTTTAATACCGATATGTCTTGTTAGGTTATTTAGTTCATGTACAAATAATGTAAAATGTGAAGAGTTTAATTACAAAGGCTTTGGTATTGACACATTAGAAATTAGGAAAAATCAATTGCTAACGAATGGGGATGATTCCTTAATTTTGAAAGTTGCTAAGTGCGAAATTGTCAATTTATCCGAAGACACAGAATCCCCTTTGAAAGTAGCTGAATGCAATAATGGCATCACGATTGACCTAGAGTGTGATTCATTAGGATTGTTTTTTACTTATAGATTCAGTTTGCGTGAAGATGGATATAGTTATATGATTGTATCTCCTTATTTTGATATGAGAACACTAAAAGTTAAAAACATGAATGACATCAACACGATTATAGAAAACTTTGAAGAAAACAATGGCAAGAAACCTAAAGTAAAATTGATTGAAATTAAAGCAGGAAAGATTATTAAAATAGTAGATTCAAACGATAATATTTGGAACTGATTTAGTAATTAATCAATGCTAATTATCCCAAAATTAACCAAGGTCAAAAGCCTTGGTTTTTTTATTGGTAAAAACTATAAGGAAAATTTGGGAAGGTCTAGTTGTAAGCAATTAGAATAGTGGTAGGAATCCCAAGGTCAAAAGCCTTGGTTTTTTGTTTTGTGACCATTTGTAAAACCTGGGAAAATCGGAAAATGGGGTTGGGATTGGTAAGGCAGGAAGAGAAGTATATGCTATAATTTAATAATCAAGTTTATCTCTTTCAGCTCTTTCATCCATTCGTTTGGCATCTTCTTCATAACCTTTGGCTAAGTTGATGAAAATCGTAGATACAATTGGGAATTTATTTTTTATTCTTTCAGCTAAACCAGTAAAATACTTGGAATGTGCTCTTTCTATGTTTCCACCGTCATAAGGCATCCTTGTCGAAGAGCCACGCTTGTTAAAAAGTTCAGCTGAAAAATTCCTCTTTATTTCTTCAGTATTTATTTCTTCAATTATACTATATATTATTTCAACAGGCCAGTCTTTATCTCCTTCTGGATAGAGAGCTAAAATCTTACCAATATTCATGTCAGCTACTTCAAGTCTACTTCTTTCTTTCGCTTTTTCTCTAGCTTTAGTTATCCATGCTCTAAGAATATTTTCGTCCAACTTATTTCTTTCATTTGTCCCAGGTATTTTTTTCCATGAGTTAAGTAACTCAAAAGAACGTTTTGCTCTATTGTTTATTTGCTCTTCTGTTAAACTTTCACGTTCCAATTCTAGCAATTTTTCATCTTTTGGCCTATACAGCCAAGTAAGAAGGTCAATAAATAAATCTGGGTTTTTAGCAAGTTCCTCATGTAGAAGCTTCGGCTCTCTTAGAGTTCCATAAGAGGCTAGAATATTAACATAATATAGCTCAAGATTTAATAGTGTATGAGTGCTAATGTCCTTTCGTTTGTCAAGTTCCTCGAACATAAGACCAATTTCATGTCCATTGATGTTGAAATTCTCATCGGTTTTTTCGATTGCCAACTTTTCAAGAAGTTCAATAATTTTGCCTGTTTCAATATCTTTAAGTGAATACAGGCAGGATTGTATAGCAGCGTAATAACGCTTATGTTCAGTTAATTTATTAATACCATATGTCTTTTCTTCGATTGATAAGTTGTGAAAATTAGGATTTATTCTTAGCCAATACTCGTTCTCAATTTCTTCATTACTTATTGACTCAATCGCTTTCCATAAGCTCATTGATGGATTAACTGGGATGAATAAATTGGCTAAAGTATTGTTGGCAAACTTTTGTGTGATTAATAACTGTCTGTATAAATTCAACAAGTATTCTATTCCGTTTAAAACACCTTTCCTAAATAAAAATCCACTAATAAAGTTCAAATTTTTTTTTTCGGGGTTTAAAAATTCACATACCGAAACTATATCTTCTTCTTTAGTAAGAATATGAGCCAAAGCGTCTCCATACCATGAGGGGCCTTTAACCAAAAAGCTAATTTCCTTTATTTTTTCGATGCCATACTTAGAGTAAAGTTCGGTAACTGCCTCTATGCGCCTTTTGTTTATATAATCATATTGTTGTTCTGAAGGAGTTTTATTGTGGTCATAACCCTCAGGAAAACGTGGCCAATGCTCATCAAATAACCAACTAAGTTTAGCGAAAGTATCTTTTGGTTCTTTCTCGTAATATAGATTTGTATACCTTTCCAAAACTTCTTTTGGCAATGAAATCTCAGAGTCAGGATACGAGTGTTGAAAATGTAATATTTCCCTAAGAGTATTCCATGGCTCGTGTGTAACTGGAGTAACCTTGTCATAGTTTTTCTTAACGAAATCTAGTACTTTGCTCCCATCGTTAAAGGAAAGATATGTTGAGTTTCTAATAATTTCTGCCAACTGCTTTTCAGTAAAATCAAAAATTGATAAAACAATATCTACAACTGCTGAATGAGTAGCATAAATTTCTTGATAGGTATATGACTTCAAAAAACTTTGCCCAAACATACGCCATCTCATCTTATATGAATTATGTCCCACCTCATTACCTCCTTTTGGCAATAGTCTATTTAATAATATCCATGCAACTTCTTTTTCTTTCTTTGCTATCAGCTTTAATACATCAATTCTTTCTTCAAAAGAAGCAAGAGTTTGACAATGCCAAGGTTTAAATAATTCAGTTAAACTATTAATTGGTCTGTTTGATAGATTACCTCCAGGGTCTATTGCTGATAATCGAGCTAATATCAATGATGCTCTCGGTAAATAATCTGGAACCCATGCCAATTCCTCTAAGGCCCATAATAAACCAGTATGTCTACTTGTTGAAGAAATTATTGACGCTTCCTGAGCAAACATTTCTAATATAGGGCTTTCCTTTTTAGAAAGAGAAATTTCAACCCCTTCCATAAAACTGGTTGGAGAGGCTTCTGCTATTAATGGCATTTCGTAATTTAATGAAGCCCATAGTTTACCTTCAGTTGTTGATAATAATTCACGTATAATACCGTCTACCCAACCTTGAGGTGAGTCAATTGCTGATATTTTTAAATTTTTACCATATAATCCTATTAGTATCAATGATTGAGTTAATCCTTCCCTTGCCCATGTTGAATACGTGGATTCCTTTCCGAGAATTGAAGCCATATACCTTTGTTCAGGCTCAACATCTAATGCTGGATTTGAGTTACTGAGTACAGTCAAGAAATTATTTCTTAGTTTTTCAAAATCATCCTTGATTAAAAGCGAGCATAGATTAGTCCATGAATCCATTGGAGAAGTTAATCTCCAAGTAGAACCAATTTGAAGAAAAATAGATGTATCTGAATCTCGCCATTTAATAATTTTGGTAATGTATTCTGAATACTTTTCGCCTGACAAGTTTTCCAAAATCTCAACATCTCCTTGCTTATTTTCATCCCATCTTCCTAAAAGCATCGCAGGAATCACTTCTCGAATATTATCCTTCTTTAACCAATCTATTTTGTATTCAAATTTTAGTAGCCTCTTTAAAATTGTAAGGTTACCACCAGACTCTCTAGCATAATTGGAAGCTTCTTCCTCTTGAATTCCCATCTTAACTAAACCACTTTCAAGTAATTTTTTTTCTAGAGTTGGAAGTGTTATAATATCTTGAGATGAATATTCATCGTAAGGCCCCAATGGAACGAGTACGTGATGCCCTTTGCTTATACCAGTGTGCAGAATACTTCCCCGTTCCTCCATCTTGGAAATAATGTTTAGGCCCGTTTTGTTTTCCCTAGCTAATCTAAAATCATCAGCAGTTTCTGCGATTAAACTTTTAGAAAAAAAATAATCTTGATGGTCTTGTAAAAATTGCAAAGCAGATGCAATTATAAAAGCAATTGCTTCGTCTTTAGATGGTGCTCTAACAGCTAGAATGTTATCTGGATTTGACAGTAAATACTTAAGCAATTCCTGTGATTGCTTTTCTCTTCCAGCAGTTACACAAGAAGGATGTAATTTAAGGCGATTTGGCCCCGTTGTCCATTCTTCCCAAAACACTTCAGTTAAAAAAACACCGTTGTATTTTAATCCTATTTGTTTAGCAAATTTCGTGGTAACAACTGGGCTTAACGATAGCCAGTCTTCAATGTTACGAGCATCGTAAACTCGAACATCTGCCCATTTCGCTTCTTTTATTCTTGCAGCACACCAAACGTCTTTATTAGCGAAGACTGTTGGTGTTGCAAAAATAAAGGTAGATGTAAGTGGATTTTCACCTTCAGGATTTGCTGTTCTTTTATCGTAATCCTTTTGAGCCTTAGCTTCATTATCTTCAGAAGTTCCAAATTCCCAGAGTGAAGTCCCTTTTGGTATAAATTCTGTTCCCTCTTCGCAACGCACAATTCCGTCCCAGCCCTTAATATATACAGAACTTCCAGAAGGAAATTGAATAAAAGCATTACGAGGGGCAGTTGCTCTAGTTAATTCAGATATTAATAATGGGAAGTCCCCCTTAGCATAGAATGTTGGGGCCCAGCGTTGCAAATCATCTTTAGTTACCAGTCTCATTATTAATCTTAAGTAAAGATAGTAAAACCAATGATTTTCTGTCACTGGATAGTTCTTTTCAAGGGTTATTTTATTCGCTGCCACTCCGTTAACCACAAAAAAGTGCGATTTCACCCCAGAAACGACATCTTTCTCCAGCTCCGTCTCTTCAACCTCAAAACTCCAACAATCCACATTCTCATTCCCAACATAATCAAACGCCAGGTCATCTAAACTTATGCTCACAAAAATCCTGGGACCGTATCGGATTCTTCCATCGGTCTTTAATTTTGGAATCAAACCATCTTTCAGATTCGAATCTCGGTTCTTTATATGGCTTAAGTGATAGCATTTGACCATTCGGCTCATCTTTTCATGTATAGATTCAGAAATCGAAAAAAAAGAAGTGGTGGGTTAAAGTTGTTACGATTCGTTTTTTTTCTGATTATTTATAATTAAAACTTATGAGAATCGTAAATGAAGAAGGCGACATTACCATGTATGATGGCAATGGAATGCCAGTAACAATTATAAAAGTAGAAAACGGAATTACATACGGGGCAAAAGGGAGCAAAGCCAATCAGGTTACCAGGGTAACTGTATACCCTCAGGTTTACGGATTATCTGATGTGTGGTTGTTCTATGATGACAAAATAGTTCCCTTTCATCACATTCAAAGCAGAGACCTTGCTCCGCACTTAAAGAAGTGTTACATTGAATTTATCACACAATCCGAAACCTACTGCTTCCAGGAGTTTTTAACCATCATAATTTCAGACTATTTTATAGGCAAGCTCAAGTACCAATTACCAGAAGGCTACTCCCTATTTATGGATAGTAATTCTCAATAGTTACCTTAAATAAGACCTCTGTTATTAGCGCCTTTATTTTAAGCCCTTAACCATTTGCTAATTAGGCCCCGGAACAGCACGACACGAATTGTTTACGCCTTAATTTATAACCCGTCCAGTAATGTAACGTTAAATAAATTAATTCAAATATGGCTCGTTAAAGAAAATGTGATTTAAGTAAGATAAAAATACAACATTCGATAATTCGTAAAAAGTGCCAATAACATAACGTTACGAAACAAATTGTCACCTATTTATCATTAAAAGACCTATGGAAATAAAACAAACAGGAGAGTATAGTTTTGTTCAGTATTTGGTAGACAAAAAGCTGTATGTAGATAATTGTACCTTAATGGAAATTACTCGTGTTCCTAACAAGACAGAAATGTTTAGACTGGTCAAGAAATTAGGAAGTAATCTTGAGTACATAAAATACCAAAATCGCAAACTATATCCGACAGATAGTGCCATAAAATTTTTTGAACTATACCGAGAACACGTGTTGTAAATTCTTTTTTTTGAAAAGCTCAATCTATAAGGATATGAGCAAAGAAACACCACAAGAAATCGAAAGAAATCTTTCCTACTTCACTGGAACGGAAGAGTACCATCGCTTTAATGGGAACATCCTATTAACCGATGGGGTTAAATATATGGCAGAGGCTTGTCAAGCATTTTGGTTCCTGGACATCATTTGGTCCGTTTTAAGCACCAGTAAAATAATCAATGATTACGATAGAGTTTTTTGTAAACTTGAAATGACTGATGAAGACACGGCCATCGTAACTCTTGATGACGGCAACAAAAACATACTTTACTTTCAAAGAATAGATTTTACAGACTTTCCACTTAAAGAAATAAAGGTGTTTGCATTCGTTAATGGGGAATACAGGGTATTGTTATTGCCTAGCGAATATTGAAGGGGGTTCAAGGACCCTTTTTTTCTTTTTGAAAATAATCAATCTATAAGGATATGAGAGCTATTCAAACAACAACTTACTTTAAGATAATTAAAGACGAAACACTGACCTATGTTGGCAACAGGAAGCTTTATGTTACGCTTGCTAAAGAGGACAGAGGTCATACATTAATTATTGATTCACGGGAAAAGCGAGTCGCAAAGCGAAGCATTATTAATCCAAATCATGCATACAGATTATATACCGCTATAATTGAAAGCTTGGGAAGATACACCCATTACGCTACTGTCTATGAGATTGCTGCAATGGCATTGCAATTGGAAACATTTGAGGAGTGCATGTTCTTTATTAGGCATCACAATAGTAGCATGGGTCCTCAAGAAATTTTGGGTTTGAAGTTTAAGTACCATTTCAAATGCAATCCTGAAATATATGACTTTAAGGTAGCTGATGAAAATCACATTAAATGTATAGAGATTTACTTTGAAGCCAACAAACAACCACTAGGCAGTTATGTATTGATTGAGGATAAGAATAAGGTGTTATTCAAATTTGAACCCAATCAAAATTATCCTGGATTTTCTCGATGAGAGAATTTCTTATCCTGAGTAAACAAACTAATATAATATAGATATGAAAAAGGTAGTGTTTTATATTCGTTGCTCAACGTCAGACCAAGAGCCAGATTTGCAAATCAGAGACCTTGATACTATTTGCCATAGTGAATATGAAGTTTACAAAGAGAATCAAAGCGCATGGGCGGAGAATGTAAGTAGACCAATCTTTGAACGTTTAAAGAATGAAATTAAGAAGGGAATTATTTCGGATGTTTTCGTTTGGGATTTAGACCGCCTTCAGAGGAACCGCTTGCGATTGAAGGAATTTTTTGTTTTGTGTAAAATGAATGGTTGCAAAATACATAGTTTTCGTCAGGCATGGCTCGAAGAAATGAATACAATAACTCCACCATTTGACGATATAGTAAAAGACCTACTAATAAATCTTTTTGGCTGGATTGCAGAGGAGGAAAGCCAGAGACGGAGTTCAAGAATAAAATTATCAATAAAAAAGAATGAAAAAGGGGTGTTCAGTTACAAAGGTAACAAATGGGGCCGCAAGTCGTTTCCAAAACAGACTGTCACTCGTGTTTTGGAGCTTTACGCTGAAGGAAAAAGTATTCGAGAGATAGCTGCGCTTGTTACTATATATGATAAGAACAAAAACGAGAAGAAAATCTCAAAAAGTGCTGTCCATAAATTAGTAGTCGAAAATACCCGCAAAAAAGGTCGTTAAATTGTCCATAAACGCATTGTCCATTTTTTGAATGAGAATTGGACAATGATTTTTAGTCCTTTGTATCAAGAATAATGAAAACAAATTGAAAAACATTGATTCGGATGTTCTTTGAAGTGATTGATAAAATTTCTTTTTAATTGAAAGTAAATTTCCGATAAAAATGTGAATAACTTTCATTGCGGTCTTAATTACATTCTATACTATTGCAGTAATAAAATTACTTGACACAGGTTATGCTTGTCTGGACCTGTCCCTGCAATCGCAGGTGAATGTTAGCTTTTAATTGATTTTTTCACTGAACTAATTTGACTGGGCAGTTATCTAATGTATCTGTTATGTTGAATCGGCTAATACTGTTTGGTGGAACTTTATTGCAAAAAATTAGAAACAGACATATGAAAAACAAAAGCAGAAAACCAAGGAAAAGTAAAAATGGATTTACTAAGGTTCCAAATGCAATCCTTTATGACAATGAATTGACGACAAGTGAAAAGGGCTTGCTAGCCGAACTAATTTCAAATCCTCCAGATTGGAAGACCAGGCAAAAGGAATTGTTCGGCAGGTCCGCAGACGGTTATCCTGTTCAAAAGAGAGCGTTATTGGGATTGATTGAAATGGGGTTTATTGAACAAATCCGAAAGAACAGAGATGACGGAAAGTTTGAATACGAATACCCATTAAATACGGACATGGTAAATGGTCGTATAGCAAAGAAGGTTTCTCCATCAGTTGAAGGAGATGTTACAAGCAAACCTGAAGGTGAACCAGTGATAGGAAAACCAGTTACGGATAAACCAGTTACGGATAAACCACATACGGTAAACCCGATAACGGTAAAGCCAGATACGGTTACACCAGGTATGGAGAATTGCCCTAACAGTAATACTGATTCTTTAAGTAATACAGATGGGAGTAATACTGACCTAAATAATACTAAAGTAGAAAAAGAAGAACGCAAAGCAAACGCAAGTGATAATATGCCAGGAAATGGTAGTGAGTTCAATCCTCCATTGCTAGAAGAAGTTAAGGCCTACTTTGAAAGTATTGGTTCAGATGCAAAGGCTGCGTTTGCGTTTTTCCAGGAATTTTCTCAAAGGCAGTGGTTCACGGTAAAAGGTGATAAGGTCACTAATTGGAAAGGTATGGCCAATTATTCAATTAAAAACAAAAGTTATACTGCAAGTGAAATGTCAATGGAAGAAAAGGCTTTAATTTCAGAAGTAGGTAATAGTCTTTACAGGAGGATATATAATAACGTTTATAACTCACTTCCTGAAAGCGAAAAGATTTATGCTGCCAGAGTAAACAAAAGCGAGGTTACCCAGTGTTTGTTTCAAGCTTGTTTAAATAATAAAATTTACACGTACAAAGCTTTGATGGAGTATTTAGGACAGATTAAGCTAAATCTTAATTCAATGGCCGAATACAAAAAATGCCTCGGTCTCAATTCAAGTGGAACAGGTAAAAAGCACTACTAATTTCTTTTTATATAAGTAATCAATCTATACAAATAAATCAAACTAATTGAAAGAACAAAAGACACATATTCAAATAGAAGAAACCTTCGGCCTGGACTTGAGCGAAATGGGGGTTGTCGCTTACCAGACTGGAGGCTTTCTGTTTGAAGCTTTTGGCTTTTCAATTAATAACAGCTTTACAACACTACCAGTTACACTGAAGGTTTGTTTGCATCCGCATATACATGAAGCTTACGTTTATTACGGCAACATTAACCTGTATGATAACAATGCAGTCAATCATTATTGCAGGGAGGCAGTTCATATGCTTCAAAAGAACTTAGAGGAGATGCAAAGAGCTGTCGGAGCATTCAGAGACAGGCTTGAGAAATACAAGCGATACAAAGCCCTTCTTTCAAATGATGAAGAGAAAGACATTCCAACCAGTATCGAAGAACAAAAAGAAGCCAAAGCGATTCTGAAGTCAAACAACTTATTGGAGCGAATCGAAGAACTATTGGTTAAAGCTGGAATCGGAACCGAATCTAAAACTGCCTTACGACTGTTTTTGGTTTTATTATCAAGGCAGTTAGATAAGCCATTACATGTATTGCTTCAAGGTTCAACTCAATTATCCAAGCGATTACTTGAAACATTAAGCGAATCAATCCCTTCCAATCAAATCAGAAAGCAAACTTCCATTAGCAAAACACCGATTTATTACACAGGAGATAAAAACTTCTACAAGCACAAAGTGCTTTACCTGACAAGCATAGAAACTGATTTCAAAGGGGCGTTTTCTATCAAGGAATTTATTGAAAACAATTTGCTGAGAAGACTGACCGCTGAAGCTGACAGTAAAACACGTCAATGGAAGTCGGCAAACAAAATAGTTAACGGACCCATCTGTTTATTCGGATTTTCAGAACACGAAAAGATGAATCAGAAATACTTCCAGGAATGCTTATTTGTTCGCTTAGAGGAAACAAAGCAAAATCGAGCTGAGATGGAGCATTACATGAAGCTCGAATCCAGCGGTCAGATTAACTTGGAAGAACAAGCCAGGGCGAAGCGTATCTTAAAAGAAATCCAGAATCAACTTCAAGCAAAGAGGGTCATTATCCCTTTTGCCCTTGAATTGAATTTACCTGAGAGTGTCTTTCAACCGCTGCGAAGCCTAAGCCAACTCTTAACCTTTGTGCAGAGCGTTGCGCTTTTGCATCAGCATACTTTAAAAACAAAAACGGATGCAAGTGGCAGGGAATACATTGAAGCAACGCCAGAACATTTAGAAACGGCAATAAAGCTCTTTAAAGAGATTTTAATCTCAAAGAGCGATATTCTAACCTTGAGTCAGCGAAACTTCCTGGAAAGGCTTAAAATGACTGTTAAAGACAAGAAAACCAGTTTCAAGCTACCTGAGTTAATTCAAAAGATGCGAATCAGCAAAAGCGCATTTTACCGTGACTTCAATTCTTTGGTTGAATCTGGCTTTGTAATTCCAACAGGAGGCAATAAAAAAGAAGGTATAAGCTATCAAGTGGCAAACTGGGAGGAATACGATGTATTAAAGCAAAGCATGAACATATTGAACGAACAAATAAAACGAATTAAGGAAATGGGATTCCCACAAGTTTCCCAGAAGTTTCCCAAACAACAAAAAACGAATAAAAACCCCGTGGAATAAGGGATTGAGGGCGTAGAAGACCCAAGTTTCCCAGTTTCCCAGAAAAAGGACAAAACATGAAAGAGACCCCGATACATACCCCCGAATTTGAACGCTTGGTTAAAGGCTTCGCCTTGGAATTGGATAAAGAAAAAGACAGCGAATCATATTCAGGAGAAAGAACAAGCTACCTGAAGGAATTCTTTAGTTATTGCGAGATGCACGGCAAACGCAAACTAAAACAAGTCGACCAAGAATTCACCGACCAGTATTTAAGTTACCTGGAGACCGAAAGAAAGAATGAGCGAAGAGGAGGATTGCTCAGCGAAGACACCATCAATAAACACAAAGGTGCGCTACGTGTCTTTTTTAAATATTGCAACGAAGAAGAGATTGAAGTAAACAATATTGTAATCAAACAGAAAAAGAAACGAGACAGAACACCAAAAGTAAAAGGTGTTTTAAGTCATGAAGAAATCCAGTGGTTGTATTCTGTAACCGATTCAACTGTTTTCGGAATCAGAGACCGCTGCATGTTGGCACTTTATTATGGATGTGGCATAAGGAGAAGTGAAGGTTTAAATTTAGAATTAACAGACATTGATTTCAACAAGGGAAGAATCTTAATCCGTCAACCAAAGAATAAAAGAGACCGTTACGTTTTGATGTCGCCCAGAGTTCAACACTTCGTTGAAGAATATGTTTACAGAGCCAGAGATTTATACTTGAGCGAAGACAATTCGTTCCAACATTTGTTTATAAGCGAAAGAGGAGTTCCGATGCACGGAGAATCAATGGATGCCAGACTTGAGGTATTATGGAATCGAGTGAAAGAGAGATACCCCATTGAAAAGCCAAAAATCGGATTGCATTTGCTTAGGCATTCGCTTGGAACGCATCTTTATCTTGCAGGAATGGAAATCGAAAAGATTGCACTCATGTTGGGCCACCGATGCCTGGAAGCAACACAAATTTATATTAACCTAGCACAGCTACTGAAGCCATGAACAAGTTTGAGACATACTTAATCAATAACGGAATCCATTTTGAAACCGCTGGTCGGTATGGTAGAATTGTTGACACCTATTTGGAGTGGTTGAAAGAAAACAACCTGACACCAGCAAGAGTAAAACGCAGTCAGTTTACCGATTTCTTACAGTACTGCAAAAAGCAAGGTAACAAAAAGAGAACGCTTGATGCCAAGCAGAGCGTGATTACCCATTATTATAATTTCCTGGGGACAAAACGTAATCCAGCAAAGAACTGGATTCCAAAAAAGAAAGAATACAAACTACCTCCGAAACCGTTAGAGAAAGAAGAGCTGATGCAAATTTACCAGAACTTAAAACCGAGTTCGCCTTCTGAATTCCGTAATCGTTGCATGATGGGTTTGATATTATTTCAAGGGATAATGCGAAACGAATTAACAGAGCTTCGCTTGAGCGATATTGATTTTGAAAAGAGCGGAACTGTTTTTGTTCAAGGACAAGCAAGGTCAAACTCCAGGACATTGAAACTTGAACCAATTCAAATGATGCACTTGTATGATTATGTAAACAAACACCGAAAGGAAATTCTTTCATACAAACCACAGGAGACAGATAGGCTATTTTTATCAAAGGGAAATGGACATAGATTGGATAATGCAATTGCATTGCTTTGGAATGAAATCAAACATCAATATCCGCAAATACAAAACTTAACTCATATCAGAGGGAGTGTCATTGCTCATTGGGATAAAGAGGAAGGAATTATGGAAGCAATGCAGAAAGCAGGAATGCGATATGTAAGCAGCGCAAGGAGATACCAAACAGATAAGCTGGAGGAATTACAGAAGGAATTGATAACCTTGCACCCGTTGGAGCACCTTGAAATTGGCTATCAGGGACTTTAAAAAGGCACTTCTTTTAATGGGATTATATTCGTAACTTTAACATTCAATAATTCAAAAATGGCACTGAGAGAAATACTGGATAAGATTAACGAGCTGCAAGCAAAGATTGAATCTTTTGGGCAGTTGGATAAGGATACACTTAAACGAATCCAGTATAGATTTCGTCTGGATTGGAATTACCACTCAAATGCAATGGAGGGAAATTCCTTAACTCAATCTGAGACCAGAAGTGTTATGATTAACAACGTTACTGTTGAAGGTAAACCTCTGAAAGACGTTCTTGAAATAAGGGGTCATGACAAGGTAATTACTGATATACTTAGAATCGGTAAAGGGGATTTGCGTTTATCAGAAACCAGAATCAAAGACATACACAAGGCAATAATTTCAGAAGATAATCCTGAACAGCAGAAGAAAATCGGTCAATGGAAAACAACCCCTAATCACTTGATTAATTATAAAGGTGAGAAGTTTGAGTTTGTTCCACCTGCTGAAGTGCCAGAGCAAATGCATATTCTTATTAATTGGTTGAATACTCAAAGGGATTTAATTTTAAATAAGAGTGAAACTGCATTGCACCCTGTGTTATTGGCATTTCATTTTCACTTGAGATATGTTTCCATCCATCCCTTTTACGATGGCAATGGAAGAACTGCACGAATACTAACTAATTTGATTCTTATTTCGTTTGGATATCCACCTGTAATTATTGAAATAGAAAATAAGAATGTTTATGGTCAATATCTGGCCGACATTCAAGGTTATGGTGGTGGACCTGAATTATATCATGAATTCATGTGCAAGCAATTAATCAAATCACAGGAGCTTGTTATCATGGCAATTGAAGGTGTTGACATTGAACAACCAGAAGATATTGATAAGAAGATATTGTTATTGGAAAAAGAACTTGAAGCAGTAAGTCCAGAGAACGAGGTTAAAGAGAGATTCAATAAGGAAGTATTTGAAAAGATGTTTGAGACCTGGATAATTGATTTATTGAGAAAAGCGATTCCACTTGTTCAGAAATTCAACAAGTTTTTTACTGGGACAAATCATCATATTTATTTGCAAAGTGGTGGTGCGAATGTATTCTCGCACAACTTCATTGCAGAGAATCCAGAAAAAGTAATTGAAGATATTAAGCAAAAATTATTAAGCAGTAAAACGAATTTTCATACTACAAACACGAAATTTCACTTTCAAACATTTTATGGGACACTAATCAAAGGTGGGTTGAATACTTTTGGATGTAACTATGGTTTTGATATTGATTGCGAATACATCAAATATGAAGTTTTAGTGGATGAATTTCCTGGTGTGTCAGTGCAAAGAAAAGTTTATAGATTTAAAGAAAGATTGTTGCATCAACCATTTAGTCCAACTGAAATAGATAAGCTTGTAATGATGCTCGGAGATGCAATTTACAATCACATCGACTACAATACAAAGAAATCTGGTATAAGATAATCCTTTACAAACGTTGATAAATACAAGAAATTAAGCCTCTACACAAGAGGCTTTTTTGTTACCTTTATTTTCAGTTCTTTGAATGAAATAATACTTTATAGGTTACTACCCCTTTGGCAGCCAAATGCCGGGGCGCCTATATAACTCTGCAAACTACCGCTACGGCTTCAATGGCAAGGAAAATGATAATGAAGTAAAAGGAGTGGGAAATGAACAAGACTATGGAATGAGGATTTATGATGGAAGGTTGGGTAAATTTTTGAGTGTAGATCCTTTATTTAAAGATTTTGCATGGAATAGTCCGTATTCTTTTGCGGAAAATGACGTTATAAGATCAATAGATTTAGATGGTCAAGAGAAAAGAATTATTGTCAAAGTTAGAGATGATGCTGGTAAAATTATTGCTATGAAAATAACAACAAATATTTCAAATCGTAATGTTGTTGATCAATTCATTCAACAACGAAACCCTGATGGCTCAACACAACAAATTCAAGACTCAAATGGAAATACATATAACAACGAAGGAGTAGTTGTAATTGATTATAATAGCAGTGGTATTCCAACAGTAACATTTAAAAAAGAAACTGAACTTGATAAATTTGAAACTGATGTTATGAATAATAAATTTAAAGGAACCGAATCAGAAAAAAATTCTGTTAGAACTACAAAATTAAATAAAACAAATGGTTTTAAAGACGCAGATTATGTTGAAGAATATCGTTCTGGCGATAAGGTATTAAAAATATCAAGTACTTATGAATCTTCACTCGAAGTTTATGGTAAAACTGGTGGAATATTAAAAGACGCATTTTATATTGATGAAAGTTCTTCCATGTTAAATGATCCAGCTCCCGGAACTCCTAAGCCACCTGTTAATGATGTTTTAGATAATATCGTAAAAAAAGAAAAGTAAACTTTATGATTTTATAAATATGAAAATCCAAAATGCAATATTCTTAATGGTGTTTTTTTCATCTAATTTATTTTCTCAAGAAAATTTGTCAAATGAAAAAAATGAAATAAAATTATATAAAAAAGTATGGGATTATATAGAAGTTACAAAGCCTGTTGATACTAATAAGAAAATAATTGCTTTTAACGATAATTACAATATAAATCAATGGATTTTTAATTCAAAAAATGTAGGTGAAGGTTTGAGATATCGGTTAAGTTATAGCTCTGACACCATTGATGTCAAAGTTATAAGCAAAATGAATGCTATTATCCATATTGTTGTTTTTGATACCTTACATAATGTTAAAGAAGAAGGAGAACTTAAAGGTATTGGACCATTTTGTATAAGGCAAAAAGTTACAAAAACCGAAAATAAATTTAATTTTGAATATACTCTTTATTATTATTTAATTAAAAATGGAGATTGGGTAATTTATGATGATAAGAAAAAAAAGTCCATTCAAACTCGGTATGAATTGCCAAAAACATTTAATTTAGATCAATACGTTAAGGATAATATTAATTTGGTTGAAAAAAGAAGAAAGAACTATTTAAAAAGTAAGAAATTATCAAAGGATTATTATGAATAATAAACTTATAGAATTGTTCAAGCGTAACCTTCTTATAAATTCCCAGAAAATCAATTGCAACATAAGCTCTAAAACTACTTTAAGAATTTCCTTTTAGTTCGAATTTACCTTGATTGCAAACATGAATACATTTGAACCATTTTTCTTTTGTAATTGCATCCAATTTCTTACATTAGAATTATCATAAAACATCAAAATAATACACATGCCTTTGGCAGCCAA
>JBKDKI010000016.1:0-4384 GCA_046345155.1 Sphingobacteriaceae bacterium
GTGATAAGCATGGCAAAAGAATACAAACAAAGTATGTTAAACTTTTATTTGAACGTTATTTTTCTATTTACCGAATCTAAAAGTGAAATTTCAGGCTGTTGATCAAGTTATCAACGTAGTTATCCACAAAAGCATTTTAACAGCTAAATCAAACTTTAATTTTTCTAATGAGTAGTTGTGCAACAGCTACTTTTGTTAGCTGCTGCCCTTTCTGTCAGTAAGTGTTATGTCAGATTATCGATTAACATCTAGATATTCAGTGTCTTCATTGTCAACTTCAAAACAAAGATTTACTGTCCGTCCGACAGCAATAGTACGGTGGATTAGCCCTGATTTTACACAATAGATTTCGTTTGGGAAAAGGTCGACAAATTCCCCGTTGTCAAATTCAATTCGCAGGTTTCCTTCCAAAACTATGAATAACTCATCAGTCCGATTGTGTCTATGCCAAGGGAAAGTATTGTTTTTGTTAATTGCTATTCTTAAGCAATGGTCATTTACTGAAACAACCTTGTCATTGTAATGATGCTCAAGAATGTTTTTTTCAAGGTCAACTAGATTAATCTTATCAGTCATATGGTATCTTTCTTAAGGTTGCAGTTAACGGCCAGCCAATTTCAAAAATGCCTGCAAAATCAAAATTACCTAAGTCAATTATTAAATCAGATAACAAGTCAAAGTTCTCCAAAAACACTTACTTAAACATCTCTTTTGTTTGTCAATGCACTGAGCCAACCGGGTACTTACTAAAATTAATTCCAATTATCTTATAATTTGGCATAGCTTTTCGATAAGCATCAAGAGCTACAATATCCTCGCTAACACCAAAAACAGGAATAATTACCGATCCGTTTAGGGTTAAACTGTTGATGTAACTCCAGAAATTAACGGATTCATTATTGGTTTTAGGCATTCTAAGCCGAATAATCTTATAATTGTTGCCATCGATGGATTTTGTTTCTGAAAGCTCTTTCGCTATATTTTCAAAGTCCTGATACCACTTATAAGAAATATCGCTCTCGATAACCATTAGTGTGTTTTTATCGACAAACTTAACTACCATATCTATATGACCAGTAAGCTCATCTTTTAGCAATGGTAAAAGAATTAGATTTTTGCACCCATAATAATCCTTCATTACCTTCTTTAACTTACTCAGGTTGTAGTCTGGATTATTGACTAAAACTGAATTAAACATAATAAAAGTTCCCTCTCCATCGGTAATAATATTACCGCCCTCAACAATCAAAGGAACCCTATAAACGGGGATCTCAAAGTATCTTCCCAAATCACAAGTTGCATCTGCACTAAGTTTGTGGTACGAATTATACTCTTCATAATAGTTATTCCAAATAAAAATCTTTTCACCATTACTATTTATCACTGTTGTAGGTCCATAATCTCTTGTCCAAACATCATCGGTATTTATGTAAGCAAAACGGATATTAGCAAGCGATATAGCTTTCTGCTCAAAGTAAAGCATAACACCTTTTTGCCAATACTCATTGGGAACCAAAACTATTGCCTCTGCCTCACTTGAAATTGAATTGATCAACTCTGTATGTGTTTTCCATTGCCCCGGATAATATATTGGAAAGGAAACAAATACGGATTGAATTGGCTCAAATTCAGCAGGCAATCTAACGGGGTGGGTGGGTTTTGCATTCATAAATGCTTTTGTAAAGTCATTTTTGGAAACTATTAGATTTTGAGAGATTGATATTTTCTCCAATTTGAATTGTGCTTGCTCAACGGATAATTGCATCTCGCTTAACAAACTGGTCACTTTCAAATAGTTCACTATATCATTTGCTGATTCAAGTGAGTTGATAGCGGCATCAAACCTATAGGCATATTTTTTTCGTACTGTCTTTTCAATATTTGAAATCATGTTCTCATCGATAAACTGTTTTGTCCACGGAGCTGCATTGGCAATTATATTTTCGTAACCAAAACTTGTATAGGTCTGAAAAGGAAGATTTACATCATTATTCGAAAAATAATCGTTGCCTTGCTTTTCTAATTGCCATTGTACTAATTTGCGAGGCAGAAAATAGCCCGCAATTATTCCTATTACAAAAAACACGCATCTAATCATAATTACTTTTGCTTTCATTTTATTTCTCTACGTAATTTTTATATCTATTCTTTATTTAATTAGCCAACTTTAGTCCAACAATTCCTATAACAATCAAAAGAGCAGAGAACATTCTCCAGAAACTGGCAGAATCGCCAAAATAAAATATCCCAATCAATAAAGTGCCTATGGCTCCTATTCCTGTCCATACAGCATAGGCAGTCCCAATAGGGATAGTTTTTTGAGCAAGCCATAAAAACACCCCACTCAAACTCATTGAGATTACAGCGATTAGTATTCCTGATATCTTTGAGGGGATAGTCTGGGATAATTTTAGTCCCAACGGCCAGCCAATTTCAAAAATGCCTGCCAAAATCAAATAAAACCAGTTCATATATATTGTGCTTTTTACTACTTCCTTTTAAGTTTGGTCGTACTAAAAACCTTCCATGTTTTTCCCATATCGTATGAACGTTCTTCTAAAATGTCGAATGAATCAGGAGTAATATTTGTCCAGCGATTTCTATTCAGATAATCTGATTTTGAAGAACTAGCAATTCTCACCATCACCACGTCTATCCCTTCAACTACCCACTTGTACTTGGTGTAATTTCCATTTCTAAACATAAATGTTTCGGTCCAAGCTTTTTCTGCAGGATCATAGTACCCACTTGTTAAGTAAGAACCACTCCTATTATATAATAGAAATTTCTTGTTGAGACTACACCCCTCGGTACTTAATGAAATAATTAGTCTTCCAAATAATTGTTCTTTTCCATCTTCAACAATATATTCTTCCCAATCTCCTAAGAAAGGTCTTAAAATTTCAAATTGTTCTCCAATACACGGAGCGGAGTATTTTATATCCGATTTGTTTTGAACTGTCTCAGATTTAACGATTTTCCCTAAGTCTTTAAAGCTTAATCCGTTTATGTTTATTGTTTGATGGGCTTTACTTATAGCTTGCCATTTTTCAGCAATATCAGTATAAGTTCCAGTGGTGAAATATTCAACAGCTACAATAAAATCCCAAGTTAAAGAGTCATTTTTACTGATGTTTTCAATTAACTCGTAGTCATTGAATAGTCCTTGCCTTACCGCAATACTATCCATTGCAAACCAATTTTTCTTTAAAAATATTTTGAGATTCTCTTTTTGACCATTAGCAGCTTTTAAATATATGTATGTCCAAGTATTTTGATTATTCGACTGGGCTTTCACCTTAACAGCTACACTAAAAAACAGGAAGATCAATACTAAACTTACTTTTCTCATAATCATTATTATTATATTGAAAGCCTACTTTTTATAAGCCTCTCCTTAATTAGCTTTTCTTTGCTTCATTAAATTTCGTCAAGAAGTAATTATCTAATGATACCTTACCGGGGCCTGCCAAAAAGATCGTTAACATCACAGCGGCATAGGCAAACGGCATTTCGCCATCTCCAAAAAAATCTCCCTTATCAGCAATGAATCCAGCTACCAACATCGTTACAAAAATTAAGAAGGCTCCAAATCTAGTGAATAGTCCAAACACCAAAATAATACCTCCAAATAACTCAGCTCCTGTTCGCAAGTAAGCCATGAATAAGGGTAGCGGAAAATGTAAATCTTTTTCAAGATAGTCAGCAAAACCAACCATGGCTTTTGTATCAAAAAAGCCGTTCCCATGATTGATAAATAAAATTCCCATTATTACTCTCAGCACTAAGATGTAGTTTTGAGTAATTGGTTCTGTTCCGTAAAATAATTTTGTCAATTTCATAGTGAAAGTATTAAATTTTGCCTACTTAGTGAATGGGGTTTCGGCATGTCCCAAATTCGTTCATATTTTCAATTAAAAGTCTTTCTATATTGCTACTAAAGGTTTGGCGCTTGGCGCAGTGGCGGATTTCGAAGCGCTAAACTGTCTGCCAGCACAAAGCTTCATTTAACCACTGAATCGCCAATTTCTTGTAGGTGCTGTTATGGGCTGCTTTTGGTCTAAATTTAACGCTTTATATAATTATTGAGTTAATTGAACGTCTTATATGTTTGCCATAACCATCTTGATTGCTGTACCCAAGTCGAATTATAAATTGTATAGGCTTTTTGATCCCTAGATTATCATAAATATCATTTTTCATTGGTTCTTCTTCCAAGATTTGAGAAATGGTGTGATTCCTAATACTTAATTCAGTACACTTTAACAGGGCCTTTTGATAAAGTCTTCCAGATTCGTAAATAGAAATATTTTCACTACTATTTGAAGTTATCACTAAAAAGCCGCTCGTGTGCTTAACTTGTTCTATCGCACTTTTTATTCCC
>JBKDKI010000017.1:0-3899 GCA_046345155.1 Sphingobacteriaceae bacterium
GAGTTTAGTGAGGTCAACACGTTTAGTTTTTTGTATTGTAATTGTCGCTACGAATTGTTGTTTTAAACTGAAATAAGTTGAGTTTTCTTGTCAACCGTAAAGTTTCTACTTAGTTGTCCAACGGTGCGGCATAACGTTTTGCAAATTTTGCCCAGTGCGGTTTACGAAGCATCAAGCGTCTTTACATACAAACGTTTGTTTAAAGATACAAAACGGAATTAGCGAGCGCAAAAATAAATTAATAGCCATTGAAAAAAGCGCGAGCGATGACCGAGTCTCCCCGCATTGGGCGAATTTGCTGTTATATGTGGGTTGTTAAACAAATCTGATCATTCAACAATAATTTTAAATGTCTGATTTTGATTTTCTAATTCCACCTTAACATAATAAAGTCCTCTTGGAAACAATTTTGTGGAAATTTCATTGCCTATAGGATAGTCTGACTCTTCGAAAATATTTTGTCCAAGGGCATTGAAAATGGTGAGTTTAAGAACAGTCACATTATTGTCTTTTGTTTCAAATTTAATATTGTCATTAGACGGATTTGGATATAATTTCAGATCGATTGTTTTATTTTCTTCTGCTAATCCAACATCGTAAAGACAAGTTGCAACTGTCGATTTCATGTATAATGGAAAATTATTATCTTGGTAACAAATAAAATTTGGCATTAGTGGTAAATCTCCAAAACATATGTAAAAAGTGCCAAGATAATTATTAACGCCACAAATTTTTTCAATTATCGTGTCATAATTTGTGAATCCGTAGTTTACAATTATTCTTTTAAGAAATTGATTATTTATAAAAACATGACCAGTATCAACTACAGTTAATTTTGGCTTTGTAGTGCAACCGGGTGAAAAACATATTCCCCATTTATCACCGATCTTTGCTTTAAAGTCACAAAGGGTATCAAAAACATTATTAGTAGAATTATAAACATAATAAACCCCGTTATTTTCATAGGTATAAAGAGGAGGATTAGTCATCGTAATTACAGAATTACCTGGATTGCCAATTACACCGGTAAAAGTTTTAGAAATTTGGCGACAAGTAACATTATTAATAGTTAAGGTATTCGTATATTTTAATTCTGTAATTCCCATGCGGTATGAAGACCAAGAGGGCATGAAATCTTTATAATGCCAATTAGCACCTGATTGACACCAAATCTGGGAGGATAAAATATTAGTCAGAAAAATTAATATTAATAAAATTTTGTTTCTCATTTAGTCTTATCACAACTCACATATAACGTTTTGCGGCTACTTGCAGTTTTTTGCTATGTCAAGTTACGCATTTGAGCGTTAACCCGCAAAAAATTGCAAGTAGGTGCTGTTACCACGTCGTTTTTTATTTGTCTCGAAAGTCTATATTTATTCGCTTTGTTGTCTTGCCCCAATAACTATAAATAAGCTTACCAAAGACATCTTGTTTTTTAATAAAACCTATGAACCTACTGTCAAACGAATTATCTCTATTGTCGCCGAGAACATAATAACAGTCCGCGGGAACTATGATATTTTTAATTGATGTTTTGGTACTGTCATACGGCTGTATGAATTTATATAAATTATGCTTGTGACCGTTTGGGAGTTCCTCTTCGAATTCATTAACTGGCATGTCATCAGAAATAGCCTCCTTAATAAAAACCGATTTGCTAGGTCTGCCGTTTATTGAAACGATGTTGTCATTTAGTTCTAATTTGTCATTTGGTAAGCCCACAAGTCTGGACTGATAAAAGAAGCCGTCGTCTTTTTTAAATATTATTATGTCACCGTAATTTGGCTTTGTATTGTTGTATATTCTCATATCACCAACAACCCAATCTCCAAACTGAATTGTCGGCTGATTAGATGTCGTTGGTATTTTAAAAGTCTGTACACCAGTCAATGATTTCATGTCACAAAACCAAAGAATAGCTAGCATTGCAGACGCTATAATGAGATGATAATACCAAGTATTATAAACTTGAGGAATATAATCTTTTTGTCGTCGTGCGTATTTTATTGCGTCAATGATAGTGTAAAGCCGTAGCAAAATTTCAATTACTAAAAGCGTCATTAGTCCGTAGAAGGTCGTTGCACCTCTGGTTAGTCCGAAAACTATAGGAAAAAACAATAGGAGCGAAAAACAGATAACGGCTTTTTTTAATTGTCCGTTGTATACCTGTCCAAGTCCAGGCAGAAACAAAGAAAGAAGAAATGCAACAAAGCCTTTTCTTGGTCTTATGTCCAAGGTCGTTTGTTCGTCTGTTGTTGTCGTCATAAAAATGCGTGGTAACGTTTGGCAAGCTTGCGCAGTGCGGCTTATGAAACACTGTCTGCCGAAACGTTTTTTTAAAGATATGTGTTTTTTAGTCTTTTGCAAAATGAAAATGTCAATTCGCGAAGCGACCTTAAATTTGCAAAAGCCTTGCACGTCCGCCCGCATTGCGCCATGGCTTGCTGTTAGCGGTAGTTTTGTTATTTAGTAATTTGTCAAGGCCAATAGGTATTTCTATTGTAATTGAAGTATTTGAGCCTTTTTAAATGCCAATCTATTGGATATTCAACAAGTGTGTCACCAATAAAGTATTTAGACTTGTCTGGAAAAATAAGTTCTTTTGTATTTTTATCAGTAACGATATCTTTGATTCTTAAGGTCATATTTTTTAAGTCAGTATTTTTTTTCTCAACTACGCTTGTTACATAATAAGAACTTGGTTCTTGATTAATTATTTTGGGTGGTTGTCGAAACCAACACACAACCGTATCTCCAATTGTCGTATTATTAAATGCAAATGCGTTAATTATACTGTCTTCTCTATTTCGCATTTGCACAGAAGTCTCAGGAGACTTGTCGGCATGGTTTACCCAATACTGTTTTATTTTTTGAATTTCCGTTTTTTCGGAATAAGGGATGTTATTTAATTTTTTGTGAAAACAAGAGAAAATAATTCTAATCATTGCGTTTGCATCTGATACACCCATGTCGTCGAATTGTTTGACTATAAAAGGGACCTGAGTTGGAAAGTCATAAGGATAAATTGGTCCAAGAGCATCCTTTTTGTAGTAATAGTCCAAATTCCATGAACCTAAAAAGAAGTACCCAATTCCGCCTTGTCCTTCGATAATGTTTATTACAGCTATTGAGCTGTCTTCATTTTTAAAGTTTAATTTACTTTCAGGTTTTAAGGCATTGTCCAAAATTGTCAAACAATGTTCAATATTTTTTGGTTCTGGTGTCCTGACATTTTTTGGCGGGATAGATAAGTAAGGCCAATACTTTGTCCAACTTGAACAACTTGTAAGAAAAATTATCAAGAAAACATATAATACTTTTTTCATATTTATTGTCAAAATTACCGCTAACGTTTTGCAGCTACCCGAAGGGCGGGACTTTTACCACAAAACTTGATTTGAAAAACTAATGTTTGATTAACCGCAAAACAGTCTTTGGAACACGAAACCCCGCCTTTTGGGTAGGTGCTGTTATGTGCTGCCCTTCTTCTCATTGTTTCACTAGTTTAATTGTCCTATTGTCAATTCTCAGGAAATAAAGACCATTTGATAAGTATGAAAAATTTTGCTGCTCAATATTTATTCCTGACCAAATAACTTGACTAAAATAATTAATTAGTGTGAAAAATTCTTTTCCAGTCGTGTTTGTCAGGTTGATTTTGTCTGAAAATGGATTCGGAAATGCTTTGATGGCTTCTTTAGTTTCGTTTAAGTCGTTAATTCCAGTTGGCAAGCAGCCTAATGTATAATTCTGAAAAAAAGACCAAAGTAAATCAGTCGCACTAATTTGAGTTGAAACAGGATTGTTGTTCGGATTTCCGCCTGGCCAACTATGACTACCGTCAGTGGTGGCATAATGATGAATTTCTACATTACATGAACAGTTATGTATTTTAA
>JBKDKI010000018.1:0-24162 GCA_046345155.1 Sphingobacteriaceae bacterium
ATATGCCTATGTTTTAATGCCAAGTCATTTGCATTTGATGTGCAGGGCAATTAACGAAAACCAACTTTCTGATATTATTAGAGATTTTAAAAAGTATACCGCAAAAGCTTTAATTAAGCAGATAAAGGAGGAGCCGGAAAGTAGGCGAGAATGGTTATTGGAATTGTTTTCTAAAGCATGTGCAAATTTGTCTAGAGAGCAGAAGTATAAAGTATGGCAGGATGGGTATCATGCAAAGGAACTTTTCAGCAATGATTTCATTTACGAAAAATTGAATTACATCCATCAAAATCCAGTTCAGGATGGAATAGTGATGAAGGCAGAAGAATATTTATATAGTAGTTCAAGGAATTATGCAGATATGGATGGTTTATTGGATGTTGTGGTTATAAGTCCTGAAGTAAAAACATATTAAATAGTAAAAATGGGATATTGGAGACACGGATTGCAAATCCGCGTGAGCGGGGGCAAGGGATTTATTATGGAGAAAAGAAATATATAAATGTAAATTGGTGACAGATATTGTAAGAAATATTTTTAATCTATTTTTTCAGGTTTATTCATTTAAGGAAATCCCATCTGAAAGTTCAAATATATTATCATATTCTAATAATGATTTATATTTAAATTTCATTTACGACATTCGTTATAATGAAATAACTGTTAATATATCTAGAAATGGTTCTTTTAATTATCAAAATCTTCTTTTAGTATTTGAGAAATTAATGACAAAGGAGAATAATGATGTTTTTGTTTTATTAAAAAATGAGTTCATGCATCTAGATCCTCGTATTCAAAAACTAAAAGAAGTATATATGAATAATACTAATGGCTTATTTCTATTAGCTTCTTGTTCATTGTTAATTAGAAATTACAATGAAATCGTTTTAGCTGTTAAAGGATGTGATAATATTTGACCCCGCTCGCGCGGATTTGCAATCCGTGCTTGTAATAAGCTCGAATAATTCTATAGATTTATTATTTTTACTTATGACAACTAAGTATAAAGCCATATATTTAGATTATGCAGATATGGATAGTTTATTGGATGTTGTGGTTATAAGTCCTGAAGTAAAAACATATTAATTAGTGAAAATGGGATATTGGAAACACGGATTGCGAATATGCGTGAGCGGGTGGAAGGTCTAGACTTAAGGAAATACTTTGTAAATATCTTTGCGGTGGACAATTCTCGCAAAAATAGCCTTGCGACTTTCATGCAAAAATCCAACTCTATAATCGCCAATTCGAACTCTATAAGCTGACTTGTGACCTACGAGCTTTTTTATGTTAGGGATATTATTCAAATCGTTTTCAGACTCTATTAAGCGAATTAACTTTGCGAGATTATTTTTTACAGACTTTTGATTAATATGATCAATGTCTTTAGAAAATTTACTTAAAAACTCAACTTGCATTATTATGACTTAAGCTTATTCATAATACTTTCTCTGCTGACCTTTTTTGATTTATTAACTGACTTAAGCATTTTTGATAAACCAATATCTTCTAACTCCTCTTCAGTCATAGTTGCCGAGAAAATTCCAAGTTTTTTAAGTAAATCATTAATAAACTTAAATTCAGTTTGACTTTTGGGTGTAATAACCATTGCTTTCATATTGTAAATATACAAAAAAGACAATTATTTTACTTAAATAGTTATAAGCAGATACTTAATCAAGACGCACCTATTTGACATGTATTGCCCCCGCTGCCGCGCGAATCCTTTCGCGTGGTATAGTTATTTAAACTTAGAAATGCATTAAAGTCCTGGTTGAAGCCGTTTTGGTTTTTGGTTAAGAAGATTATCCAAATCAGTTCATTTGATTATTACGATTTGAAAAGGATTGATAGATGGAGTAATTGTTGTAAGATGATTTTGAATTGAATATAAAGATTGTAAACCGCGCGAACGGCTTAGCGCGTGAACGAATTGGTATTTAAATTAGGCTCACCATTAATTTCTTGCTAACTTTGTATCTACATTTTGTTAGCTCACTTTTTTACTATAAAAGAAAAAAACAAGGTTGCAAAATGCTTAGCAATACTTTTAATTAAACAACATGGCATCGGGTTTTTTTGCAATTTTAGATGATATAGCCGCTTTAATGGATGATGTTGCCGTTACATCAAAGCTGGCCACAAAAAAAACAGCCGCCATCTTAGGCGATGATCTGGCGGTGAATGCCGAAAAATCAACCGGGTTCTTATCATCCAGAGAGTTACCTGTATTGTGGGCAATTACCAAAGGCTCTTTTATCAATAAACTGATTATTGTTCCGGTTGCCCTTTTGCTAAATATATTTTTGCCTGCCGCTATAAAGGTTGTTTTAATACTTGGTGGTTTTTATTTGGCTTATGAAGGTTTAGAAAAAGTTATCGAATATTTCTTCCACAAAAAACAACCTGCCCACGAAGCCGCCGAAAAAATAATTCAGGAAGATGCAGCATTGGAAAAAGCAAAAATACGATCTGCCATTACTACCGATTTTATTTTGTCCATTGAAATTGTGATCATTGCCTTAAGTACTGTATTAGAGCAAAGCTTAGCCATTCAAATTTTAACCCTATCCGTTGTTTCGGTGCTCGCTACCGTTGGTGTTTATGGCATTGTAGCGCTGGTAGTTCGTATGGATGATGTGGGGTTTAGGTTGATCAAAAGATCGGGTGAGAAAGGTTTTTTAAATGCCTTAGGAGTTTTTTTGGTGAGATCCTTACCAATCGTAATTAAACTGTTTGCCATTGCCGGTACCATTGCTTTAATATTGGTGTCGGGCGGTATATTTGTGCATAACATCGAGTTCTTACACCATTATTTACCTGCGTGGCCGGCCATGCTTAAAGAGTTTACCTTTGGCGTGATCGGTGGGTTGTTTTCAGTGGTTTTAGTAAGCGGTATAAAAAAGTTCAGTGCATTGTTTAAGAAAGATTAAGAATTACAAATGCACAGATATGAAAATATGGTGTTACGGAAACAAAAACTGGATGCGGTCATTAGCTAATGGTTTATTAGGTAAGAGCAGGTTGACAATGTTTGTGTGAAATGTGTAACGCTTTAATTTGAATTTTTATTAGTTTGTAAATTCTTATTATATTGATTTTAAAACAGAATATTAAGAACCATATCCTAGTGTCAGTATTTACATGGTCTATTTCTATGTTGATTTTATTGCTATGGGGATTATTTAAATTGCCGGAAAGTTTCATTGTGATATTTTTGTTATTTCATCTTGTTTTCACATTACCTGCAATTTATTTACATATTACTTATACATTAAGAAATAAAGGGGAAGTAATTGAAGTTTTTAACGATAAAATAATTGTTAGAAATGGTAATACAGAGAAAATATTTCTTAAAGAAGAAATGCTAGATGTTACTTTGTTTAAATCTGCCAGTTTGGATAAAGGCGGAATTCCTTTTTCAGCAATGGAATATTATAGATATGTGAGGATAAATACAAAACAAAACGATGAGATCGTTATTACATGTCTTATGACATTAAATTTGGAAGATTTGTTGGAAAATCAATTGCGAGTCCCATTTATAAGAAGAAAAGGTATCGCTTTTTTATTTTGGAAGTATTAACTGTTGTTTGTATCCATCAGCCAGTGCGGATTTGTAATCCGTTTTACCAGTATATTTACCTAAATTAAAGTTGTAATTTTTGTTTACCACTTTAAATTAATATCTTCAATTAAAACTTTATCATGAAAATAGTAGTAAGTATAATATTTGCCTTCATTGCAACTTTGCCATTTCAAATACAATCGCAAAACACATTAAAAGAAGGATATAGAGTTAAAAATTTCGTAAAGGGTCTTCCAACAGATTTGGATCAACAAATTGTAGTTTTAAGTAAAGAAAAGTTTGATGAAGTGCTCTTGTATGGCCCCGATATGGAAGAAAAAGATAAACATTGGGCGAAATGTATTGAGGCTATGGAAAAATATCCATTCAAATATGTGATAATAAATTTTAAGAATGAAAGTTCAGAAGCAGATAGTGCCAAGTATATCATTAAATTCTATCCCGAAAAACTCTCTGCTTTTGAAAAAGGAAATTTAGGAGTAATACCTACCGATTTTATTTTAACCCTGGAAGAAAAGGGAACCAATAAGCACTATGGTTTAAAAGAGCAAATGGAGTATGGTAATTCGCGCGCCAATTATTCTTATTTGGAAATAAAACAGTTTGTTAAAGTTGTACGTAAACAGTATAATAAAGAGTAAATAACTCCATTCGCGTGGAGTGCAGCTCGCGCAAATTTGTGAACCGTGCCTTTAAAAAGATTTTAGATCCATACCATTCCTGCTTCCATATGCATTAAGCAATTAATCACCTTTTTGCCTGATTTTTATCACTTCTGCGAGCATTTTAGTAAGCCGTTATATTTAGTATCTTTAGCCGTAATTTATGTTGCCAAAACCTTTACTCGATTTCTTTAACGAACTGGGGGCCATCTCTAAGTTCGGTTTCCGGTTTTTTACCGAAGGTTTTGTACCCCGTTATGAATTTAAGGAGATGATTCGCCAATGTTATTTTGTTGGATATAAATCATTACCACTTGTTGCCTTAACTGCGTTTATCATGGGATTGGTTATTACCATTCAATCGCGCCCCACATTAGTGGAGTTTGGTGCTGAAGATTGGTTGCCAAAAATGGTATCGGTTTCGCTGGTACGTGAAATTGCACCCGTTATTACCGCGCTTATTTGTGCCGGTAAAGTAGGCTCGGGTATGGGCGCTGAGTTAGGCTCTATGAAAGTTACCGAGCAAATTGATGCCATGGAAGTTTCGGGTACTAATCCCTTTAAATATCTTGTTGTTACACGTGTATTCGCTACTTCGTTAATGATTCCTTTATTGGCCATTTTAGCGGATGCGGTTTCCTTATATGGCGGTTATCTGGGATGTAATATTCGTGGTGTTGTTAGTTGGGATCTGTATTGGAATCAGGTTTTTGATACCTTGTCTTATGGCGATGTGATCCCTTCGATCCTCAAAACATTTTTCTTTGGATATGCCATAGGAGTTATTGGTTGTTACAAAGGTTATTTTTCAAATAAAGGTACCGAGGGTGTTGGTCAGTCTGCCAACTCCGCTGTTGTATTATCATCTTTAATGGTGTTCATTATCGATCTATTAGCTGTACAGATCATTGATATTTTAAATTTAACTTAGGTTGAACGTAAAAGAATCCATATCATCTATTACCAATGCACCAACGCACGAACACGAGGTAGCTATTTCTATTAAAGGACTCAATAAAACTTTTGGAAGTAACCATGTGTTGCGTGATTTTAGTTTGGAAGTAAAAAAAGGAGAGTGTGTTGCTGTCGTTGGAAAATCAGGTTCCGGCAAATCGGTGTTGATCAAATGCATCATCGGTTTGATCTATCCTGAAACCGGCGAAATTAATGTGCTGGGTAAAGAGGTAACGAAATTAAAAAGTAAAGAACTTGATCGTTTAAGAGTTAAAGTTGCATTCTTGTTTCAAAGTAACGCGCTTTATGATTCAATGACGGTGAGGGAGAATTTAGAATTTCCTTTGCGTAGGCATTGGGTTTTAACTACAAAAAAGGAAGTAGATGATCTGGTAATGGAAGCTTTAACCAATGTAGGTTTGGCACACACGGTTGATATGATGCCATCTGAATTATCAGGTGGTATGCGCAAGCGAATTGCATTAGCGCGCACCCTTATTATGAAGCCGGATATTATTTTGTATGATGAGCCTACTACCGGTTTAGATCCTATTACCTCACGTGAGATCAGTAATCTGATGGTGGATATCCAAAAGAAATACAACACCTCGTCAATTGTGATCTCACATGATCTCAGTTGCATTAAGATCACCTCTAACAAAATTGTGATGTTGGTTGATGGAAAGAACTATGCCGAAGGTACATTTGATGAGTTGAAAAAGAGTAGCGACCCTAAAGTAAATAATTTTTATATTTAAGAATATGATCAACGAATTGTCACGAAATATTAAACTCGGTATTTTTGTTTTTGCAGGCACACTGTTCTTTATTGTGGTGCTTTATTTTATTGGCGCAAAGCAAAATTTATTTAGCAGCACTATAAAAGTATCGGCAAAATTTTATAATGCCGATGGTTTAATGAATGGTAACAGCGTGCGTTTTGCAGGTATTAATATTGGCACGGTTGAAAGTGTTGATATTGTTAATGATTCAACTGTTCAGGTTCAAATGATCATTCAAAACGATGCTATTAAACACATAAAAAAGAATTCAATTGCAAGCATTGGTACAGATGGATTGATGGGCAATAAGTTGGTGAACATTGCAACTGTACCTGAGCCGGCAGAAACAATAGAGGAGGGGGATGAATTTAAAACCTTTAAAGCCATCAGCGCTTCTGATATGTTACGCACCTTAAGTGTTACCAATCAAAATGTGTTGCAAATTACAGAAGATCTGAAACGCATTGCTTCCAAACTAAACAACAACAATTCTCTTTGGAACTTTTTATCGGATACTATTTTAGGGAACAATTTAAAACAAGCTATTGTAAGTATTAAATTAACGGGCGACAGAACCGCTTATGTGGCCGGCGATCTTACAAAATTAATGGCCGGTGTAAAAGAAGGTAAAGGTACTTTGGGTGCTTTATTGGTTGATACTTCTTTATCTGGCAAGATCAATCAATCGATCGTAAATATTAAAATGATCTCAAAAGACCTGGCAATTGTTTCCGGCGATCTGTCATACATTACCAAAGGGGTAAAAAAGGGTGATGGTGCTGTTGGAACGCTTTTAAATGATACCAACTTTGTTCACAATATGAATAAGAGTATGGAGAATTTAAACACAGGTTCTAAGGGCTTTTCCGATAATATGGAAGCTTTAAAACACAGTATTTTCCTTCGTAAATACTTTAAAAAGCAGGAAAAGGCAAAGAAGAAATAGATCTAATTTTTCCATCCTCCTCCCAAGGCTCTGTATAATTCCACTTTCGATAAATTGCATTTTTTTTGAATTTCTGCAAGTTCCAGTTCAGTCATTAGTGCATTCTTTTGTGCGATGATCACTTCAAGGTAGCTGATCCTTCCTGCCGAGAAAAGATCTTTTGATGTTGAAATGCTCGATTTTAAAATGTTTACCTCTTGTTTTTTTAATTCAAATAATTCAGCAAGATTGTTAACGTTTTTGTTGGCTACAAAAACTTCCATGAAGCCGTTTAATATAGTTTTTTCGTAATTAATAAATGCTTGCTTCTGCTCAGATCGGGTAGCCATTAGTTCCGCTTTTAATTTTCTCCTGTTTAGCAATGGAGTTGTTAGTCCGCCCATAAGGTTGTACGCTGCCGATGCAGGCAACTCAAATAGTAAAGCAGAATTAAAGGATTGCAGTCCAAACATAGCACCTAAACTAACACTTGGATAAAAGGCTGCTTTTGCAGATATAACATCGGCATTACTTGATCGGAGCAAAGCTTCAGCCTGTTTAATGTCTGGCCTGTTCTGCAAAAGATCGGATGGTAGTCCGGCATTTATTTTAGGCTTAAGGTGATCGGCATAATAAGCTGTGTCTCTTTGAAGATCTCGTGGAAACGCACCACATAAGTAGTTTAGTTTACTTATGCAAACCACTATTTTTTGTTCGATGTCTTTTTTTAAACCCTTGGTATTTAGTAATTGAGATTCCTGCATTTCAACATCCAGTTGATTTGCCTTTGCTGCATTTTTTTGCGATTTCACAAGTTCCAATGCTGCCTCTTGCAAGAGGATGTTGGATGTTAAGATCTCGTATTCATTATCAAATGCGAGTAGATCAAAATAATGGTTGGCTATTTCAGATATCAAACCGGTTATGATCAGGTCTCTGCCATGCACAGAGGCGATGAACTTTTCAGCAGCAGCTCTTTTTTTGTTTTTCAGTTTTCCCCACAGGTCTATTTCCCAGCTAGCTTGAAATCCCACATAATAATCAGGTAATGGATTCGGGATCCTTTGTTTATCAGTGATATTCGGAGAGAATTGAGTATCGTAATTTCCAACGCCATCCATTGTATAGTCGCCAAATTTTCGTTGTCCGATGGAACTGTTTATGCCCACTTCAGGAAGTCTCACGCCTTTGTTCATACGCACATTGGCTTTGGCATATTCAATTTTTTGGATGGCATTTTTAAGATCAAGATTGTTTAGGAGTGCTGAATCGATAAGTGATTTTAAATTGGCGTCGAAATAAAAGTTACGCCATTTTTCAGGCTCTGTTCGCAATGAATCAGATTGCTGATCGAATTTTGCAGGAAGCTTTTTTTGACTTGATTCCATTAAAGGTTCTTTGATCTTGCAATTCTGTAAAAGCAGCATCAATGTTATCAGTATAACATGATTTTTTTTTAATAGGTAATAAGGTATCATATCAATTCGATCTTTATTTTTTACTCTGTAATTTTGAAAATATCACATAAAGCCCCGGTATTACAAACACGCCCATTATTGTGCCTGTAAGCATTCCGCCGGCTGCAGCGGTGCCAATGGTTTTATTACCAATTTCGCCTGCGCCGGAAGCAAGCATTAATGGAATGAGACCTGCAATAAATGCAAAGGAGGTCATTAAGATCGGACGTAATCGTGAAACAGCACCTTCTATTGCTGCTTCCAATGCTGAGGCACCTTGCTTTTGTTTTAAAATGGCATATTCAACGATCAAGATCGCATTTTTGCCTAGTAGGCCAATAAGCATTACCATTGCCACTTGCGCGTATATATTATTTTCAAGACCTGTGATCCAAAGTAAAAATAGTGAACCAAAGATCCCAACAGGTAATGATAAAAGTACAGGGAATGGTAATAAAAAACTTTCATATTGAGCTGCCAGTAATAGGTACACAAACAAAATACAGATGGAGAAGATAATGATCACCTGATTTCCTGATTCGATCTCCTCTCTGGTCATGCCCGACCATTCGTGGGTATAACCTTTCGGTAGGTTTTTTTTAGCTTCTTCGTCAATAGCCTTTATGGCATCTCCACTGCTATAGCCATTTGCTGCTTCTCCATTAAGCATGGCAGAAACATACATGTTATATCGTGTGAGTTGTTCAGGACCATAAACGCGCTCTATTCTGCTAAATAAGGAATATGGCACCATTTCACCATCCTTGTTCTTTACCCTGAGTTTAAGAATATCCTCCGGTTGTGCTCTGAATCTTGGATCGCTCTGCAACATTACCTTGTACATTTGTCCGAATCGAATAAAATTGGTTGCATAGTAACTACCCATCAGGGCTTGTAAATTGCTCATGGCAGCATCTACCGAAATTCCTTTTTTTGCTGCAATATCTTGATCTATATGGATCATGTACTGCGGAAAATTAGGATTGAAACTTGTGAATACTTCTTTTATTTCAGGTCGTTTTTTTAAAGCGGCAATAAACTTTTGTGTAACCTCAAAGGTTTGCTGTAAATTTCCCGATCCTGTTTTATCGAGAATACGCAATTCAAATCCGCTCGCATTACCAAATCCGGGAACAGCAGGAGGAGGGAAGAATTGAATTTCTGCATCTTTGATGTGCTTTGTTGTTTCCTGAAGTTTTACAATTATTTCGTTGGCATTTGATTTTCGTTTGTTCCATGGTTTTAAACTGATGGTGCTCATTCCAAATGAAGCTCCGGATCCATCGGTCATCATACTAAATCCGGCGAGTGTAGATACCGCTTCAACTTCCTCCATGGCCATAGCTACCTTATCTATCTCACTCATTACTTTTTCTGTTCTTTCAAGTGTGGCTCCTACAGGTGTTGTTACGTTAACGTAAATGGTACCTTGGTCTTCTGTAGGAATAAATCCGGTTGGTAATATTTTTCCTACTCCCCATGTTGCAAAACTAAAAACGATCAAAATCCCAAACGTTACTGTATTCCTGTTAAGAAGCATGCTAAGGATGTTTTTATATTTTGATGAAGTAGAATTGTAAACAGAATTAAATCGATCAAAGAATGTATTCAATAGGTTCTTCGATCGAACATGATGATGAGGATTCTTCAAGATAAGCGCACATAATGCCGGTGTTAAGGTAAGCGCGTTAATTCCAGATATAATGATGGAGATGGCCATGGTTATTGAAAATTGTCGGTAGAACACGCCTACCGGCCCGCTTAAAAAAGCAACAGGAATGAATACAGCCGACATCACAAGGGTTATGGCAATGATCGCGCCTCCGATCTCACCCATGGTTTGCATACTTGCAGTTTTAGGATCAGAATTATTCTCCTCCATTTTAGCGTGAACGGCTTCTACAACAACAATGGCATTATCAACAACAATACCAATGGCCAATACCAATGCAAATAAGGTTAGGAGGTTTATTGAGAAACCGAACAACGACATGAAAGCAAAGGTTCCTATGAGTGAAACAGGAACCGCTAAAACAGGAATGAGTGTTGAACGCCAGTCTTGCAAAAATATGAATACTACTAATGCCACAAGGATAAATGCTTCCAATAGTGTTTTAATTACTTCATGAATAGAGGCGTCAAGGAATCTGGAAACATCGTAACTAATGGTGTAATTCATGCCCGGTGGAAAAGATGTTTCCTTTAAATAGGCCAGTTTGCTTTTGATATTCTTTATGACCTCCTGCGCATTTGAACCTGGTCTTTGTTTGATCACAATGGCTGCAGATGGTCTGCCGTTTTCTTTAGATAGAACATCATAATCGAGCGACCCGAATTCAATATCTGCAACATCTTTTAAACGCAGCATCTCGCCACTTTCATTCACCTTTACAACAACATTTTCATATTGTTCCTTTTGTGTCATTTTTCCGGTATAGCGGAGCACATATTGAAGCGATTGAGGTTTACTACCGGAGCTTTCGCCGATCTTGCCCGGGGCAGCCTCAATGTTTTGTGCCCGAAGCGCAGCAATGATATCTTCGGTTGAAATTTCGTATGCATCAAGCTTCACCGGTTTTAACCATATCCTCATCGCGTATTCGCGTTGCCCCATGATATCTGCAAAACCTACACCATCTATCCGCTTTAATTCAGCCAGAACATTGATATCTGCAAAATTGTATATGAATTTTTCATCAAGAGATGTATCGCTGCTCACTAGGTTCAAATACATCAACATACTGTTTACTTCTTTTTCAGTAGAAACACCGGCTTTGATCACCTCCTCAGGCAATTCATCCAATACGGTGGCAACCCTGTTCTGCACATTTACGGCAGCCTGATCGGGATCAGTACCAACTTTAAAATAAACCTGAATGATACTGGTACCATCATTACCTGAAACTGAATTCATATAGGCCATGCCCGGTACCCCGTTGATGGCTCTTTCCAATGGTGTAACCACCGCCTTGGCGCAAACCTCGGCATTTGCACCTGTATATTTTGTAGTAACAGAAACTGCTGGTGGCGCTATGTCAGGATATTGTGTTACCGGTAAAGTAGATAGCGCCAGTAAACCAATTATGGTGATGAATAACGAGATCACCAATGATAAAACAGGACGTTGAATGAATTTTTTTATCATGGCGATCAATGGATAGAAAGTTGTTTTAGAATTTCATGCAACCTAACTTCTTTTGGTTGAATTTTTGTATCGGGCTTAACGGTTTGTATGCCTTCGTAAATGATCCGTTCCCCTTCTTTAAGTCCTGATCTTACAAGATATAAATGAGGCAGTCTTTGCATGATCTCGATGTTTCTTGATTTCACTGTATTAGTTGTGTCTAGTACGTAAACGTATGTTTTATCCTGTATCTCAAAAGTTGATTTCTGTGGTATTAATAATACGTTGGCATATTTTTTAAGAAGTCGGATCTTACCACTTGCACCATGCTTTAGGATCTTATCGGGATTTGGGAATTTTGCTCTGAATGCGATATTACCTGTGTTATGATCAACTATACTTTCAATTGTTTCTATTTTTCCTTTATAAAGGTGTTCGGTGCCATCAGCCAGAATCAATGAAACACCATTCCATAAACCCGAATCTGATCGTGAGCTGCGCGCATAGGATAAGTATTCTTTTTCTGAAACATCGAAATAGGCATGAATTTCAGAATTATTGGAAATGGTTGTAAGCAAGGTGCCTTCATTGATCAAACTTCCGTTCTTGTGCGGAATTCGGTTAATGAAACCATTGAATGGGGCCTTTATTTCTGTATTAGATAAACGAAGTTGCGCAAACGATTGATGCGCAATGGCTTCTTCCATCAATGCTTTTTGAGCATCCAGTTTGTTTTTTGCCAATTCAAGTTCGCTTATTGAAACGATCTTTTTATCGGCTAGTTGAGTTACATTCGCAAGTTCAATTTCTGCGGCTTTAACTTCAGCAATGGTGCTTTTTAGCACTGCTTTTGCTTTGCTCAATTCTTCAATATATTCTTTGTTGTTGATGCTGAAAAGATGCTGGCCTTCTTTCACTTCAGCCCCTTCATCAATATGGGTCTTATCGAGGTAGCCACTAACCCTTGCATGTATTTCAACATTTTGTATGGCATGTATCTCTGCAACATATTCGGTATATACAGATGTGTCTTTTTTAATGACAACAGTGGTTGGAAAAACATCAGGTGTATCTGAGTTTGTGTTCTCTGAACCACAGGATGTGGTGATAAGTATTAAACCTCCTACAAAAGGCAATAGCAATAGTTTTTTCATGAATAATAGGAATTACAAGAATTACTTCTTGAAAATAGATTAGTAAAAAAAAGAGATCAGAAAATAGGGACTATACCTTTGGAGGTGGAAATGGAATGTCAATTAATATCGACTGGTTATAGGAGAAAGAATTGATCCATCGGTTGACAGATGTGGCATTCATACACGAAAAAGCGTGGTCGTTTTTAGCAAGGGTAAGATCATTCAGTTCTTTTATAGGGTCATTCTCGTTCTCATCAGTATCTTTTTTGTTTTCTTCTTCTAGCATATAGTTTGTTAACTCGATGCCGTTCAGCAATTCAATTTTAACGAGAGAAGAAATACTTGTAGAAAAGAGCACTGATACTAAAATAACCACAGCACAAAGGGAGGTAAGGAATTTCTTGGTTATTTTAAGGGTACTGTTCATCCGTTGCAAATTTACGTAAAATTGACCGACCTTATAATGCCGTCTCTTCGCTTTTTAAGAATTGATCCATTATTACATTCAATAAGCCTTCTTCATTAAAGGAGCTTGGGGTCAAAACAACTTTTATGCCATTTTCAGAGAGTTTGAATTTGGTTGATTGTCCCATCGCAATTACAAGTTGCCTTGAGTCAATACTGTATTTATTCAGGTATGCCATAACGTTGGATGGACTTGTAAATACGAGCACATCCGTATATGGTATATCTACATCCTGTCTTATTATCGTTTTGTACGTATATAAATTATAGGTTGTGTTAGAAAAAGCCAGGTACTTTTGAATGCTTTGCAGGGAGTCCATTGCCTGTGGAAATAACACGCTGTCTTTGCCAAGCACATCCCTGAAGTTTTTTGCAATTAAACCCAGATCAACACCCTCACCAATAAAGTCTGCTTGTTTTTCATATGTTTTAAGATAAGCAGCAGATGAATCACTGATCACGCCATATTTGGTATTGGCAGCAATAGATGGCGATTGTGCAAAAAAGTGCTTTATGGCATTTTTACTCGAAAAAAAGATCCATTGGGTTTGCGGTGTATATGAAAATGGGATCTGGGTTATTTTAATGAGAGGCTCGTCAATGATGAATTTGGATCTAGATTCTGAATAGTGCTTAAAAACACTATTTTCATTAAGCTTTCTTGATATAAAGATACTTTTATTTAATATCTCTGAATTTAGCATAGTTTAAAGTGTCTGACTTAGTAGAAACCGCAAAAGTCATTATAATGTTTTAAAAAAGCAGCAACATTTTTAAATTTTAAATTAATTTATGAGAAAAATTGATGACTAAAATATCAAACCGGAAAATAAGAGCCCCAAAATTTTAAAATCCAAGAAATTTGATGTAAATTGTTGGGTCGTTTAATTGAAAGAAATGAAGAAGATCAGCATTATATATTTATTGGCACTTTCAGCAGTTTTCACATCCTCTGCACAAGATAAGATCAAGTATTTTGAGTTAGCGCTTACCGATCAAAAACCGGTTAACAGTTTATATAGAGCAATTAAATTACTCGATTCACGAGAAGATACCTCAAATTACGGATTGGTAAGAGTTGGTACACTGGATAAAGAAGCGGCGGTTCAGTCGAATGGTTCATTAGAAACGCAATTGAACACCATTTTATCGAAGGCAACAGCCTCTGTTTGCGGAAATAACGAATTGTTATTTCAGTTGCGCCGCTTAAAATTTGTAGAGAAAGCGGAAGCAGATAAAGAATACGGTTACTTTTTTTTCAGAGCCAATATTTATTCGGGTAAAGATCAGTTTCAAATAGTTTCAGCCATTGATACATTTATTGTTGTAGAGTCGGGCGATGTAACCAAGGTTATTTTGGAAGAAGCAAATAAAGCTATTGTAAAGTTTGTTATAGGCGCTTTAGGATAGAATGTGCAAAAAGAGCCGGTATATACATTTAATGAAATTGTGAAGATAGATAGCATTGAAAAGGCAAAGATCAAAGTATACAATGCAAATGAATTCAATAATGGTATTTATGTGTCGTTCGAATCATTCAAGAATCAAACTCCCGATTTTTCATTATTCTCAATAACCTTTGAAGATGGCGAGATCACCGAAATAAAAGCGAAGAACAGCAAAGGAAAAGTAAAAAAGATAAAATCAGATAATGTTTATGCCATTGTAAATAACGGTAAGCCATTTATATCAGCCGAGTTTGGTTTTTATCCCTTGGTAAAAAACAACAACGATTTTTATTTTATTGGTGATGATAAGATCAATTACATCAAAGGACAAGTTGTAAAATCAAATTCTATTTTTAGTTCTACTGAATATGTGTTCAGTCCTATGCCTTTAACTTCTGTGTTCGAGATCAAAGTAGATCATGTGAACGGTAAGTTCATGCGCGTAAAAGAGATCAAGTAAATTTTGGTCTACTTAATACTATCAGAAAATACATTGTAAAGATTCGTATACTCTAAAGCCTTTAAACTGTAGGTCTCACGTTTCTTTATTGGGGTTTCCTCTGCAGTGGCTAATTTATTATTTAAATTAACCAGCCATTTATAACACAAGCGTGTTAGGTTTCTACTTCCTATTTCCTTGCTTAATTCCAAACCTTTATTCAAATAATGTTGGGCTTCTTTATAACGTCCAAGTTGAGTTTGAGCAATACCTATATTCACATAAGACGTTGTCATTCCCTTTTTATTATTTATGTCTTTTTGTAATTCCAATGATGCAAAGTGACTTTTCAATGCATCTGCATAATCTCCTTTTTTCTCATAGATAACCCCAAGGTTGTTATACGAATCGGCCATGCCCTCTTTGTTTCCCAATTCCTTCATAATATCCAAGCTTGCCTCATGTTGCTTTATAGCGCTCTTATAATTTCCCAGACGTTCATATACAACTCCAATGTTATTATAAGCATTAGCCATTTGGTGCTTATCTCCGGCAGCTTCTTTTATTTTTAAATACTTCTGATAATACATTAATGCCTCTTTATAACAAGCCTGTTTGAAATAAAAATTACCGATATTCAGATAAATATTACTTAAGGCATCCGAATTTGAAGCTCCTGTATTCTGAATGAGTTTAAGAGCTAATTCATGTTGTTCTTTAGCCTTTTCAAAAACACCCTGTTTTTCATATATCACACCAATATTATTTGCAGTAATGGCCATTCCCGCGCCATCATTTCTATTCTGTTGTATTTGTAAACATTTTTGATAATAATTTAAAGCCTCCGGATAATTACACAATTTATCATACGTTGCTCCTATATTATTATATGAAGCGGCTATTCCAATGGAATCGTTTTGATCCTGTTTAATTTTTAAGGATGATTTATGATGATCTAACGCTTCGCTGTAATTTCCTTTGAAATAGTACACATTTGCGATGTGATTATGGGCATTGGCAATACCTCTATTAAAGCTTATTTCTCCGGCAAGTTGCAATGATTGACGTCCATATGCCAGGGCTGAATAATAATCACTCAACATTCGCTTTTCCTGACTTAATAAATACAAATGAATAACACGATTTGTATCCATTTTATCTTTTTTTAAAAGCTTTTCCAACGAATCGATCTTTTTATTTTGAGCAAAAGTTAATTTACTCATGAACAAAGCAAACAAAAGAAGTATTTGAATGGCATATTTCACTTTTATAAATATAACTAGAAGTTTAATGAAACCTTAAACCACATACAAAGTAAAAGTAGCCACTTGTTATAAAAAACAAAGATTAAGAAATAAGTGATCTTTAAAAGATCCTCAACTAAAGGTTTAAGTAATAAGGAGAATTATTTACTTAACCATTTTCGTGCATTTACAAAGGCTTCCAACCAAGGTGATACTTTATCATTGTTACGGCCTTCTGCATAGTTTGCCCAATTCCAAGGGAAGATCGAACGTTCAATGTGTGGCATCATAACCAAATGTCTGCCTGTTTTATCACACATCATTGCAGTGTTAAAGTCAGAACCATTCGGGTTTGCCGGATAACTTTCGTAACCGTACTTACCTACAATGTTATAGTGATCTTCTGATTTTGGTAATTTAAATTTCCCTTCACCATGAGAGATCCATACGCCTAAAGTCGCACCTTCTAAACTCGATAGCATCACCGAATTATTCTTTTGGATCTTTACAGATGTAAATCCGCTCTCGTGTTTTTGTGAGGTATTGTGGTGCATTTTACCGTGTACTTCATGTTCCGGATTAATTAATTCCAATTCCATGAATAACTGGCATCCATTACAAATACCAATCGATAAGGTGTCGTCACGCTTAAAGAAATTCTTTAATGCCGTGTTGGCTTTTTCATTATATAAAAATGCACCGGCCCATCCTTTGGCAGAACCTAATACATCTGAATTTGAAAAACCTCCAACAGCTCCAATGAATTGAATATCTTCCAATGTTTCTCTTCCTGATATAAGATCGGTCATATGCACATCCTTTACGTCAAAACCTGCTAAATACATCGCATTGGCCATTTCACGTTCTGAGTTACTTCCTTTTTCACGAATAATGGCTGCTTTAGGGCGCTTTACGGTTTGATCGATCATAGGTAATTTTCCGTCAAATTGCTGAGGGAAAGTAAATTTCAATGGCTGTTTTTTGTAATTCGCGTAACGCTCCTTAGCCATGCCATTCTTAGTTTGTTTCGAATCTAATAAGAATGATGTTTTATACCAGGTGTCACGCGTTTCAGAAACATTAAAGCTAAATGAATCTGTATGATTTTTGATCTTTACTTCATTTCCTTCTACAACACTTCCGATCTTAAATAAGTCGATCTTGTTTTGTGAAAATACATTTTCAACTGAAGCATCTGCCTGAAATACGACACCAATATTTTCATTGAATAAAGCTCTTACACTGTCTTTTTCATTTAATGAGGTCAGATCATAATGCGCACCTAAATTCACATCGGCAAAACACATCTCTAATAAAGTGGTTACTAATCCGCCACTTCCAATATCATGCCCGGCTTTAATTTTTCCTTCTTTAATTAATGATTGTATTGTTTCAAAAGCAGTTTTAAAATAAGCGGCATTTGTTACAGTTGGTGTTTCAAGTCCAATTGCATTGCGTATTTGCGCGAATGATGAACCACCTAATTTAAATGTATCTTGAGATAAATTGATGTAATAAATATTTCCGCCGTTACGCTTTAAAATAGGTTCAATAATTTTAGTGATATCTGAACAATTACCAGCAGCAGATATAATTACAGTTCCCGGCGCGATCACTTCATCATTCGGATATTTTTGTTTCATTGAAAGTGAATCTTTTCCGGTTGGAATATTGATACCCAATTCCAATGCAAAATCAGAACAGCCTTTAACTGCTTCATACAAACGTGCATCTTCACCTTCATTCTTACAAGGCCACATCCAGTTTGCTGATAAGGATACAGATCTTAATCCATCCTTTAATGGCGCCCACATGATATTTGAAAGTGCTTCTCCAATGGAGTTACGTGAACCTGCTACCGGATCAATTAAAGCAGAAACAGGTGAATGACCAATTGAAGTAGCAATGCCTTCCTTTCCTTTAAAATCTAAAGCCATTACACCAACATTATTCAACGGCAATTGTAAAGTACCTGTACATTGTTGTTTGGCAACACGACCACCAACGCAACGGTCAACTTTGTTTGTCAACCAATCTTTACACGCAACCGCTTCCAGTTGTAAAACTTTATTTAAATAAGTGTGAATGTCTTTAACGTTATAGGTGATGTAAGAATAAAAACGTTTGATGTTCTTATCTGTCATGATGGTTTTTGGCGAACTTCCAAAGAAATCTTCCAAAGCATAATCCATCGGTTTTAATCCTGTTGTTTTTGAAACGAATGTAAAGCGGTGATCATTTGTTACATCGCCAACAGTATACATTGGCGAACGTTCACGATCTGCAATACGCTTTAAAGTTTCAATATCGTTTTCACCAATAACCAATCCCATGCGCTCTTGCGACTCGTTACCAATTATTTCTTTTGCAGATAGAGTAGGGTCGCCTACAGGTAATTTATCCAGATCGATCAATCCGCCTGTTGCTTCAACCAATTCCGATAAGCAATTTAAATGCCCGCCTGCACCATGATCATGAATGGAAACGATCGGATTATGATCACTTTCTACCAAGCCACGAATGGCATTAGCAGCACGTTTTTGCATTTCGGGGTTCGAACGTTGAATGGCATTTAATTCAATACCCGAACCAAATGCGCCTGTGTCTGCAGATGATACTGCCGCGCCACCCATACCAATTCTGTAATTCTCTCCACCTAAGATAACGATCTTATCACCCGCTTTTGGTTTTAGTTTAAGAGCCTGATTTAATTTGCCGTAACCAATTCCACCGGCAAGCATGATCACTTTATCAAATCCTAATTTGCGTTTTTTACCGGTTACCTGATCGTTACTTTCATTTTCAAACGTAAGCACCGAACCGGCGATCAAAGGCTGTCCAAATTTATTTCCAAAATCAGAAGCACCGTTTGATGCTTTGATCAAAATATCCATTGGAGTTTGGTACAACCATTTTCTTTCAGCCATTCCATCTTCCCAATCACGTCCTTTTTCTAAGCGTGAATAAGCAGTCATGTATACCGCTGTTCCTGCCAATGGCAATGAACCTTGTCCGCCTGCTAAACGATCGCGTATCTCTCCACCCGAACCTGTTGCGGCGCCATTAAATGGTTCAACTGTAGTTGGGAAATTATGCGTTTCTGCTTTTAAAGAGATAACCGAATCAAATTCTTTCTCTGCATAAAAATCAGGTTTATCTGCTGTAAGCGGTGCAAATTGTGTAACCTTTGGTCCTTTTAAAAATGCCACATTATCTTTGTAAGCCGAAACAATTTCGTTGGGATTTGTTTCAGATGTCTTTTTAATAAGCTTAAATAACGATGTTGGTTTTGCTTCTCCATCGACCACAAACGTTCCGTTAAATATTTTATGTCTGCAATGCTCAGAATTTGCCTGTGAAAAAGCAAAGATCTCTGAGTCGGTTAATTTGCGACCAAGTTTTTTAGATAAATTTTGAAGATATTCTACCTCTTCGGGGCTTAATGCTAAACCTTCTGATTTGTTATACGCATCAATATCAGAAATTTCAAGGATAGGTTCAGGTTTAATGTTAATGGTGAAAATATCCTGATTGAGTTCCTTGTATTTTTGAGATAACATGGGATCAAAGACCGTAAAGCTTTTGTCAACCTTTTCAAATTCTTCAATGCGAATAATACCGCTAATACCCATGTTTTGGGTGATCTCAACGGCGTTGGTGCTCCATGGAGTAACCATGGCTGCACGCGGACCAACAAACAGGTCTTTTAAAACTGTTTTTTCAATTTTTGAGGCCTTACCAAATAACCAATTAAGTTTTTCAATATCTGCCGATGCAAGCTGCGCTTGTGTTTGAACGGCATAAATAGTTTTGGCTTGGTTTTCGAAGAAATGAATCATTTTATATGTTTTTATTACAAAAAATCTAAGCTACAAAGGTAGCTGAATCATGCAAAAAATAGTGAATTTACAATTAACAATTATGCTTAGAAATCAACAGAGTTAGGGTAAGTGGTGCATTGTATATGATTTGTGATATCAAAACCAATTATAATATACTTAAAATGAAGTTAATCAGAATTTTGAGGACCAGTTGTCGCTAAAAATCAATGTTAACCATCGGTTAATTAAGGTCCTTTCGCTAGTATTTGTTGATGTTAATCATACCTTATAATGAGTTATGTCATAACAATGTCTCTATTGGTCCGATAAATTTGCGCTAGCATTAATTGCGTTATTATGAAGAAAAATATCACGTCTAAAATTGTTTTTAATTTGATCGTTGGGTCATTATTGTTTTTTAATTCACTCATTGGTCAGTCGCCTTATGCGCATTACAACCATTGGGTAACAAATGGTGGCGTTAATGCTGTGGCAGAAGATGCTGCTTACGTTTACGTAGGGGGTAATTTTACACATGTTGGGCCTCCTACAGGAAATGGTGCAAAAATGACCACGTTAAGTACTGATCCGGTGTTAACTTATTGCAGGCCCAATGGGTCAATATACTCTGTAGTATCTGATGGTTCAGGAGGGTGGTATATTGGAGGAAATTTTACATCCATAACTACATCATCCACCACTACGGTGTTACGAAATCGTATTGCTCATATTTTGAGTAATGGACAGTTGGATCTTGCTTGGAATCCAAACTCAAGTGGGGTTATCAATTCTATGGCAGTTTCCGGAGGTAGTTTGTATGCTGCAGGAAATTTTACAAACATTGGTGGTTTAAATCGAAATTACATAGCTAAACTTAACACAGCCGGTTCAGGAGTTGCAGATGCATCATGGAATCCAAATGCGAGCAATATAGTTAATTCAATTGTGGTTGGTGGAACTGATTTATATGCAGGCGGTAGTTTCACTACAATTGGTGGTCAAACCCGTAATAGAATTGCTAAATTGGCGACAGCAGGCACAGGTACCGCAGATGCCACTTGGAATCCAAATGCAAACAACATTGTTCAGGAATTGGTTTATACCTTTGGTTCATTGTATGCAGGTGGCAGTTTTACAAACATTGGCGGGCAAGCTCGGAATTACATTGCCAAATTAAGTACCACTGGTACTGGCGCAGCTAATGCTACATGGGATCCAAATCCAAATGCGAGTAGCCAGGTTTGGTCAATGGTTCTGGTTAATTCAGGGAATGATCTGTTAGTTGGAGGAACATTTACAACAATTGGTGGTCAAAGCCGCAATCGAATTGCTAAATTAACAACAGCCGGCACCGGCACAGCTGATGCAAGTTGGAACCCGAATGCAGACGCAGGAATTGGAACAATTGCTGTTTCTGGCAATGATGTATATGTAGGCGGACAATTTTCTAACATTGGCGGGCAAGCCAGAAATTATATTGCAAAATTAAGTTTAACAGGTACCGGAACAGTTAATACAAGCTGGAATCCGAATGCAACATATTGGGTTAACAGCATAGCACTTTCAGGTAGTGATATTTATGTGGGAGGTAGTTTTGTAAGCATAGGGGGCTATAACAGGAACAATATTGCACGATTCAGCAAATCTACCGGTATAGCAGATGCCACCTGGGATCCCGATGCAGATAATCAAGTATTTACACTTGCAATTTCAGGTAGTGATTTATATGTGGGAGGATTTTTTTCAAATATTGGAGGTTTACCTAGAAATAAAATTGCGAAAGTAAGTACATCAAGTCCCGGCTTTGCCAGTTTAACTTGGTTTCCGAATGCAAATAGCACTGTAAGAGACATTGTTATTTCAGGTAGCGATTTGTATGCAGCCGGTGATTTTACAACGATTGGCGGACAAACAAGAAACAGAATTGCTAAACTAACTACTACTGGCAGTGGTACTGCAGATGCTACTTGGAATCCGAATTCAAGTGGTGCAGTGCGTTCATTGGCACTATCAGGCAACTATCTTTATGCGGGAGGTAGTTTTACAAGCATTGGTGGGCAATCACGTAATAATATTGCAAAATTGAATATAGCAGGGACAGGAACTGCGGATGCTACATGGAACCCTGATGCAAGCAGCGCTGTGGAGGCATTAACAATTTCGGGGAGTGATCTTTACGCCGGGGGAAGCTTTATCACAATTGGCGCACAAGCTAGAAATAGAATTGCTAAATTAAATTCAACCGGAACAGGAACTGCTGATGCAACCTGGAATCCAAATGCGAGTTCTACTGTAGAATCTTTATTGCTTTCCGGTAGCGATTTGTATGTTGGAGGCTGGTTTTCAAACATAGGTGGTCAGACTCGAAATGGAATTGCAAGATTAAGCACAACTGGTTCTGGTGCTGCAGATCTAGCTTGGAATCCGAATGTAGATGGCACTGTATATGATATGCTGTTTTCAGGAAGCAATTTGTATTTTGTTGGAAGTTTTAACGCAGTAGGAAATATATACCCTAGGTATTGTTTTGCCTTAATTGGTGATCTCTGCAGTTTGCCAACAACGCCTGTTCTTTCTACAGTGAATTCTACCATTTGTGCGGGTAGCAGCACTAGTTTAAGTATTGCAAGTGGTTCTCTTAATAGCGCAACTAATTGGCAATGGTATAATTCTAGTTGCGGTGTTGGTTCTGTTGGCTCAGGTACTAATGTGAGTGTGTCGCCATCTGTTTCAACCACTTATTATGTGCGTGGTGAAGGAGGATGTGTAGGTAGTTCAGCTATATGCGCGAGCCTTGCTATCGTAGTGGATCCATGCACGGGATCAAATGAACTTTCAGTTTCAGAAACACCAAATATAAGAGTATACCCAAACCCCAGTAATGGAATTGTGAAGGTTGAATTAGGTGTGGAAAATAAAAATGTAAGAGTGGATATATTGAATACGTTGGGTCAGGTAATAACAAGTGAAAACGCAAGTAATCTTCAGCGCGTTTCATTAAGCATCAATGAATACCCTGCCGGAGTGTATTTCATTCAGGTTTTAAAAGATGAAAAAGTGGTGGGAACAAAGAAATTAATTAAACAGTGATCACTCAATTAGTGAAAATTCTTTTTTCTAGATGTGCTAATAAACGAAGATCCCCGCAAATTGTGGGGATCTTCGTTTAGTGGCGGAGACTGAGGATTGTGAACCAAACTCTCCAACGTCTTTTATTTCAATTATTTAGATTCTTTCCTTCACCCTAGAAACCCCGGAAGAAACCAAGCAACCCAATTGGGGGGCTTGACTGAACCTCTTGTGTTTCATTCAGGTTGCACAAAGATAATGAACCTATTGTAAAAAACAATTCATTTTGAACTCGAATTAAACTCTCACTAAATTTTTTATTTCAACTGGTCAAATTGATAGCGGTGAGCAGATGAACAATGAACATTTGAACAGTCGATTCTATTACTTCTCCTCTCCAGTCCGTTTATTTCGTTAGTACAAGTACTAAAAGTTAGAATTTTTTTGGCAGCGAAAAGTTGCATTTTTTGAAATCATATCTAGGGTGGCAGATGGCAAGGTATATATATATATCCTTGCCATTTGCCACATGGTGATTTCACCCGATTTCGAGGAGGAAAACACCATGGTTTTTTCGGTATCATCTCGCAATTTTATCAGTTATGCTTAATATCAACTATTCAAACTATTTTAAAAATGAAAGAAAACTTAACCGTTGTCCTAGAACAACTAAAAACAGCGAAGATCCAGGTGAGTCGTAGAACTCTCCGAAAACAGATCAATCTTTTTGAATTTGATGATTCACATGAAATTGAATTCAATGGGCATCATTCAACGAACAGTCTCGAAGATTACCTCTACAACCTGTATTCCCCTATAAAGAGGCAGGTTGATGATCTGGTGAATAACCTGCCTAAAGAGCCACAGGAGCTCCAAAAGGACTTTGACCTAGCCAGTTTCGAGGTCAAGGAATTTCGACAACGGTATTTCCCAAAGGAAAATATCGAGGTTTTACTTCATCGCGTTGAGCTGCATAAATCCGCTCCCCAGGAGCTTAAACAGGATGATGCAATAAAAAAAAAATCCTGAACTATTTTTCTGTACAGT
>JBKDKI010000019.1:0-1758 GCA_046345155.1 Sphingobacteriaceae bacterium
TTATTATAGTTCGGCTCTTTAAGTTTTTGCTTATAAATGGAATAATTATTCATACAATGTCAAAATTAACAGTGATTTAAATGGAAACTCAACAAATTAATATAAACGTACCATATTATTGCAATATATGTATGACTAAAAATAATAATTGGAACCCTGTATATTATCAAACAGATGGCCAAATGTTAAAGCTTGCAAAAGGCATATATATCAGTGTTTGTAGGTCTTGTAACAAACTAAAAACATTGGATGTGCAAATAAATTTGAAAAATAGCGCATCTGTATTTTTAAATAACTAGTGAATTAAATTTAACCAGCTTTGTAAACGGCATATACTTTATAAAAGTAATTGAAGATGAAAAAAATAGTAAAAGTTGTTAAGGAATAAAGAGAATGGCATTTTCATTTATATACCTAAAGCTCTTTAACACCATATAAAGTCCCTGTGCTAACAGGAATTAATAATAATAAAATAAATACTCCCTAGGCATATAATTAATATCCAGATATACAATTAAATCTACCACTTATATAAAGTCATAAAAACATATTGTAAATAACTGATAAATTAGTAGAAATAAATAACTAATAAAACTAAAATCACATGAAAATAATTTTAAAAGCATCACAATTAGTATTACTGTTTTCAGTAATTGGAAGAATGGCTATGGCTCAACCAACATTAACTTCCCAAAATTCAAACCCTTTAGTAGGTGATCAGTTTGAGATGATTAGATCTCAATCTCCAGTTTCACCTGGAGGTTCCGGCGCAAATCAAAGCTGGACATTAACTGGATTCAGTAATCCAACTTCTGTAACAATCACTGCTTTATCAGTTTCATCTACTCCTAGCGGCTCATTATTCCCAATTGCAAATATATGTTTGTTTGATGGCACGCAGTACAATTACTATAATAATACAATTAATGGGCAGGAGATTGTGGGAATAGCAACCAGCAACCCCCCAATTAGCTTTAATAATCCTGAGCAAAATCTCTCTTTTCCTAATAATTATGGAAGCTCAACTTTTGATAATTTTGAATATACATTCATATTGAGCAATACTACTCAAACCGTTGTAGGTAGTAAAACAATAACAACTGATGGATATGGTAGTTTAACAACACCGTTTGGAAATTATCAAAATGTACTCCGTATAAATACAGTTAGAACCTGGACAACATATATAAATCCAAGTCTATTTAGTTTTTTTTCTGAACAAGTTTTTGAATGGTATTCTCCAAATATACACATGCCAATAGCACGAACATCAACAGTTACTTTCTCAAATGGTGTTTTTTTCAATTCATCTTACCTGAAGATTAATCCTAATGTAACAAGTATAAATGAACTGAAAAATGAAGTAAGTGAGGTTAAGATATATCCAAATCCTGTTTCCTCTGTAGCAAATATTTCAATTTATACTGATTATGTTGAAAGCGTAAATATTGAAATTAGAGACATTCGAGGTGTTTTAATGAGAGTTCAAGAGAAAGAGCAATTAAACAGGGGATTAAATAACATCAACATGGATCTTTCAGAATTTAATAGTGGAGTTTATTATATTAATTTTATTTTGAATAATACTACATTTAAAAGCAAAATAATTAAACTGTAAACAACTTCTCAGCAAAGAATTACAGCTTTGAGATCTTTGACCGTTGGGGAGAATTATTGTACCGCTCCAACAACCCATATGAAACCAAATGGAACGGTTACTACAAAGGAGAGATATGCAAGGATGATGTGTATGTATGG
>JBKDKI010000020.1:0-2440 GCA_046345155.1 Sphingobacteriaceae bacterium
TATCTCATTAAAGTTACATCACCGTTCTTTTTTACGGTACGGTTGTTATAAAGGTCTACTTCCAATGTCCATACATACACACCAACCGGTTGCTCTACCCCATTCTTTGTGCCATCCCAACCATTTGTTTGATCGGTGGTCTCAAATATCTTCTCTCCCCAGTTGTTGTATACTCTGAATATCATCTTATTAAATGGTCCGCCTTTTACGAATAATTTATCGTTTGCACCATCTCCGTTTGGTGTAAAGCCTGTTGGTACCTGTGGTATCAAGTTCACCTCAATTGATTTTCTTACCGTATCGGTACAACCTGCATTATCCACTACCGTTAAGGTCACATAATATAAACCTCCGTTTTGGTAACTGTGTGTTGGCGACTGGCCCGAACCTGTAGCCTCATCGCCAAAATTCCACAACCAGGTTACAATACTACCGTTTGGTGTTGAAAAGTCTGAGTAATAAACCGGCTCCTGTGCAACGGTTGGATTATTGGTCATACCAAACTCCGCATTTGGTTTTGGATTTACCATTACCGCCTTGGTGATACTTGCCGTACATTGTGTTACAGGTGAGGTTACTGTTAGATCAACATTATACGGACCAGCAGCCGTGAACACAATGTTGGTTGGTGTTTGTGCTGTTGATGTGTTTGGATTGGCTGTTGGACCAAAGAACCAAGTGAAGTTTCCGTTAGCAGGTAACGAACTGTTTGTAAATGCTGTGAATAATCCTACACATGAATTGCTTGCGCTAAAGTCTGGTATTGGTAAGGTATTAATAGTAATACGTTTACTTACTGTATCGCTACAAGAGATATTCATAGAGTTAGTTCCAACAACTGTAAAGGTTACCAGGTATAATCCAGGATTGGTATACGTTGTTTGAGCTGAGCCCGTAACTATGGATGTGAAGCCATTACCAAAGTTCCAGTTAACTGCTGTGATAGTTGTATTATTAGTGGTAGAGATATTATTAAAGCCTACCGGATCGCCTACGCAACGTTTGGTTGAAAAACTAAAGTTTGCCTTTGGTGATTCAACAAAGGTAGCCACAAACGATTTGATACTCGATGGACAACTGATACCGGCAACTGTTGCGCTGGACAATGTTATTGTTACACTTCCTGCTGCCACATCACCATTACTTGGGAAGTACTGACCGCCCAATGATGTGTTGGTTGGTGTAAAGGTTCCTGTTCCGCTACTGCTCCATACACCCGCATTGGTATATCCACTCACCGAACCGTTCAATTGTATTGGTGCAAACTGACAAACTCCTGTTGATGCGTTCACCGTTAATAACGGTAATTTAATAATTGCCACTCTTACTGTATCACTTACCGATGGGCAGAACCCGCCGCTTGAATTCACATAGAACGTTATTGATCCATTGATCGTATCATTTTGACTTACCTGATAATTTGATGATGCAGGTGGTACCGGTGTAAAGGCTCCTGTTCCGTTGGTGGTTGACCAGGTTGCTGCTGTTGCTCCACCGCCTGATACTGCTCCGTTCAATGAGATGTTGGTATTGCTTGCGCAAATAGTAAAGTTAGGACTGATGGTTAATGTTGGTTTTGGTTGAATATTGATCACCATATTATCACTCACATTTGAACACAAACCTGAGTTATCTATAGCCGATAAGGTTAACGATAATGATGGTAATAACAGATCGCCGGGACTAAAGTTATATACCACATTTAAAGAGTTACTCGATGGGGTGAAAATTCCCGTACCGCTTGAGGTCCATAAATAGTTTAAGTTACTACCCGTTACTGTACCTGTTAACGCAATACTTTGACTATTGGTACAAGCTACTGTACTGGTTATTAAACTTACTGTTGGCGGATCTACAAATCCGATTGTGAATGATTTACTGCTATTATTACAGCTTGTTAATGGTCCCTGACTGGTCAATGTTAATGTAATGGTTCCTGCTGCCAGATCGGCCAGTGATGGTGTATAGGTTGTATTTACACCCGGTGCGCCAAATGAACCGCCGTTACCTCCGCTCCACAAACCGCCTAAGGCGTTTGATACTGTTCCGTTCAAATTGATCGGTGTTACATTGTTCTTACACTGTAATGTTGGTGTTGTTAAGATCGTTACTTTAGGACGTTGATTGATACTTAATATCACTGAATCCTTTTTTGGTGTACAGTTTCCTAACGAGGTCAAATAAAATTTAATGCTGCCTAATGTTGTATCTACATTTGATAAAGTATAGGTTGTACTTACTGTATTTAATGTACTTGTATAGGGTCCGAACACACCTGTTCCATTAGCTGTGGTCCACAAACCTGTGATGGCTCCTCCCGATACTGTTCCCGTTAAGGCAATGGTTGAGCCCGGGCCAGCACATACCGGCGCTAAAGTACCCACTGTTACCGTGGTGCGGCGTAAAAAACTTGACATGTAGTGGAATAAGCCGCCGGTGC
>JBKDKI010000021.1:0-5464 GCA_046345155.1 Sphingobacteriaceae bacterium
TGCAAGAGTCAAAATTATCCTATCGTCTATTTTTACTCTTGTTGCAGCGTCTGCTTATTAAAAAAATGTCAAGAAAAAATCACTCCGAAAAAAATCTTCTCACTCCTTGCAGCCTCTACAATTGCGACCTAACGTTTTGCAGATATTGCCCAGTGCGGATTAAGAAGCATCAAGCGTCTTTACATACAAACGTTTGTTTAAAGATACAAAACGGAATTAGCGAGCGCAAAAATAAATTAATGGCCGCTGAAAAAAAGCGCGAGCGATGACCGATTCTCCCCGCATTGGGCAAATTTGCTGTTACCTGCTGGCGTTCAGTTCAAGTCAACTTCATACAGGTCAGCAAGTCTTTTTATTGCAGCGACGTAATGTTTGTTTATGAAGGTACTTGTCTTAACCTTCTTAGTCCCGTCGGGAAAATTAATAGTGTCTGTAATGGTTTGTGGAGTCTGTGCTACTTTATAATGTTCCTTAATTAAAGCTTTTCCTTTGTTAGTTTGATTTGTCACCATGTGATAAACAATGTCGCTGTAGGGTGAAATAAAACCAAAACGCTTTTCGTTTTGATTCATTAAAGTCGCGAGATCATTTAATGATTTGTACTTTTCAAATAGAGGTAGCAAAAAGTTGTCAAGGTCATTTTGAATTTGTTGTGCTGTCTGAGTTAATGAGATGGTTTTTTTTATAACATACCAGTGGTCACGTTTATGAGAATAAGTACCAAGTCTGTCTTGTATAAAGCAATCAGTGGTCTTGGGGAATTCAATTTTATCGTCTTTGTCCCACGAAATGTTTCTTATATTTTGGTTATAGAAGCCCAAATTAAATGTGAAGGACATGTCATCATGATAAGAATTCCATTGACTTCTCTGAACATTGAAACATTGGGCTATGTCGTTTGTCTGTCGAAAGAAATTTTGTGCTTTACGTTTAAAGCCATGCTTCTTAAAGAATGGAACAATTGTCCCTTTCAAAATTATATCGAAGTCGCTTTTTAAATTGTCTGCTGTCATTGTTGTCACGCTTGCAGGTAACGTTTTGCGAATTTGCCTAATGCGGATAACGAAGCATCAAGTGTCTTTACATACAAACGTTTTTTTAAAGATACAAAACGGAATTAGCGAGCGCAAAAATAAATTATCCGCCGCGGCGGAGCCACTAAAAAAAGCGCGAGCGATGACCGATTCTCACCGCATTGGTCAAATTTGCTGTTATAGGTTGTGTGCCGCACACAGTTTTTCACTAGTCAATTTTTACAAACTTTTTTGTCGCGGAACCAAATGTGTATTTAAAATTAATTTGATAAAGTCCGTTTTTTAAGTCGAAAGTCTGTAAATTGATTTGATTACTTTTTATATCGATGTCTTGTTGTCGAATATTTTGTCCAAGAGAATTGGTGATGATAATTTGCGAAACGCCTTGGGGAAAGGAAATATTTAAATTGTCGGCGGTCGGATTGGGAGATAAATTTATTTTGTCGGAACACATTTGAAGTTGATTAACGCCAACACCGCTTTGGTAAACTATAACTGTGTCGTATTTTATTACTCCGCAAATATCTTGCTTTACAACATAAGTACTCGTCGAAGTTGTCGGCGTAACCCAAGTGCCAGCAGCAGTGTCTATCGCAGTTGTCATGTTCGGTAATTTATACCACATACAAGCTTCATCAATTCCTACATCTTGTTGTCGGCCGATGTAGATACTATTACCAGGAATGCAAAATGCGTCTGGTCCCGCATACGCTGAAATGTCGAGAGGAATACACGAAACGTCATCAAGAAAAAATGTATTATTAATTCCGAGATAAGAAGTTGATGAATTTATTAATGTTTTTGTAGTAGCTGCGTCACTTTTAAAGTTGCCAATAACCGCAAATTTCTCACTTCCATTGGCAACAAAAGTACCAGTGACCAAGGTCCAATTAAGTGTATCAGTTAAAATATTCCCCACTGGATTTTGAATTTGAGGATTTAAATAGGTGAGGGCAGAATTAGTATAATTAATTGTGTCAAGACTGTTGTCGCCAAAAAAAGCCCCGTAACTGTCAATACCGTAACTACTGTTATTTTGAACATTTACATAAAACTTGACGCAATATGTTTTACCAGATTGCAAATTAGTTTTAAGTCTATTCTTTATATAACCTCTTGAATTTGATGGTACGCATACAGTGGGCTGACAAAGTGATTGTATTTCAGCTAACGCACCACCACTTCTAGGATATTGAAATCCTCCATTTGTCCAAGGAACATCTCCCCTGCAAACATGTGCGAAGTCAATATTTCCAAAAAAGGTAGAGTCTATATAAGTCCATGATTTTGGAGGGTAAACTGTAGATGTAAAAGTGCAATGATGGACTTGTTCAAAACTACCATTTACAATATAATTAGCAATTTGTTGTCCACGAACAGAAAAGATCGAAAGTCCGACTATGAGCAAAATGAGTATGTAATTTTTTCTTGTCATTAGAGCCAGACTGTCGGCACATTACCTATAACGCTTGGCAAGCAAGAGTAGGCGGGCTTATGAAACATCCACTTTATTTTACCTACCAAAGGTTATTTGAAGATACTTACTTTATTAGTGAGCCGCAAATAAAATTTCACGAAGTGGCCGAAATATTGCGCGCGAATGATGACCGAGTCTGCCCGCTTACTTTTGCTTGCTGGTTATAGGTTGTGTGCCGCACATAGTTTTATTCTCTATTTATTATGAAAGTCTTTGTGATTTGGCTATAATTTTGTAGCTTGAATTTTAGAAAATAAAACCCACTACTAAGTTCACTTGTGTCAATTGTGGTATTTGGGGTTTCTATTAGTATTTGTTTTATTTTTTGCCCACTAAAATCGTGTATTTCAAGTTGGATAGGTAGCGAATTAAATTCACTTTTTAATGATATTGTTAGTTTGTCACTTGTTGGATTAGGGTAATAACTGAAACTTTCAAATAAATAGTCCTCTCTTAAATTATTCAACATGTTACAGGTAACGGAGCTTGTTGATACGCAAACCTCGTCAACAAAAAAATAAGAAGCCAAACCAGTACTCGGGAGTGTATTAGTGTTTGCACTGGTAAAAAAATTACCAATCATTATATAGGTGTAGTTCGAATCGGCAATAAAACTTCCTTGAACAATTGTCCAATTAAGAGTGTCGGATATTATAGCGTTACTTAATATGTGAGCTGAATTGTTTATTAAAAAAGAATTATTGACACTTGACATATGAGTCGTGAATTTTAATCCAGCATTATTACTTGGTATGAAATGAGGAGAATATGAATCCAATTCAGCTAGTGAAAACTTTAATGAAACAAAATACTTTTGTCCAATAATTAATGGCTGAGATAGAGTGCCACCGATAAACTCATTGGTATAGGGGGGGCCATTAGGGGCATAAGAGAAGAATCCAGCATAAGCGATACCATGAGAGGGTTGTTGAAATCCCGCAGAATTTAATGGGACATGAGCAGCATAAGTCGATCCACAAGGATAAAAGTAGTCAGGAGAATAGCCTACAGAAAACCAGAATTTTGACTTTTCTATTTCTGAGACACTTGTCGGGCATTGAATCGTGTCTTCAAAACTGTAATTTAATACAAGGTTCGCTTGTCCGTAAATTTGTCTAGAAAATACGAGAAAAATTAATATGCAAAATGATTTTTTCATTATTTGTCGGCACATTACCTATAACGGTTTCGGGCTTGGCGAAGGTGGCGATTTTCACCACAAATGTTGATGCGGAGAACCAAACTTTGATTAACCACAAATGTGTCTGCGGAGCACTGAACCGCCACTTTTGCCAAACCCGTGTTATGCACAGTTGCTTTACTCTACTCTTTTTTTATCATTTTCAACGTAAACTCTAATTCAATGTCTTTCTTGCTTACCCAATTGTCAAATGTCGGTACGATTTCATAATCAGGTTTTGTTCCGTGTCCAACGTTTTTTGTCAAGTCTACTGCATTTGTATATTTCTGCAAAGGAACAGTAACAATTAGTCCAGTAGGTATTGTTGCTTCTGGCATCATTCCACTTGTATTACCTTGATAACCGCCACCTGTTTCCTGTCCCACAATTATTGCTTTGTTGTTGTGTGAAAGTATGGCTACAAAATCTGAGCAAGAAGACAAACACAATCCGTTTGTAATGATATATGTTTTACCTTTAAAATTATTATTTGCTGGATGTTGAGTTTCATAATAGTCAAACTCTTTAGTAAGCCACGTTTTTCTCCAGTGATAAGAGCCATTAACTTCTTTTGGCTTTTTGTAAAAAAGCTTATTTATTCCTTTAATCTCTTTAGATACTGCTTCTGTAACTTCAATTTTATCCCAATATCTAAATGGCTTGTCAAAAAAATACGATGCGAGTAAAGCTGCATTACCATCTGTTCCCCCAGTATTATTTCTTAAATCAACTACTAAATTTTCTACATTTTGCTTTTTAAGAATTTCAAAAACATTTTTAATAAATTTATGAAAGTTTTGTTCCCCTTCTTTAATTGATGTTTTGGAAAAAGTATGAATTTTTAGTAAACCAATACCATCTATAATTTCAAATTCTAATGGTTTTTTGTAATTTTTCTCCAATGATGCCATAGAGGGAAATTTGTCTTTAGAAACACTTTGCAATTCATAAATATTATCTGTGTTGTTTGTTTTTATCCCCACATTAAATACAGTTGGTGCATCAATGATACTCTGAAACCAAAATGAAAATCTATGATTAAGCAGAAGTATTTTTTCAGTTTGGTTATACCCATCTGATGGAATTGAATTCAGTAATTTTTGCAAAATAATAGATATTGAAACTCCATTGATAGATATAAGTTCTCCGCCAATTGGAATTTTTTGATTGGTTGAGTAGTTCTTTGAAATTAATACTCTATTATTATTTTTCAAATCAATAAATACTTCAATTGGTATTAAGGTGTTTGTTTTGTCCAAATAGTCTTGGTATTCTTTTGATAGAGAAATACCCGTATGTAAACATCCAATTTGCGCAAACAATGGTTTCAATAACCTATAATACTGTAATTCAGTCAGCGAATCTCTGATACTTTGTTTCGTTGTTTCTATTAAGAAGTCAAACTTTTCTTTGTTTGTGTATCTGTAGAATCCTGGATGTTTTTCACTAATTCCATCCATTATACTTGTTGTCCATCTCTTTAAACTGTCCGATGAATATTTTGTATTTGGCTCAAATTTATTTTTCTGTGCAACCAGTGTTAAAGTTGAACCCACAAAAAGTATAACAATAAGTAATGTTCTCATTCTGTCAATGATTTAGAATTGGTGTCGTTTTTTTTGCAATTGTGCATAACGTTTGGCAAGCTTGCGCAGTGCGGTTTATGAAACTCCCTCTGTCTGCCCGCCGAAACGTTTATTAAATGTACTAATGTTTATTAGCAAAGCCAAATGAAAAAAAAGTTCCGGTGTCGACCGGACAATAAATTGGCTT
>JBKDKI010000022.1:0-87985 GCA_046345155.1 Sphingobacteriaceae bacterium
TGCTTCGCAAATTAAACTCATTTACGAAGGCGATAAACCTTTAAAGCTGCAGGCCGATGGCAGCATCAGCATTAAAACAAAACTGGGAACCCTTACCGAAGCAAAACCATACACCTATGAAGAAGGCAATAACAATGAAATACAAAGCAATTATAAACTCACTGCCATCAACAAAAACAAAACGTTATTAGAGTTTAATCTTGCAAACCACAACACAAACAACACCCTGATCATTGACCCACAATTGAACTGGGGAACGTTTTTTGGGGGAACGGGTTTTGATGGACCTACTTCTATAGAAACAGATAATTTAGGTAATATTTATATTGCCGTATATATTAATTCAACAATAACAGGTTTTCCTTTACAGAATCTTGTTGGTGCTTATAATGATGCGACTTATAACGGAGGCACATACGATGTCATTATATCTAAATTTTCAAATAATGGAAACCATCTTTGGTCAACTTTATATGGAGGATCAGGAATAGATTGGGCGAATTCCATTGCCTGTGACAATACCGGAAATATCTTTTTAACTGGGTATACACTCTCAACAAACTTCCCTACTTTGAACCCTGCCGGAGGTGCATATTTTCAGGGAACACTTTCTGGTGCTGGATCTGCAGATGCTTTTATTTTAAAATTTAGTAATTTAGATGTTCGTTTATGGGCAACGTATTATGGGGGATCGGGTAATGATTACGGAAATTCGCTCACGTGTGACAATGCCGCCAATATGTTTGTTACCGGGTCCACATCTTCTCCTAATAACTTTCCGACTTGGAACCCTTTGGGTGGCGCTTATTTTCAGGGAACAAATGGCGGCGGTGATGACTCTTTTATTTTAAAATTCAGCAACACGGGTGTTCGTTTATGGGCTACGTATTATGGAGGATCAAGCGTTGACTGTGGTTATGCCATTGATTGTGACAATACCGGTAACGTGTTTGTAACCTGGCAGGCGCAATCTACAAACTTTCCGACTTGGAACCCTTTGGGTGGCGCTTATTTTCAGGGAACAAATGGCGGTGGCGGAAATAATGACGCATTTATTTTAAAATTCAGCAATACCGGTGTTCGTTTATGGGCCAAGTATTATGGAGGATCATCGAGTGATGAGGGATATTCAATTATCTGCGACAACACTGGCAATGTGTTTATATCGGGTCAAACAGTTTCTACAAACTTTCCAACGTTTAACCCTGCGGGTGGAGCCTATTTTCAAGGTGCTCTTGGTGGTGTTTATGATGCATTTATACTAAAGTTCAGCAATACAGGCATACAATTGTGGGCCACGTATTATGGTGGAAGTGCTAACGAACGAGCGTTTTGGTCTTATGATAACTTGGCTGTAGATGCTTGCGGAAACGTGTATCTCACTTTTAGTACACTGAGCACTAACATTCCAACATTATCTTCTCAGTCTTCGTGTGGGGGATTTAATGATAATTCTTTTTTTTTAGTATCAGGATTTATCCAAGACCTATTTCTAATTAAGTTCACAAATTCAGGTCAGAGTTTATGGGCCACATATATTGGTGGGAATGGCGATGATTTTAGATCACCCATAGCAACAGATAATAACGGTAATTTGTTTGTTTCAGGGGAGTGGATTAATGCGACTAACAATGCAACTTATCCTTTGGTTAACCCCGGTGGCGGGGCTTATTATGACCCTACATTTAATGGTAATGACGACGGCTTTCTAATGAAATTCACGCCCATTCCTCCCACCTATGCACAAAGTCAAACCAACCCAAGTGGCTGTAGCGCTTGTAATGGCGTAGCTACTATAAGCGTAACTTGCGGTGAGGCGCCTTATACCTATCAGTGGAGTAATGCCGTAACAGTAAGTAACACAACATTAACATCGCACAGTATCACAGGTTTATGTCCGGGTGTTTATCAGGTAACAGTAACAAGTAATTGTAATTACAGCTACACAACAAACTTTGATATTTCTTGTCCTCTACCAATAGAATTGCTTGAGTTTACAGCAAAACAACAGAGTAATATTGTTGAATGCATTTGGAGAACTGCGACAGAAATAAATAATGACTATTTTACAGTGGAGAAGAGTACAGATGCAATTAATTTTGAAATAGTAGGAAAGATAAAAGTAGCAGGTAACTCTAATACAATAAAGAATTACAATATGTCAGACGAAAAACCATATAATGGTGTTTCTTACTATAGACTAAAACAAACAGACTTTGATGGCACTTTCAAATACTCGAAGTTAGTTTCTGTAAATTTTCAATTGTCTTCATCAACAGTATCGGTATTTCCCAATCCAAGTTCTGGGAATTATACTATTCTCAATACTGAATATACAGATGTATACATTCTAGATGAGCTTGGAAGAATAATAAAATCGATATCTATAGAGCCATACAAATCTATAACAATAAGTTTAAACACTTTTAATAATGGTTTTTACTTAGCAATTTTTAAGAACAAGTTCAATGATGAAAAAAAGCAAGTAAAGTTAATAAAGAACTAAAAAGTCGATTTAAAAATGAGAATATAAATAACATTAAAACTTTTAATTAAAAAATATATGAAGAGAATAATTTAAAAGTATATGTCATTTCGGAATGTAATATAAAACTAAACATTGACAATGCAGATGATTTATAGAACTTATATAGATTTTCAAATATATCAGATTCATATATCTTGTTTTTAAAATAATAGTAAATTAATCTTTCATTGAGCAAACGATAAATAAGGGCATTACAAAAAATCACCTAAATACCGTTAGTATTTTTTCATTAAATAATAATAAAGATTTAACAGTAGATTAAATAAAAAAATTGTGCAAAATATAAATAACGATATTATTGTAATAAAGAAAAGAAAAGTGATTTATTTTGTATCAACACATGAAATTATTGCATGTGAAGCTAATGATAATACAACAAAAGTATATTTATTAAACGGTGAAATTATTGTTGCAACAAAGTGCTTGAAGTATTTTGAGGCTATTTTATTAAGAATGGATTTCGTTAAGATATCAAGAAGTGTTGTTGTGGCTGTTTGTCAGATAAGATCAGTAAAATCCAAAACAGTTCAATTAGTTAATGGTATTTCGTTTAAGTTGCTTGTAAACCAGAATTTAATAGTTGAAAGTATAACAACTAAATATAAAACTTAATAATAATTATTTCACACAGCTTAAAGTTTATGTAACCCTCCCCTAATTAGGACACTACTAAATTAAACTATTTTCTTCAATGGTTATTGTTTTCACAACGGGGAAGCTAGCTTCCCCGTTGTGAAGCAGATTAGGGTATACTTCCTTTACCAAGCGCGTTGACCATCAGGCATGCACATGAAATCGGGTACTATAACTAAACGATCATTAAGGATATTTTAATAAAGAGCCTTAGTCCTACAGAGTTTCCAAATCAAAATACCCCTTTGAAAATACAAATTATAGATACCACTTATTTAAATAAAATTAAATAAAGCCGAGCAATTTAGACCTTTCTCATTCTTAAAAATGATGAAAACTAATAATAAACTAATACAATCGATATTGACAAGAAACATATTCCTTAAAAATATTTAAGGAAATTCTTATAATCAGCCATTAGGTTCGATAAATCGGGATAACGGGCTACAAAAGCGGAAAGATCAATTTCATAATTGCTTTCCGCTTTTTGCTTTATAAATATATCGTGTTTAAATAAATCAGACGATAATTCAAAGCAAATTCGGAATTCTTTCTAATCAATTCTTCGAATACCAATTCCTCAATCGCACATCAATTTTTGGATTGCCTTTGTTTACTAATTTTTTAAAAGCTTCTGTATCACTCATACCATCTTTACCACGGTAATGGTAGGGGTAAACAATTTTTGGCGCAAACTCCAAAACCGCACTCGAAGCCTGATCAATGTCCATGGTGTACGGTAAATTCATGCACACAAAAGCAATGTCAATATCCTTTAACTTGCGCATCTCCGGAATATCTTCGGTATCACCTGAAATGTAAACCTGCTTAGGGCCAAAAGTTAACACATAACCATTACCTCTACCTTTCGGATGTTTTGAGTCTGCTTCTTCCGGTAAATTATACATTGGTATTGTTCTTATAGGAATACCACGCACCGTGTATTCTTTTCCGTTCTGCAACAATGTTTCACCTTTTATAATTTCCTTCGGAATGATCTTTTCAACCTCATAAGGCATCACAAAAACAGTATTGCTTTTTGTTTGAATAGACTTTAAGGTCTCCACATCTGTATGATCGGGGTGCACATCGGTAATAAGAATAATATCAGGCGAAGGCAATCCTTCAAACGCGCTTTTACCACCATGAGGATCAACATATACTACTCTGCCATTCCACATGAATACCACAGAGGCATGAAATATTGGTTGTATGACCAATGAATCTTTTCCGGCCTTAATTTTATCTGCTTTTATGCGTTGAGCAGATGAAGAAAACACCACACCAAGCATCAGTAGGAACATTATTTTTTTCATGCGCATTTATTTTAAATTTCTTTTAAAACTAACTCGTCTACGTTATTTGATCCAACCAAAATAAACTATTCAACGATCATTAATTTTCGTGCATCAACATGCTCACTCTTACAGCGTAACATATAAGTACCTTTGCTCACACCTTTTTCTTTCAGATCAATTTCAAGATCCTCGGAGGTAACAAGCTTTGAATATACAAGTGCGCCTCGCAGATCATAAACTTCTACAAGTATTTTATCAGACTGACATCCCTTTACTTTTAAATTAATTTTGCCGTTGCTTGGGTTCGGATAAATTAAAAGATCGTTCGCTTTCTCATGTTCTTTTATACCGGTTAACAACTGATGTTTTCTGAAAAATTTCCACAACTCGATCGTATATGCAATATCGTTCGCCGGTGTCATCCAAATATGCCCTGCACCATTTACTTTAAAGAACTCTACTCTTTTATTTCCTTGATACTTGTAATGATCTACCGTAAATCCGTCGTTTTGTAAATCCGGTAAACTTGTTTGTGTTCCAGGTAATGTGCATGCATTATTGCCTACCCAAAAATTCACTAACGAATCGGCATTTACTCCGTAATTATTGGTGTAATAACCTACCGTTCCATCTGCAGTACCATGGAAATGCACAATGGAAATTGCTTTGCCCGGGTTGCAAGCGCCCAGTCCGGCACCAAATGTTCCTGCAACCGAACCAAATGCTGCAAATTTGCTATTGCTTTCACAAGCCATTCGGTTGGTCATAAACCCGCCCATTGAAAAGCCGCATAAATAAACTTTGCTCAGATCAATAGCGTAATGTGCAGCAGTTGTATCTACCAAAGCATTAATAAATCCAATATCATCTACCGTTGGATTCGGATAAATATTCAAAAAACCGGCCTTCGAATTCCATGCATTACCAACCAACTGATCAGTTAATGCCTGCGGCACCACTACAATTATATTTGCTGTATCGGCAATAAGGTTCATGCCAATATTGCTGAAATTGGTCATGTTATCACCTAATCCATGCAATGTGATCACGAGCGATGCAGGTGCATTTGAATTATACATTGCCGGAACATAAACGCGGTAACTGCGCTGTACCGAATTAAGTGTAAATGTTTTATTGCTCCATTGAGCCTTTAATGTACTTAATACGAAAGTTAAAAATAATAAAGAGAGGTAAAGTTTTGTTTTCATAATAATTTTATTCAAATTAAATGTAAAAAAGGTAATTGAGAATAACAAACTTTAGCTTCCGGCTATTGCAATGATCATACAAAATATCCATCTAAAATTTAAATCCTTTAAAACCGTTCGTGTAAAATGCAGCATTATTTCTCGTAAAACTGTATTTTAGTGTTATGATTAATTTAAGATCCACAACCCAACTATTTGCCTTAGCCTTATCTGTTGCTATGGTATTTAACGCTAAAGCGCAGGTGATAACCTCACCCGAAATTGATGCTTTGGTTGAACAAACACTTAAAACATTTAACGTGCCCGGTATTGCCGTTGGTGTTGTTAAAGACGGTAAATTGATCCATGCGAAAGGGTATGGCGTTAGATCTATTGTTACCAAAGAAAAAGTAGATGAAAAAACATTCTATGGCATCGCATCCAATAGCAAAGCCTTTACCACAGCAGCATTGGCCATGTTGGTTGATGAAAAGAAATTGAACTGGGATGATAAGGTGAGAAATTACATTCCTGATTTTACCTTATACGATCCGTTTGTGAGTGAAAATTTTACCATTCGCGATCTGGTTTGTCACCGCAGCGGATTAGGTTTAGGTTCGGGCGATCTGATGATTTGGCCCGATTCAAATTCAAATTCGGTGAATACCATCATTCATAATTTACGCTACCTTAAACCGGTATCTTCTTTCCGCTCAAAATTTGATTACAACAATAATTTATTTGTGGTTGCCGGCGAAGTAATTGCAAAAGTTTCAGGTATGAGTTGGGATGAATTTATTGAAACCCGCATCATGAAACCGCTGGAAATGAATACAAGCGCGGCTTCTCGAGCACGATTAAAAAATAAAGAAAACATTACTGAACCACATGCCCCTGTAAATGGCACTTTGCAAGTTTGTAATATTCATTGGAGCGAAACAGCCAATGCGGCAGGTGGTATTTACACGAATATTACTGATCTAAGCAAGTGGGTAATTGCTCAATTAAACAATGGAAAATATGGCGAAGGTTTAACCAAACAATTGTTCAGCGAAAAACAACAAACCGAAATGTGGAATTTGCAAACATCTATTCCTGTTGCGGCGCCAGGCTATTACAATACACATTTTAATGGTTACGGACTAGGTTGGTTTGTGAGTGATGTAAAAGGTTACAAGCAGGTTACACATACCGGTGGATTGGCAGGAATTGTTACCCAAGTAGTTTTAATTCCTGAACTTAAATTAGGTATCATGGTGTTTACAAATCAACAGGTGGGTGCTGCTTTTCAGGCTATTTCAAATACTATAAAGGATAGTTATTTAGGATTGCCGAAAAAAGATTGGGTAAGTGAATTGAACACCCGTGTTACCAAATTACATGCCGATGCCGCTAAGGTTCAGAATGAAGTGAACAAGCAATTAGAAGCGCAAAAGAAAAACAAAATGGCAAAACCCGATATCTCAAATTTTACAGGGAAATTTAAAGATAACTGGTATGGCAGTGTTGATCTAACTTTAAATGAAAAAGGACAGTTTATTATTACCAGCCAAAATTCAAAGCGCATGAAAGGTGAGCTTTTTTATTACAAGGCAAACACCTTTGTAGTGAAGTGGAACGATAGAACCCTTGACGCCGACGCTTATGTGAATTTTAGTATTGATAAGGATGGAAAGGCTACCGGCTTTGCTTTGGAAGCATACTCGCCTTTAACAGATTTTAGCTTCGATTTTCAGGATCTTGAATTTAAACGAGCAGCGAATTGAAATATTGACAATTCCCAATTTTAATTAATTCAACTTCTGTTTGCTTTTTTTGTGAATTATATGTTTTGAATTTGCCATACCTTTCATTCAAAGTTATACTCACATGAAAAATATAGGCTTATTATTTTTAGTAACGATCTCATTCTTTAGTAAAGCACAAACTGCAAAGGTTGATTATGATGCTTACGAAAAACTTGTTGCAGAGGTTAAGGATCACCGCAAAGATAGATTAGTTAACCTCGATTCTTTTCTAAAAATGAGCCAGGAAAAGAATGTGATCATTTTAGATACACGTTCCGATGCCATGTATAAAAGTAAACACATTAAAGGAGCGGTTCATTTGAATTTTTCTGACTTTACACAAGACAATCTTGCCAGAATTATCAAATCAAAAGATGTAAAGATCTTGATCTATTGTAACAACAATATTGATGAAGATGAAATTAATTTTCCAACCAAGGCATACATTCCTAAAACACCAAAAGAAAAATCAATAACGCTTGCATTAAACATTCCTACATATATTAATCTTTATGGTTATGGTTATAAAAATGTTTATGAGTTAAATGAATTGGTTAGCTCAAACGATCCAAGAATACAGTTTGAAGGAACTTCGGTTAGAAGTAAATAATTGATCCTTTTCTGTTTCTCACTAACAATACTTAAACTTTTTTGATTTTTTTATCTGATTTTCAGCCTGTTGCGTTTTTTGTTTGATTTTTCAGGCAGCGTTTTTACAGTTTCATACTCTTACTATTAAACGCAAATAATTAAACCATACATAAAAATGAAAACAACAATTACAACAAAAATGAGATCAGCAAAAATGTACTTTATTTTAATGTTCAGTGCATTTGGTCTTTTCAATTCAATCAATGCGCAATGCAACGCCAATTTTACCTATACCATCAACTCAAATGGTAATGTAACCTTTTCTAGTACATCTGTTAATACGAGTACAACCACCAATTATTTGTGGTCGTTTGGCAATAATACTTTTGCATACGTTAAAAATCCATCAACTACTTACTTTAATAATGGCAGCTATATAGTTTGCCTGTTCATTTCAGACTCATTAAACAATTGCTCTAGCAGTTTTTGCGATACTATAAATGTAACCACTGTTAGCAATTCAACATGTAATGCAAGCTTCAGTTATTCGATCGGGACTAACGGAAATGTGTCGTTTTTTAATACATCAACAGGTACATCAACCAATACGATTTACTATTGGAGCTTTAACAACTCAACTACAGCAACCGGACCAAATCCCACTACAACATTTACAAACTATTTTAACTGGGCTTGCTTAAGCATTTACGATACAGTTACATTTTGCAGCAGTTCTATATGCGATACAATTATCATTCCATCAAATCCATGTAACGCAAACGTTAACTTTGTAATGTCACAAGACAGTTCTCAAGCACTTACTTGGTGGGCAATTGCTAACTACCCTCCTAACGTTACAAATGCGGTTTGGTCGTGGGGAGATAATACAACTTCAACCGGTTTAAATCCTTCACATACTTATTCTGCCTCTGCATTCTATAATATTTGCGTGAGCATTACAGTTTCTTGTGCAGGTACTGCAAGCTTTTGTGCTAATACGTTCATTAACCGCAGTTCAAGCCCTATGTATCATGTATATGTAATTGGTAATAACAATCAAAATCCTACAGGAATAAAAACTCAGGAACCTGATCAGCTAACTGAAATAAAACTTTACCCGAATCCTTCAAGAGATTTTGCCCGATTAAAATTAAATACCACTAAAGATGGCGTTGTAACTTTAAGTATTTATGAAATAACCGGAAAACTTGTAAGTGAGAAGAAAGTTAATGTTACTAAAGGCAATAATGAATTGGATGTGGAAGTGAATAATTTAGATAAAGGCTTTTATTTATTGAATGTACAGAATGGAATTAACAAAAAGACCATTCGTTTAATTAAGGATTAATAATTAGATTTGATAAGCTACAAAGGCACGCCATTGGTGTGCTTTTGGGCTTTGATTAAATTGGAAGCATTACAAGAAATAGTTGAACGTTGTAAAAAAGATGACGCCAAGGCTCAGGAATACTTGTTCAATACGTATTCAAAAACCTTGTTTGGAATTTGTTGCAGATACATAAAGGATAGAGATGATGCTCAGGATGTATTGCAGGATTCGTTCATTAAGATCTTTTTAAATATAAACCAATTTACCGGAACGGGTAATTTTGAAGGATGGATGAAGCGAATCACAGTGAACACCGCTCTTCACTTTCTGAAAGAAAAAAGTAAACTAAAATTTGAAGGCACAGACAATTTATATGTTTTGGAAGATGAAACTGAAGAGGAAATTGACAGTGATATAAAAGCAGAATATATTATTGAATGTTTAAATGAATTACCCATAGGCTACCGAACTATTTTTAACCTATTTTTAATTGAAGGATTTAGTCATAAAGAAATAGCAGAAAAATTAGGAATAAAAGAAAGCACGAGTAGAAGTCAGTATACAAAAGCACGTAAAGCATTAATTGAATTAATTAACTCAAAAGAACAGAATAAACGAACTCAATGGAAAGCCATAAGCATAATGATGACCTTATTAAGCGCAAGTTGGATTCTATTGGCGTTGAACCAGGCGAACTAACGTTCAAAAAGGTTCACACCAATTATCTGAAAGCAAAGCGATCGTCTTCAAAAAGATGGTTGCTGATCTTGCTATTCAGTTTATTTGCCGTTGGTAGTTCTACAGCTTGGTGGTTTTATAATTCAAATGATCAAAACGAGCAATTAGCTCATACTGAAACTACGGTTTCAAATACAAATGAAAAAGAATCAGAAAACAATTTTGAAAATAACACTAGTTCCATAAAACAGGATTCAGGTGAAAATGTATCCGCTAATAACTATGATGCAAATAGTTCTAACAAAATAACTCCAAAGGATCAAACAGCATCTGAACCGGTTAATAATTTAAACGAGAACCAAAACACAACTTCAGATGAAAAAAGTAGCTCAGAAGAGGGATCACCTAAAAGCAATGTAGTTGATCAGAAAAACGAATCAACTCAAAACAAGAATACAAGCGAAAACAGATCAGCAGGTAAAGTGCAAAAGAAGAACTCGACGAACAGAAATACAAAAAGTGTGGCGTTAAAAAGTAATTCATCATTGAATACAAAGGTTCAGAGCAATAAAACTTCAGCAAACAATACTTCAGAAAGCAATTCATACAAGCATCCAAAAACAGAAGGGCATCAAACCACTTCTGAAATACAAACAAACAAAGCTGTTGCTAACAACGGTAATTCTGACAAACAAACTACTGAGTCAAAGAATGCCTCAGAATTGAATGAGCAGCAGGAACAAGCATCTAAAAAAGATTCTGTTGTTACTTTTAATGAAGGCGAAAACAAAGAGAATGTCACAGAACAAAACAGCAGCAAAATTGATACAGTAGGTAAAGATCCCGCGAAAAAAGTGAATGATCCCAAATCGAACGACCTTTTAACGGCAGCCCCTACCCCAACAGACAATTTAAACACCGATAAAAAAAATCATTTTTATATAAATACCGAATTAATTTATTACAACATCAATTATGAAGCCAAACCTAATGGTAAAGCTCCATCGATGTACACACAGAACAATGCTAATTTCCCGAAACTATTTAGTGATGGAAATCCAAAGGGATCGAGCAAGATCATTTCCGGCGCGGTATCATTAGGGTATACTTTTAAAAACAATTTAAGTGCAAACTTAGGAATCAGCTATTTTTCGGTAGAAAACAAAATAAACGGAAAAGCCTTTGCTCAAAACAAAACTCAACTGGTTTTAGATTACTATTTATATGATTCAACCATGCAGATCATTGATACCGTATACAAAGTTGGTTCAAGCAGAAATATTAATGTAGTTAACGGTGATACTGTTGAGGCTCAGGATTACCTCAATAATATAAAATACATCAGCATCCCTATCAATCTTTCTTATAAACTTAATATTAATCCAAAATTTGGCATTGAACCATCTGTTGGAATTCAATACTGCCTGCCTCTTTCATCGTATCAATTAATTGCAATAAAAGACAATACCTTTACCTATGGCAAAACAAAGAATTTCATGAATCCAAGAGCTACCTTTATCGACCTGGCCATGAAATTCAATTATACACTCAATTCCAATGCAGCCTTATACCTTAAACCGGGCTATTATTTCAATAACCGATCGATCTACAATGTAGACTATGCCTTAGATTACCGATTAAGGAACCTCTATTGCGCCTTTGGGTTAACTTTAAAGCTTAAATAATTGAACAAAGTGAGTTTTTAAATTGCCTTCTGAAGCCTTTTTACTGAAAAGCTGTCATAAAAATCATGACAAAAGGTGGTTAATAACTAATTGGTTCAAATTTTGCACTATCCAATAACAAAACTAATTTTGGTAGAACTAAATTTCATAAGCTATGTTTGATAACAACGAATTCAGAAAATATGCCACAAAACACATGGGCATTAACAGTTTAACTTACGATAACTACTCGTCTCGTATTTCATCTTCATTAACTCCATATATCATTGAGGAGCGTCAGTTGAACGTTGCTCAAATGGACGTATTCTCGCGTTTGATGATGGATCGCATCATCTTTTTAGGAACTGGTATTAACGACCAGGTAGCAAATATCGTTCAGGCTCAATTATTATTCCTTGAAAGTGTAGATGCTAAAAAAGACATTCAAATTTACATTAACTCACCGGGTGGAAGTGTTTATGCCGGTTTAGGTATTTACGACACCATGCAAATTGTGAAGCCGGACGTGGCTACAATTTGTACCGGTATGGCTGCAAGTATGGGTGCTGTGCTTCAATGTGCTGGTGCTAAAGGAAAACGTACTGCTTTAAAACACGCACGTATCATGATCCACCAACCATTAGGTGGCGCTGAAGGACAAGCTAGTGACATTGAAATTACAGCACGTGAGATCCAGAAATTAAAGAAAGAATTATATGAGATCATTGCACATCATAGCGGACAAACCTATGATAAAGTGTGGGCTGATAGCGACCGTGATTACTGGATGATCGCTTCGGAAGCAAAAGCTTACGGTATGATCGACGAAGTTTTAGAGAAGAAATAATCTCTGATCAACTTAATAAAAAACCCTCAAAATAATTTGAGGGTTTTTTTATTATTTGCCTGTTACAGTTATCTCCTTATCTAATTTGTAAAGGATAGATTTAACCGTATTCCCTAACGAATCATAAAAGGTCCAAACACTATCACGCTTATCATCTTTATAATATCCTTTGTATCTGATCTTTCCGCCTTCATAATACACAATATTCTCACCGTTCTTTATCCCCTTATTATAATGTTGTTCACTCCACGGTAAACCATCGTTGTAAAAAGCGATCCACTGCCCATGGCGCTCACCAAAACGAAAATAACCACGGTATTTAATAACACCACTCGGGTATTTATCAATGTAATCACCAGTATACTCGCTATCCGGTGGTAAAATCAATAATGGATTTAATTTCTTTAGTGAATCGCCACGGCGTTTCTGACTAATTCTACTTAACGAATCAACCTTAGCTTGTTCCTCTTCTGACAATTTCTCAGGCTCGCTAGTACACGAGTAAATAAAAAGTGTTATCAGGCTTAGTATTGCAAATTTCTTCAACATCTTATTTCTTTCTTTCAATTGAATATTTAATTAATGCTTCTAAACTTTCTTTGGCAGGTGAATTTGGAATTTCTTTTAATATTTCCAAAGCTCTGTCCTTATATTGATGCATGATCTTGGTAGCATATTCCAAACCACCTTTTGCGATCACAAAGTCTATCACTTTTTTTACTTCATCACTTTCGTTGTTGTGATTTTTGATGATATTGATGATGCGGCGCTTATCTGCAGTATTACTGTTGTTTAAGGCATAGATCAACGGTAAGGTCATCTTTTTTTCCTTGATATCAATACCGGTTGGTTTACCTATCAGTTCATCGGTTCCAAAATCAAACAGATCGTCTTTTATTTGAAAGGCAATACCGGTAAGGGTTCCAAAATCTTTGAACTTTTTAACCGTATCCGCATCGGCATTAACCGATACCGCTCCACAGGCGCAGCAAGCTGCAACCAATGTTGCTGTTTTTTTGGTGATAATATCAAAATAGATCTCTTCAGAAATATCTAAGCGACGAGCTTTTTCAATTTGTAATAATTCGCCTTCACTCATTTCGCGAACAGCATTACTTACTACTTTCAATAACTGAAAATCATCATTCTCTAAACTCAACAATAAGCCTTTAGACAATAAAAAATCACCGATCAAAACAGCAATTTTATTTTTCCATAGGGCATTAACGCTAAAAAAACCGCGACGTTCGTTACTGTCATCAACCACATCATCATGAACCAATGTAGCCGTGTGTAATAGTTCAATTAAGGCTGCAGCGCGATAGGTACTATCATTTATCTCACCCAAACATTTAGCGCTCAAGAACACGAACATTGGTCGTATTTGCTTTCCTTTGCGCTTTACAATGTAGTTCGTGATCTTATCCAATAAAGGCACAGAGCTTTTCATTGAGTCTTTGAACTTGTCTTCAAAGATCTCCATGTGCTCAGCAATGGGTTGCTTTATTTTATTTACGGTGGTTGACACGAACTTCTAATTTATTACTTATTCCTGAATATTTTATGTTTTTATGATTTATACTCAATTACGGCGAGTTTATTCTTATTGGCCAATTGTCCGCATGCCGCATCAATATCTTTACCCCTGCTCCTTCTCACATTCACGATCACGCCATTGTTTTCCAATACGCGAACAAAAGCATCCAAACGTTCCGGTGTGGTTTGTTTAAATTCGCCACCGTCAATTGGATTATATTCAATGATGTTCACTTTACTTTTCACCTTTTTGCTATAAGCAACCAGTTCCATCGCATCTTGCGGGGTATCATTAAAATCTTTGAAAACGATGTATTCAAACGTACAGCGCGTACCGGTCTTCTCGTAAAAATAATTCAAAGCATCTGCCAGATTTTCCAAAGAATTGGTTTCGTTAATTGGCATCAACTGGTTACGTTTTTCATCATTAGCCGCGTGAAGCGATAATGCCAAATTAAATTTAACACCATCATCGCCCAACTTCTTTATCATTTTAGCAACGCCGGCTGTTGAAACCGTTATTCGCTTTGGCGACATGCCTAAACCTTTTGGGTTCGTGATCTTATCAACCGACAACATCATTTCGTTATAGTTCAGTAAAGGCTCACCCATACCCATATAAACAATGTTTGACAGTGGTTGTTTATAGCGTTTCATGGCGGTATCCTTTACCAAAACAACCTGGTCGTAAATCTCATCGGCAGTAATGTTACGCATGCGCTTTAATTTAGCGGTGGCACAAAACTTACAGGTTAGGCTGCATCCCACTTGTGAGGATATACAGGCCGTCATGCGCTCCCCTTGCGGAATTAAAACACTTTCTACCACAAAGTTGTCATGCAATTTCATGGCGCATTTAATGGTTTTATCGTTGCTTATTTGCAGGTCGTGAATCTCAACCGCATGTATCTCAAAATTCACCTTTAATTTTTCACGAAGCGGCAACGAAAAATTGGTCATGTCATCAAAATTAATGGCACGTTTATTCCAAAGCCAATCATATAATTGTTTGGCCCTGAAAGCAGGCTCGTTAAGCTCTTTAAAAAGCTCGGTTATCTGCTCAAGTGTTAAAACGCGTATATTCTTTTTTGCCATTAAATGAGTTGTAAAGATACCAAAGAAGCCGCTAAATAACTAAATTTGTTTTGTGAGATATATAACGGCAGATAGGATATTCGACGGTACGCAATTTTTGGAGGATGGCAGTGCTTTGGGATTGGATGATACCGGTAAAATCGTTGAGATCACAACAATCAATAAGCTTCAAACTCCACATGAAAAGCATGAAGGTATTTTAATGCCCGGTTTTATAAATGCGCATTGCCATTTGGAATTAAGCCATATGCATGGATTGATCCCTCAACATACCGGATTAATAGACTTTGCTAAAAACATTATCATTAAACGAAACAGCGCTGCGCCCGAACAAATGCAACAGTCCATGAAGGAGGCGGATGACTTTATGAAAAAGGCCGGCATTGTGGCGGTTGGAGATATTAGCAATAACAATGTGAGCTTTGGCATTAAAAGATCGAGTTCCATTTATTATCACACCTTCATTGAATTGATAGGTTTAGATCCAAATCGTAAGAGTGATATTTTAAAAACAGGCGTAACATTGCTCGATGAATTGCAAAAAGATACCTTAAGCGGCAGTTTAGCACCCCACGCGCCTTACAGCACTTCCGTTGATCTGATAGCAGAGATAAGCAAATTTAATACAGGCAGACAATTACCGCTTTCCATTCATAATCAAGAGAACAGTGAGGAAGATGCTTTTATGCAAGGAAAACCTTCAAAATTCAAAGACCTGTATGATTTTTTAAAGATGGATATCTCCTGGTTTAAACCGAGTTTTAAAAATAGCATTCAAGCTTACATCCATCACTTAAAAGGCAATAAAAATATTTTGGTGCACAATACCTTTACTTCCGAAAATGATATTGCAACTTCATCGGATGCCATTTTTTGGTGTTGTTGCCCGAGTGCCAATTTACATATTGAAGGCGTTTTACCTCATTACGAAATATTGGTTAAACACAACAAATCTGTTTGCTTTGGCACCGATTCACTCGCCAGTAATACCGATCTTTCGATTATAAAAGAAGCCAATTTATTCTACCAAAAAACCAATGATCTTATTGCTACCTTAAAGGGATTAACATCAACAGGCGCAAAGGCACTGGGGATAGATGAAAGATTTGGATCGTTTAAAATTGGCGCAAAACCCGGCGTAAATCTGATCACCTTAAACAGCAACAATTTAACTTTAGACCGAATACTTTTTTAATAAAAAACACGTTTTAAAACACATTAAACTTTAGTTTAACTTTACACATGCTCAAATTAAAATTATTTACTGTTAACCCATTTCAGCAAAACACCTATTTAATATGGGACAGTAACAACATAGCCGCTATAATTGATCCGGGTAATTCAACCAATTTAGAGAATCAACTGATCAAAAAATTTGTTTCAGAAAATGAGCTGAAACTTCAGCGTTTATTATTAACTCACGCCCATATCGATCACATACTAGGTAATAAATTTATTTTTGATGAATATGGCTTATTACCGGAAGTTCATAAAGACGATCTGTTTTTTATAGATGGCATGATGCAAACTGCATCCATGTATGGTGTTAATTGCGAAGAATCGCCAAAGCCAGAAAAATTCATTGAACACGGACAAACCATTGAACTGGGTGAATTAAAATTTAATTGTATACATACGCCGGGGCATTCACCCGGAAGTATAACCTTTCACTTACCGCACGAAAAATTGATGATAGCCGGTGATGTTTTATTTGCCGGCAGCATTGGCAGAACCGATCTTCCAATGGGAGATTATGATACGCTCATTTCATCAATCAAAAACTCCTTATTGCCATTGGGTGATGAAATAAAAGTTTATAGCGGTCACGGACCGGCAACCACAACCGGGCGTGAAAGAGTTAGCAATCCATTTCTCATCGGATAATATTGATTAAATTCGTATCGTGTACAAATATCTTTACATATTCCTTTTCTTCATAAACGCAGTGGTTTTTTCGCAAAAAGACACCAGCAAATACAACCGTTTAGATGAATTGATACAAGACGGAAAAAGATATGCAATTCACAATAATTATTTAACCGCAGGCTTTGGCTTTGCCTATTCGAGCGTTCGAGATCTTGAACAATCAACAATTGGGATTGATTATGTTTTTCACATCAAGCGCCATCATTTTCAAACAGGTTTTTTAATGAGTGGAAAAGAGTTTTTATCGAACAATAATATACAAGGACATTTATGTTATGGATACCGCATTGAGGATGAGCGAAAAAATATAGCTTTTTTTGCCGGTCCGAGTTACAATACCGGTGTTTTACCTCCTGTGTTCAGAGATACAGATACCATACCCGCCAGAATTTATGATGCCATTGGATTGTATGCCTCAGCCTCTTATATCCGTAAGATCACCTACGATATTGGATTTGGTGTAGAAGGTGTTTTTGAGATCAATAATATTCAAGTATTTGCCGGTATAAAAGCAATCGTATTCTTTTCAGGTGCATACCGTGGCAAAGCGAAGATCTATAATAAACACGTTAAACGAAGAGTGAAATAATGCTTGATCTGATAGTTGTTGGTAACGGTTTAGCAGCAAATGTTCTGGCGCTTGAACTTCAAAAAAAACAAGTTAACTACACCCTTATTGGCAATGCTGCATTAAGCAGAAGCTCATTGGTTGCAGCCGGCATTTGGAATCCTATAGTTTTTAAACGCATGACCAAGTCGTGGCTGGCAGATGATCTGATACCTTACCTCAAACAATTTTACAAAGAAGCCGAACAGCTAACCGGTGAAAAATTTTATACCGAACGTGCTATTTTAAAACCATTTTTTTCGGAAGAAGAAAAGAATTTTTGGGTAAAAAAATCACAAGGTGATCTCGCTCCCTACATTGATCAAAATATTTATACCGCGAAGGAAGATCATCAAAACCTCATTATACCGGGCTATTATGGCGTGGTAAAGCAAAGTGGCAATATCCATCTACAAAATTTTTTAAATGCCTGCACACGCTTTCATGAACAACAAAACAAGATCGTTGATGAAACCTTTGATCATGAGCAGCTCAAAATTGAAAGTGATCATTTGATCTATAAAAATATAAAGGCAAAAAGTATTGTTTTTTGCGAAGGTCATTTGGTTAAGGATAATCCATACTTCCATTGGATCCCTTTAAATCCGGTTAAAGGAGAAGTTTTGGAGATAACATGTCATAAGCTTGAACTTGGAAATAATATTTTTAACCGAAATGGATTTATTATGCCACTGGAAGATCATCAATTTATAATTGGCGCCACCTACGAATGGAAAGAATTGAATGAGATCCCCACAGAAAAAGGCAAAGAAGAACTTCAGCAAAAGCTATCACAAATGTTAACGTCTCCATATAACATTAAAAAACACGATGCAGCCGTAAGGCCTTCCAGTATTGATAGAAGGCCAATAATTGGGCCGCATCCTAAACACGATAACATTTTTGTTTTTAATGGCCTGGGAACAAAAGGTGTGATGATTGCACCTTACTTCGCCAAAAATTTTGTAAATTTCTACTTGAAAAAAGAGGCTTTACATCATGATGTGAATGTTGAGCGTTTTTATTCGAAATATACATCTCAGTAATTTTTTAATTATATGAAAAGTAAGATCAAACAAATACGTGTAATAGGCAGACGTGAGTTTGTTGATTTTCTTCAATTGAACATAAAGGGTACTGAAGCAAAAATTGATACAGGTGCATTCTCTTCAGCAATTCATTGCGAAAACATTAAGGTTATTGAACAAAATGGAAAGAAAATATTAACCTTTATTTTACCTTCAGAATTTTATCCGAATAACGAAACACAACAATTATCCTTTGAGAATTTCACTCAAAAAAAAATAAAAAATTCGTTTGGCGAGGCCGAAGACCGCTATGTGATACGCACACAGATACATATTGGTCATAAAACAATTATGGCCGATTTTTCGCTGTCTGACCGTAAAAGTATGCGTTACCCGATATTAATTGGACGTAAAGCCATCAAAGGAAAATTTATCATAGACGTAAAGCAAGTTCATTTAAACGGACAAAAACTTTCCTTATATTTAAAACAACATTCAAACACTTAAATTATGCGCATTGCTATTTTATCGCGTAACAAAAATCTGTACTCAACCAAACGATTAATTGAAGCTGCAGAAAAAAGAGGTCATGAAGTTTTAGTACTCGACCATATGAAGTGTGTACTGGCCATTGAACAAGGACGTCCACATATTTATTACGATGGAAAAGAAGTTCATGATGTAAATGCGGTTATACCGCGTATTGGGGCATCTGCTACCTTTTACGGAACAGCGGTTGTTCGTCAGTTTGAAATGATGAAGATATTCACTGCCGTTGAATCGCAGGCATTGGTACGTTCACGCGATAAATTACGTAGTTTACAAATTTTAGCGCGTGCCGGTTTAGGAATTCCTAAAACAGCTTTTGCATCTTCACCAAAAGACAAAGATATTGACAGTGTAATTGATGCAGTTGGCGGCGCACCCTGTGTGATAAAATTATTAGAAGGAACACAAGGCATTGGTGTGATTTTAGCAGAGAATAGAAAAGCGGCAAAAAGTGTAATTGAAGCCTTTTTGAAATTAGAAGCCAACATGTTGGTTCAGGAATTTATTCATGAAGCTAAAGGTGCCGATTTGCGTGTGTTTGTAGTTGACGGGCAAGTGGTTGGTGCCATGAAACGCCAAGCCAAAGAAGGTGAATTCAGAAGCAACCTGCATAGAGGTGGTACGGCAACTGTGATACAATTAAGTGCAGAAGAAAGAGCAACAGCCATTAAAGCAGCAAAAAAATTAGGATTAGGAATTGCCGGAGTTGACCTTTTGCAATCATCGCGCGGACCATTAGTAATGGAAGTGAATTCATCACCGGGCTTGGAAGGTATTGAAGGTGCAACCGGAATTGATATTGCCGGAAAGATCATAGAGTATGTTGAACGTAATGAATTCAATAAGCCTGGTGATTGATTTTCGGTTCAACTGAAGTAGAAGGGTAATGGAAAATTAAACCGCAGAGAACACAGAGGTAAGCGCAGAGATCTGATAGCGATCGGACACAGAGAAAAAAAAACTGTCAGTTCGAGTGATTTTTCGTCTGCCTCTAACGAAAAATTGTATCGAGAACTACATAACAAACAACAACGTGAGTATATTCATAAATCAACAAGAAGTTAAGGCGGGTGAAAATAAAACCGTGATCCTTAATTCTTACGAACTACATACCAAAACACACATCGAAATTCCGGTGCATGTTATTAATTCAGGTAAACCCGGACCTTCCATTTTATTAAGTGCCGGTATGCATGGTGAAGAAACAAACGGCATTGAGATCATCAGAAAGATCATCAGAAGAAAGGAAGTTCAGAACTTAAAGTGCGGTTCATTGATCGCTATTCCGGTAATTAATATCATTTCGTTTTTATATGGCAGTCGCGATCTGCCGGATGGCCGTGATCTGAACCGTTGTTTCCCGGGAACAAAGAATGGATCTATCGGAAGTCGAATTGCATACGACCTTGTAAAACATATTTTACCCATCATTGATTTTGGAGTTGATTTTCACACTGGTGGTGCCAAAATAAATAACTATCCACAAATACGTTGTGTATTTGAATTTGACGGTAATTTGGAATTAGCAGAAAAATTTGGAGCGCCATTGATCATCAACAGCAAATACCGCGATGGTACATTACGAAAAGAAGCAGCAAAAAAGAACAAGCCCATTTTAGTATATGAAGCGGGCGAAAGTATGCGCTTTGATTATTTAGCTATTAATGAAGGTTTGAATGGCTGTTTGCGCTTAATGAAATCATATGGTATGATCGATCTGGAAGTACCCGATATGCCGGCCGTGAAGGTCACAAAAGACACTTGGATACGTGCTAACTCGAGTGGTTTATTTCACATGAACAAAAGCAATGGTGCACATGTACAAAAAGATGAATTGCTTGGCGTGGTTTGCAATCCTTTCGGAAATATTGATGACAAGATCTATGCACCACAAGCAGGATTTATTGTAGGTATCAATAATCAACCGGTGGTGAACCAAGGAGATGCCTTGATACATTTGGGTTTTGAGGGAGATTAAAAAACAACTAACTATCATATAGAATTTACAAAACTAAACCTGTTTTACTTCTTTAATTTTTTTTGTGGTACCTTATAACCAATTTGTTTGCGTGGTTTTTGGCTTTCTTTCTTATCAATTAATTCATCGAGGTATTGAAACACCACTTCAATATTTTTGGTGTTATTATCGGTTTTCTTACGAATTTCTTCAATGGCCAAGCGGAGTTCTGTGTTATCTATAAGCATTTTCCTTATATGTGCAAATACCCGAACAATTTGAATATTTATGTTAATAGCTTTGTCACTACTCAATATACTTGCGAGCATTGCAACACCCTGCTCTGTGAAAGCATTAGGCTTGTACCTGGTGCCACCCCAACTTGAGGTCACAAATTGTGACCTCAAGTTTCCCCACTCTTTTTCCGTTAGCGTGAACATAAAGTCTGAAGGAAATCGTTTTAAATTCCTTTTTACAGCTTGATTAAATACTTTGGTTTCAACTTCATAAAGTTCCGCCAAATCTTTGTCCAGCATCACTTTATGATCTCGAATGAAATAAATTTTATTCATAACCACTTCAACAGGAATTACAAATGCGGTTTCCTTCTTTGTCATTTTAATAATTTGCTCAAAGGTAATTCTGGAATACAGGTATTCTGGCTATGATTTGTAGCTTTATAAAAACAAAAAAGTCACACTTCGACTCCGCTCAGTGTGACATTCAATAAAAATAACAAATAATTATGCTTTAACTGTACTGGTTACTTTTTCAACGCAATTTAAAATATTATTTGCAAGGGCTTCCATTTGCTCTTCTGTCCAGGTGCAACGAATACCAAATGAAATTAAACGACCAACTACTTCTTGTGTTTTTGGTAAATCTAAATTCTTATAATCTTGTGGTGCACCTAAAACCTGAATTGGTAATTTTGAAGCAGTTTGCAAGTTCTTAATATGATCCCATTGGTTAATAAAGTGGTACATATTTGTGAACCAATAATTAAATCCGCTTACGCCTGCTTTGTTGAATTCGTCAACCGTGCGAGCTGCCAACTCCGGCGTAGGTAAAAAGATATTTAAAAACGTACCAGAATCTCCATTATCATCGCCTAATTTTGCAAAACTAATTGCAGAAGATCTTGATAAGCGTTGTTGTAAAAATGCTTTATTCTTTAAATTAGCAGTTCGAATTGCCGGCACCTTGCGCGTTTGAGCTGCACCAACAGCAGCGTGCAATTCAGAGATGCGGTAATTGAAACCAATGATCGGATGATTTTCCATACCGCGGTTGTTACCAATATGATCATGACCATGATCGCAATAACTATCTGCCAATAAATATGTTTTCTCATCATTGGTCACTAAAATTCCACCTTCTCCCGCTGTAGCAATTTTAAAGAAATCGAATGAATAAGCACCTGCTTTACCAAATAAACCGGTAGCAGTTCCTTTATACGAAGCAGCAAAAGCTTGCCCTGCATCTTCAACCAAAATTAATTTGTTATCGTTAACAACGCTCATAATAGCATCCATGTTAGCATTTCCACCGCACATGTGCACCAAACAAACGGCTTTGGTTTTTGGTGTGATAGCCTTTTTAATGCCTTCTGCACTTAAACACAATGTTTCATCGATCTCTGCAAACACAGGTAATGCACCAAGCATTAATACAGCCTCAATTGTAGCGATATAGGTAAATGGTGGGCATATAACCTCATCACCTGTACCAATACCACTCGATGCCAATGCCGCTAAAATAGCTGCCGAACCGTTTGATACGGCCAATGCATGTTTTGCGCCTGTTATTTTTTTTGCTTCAGCTTCAAAATCCTTGGCTTTCCAAAAATTATTACGCTGTGCATCGTGGTTAAATCTGAACATGATGCCTGTTGATAATACATCATCAATTTCTTTGCGCTCTTCTGCGCCAAATAATTCTGTTCCTGGCATGATTATAAATTTTAAGTGTTTAAATATACGATTTTAATGAACGGGATTCTACCGGTTTTATTACACATCAATAAAGATCTCCGATACCAATTGATTATCGAAAAATATGGTAACGCCGGCTTCTTCAAACACCAATTGTTTTTCGCCCCAATCGCTATCCATTTCATTTTGCGGAAATCCATTGTTTTTGAACAGATCTATTAATTCATTTTCACGTAATTTAAAAACAGGCGATCCAAACAATTTAAAATCCGGATTAGATACGGCGATATTGAGCAGTTTCTTTACGTTAAAAAACAAGGCAAAACCATGCTCATTGAATTGATAAATAGTGACATCCTCGCCATAACCCGGATTTTCGGCTAATTCCACATCGCTAGGCTCACCAAATAAGGCCGTGAGTTTATCAGCAGAAATATCGTGAATACTATAGCCACAAAAGGTTTTATCGGGAGAGAATTCGTAGAAATAATCCATTTTTTAAGGGTGTTGAAAATGCGTTAAAAACTAAGCCAATTTAAAACATAAAATAATTTGAAAATAATTTTTGTAAATTAAATATTGCGTGTATATTTGCACTCCGATTTACAAAAATCGATGATTCCGTAGCTCAGCCGGTAGAGCATTACACTTTTAATGTAGGGGTCCTGGGTTCGAATCCCAGCGGGATCACAGAGAATGCAAAAGACCACTCCTTTCGAGTGGCCTTTTTCTTTTTATGCAATCGAACAAAAAGGAGGCAGATTAATCTATCTCCTTTTCGATGTTGTTTTTATTACTCTTTTAAAACTCTTTTTATATAAGTTTTATTTTCCGTTTGGTTTATTATTTGAACCATATAAAATGCCGCAGCCAGGTGAGAAATGTCGATCTCTAAATTAGCGATCCCTAACTCCGAAATGATATTGTTATTATATACTTTTTCGCCTAACATATTATATATCTGAATTTCCAAAGCTGATTTTTGTTGGCACCAAATATCAAATTTAAATACTCCGGAAGTAGGATTAGGATATATTTCTGAATTAAAAAATGGTACGTTACCTAAATCCAGGCTTTCATTTTCCGAGGTTTGAGTTGAAGTTCGTGCAAAATTACATGCAGTGAGCGATACTGTTCTAATTGCACTTCCTCCGCAAAGGCCGGTAGCTCTAACAGTGATCTTTGAATTTGCAAGAACAGTATTTGAAAAAGCAACAATAATATTATTTGAGTTATTACCTGATACAATAGTGCCACTTGAAGGAACTGTCCACAAATATCCGCTTGCATCCGCTATTGGCGAAACTGAATAAACCACACTTAAGCCTTGAACTTCGCAAGTTGTTGTAGGACCATTTATGCTATTAATAGCACCAGGAACTTTACCAACGCCTAAGGTTCTAATTGCACTATTTGTGCAAGTACCTACTGATGCTACTGTTATGTTTCCGCCATTAAACATATTATTGAATAGCACATTAACCTGTGTTGTTCCTTGTCCTGAAAGTAATGAAGCATTTGACGGTACAGTCCAACTATAACTCGACACACCATTCACCGGGCTTATGGAGTAAGTTGCGAATAAGGTAGTACCTAAAATAGAACAAACATTAGTACTTCCTGAAATGACACCAGGAGATGATCCTGTTGGTGACTGAATTACAGTAATACTTCTATTACCGCTAGAGAAACAACCATTGGAAGAGTTAACTGAGATCTGTCCGGTTTTAAAATTAGGTGGAAATGTTACTACTATTGAATTACTAGTAGTAGATAGCATATTGTTTAATGAACCTTCAATAACAGCACCAGTTGGTGCTGTCCAATTATATAGCGATGCATTGGCTACTGCGGCAATTGAATACACTTTAATTGAATTGCCACATACATTAACAGCTTGACCACTTATTGAACCTGGTGTTCCGGTTTGTGCTGATACAAATTTTACTTTTGGCGAGGTACTTCCGCAACCGGCATAAGCCGTTACTGAAATATTACCAGAAGAAAATGCAGATTGAGAAATACTAACTGCAATACTGTTTGTATTTGAAGTACCTGACATTCCGTTTGGTAAGCTCCAACTGTAATTGGTTGCGCCATTAACACTCCCAACACTATATGTTGCGCCATTAACAGAACATAATTTATCCAAACCTGTTATTGAGCCAGGCAAATTAATATCTAACACTCTTGATGCACTTATTCCACAAGCATTAACTGCATTAACTGTAACTGCCCCATTGATGTATGTATTTACGTTCGCTAATGCAGTTATCGTTCTTGTTCCTTGACCATTTAGTAAAGTCATGCCATTTGGTAATGACCAATTGTAGGTGTATGCATAGTTTGCTGCGCCTGTAACATAAGTAATGGTGTCTTTTTGGCAAAGTAAAACCGGGCCAGAAATAGTTGGACTTATATCATCGGGTTTAGTGGGTGTAACTATAATTTGAACTTCTTTACGAGCACTTATACAACCATCAATGGTCGTTTGAACATAAACATTCTTATTAGCTACTAAATTCGTTAAAGTTAATGATGGATTATTGGTTAGCAAGGTTCCATTTGTAAGGGCATCATACCATTCATAGCTTCCACCTGGGCCTATTGAAGCAACAGTTGCAGGCATTCCAATGCAAACATTTGTTCCTGAAGCAATAGGCATTGATGGTGTTTGTTTTACAAAAACAGTTACAGTATCCAAATATCCATTACAACCATTTGAAACGTTTTGAACATAATAAGTGGCATTTGAATTTAAAATTGCCGTATTATAGGACGGATTTGTTCCAACCAGAATGTTGTTTGAGTTGTACCATTTAACTATACCAGAAGTAACAATTGCAGACATAGATGCTGTATTTCCTGAACAGATTGTTGGCTGAATAACAGCCGGAGCGGGAGGAGTAGTTTTTACAACAACAACTAATGGGCTTCTCGCGCTTTTGCAACCATAAAGATCTGAACCTACATAATAAGTTACAGAATTGTTTAATACAGGTGTTTGATATGAATTTCCATTCTGAATAGTTGAGCCTCCTGTGCTCACAGCATACCATTCTACTTCTCCATTTACAGTTGATGCGTTCAAAAGTATTGAGTTTCCTGAACATAAACTTGCTGATGAAACCGAAGGCGGCATTAATACAGGGCCTAAAACTGTAACTGTTTGAATAACGCTTGAATTATTACCAGCAGCATCGTAGGCAGTCCAAGTAAAGGTAGTAATACCAACACTAAAACTTGGTGGAGCGTTATTTGTAACATAAATTACTCCTACGTTATCTGTAACAGTGGGTGCAGTTAATGTAACCGAAGCTTTGCAACCCGTTGAATTTGGACTTAATGTTAAAGAAGCGGCAGGTGTAAACACAGGAGGGGTTACATCTACTGATGTTAAATTGTTTATTGTTAACCCATCACTTATAACAGATTGTTGTGTTTCTCCTGCCACTTGACCAGTAACAATGGTTTCAACAGACACTATACTATTGTTAATATTGGTACCTTGGTTGTTAACAGGAACAACTAAAATTTTTGTTTCAACATAATATTGGTTGGTTGGGTTTAGAGTAGCCAAACTATCAAATGTTACAATGGTTTTATTTACGGTTTGATTAATATTACCATTTATAGTATCTGTATTATTTACATCCACTAATTTAGATGACTGTACACTTGCGCCTGATGTAACAGCAACTTCTATACTAGGACTTAGAACTGGATCTAATCCTTTGAACACAATATTGCTTTTAAATGTTACAGTATCTCCTGGCACTGCATTATTTTTTGTGGAACTTGATGTTTGAGTTATGGATTGTGGTAATGCGGAACCAAATTACATCATCCAATTATCATTAAAGTTTGAGTTCATTAGTGATATATCTTCGTTTGATGTAACAGTTAAATAAGGCCTTTCAGGACCACCAGCTGTAGTTCCTGTTCCGTTGTAAATATTTTTCCATTCAGTTTCAGTTAAAAAGCAATCTACATATCTATCAGGTTGTATGGTAAATGTTTTAGTTATTTTTGAACCATTTGTATAGGAGTCTTTAACCGTAACCGTTGTGGTTTTTTTTGCAAATAAATAAATATGTGTTAAACGCTGATTAAATTTTTGGTTTGTGAATGGGTTTAAAACATTCTGTTCATTTCCTGGAGGTGCCATATATACAAGGAAGTTTTTTCCAGAACATGTTCCATTGTCTGATGAAACCATGGTAGCCATATCAGATGTTCCGGGAGAACCCGTTTCGAACCAATTACCTTCAAAAATAGATACTTTTTTGCCCGGGCTACATTTAACTCTGAATACAGTAGGATAAGAAACATTACCATTACTTTTGCCAACCCAATAGGCCGGTTGAAAGTGATTTAAATTCCATGTATTCATTGTGATCCAACTACCCGAAGAATATCTTTCCAATATTACTGTATTGGCTATATCCCATGATACAATCCTAATTTCTTGTTCTCCTACAGCTTGGTATGGCACTCCAAAATAAAATAATTCACCTGCTGAACTTCCATTCGATGACGGAACATAGCCGCCACCATCTCTTTCATTTACCAATAATGCGCCATATTGCACTGTAACTGGTTTATTTGATTCAATTAAATATGTTTCACCTGTTTTTAGAACATTTCTACCGTGGGCGTATTTATAAATTATGTCCTCTCCAATACTTAAATAAAAGGTAGCAACTGTGGTAGGTGAATTAATACTCACACTAGTATATCCTGATGTGATCATACTAATTGTTGATATTTTTTTTATCTTAACCAACGTCGAATCACTGTATGCAAAAACATTAATATCCCTAAGTGAACTGGTAATTTTAGGGGCATATATCAAAAATTTCTCTCCAATTGATTTTTTATTTACCGAAGGAAGCCAATCATGTTGCCAATCGCTATCTGTACTTTGAGAAGCAAAAACTAATTTATCAGATGTAATTATAAAATAATCTCCGTCTTGTTTTAATATACCTGTTGAAGCACCACTTGCATCGTCATTTATTCCATTATCCTTGATATACAATATATACGATTGACCTGCCATTAATACACCTGTTTTACTATCATCCGTATCGCCATCCATTCCATCATCAACAATTGAAAAAGCAGTGCTGTCGTAAATAGCAGTTATAATTAAACACACATTCCTGCCAACTGCATCATTATTAGGAGGTACAAAAATATTAAAGTAAGTTGATGGTTCGCCTGTTGCTAGTGTTCTGTTAAAGAACATGGTTAATAAAGTTAATATAATTATCTTTTTCATGTAATTGGGTTTAAAAATTCTATCATTTATAAATTTTACTTTTTTTGTATTTCTAATAATCTCTATCGCACCTCAATACTAAATTGTTTATTTATATTTTGATTTGCCATAAAAAATCATTGATGGATACTTTTTTGAACTAATGTACTTTCTCATTTTAGCGAAAAAATATATGAGGAACATTGCAAGCATTTAGTTTTTAATCTTTACTTTCAATTCTTACGTTCAATATTTTTTACGATCAAATTATTTTCCTCATCAAAAAAAATAGCACCCATATCTTTTGGAGGTGGATACTTTAGTTTTGTTCGCGCGAGATTGATGTCTATTGCAATTTCTGTGCGTTCTTTATACAAGCCTGCTGGAACAGCGTTGATGCTAATTAATTTACTTTCATAACCTCCTTTTGTGAACACCAATGTGTATTGTTTTCCTAAAGGCAGTTTGATAGTTACGTTTGATTCCTTTCCGGTATTATAACGTTTAACTTGATTTTCATTATCTACAACAGTAACAAATACTGAATTTAATTTGCCTTTACCACTTAATGAAACCAAGGTAACCCTCAAACAATCTTTTGGCTTAATAACAAATGAAGAACCAACAATTAAATAGATTAATCCCCAGAAAAAAAAATTTGCTTTCATATCCTTAATTTTTTCGAAGAGAATACAAAGCGCATGCCGATTTTATAACTAATTAATAATCATTGCTTTACAACTATCAATAAGATGCTCCGATTCTCTTTTTGGGAATTTAATTGGCAAAATGGAAAGCATAATTATAAGTGCAGAGCATGCTTTTTGACAATACTAGCGTTTCAATTTTATAAAATCAGTTGGAAACTATAAGATTAATAAAACTACAAAATTTAAAAAATAAAAGGTGTTAGTTTTCAAACTACAATTTGACGCCGAACACACACACATCGTCTATTTGCTCGAATTCTCCCCTCCATTCTTCATATGCACTTTCTAAACCCTCCCTATGGTTTGTGTTCAGTTGACCTGGGAGAGTTACTAACAATTCATTAATTGCTTATACTTAAACTTTTTACCTTTTGGACCACCAAACTGATCGGCAAATCCATCAGTAAACAAATACAACACATCACGAATTTTATAATCCACTTTAAATACTTGAAAAGCCTCTTTTCTCTCGCCTATACCAACCGGCATCCGATCAGCAGATAATTTGTTATATACTCCATTTGAAATTAAAACAGGGGCGTTATTGGCGGCCGAATAGGTAATTGTTCTTTCCTTTTCATCTATACAGATCAGGATCCCATCAAAACCGTCTTTATCAAAAATGAAATTCTATTCGCAATTAACCTTATCACTAAAATTGTATAAAATGTATATCAATATTAACAAATTGAATTGATAAAATCAATCAATTTAAACAATTAACATAATTGATTTTTATACTTAATCCGACAGTGTTTTTGAGATCTTAAATACCTAAACAATCCCCCTCGACTTCTTAATATTCTCGTAAGCTTCCTGTATCTTTTGGAACTTTTCCTTGGCTCCTTTTTGATATTCTTCTCCCATTTGCGCAACCTTATCAGGATGGTAACGTACGGCCATTTGCCTGTATGCTTTTTTGATCTCCTCCTCGGTTGCGTTCGCTTCAATTCCTAATACTTTATAATCAGAGTTTACATCTCTGTAAAACATATTCATCACACTGTTATAATCAGCTACCGGAACCTGCAACAGATCAGCAATTTGCTTGATCACTTTTAATTCAACTTCCGCTACATGACCATCTGCCTTGGCTAATCCAAACAAATAATGTATCAATTGAATACGAACTTCAACCTGTGTACGTAAACGAATATCCTGACAAATTTGCTCTAATGGAATTTGTCCACCATCTAAAAAGTGCTTTAACGTTTGAAGGTGGGCTGTTGTAAATTGCGGACCGAATTGCTGAGAGAAAAAAGTTTTAATATACTCCAGTTCAACTTTAAGGATCTTTCCATCCGCCCGCATTACAGCAGCCGATAAGGCTACCAGCATGGTTGTAAAATCAGTATTGGTGTTTGTTGTTCGTCTGCGATAATATTCAAAAACATCTTCATCTGTTCCACCTTTCGATTTAATTTGTGCGCTAATTGACGTATAATTATCAATAACAGATCCAATAATAAACCCTAAAACTCCACCAAAGAAATTTTTACCTAATAAGAAATAGCCGGCAGCGGCACCAATGAATTTAAACACAATAAAAAGACTTAATCTTCAAATATACTGAAAAACAGGGTCAATAAAAAAAGCCGGACCTAAGCCCGGCATTTTCAATCCAATACACCTCAAAAACAAAAAAACGTATCCCATTAAAACTTAAGTTTCCAATGTCGGCATGTGGTAAATAAACAGGTGCATTCAATAACCGTATAAATTTACATTGTTTGGCGCGTTTGTATTTAAATAAAATCAATCATAAATGTTATGTTTTTGTTTAACTGCAATATTCTTTAAACACGCAATACACAATTCAATTAAAAAGTTGATTAATTGTTGATTTCTGCCCTTAAAACCACCTATTACTAAACACTATAACCCGCTATCCTTTCATTAATTCAACTAATTCAGTAACTTGCCTTCTATTAACAACAATGCATGAAACCATTTAAACTACTTTTTTTCTATTTCAGTTTAATTCATATCCAACTATCATTTGCTCAGGATTGGACACTTAAATTGAGCAGTAATGTTGAAATAAGAAGCTGGAAATTAACAAGCACATACGAAAAAGAAGAACGTTCACTCCAAGGTGCTTCTATTGTGCTTACAAGTGGTAGCCAAGTTGTTACGCAAACCACAAGTGATGGTAATGGCGATTTTACAATAATGGTGCCACCTAAAGGAGAATTTGTTTTAACTGTTTCATATCCCGGATACAATACCAAACGATTTGCAGTGAATACTCAAAATGTACCGGATGATATTGCCAAAGAAAATTTTAAACCATCATTTAGTATTGGCGGATTTATTATGGCAAAACCTTTTCAGGGAATTGACTATTCGGGCCTCAGTCAAACTCTTGTAAGGGTTGAATACAATGCTAAAAAGAAAAAATTTACTGATAATGAGGAAGCAACAGGCAGAGGTATTCAAATTGTTTCGAAAATAGCAGGCGATGAGAATGCTTTGATCCAAAGTTTTTGTTCAACCAATAAATCGGGTGATGTTGCACTAGCAAAACCTGATTGTCCGCTTGCTAAAACATTATACCAAAAAGCAATGACCATTATTCCGTTTGAAGCATACCCTGTTGAACAACTTAAAAAAGTAAGTGAATGTTTAAAGGATAAAGAAGAAAATGCTAAAAAAGCAGAAGAAGAAAAAAAGGCTACAGAGGCTGCTGCAAAAGCTAAAGCGGAAGAAGCAAAATTAGCCGCTGAAAAAGCTGCTGCCGATAAATTAGCAAATGATAAAGCAGCTGCAGAAAAAGCTGCAGCAGATAAAGTAGCTGCACAAAATGCCGCAAATGAAAAAGTGGCAGCAGATAAAGCTGCAAAAGAAAAGGCTGCGGCTGAAAAAGCAGCTAAACAAAAAGAAGGGTTGGCCAAATCAAAGGCTGAAGATGATGCCGCTGCAAAAGCCGCTGAAGAAAAACGCCAGGCCAAGATAGCTGCAGATAAAGAAGCGGCTGCAAAAGCCAAAGAAGATGAAATTGCCGCAAAAAAAGCAGCCGAAGAAAAACGTAAAGAGAAAGAGCAAAAACAAAAGGAAGGATTAGCAAAAGCAAAAGCAGAAGATGAGGCTGAAGCTAAAGCAATAGAAGAAAAGCGTGCTGCCAAAGAAAAAGAACGAAAAGAAAAAGAAGCCATGGAAAAAGAAGCTATGGCTAAAGCAAAGGCTGAAGATGAGGCTGAAGCAAGGGCCGAAGAAGAAAAGAAAAAGACAGAACGTGATGCTAAAGCTGCCGAAGAAAAATCAAAAGAAGTTGAACGAGCACAAGGAACGGGTAAATTTTCAGTACCGCAGACCGTATTTGGACAAGATAATTACAAAGTAAATATTAAAAAGGCGGATGATTATTTTAAGATGAAACGTTGGGCAGAAGCCAAACCTGCTTATGAGGAAGCATTAAAATATAAAGCAAACGACCCTTATGCTACTTCAAAACTTGAAATAGTGAACAAGAATTTAAACGCTACAAAATAACATGGAAAATACTGCAGAACTGCCGCATTTAAATGACATCGAAATTCGTGTGCTTGGTTCATTGATCGAAAAAAGTGTAACTACACCGGATTATTATCCCATGACACTGAATTCACTTACTGCAGCATGCAATCAAAAATCATCACGTAAGCCTGTTGTTGATTATGATGAAGAAACCGTTGTGTTGGCCTTAAATAGTTTGAAAGCGCATAGCCTTGTTGCTACTGCAGTTGGTGCAAGCATTCGCGCCACTAAATACAAACACAATTTTTTAACCGTTTACCCTTGCAGCGAAGGTGAGTTAGCTGTATTATGTTTATTGTTTTTACGCGGACCACAAACTCCGGGTGAATTAAATACCAACTCCGGCCGCTTACATGAATTTCATTCATTAGAAGCTGTTCATGACGTATTGAATAAACTATCAACCTGCGAACCACCGTTTGTAAAAGAGCTACCAAAACGCCCCGGACAAAAAGAAGCGCGCTTCGCACATTTACTTGGCGACATTGTTGAACATGATGACGAACAGATTATTCTGGAACCGGCGCGCCGTTCAGTAAACGACATGGAACAGCGTATCATTCATCTGGAAAATGAAGTAGCTGATCTTAAAGAAAAGTTAGATAAATTCATGAAAGAATTATTGGGTTAAATACATGATCAAACGCGCTCTTCACTTATATAGCGCCTCTTTTAAAGGCCTCTCCAGAGAAACCTGGCTACTTTCACTGATCATGCTCATCAATAGAAGCGGAACTATGGTGCTTCCATTTATGACTCTTTATTTGACGAGCAAAGAAATGAACCGAACTTTAAGTGAAGCGGGAACTGTTGTTGGCCTTTGGGGATTAGGTGCCGTTATTGGTGCCTATTTCGGAGGCTTATTAACCGACAAGATCGGCTTTCATAAAATTCAACTGATCACTTTATTTGGAGGTGGAATTTTATTTATTACACTTGGTCAAATTCACTCTTATTCGCTAATATGTGTTTTTACGTTTATTTTGAGCATGGTAAATGAGGCATTTCGTCCGGCCAACTCAGCTGCAGTGGCAAGCTATAGCACCGTTGAAACTCGTACACGCTCCTATTCGCTTAATCGTTTGGCAGTAAATTTAGGCTGGGCTATTGGCGTTTCTATCGGTGGTTTAATTGCATCGTACAATTACAGCTTATTGTTTTGGATAGATGGTATAACAAATGTGATAGCTGCATTTTGTCTTTTACTATTTATTAAACCTATGCTAGTTTCAACATCAGTAAAGGAACATGTTAATTCAAACACCATAACACAATCTGCTTATAACGATAAAAAATTCTTATTATTTATAGTGCTAATTGTTTCGTTCAGTTTTTGCTTCTTTCAATTGTTCTCTACAATACCCAAATACTTCAGAGACAATATGCACTTAAGCGAATCTTATATTGGAACTATTATGGCAATAAACGGATTACTCATTGTGGTCACAGAAATGGTTTTGGTGAATTACCTAGAAGGAAAAAAGAATATATTGATATACATCACCTTTGGAACTTTACTTTGTGCCGTAGCTTTTTTAACGCTTTTACTGCCAATGGAAGCTAAACTACTTTCACTAGCTATGATATTATTTATCACTTTTGGTGAAATAACCGCCATGCCTTTTATGAATACGTATTGGTCTGTAAGGGCAACTGAGCAAAACCGTGGACAATACGCTGCACTCATAACAATTGCCTGGAGCGCCGGACAAACAGTTGGTCCGTATACCTGTTCCCTTATTGCCGAAAAAAGCAATTTTGAAACCATGTTCGTTACATTGGCAAGCATACTCAGTTTAACGGCAATAGGTTTTTATTTACTTATCGAAAAAAAGTAAAATAGTTACTACCAAGCCCTTAATTTGAATCTTTTGTTCAATTCCAAATCCGTATCTTTACTCTTGTGCAATTTCAATTTCTGAACCAACATATTTATCAATTAATAGGCAAATGCGCTAATGGGCTTCATGTTGATGCCTATTTAATTGGTGGCTTTGTGCGTGATATTTTTTTAGAACGAACCAGTAAGGATATTGATGTGGTTGCAATTGGCAAAGGAATTGATCTGGCAACCAAACTAAAAGAAAATCTTGGAGAAGAAGCGCATTTATCTGTTTTCAAAAATTTTGGAACAGCACAAATAAAATTCAATGATCTGGAAATTGAATTTGTTGGCGCACGTAAAGAAAGCTATAGCAGAGATTCGCGTAAGCCCATTGTGGAAGATGGCACTTTGCAAGATGATCAGTTGCGAAGAGACTTTACCATTAATGCATTAGCCATTGGTTTATCACAACATAACTTCGGTAAATTATTGGATCCGTTTAATGGATTAGAAGACTTAAAGAATAAAATCATTCGCACACCACTTGATCCGAATATTACTTATAGCGATGATCCTTTGCGCATGATGCGCGCCATACGTTTTGCATCACAGTTAGGATTTTTTATTGAAGAAAGATCGTTAGCTGCTATTAGCGAAAACAAAGAACGTATAAGCATTGTAAGTAAAGAGCGCATAGCTGATGAGTTGAATAAGATCATTTTATCGCCTACTCCATCTTACGGTTTTAAATTATTATTTGATACCGGTTTGTTACACTTGATATTTCCGGAGATGGTAAAATTACATGGAACCGATACCATTAAAGGTTTATCACATAAAGATAATTTTTACCATACATTAGAAGTGCTGGATAATGTTGCCAAAAAATCAGATAATTTATGGTTACGTTGGAGTGCTATATTACATGATATTGCCAAACCTGCTACCAAACGATTTGAAGAAGGAAAAGGTTTTACCTTTCACGGGCATGAAGATAAAGGTGCTCGCATGGTTCCGAAGATATTCGCTAATTTAAAATTACCACTCAATGATAAAATGAAGTACGTGCAAAAATTGGTACAGCTTCATTTACGCCCCATTGTTTTAGCTAAAACAGAGGTTACAGATAGCGCCGTGAGACGTGTATTGTTTGAAGCCGGTGATGATGTGGATGACCTGATGGCATTGTGTGAGGCTGATATCACCACAAAAAATCCGAATAAGGTAAAACGCTATTTGCAAAACTTTGAGATCGTTCGTCAGAAATTGGTAGAGATCGAAACAAAAGATAAGATCAGAAATTGGCAACCGCCTATTAGCGGCGATGAGATCATGACCATTTATGGCTTACAACCCGGACGAGAAATTGGTGTGCTAAAGAATGCTTTAAAAGATGCCATTTTAGATGGGATTATTGAGAATAATTATGAAAGTGCCCGTGCCTTTTTAGATAAACGATTTAAAGCTTTAAAGAAGTAATGCAATTGCATTTAAATTATAAACCAAAACCTTCATTCGTAAAGATCGATCATACACAACCGCTGTTCATGATCGGATCTTGCTTTGCTGAGAACATTGGTGAAAAATTAATGCAACATGGTTTTAATACATTAATAAACCCAAACGGCATTTTATTTAACCCCTTAAGTATTTATCATTGCCTCACAGATATAATAGAAGAAAAAGAAATTGATGATTCGCTATTGCTTCAGCGAAACGGGTTGTATTTTTCGTATTTGCATCATGGCAGTATTTACAACTCATTAAAAGATCAATTAAAAGTTCAGATCAATAACACTCAAAAAAATGCAAAAGCGATCTTAAGAACTTGCAAATTTTTAGTCATCACCTTTGGAACAGCCTATGTATACGAACTACAACACAACAAACAAACCGTTGCCAATTGCCACAAACAAAACAGTACGCTTTTTCAAAAAAGATTAATTTCGGTTGAAGAGATCGTTGCAAAAACCAGTGAACTGATCAATGCCATAAAAAAACTAAACCCAACAATTCAGGTCATATTTACCGTATCACCCGTTAAATATTTAAAAGATGGAATCGAAGAAAATAATTTAAGCAAAGCCACTTTGCTTTTAGCAGTGAACCAATTGTGCAACAACACCAATTGCACTTATTTTCCGGCTTATGAATTGGTAACTGATGATCTGCGCGATTACCGCTTTTATAAGGAAGATATGGCCCGCCCCAATAACCAGGCCATTAATTATGTTTGGGAAAAATTCTCTGACACTTTCTTTACAGTAGATACAAAACAGTTGAATAAAGAAGTGTATGCTGTAACTAGCGCAACACAACACCAATTATTACACCCGGAAGGCGCTGAAGCAAAACAATTTTTATTGAATTTAGAGAATAACCGAAAAGAGTTACTTAAAAAGTTCCCTTATTTAAAATTATAAGTCAAAAAAAAAGCGACCCTTTCGAGTCGCTTTTATCATTTTAAAATTAATTAAGCTTCCACTGATTTAGACATACGCTTGCGTGTATTCTCATCTAAATGAATTTTACGTAAACGGATATTCGATGGTGTTATCTCAACGTACTCATCACCTTGGATATATTCCATTGCTTCTTCCAAACTGAATTTGATCTTCGGAACAATACGCATTTTTTCATCTGTACCACTTGCGCGCATGTTTGTTAATTGCTTTTCTGTACAAACGTTTACCACTAGATCATCCGGACGAATATGCTCACCAATGATCATACCAGGATAAATTTCTTCACCGGCTTCAATAAAGAATTTACCTCTGTCTTGTAATTTATCAATTGAATAAGCCACAGCAGTTCCTTTATCTTTACTGATCAATACACCCGCAATACGGCTAGGAATTGGTCCTTTCCAAGGCTCATATGCTTTAAAGCGGTGCGCCATAATAGCCTCACCTGCAGTTGCAGTTAAAATATTATTACGTAAACCAATGATACCACGTGAAGGAATTTCAAATTCAATGTGTGTCAAGTCACCTTTTGGTTCCATGATCAACATATTTCCTTTACGTTGTGTTACAAGATCAATTACCTTACTTGATGATTCTTGAGGCACATCAATAGTTAACACCTCAACCGGCTCACATTTCTGACCATCAATTTCTTTAATGATAACTTGTGGCTGACCTAATTGTAACTCATAACCTTCGCGACGCATCGTCTCGATCAATACCGATAAGTGAAGAATACCACGTCCGTATACCAAATACGAATCAGGTGAAGTTGTTTCTTCAACACGCATCGCCAGATTTTTTTCCAATTCTTTGAATAAACGATCACGTAAATGTCGTGATGTAACAAATTTACCTTCCTTACCAAAAAATGGAGAGTTGTTGATGGTAAATAACATACTCATGGTTGGCTCATCAATGCTCATTACCGGCATACCTTCAGGGTTTTCAAAATCAGCAACCGTATCGCCGATCTCAAATCCTTCAATACCTGTAAAGGCAACAATATCACCTGTTTCAGCTTCGGCAACTTTTAATTTACCTAAACCTTCAAAAACAAACAGTTCTTTGATACGCGATTTCTGAATTTTACCGTCACGCTTTACAACGCTTACCGGCATATTCTCTTTAATAGAACCTCTGTAAACACGGCCTACTGCAATACGACCGATAAATGACGAGTAATCCAATGAAGTGATCTGAATTTGCAAAGTACCTTCACGCTTTGGAGCTAAAGGAATTTTTGCGATAATAGTATCTAATAAATAAGTAATGTCAGCAGTTGGTGTTTTCCAATCAGGACCCATCCAACCTTGTTTAGAAGAACCGTAAACAGTTGGGAAATCCAATTGCTCTTCAGTTGCACCTAAGTTAAAGAATAGATCGAATACATTATCATGAACCTCTTCAGGACGACAGTTTGGTTTATCCACTTTATTGATAACTAAAACCGCTTTTTTACCGGCTTCAATAGCTTTTTGTAATACGAAACGCGTTTGAGGCATTGGGCCTTCAAAAGCATCCACTAATAAAATAACACCATCGGCCATGTTCATTACACGCTCAACCTCTCCGCCAAAATCGGCGTGGCCAGGAGTATCAATAATATTGATCTTTGTTCCTTTATACTTAACAGAAACGTTTTTTGCAAGAATGGTAATTCCGCGTTCACGCTCCAGATCATTGTTATCAAGAATAAGTTCGCCGCTTGCTTGGTTTTCGCGAAATAAATTACACTGGTGCAGAATTTTATCTACTAAAGTGGTTTTACCGTGGTCAACGTGAGCAATGATGGCGATGTTTCTAATTTCAGACATGTTTTTGTTTAATTAATTAAGGGCGCAAAGATACGCATTTTTTGGTATAAAAACCTAATTTAATCTCTCGAAATCAGTCATTTAGCAATAAAATAACCTTAATTCGGCAAAATAAAGGAATTTATTTGAAAGGAGATGTGACGTTCAAGGCAATCTGAATTAAGGAGTGCTTACCAAATGTATTGAACTAAAAACAAGAAAGTTAAACAGATCTGCTTAAAATTGCCTGCACCAAACCCAGATCATCAAATGAAACAGGTTTTACCAATTCTTTAATTTTAAGTTTGTTTAATGCAGTGGCAGTCGCGTCACCCATCGCAATAACTTTTTGATGTGGTTGTAATCTATTTTTTTCAAAAAAGGCTTCTACATTGCTTGGACTAGTGAAAACAACAATTCCAAAAGATGGATCTAACTCCACACTATGCTTTACTGTAAAATAAATATTCATATCAATGGCATTATCCTTTTTAGGCATTTGCCACTGCACGGTTCGCATACTATCTTTTGCAATCGGGAAAAGTACTTTAGAGCTACCTACTTTTGAAGCAAATTGTTTACCAATTAATTTTGTATCGGTTCCCTGGCCAATAAAATCGGCGCGGTGACCATTGGCGCGTAATTCGGCAGAAGTTGAACCGCCAATACAGCCAAACTTTACTTTGCCTAATTTTGGTTTCTGACTAAAGAAATATCTAACGGCATGTTTGCTGCTAAAAAATATCCATTCGGTAACCGGAAGTTCTTTTATTTTGATCTCTTTAAATTCAATTAAACTCTTTCCTTCCACCTCAAATTTTAAACGTGTTAAAGAAGCTTTTAAATAATCAGAAGCCTTCAGATCACGCGTAACAAAAACTTTTTGAGGTTTAATATTTTGAATATGTTCAACAATGCGCTCTGCAAAATCTTCGGTATTACCGGTTTCAAAATACAATTGAACAGGTTGCTCATTCCATTGCTTGGCAACGCTTACAAATGTTTTAAAAATCGGACGATCTTCATCATCAAATTCTGTATCCACATAAACCCCTAATGGTAATTGACATCCGCCATCCATTAGATTCAACACACTGCGCTCGATACGAACACGCGTTTGCACATCAATATCTGTTATATCATCAAACTTGTTGAACAGATAATCATCAGATTCGCGAATTTGCCAAGCTAAAACACCTTGAGCAGGAGCGGGAACAAATACTTTTGGATCAAGAACCTCTTCATGAAATTCAGAAAGATCGATCTCCAAACGTTCGGTACCGGCAACTGCCAACATAATAGCATCATACTCTTCAACACGTAATTTATTGATGCGGGTTGGTACATTACCACGCAGATCTTTTACCTGAAGATCAGGGCGAAACGCTAATAATTGTGATTTACGGCGCGCAGATGAAGTTCCAACAACGGCACCTTTTTTTAGGGAGAAACGCTGATTCTCATCAACACTTTCTTTTTTTATGAGTAAAAGTTCAGATGGGTTTTCGCGTTTTGAAACACCTGCAACGATCAAACCTTCGGGATTTTCTGTTGGCAGATCTTTATGAGAATGCACGGCCAGATCAATTTCTTTTTTTAATAAGGCATCTTCTAGTTCTTTTGTGAAAAAACCTTTTCCTTCTAACTTATCAAAGCTGGTATTCCATTGTTGTGTGCGATCACCATCTGTTTGAATGATCTTGACCTCAACCTCACAACCACGCTCTTCCAATAATTCTTTTGTATAATTTGCTTGCCACAATGCAAGATCGCTACCTCTTGTACCTATAATAACTTTTCTCATAAACGGGTGCAAATTAAAACTTAAATGGGGAATTTGAAAAAGATGATATCAAGAAATTATTCATCCTTTAAGAAAACATCTTTTGCTGTTTTCATGGCTACGGCATTATATTTCTTTTCGATGTAACCGATCACTTTATCTAAAATCTCTTTGCTGCTCTGATCCAATTCACTGATCTCTTTAGCGAATACCTCTGTTAAAGCCACATCTTTTATAGCTTTTACCTGACGGGGAATTTCACCAAATGCAAGTTCAACACGGCGCTCTTTGCGTAACCAACGAAATTCATCTAATTTATTTTTGATGATCTCTTCGCACTTGGTCATTTCCGATAAACGCAAATGCATATTTTGTTCGGCCTGTTGCTTTAAGGAATTGATATCGATATAAACAACCGGATTATTAGAAACAACTTCTGATGAAATATTTGCAGGGATTGAAAGATCGATCAATACTTTCTTTGAACGATCGTTTTGAAGTAATTGCTTGTATATTTCAGGAGTAACTATTGCATGATTGGCGGCAGTACAAACAATTAATACATCAAAGCCTTTATCGAATGTAGATAATGCTTCTAAACTCAAAGCATTGCCTTTTAAAACTTTTGACAGTTCTTGTGCTTTGCTAATTGTTCTGTTAAATACAGTAAAGTTGGCAAACTTATGTTTTTGCAAATAGTTGGCCATTTTTGAATTGGTGTCACCTGCGCCAACAATTAAAATACGCGCTTCGTTCTTAATACCTAATTCACGTAACTGGCGATAGGCAAGCGAAACAACCGATACCGGATTTTTAGCAATATTGGTATCTGTAAAAACTTGTTTAGCGGTTTCAATGGTTTGTTTCATCAACAGGCGAATAAAATCACCGGTTAACCCTAACATGTTACAAAAATCGTAAGCTTTGCGCAATTGTGTGATGATCTCACGTTCGCCAACAACCAACGAATTTAATGAAGAGGCTACTTTAAATACATGTGTTACAGCCGCATCACCCTCCAATAATTGCGCCTTTGAACTCAACTCCTTTAATTCAGATGCCGAAACAGTTGAATTGATGAACTGAACAATACTTGCAGCTTTATCTATTGTAATTTCATTATCAGTAAGCACGTACAATTCAACACGGTTACAGGTGCTTAAGAACATCAATTCATCAAACTGAAAATTCATTTTTACCGCACCCAAATTATTGGTTTGCGAATCCTCGTCGAGATGCAATTTACCAATGGTTTCTAATGGCAAATGCTGATGATTGAAGGATATGACTTTGAAGTTATTCAACTGAATGCAAAAGTAGGAAAACATCTATTTTTAACTGTCATGCAATTGTCATGACAATAGCGTAATGATCTTTTTAAAAATAAAAAAGCCCTGATTTAACAGGGCTTTAAGACTTATACGTGAAAAATGATTTTTATCACTTTGTTCTTTTGTTGGATTTAATATACTCATCCAGTTCGTCAATGGAAGCTTCAAACTTAAATGCATCATTCAATTTGTAATAATTTCCAATATCATAAGTATGGCCATATGCATATTTTGCAAGGTCTAAACGTGTTTCTTCAAAGTTGAATAACATCATGATCTCCTTAACCTGACTTGACAATAGACAATTGTTATCTATTACTTGTTTCGCAATTTTGATCTTTGAATCTTCAAAGTTCTTCGTATCAATTGTTTTTTTAACGTTAGCAAATTCGGTACTGCTTATTGGCGCCGAACAACCCACTGCTCCTGTGTATCCGGGTAATGGATCAACTTTTGGTTTGGTTGAAGCTGTGGTTTTTGTTTTTGAAGGACCCGACATACTCGTACTTGCAGATGAATTAGTACTGCTAGTTTGTTGCATGTTCACATTTCCTGAACTTGATGAAGATGTAGTAGTGGTTATGGTTTGAGAAGTTACAGTTGTATTGCTGTTTCCCATTCCTCCCATATTATCGTTAATATTAATGTTAACGCCCATTCCACCAATATTCACACCAACATTTGCACCATTGGCACCACCATTGTTTGTTTGAGTTTGGGTTTTTGTTTCGGTTACCTGAACATTTGTATTCATATTTGTACCACCCATGTTTGTAGATGTGTTCATTCCACCGTTTGTATTTACATTGGTGTTAACTGAAACATTACCGCCATTGTTTACCTGAGTTGTGGTTGTAACCTCATTTGATTCACTGATCACATTGTTGTTTGTTGAAGTAGGCTCTGATGTGCTGTAATGAACAACTGTTTGAGAGGGATCAGGTTTTGCTTCAGAAACATTGACCATACTGATCGGACGAATTTTATAGCTCGCCTTTTTGGTCAATTTAACCCCATAAACAAACTCATGGTTTTTAACAGGCTCGCCACCATCCATTAAAAAGATGTTTTGATCAACAACACCTTTTGCTTTGTCTTCGAACACTACCTTAACTTTGTATTGTGGCTGAATTAGATCGGTAACTTTTACGTTGGTCTCCGCTTCGATGTTTTGCTTAACACCATTAACGATCAAAAAGAATTTTCGCCATTTTCTGAAAAAACAACAATGTTGTTTTGCGCTTTAATTCCCAAAAAGGCTGAAAGGAATACGATTGATAAAATTGATCTCATGTTTATCTTATTTTATTGTTTGCTTATCCTTTTCAAACCTTATGCTAAACTCGCGGAATTAAAGTTTTTTAACTTATTTTCCGGTTTTGCTTCCGTCGTATGACCATTTGATGTACATCGACCCCCATGTAAATCCACCACCAAATGCCGAAAGTATCAAATTATCACCGGGTTTTAATTGTTTCTCGTAGTCCCATAATAAAAGTGGTAAAGTACCTGCAGTAGTATTACCATACTTTTCAATATTCATCATCACTTTTTCAGGACCAATACCCATGCGTGAAGCTGTTGCGTCAATAATACGCTTATTGGCCTGATGAGCCACTAACCACTTTACTTCAGCAGCAGTTAATTTGTTTTTATCCATAATGGCTGCACTTACTTCAGCCATGTTGTATACGGCATGTTTAAATACAGCTTGACCTTCCTGATGCACAAAATGCATTTTTTGATCAACAGTATCATGTGAAGCTGGTTTTTGAGATCCGCCTGCTTTCATGTGTAAATATCGTGCACCATTACCATCAGAATGCAAAATAAAATCCTGAATTCCATTTTCATCCGCACTTGGTTCCAATAACACAGCACCGGCACCGTCACCAAAGATCACACAGGTAGTTCTGTCTGTATAATCAATGATGCGACTCATCATATCAGCTCCAACAACAACCACTTTCTTATACTTTCCTGTTTCAATAAATTGTGCGCCTGTAGCTAAGCCGTAAATAAACCCTGAACAAGCAGCAGAAAGATCGAAACCCCATGCATTTTTTGCACCAACTTTAGCGCAAATAACGTTTGAAGTAGAAGGGAAAACCATATCAGGTGTAACCGTTCCACAAATAAGCATATCAATTTCTTCAGGAGAGATGCCGCGTTTTTTACAAAGTTCTTTAACTGCTTCAACACACATATCAGAAGTTGCCTTATTCGGATCGTTTTCAATATGACGTTGTTTGATACCGGTACGTGTGGTTATCCATTCATCGGTAGTATCTATGATCTTTTCAAGATCAAAATTGGTAACAATATTTTTTGGGAGAAATCCACCAACGGCGGTTATCGCAGCTTTACTCATAATCAATTAAAGATTGTATTTATTTTTTCATTTAAGCGGGCATCAACAACATCCTTAGTTAAGGTTAACATGTTTTTGAACGCTAAGGGACTCGAAATTCCGTGCAACACCATTACGGTTGAATTGATCCCTAAAATTGGTGTACCGCCGTATAATTCGTAATTGAACTTATCAAAATATTCGTCTTTGATCTTACGTTTCATCATAGTTCTGTAAAACGCTTCCGCTGTTTTTAAAACAACGTTCCCTACAAATCCTTCACAAACGATCACATCCACTTTATCACCGAACAGATCGCGACCTTCCACATTACCAATGAAATTAAAATCCTTAGTACCTTTCATGAGGTTATGAGCTGCTTGTGAAACCAAGTTTCCTTTTTCAGGCTCCTCACCAATATTTAGTAAACCCACTTTTGGATTATCGATCTTGTAAACTTCTTTTGCATAAACCGATCCTAAAATTGCAAACTGATAAAGCACATCCGGCTTACAATCGGCATTGGTACCTACATCTAAAATTATTCCCCATCCACCATTTAATTTTGGAATAGGATTGGCAATACACGGACGAATAACACCCGGAATGGCCTTTACAGAGAACATAGAACCAACCAACATGGCACCGGTGTTTCCGGCACTGGCAAAGGCATCCAGTTGTTGCTCCTTAAGCATCTTAAAACCAACTGAAATACTGCTGTTAGGTTTTTGCGAAAAAGCTTTTGTTGGGTGCTCTCCCATCTCGATGATCTCGGTGGTGTGCACATATTCAAAGGCGTTCGCATCTACTTTGTTCTCTTCAAAATATTTTAAGGCTACATTTTTGTCACCGATCAATACGATCTTCACATCTGAAGGAAGAACATCAAGCGCTTGAATAGCTCCATCCAAACAATTTTTTGGAGCAAAATCACCGCCCATAATATCTAATCCAATTTTCATATATTAAATCTATACTTTTTCTATAATGGCAAGGATGCCGGGCACCCTTTGGGATTACTAATTTAAAGGCGAAAAGTAATAATTATCCTTTAAAAAACGTACTAATTGTTATTAACCGTTTAGGCCATTTATCAAATAAAAAAAGCGGCCTAAATGACCGCTTTTTGAATATTAAGCATTTGCTTTTTCCATTACAACTTTTCCTTTGTAATATAACTTTCCTTCGAACCAGTATGCGCGGTGCATCAAATGAGCTTCACCGGTAACTGAATCCTTAGCGATAGTCATGCTAGGAGCTTTGTAGGTTGCGCGACGAGAATCTCTACGCGATCTGGATAGTTTTCGTTTGGGATTTGGCATGATTTCTAATTTTAATTCTTATTTAATTTAATTTTATTTAGTTTTTCCCACATGGGGTTATTCTCATCAGTGCTTTCAACCGACGTGCTGCTTTCGTTTAGTTTTTGCAACATTTCAGTGTCGCATTTAAAACGCTTTTTATCAATTTCACAAGGCACTCGCCTTGCCGGAATTGCCGTTAAAATGTACTCGTAAATATTTTGAGTAACATTTAATTGTGTTTCGCCCTCCGGTATCATCAACACTTCATCCGTACTGTTTTCGGGACTACCATATTTAACCAACAGCTTTTCATGTCCAGCGATCGGAAAATCAAACTCTTTTAAGCACCTGTCGCAATCTAATGCTACAGTACCTGAAAGATCGAATTCCAACTGCAAAACGTTGTTCTGTTTAAGTAACATTGCTTTAACTTTTACATTCGCACTGCTTACTTCAGAAGACTCTTGCTCTACAAAGAACTTACCGGTAACTTCAAATTCAAATTCGTGATTACCAACAGACAAACCTCCTGTATTGATTATGTACTTCGTTTTGCCCATTTCCTTTAAAAAATGGATGCAAATATAAGTGATTTATTTCATTCAAACAATAAATAAAACACCCTGATAGCCAATAATTTACTATTTGCGGCGTTTTTTAGCCGTTTTGCTCATTTCTTGCTCCACATTTAGCTCAATTTGCTTTAATTCTAGAGGTTCAAATGGTTTGTAAATTAAACTTGCCATGGTATTTGGGCACTCAAACGTTAAAAAATGACCGGCATTGCCAAGTAAAAGTTCGCGTTTATTTTCAACTTTAATGAGCGAATCACAAATACGATGATTGCTTGAATGCGCCACCCAATCTTGTTTACCGGAAACGATTGTTGTTTTGGCCTTTATTTGAGGGTAATAATAAAGGATCTGTTTCATTTGTGAAACATGAGCAAACTTTTCGGCGGTAGCAACATTTAAAGCTTTTGGTAGCATCCATTGAACCAAAAAGAATTTTCCTAAGCCTGAGAACCAATAGGTTTTTTCTTTGTATGGCGATAACACCGGCGAATACAGGATCAAATTTTGACAACGTGTTTGGTTTACAGCCGCCAATGCTGCGGCAATTGGAGCGCCATAAGACCTTCCGGCCAAAACAATTTCCTTATTTGGATAATGATCTATTACGGCTTGTATCGAACAAATTTGATCGTTAATGTTTTTATTCACCCTTCCGTAATTACTTTTTCCGTAACCCGGCCTATCCACGATCAATAAATGATAGTTTTCTCGCAGCGAATCGTTATCCACAAAATTCATCCAGGTATACCAGGCACCGGGTGCGCCATGAATTAATATGAGTAAAGGCTTTGTGGTGTCGCCAAATTCAACAAAATGCAAAGGTCTATCGTTGTAACATACAAAATGTGAAAGTGGTTTGTAATTCTTATGCCTATAATACTCCTCTATTTCCTTATCGGAATAAAAATAACGCGAAAAGCATGAGCTCAATGTTGTGATCGCAAAAACGATCATTAAATATAGGATAACGCGTTTCAAATTTTATAAATAAAAAAACCCTTTGTTTTCACAAAGGGTTAAAATATTAAACTGTATGAATTACTCTAAAGTACCATTTCGTTGCGATTCTTTTCTGTAACGCATTAAACGAAGCGTCCAATATGCTAACAAGAAAATAACGAAAGCTGAAATGAAAACATTAGGTAAGTGGCCCATTGCCTTCATGCCTTTAAAAATCCATCCGAAAAAATCGCCGATTCCTTCAAAAACATCTGTCCAAGTGATAATTAATGTCTTCATGGTGTAATAATAAATAGGTATATAAAATTTTTAATTTGTAAGTTTACAGCAACAAATATAGGAAAAGATTTTAATTAAAAAAATTGTGCTTAGTAATAGCTTAAATAGGGGTTTTAGAGGGAGTTTTACAGGCATTTTAATAACGTATTTACTGATCTTAATTGCCAGTTTTTTTATTCGTTCGAACTTAGGTAACTATCATTTTCCGAACCTATTTTTTAACTATTTCACTTCTCAGATCCAATCGCATTTTCTTATTTTGATGATCAATCATTTTTTGCTTTTAGCTGGCATTTCGTTGGTGGCATATATTGTTTCAAATGAAGAGATCGTTGATAAGCTGAATTATTTTCCGGTATTTATATTCTTACTTCTAAATACCATCATCATCAATAAAGAGCAGGTTTCACTTTTTTTTGTTGGCAACATTGCCATTTTATATGCCATTTATAAGATATTTAATAGTTACAGGCAAGAGCGCGCACTAAGCAATATTTACAATGCTTGTTTTTGGATATCCTTTACATTATACCTCAACATCACCAATATTTTTATTTTTCCGTTCATTTTTATTTGCTTAGCCATCCTTCGTTCGTTCAACTGGCGCGAATATGCAGTGGCTTTAATTGGGTTTGCAAGTCCTATTTTTATTTACGAATGCTTAAGCTACTTGTTTAATTTTAATCAATGGTATGTATTTGAAAGTATTGGCGAGATCTTTCATGGTTTACAATTTCCCGTGTTCAACATTAATTTTTTACCTGTAATTGCAATTACCGTTCTGTTATTTGTGCTTAGCATACTGCAAGTGATGGCCGATGGTTTTGGAAATACCGTTAAAAAACAAAAGGCAAAAAGTATTTTTTTATGGTTGATGCTCATACTTGTACCTACTCTATTTAGTTCTGGTATCACATATGAAAGCATTTTTATACTTTACTCGATCCCATTATCCTTTTTTATAGGTGAGTTCTTTTTTAATTTGAGAAGTATAAGGCTTTCCAATATTTTTCTAACGCTTTTGATCCTTTGTGCTTTGTTCTATCTTCTCAAAAAAACAGAAATCTTCTAGCATCAGAACGGATCAACATTCACCTGAATTGTGAATTTCCATTTTTTATGTTCAGATTGCATGTGCTGGATAACATGCTGCATGATTTCACGTATCCATTTTGCCGGAGTTTTTTTATCTAATTTCAAAAGGACACGTTTGTAATAATTATTCTTGATGCGCGGAATGAGCGGGTATTCAGGACCTAATATCATATGATGCAAATGCGGACGCAATAAAGCAACCAATTCATTGGCCAAAGCATCCAACTCATCCTTATCACGCGATATCACATTTAATTCGATGAGGCGATAGAACGGCGGATAGTTGAATTGCTCGCGTTCCTGCAACTGATCGGTGTAAAAATGTTGCTGATCATTCTTTAACAGATCCAACAGAACCGGATGTTGGGGCTGTGACGTTTGAATATAAATGGTTCCTTTATGTTTTTTTCTGCCGGCTCTTCCTTTTAATTGGGTGATCAATTGAAAAGCCCTTTCAAAACTTCTGAAATCAGGGAAATTTAAAACCGAATCAACCTGAATGATGCCAACAATACTTACATTCTCAAAATCCAATCCTTTGGTAACCATTTGCGTGCCAATTAAAATATCAATGGCACCGCTTTCAAAATCATCTATCAATTGTTTATGCGCGTACTTGCTTCGCGTGGTATCCAAGTCCATACGCGCGATCTTCGCATCCGGAAACAGCAATTCAATGTCTTCTTCGATCTTCTCAGTACCTGCTCCTTTAAATCGCAGATCATTACTGCCGCATGCCTCACATGATTTTGGCACATCGGTGTTATAGCCGCAATAGTGGCATATTAATTTATTCGCATACTTGTGATAAATAAGTGGGACATCACAGTTTTTGCAATAAGGTACAGTTGCACATGTATGGCATTGTGTATAGGGCGCAAAACCCCTTCGGTTTTGAAATAAGATGATCTGTTGTTTTTTTGAGAGCGCCTGCGTAATTGCATCAAACATGGGCGGGGTTAATATGCCCTTCATGTTCTGTTTTTTCTCAAATTCCTTTACATCACAAATGTGTATATCGGTATTACCGGTATTCACAAACGGATCTTTTAATTCAACCAACGCAAATTTATCGTGCTGCGCGTTATAGTATGTTTCAAGCGTTGGTGTGGCCGAACCTAATAACACATTAGCACCACACATGCCCGCTAAATAAATGGCAGAGTCTCTTGCGTGATAACGAGGCGCAGGCGAATGTTGTTTAAACGAATAATCGTGCTCTTCATCAATAACGATAAGACCTAAATTTGTGAACGGTAAAAACAAACCCGATCGGGCCGCTAAAATGATCTTGTATGCCTGCGATGCGTTATTTCCTTTTAAAATATTGTTCCAAATCTCTACACGCTCGTTCTCACTAAAACGTGAATGATACACACCCACCAGCTCGCCAAATACAGCTCGCAAACGTTTAATGAGCTGCGTGGTTAATGCAATTTCAGGAACCAGATACAATACCTGTTTCCCTTCGTAGACCATTTGCTGAATGAGTTTAATATAAACCTCAGTTTTTCCGCTACCTGTTACACCTTGCAAAAAAACAGTTTTCTTATTGGCAAAATTTTCATTGATCTGTTCAAAGGCATGTTGTTGTTGATCATTCAACTGTTTAACCTCGTTACTGCCTTTACCAAAAATCAACCGATCTACTTCAAAATCATTTTCTAACAGTATCTCTTTTTTTATGAGTGCATTTACCGCTGAAGCTTCTACCAATTTTGTAAGATCGCTTTTTTTGATCCATGCATTTTCATCCTGTTCCTTTTTTGATACTTGAATAAATGCCAATAGCGCTTCTGATTGTTTAAAGGCCTTTTTATCCAACACATCAAACAATTCCTTTAAAGCGTGTTCGTTTTTGTATTGCTCATTTAAACGGATGAAGGAAACTATTTTTGGTTTGTATTTATCCTTAACCTCTTCATAAACCTCAACGGCATTTTTTTTGATGAGTTTACTGACGAGTGATTGAACGCTTTTTAGTTTTAAAAAGTCGGCCAACTCATCCATACTTACATTTGGATTAACGTGAAGTATCTCAATGACCTTATGCTCGGTATCAGTAAAAAAATCGTGATCTATTTCTTCGAAGTTGAAATTTGGATTGATCTGTACATGTGAACTGCTGCTCAGTTTTAAACCTGACGGCAGCGCTGCATTCATTACATCTCCGGGATTGGCGCAATAATAAAATGCCATCCAATCCCAAAACTCCAGTTGTTGCTTTGTAACAACCGGCGCGTCATCTAAAACCGATTCGATGTATTTTGCCTGATAACCTACAGGCGCGGTTTCATGAATGTGATAAACAATTCCGGTATAAATTTTTGATTTACCAAACTGCACTAAAACACGTTTACCAACTTCTACTTCTTCATTTAAAAGCGTTGGTACCCTATATGTAAATTTATTGGGAACACTAAGCGGAACTATGACATCAACAAATAAGGTTACCACCGAATTAACTTAAAATAAATGCCAAACCAATACCAATTAACATGGATATGATCTTGGAAGGTGAATACTTATGATCTTCACTCGTTTCAAATAAGATAGCAGTTGATATGTACAAGAATATACCAATAACAATGGCATCTGCTACGAATTGGTATTTCATTAATCCGGCAGCTTCAAACGAATGAATAGTATAACTGAACAAATAACCTAATGGGGCCATTAATGAGAAGAGGATAAGGAAAATGATGATACTGAACCATTTTACCGAATGATCCTTTAACAAGGCAACAAACAAAAAAGAGATAGGAATATTATGTACAATGAGACCAAAAACAAGCTGGTGATTGGTGTGTGAGCCAATATGTGCATGTAAATGGTTACCTGATTGATAAACCGGCAAACCCTCTAAAAAGGAATGGATCAATAAACCGATAATGATGCCATAAGGAAAATGTTTTTTGCAGGTATCAGAATGATGATGGCTATGACCATGTTCTAAACCTGTACTTAAATTTTCGATAAGCAGCTGTGCCGAAAAACCAACAACAATAAATAATCCAACCAATTTAAAATTATTGATCGCGTAAACCTCAGGCAGTAAATGCATAATGGTGGTAGAGAACAGATAAGCCGCGCTAAATGCCAAAACCAATTTAAAAACATGTTGATTTAGCTTAAAATACAAGGCAAATAAACCTGTAATTACAACAGGTAAAGAAAGGGCAAGTATAGAAATAAATATATCCACGTTACTTTTTAAAGATCATTATTAATCTGTCAGAATCAGTATCATTAAACGGTTGAAGCGAATAATCTCCAAAGGTTTCAACTAATTTGAATCCACATTTATCGGCAAATTTCAAGAACGAATCCAATTGATATAGAAAAACCTTTTCCTCAAAAAAATTCAACTTACCTTCTGATTCAAATTCAATACGTTTTATTACTCTGTTGTTCTCAATTCTTTTTGTGATCTTAAACTCAACATCCTCACGTTTCACCACATCATTTAAAACCAAGCAACTGCTTACTTTTTTTGCATTTAAATAGTCAATTACAAAAACACCATCAGGCTTTAAAGCGTGATAAACACTCTCAAACACCTTAAAATTATCTGATTCATCATCAAAATAGCCAATACTAGTAAATAAATTAAAAACAGCATTAAAGTAATTGATGCGAAAAGGAGTTCGCATATCGTGAACAAAAAAATCTAAGTTGTTATTTGAAAATCTAGAAGCTTCGGCAATACTGTTCTCAGACAGATCGGTTCCAACCACATTATAGCCCAGTGCATTCATTTTAATGGAGTGCCTACCTTTACCACAGGCAAGATCCCAAATGCTTGTGTGTTTACTTAAATGGAGATGCGAAACTAAATTTCCAATAAAAAAATCGGCCTCGTTATAATCACGGTTTGCATACAACTTGTGATAAAATGGTGAATTGAACCAATTAGCGAACCACTCCCCTTCATTTCTTTCATTATGCATATTGCTGTTCAATTTTTTAATTTTTGGACCATAAAGTTACTAAAAAACAAAAACACCAGGCTCATTTACCTGGTGTTTAAGTGTTATAAATTTTAATACACTTTTGCCTTCACATACTGGTGCGGCTCGTATTTTTTGCGCTTACGCGGATCGTTGTTGTATTTTGGTCCGTTTACCTTCGAACGACGTTTGAAATTCACATTGCTCATATTAGCACCTTGCGTTGTTGCTGCTTCTGAGATCTTTTCAACTGTTTTCTTTGCACGTGAAGCGGCCAATTGCTTGTTGTTTTTGTAAACACGAGTTGGTACGCGTGAAGCACTTGAATAAACATCAACCGTTACTGCTTTTTGCTTACTTAACTCGGCAATTTTATTGATAAAATTTTTCCACGATTCTTCGTTCTCATCAATTTTACTGCGGTTGTATTTAAAATAAAACTGATACTCACCTTCTGCAAGCACATTATCTGCATCGGTTACTGCACCTGAAGTACTTTGATCGATTACTAAAGTTTTCTTTACTACCGTATTTGGTTTTAATTTCTTTGTGTTAAATCCAATTTTTTCAGAAACCTTATCATCTATCAATGCCGATAACTCATATTTAAGGTCTGAATCCAATGGCACGCCTTTTAGCAATCCAGTTTCATCTGTACTACCTTCATATTTATAACCATTGGCATCTACCAAGGTTACGCTTGCATTTTTAATTGGCTTTTTCTTTCTATTTCTAACCAATACTTCCAACGTTAATTGGTCTGCTGTGCTTGATGCCGATTGTTTTTCGATATACAAAATTTGTGAAAGTAGCTTTGGTGGTTTTATTCCTTTGGTACTAAAGGTTATGGTCTCGCTTTTTTTACCATCCTTCTCAGCAACCAAATAATATACGGTTTCAGGTGTTAAAATAATTCCATCATGACGGCCACTTGCATTGCTTACATATTCCTTTGTTTTGCCTTCAGCATCTGAGATCAATAACTTTGCGCTTTCAATTGGACGTTTTGATTTAGCATTTTCTAAAACTACTGTATTTAAAACAAGGTTAAAGTTTTTCGCTTTGATCACGCCCAGTAATTTTACTGGCTCTAAGGCTACTTCTCTGTTGATCTCGGTGTAAGATAGATCGCTGCTTACAAAAACATCTTCACTGTAAAATTCATTTCCTTTTGGTGCCTGATAAGAGAAGGTATACTCACGACCCGGAGGTAAAATGGTTGTGAATGTTCCGTTATTTAATTTAGGGCGGTAGGTACCAACAACCTCACCGGTTATTTTATCTTTCACTAAAATGATCAGATCTTCAGGAACTGTTTCACCATCAGAAGCGATAATTTTTCCTTTGAATAAAGCCAAAGGTTTTTCTCTGGCTTCCGGCATCGAAACCATGTAAATATCTTTTTCGCCATTACCACCTTCTTTAGCCGAAGAAAAATAACCTCTGCGTCCATCAGGAGATGTTACATAAAATGCGTCATCATCAGGTGTATTGATAGGATATCCCATGTTTGATACGTTAGAGAATTGATTATTCTCATCAAGCGTTGCAAACATAATATCAAATCCACCCATGGTTTTATGACCATTTGAAATGAAAAAGAAAGTTTGACCATCAGGGTGAATAAATGCACCATCCTCATCATACTCTGTATTAATGGCTGCACCCATGTTCAATGCTTTACTCCATGCACCGGTAGGAAGTTTAACACAACGGTAAATATCACGTCCGCCAAAACCACCCGGTCGGTTTGAAACGAAAATCAATGTATTACCATCTGAACTTAAACATGCATGAGATTCCCAATATTTTGTATTCACATCTGAACCAAAATCTTTGAGTGGACTCCAATCGTTACCATCAAAGGTGCTGTAGTAAATGTTACCACCCATTCCATCGCCACCATCGCGGTAAACGATCAGGGTTTGACCATCAGCAGAAAGATTGATGGAAGCTTCCATTCCAACACCATTGATATTTTGAGACAAAGGCACAGGCTTGCTCCATTCACCTTTATCATCCTTGTATGAAACAACAACATCTTCGTTGTAATTGCCGTTATCATCTTTAATTCCACCTGTAGTATTTGGGCGACGAGTTGTAAAGATCAGCATTCGTTCATCTGCACTCAACACCGGGCTATAATCGGGATATTGACTATTGATACTATCTCCCAAACCAACAATTTGAACGTTCAATGGCGCATTGATATTTTCAATGGCAAATGCACAAACTTCTTTATCGCGTGCTAAGGTTTTTTTCCATTCTTTATCTTTTGCATTGATGTACTTTTCGAATAACACATACTGCTGAGCCTCTTCTTCAAATTTATAGTTCATGTGAAGTGCTTGCCCGTAATAAAAGTGTGCTAATGGAGGTGCCGATTTTTCGAGTGGGTTATCTATGTTGCAATTCTTATCTACCTTTTTAACCGCACGTGCTAAATAAGGTTCGGCCTTCATTTTATTGGCAAGTGTATTCAGGTAACACATTCCAATGTTGTAGTTCAATAATCCGCTGCTAGAATCTATTTTAAACGCTTTGTCAAAACTTTCCAAAGCCAGGTAATAATTCTCTTCCAAGAACAAATAATTACCTTCTTGTACATATCCTTTATATGAACCGTCCGATTTTTCCTGAGCTTGCACCTGAATAAAAATCAAGCTCAATAAAATAAATACTAATTTTTTCATAACCACTGGTAAACTAACAAATATAGTATTTTTTAGATAACAGGGTTATTTGGCGGGATAAAATGTTAATTAAAATATAAGGTTGTTTTTACTTGATAATTTTTCAGGAATTATTTCGTGAACCTGACGAATGCAGGAGATGTTTTTCAAAAGCTTGAACACATTGTATTGCTCATGCATGGCGCTATCGCCTTTTAAAAGCAAAAAATAATCGGTATGCGGTAATTCGTTTATAAGCAATGCCGATTCTTCAATAACCTGATCGGTATTGGCAAACAGATCATAGCCGGCACCCTGAGTTTGCTTTGGGCGATAATTGCTCTTGTTAGGCACCAAATCGTATTCTAAGCCTAATTCCTCATCCAGGTAATGATATAAGGAAAACTCGAACATATCTTGTTTTTTTAGAACAAACTGTAGGTTTTGGGAAAGGCTTAGGTTAATATAGAGATGAAGATTAAGATTATTAATGATCACATATTGGTTTTCGGGACTGGCGATCCCTAACAAAACAAAATCAAAAAGATCAACATCGTTATGTAGTATGTGTTTTGCCATTGTTTATTACATCCAGTGCCAATTGTGCTGCTTTTTGTTCAGCAATTTTTTTACTATAGTGCTCAAAAGATTCGTAGGCCGTGTTGTTTATCAATGCATGAACTTTATAGATCTTACCTCTGTTTCCGGCTCCTGATTCAGTGGCAACATATAATAAATCAAACTTATTCTTCTGACAATAGATCTGTAATTGGCTTTTATAATCTGTATCTAAATTTACTAATTCATCCAGGTCAATATGAAGTTTTACGATCTTATTTATCACAAACTTTTTAGTTCGTTCATATCCCAGATCAAGATACATGGCGCCTATCAGCGCCTCAAAAGCATCGCCATAAGCGCTTGATCGCAATTTATCGGTTTTAGATAAGTTGATCTTTAGCAATTGATCCAAACCAAACTTTATGGCCATTTGGTGTAAGTTTTGCCGATTAACGATCTTACTTCTTAACTGCGTTAAAAAACCCTCATTTTTATTGGGATATTTTTTAAAAAGGTATTCGCCAATAATGGCGCCTAATATGGCATCTCCTAAAAACTCCAAACGCTCGTTATTGTATTTAACCGAATCGTTCTTTACCGTTTTACTGCTGTGAATAAAGGCTTGCTTGTATAAATTAATGTTTACAGGTTTATAACCCGTAATGTTTTTGAGAGAAAGAATAAGGTTTTTATCGTTAACCGTTTTAAACTGAATAAAAGGTATTAAACGCCTGATCAACCTTTAAGATTTAATTGTATTTTTTTACAACGATGGCGGCATTATGCCCACCAAAACCAAATGTATTGCTGATAGCGGCTTTTACCTCGCGTTGTTGCATTTTATTTGGTGTTAAATTTAAGTTGGCATCAATTTCCGGATCAAGATTTTGAACATTGATGGTTGGCGGAATGATGTTGTTCTTTACCGCTAAGATGGTTGCGATACCTTCAATAGCGCCGGCAGCTCCTAATAAGTGGCCGGTCATACTTTTTGTAGAAGAGATGTTCATTTTGTAAGCGTTTGCTCCAAAAACATCTTTAATTGCTTTTAATTCTGCAGTATCACCTAAAGGCGTACTGGTTCCATGTGTATTAATGTAATCGATCTCATCAGCACTGATACCTGCATCTTTTAAAGCACGTTGCATTACCAATTTTGCACCTAAACCTTCCGGATGTGGCGCTGTGATGTGATGCGCATCGGCACTCATACCACCACCAATGATCTCGGCATAAATTTTTGCACCACGTTTTAAAGCATGCTCTAATTCTTCCAAAACAATTGCTCCCGAACCTTCACCTAAAACAAAACCATCTCTATCCTTATCATAAGGACGAGAAGCTGTTGTAGGATCATCATTACGGGTACTCATTGCCTGAACGGCATTAAAACCACCAACACCACTTTCGTTAATTGCAGCCTCGCTACCACCAGTAATGATTGCATTGGCTTTACCCATTCGAATGTAATTGAATGCATCAATTAGGGCATTGGTTGATGAAGCACAAGCAGAAACAGTTGTGAAGTTAGGGCCACGTAAACCAAAACGCATTGAAATATGACCACTGCAAATATCAGCGATCATTTTAGGGATAAAGAACGGATTGAAACGAGGTGTACCATCTCCTTTTGCAAATGCAAAGGTTTCAGCCTGGAACGTATCCAAACCACCAATACCACTTCCCCAGATCACACCGATCTCATTCTTATCAATACCTTCAGCATCTAAGCCACTATCCGCAAATGCTTCAACACTTGCCGCTATGCCATACCAAGAAAACGCATCCAATTTACGAGCTTCTTTCTTTTCGAAATAAAGTTCGGGATTGAAGCCTTTTACCTCACAAGCAAAGCGGGTTTTAAATTTTGATGCATCAAAACGTGTAATAGGTGCAGCGCCACTAACACCATTAATTAAGTTATTCCAATAGTCGTTTACATTATTACCTAAAGGAGTAACGGCACCAAGCCCTGTAACTACTACACGTTTCAATTGCATATAAAATTAGTTTTTAGCGTTCGATTCAATATAAGCAATAGCGTCACCAACGGTGCTAATTTTTTCTGCTTGCTCATCAGGAATAGCGATATTGAATTCTTTCTCAAATTCCATGATCAACTCTACTGTATCTAATGAATCAGCTCCTAGATCGTTTGTAAAACTTGCTGTTGGGGTAACCTCTTTCTCATCAACGCCTAATTTATCAACGATGATCGATTTTACTTTGTTTGAAATGTCTGACATTTTAATTGTTTTTAAATTTGGCACAAAATTAATTATATCCGCTATAAATCAAAATATTATACAAAATAAGCCTTGTGTTTTTTAACAAATAAACACCCTTCAAAAAATACTTAATTTTTAACTGTTTGATTATGAACAAATAAAAAAACCGCCTTTCGGCGGTTTTGTGTTAAGAAGTTTTTTTAACTATTGATCTTGGTCGGTGGTGTCTATGATGAACATGTTGACCAATTTTAACGTTTGAAGGTGCTTTTTCCTCTTCTTTAATAAAAAAGTGATGTAACACCTTACCAATAATACCCGCAGCTATTACACCTAAAATGATATACAAGCCGCTGATATTTGTGAACTCGCTGCCAATGAATTTATTGAATTTTTCACCTACACCTGCGTAACTTTGCAGGCTGCTCATTACCAGGCCCAATATCATTAAGCCCGATAATACTTTGTTTTTACGCTTTTCCATAACTTTAATTTTTATGTTATACATTACGTTGTTTCCCTTTTCTATACATATTAACGCAATAAGCGTACCAAAGGTTGAGCTAAATAAATTTTTTTGTTAAGAAAAATTTGCTTAATTTTGTACCGTTGAAATAAATAACTGATTTGAGAGGGGACAAAAGTCCCCTCTTTTATTGAACGGAATTTTGATAACAAAAGAACAAATATTTGCTTTAGCGGATGAGCACTTTAAGGGTACAGACAAATTTGTGACCAAAGTGAACGCTAGTACCGGTAATCACATTGAAGTGTTTATTGATGGTGAAACTGCAGTTACCATAAGTGATTGTGTTGACCTGAGCAGACATATTGAAAAAAGTTTGGATAGAGAGAAGGAAGATTTTTCATTGGAAGTGAGTTCGCATGGTGCGGCAAATCCGCTTGTTAATTATAGACAATATAAAAAGCATTTGGGTAAAACCTTTGAAATTAAATTGAACGATAATACAAAGCACGAAGGTGAGTTAATTGAGTTCAATGAACAGGAACTGACAATAAAATACAGTGTACGTGAAAATAAACCAATTGGTAAAGGAAAAATTACCGTTGAAAAACAAGAGAAAATACCATTTAACAGCATAAAAGAATCAAAAATCAAACTTAAATTTTAAAAAAAACAAAGCCATGGAAAGCTTAAATCTGATCGAATCGTTTTCGGAATTTAAAGAAACAAAGAACATCGACCGTGCTACATTAATGAGCATTATTGAAGATGTATTCAGAAATATGTTGATCAAAAAATACAGTTCAGATAAGAACTTTGATATCATTGTTAACCCGGATAAGGGTGACGTTGAGATCTATAAGAACAGACAAATTGTTGACGACGAATTTGCTGAAGACTCATTTGATTATGATGAGAACAAACACATTAGTTTAAGTGAGGCTAAAAAAATTGAGCCTGATTTTGAGATCGGTGAAGACGTTTCTGAAAAAGTAGACCTTGAATATTTTGGTCGCCGTGCGGTACTTGCCGTTCGTCAGAACTTAGTTCAAAAGATCCTTGAATTAGAGAAGAGCGAGATCTATAACAAATACAAAGAAAAAGTTGGAGATGTTATTACTGCAGAAGTTTATCAAGTATGGAAAAAAGAGATCATGCTGTTAGACGATGAGGGTAATGAGTTATTATTGCCTAAAACCGAGCAGATCCCTTCTGACTTCTTTAAAAAGGGAGATACATTAAAAGCAGTTGTTTCTAAAGTTGATCTTAAGAACGGAACACCTTCTATTATTGTTTCACGCACATCTCCTATGTTCTTAGAGCGTTTATTTGAAACGGAGGTTCCTGAAATTTTTGATGGTTTAATTACCATTAAAAAAGTAGTAAGAGAACCTGGTGAAAGAGCTAAGGTTGCTGTTGAAAGTTATGACGACAGAATTGACCCGGTTGGTGCTTGCGTTGGTATGAAAGGTTCTCGTATTCATGGTATCGTGCGTGAATTGAAAAATGAGAATATTGATGTGATCAACTTCACAACAAATCCAAGTTTATTCATTCAACGTGCATTAAGCCCTGCTAAGATCACAACCATTAAAATTGATGATGAAAATAAAACCGCAGAGGTGTTCTTAAAACCTGATCAAATTTCATTGGCAATTGGTAAAGGCGGTTACAACATTAAACTTGCCGGAAAATTAACAGGATATGAGATCGATGTATTCCGCGATTCAGATGTTGAAGATTTTGAGGACGTTGACTTAGATGAATTTAGCGATGAGATCGACGCAGATGTAATTGACAAATTAAAATCAATTGGTTGTGATACTGCAAAATCGGTATTAGAATTAAGCGATGAAGAGATCAATAGACGTACTGGCATTGAAGAAGATGTTATTGCTGAAGTTCGTCAGGTATTGGCTTCTGAATTTGAAGATTAATTAAGGAAGCAACCTCCTTTATATGGTTGCACGAATTAGAAACTAGAAATTGAATAAATAAAATATGTCAGACGGAGCAAAAACACTTCGATTAAGCAAAGTAGCAAAAGAATTCAACTTATCCTTGGGTAAGATCGTGGAATTTCTTGCTACCAAGGGATTCAAAGTAGATAGTAATCCCAACGCTAAGATCGGAGATGAAGAATACTCTCACCTCATGAAGGCTTTCTCAACAGATAAGTCTGCTCGTGAAGAGGCCGCTCAAGTTTCTCAGAGCATTACTAAAGTGAAACGCGAAACGATCATTTTAGATGATGTTAAGAAACAAAAGAAGGAAGAAGAAGTAAAAGAAGTGGTGATCACTGATCTTACTTTACCTAAAAAAGCAACAACTGAAACTGAAGTAACCGAATCAACTTCAAAAACTAAAAAAGCAAAAGTTGAAGAGGAAGAAGTAAAACAAGAAGTTGAAACAAAGGAAGGTCCTAAAGTATTAGGCAAATTAGATCTTGACTCGATGAATCTGAAAACAAAACCAGATAAAAAATCGAAAAAAGAAAAAGATGAAGAAGCTGCTGAAAACACTGCCAAAGGAAAAAAGAAAAAAGTAGAAGAGGTAGTTGAAAAGGTAGAAACGCCAGTTACACCGGTTGTTGAAGAAGAAGTTAAAGAAGATGTTCAAATTGAACACATTGAAACTAAATTTGAAAAGCTTGAAGGTCCTAAGATCTTAGGCAGAGTAGAATTACCGGTTGCTAAAGACCCTGCTAAAAAAGGAGAAAGCAGCTTTGCAGCTGAACGTAAAAAACGTAAGCGTATCAAAAAAGGCGGCTTAAGCGAAGAAGAAATAAAGAAGGTAGGTACTGAACAGGCAAAAATTGCGAAGGAACGCGCCAAAGAAAAATATGGCGATCCTAAACATAAAAAACCGAGTTACGGTAATCAAAACCAGGCAAAGCCGCGTCACGAATTAACGGAAGAAGAGATCCAACAACAGATCAAGGAAACCTTAGCGCGATTAAGCGAAAAGGGTTCAAAATCGAAATCTTCTAAGAACAGAAGAGATAAGCGTGATATTGTGCGCGAAAGAATGGCTGAGAAACAGGAGCAAATGGATGCAGAAAAGAGCATCTTAAAAGTTACTGAATTCGTATCGGCTAATCAATTAGCAACCATGATGAATGTGCCGGTAAACCAAATTATTGCAACTTGCATGAGTTTAGGTTTATTTGTATCCATCAACCAACGTTTAGATGCTGAAACCATTGCCATTGTTGCAGAGGAATTCGGATTCAAAACAGAATTCGTATCGGCAGAGGTTGTTGAAGCTATAGAAGAAAAAGAAGAAGAGAAACAAGAGGATATTGTTTCACGTCCACCAATTGTTACCATCATGGGTCACGTTGATCACGGTAAAACCTCTTTACTCGATTATATTCGTAAAGCAAATGTTGTTGCCGGTGAGGCGGGTGGAATTACCCAGCACATTGGTAGTTACAACGTGAAGTTAGAGAACGGGAAATCGATCACCTTCTTAGATACACCTGGTCACGAAGCGTTTACCGCAATGCGCGCCCGTGGTGCAGCTGTTACAGATATTGTAATTATTGTGGTTGCGGCCGACGATAGCGTTATGCCTCAAACAAAAGAAGCAATTAATCACGCGCAAGCTGCCGGTGTACCAATGATCATTGCGATCAATAAAATTGATAAGCCGGGTGCTAATCCAAATAAAATTCGTGAAGACCTTGCTAACTTGAATGTTTTAGTTGAAGAATGGGGTGGTAAGTTTCAATCAGCTGAAATTTCTGCGAAAGCAGGAACAAATGTTGATGTATTATTGGAAAAAGTGTTATTGGAAGCAGAGATCCTTGACATGAAAGCGAACCCAAAAGTAAGAGCATCTGGTACAGTAATTGAAGCGAAATTAGATAAAGGTCGCGGACACGTTGCTGATATTATTGTTCAGCGTGGTACTTTAAAGATTGGTGACATTATTGTTGCCGGTGGATACAGTGGTCGTGTAAAAGCTATGACCAATGAGCGTGGCTTACCAATTAAAGAGGCAGGTCCATCGATCCCTGTTCAATTATTAGGTTTAAATGGTTCGCCAACAGCCGGTGATAAATTCAATGTGATGTCTGATGAACGTGAAGCAAGAGAGCTTGCCAATAAACGTTTACAGTTACAACGCGAGCAAGGTATCAGAACTCAAAAGCATATTACATTAGATGAGATCGGAAGACGTTTAGCGATCGGTGATTTCAAAGAATTGAATGTGATCGTTAAAGGTGACGTGGATGGTTCAATTGAAGCTTTATCTGATAGTTTATTAAAATTATCTACTGATAAGATCGCAGTTAACATCATTCATAAATCAGTTGGTGCAATCAGTGAGAACGACGTTATGTTAGCTTCAGCATCTAATGCGATCATTGTTGGTTTCCAGGTACGTCCTACTTCAAATGCACGTAAATTAGCAGAAACTGAAGAGATCGACATCCGTTTATATTCGATCATTTACCAGGCAATTGATGAGATCAAGGCGGCTATGGAAGGTATGTTATCGCCTGAGTTTGAAGAGAAGATCGTATGTAACATTGAGATCAGAGAAGTATTTAAGATCACTAGGGTTGGTACAATTGCAGGTTGTTACGTATTGGATGGAAAAGTTTCAAGAAACACAAAGGTACGTGTGATCAGAGATGGAATCGTAATACACCAAGGTGCTTTAGGATCGTTGAAACGCTTTAAAGATGATGTGAAAGAAGTAGCATCGGGATACGAATGCGGATTGAACATTGATAACTTTAATGATATACAAGTTGGTGATATCATCGAGGGTTACGATATGATCGAAGTAAAAGCGAAACTTTAATGAATTAGGAATGATGTGTTATGATTTATGAATTAAGGGTTAACTCATAAATCATAATTCAAAACTCATAATTTCAACCGCCTACGCTAAAGCTTCGGCGGGAAGATATAAATGATCTGTATTTAAATTAAAACCGCCTACGCTAAAGCTTCGGCGGTTGAAAGGGGGATTAGCTCATTTGGCTAGAGCGCTTCGCTGGCAGTGAAGAGGTGATCGGTTCGAATCCGATATTCTCCACAAGAAATTACCAATTAAAAAGGCTTATCAAAATGATAAGCCTTTTTTGTTTTAATAGTATACTTGAAATTTCAACTCGTTTTTTTAATGATTCGTTGACGGTGGTGTATATGTTCAACCTTGATGCGGTGAATAGGTTTCTCTTCTCTTAAGAACAACAGTTGCAAAACCTTTGCCACCAACCCTGCAAACAAAACACCTAAAATAATATATACACCATTTATGGAATTCGCATCATCATTAATGAACTTCGTAAATAAATTTCCAACACCTGCGTAACTGTTTTGACTGATCATTAAAAGGCTCATTAATAAGATGCCTGCTAACGAAATTTTTCCTGTAGTTTTCATAACGCTTAATTTTTAAAGTAAAACAATCTGTTTGTTAGTTTAAAGTTACAACAAGGTTTAGCCCTATTTTTAGCAGATGAACAATTGGGCGCATTTATCTCACAAGTGGTTTATTCTTTCACAAAACAGGTTATAATACAGTGGCTAAATTTGGTTTTTGAAAATTCACAAAAAATTATACCTTTATATATACTATGCGAAAAACATCAAGAATTGCAGTTATTTTAATGATCCTCATTGGGATAATTGCCAGTGATTGCCAAACCCGCAAGGATTGCGGCGGCAGACGTAAAAAGAAGGTTAAGACCGCCATGGGTGGCTATATGTAATTCATTTAAAGAAATGATCAAACAGCTATTAAATAGGGCTTTATTTGTTATAATAAGTTCGGTTTTAATGTTGAGTTGCAGTGTTCAAAAACGCAACTATCAAAACGGCTATTACATCTCCTACAAAAAGCATAAAGCAAGCAGCAAAGTAACGCATGCATCAAGCGAAAAAACTTTATTAGCAAACACAACCAATGATCGTTTTGCACCTGACTCGAACGATCCAATTGTTTCCTTAAGCCAAGCCATTGCTAAAAATGCTTTGGGTTATAATTTAAATCCTAACGACACTTGTGCCGATCTGATCGTATTTAATGATTCAAGCAAGGTTAAGGCCAAAATACTTGAAATTACCAACGAATCCATTCGGTATAAACGATGTGATTATGTTGAAGGGCCAACCTATAGCGTTGCTCAATCAAAAACAGCTTATATTAAATACTATAATGGATTAACTGAAACGTTCACGAAAAATCAACCAGCACCAAAAATATGCCGCGATTCGATCATGTTTATTAGTGGTAATGCTATGTTAGCCTCGGTAATAGAAATCACACCGGAAGTGATCAGATATAAAAGCTGTAACGATCCTAAAGGCCCAACCAATGAAGTGAACATTAGCAACGTTGGCAGAATACGTTATGCTGATGGAAGAGTTGTAAAGCTGAATGAAATTGAAAAACAACCCGTTAAAAAAGAAAAGATAGCAAGTAAGTTAGTACGATTTTTGCTAGGTTGCATTTTGGCCTTAATAGGTATTGGCATAATTGCCACGTTAATTGCACTTGGGCCAACTGCAGAAGCATTAATTTTCTTATATATACTATTTCTGATATTCGCTGCTATATTTTCTTATTCAATGGGATGGCAAAACTACATGCCATGGCGAATGTTCATGTTTTAATTTGAACTTAATAACAACGTGTAGCTTTGTTTCCTTTGGAAATAATTAGGTGTAATAAACGATCTTTGGCTCTAATCCGATATTAAAGGTAATGGTTGATGCTGTGTTAATTTGATCTTCATCCTCCTCCTCTACATGTAATGTAATATCAACTTTACCTTCATTGTTTGTTACTAATGATTTAAGCAACATATTCATGATCTTTAAAGTAGATGTATTATAAAAACCAACGGTAATATCAATATTCAACTTTGAACCTTGAGGTACTTGATATTTTTGAGCCCATTCAATAATTTTTTCAAAAAATGAAGGTGGACTGGCCATAAATGAATTACCTTTCATTACAAATGAATTAGCCTCGGGCTTAATTAATACGTATGGAGACTTTTCTCCTTCTGCGATCTCGATCATCTTACTACAAAGTTAAATTAAAACTTAATACCAATAACACAAATATCGTCCATTTGTTCGTAATCTCCCTTCCAATCTTCAAACTCTCTATCTATCTGAACATACTGCTCGTCGATTTCATGTTTACTCAATTCTTCCATAAATGATTTCATGCGTTTGGTAGAGTATCGCTTGTTCTTCACTCCCCCAAACTGGTCGCCAAATCCATCACTGAACATATATGCACAGTCACCCGGCTCAACATGAATTGTCATATCACTAAATCCTTTTACCTCGTTAGGGAATGCTCCACCAATGGAGTAAATGGTTGCTTTAAAGTCTTGCGGACCCTCCTTCGAATAAAAATACAATGGTCGGTTTGCACCTGAGAACACCATTTCGTTAGTACCCTTGGTTACACGCATAATAATTGCATCCATACCGTCACCTATTCGGTTCTCTTCCTCACGTTTTTTAAATGCGGAGTGTAGCTTTTTATCCAATGCATTCAAAAGTGTAGAAGGCGTGGCTTCTTTATTCTCAATTAAAACCTGATCTAAGAAAGTTGAACCCAATAAACTCATGAAAGCACCCGGCACTCCATGTCCGGTACAATCAACTACAGCAATGTAGTGGTGTTTTTCTGTTTCGGTATACCAATAAAAATCTCCACTCACAATATCACGTGGCTTATACAATACAAATAAATTTAATTTTTGATTAATATAATTCGCATCAGGCAATACCGCATTTTGAATTCGTTTGGCGTAGGCAATACTCGCAGTGATATCCTGGTTCTTTTCATTGAGCAATTCATTAGCCTGTTCGATCTTTTCTTTTTCCAACACCAACTCAGCTGTTTTTTCCTTAACCAATCCTTCTAATTCAATTTTGGCCTTCTTTAAATTTCTGGTTCGTATGGTAAAGAAAATATAAAATGAGAGGATCACAAAAGCAGCTACAGATGCAATGAACCAGATCTCTTTCCAAAATGGTTTACTGATGTGTATGCGAATGATAGCCGGCTCGGGTGTTTCAAACCCATCGGCATTTTTCGCGTAAATGATAAAGCGGTAGTCACCATCTGCCAAACTTGGATATGTAATTGTTTGCTCGCTGGTGGTACGAAACTTATCTTCAAAACCTTCGAGCATAAAACGATAGGTTACACCACCCGGATTGGTTAATGAAACTCCAATAAAATCTAATACAACTTCGTACTTTTTATACTTCAGGTCAATTAATGTATCAACTAAAGACAACTCAGTACTATCGGCAGAGATCGAAAGGAAAGAGAATACCGGAGGGTTGATATTGATCTTATCTTCCATTGGACTATATTTGATCAATCCCTCAGTACTTCCCATCCAGATATTACCTTTCTTATCCTTATACAAAGCATTTGTATTTACGTTGTTATAAGGCAAACCATTTGATCGGTTAACCGAACGAAATGTTTTTAAGTTGGCGTATTTGATACTGATACCATTCTTATGCGTTGCAATAACATCTCCTTTATTTGTTACAATGATTCCATAAATGAAATCAGAACTCAAGCCATCCTCGGTATTGTAATGTTTAAACTGTTTATTACGTGAGTACATAAAAATACCATCGCCCTCTGTAGAAAACCAAATGTTCTCATCCTTATCCTGAACACCACCTGAAAATCTGAAGGAAACAGTTGAGTCCAACGACTTTTCCAACTCAACCTCATTATTATATAAATTATACAATGGCGTTTCAGGTGAAAAAACCCAATAGCGATTGGTACGATCAACCAATACACCCAGGAAATTATTATGCGGTGCACCTTCATTTGTGGTAAATACTTTTTGAACTTCCATTTTTGGATTCACATAATACAAACCTTCAGTGGTACATACCAGATAAGTGCCTTCCTTATCCTTAGTGATGTAATTTATTGTTTTGTCTTTAAATGCCGCAACCTGATTTTTAAATACCATTTTGTTTCCGGCCAAATTATAAATGTTCAGATTTTTTGTTGTACCAATCCACAATTCATTCGTTAACTTATTCAGGTAGCTGCAACGAATCTCTTCTTCAGTTGCAGCCGGTACTAGATCATGTATGGTATTTAAACGACCATTCACATTAAAAGCAAACACCTTCTTATCGCTACACGTGTATACATTATCAGAATCGTCAACAGCAACTGTTCTTACATCTTCGAAAGGTAAAAAGTTATTAGTGTTAAAGGATTCGAATCTGCTCGATAAAAACTGGAATAAGCCGTTACCGGTTGTGCCAAACCAAAAGTTCTCTTCCTTATCAATAAATATTTTATTAATGAATACACTCTTCAAACCATTACGTCCGTTTATAACATTTATCTTCTCCGCATGATAACTGCTGTTATGGCGTATCATTCGTAAGCCTTCTCCCGTTAACGAAACCCAAAATTCACTGCTTCCGTGTAAACAAATATCTTTGATGTTTCGCTTATCACTTTTTAGATCGGTGGTGAAATTCTTTTCAACTTTATAACCTGTCCCTTCCTTACTTAAAACTTTTATTCCTTCACCATCAACACCTACCCAAAGATCATTTCGTGATGAGATCTCTAAACAAGTAATATTTTTTCCGCTTGTACTATCAATTGTTTTTGATGCTCTTGAACGATTTGTAAGATCAAACACCAAGGCGCCTTCTTGCGTTGCCACATAAAGTTGATCGTTCTTTATTTTGATCTCATTGATCGGAGGCAACTCCTCTTCAGTGAATTTTTTAATTTGATTATTGGTGATCACATATAATCCACCTGCAGAACTAGCGTAGTAAACATTTTGTTTGGTGTCTTCTGCAAAAGACACTACGCGTGCCATTGGAAGATCGGCAGTATTATATTTTTTAAAAACGCCATTCTCTAAACTCGATATTCCGCCTTCAAAATGACCGATCCATAATTTTTGTTTAGAATCAGAGAACAATGCGCTGCAATAGTTTTCTGCCAAGCCATTCTTCTTGGTGAACTTAACAAACTTCTTTCCTCCGAAAAATGCTAAACCATCGCCGGTAGCAACGTAAAGGAAACCACGTTCAGATTGAACAATGTCATACACGTATGGTTGCGGCAAACCTTCTTCTTGCCCGAATGCAACGAACTTATATTCCTGTGCTCTTGCAAAGCAACTTACAAGAACAATTAATACGATTAAAACTTTTCTCATTTTGCAGGTTTAACGCCAATTTTATATTTATACTTAGGTACACCACCAATTGGTAAAGAGTAAAATGGCATTAACTCACCAAACTGGTTGGTAATAAAAACTGCCACGTTGTTGTTCTTAATTTCTTTTTTATTAATGAATTGAATATCGAGAGACGTATTTAATTCTTCTTGAGTGATCTCAAACTTAGATTTAGACCAGCTACCCTCTGTTGGAGAAGTTGCCATATCACCTTTTTTATTTACAGATACAACGCGCAAAATACCGGCGTTATCAAAGTCAAACACACTGATCTCACAGGAAATCACACCTTGCGGAACAAAAGGATAAATATGCGATACCGAACCTACTTTATCTTCTAAACGAAAAGTGTATTCATAACAAAACGAATTGGCACCTTCCACTTTCACATTCTTATCTTTATTTGATGATAAAAACATTTTATACAAATTCCCATCATCACCATCTTGTCCTTCTACTACCATTTTAAAAACATATCCGCCATTCTCTGGCTGCAACTCACCTTCTTTTGGGTTAAACGGACCAAACTCATACCACTGACCATCCAAGGCTGCATCTTCACCAAATGATTTTCCGGTAATGAATACACCCGATTTATAATTCCCTGTTGGCGTTTGCAACTTAGCAGCTTTATCAGAGTGTGCGCCTTTACCGCCATAAAACGAGAATTTGGTTTTTGAATTGAAGTTCACATTCTTTTCATCAAATTGCCCGCCACAATCAGGATCGTAAACACGAATGTAAAACGGATCATTTGATTTTTCAGGTACAACAAAAAAATAGATCTGCACGAAATCATCATCGCCAAACTTTTGTGCCGCTCCTTTTGAAAAGGTGGTTAAAAAAGGGATCTTCTCATCCTCCGATGGAATAGCTTGCGCCTTACAAATTGTATGAGAGGCCAATAATACTAAAAACAAACTCAGTAACTTTTGCATATTAAATTTTTAATTTAAAATAATAACATCAACTCTTCTATTTAACTTTCTACTTCTTTCGGTAGAGTTATCATACAATGGATAAAACTCACCTAAGAATTTGCGATTAACTTTAACTTTTACGTAAGGTGTTAAGGCTTGTTCAACTGCCAGCACCCTTCGTTCACTTAATTTAAAGTTATATTCTGCAGTACCTAAATTACAAGTATTTCCTTCAAGTTCAACTTCTTTTATGGTTTTATTTGTGTATTTTTTAAAATAAAAATCAATTTTTTCCATCTCGGTTGGCAGTACTTTGTATGAATCTAAATTGAAATACACACACAATCCATCAAGCACCGATTCTATAAGCGAAATACGTTTCGATCCTTGATAAGCCGTAACAAAAGCGTTTGAATAACCCATTGATAATAAGGCATTTTGAAGGTCTAACGCATTCTCCAGTGTTTTAACATCTTCGGTTACATACTTATACCAGCCATCTGTGGTTTGAAATTCTTTTACCGCACCCTTTAAGGCATCAAATGCATTTTTTGGTTTTTGGTTACGATAGGCGCCTATTTGAACCCTGTAGGCGATTGGTGATCGGGTTGGATCAATGAATGGCGGCTGAACTAAATTGGTTTGTTTAGTGGAAGATTTTGTGCTTGATTTTTCACCAACAATTCTTGCGTTCGTATATCCCATGCTAATGAGAACATCCTTAAGATCTTTTGCATTCTCAGGTGTTTTCACATCATCGGTAAAATAACGGTATGTGCCATCCTTAGCTAAAACTTCGGTAACATTTCCTACGGAACTAAATTTATCGGGCGGTTGCTTGGTCTTATAACTGCCTATCTCTACTCTGTTTCCTTTTATTTCAGGTTCAATTATTTTGTCTTCAACCACATTATCTTTTGGATCTATCCGATCCGGAACCGTATTGTTCTTCACAACCACATCATTCGATTTTGTTGTTGTTGTGTTTGACTTTACTGAAGTAGTATTGGAAGCAATTGCTTTATTTAAACTTGGCCTAACAACACCTTTCTTGATCGTATCTTTCATCATTTGGTATTGATAGCGCATGTTTTGATTATTCATCAAGGTATCTTTAGCGAATGTGCTGATAATGGATGAATTAAAACCTTCATCTTTTGATTTTTCATAATACGGCACAATGGCATCCATTGTTTTTGTTTTGCCATAGAAGTAATGATACATGTTATCAATTTTCACAACCGATAACTCATTCATGTTTTTGAATGCGGGATCCTTTAGATCAAGATTATCGGGTGAAGTACCAATGTGAACTCGGTAAGAAATAGTGCTATCTTTTTCACTAAAAGCATAAACATTTGAAATGTTCTTGTACTTATCATCTTTTTCTATCTTCGGCAAAATACCCACCTTGTCTTCGTCTTTTTCTTTCACTTCCAATCCAACAAATGTTTTTATGTTCTTGATCGAATCTTCTTTTTCTTTCTTCACAATAAAATCATAAAAATCTTTTTCATGTTTGGCAATGCTATCTTTAATTCGTTGTTGGTAATCAACCGGTGGATCATGCTTGATAGGTGGGGTAAATGCGAAAATTGGTTTATCAACTTTATCAGAGATCACAATTTTTTTTGTTGTACACTCCTTGAATTTTTTACTGTTACGAAAACCATCTAAGCCCAATTTTACGGTGTATGTTCCTTCCTTTGCGTAAACATGTAGTGGTTTTTCTTCGAAGGAATAGGCTCCATCGCCAAATTCCCAATAATATTTTTTGATCTCTAAACTATCAATGTTCGTGTAACTTGGATCGAACACAATCTCTGTTCCTGTTTTTGCAGTATCCGGCGCATGAATGTATATCTGAACAATATTTTTTATTTCAAACTCATAATTCACTTCGTTAAAAAACACTTGTCCCGTTGTTTTATCCACCACATTCAACTCCACTAAAAACTTCCCTTCTCCATCATAACAGTGGCTTACTTCCAGTCCGCGCTTTTTGCCACCATCACCAAAGCTCCACTCATACTCCATTGCCGTTGTATCTTTCGTATCCATACTGGCCTCTTCATAAAACGTAAAGCAATAGTTGTTGCTTTTCATTTCAATACAATTGTCGAAACTCGGTACTATGGTATTGAAGTAATAGATATCATCGTTCCCTGTTCTGTTTGAACTGAAATAACCGCTGGTCTCCAACGAATCAATATACACACCAAAGTCATCTGCCTTGCTGTTGATCGGATTACTCAAAAGTTTGATCTGTGGATTTTCCTCAAAAATATTTATCTGATAAACATCTAAACCACCAAAGCCATTTGGCCTGTCTGATGCAAAATACAAGGTGTTGTTGGTGAAGAAAGGAAATAACTCGTTGTATTCTGTATTCACCTTGTTGCCGCAACTGATAGGCTTTTGCCACTCCCCATTTTTTTTGATGCTGTAAAACAGATCTATTTTTCCGGTACTTCCATACAGGTCACTTGCAAAGAACATCAATGTATCTGCCCACACACTCGGCTGTGCGCAGGAGATCGTATCGTTCAATCCAAAACTGATCTTAACAGGTTTTCGCAATTTATTTTTCTCATCTTTTCCTAAGAAGTTAATTTGCAAAGGCAACTTTCGCTTCGATCGTACCAGAGCAGCATTGTTAACGGTGCAATAAAATCCATCGTTGGTTTCGCAACTCGGACCAATATAAAATTTTGTTTTGATCTGACTGCTTATGGCGGTTGGCTTCTTAAACCTAAGCGTATCAATGATCGTAGCCTTGTATAGATCTGAAAATTGATGCGAATTACTTTCGTCGTAGTAGATCACAGCGAAATCATTTTCACGATCACTCACAAAATAAAAACGATCCTTAAATTTAAATGGTGAATATTCGCCATCCTTTGTGTTGATCTTGGATAATGGGATAGCCTTGATACGAGCGGAATCGGGCACAGAATTTTGAGAAAATAAATTGAATAAAAATCCTTGACCTACTAAAATGATTAGCAAGCCTATAAATTTTAGTTTATAGGAACATTGTCCGCGGATTCTTCGCATTTACTGAGTATCCAAAATAATACCTTAACATTATCTCATGGGACCCAGACTGATATTTTTTTAAACGGTTTAATTCACAATCGTAACTGTAGCAAACCCTGAACTGGTGGTTGATTCCGAATTCTCCGATAGCAATTAAACTTTGATTGGTACGATATGAAATTCCTAAACCAAATTGACTCTTGTAATAGTAGTTCAAATTAATATCTGCAGCTATCGGCGAACCCATTACGTATCTAACTAAAAATGAAGGTTTTACACCATGATCTCGGTCCATTCCAATGAAATATCCGGCGTTTAAAAGTATAGGATTTTCCTTCAAAAAGTTAGGGTTTAAAGTGTTCACAAGGTAAGGTGCGCTCAATCCAACGAACAAATTTTTGCTATGAAGGTACATTCCGGCACCCGAAATAAAGCCAATATTTACCAGATTTTGACCGTTAATGAGGGCGTCTTGCTGCTGATTTCTTTTCAACGCATCATAGTTAATTTTTTTAATATTTATTCCGTTTTGGATACCAAAACTTAGTTTGAACTTTCTGAATCGTAAACGATACGAATAAATTCCGCTGATCAACTGATTTTCAAACGATCCTATTCGATCGTCAATCACCGATACACCTAGGCTTATAGCCTTAACGCGTAATGGTGTATTCATATTAAATGATGTTGTAACAGGCGCACCATTAAAACCAACCCATTGCCTGCGATGTGCTGCTGTTATATCCAATACATTATTTCGTCCGGCATATGCAGGATTAATTGCTAAGCCATTAATGATGTACTGACTGAATGTTGGATAATGCTGAGCCTTTGAATTAAAACTCAACACACAAACAAAAATAATATGTAACCAATACTTCATTAATTTGATTTTATTACAAAATATCCTTTGTAAATTTTATTTCTTATTTCTAAAATATAATAATACGTATCATCTGCCAACTCCTCACCGGCATTACTAATTCCTTTGAAATCATTTTTATAATCGCCTGAATCATAAACTAAATTACCCCAACGGTTAAAGATGCTCACTTTAGTTCCACTTAAACATCTGATCGCTTTGATCTCGAAATAATCATTATTACCATCTTCATTTGGTGTAATGATCTGTGGGATCAACATTGGATCGATTCTTATTTCTAAAGTATCAGAAGTAGAAGGGCAATTTCCGTTAGTGATCGTCCAAACCACTTGTGTTACACCATCAACATCAGAAATATATTGCGCACTTGGGCTTAACGCGTTATCAAAGGTACCGCTTCCATTTAATACCGACCATGATCCATTTCCAACTAAAGGCGTATTACCATTAATTGGATTCATTAAACAATCAGATGTGATATCAATTCCTGCATTTGCTGTAGATGGATTAGCATAGGTTTGTACATAAACCGTATCGCGTTTTGCAGGACAGTAAACAGAATTATTAACCTCCCATACAAAACCATATACACCTTGCGATGGCACTGTGATATTTGTTGTAGGCGTCAACGAATTACTGATGGTTGTTGCAAAATTCAATGGTATCCATGTTCCGCTACCAATAGCAGGAGGTGTAGCAACTAAGGTTGCATTCATGGCACAATTAACCTGATCAACACCTGCAACAGGATCACTTGGTGCTAAGAATGTATTGATCACAACAGTATCTGTTGATACAGGACAAACGCCATTACCTACAACCCATACATAAGTGTAAACACCTTGATTGGTAAATGAAACAGAAGTGTTAGGATTATTAAGCGAAGCCACAGCCGGTTCTATAGTTAATGGCATCCATGTACCTGTTCCAATTGTTGGAAGGTTACCTTGTAAATTAGCGATCATCGAACAAGTGAATTGATCAGCACCCGCTAAAGCATTTGTTGGCAAGGCATCAACAAAAATAGTTACTGTATCTTTTTTACTTGGGCAAACACCATTTGTAACGCTCCATTCATACGAATTTGATCCTACAGTTAATGAAGCAACCGTACTGTTATTTAATGTTGGTGTATTTACACTTGATACACCAAGCGGATTCCAAACACCATTACCAATAAGCGGCAATGTTGCATTTAAAGTACCGGTATTTGAAATACAAATTGTTTGATCAGGACCGGCAATAGGAATTGAAGGAACATCATCCACCTGAATATTTACAGTTGCAGTACTTGCAGGACAATTACCATTTGTGATAACCCATTCAAATGAATTTGATCCAACAGTTAATCCGGTTACAGGCGAAATCGTATTTGCAGGAGCTGTTACCGCTCCACCGCCTGTAACTACATTCCAAATACCTGTTCCTATTGTTGGGCTGTTTGCACTAATAGTTGCATTTGATGATGAGATACATAATGTTTGATCTGCACTCACACTGGCAGGTGTTGGCATATCATATAAGGTTACTTGCACCGTTGAACTTAAATTCGGACAAGATAAATAACCCACTAACCACTGATAAGTATAAGTACCAAAGTTTGTAAATGTAACACTTGTTGAAGGGTTATTAGGACTGGTTACATTAGGCCCACCCATTGGAACCCAAGTTCCTGTACCTACTGTAGGCATTGTAGCTGCAAGTGTAGGCGTTAAACCACAGAAGAAAATATTTGCGCCCGCATTTACCGGACCAACATTGGTGATGGCAGTTATTGATACAGTTGAAGTATTAACCGGACAAACTCCATTTGAAACAGACCATTGTAAAACATCGGTACCAATAGGAACATTGATCAAAGAAGATGTTGGAGAACTTGGACTAACAATTGTACCTGTTCCGGATACGAGTGTCCAACTTCCTGTACCAACAACAGGCGGTGTTGCATTTAATGTTGCATAATCAACACAAATTGTTTGACTGGCACCTGCGTTTGCAACTGAAGGAAAATCATCACGCACAATAGTTACAGTAGAATTAGAAACCGGACATACACCATTTGCAATTGTCCATAAAAATTGATTAGCACCAACTCCTAATCCAGTAACTCCTGAATTTGGCGATGCCGGCGTTGTAACAACAGCAGGGCCTGATAAAACAGACCAACTTCCTGAACCAATTGTTGGTGTGTTGGCAGCCAACACAGTTGATGTTGCACAAATTGTTTGATTAGCGCCTGCAGATGAAACAGAAGGTGTTGTGTAATTTGTGATCGCTACTGTTGAAGATGAAGTTGGACAAACACCATTACCAATTGTCCATTGGAATACATTTACACCAACACCTAACGCACTAACAGAACTATTTTCTAATGTTGGCGTTGCAATTGTACCTGCTCCCGAAACTAAACTCCAAGTACCTGTACCAACAGAAGGTATATTTCCGGCTAATAAAGTTGAAGTTAAACAAACCGACATAGATGCTCCGGCATTGGATACCGTTGGATTCTGGTCGCGTTGTATACTAACCGTTGATGATACATTCGGACAAACTCCATTTCCTATTGTCCATTGGAAAATATTTGATCCTACACCTAAACCTGTTACACCGCTGTTATTTACAAGTGGTGATGTTACTGATGATGGTCCGCTCAATACACTCCATGTTCCGGTTCCGATCGCCGGTATTACGCCGTTCAAGTTTGCTGTTGTAGCGCATACAGTTTGATTTACGCCCGCACTTGCAACAATAGGATTAGCATCACGTTGAATGCTTACAGTTGATGTTGAATTCGGACAAACACCATTTCCGATCGTCCATTGATATACATTTAAACCCACTCCTAATGCTGTTACGCCACTGTTGTTTACAAGTGGTGATGTTACTGATGATGGTCCGCTCAACACACTCCAGGTTCCTGTTCCTACTGTTGGAATATTTCCATTTAAGTTTGCTGTAGTTGCACAAACGGTTTGATTGGTTCCTGCATTGGATACCGTTGGATTGTCATCACGTTGAATACTTACAGTTGATGATACATTCGGACATACACCATTGCCTATTGTCCATTGGAAAATATTTGATCCTACACCTAAACCTGTTACACCGCTGTTATTTACAAGTGGTGATGTTACTGATGATGGGCCGCTCAATACACTCCATGTTCCGGTTCCGATAGCCGGAATATTTCCGTTTAAGTTTGCAATAGTTGCACACACTGTTTGATTTGCTCCTGCGTTAGATGCTGATGGATTTGCATCACGTTGAATGCTTACAGTTGATGTTGAATTCGGACAAACGCCATTTCCTATTGTCCATTGATATACATTCGCTCCTACTCCTAATCCGGTTACACCACTGTTATTTACCAATGGAGATGTTACCGATGATGGTCCGCTGATAACACTCCATGTTCCTGTTCCGATCGCAGGAACATTTCCATTTAAGTTTGCTGTAGTTGCACAAACGGTTTGGTTCGCACCTGCGTTTGATGCTGATGGATTTTGATCTCTTATAATTGCTACAGTGGAAGTTGATGGTGGACAAACACCGTTACTGATGGTCCACATTAAAATATTTGTACCGTTTGCAATGGCAGTTAATCCTGTAGTTTCTAAAGTTGTATTAGTGATAGTTACTAATCCCGAAACAACTGTCCAGCTGCCGGTTCCAACTACAGGTGTATTTGCATTTAATGTTGCCGTACCTGTACAAATGGTTTGATTTGGTCCTGCATTTGCAACAGTTGGAACAGCATCAGCATCAATTGTAACAGTGGAAACAGAATTCGGACAAACACCATTACTGATCGTCCATGCAAAAACATTCGGACCAATACCCATACCTGTGATTTGAGAAACCGGAGAAGTAGGTGTTGTTATTGCGCCTAAACCTGATACGAGTGTCCAGCTACCTGTACCAATAGCAGGAACGTTTGCGGCCATTGTTGCTGAACTTGCGCAAACAGATTGCGTTGGTCCGGCATTTGATATGCTTGGATTAGGCGTATTTATTATTGCTACCGTTGATGAAGAAGGCGGGCAAACACCATTTGTGATCGTCCACGCAAAGATATTTGTTCCGGTTGCTATACCGGTTATACCTGTATTTAATAAGGTTGGTGTAGTAATTGTTGCAGCGCCTGAAACCAAACTCCAAGAACCCACACCTATAACTGGTGCATTACCGTTAAGTGTTGCAATACTTGTACAAATTGTTTGATTTGATCCTGCATTTGCAACAGTTGGAACAGCATCAGCATCAATACCCACGGTTGAAGTTGAAGGAGGACAAACACCATTTGTGATGGTCCATGCAAAAATATTTACTGTTGTACTTCCTAAAGCAGTTACTATAGATGTTGGAGATGTTGGTGCTGAAATTGATCCGGCTCCGGAAACTAAGGTCCAGCTACCTGTACCTATTGCAGGTGCATTTGCTGCCATTGTTGCCGAACTTGCACAAACCGATTGAGAAGGCCCGGCACTTGCAACAGTAGGTGGTAAGTATCTGATAACTGCAACTGTTGATGAGTTTGAAGGACAAACGCCATTACCAATTGTCCATTGGAAAACATTAGTACCAACTCCAAGAGCAGTAACGCCGGAGTTTGGCAAATTAACTGAAGTGATAAATCCACTTCCTGAAATTAACGACCATGTACCTGTACCAACTGCCGGTGCATTTCCTGCCAAGTTTGTTGCAGTACCACACACTGATACAGTTGTTCCTGCATTAGATACAGTTGGCATTTGATGAACAAAAATACTAACTGTTGAAGTAGATGATGGACATACCCCATTCGTGATATTCCATTCAAATTCATTTAAACCTACCCCTAACAACATTACTTGTGAATTTGGCGATGTTGGCGTAACAACTAAACCGGGCCCCGATACTGCATTCCATACACCTACTCCAACTACAGGTATGTTACCTGCTAAATTTGCTGTTGATGTATTTGCGCAAACAGACTGAGTAGGTCCTGCATTTGATACAGTTGGATTCGCATCACGTTGAATTGAAACCGTTGAACTTGAATTTGCACAAACACCATTACCAATAGTCCATTGGAAAACATTTATTCCTACACCTAATGCCGTAACAGCACTAGTTGGCAAGGTTGGAGTTGTAATTGTTCCGGCACCAGAGATCAAGCTCCATGTTCCTGTTCCTATTGCCGGTGTATTACCATTTAAGTTTGCAGAAGTTGCACAAATGATCTGATTTGTTCCTGCGTTGGATACAGAAGGATTTGCATCACGCTGAATTGAAACTGTTGCACTTGAAGGCGGACAAGAACCGTTACTGATCGTCCATTGGAATACGTTCACGCCTATACCCAATGCGGTGATACCTGAATTTGGTGCTGCTGGAGATGTTATTGTTCCTGCTCCTGATATCAATGTCCAGCTTCCTGTACCAACTGCAGGCGTATTACCTGCAAGTGTTGCAACTGTTGCACACACCGTTTGATTTGTTCCTGCATTTGCAATTGTTGGATTGGCATCATCATAAATTGCAACCGTAGCACTTGAAGCAGGACACACGCCATTTGAAATTGTCCACTGGAAAACATCTACCCCTAAACCTAATGCAGTAATTCCTGTATTTGGTAAATTCGGAGAGGTGATTGTTCCGGCACCTGATACTAAGGTCCATAAACCAGTACCAACAACCGGCGTGTTACCATTTAGCGTTGCTGTTGGTGAAGCGCATAAAGTTTGGTTTGAACCCGCATTTGCAACAGTTGGATTTGCATCACGTTGTATTGATACTGTTGCTGTTGATGGTGGACATGAACCATTACTTATCGTCCATTGAAACACATTCACACCAACACCTAAAGCTGTTATACCTGAATTTGGTAATGTTGGAGAAGTAATAGTTCCTGCACCTGAAACCAATGTCCAGCTTCCTGTACCAACTGCTGGCGTATTTCCAGCAAGTGTTGCAACAGTGGCGCAAACTGTTTGATTTGTTCCTGCGTTTGCAACAGTAGGACTAAGATCACGTGTAATTGAAACTGTAGAAGTTGAATTCGGACAAACACCGTTACTGATGGTCCATTGGAAAACATTCACACCGGCACCTAATGCAGTTAATCCTGTTGTTGGTGATGTATTATTTGAAATGGTTCCGGCACCAGATACTAATGTCCATAAACCTGTTCCTACCAATGGTGTATTACCTGCCATGGTTGCGGTAGTTGCACAAACCGTTTGATTTGGCCCTGCTGAAGAAACTGTTGGATTATCATCACGTACAATTGCAACTGTGGCACTCGAATTCGGACAAACGCCATTGCCTATGGTCCATTGTAAAACATTAACACCTACACCCAATGCAGTTAAACCACTGTTCGGTAGATTTGGATTTGATATCGTTGCTACACCTGATACTAATGTCCATGTTCCCGTTCCAATCGCAGGAATATTTCCTGCTAATGTTGCAACTGTTGCACACACTGTTTGATTTGCACCTGCATTTGCAATTGTTGGATTTGCATCACGTTGAATAATTACGGTTGAAGTTGATGGTGAACAATTTCCATTACTGATCGTCCATTGAAATACATTAACACCAACACCTAATGCGGTTATACCGGTATTTGGTAAAGTTGGAGAAGTTATTGTTCCTGCACCCGAAACCAATGTCCAACTTCCTGTTCCAACAGCCGGTGTATTAGCAGCCATTGTAGCAACAGTTGCACAAACAGTTTGAGAAACACCTGCGTTTGATATTGTAGGATTTAAATATCGTGTGATAGACATGGTGGATGTTGAAGGCGGACAAACGCCATTGCTGATGGTCCACTGAAACACATTTGCTCCTAAACCTAATGCAGTAATTCCTGTTATTGGTGATGATGGTGTTGTAATTAATCCAGAACCGGAAACCAAGCTCCAAATGCCTGTTCCAACAGCAGGTGAATTACCGGCCATTGTTGCGCTTGATGTTAAACACAAACTTTGTGAAGCCCCGGCATTAGCAACACTTGGCACTGCATGTAAATAAATAATAACTGTTGAGGTAGATGCCGGACAAACACCATTTGTGATACTCCATTCAAATTCATTTAAACCAACTCCTAACAACATTACTTGTGAGTTAGGAGATGTTGGTGTTACTACCAATCCGGGGCCGGATACTACATTCCAAACACCTACACCAATTGCCGGTGTATTACCTGCAAGGTTAGCGGTGGTTGAACTGGCACAAATACTTTGAGTTGGCCCAGCATTTGAAACTGTTGGATTAGCATCGCGCACAATTGCAACAGTAGAGCTTGATGAAGCACAAACACCATTTGAAATGGTCCATTGGAAAACATTAACACCAACACCTAAACCTGTTAGTGCAGTTGTTGCAAGTGTTGGTGTAACAATTGTACCTGAGCCTGAAACGAGTGTCCAACTTCCTGTGCCAATTGCAGGTGTGTTTCCTGCCATATTTGTTGTTGTGGCACAAATGGTTTGATTACTTCCTGCACTTGATAATGTTGGATTTGCATCACGTTGAATAATTACTGTTGATGTTGAAGGCGGACAAGATCCGTTACTGATGGTCCATTGAAAAACATTTACCCCAACACCTAATCCTGTTAAACCTGTATTTGGAGATGTAGGTGTTGTAATTAATCCTGAGCCGGATATCAATGTCCATAAACCTGAACCGATAACCGGATTATTTGCAGCCATTGTGGCAACACCTGAACAAACAGTTTGACTTGGTCCCGCATTTGAAATTGTTGGATTTGCATCATTCACCAAAGCAACAGTTGAACTTGAAGAAGGACAAACTCCATTGCTTATTGTCCATTGGAAAACATTTATTCCCGTTCCTAATCCGGTGATCGCAGTGATCTCTGAATTTGGTGTTACAATTGTTCCTGCACCTGAAACCAGTGTCCATAAACCTGTTCCAACAACAGGCGTGTTACCAGCCATGTTAGTATTTGGTGTGGCACAAAGTGTTTGATTTGGTCCTGCATTTGATACAGTTGGGTTATCATCTCTTACGATCGCAACTGTTGAATTTGAAGGCGGACAGCCACCACTGGTGATCGTCCAGGCAAAAATATTCACACCAACACCAAGCGCCGTGAGGCCTGTAGTTGGTGATGTTGGGTTTGTAATTGTTCCACTTCCTGAAATCAATGTCCAGTTTCCTGTACCAACTGCCGGTACATTTGCAGCCATGTTTGCCGTTGTTGCGCACACAGTTTGATTAGGTCCTGCATTAGATAAAGTTGGATTCGGGTTTCGATCAATAGCAACTGTTGAACTTGAAACCGGACAAACTCCATTGGTAATAGACCAATTGAAAACATTTATACCAACAGCTAAACCTGTTACTTGAGAATTAGGAGATGTTGGAGTTGTTGGTACACCGGATCCGGCCTGTAAGGTCCAAAATCCGTTTCCTATAACCGGTGTATTTCCGGCTAAAGTTGCAGTTGATACACATACGGTCTGATTAGGTCCGGCATTCGCAACCGTTGGCATCGCATCTTGCTGTATGAGCATTGTTGATGTTGAAACCGGACAAACACCATTACTGATGGTCCATTCAAAAATATTAACTCCAACACCTAATGCAGTGATGCCGGTTGTTTCCAGGGTTGGTGTTGTAATTGTTCCCGCTCCTGAGATCAGTGTCCAGTTTCCGGAGCCGATAGCAGGTGTATTTGCTGCCATGGTTGCTGTGGTAGCACAAACGGTTTGCGAAGGACCCGCGTTTGAAACTGTTGGATTCGCATCACGTTGAATGGACATTGTAGAAGAAGAAGCCAGACAAACACCATTACTGATCGTCCATTGAAAAACATTTACACCAACCCCTAAACCTGTTATACCGGTAGTTTCCAAAGTTGGCGTTGTAATTGTACCCGAACCTGATATCAATGTCCAACTACCTGTACCTATTGCCGGCGTGTTAGCAGCCATATTAGCAGTTGTTGCACACACTGTTTGATTTGGGCCGGCATTAGAAACGGTTGGTGTAAAATATCTGGTGATGGACATGGTAGATGAAGAAGTAGGACAAACCCCATTTCCTATTGTCCATTGAAAAACATTTACACCTAATCCTAAACCGGTGATCGCACTTGTAGGCGAATTGGCGTTTGAGATCACACCCGATCCTGAGATCAATGTCCATGTACCTGTTCCAACAGCTGGAGTATTTGCGGCCATTATAGTGTTACTCACTGCACATATACTAAGAGAAGGGCCTGCATTAGAAACTGTTGGATTTGAATCTTGAAAAATTTGAACCGTTGATGTTGATGCAGGACAAACACCATTGGTAATTACCCACTGAAAAACATTTGAACCTAAACCTAACGACGTTACCTGCGTATTAGGTGAAGTAGGTGTTACAAGTAAACCCGGACCAGTTTGTACATTCCACGAGCCAACACCAACAACAGGCGTGTTTGCCGCAAGTGTTGCTGTATTAGCACAAATGGTTTGTGATGGACCCGCATTAGATGTGGTTGGATTGGCGTCGCGAACAATTGCCACCGTTTGTGATGATACAGGGCAAACACCATTCCCAATAGACCATTGAAAAACATTAACACCTACACCTAAAGCAGTTAATCCGCTTGTTGGTGAATTAGGATTTGTGATGGTGCCCGCGCCAGATAATAATGTCCATGTTCCGGTTCCAACTGCAGGCGTATTTCCTGCTAAGTTTGCCGTTGTTGCACAAATGGTTTGATTACTACCGGCATTTGCAGTGGTTGGCGAGGCATCTCTGATAATAGCAACAGTTGATGTTGATGCCGCGCAAACACCATTAGATATTGTCCACTGAAAAACATTTGTACCCGTGCCTAAGGCTGTTAATCCGGAAGTTGGCGACGTGTTTGTTGTAATTAATCCTGAACCGGATATCAAGGTCCATAATCCTGTGCCAACCAGCGGCGTGTTTCCGGCTAAATTAGCTGTTGTTGCGCAAACGGTTTGATTCGATCCGGCATTGGATGTGGTTGGAAAATTATCACGCGTAATAAAAACTGTATCAGACATCGGCGCACAGCCACTGCCGGCAATTCGCCAAACAAATTTATTTAAACCAACACCTAAAGCGGTAACGTTAGATGTTGCGGAATTTATATTTGCAAAAGTACCAGCTCCTGCCAATACACTCCAGGTGCCAGTTCCGTTGGTTGGTGTATTTGCAGCCATAGCAACCGATGTTGCACAAACCGTTTGATCTGCACCGGCTGAAGGAATGGAAAGAATATTTCCGCATCCGCATTTAGCTACAAAACAATTTGCACTCACGTTGGTACCCAACATGGTTTGAGTTGCCGCGGCAGTTTGAAACACAGCTCTTCCTCCATGTTCACCGCCAACGTAGGCATCTCCCACATTATCTACGGCTACACCATTACCGTAATCAGGATTCACACTGCCCGCTGTTGTGGCATACAACATGCCACCGGTTGCGTTGTATGAAGCCAAAAACACTTCATAACCACCTGATGTATTTATCACAGGTCCGCCGGAGTTCACAAAGTTCATCGATACGTCAAATGGTCCGGTAATAAATAATTTACCTGATGCATGATAATCGATCGAGTTTCCATACTCAGTTCCTGCCGCCCCACCCTGTTCTGTTTTTGCCCATTGAAATAAACCGGTAGCTTGGCTCATGCTAGCGAGAAACATATCTTCATTTGCAGTTGATGTTGTTACAAATGTTGGAGTTGGATATTTAAAATTTGCATTGGTTCTAACACCGCCGGTTATAAAAACATTAGAAGCATCAAGAGCGATTCCTCTTCCACGATCCAATCCATTTGATGAAATATTATTTGCCCAATTACCAACACCTGTTTGACTGAACGCAAAAACACCAACATCACCTGCAGCCGGGGCTGTTTGAGCGGATAGAATTGTACCTGTTGAAACACCTGTACTGTGATAAACTGTACAATTGTTGTAATAATCACCAACAACATATACACTGTTTGTGCTTGCAACAATATCGTATCCCGCATCCTGTGCAGCACTTTCGGCAGTAGCAACCCATTGGACAACACCTGCTGTTGTATATTTTGCAACAAACAAATTGATATTTGCTCCAACAAAACCTTTGTTGATAATTGTTGCATTTGTTGATGTAAAATTTGCATTACCTGTTATTGCACCGGTAACATAAACACCATTCGCATCGGCAAAAATACCTAAACCTTGATCAAGCCCTGAACCACCGGCTCTTACAACCCATTGAAAAGTTCCTGCAGAATTGAATTTTGCAATGAACATGTCTTGTGAAGCTAATGATGAGGTTAAATTTGCGGCAGGACCAATTGGATTAAAATTACAAGTTCCATCAAAATATCCCGTAATGTATACATCTCCTGTATTTTGCTGAACGCATACGGAATTGGGAACATCAGTACCTGCTCCACCTATACGGCGTGCAAGAAGCGCGGTACCAGCATTGTTGTATTTAACTAAAAAACCATCCGTGCCACCAATTACGTTCAAGCCCCACTCAGTAAGATTTGAAGTTGCATAATTACCCGTTATCCAAACATCACCGTTAGATTTTAAAACAGAAACATCATTTGTTCTTTGAACCCCATTAGCCCCAGCATGTCGTGCCCAGTTCCAAAAAGGCGCTTGAGAATACAATTGCTCGGTAAAAAAAACACCGAATAGAATCAAAAGATATTGTATGTACTTTTTCAATTGTATTTTAACCCCATAAAGATAAAATAATGCTCACTAAATCCTATTAATTTTAGATAAATATTACATTTTGTTAGATAAATTTTTAGTTTATTTTATTTTCACTAAAATATTGACAATCAATTGTTTAAAAACCAGAATTAATGAGGTCTAAATTTGAAGCAGTGAAATGCCCTTATTACTTACTAAACTAGGTTTATCCCCGAGTAAAAAATCCTACTTTTTACCTTATTTTCTTGCATTTATCTTCAATTGCTCTCTTGTAAAATTTTCAAAAAATCAATAATCACTCCAACCAAAAAAATTATTCTTAATTTAGGAACCTTTAAAACCAATTTTTATGAAAGGAATAATTTTAGCAGGAGGCTCTGGCACACGTTTGCATCCATTAACATTAGCAATGAGTAAACAAATGATGCCTATTTACGACAAACCCATGATCTATTACCCATTATCCGTTCTGATGATGGCAGGCATCCGTGAGATCCTTATCATATCTACGCCGCACGATCTTCCTAACTTTGAAAAATTATTAGGAACTGGCGAACAAATTGGTTGTAAATTTTCATATAAAGTGCAGGAAGTACCTAATGGATTAGCACAGGCTTTTGTTGTGGGTGAAGAATTTATTGGAAAAGATAAAGTTGCTTTGATACTTGGAGACAATATTTTTTACGGCGTTGGCTTAGGCCGTATGTTACAAACCATCAATGATCCCGATGGTGGTGTTGTTTTTGCTTATCATGTGAGTGACCCTGAACGCTATGGTGTTGTTGAGTTTGATAAACAAAACAATGTGTTATCCATTGAAGAAAAACCAAAAGAACCTAAAAGTAATTATGCTGTACCCGGCTTATATTTTTACGACAACAGCGTTGTAGAGATTGCAAAAAATTTAAAACCTAGTCCGCGTGGTGAATACGAAATTACTGACGTGAATAAAGAATATTTAAAACGCGGTAAGTTAAAAGTTAGTATTATGGATCGCGGTACTGCGTGGTTAGATACAGGAACTTTTGCTTCGCTGATGCAGGCCGGGCAGTTTGTTCAGGTAATTGAAGAGCGTCAAGGTTTAAAGATCGGTTGTATTGAAGAGGTTGCTTATAAAATGAAATATATCAATAAAGATCAATTGATCAAAGTTGCAACGCCTCTTACAAAAAGTGGTTACGGAACTTATTTATTGGATATGGCAAAACAAGCTGAAGACTAATTTGTTCTAATTTTTAAAAGAACAAACACGTGAAAATTTTCGAAAATCATTACAAGCTTTTTAACGCGCATATTGAGAACTACAAACAAAATTTGAGTTCAAAAACGCCTAAAGAATTATACGAACCTGAAAATTACATTCTATCATTAGGCGGTAAACGCGTTAGGCCCTTGCTTGCTTTAATGGCATGCGAATTATTTGGCAAGGAAGCTTCACTCGCTTTAAATTCGGCACTTTGTGTAGAGCTTTTCCATAACTTCTCATTGATACATGATGATATTTTAGATAATGCACCATTACGCAGAAATCAACAAACAGTTCATGTAAAGTGGAATACCAACATTGCAATTTTAAGTGGTGATGTGATGCTTGTAAAAGCATTTGAAATTCTCCAAAATTATCCTACAGATGAATTTGCACAACTGTCAAAAGTATTCAGTAAAACTGCTATTGAAGTGTGCGAAGGCCAGCAATGGGATATGAATTTTGAAACAATGAATGATGTGAGCGTTCCAGATTACATTCACATGATCACCTTTAAAACAGCAGTATTACTGGGTTGCAGCCTTCAAATGGGTGCCATCAATGCCTGCGCAAAAACCGAAGATCAATTACACATTTATGAATTTGGTAAACATTTAGGTATTGCATTTCAATTATTGGATGATATGTTGGATGCTTATGCGATCGATAAGGATAAATTCGGGAAACAAGTTGGCGGCGATATTATCTCCAACAAAAAAACATTTTTATTACTCAAAGCATTTGAATTAGCAGATCAAAATCAAAGAACAGAATTAAATGAACTTTTGAAAATTTCAGAAGAGAAAGCTGAAGAAAAAATTAAAGGTGTTATTAATTTATTTAATAAATTAGGCGTAAAAGCCTTGTGTGAAGCGGAAGCCGACAAGCATACCAAAATTGCATTGGATCATTTAGAAAAAATCAATGCGCCAAAAGAAAAAATAGAACTGTTACGTTCATTCGCGATCGAATTATTAAACCGAACTGTATAATGATACAATTTGAAGATTATAAACATAGTATACCTATTCAAATTCGCTTTAGTGATATTGATAAGATCAATCATGTGAACAACGCTTGCTACCTAAATTATTTTGAAACTTCGCGCGTGCATTACTTTGATACGGTTTTTAAAGGCCGCAACGATTGGGACACACAAGGCTTTGTATTAGCACGAAACGAGATCAATCACCTTGCACCTATCCATTTGAATGATTCCATTTTTTGCTTAACGCGTGTTATAAAATTGGGATCAAAAAGTTTAACGCTTAAAAATGCTATTTTGAAAAAAGTTGGCGACAATTATATTGAATGCGCTAATGGTATTGGCATTTTGGTTGCCATGAATTATAAAACCCATGAAAGTATTTTATTGCCTGAAGATTGGAAGGCAATGATCGTAGAATTTGAAAAATAAACAATCCCAATTGAAAAGCCCCATTAGATCTGGGGCTTTTTTATGTCTTAAAAAATGAAAAAAGCCTCTCAAACGAAAGGCTTTCTATTACTCGTCGGTGGTGGCCAGTCGCGAGGCTTCGCGACGAACTGACGCTCTTCTCCTCAAAAACTCATGCTCATAAAAACAAAAAAACCTTAGTGATCTGCTAAGGTTTCTTTAAGTCGGGGTGGCCAGA
>JBKDKI010000023.1:0-90711 GCA_046345155.1 Sphingobacteriaceae bacterium
GCCAGTTGTAAAGTTAATCACAGCCTGTTGCCATCCATTTGTAGTTGTAAAACTTGTTGGGGTTGTAAATAACATAGAAGGATTTGAAATATTTACATTCCATGTGTTATTGCTTAAAAATGAAAGATCGGGACTAAAATATGCTTGTAAAGAATATGCTTCCGCTGATCTGTTTTCTCCATTAGAAATATCAAAAGTTAATTTATAAGCCTTATTTGGCAATAAAGGGCTGGTGAGCTTGCTAAATAAAATCTCATTATTTGACTGTTGCGGGTTAGGATGATAAAAAGAAATAAAGCCGGCATAAGCGCTTCCTCCTGAAACAGAATTAGGCTCGTAGCCTACCCAATTACACGGTATAAAAACCGGAGAACTAGGGCCTGATGCTACACTATAGTAATCACAAGTACCAGCATTAGCATTTTCCCATCCGCACGCAAAATTAATGTATGATTCTATAGGCGGCGTTACACCGCTTTCAAAATTACCACCAAAAACTTGATTGCACGAATTATTGCATGTGTAATTTGGTAAAGCATAAATAAATACATAAGTGATGTTTCCTTGCTCATTTAAGTTGTTTTTTGGCAAATACCTTAATACATGTAACCCGGTTGTATTTGGTGTATAAGTGAAAGGTGTACTTGGCCCACCTGATGTGTTACTTAAAATACCTGAAGATGGAATTAAGGTTTCTAAACAATCATAACCGCCTGTTGCATTTCTATCGTTTAAATTTATTCCGCTTACCTGAATAGAACTATTTACAGTACATACCAAGGTTACAACATTAGCGCTGTTTAAACCGTCATTCAGCCCAGCTATATCCTTACCTGGACATGCTGTTACTGAATAATTATAAAACGCACTTGAAACTGTAGAGTTATAAACCCCATTAACATTATACCCAATGTCGCAAAGCGCGGCTCTCTCTTCCGCTTTTGGATAACGCTTTCTACTGCCACTACCGGTTGGCACACCATTGGTCATTACAAAATACAAATTGTTTTGAAATCCAGCAGGAGCATAACATAAATCCTCGAAATGAGAAAGTGAAGCGCCAGACTAAAAACATGCTGGTGTATAAATAGGTACCGTGTATGTACCGCCGGCATATTTATTTGCTGATGAACAATTAGTAACGTCAATAGTATATGTGTTACTACACGTTGTTGCGCAACCTACACAAGAAGCGAGATTTGAAACATTCGCAGATGTGTTAAACGCGTGGTAATATTTAGAGCAACTACTTGCCCCATTTGAAATTAACGGAATATTACTTGCATTCCTTAAAAAAGCATCATAGTAAGAGTAATAACTTTTATTCGCTCCAAAAACAGAAGTTCCATCAGATGTAATATAAGAAGCTAAACCTAACATATGCATTGCTTCGTGAAGTACATTCGTATAAAAATCAAACTGACCGGAGGTTATAGTATTAGTTGACAATGACACATCCCAATTAATGCCGGGGTTAGCAAAATTAAAAGCCAAATAGCCATGATAACCATTGGTGTTATATAGTGGGGGATAATTACTAAATGGGGCAGTATTTATATATGAACTTTTTCCAAGTTTTATTGTTTTCCAAACTTCTCCTGGAATTAATCCGGCAGTTGCGAATTGTGGATTAAAAAATTCAGCGTAAAAAGGTGAATTTACTCCCAAGACACCAGATGTACTTGGGTTATTAATTGCAGCTGATGTTGTTTCAATTAATATGTTACAAACATTTGTGCCGGTTAAAGGTGAGTTAATAAATTGAGATAAATCTTTAAATACTTGACATACAACAGCTCTTCGATCAATATCGGCTTGAGTTGAACCATCCATGCCGCAATTTGCAGCATAATAAATATTAAAATAACCTGCCTGACAAGACGTTACTGGGGCAGCCTTCCCGCCCGTTATCGAGCTAGTACCTGATGATAATACTTGGAGTTGATCTAGAGAATAACTATTTCCAAATTAATCAAAAATGCTAATTGGATTCCTTAAAGAGCTTTGTGCTATAATTAACTTGAAAGAAATCAAAAAAATTAACAAAGCAATTTCACTTTTTTTCATATCAATAAATTTATGAAGCGAATTAACTAAATAAATTTAGTGCTTTCTAGATGAAAATAACTAAATCGAAATAAAACGTTATATATTATTGGATTCCTATAACAAAACTTGCGCTTCCCCACAAGTTTTTAGTAAGATAAAATCAAAAAAGCCCCGCATTACGCGAGGCTTTTTTGCCATAAACTTTAATTAACTAAACTAACTATGTATAATTAGAACGCGTTGATCAAGATCAACAACGCACTAATAACAAAGTTCACCAAAAAAATATTAACTACCCAACGTGTTGGAGCCTGCCCAATTGCAGCAACGTTGTTAGCCATTGCACCTGCCATACATAAACCTAACTGCCAAATGGGTGCATCATTTTGAAAAATAAACATGGCAGCAATTCCACCAATTACACTTCCCATTGTAATGGTCATTGCAATTAAACCAAAATAACTGAATTCTAATTTAGTGATCAATTTACCATACCATGATAATTGAGTGTTTGCACTTGATGAGTGCGCTGTGTGTGATAATGTTGTTGCCATGTTTATTTTATTTTAATTCGTTTATTATTTTAACTGTAACAAATGTCACACTAAACACGTGAAATTATAATGACATGAGTCAGTTTTCCTACCTGATTTTTATCAGATTTACGTTATTTTTTACTCTTCCACACTATATATAATACTATTAAACAAGTTATTACAAAAAAAGCCGGACAATTGGTCCGGCTTTTAACATGTTCATTTAACAAATTACATTGTTTTTGATAAAAAAGTGTTTAATTCTTTTCTTAATTCGTTCATCACTTTTTCAAATGAATTAAACGAATCGCGCATTTTTGGATGGTCATTTACCGAACGGTGGTCAATAGCTATAGGGTTTTCCTTTGCTCTGTTCACTAAATACGTTTCATGATCGTTAACACTGTGTGCCAGTTCATCTATATTATTGCGTTGAATGATCAACTGGTTTTGAAAATGCTCAACTGATGCTAAAACATCCTTTGCTGTGTTCTTAGCAGCTATTTCCGATACTCTGTTTTGCATTACTTTTAATTCATCCTTATAAAAGGCCAATTTATTCAACCATTCTTTGTTTTCCTCATGTAGGTCGTATACTTTCTTTGTTTCCATAGTTATTAGTTTATATTAATTTTTTACAAATATTGGCCTATTCTCCTTAAAAATTACTGATTAACATCATATCAAATATTGACATTGCTCATTAAAAGCCTATTCCTCTATTTGCATCTTTGCAACTATGTATCGCTTGTATTAACCAAATAAAAGGTTAATTTAGTAGTATGGACATTATAAATACAAACCAAATAGCAGAGTTTATCTTACGCACGTTTTGTGGCGTTATTTTCCTATACCAGGGATATGATAAACTATTTAAGGTAAAAATAAGCGGTGTAACAGAGGCCTTTCAGGTAAATGCGGAAAAAAACAATATCCCGCAATTCATACTAAAACTTTCAGCGGTATATACATCCGTGGTTGAGTTTTTTGGAGGGTTACTTTTGATATTGGGTTTATTTAAAACATATGCATTGGCGTTTCTTGGTTTAGACCTATTACTAGTTGGAATTGCGTTTTCTATGCTTGAACCGGTGTGGGATATGCGCCATGTTTTTCCGCGACTGATCATGGTTGTTTCATTGCTCATGATGCCGCAGGAATGGGAATTAATAAGTATTGATCATCTATTAAAATCACAATAAATTAATGAGCACAAAAAAACAACATACAATTTTAGTAGGAATTGATTATACGAAGTCTTCTGAAAATGCGTTGAATTATGCATTGCATTTAGCTGAACGATTTAATACGAAGGTTATGTTGCTGCATGTGTTTGAATTTCCTGTAATGCATACCAACTCCGGATTATATGTGGTAGATTATAAAGCCATAAAAAAACACGATCTTGAGAAATTAGAAAAAGTAAAAGCTAAAGCCCTTAAGAATTTCCCAAATGCTACAATTGAATGTATTAATACCACTGATACATTAAAAAGCTTTATAAAAGATCTGGCTTCAAAAAAGAAAGTAGATTATGTAGTAATGGGACTTCAAACAAAGGATAAGATCTCTAAGCTACTATACAGTACAACCGGTGTTAATCTCTCAACAAAAATTGATTGCCCTATAATAATTGTGCCTGAAAAATACACGCAACACGATCTTGTACACGCCGTTATTACAGTAGACAATATTCATTCGATCAAAAAACAAAATTTAGACAAAGCATTAACCTTTACAAAACATTACAAGTGCAACTCAAAACTTGTGCACATTCAAACACAAGACGAGTTTATGCTTGTAAATCATAAGAATGCGCAAAAAGAAAAAGCCAAATGGGACGTAAGAACGATACAGGCTGAAGATTTTGGAAAAGGAATTGCAAAATATATAAAAGATAATAAAGCAGATATGGTAGTGATGTTTAGCCATGCGCACTCTGTTTTTTACAGCTTGTTCAACGAATCAAACACAAAACAAATAGCCTTTAACGCAAAAATACCGGTAATGGCCATACACGAATAATACAAATCAAAACATAAATTAATACCTAATAAAAATGATCAATTTCAAAGTAAAAAAAATCATGGTGCCGTACGATTTTTCGGCCAATGCAGAAAAAGCAATTAGTCATGCTGCGTTTATCGCATCTATTCAAAAAGCTGTCCTTTATTTAGTACACGTTATCAATAAATCTGAATTAGTAGATATCATTTTACCGATCTTAAAATTAAAATCAAACAAAGTAGTAATTGATCTGGTAAATCAACGTTTGGATGATGTGTGTGTAAAAATCAGAAAAGACTATGGCGTAATGCCTAAACCAATTGTTTCTACCGGTAACATTACATCGGAGATAGTGAATTTAGCTGAAGAAAATAATGTTGACCTGATCATTATGGGTACACAAGGTAAAGATTCCAAATCTGACCTGTTCTTAGGAAGTACGGCTTATCGCTTGGTTACAAAATCACCATATCCGGTAATGACAATTAAAGACGCGGTAAATAAAAAAGGATACAAAAATATTTTATTACCAATTGACCTATCAGAACACTCAAGACAAAAAGTAAATTACGCGATTGGCATGGCAAAAGCATTTAGTGCCAAAGTAACCGTATTAGGATTATACGACGAAAAAGAGAAAGACGATAAATTTAAATTGGAGATCGTTTGTAAACAGATAGAAAAGTTGTGCGAAAAAAGTAAAGTTACTTACGAAGTATTTATTGATAAAACCAAGCACAGAGTTAGTAAAACAACCAGTTTTGCTAAAAAACATAAGAATGATGTGATCATTACCATGACAGATCAAAAGGCGGATGGCGCAAGAGGCATATTAAGCTCTTACGATCATGAATTGGTTCACACATCAAAAATACCAGTAATATCAATTGAACCGGAAACATCAGGTATTTCATCGGGCAGTACTGCAGGTATACCATTTTAATACTTAGTAACTATGAATATTTTAGTAAAAGATAATTTAACGATCAGCGACATTCAAAAGGAATTTGAAACAACGTTTCAGTACTTGAAATTAATGTTCTTTAAAAAGCCGCATTCTACTGCAGAAGGAAGCGCTAAAAAGGATCTGCTTAACGGTAGTTTAAAACTCACCAACATTCGTCATAAGAATGGAAAAATCTCCTTTGATGAGAACATTACTGTTTCGGAACTGGAAGAATTATTTAAAGACCATTTTGGATTGAATGTACAGGTATTCAGAAAATCAGGTAGCAGTTGGATAGAAACAACTGTTACCAATAGCTGGACCTTAAAAAAGCAAAATGATCAAGGGAAAGAATTAAGCGAATTAAGCTTTTAAACTCTTTAACTTATCGTAATTTAAAATGGTGATATTGCTGCCTTTAACTTCAAGGTACTTTTCATCTTTAAAGTCACTCAAAGTTCTGATAAGCGATTCGGTAGCCGTTCCAACAATGTTTGCCAGGTCCTCTCTTGAAAAAGAGATATTGAACTTTGAGTTACTTCCATCGTTATAACGATCGCTTAAAACAACCAAAGCATTTGCCACACGTTTTCTTACAGAGCTATATGCTAAATTAACCAGCATATTCTCTTTTTCAATAATGTTGTCACTTAACATTTTAATGAATTTCTTCATCACATGTGTGTTGGTGTAAACCAAGCTGTAAAAATCATCTTTTGGTATTAATAATACTTCACTGTCCTCTAAGGCTTCGGCAGTTTCATTAAATGGTTTTTCTTCAAGCAAGGCTATGTATCCGAAAAAATCTCCCTCTTTATATAAGTTGGTAATAAACTCTTTTCCGTACTCGTGGTTTTGATGTGTTTTAACTTTACCCTTTGATAAGAAATATAAATAATTAGGAATGTTTCCTTCATTAAAAATGATCTCTTTCTTTTTGAAAGTTTTCATTCTTCTGTCTTTTGAAAGCTTTTTCAACTCCTCTAACGAACTCATGTCGTCGAAAAATTTATTTATGCCATCAATATTATTTGAGAACTCCGCCTTTAAAATCTCGTTCTTTTTCAATCGGCTTTCTACAGCGCGCAATAACTCCACATCGTCAAAAGGTTTAGTGATATAATCATCAGCACCCATTTCCATTCCTTTTCTAAAATCACCTCGCTCTGATTTGGCTGTTAAGAAAATGAATGGGATCAAAGCTGTTTCAGGCGACTTGCCCAATAAGTGAATCACGCCATAACCATCCAGCACAGGCATCATGATATCACATATGATCAGGTCGGGTTTATGTTGTTGTGCCATTTCAACACCAATTTTACCATTTTCTGCTTGCAACACTTTGTAATTGGCCAACTCAAGAATTTCTGCTGTATTCTCTCTTACCTCATTATTATCTTCTATCAATAAAACTGTTTTCATAATTATGTGTGGAATTACTGTAAATTTAAACAATTATTGCCTTCTTAAACCCAATGGTGTTGCAACACGCAATTGAGGTTCGCTAATTTAAAGGCTTAGAAATAGGTATTGTAATATAAAAAGTGGTTCCAACATTCAACTCACTCTCAAATCGAATTGTACCCTTTAACTCCTCAACGTATTTACTCACAATATTTAAGCCCAATCCGGTTCCTTGTATGTTAGATGCGTTTTTGGCTCTGAAGAAGCGTTCGAACAAATTCTTTTTTTCCTCTTCCGGTATTCCAATTCCACAGTCTTTTACCGTTATATCAAACGTATCATTACTCACTTTTGTATTAATAATGATGTTCGAGTTTTCGGGAGAGAACTTAATGGCATTAGAAAGTAAATTAATGATAATGTTGCGAAAGAATTGCTTATCGATCATGATCTCCTCTGCACCCAAATGGTTGTATTGTATCTTTTGATTTGCTTTTAATAAGTTGGATAATTCAGAGGCAATTTCCTTAACAATAGTAACCACATTGGCCTGAACCGGATTATTGGTTACTTTTCCTTCTTCCAATTTGCCGGCTGATAAAAAATCGTTTAAGATCAAGGTCATGTTTGTTACTGCCGATTTGATGCGCTCCACGTGCTTCTGTCTTTTTTCGTCCTCACCCTCTTGCTTGTATTTTGCGATCAATGAAACCGACGATAAAATTGTACTTAATGGTGTTCTGAATTCATGTGAGGCCATGGTAACAAAACGCGACTTCATATCATTCAACTCTTTTTCTTTCTCTAAGGCTTCCTGCAATTCTTTACGAGAGGCTTCCAGCTCCATCATGGTCTCTTTTAAAACCCTGGTGCGCTCATCAACCTTTTCTTCTAACTCCGTATTTATACGTTTGATCTGTTCTTCTACTTTCTTCCGTTCGGTCACATCAATTATAAATGCGATCACAAATTGCTCTTCATTCTTTGAATAATGTGATAAACTGATCTCGGCCGGGAACTCTGATCCATCTTTTCTTTTACCAAACAGGTCGTAACCCTTGCCCATCGCGCGTGGATGAGGGTTTTGATGATACGAATCCCGATGATGGTGATGCTTTGACATATATCTGGTAGGCACAAGATCTTCGATCAACTTACCAGGTAAACCTCCCTTTTCATACCCAAAAAGTAATTCAGAACTTGGGTTAGCTTTTATGATCTCGCCTTTTCTGTTCGCAATAATGATGCCCTCAGTTGCATGCTCAAACAAGGCATTAAGTCTTTCCATTTCAACAGTATTGTCTTTCGGCAATTTAGGCATTTTTTTACTTTTTACGCTAACCGCCCAAGGTAAAAAATGCACAACATGTAAAAAATGACTTTGGTCAGTTTTACTTAAATTCGATTTAGATTATCTCAACGCTTTGATTTTCACCCTATTTAAAAGGGCATTGGCACCTGATAAGGTACACAATTGCATGCCTGAATTAATGGTAGTGGCCGAACCACAGGCAATTCCAAACTTTACAGCCTCTTCTATCGTATGCTTTTTATTGAGCATATACACAATACCGGCAACCATGCTGTCACCCGCTCCTACCGTACTTTTAACCTTAAGTTTTGGCGCTAAAAAATGCCAAGCACCTTTTTTTGAAATTAATACAGCACCGTCTTTTCCTAAGGAAACAAGTATATTCTCAATTTTTCCTTTTCCAATGATCTCCTTTGCTTTTGCAACAATTTGTTTGGCTGTTAGTACCTTGCTGCCATATAAACCTGAAAACTCGTTTTGGTTGGGCTTAATCAAAAAAGCACCTTCCTTCAGTAATTTTTTAAGCGGTTCACCAGCTGTATCAATTATGAACTTTGCCTTACATTTTTTTACATGTGCCTGCAGTTGCTCAAAAAACTTTGGGTTTATTTCTGAATAAATGCTGCCACTTAAGATCACATATTCCGGTTTTGTTTTTTTAAACTCGCTAAGTAATGAGCGCCACTCGGCACCATTTACCATGTTAACAGGCATACCAAACCTGAATTGCAAATGTGTTTGGTTTTCAAACACAATAAAATTTTCGCGTGTAAATAGTTTTGATGGAACAGGAATTGCGTTTAGTTTTTCATGGAACACCAGATTATTTAAAATATTACCTGTATATCCACCCGATATATATAAACACAACGAATCTGTTTTGAAATTTCGTAAAGCCCGCGAAACATTAATTCCACCGCCTCCTGCCTCTAAAACAGGATAAGAGCATTTTAATTTTTTTTCAGGAATGAATTTGTCTACCGTAGTGCTTTTGTCGATGCAAGGCGACATGGTTATGGTAACGATCTTCACGCTCATTCCTATTTCAATTTTACGGTTTCGCCTTTTAAAGGTATCATCACATTTTCAAAACCTTCTTTAACCAAAATATCCTTAAACTCAACCTTTACATCTGTTTCGCCATGAACTAAAAAAATATTCCTGATCTTTGATTTATCCTGACATCCCAAAAAGCGGATGATCTCCTCATAATCGGCATGAGCGCTATAGGAAGTAATAACTTGTACATCGGCTTTTACAACTACATCTTCACCAAAAATTCGCACGAGCTTTTCACCTTTCATTAATTTTCCTCCCAAAGAGTTAGGCGAACAATAACCAACAATTAAAAGGGTGTTTTTTTCGTCAGGCAGACAGTGTTTTAGGTGATGCTTCACGCGGCCTGCATCCATCATTCCGGATGAAGAAATAATGATACACGGCTCTTCGCTTTCATTAATGCTCTTTGAATCTTCAACCTTTGTCACATATTTCAACCCATCAAAACCAAACGGATCATCATCATGCTCTAACCTTTTTTGAACATCATCATTCAAACAGGTTCTGCAGTCATACATCACCTTTGTTGCACTTGCAGAGAGCGGGCTATCAACGTATATGTTTATTTTAGGCAGTTTCCCTTCATTAAATAAATTATTTAATATATAAACGATCTCTTGAGTACGCCCTAAACTAAATGCCGGAATGATCAGCTTTCCTTTTTTATCTACACAGGTTTTTTTCACGCATTCTAAAAGCTTTATGGTTGCATCCTCATGTTTTTCATGCAATCTGTTACCATAAGTACTTTCGCAAATTATATAATCTGCTTGAGGAAAAGCCGCAGGATCTTTCATTAGCATATCACCATATCTACCAATATCACCGGTATAAGTTAACTGAATTTTTTTTCCGCTTTCTTCAATTAACGTGAAGTTAGAAATGGCGCTGCCAAGAATGTGGCCTGCATCGGTAAATTTCAATTTCACTTCATCATTCAGCATAAAGTCTGAATTAAATGGTATCGCGTAAATGTGTTTCAGGCACTTTTCAGCGTCTTTCACCGTATACAAAGGCTTAAGCGCAGGCAAACCCTCTCTTTTTCTTCTTTTATTTACATACACAATATCATTCTCATGAATATTCGCACTATCTAAAAGTAAAATTTTTACCACCTCTTCGGTTGAATTTGTGCAATAGATCTTACCTGTGAATCCTTCCTTAACCAATAAAGGCAAATTACCCGAATGGTCAATATGCGCATGAGATAACACAACGCAATCGATCTCGGACGGATCAACGCGTAAGTGCCTGTTCAGCTCATCAGTTTCTTTACCTAATCCTTGAAACAAGCCACAATCAAGCATTATTCGCTTTCCTTTACTTGTAATTATTAAATGCTTACTTCCTGTTACCGTTTCGGTAGCTCCCAAAAATTTTATTTCCATACGTGAGTATAAGGTAGCCATTATTTAACTGAAAAACAACATGTAAATCAGCTATAATACTGACAAATTTCATGTTTTTAATTCAATACACCATCTATTTTAGTAAAAACATTTTTATCATGAAAAGTATTATTTGTGGTTACGATTTTTCAGACGCATCAAAAAACGCTTTGCATCACGCATGCCGTTTGGCCGATTTTTTTAATGCGAAACTTACACTGGTTTATATCTATAACATTCCGGTACCTGTAACAGAATTTGGTTATATAGATGTTGGTGATGAAGTGATAAGAAATTCAGCCGTTAAAGACCTCACCGTAATAAAAGAGCAAATACTGAAAGAACATGAATTGCTTGCCGGTGTTGATATTGTAGTTGAAACAGGCTTAGTGAATTACAAACTAAACAAGTTGGCAAAGGAAAAGGCCTGTGATCTTTTAATAATGGGGATTGATAATGATAAGAATTTTGTAAAGGAACATTTGCTGGGCAGCAGTTCCATTGACGAGGCCAGAGATCTGAGGATACCGGTTTTAATTGTGCCTAAAACCAGTGAAAGTAAAAAGATAAATTCAATAGCGTATGCCTGTGATTACAATTACAATATTGTTAACTCCACATCTTTGATCCAGGTGAAATACTATACCAATGTGTTCAATGCCAAACTAAAGATCGTGCATGTACTTGAACCTAATCATGAATTAAATGTGGCAGAAGCTGAGAAAGATAAATTCATTGAACAAAAGCTTAAACACACCGAGCACCAAACATTTTTTGTTTATGAAAAAAGTGCTTCAGAAGGTATTGCCAATTTTGTTCATGAACACGATGTGGATATGATCATTGTTGAACCACAACATCGCAATTTTTTCAATAGATTATTTCACAAAAGCACAACTAAAGAATTGGCCTTTCATTTGAACAAACCAATATTAGCTATTCACGGAGATTAAGATCACTCCATCATTACCCGATCATCGCCATTAAAGTTTGGCGATTGGATACTTAATACCTTTAAGGGTTTTTTGCCTTTAACGATCACAGAGTGAACGGTATTTTTTGGAATAAAAATAACGTCCCCCTCTTTGATCGTAAATTCTTTATCATTTAGTTTCATTACACCTTCACCTTCTTGCACAATAACATGCTCGGTATGCTTCAGGTGTTTATGGGCTTTTACTTCGCTTTTAATGATGATGCAAAAACTGCTTGCAAGGCTATCATTAAATAATGTTTTATTGGTTAAGCTGGTGTTACCCGGCTCAATACTTTCGGTATTAATAACATTAGGGTTTTGAGAAAAACCGCTTAAGGTTACAAACAATAAAACTATAAATGCAAAGTGTTTCATTTCATTAATTTGATTTGATAGGCTGTGCCTGAGGCGCAACTGTTGTTTGTGGCATTTGACCCAATAACTGTGGCGTGATCATTGGCAACAAACGTTTTGCTTCTGGATGATTAGGGTTTAACATTAATGTTCTTTCCCACGCTTGTTTTGCATTCATGTACTTGCGTGAATTAAAGAAAGCGCCTCCTAAATTATACCAAGCTTCCGGATTGTTTGGCTCTAAGATCGTCCATTTATTGTACTCAATGGCGGCAGTATCCATATGACCACGGTTAAAGGCCATTGCACCACGATTTCTTAGATCGTTACCATATACCTGATAATAATTTCTCAAGTATGGATTGTTCGGATACAAGCGCTCTGCATTTTTCCAATAGTAAAGTGCTTCAAAATCTTTACGCAATTTAAAGTACGCTAAACCAAGGTTCAAATAACCATTAACGTAACGCGGATGTAACTCAATGGCATGCGATAAGAATTTGATACCCTTATATAAAGCTGCTTCACGTTTTGTTTTATAACCACCTTCTTTCATTTCTTCGTCGGTGATCTTTAATGTTCCGTTATAATCATTATAACGCGTTGAATCCTGGCCGGGAATATTAATACCGGTAACCTCTTTTGTATCTGCTAAGTCAACCCAACGAGCACCGGCGTTACCTAATACCAATACCGAGTGAGGCATAGTTTTAACATCTTTCAAGAATAAGGTTACGTCATTCTTCCAATCAAAATTACGCTCCCATGTTTTACAACCAAATAAGAACCCAACCACTAAAACAATAACAGCTAATACCGAACGACGCACATTGATCTGAATATTTGCCAACTTATCAAATCCTTTTAAGATCAACCAAGCTAAACCAATACAATAACCGATAGATGAATGGAATATCAAACGTTCGCCCATGGTAGCACCAATATCCATTAATACGTTACCGATCATTAATGCGAAAATAATGTAGGTCATTAATGCAAAACCTAACACGTGTTTCTTTAACGTGTAATACACGGCCGCTATAACCATTCCAATATGAACCACCATTGATAATAAGAAATCCCAACTGGTGAAATGGCGATAAGGTATTGTGTTGAATGAATAATCTGATGATAACGGATGAGGGAAAACCAATAATCGTAAATACTTTAACAACACATATCCTTTGGTAGCAAAGCGCTCTTCGCCATTTGCCAATAAATATGGGTTGTTCAAGATCTCCGTATCTGGCACGCCCGGTTTTAGTTTTACCGCTACCAAACGCATTGCTAAATAGATCAACATGATAAAATAGAACCAACTCATTAAGGTGTGGAAGTTCTTTTGTTTGTTTGTTCTTCCAATAACGAACACGCCTAACACTAAGTAAACAAATGGCCATAACCAGAATGAACGAATAGGTTTTGCTCCCGGTTTTGCATGCATGTCAAAATCACGTTTCATGTACAACATTAAAAATGCTGCGATCACAAACAAGCCACCTACGATCAATACATTCTTGGCTTCTTTTGTTTTTAATAGATCTAATAAAGCGTCTTTTTTCAAATACTTCATCGCATCAATATCATTCTCTGTGAATGTATATACCGCTAATGGTAATAAGAATAATAAGAACACGGCGTACTCCTTAGATAACAATGCTAATAAGAACATAACTGAAGCCCAGAACAGATCTTTCCAGGTTTTTGTTTCAATATATTTAAATGAATACAGGAAGGTGAGCGAGACGAATATTAACGAGAAGATCTCGTCACGACTCTTTACGTTAGCTATCGCTTCTGAGTGAACCGGATGCATGGTAAAGATCAAGGCTGCTAAAAATGCCAGATCAGGATTTTTTCTGAAAAAACATTTTGCGAATACTAAATACAAGAACACGCAACCTAAAGCAAAGGTCCAAATGTTATTAAAGTGACGAACTTTTGCGCTGTATACCTGACAATCTACCTCATTAAATACACCGTCAATATTCAAGTCTTCATCAAAATCATTTTTAAAGTTCTTGTTCAAATCCCAGCAATTGTAACACTCGTTACCTTGCACCACCCCATCGTTATTCACGTCCACAAAATCATTGTACTCAAAGTTTTCTTCGGGCCTGCCGCAATCAGAGGTGTGTTTTACGGCTTTATTATCGAGCACCCCATTTTGATTGAGATCTCGTACCTGCATATACAATCCGCTTCGGTAAGCGCCCAAAAACTCTTGCTCAACGGCAAAACTAACTACCGATAAAGGACGGTAACGACCACCGGCTAACTGATCGGTAGCACACATACGACGGTAAAAACTCTCGTAGGCATCTTTTGTTAAAATGCCTGGAATACCTCTAACCCCCTTTAAAACGTGATCGTTTTGGTGGATAATGATACCATCGTCCAACGCGTACTCACCGTTAATAGAGGTGATATAAAACACAAATCCTACAATACCTATAAGTATTGCGGCTATTTTTTGGTTAAGAAATGGAAAATAAGTGAACTTAGCGGTTAGCTCTGTAAACGCCGGTTGTTTTGCTTTTGTTTTGTTATCGCGTGCCATATTTAAAATCTATGCAAAATACAAAAATAATAGCAATTAACGTATTTAAAAACGAAATATGGTCTTTCTCAATAAATATTGTTAATTTGTAGTGGCAATGAAGCTGTTCAGGTCTAAATATATATTACTTTTTTTGGGACTTGCTTTGTTTTTGGCAGATATAGGCATTCTTCTTACCAAAACGCATACCATAGCGGATCTGGCCGAGCAAACATCCAAACAATTGGATACGAAGCTGGCCGAGATGCAGGCCGTGCTTGAAAAAGCCAAAGGTGGTGAGATGCAGGCCTTTAATGGGCTTTATGCCAAAGAGCACATTGCAGTTTATGAATATGCCGATCAGCAATTAAACTATTGGAATAATTCACAAGTGCCCGTTCCGGCCCGACTGGGAAAGGAATTCAATAGCCAACTATGTAAATTAAGGAATGGTTATTATTTGGTTGCCAAGCAAAATAACGGCAACAAAACGCTTGTAACGCTCTGCCTCATCAAATCAAAGTACGATCTTCAAAATGATTATTTAAAGAATAATTTTGCTGATTGGCTGGGTTTACCCGACGATCTGGGATTGAAACTGGAAAGCAAAGGCGATCATGATGTTAAGGTATCGGGGCAGTTCATGTTCTCGTTGAACGGAAGTGAAAACAAATACCGCTCTCCTTTTACCGTTATACTTTCCAGCATCATTTTATTTTTATGCATCATTTGCTTTTTGCTTTTTGTGATTCAGCAAACAAAACTAAAACCGCTTTCGTATTTGGTATTTGCCCAGGTAGCAGGCGTATTGGCAATACGATTTGGATTAATGTATATTAAATGGCCTAATTTTTTATACGAAAGTGATCTTTATAATCTTAGAATTTTTGGCAATGCGCAATCTTACTTTAACTCCTATTTAGGCGACGTGCTTATTAATTCCTTTTTACTGGTTTGGTTAGCCGTTATAACGTATTACTGGTTAAAAAATGCAGAAGATAAAATTGCAAAGATCATCTTTAACGGCCTCACCATTGGTTTACTTTTTATTGCCCTGCAATTTCACCATCATGTGATCAATAGTATTGTATCAAACTCAACAATTTCATTTGACTTTATGAATTTGTTGCGATTATCGTGGTTTACCTACATTTCGCTGATACCAATTATTTTGGCCAATTTGGCGGTATTGATCTTACTGTATGTGCTTATTAAATATTCCTTTTCAAAACAAAAGCAAGCATACCTTTTTTACCTGGCAATTACATTTGGTGTAATGCTGGTTTTAAATTTAACCATACCTTATAGTTTTTGGATCGAACGCTGGTGGTTTGTGCCGGTGAGTTTATTGGTGCTTGCCATTGCTTATTTAAAAATTGAAAAGAATATTTTAGCAATTGGTTCGGTTCTATTGTCGGTAGCTTTGATCTCATCGGCCATTCTAAACTTTTATGTTTCAAAGAACGAGGAACAAAATTTCAAGATCTATTCCGATAAGCTGATCGAAAGACAGGATGCTGTTTTGGAAAGTGAGTTCTATAACCTGTCTGAAAAAATTGAGACCAATGTTCCGCTTAATAATTTGAGTCAGTTTGTTGCCTTTAATGGCGATAAGGAATTTTTACAATTGCTCAAACAAAATTTCTTTTTTGGATATTTTGATCGTTACAATATCGAATTCTCAATGTTTGACGAGAATTGCACGCCATTGATCAAAAACACACAGCCCATATTATTAAATGAAGGGTTTTTTGAAGAACAGATCCGTTACCAGTCGCTTGAAACTACAAGTCCGAATTTATTTTTCATTGATCAATACAAGCAAAACTCACGATACATTGCAAGGGTTCAACTGGGAAAAAACAAATTGTATATTTTATTTGAACCGAAATTCTTTGAGGAAGTTGGCGCCTTTCCGGATCTGTTAATTGATGAGTCGCAAAAAAATCTGGTTAACCTGCGTAATTTGAGTTACGCCGTTTACCGTTCGGGCATCAATAATAAAATGTATGGCGATTTTAGCTACCCGGTAAATTTAAATGATACAATAAAGTTAAGTAAGATCCAATCGAAATACACACATCATTATCTGTATCCCGATGAGAATTCAACCATTGTGATATCTACCAAACGAAAGGATGCCAGTTATTACTTTACATACAACTCGTATTTATTCTTGTTCTTTTCCATGATCGCTTACCTGAGTTACCTCATTTATTCGGTGTTCTTCTCCGATCGTTTTCAGGCATCATCGTTAACGCGACGCATTCAATCGACCGTCATCTTATTACTGCTTTTATCAATTGCAGCTGTAGGGATCACATCCAGCAAACTGGTGTCATCTCAATTTGATAAGGACAATGAAAAACAATTGCTTGAAAAATCAAATACCATTTTAAGTGAACTATCGGGTTTGCTTCAAAAAAGTGATACCATCACCGATATTTCAAAGGAGTTGATCGATCTTACCATTAAAAAATATGCTTACGTGTTTAATAGTGAGATCAGTATTTTTGATAACAGCGGCAGTTTATATATTACCAGTCAGCCCCGATTATATGAATTAGGATTAGCTGCCCCCTTATTAAATTCAGAGGCATTACACCATTTAAAGAATGATCTGGCATCGAGTTTTTGTTCGCGCGATAAGGCCGGGAATTTAAATTACCTCTCATTGTACGCGCCTATTTACAGTGCTAATAAAAAACTACTTGGTTATTTGAACTTACCTTATTTTGGTAAACAAAGCGAATTGATCAATGAATTATCGGGCATCATCAGTACCTTAATAAATGTATACGTTATTTTATTCATCATCAGTATTCTTTCAGGCTTGATCTTATCAGGCTACATTACCTTACCGTTGCGAATACTTAAACAGCAAATGGCAAAAGTAACATTGGGCACAAAAAATGAGGCCATTGCCTGGCAAAGTGATGATGAAGTTGGAAAACTGGTTACAGAGTACAATGCCATGATCGAAAAATTAGAGAAGAGTGCGGGATTATTGGCAAAGAGCGAACGTGAATTAGCCTGGAGAGAAATGGCGAAACAGGTAGCACACGAGATCAAAAATCCGTTAACGCCAATGAAACTGAACTTGCAGTATTTACAACACGTGATCAAAAATAACCCGGATGATTTTGAAGAGCGTTTTACAAAGGCAAGTAACAACATCATTGAACAGATAGATACCTTGGCTAATATAGCTACCGAGTTTAGCAACTTTGCAAAACTACCAAGCGGCGAATTAGAAAAAGTTGACCTGGCAGAGATCATCCATTCAACGGTTGATCTGTTTGAAAAAGAAAACAACATTACCATCAAGGTTAACCTGCATACCCCAAATTTATTTGTACTGGCCGATAAAGAACAAATGTTACGCGTATTCAATAACCTATTGAAAAATGCGATACAAGCAACAACAGAGGTTTCTGATCCACACATTCAAATTAACAGCAAGGCTTATGAAGATCTGTATCTCATTACCATTTCAGATAATGGCTGTGGTATTCCCGAGAGTTTAAAGCAAAAGATATTTACACCAAATTTCACAACCAAATCAACGGGCTCAGGATTAGGTTTGGCTATGATCAAAAATATTTTTGATACGATAGGCGCAAAAATTTGGTTTGAAAGTGAGGAACATAAAGGCAGTATTTTTTATCTGGAATTTAAACAGATAAATGATTAATTTTAAAAACAAATTTTGAGAGATGGAACGCATTCCTGTTTTAAAAACATACAAATTATATATTGGCGGACAATTTCCGCGTACCGAAAGCGGCAGATATTATGAGTTGAAAGACAAAAAGAAAAAGTTGTTGGCCAACGTGTGCTTATCATCGCGCAAAGATCTTAGAAATGCTGTAGTTGCTGCGAGAAGCGCTTTTGGTGGATGGAGCGGCAGATCGGCTTTCAATCGTTCGCAGATCATTTACCGTATTGCCGAAATGCTGGAAGGCCGCAAAGCACAATTAATTGATGAATTGGTTCAACAAGGATCAACCGCTGTGCAGGCAAAAAATGAAGTGGCAGCCGGTATTGATCGCATTATATATTATGCGGGATGGTGCGATAAATACACACAACTATTCAGCTCTGTAAATCCGGTAGCATCTTCTCATTTTAATTTTTCTGTTCCTGAACCAACGGGTGTTGTAACCATCATTGCACCTGAAGAATCATCCTTGCTTGGTTTGGTAAGTGTTGTGATGCCGGTAATTGCCGGAGGAAACACCTGTGTTGTTTTAGCTTCCGAAACAAAGCCATTATGTTCCATAACATTTGCAGAAATATTGGCCACATCCGATCTTCCGGGAGGCGTAGTAAATATTTTAACGGGAACCAGCAATGAATTACACGCACATTTTTCAAATCACATGGATGTGAATGCCATTATTTATTGCCGCAAGAATAAAGACGAGATAAAAGCCATTGGCGAGAATGCTTCTTTAAATGTGAAACGCACTTTTTACTTGAATAAAGACTGGACAAAAACTGAAAATCAAAACCCCTATTTGATCCTCGATCTGCAAGAAACCAAAACAACCTGGCACCCAATAGAAAATATAGGTGTTGGCGGAGCGAAGTATTGATTTCCGGCTTTTAACCACAAAGCATTTACGCTGCACAAAGGTTTACACAATTATCACTGAGTGTATTAAATCACTTAATAAGGTTTGGGATTGCAACAACTTGTCAAGCCCTTTTCGAAGTACAATCTTAATATTAGAACAATCTTGCCACGGAGACGCGTGCGGTGGCCTGTCCATCCGTGTTAGGAGCGCCGCCTGTGCGTGGGATCGGATGGACTTGAATTTTTTGTTACTTTTTGTTTCAAGACAAAAAGTAAAATTAAAGTTTACTTTAATGACTCCAAATATCTCTTTACGATCGCATCACTTTTATCAATGCTATTCATCAACCATTCTAAATAAATATCCGTTCTTTCTTGTTCGCTTAATTTATAGTCAGTTACTTCTTGTCTGATACGTGTTGTTAGTTCATACATGCATAAAGCAGCGCTTACACTAATATTAAAGCTTTCGGTAAAACCATACATCGGTATCTTCACAAATTCATCCGCCATGTTTCTAACCTCATCGGTAATGCCTTCAAGCTCTGTTCCAAACACCAGCGCTAATTTTCCATCAACGGGTAATTTATCAATGGTTACATCATTGGTGTGAGGTGTAGTAGCAACTATTCTAAAGCCATCTGCTTTTAATTTCTTTAAACAAGCTACGGTATTATTTTCTTCTCCTTTGTATCGTTTAATGGTAACCCAGCTCCCCGCTCCTAATGCAATATCATTATTCACTTTCATTGAATTTCTATTCTCAATAAAATGTACATACTGCACACCAAAACAATCACAGCTTCTGATAACCGCACTGGCATTATGCGCCTGATAAAGATCCTCCACAACAATTTGTAAATGATTGGTGCGTTGCGCTAATACTTCATCAAAACGTTGCTTTCGGGCAGGCGTAATAAATTCTGTTAAATACGAAATGAGTTGCTTTTTTTGTTGCTCTGTTTGCATGCCTTAATTTATAAATTGTAAAAATAAGCACAATAGTAATTTAAATGAAATTAAACGTTGTTACACTCATTATTGAATTATAAGTTGCGATCCATTTACCTTTTGTTAGAAAAAGAAATTCGAATAAAAGCCCTTTTTTACTACATTTAGATTCGAAGAAAGATCAGCTAATATTTAAAAAATGAAGACCAAAAAAATAGATATTGCTTTACAGGGTGGTGGTGCTCATGGCGCATACTCATGGGGCGTTTTAGACAGATTACTGGATGATGAGCGCATAGAAATTGACGGTATTTGCGGTACCAGTGCCGGAGCCATGAATGGTGTTTGTGCCATATATGGTTTAAACAAAGGCGGACGAAATTTAGCAAAACATTTATTGGTAAAATTCTGGCATCGCGTTTCTGAAACCGGTAAAACCTCGGTGTTACAACCTTCGCTTATCGACAAAATGATGAGTAAAGGCAACATGGATTATTCACCCGGTTACCGCTTTTTTAGTATGACAGCCGAAAACCTGGCGCCATCGCAATTTAACCCGCTTGGTTTTAATCCCTTAGAAAAAATATTAAATGAGCTGGTTGATTTTGAAGAATTACACCGCTTTAATCCTCCAAAATTATTTGTTTGTGCCACCAATGTTTTAACGTGTCAGCCAAAAGTATTTGGTCCTACCGAAATATCGGCAAAGGCCGTTATGGCATCTGCGTGTTTGCCTTACATGTATAATGCAGTTGAAATTGACGGTGAATTTTACTGGGATGGCGGCTACATGGGAAATCCGCCCTTAGAGCCTTTAATAGAGAACACAGTTGATACAGATGATATTTTATTGATACAGATCAATCCGTTCAAAATAAAAAATGTGCCTAGTAATATTGAGGAGATCAAAGATCGTGTGAATGAGATCAGTTTTAATTCATCTTTACTGCATGAGATCAGACAAATTGAGTTTAAGCGCACATTGGTTGAAAAAGGTATTACGTTAGATGGCGCACTTAAAAAAACTTATCTGCATTCCATCAGTGCCGATCACGATCTGTCGGAATTAAATTTATCAAGTAAATTAAATACCTCCTGGGATTTTTTAATGCATCTTAAAAATTTAGGCTACGCAGCCTGCACCAAATGGTTAGATGAGAATTTTGATAACATTGGCAAAGTAAGCACACTAAAATTATAAGCCCTCCAAAAAACAAATAACATTAGATATGAAAAGAAATTTTGTTCCGCAAAACTTTAAAGTAACAACCTGGGATCTTTTAAAACCTTTTTATGATGAGCTTTTGAAACGTTCGATCAGCTCTGAAAAAGAATTAGAAAAATGGCTATTGGATGTGAGCGAACTTGGTTCGGTGGTTAGTGAAGATATGGCGTGGCGTTACATTAAAATGACCTGCGATACAACCAGTGATGAATTGCGTAACAGCTTTAATGATTTTGTTACCAATATTGAACCCAACATTTCACCCATTGCAAACGACCTCAACAAAAAATTAATTGATTGCGAGTTCTCAAAAAATTTGCCAAAGGAGAAATACTTTGTTTACATCCGTGCAGTTGAAAAAAGTATTGCCCTGTTCCGTGAAAAGAACATTCCGCTAAAAACTGAATTGCAAACCAAAGAACAGGAGTTTGGCGCTATTAGCGGTGCACAAACCATTACGCATAATGGCGAAGAAATGACCTTGCAAAAAGCATCGGTTTATTTGAAGAATTTAGACAGAAGAATTCGCGAAGAAGTGTATCATAAGATAGCGAACAGAAGAGCAAAAGATGAGGACGCTTTGAATAATTTATACACTGAGTTAATTAAACTACGTCATCAAATTGCACTCAATACCGGATTTAAAAATTACCGCGATTTTAAGCATGAAGAATTAGGCCGATTTGATTATAGCGTTACCGATTGTTTGGATTTTCATGAAGCGGTTAAACAACATGCGGTGCCATTGATACGTAAGCACGATAAAACACGTAAACAGAAATTAAAATTAGATGATTACCGTCCGTGGGATACTTCAGTAGATGATGAAGGCAAAGAACCGTTGAAGCCATTCTCAAATGGTAAAGAGTTAACTGAAAAAACAATTACCTGCTTTAATAAGATCGATCCGTTTTTTGGAGAATGCATTAAAATAATGGATGAAATGAAACGACTTGACTTGGAAAGCAGAATTGGAAAAGCTCCGGGAGGTTATCAATATCCATTATATGAAACGGATGTACCTTTCATTTTTATGAATGCAGTTGGTTTGCATCGCGATCTGGTAACAATGGTTCATGAAGGCGGTCACGCTATTCATTCCTTTTTATGTAAAGACCTGGAGTTGGTTGATTTTAAATCGCCGCCAAGTGAAATTGCTGAATTAGCGAGTATGAGTATGGAGCTGATAAGTATGGAACACTGGCATGTGTTTTTTGAAGATAAAGAAGAATTAAAACGTGCCAAGCGCCAGCAATTAGAAAGTGTGATGGATGCTTTGCCATGGATAGCAGCCGTAGATAAATTCCAACACTGGATCTATTTAAATCCTGAACACACAGTTGCGCAACGTTACGAAAGCTGGAACACCATTATGACTGATTTTGGAAGCGACGTGATCAATTACAAAGGTTTGGAAGATAATTTAAAACGCAGATGGCAAATACAATTGCATTTATTTGAAGTGCCATTCTATTATATTGAATATGGCTTTGCTCAATTAGGTGCCATTGCCATGTGGCGTAACTACAAAACAAATGCAAAGCGCACCATCGATCAGTACAAAGCCGCATTAAGTTTAGGATACACAAAACCAATTCCGCAAGTTTATGAAGCTGCCGGTATTAAATTTGATTTTTCGCCTGCCTATGTAAAAGAATTGATGGATTTTGTGAAGAAGGAATATGATGAGATCTAAAAAAACAACTGTAAAACAAAAAACCCGAAAATAATTCTTCGGGTTTTTTGTTTTAAGACTTATAAGGTTTCCTCTATGGGAACCGTTGTTATTCCTTACTTCGTATTCTTGTTTGGCGGAGTACTTAATTCCAAAAGCAGGTCTCCGTTCTTTTGAGCCGTTACGCTGTATGTCAATTCGTTGATAGAAAAACTATTTCCGTTAATTTTATAACCAAAGCTTCTTTCTACATAATACGTTCCGGCTTTTACCAAACCTCCCTCATTATTTACATAATCGGTTTTTGGCGTGCGGCCATAGTTCATGGAGGTCTCGCCCGTTAATTCAATATCAAAAACGTTTGCAGTTGATGCGTTCTTACTAAGGGTAATTTTATTACTTCCAAGTTCTGCGTTACCGTACCATTTTCCATTGTGTAAAGCTTTATCTACACTTTGAGCAAATCCAACAAATGAACCTGCAATAACAAATACTGATGCTAATAATATCTTCTTCATAATTCTTATTTTAATAATGTTACGTGTCCTGTTTTTTCAACTTTCTTTCCATCCAACGCTGTGTAGATGATCATATAGGTATATGCATCCTGTTTACTCATCACGCCTTTGTATGTTCCATCCCATCCTTCTTTTTGATTCGTTGACGTGAATAATTTTTCTCCCCAACGATCAAAGATATTTATTTCCAATTTAGTGATGCCGGTTCCATAAACCAGGAACACATCATTATTTCCATCACCGTTTGGTGTGAACACGTTTGGAATATAAATGTTATAATCTGTTGTTACTTCCACGCAGATCTCATCACGCACTTTACAGCCGTTGGAGCTTACTGCTTCGGCAACATAACATCCGGATTTTTTAGGGAAGATCTGAGTAATAGGGCAAGTAGCACATTGAATTCCTTCTCCAATTACCCATGTGATATTTCCGTTGGTAGTTGCATTTAAATACATTGGCTCATCCAGGTTCGCAGCAAAATCCTCTCCTGCAGAAAGTGTTGGCAAAGGATTTACTTTTACCAGAACTGTAGCAGTGCTTCCGCAGTTTCCGTTGTTTGAAACATAAGCTGTGTAAATTGTGCTTGCTTCAGGAGTTACATAAATATCTGCCACATCCGAAGCACTTACACCATTAGTTGGTAACCACATGTAAGTATTTCCACCGTAAGCAATAATACGCGTTGATTGTCCTTTACAAATCTCCACACTGTTGGTGATGCTTGCTGTAACATTAGGAACAACCTGGATCAATATCTCTTGGGTAAACACACACATTTTTGTTCCCATGGAATTACTTCCTGTAACTGTGTAATTCACGTTAACCGAAGGAGATGCTGAGACTGTGTTAGGTTGTTGAAATGACAAACCGGTTGTTGGACTCCACGAATAATTTGTGGCGCCGTTCGCAAAAATTTCTGTAGATTTTCCCTGACAAATTTTATTGTTTGGTGTTGTTAACTGTAACACAGGAACCGGAACTACATAAATAGTTAATGATGCAGTTGCCGAACACTGACCATTATTTCCGCTAACTTGATAAACTGTAGTTGTAACAGGATGCGCAATTACTTGGCTGCCTTGTGTGGTATTTAAACTCATGGCAGGTGACCAAACATAATTGCTCGCGCCATTTACAGTAAGATTTGTAGTTTCATTTGAACAAATAGTGTATGACGAAGCTGAAGCAGTTAAATTTGGTTGAGGGATCACGCTCACTTGATATACTGCACTCGCTGTGCATCCTGCCGCCGAACCTATTACCAAATAATTTGTGGTTACCATTGGGCTTGCCGTAACTACAGCGCCAACACTCGAACTTAATGTTGCTGCCGGTGTCCATACATAACTTGCAGCGCCCGCAGCAGTTAAATTAATTTGTCCGCCTGCACAAATAGTGTTTGTTGCAGGTGTAATTGTAATTGTAGGATTTGCCACAATTGTAACTGTTGCATTTTGAGTTTGACTGTTACAACCATTTGACGAACCTATAACCGAATATACAGTTGTTGAAGGTGTGCTGCTTGTAACCGTTGCTCCACTTGTACTGCTTAAGTTTGTTGCAGGGCTCCACACATATGAATTTGCACCGCTTGCAATGATGTTAACTGTTGAACCGGCACACGTACTAGGACTTGTAACCGTAACTATAGGATTATCAATAATAACTATAGACGCAGTAGCGGTTGCTGAACAAGTGCCGTTTGAACCAATTAATGTTGCAATTCCCATCACTGAGTTTGCCTGTGGTGAATAGGTTATTGAAGGATTTGTATTTGCTGTGCTGGTTTGCACCAAACCAATACTACTCCAGGTATAACTAGTTGCACCCGATCCTGTTAACGTAACAGTGTTAAGTGATGAATTATAATTGTTGGCGCACATTGATAAGCTTGTGGCCGAAATATTAATTGTTGGTGTTGGATTAATAAGAACAGTGGCACTACCTGCGCAGGCACTATTAGGTATGCTAACAAAAACCGTATATACTCCTGCAGCATTTATGTTTATTGTTGGTGTATTATTTGGTCCTTGAATACCAGGGCCTGTCCATAAAATTGTATTGGTTGTTGAATTAGGTGCCACCGAAATTTGAGTTGGACTACTGATACAAGTTGGAGCCGTAATTGTAGGGGTAATTGATGCGCCTTGTCCAACTACAGTATATGACGCAGTTACCGAATATCCCGGACATCCGTTACATCCTGTCCAGGTAAATGTATAAACACCCGGTTGATTAACTACGATAGTTGGGGTTCCTTGACCACTCACAATTCCGGTTGTTGTTGTTGGTGTTGGCCCTGTCCAGTTAACGCTGCCACAAGTTGGTGTTTGTGGCGCAGCTGTATTTGTTGGATAAGCCGGTAACCAGTTTAAACTGTTGTTGCCGAATATTGAAGCTATTAATGTTACCTGAGGATTATTACAAGTTAATGTTCCTCCACCGGGACCAGCAGTAACCGAACCATAAGGAACGCTTAAGGCGCAACTCGCATAATCACAAGATGCTTGAGGCACATTGATAGCAGAAAAAGTAATGGTTGAGTTTCCGGGAATAATATTACCTACATAATCAGTTCCATTAGCATCATAATATACTCGGTGCAAGCTTGGATTATTTGTATTTAAAATTGAAAAGCCGCAACCTGCAGATTGATTGATCATACCTACACCTGTCCATGAACACGTTAATACACCTTGTGGATTATACGCATACAAACCTTGCCCTGGAGCATTTGTTTTTAAAACGTAAAAATTATCGGCCATATCAGCAACAATATCGTAGGGTCCGCCGCCCGCAAAAGCAGGAAGAATGTTAGCTACAAGAACACCATTACCTGTTCCGTTGTACCGGTATACACCTCCTGTTGCACCAACCAAATTATAAAGACAGCTACCGCCACCGCCAATATTCACCGCCGCTCCATTTCCGGCATTGTGTCCGGTGTTTGACCATGTACCTGTATTATTGTAGTACCAATATGTACCACCTGATAATGTCCACCAGGTTGGATTTGGTGCCGGAAAACCAAAATTAGGACCAACTGCTAAACCAGATGCCCCCGGCATATTATTGATCACTGTAGTACCCGGTCCATTGAATTGAGGATAGGCCAGGATATTATTACCTTGCTGCGCGTAAATTGAAGTTGTAGGACAAGCAGGAGGAATATTTTGTGCTGTTACACTTCCACCTATCATTGCCAAAGCAATAAAACTGCTTTTTATTAAACCTGATAATTCTGTAATTTTCATGATTCAAAACTATGTACAACTTTTTGGCACACAAAATATTTTTGAGGTTAACTTATTTAAAACTGAATTTCAATGAGGGAACAGAAGCAAGTTTTTAAACCCCTTTGTTTTGGTTGAGTGAATGCTGTATTTGAATGGGTAAACAAAAAACCCGGAAAAATATTTCCGGGTTTAATGAATTATTTAGTACCTGCTGGCTTTGTTCCACCTGGCTTTTGTTGTGCCTTTGGATTAAAGTAATTCAATACCTTTTGGTTTGTTGGATCTAACTCTTTAATTGAATTAAATGTTGCATCGGCATTTGCTTTATCTTTTTGGTTCACGTAATAAGAACCCAAATACTCATATGCTTCAATCACATCTTTTTTGTAAGAACCGGTTCTCTCTTCAGGTTTTACAACAGCCAATACTTTTTCGTAATATGGCTTACCGGTATCAAAACTCAATAACGAACTGCTACGGCCTTTCCAGGTATAAGCTGTTACCCAACTTGGGTTCAAACGGATCAATCCGGCAAAGGCTGAATCGGCTTTCACCAAATAAGGTTTTGATTCTGCCTCTTTAGCCGCTTTTGCTTTTGCATCCTTTAAATTATTTGCTTCAATAATTTTATTCTGACCTAAATTATAATTAGCACGACCATAGTTAAAGTAATCATTGTTGTTCAATGATTTTGCATCCTCAGCCATTTTACGCTCAACAATGCTTGATACTTTATCATACTTCTTTCCGCGGTATGCGATCAAAGCCATCTCCGTATAAATATCTTTGCTTGATGCCGGATCTGCAACAATTGCTTTTTCCATTTCTACCAACGCAATTGAATCTTTACCGGTGCGAGATAATAGAACGCCTTTGTATTTATAGTCGTTTGCAATGTATTTAAAATCTTTTGGCGCCATTTCAAAGAATTTATTCAAAGCTGCTAATCCTTTGTTGTAAGCTTCCTTATCTGTTTTATCGCCCATCTCAGCATACGAATAACCTGCTAAACGCTCTAAATATAAGTTGTTAAAGCCCTTTGATTTTAATCCTTCGTACTCTGTTACAGCATCAGCATATTGTTTGTTTGAGAATAACGCTGTCATATAACGGTAGCGTGCAAAAATACTGTTATTCAACTCTAAATACTTTTTCCAGTTCTCAATAGATTTTGCAGGTTGACCTGCTAAGTAATACAACTCAGCAATTTCGCGGTAAGCAGGTGCAAATGTTGGATCGATCACAATTGCTTCCTTATATTTTTCTAAAGCTAATTGATAATTACGACCGCGTTGATACAATTTACCTTCACGAATAATTCCTTTCGCAGATTTTGGATCTAACGTTGTTGCTTGTTTGTATTGTTTGATAGGTCCGCCACCATCAGCCGGATTTTTTTCCAACATAGCATCACCTAAAATAATAAAGCCATCCGCATTCTTAGCGTCTAGTTTTATAGCTGCGTTTGCAGCAGTAATTGCTTCATCGGGGTTTTTATATTCAGTTGCCAAATAAGCTTCTGCGATCTTTCTGAACACCTCAGCATTTTTACTTTGTGAGATACTGGTTGCTTTAAAGAATTGTGTTTTAGCACCATTAACATCATTCTTACTCAATAATACTTTACCTAAACCAATAAAGTTCAATGGATAGGTTGGGCTTAACTCAGTTCCTTTGGTATAAAATATGTTGGCACTATCTATATCGCCACGCTTAAAGTAATTCTCTCCGTAGAAAAAGTAGTTATCGCCTTTACTTCCTTCTTTTGCAATTAAAGCACGAAGATCAGCAGCTGCCGATTCGTAACGTTCGTTCTCTGTTTTTGTGATCGCTTCTTGCAGCGACTGTGCATTTACTACCCCTGTTAGGCCTAAAGCACAAAATAAAACTGTTCTTTTCATTTTATCTATTAGTATTCTTGTTTATTCTTTATCTAATTAAATGCCAAACATCTGTTTTTAAGAGATTTTAGCAAATTTTTTACTTTTTCTGAAAGTTAACCGGCAAATTATACCACGAATCTATCATTTGTCCATTCTCAATTGCTGCATTCCATGCCGGCATTAAATTAACCACTCTCACTGCTTCTTCACTGCACTCTTTGCATTTTTTAATTCCTTTTACCACTTCCACATTAGAGATCTTTCCTGTTTTTTCGATCATAAAGCGCATAAAAACGGTATTGGTTTTAATAGCTGTATCCGTTTTAAATTTTTCAGGTGTTTTTAAATTAGAAATAATGAATTTATCCATCGCATCGCTGCCACCAACAAATGATGCTTTTCTATCAGGCAAATTCACCTTTTCAACAGGTGTTTCTTTCTTAACCTCTTTTTTTGGTTTTGTCTGCGGCTTAGTTTGACTAAAAGCTGCAAAGCTCATCATACACAATAAAACAATTAGTTTTTTCATATCTGTAAAATTTATTGTTCTAGTTTAACTTCAATATTTCTTTCTTGTTGTTTGTAAGGCAACAAACCTTGTTTCAAAAATAACATTTGTCCCTTTGGTCCGGCAACAAAAGTTTCAAATCCTTTTGCCAAACTAAAATCGGGTGCTTGTTTGTAAACATACACTTTTCTTGTCAAAGGATATTCACCAGTTTTAAAACTACTTTGATTTGGTTCAAAATAAGCGCCATCTCCTTTACCTACCGGAACAAATTTGATCTTATCCTTATTGGCTTTGTACAACGAATCATCGCGATCGCTTAGCCAGGCAAAATCAATAAAGCCAATGGCGTTTGGTGTTTTTGCCACATAGTTGATCACCTCCAATGATGTTTTTAAAGCGCTGCAATTCTCCGAAAAATTTTTGTTCTTAATTACTTCATTTTTTAAATAATGTACAACCGACGAACGATCACTTTCAAAAACAACAGTGATCTTACAATTATTATTTATTGAATCAACACACACAAAAGGTTGCAACAACAATTGCTCTAATTGTTGTGTGGTTAATTTACTGATGTTGGTGTTGGTGTTGGTTATTAGTGCCGCACCGCTATACGCAACTATTGAAAACCCGGGATTAAGATCCTTGCTTTTGAACGATTGTTTTTCGCTTTCGCTCAACTCACGTGAAATAACAATGGCCTTGCAACTATCATTGTATAAAGCTTGCACAGCTTCGGCATCTGAACTTGCAATAACATTAATTTCGGCTCGGTTATACTGACTCTCGAAAGTTTCGGCCTGATTTTGAATATGCAGTTTTAATCCTTCATCGCAATACACATTTAGCTTACCGGAAGTAGGAGAATTATCGGTGTAATCATTTTTAAAATAATCATTACACGAACTAAAAAGTAAACCCGCTATTAAAACTATCCCGAACTTCTTCATCACTGATCTTTCTGCTTCATTAACATTCTCAAACGAAAACCTCTGTATATAGAATAGGCTGCAAGAACAAATATAAAAATGGTGCGTTTGCTACCAAACAATCTGTCGCTCATCACATCTGTAAACGCGAACAAAATTGCCATACAGGTAACCAACATGATCATAAAGGCACTCAGCCAAATGCTTAGTTGTTTATTCATTTTTAAATTTAAGTACTTATAAAAAAAGCCACAACATTAGTTATGGCTTTTTATTAATTTTTAAGAGTAATTATTGGATCTTAAAGCTGATAGGTAAGTTAAAGTAGCACTTTACTGCTTTACCTGTCATTTTAGCTGCTTTCCAAGCCGGCATTGATTTTACAACACGAATTGCCTCTTTGTCGCAATCAGGGCAACCTGGTACACCTTTTAAAACCTCAACGTTACTAATGCTACCCGACTCGTTCACAACGAATTTTAAGAAACACTTTCCGCTGATACCAGCATCACGTGCCATTGGAGGATACTGTAAGTTCTTCTGAATGAATTTACCTAATTCAGCAATTCCACCAGGGAACTCAGCTTGCTCTTCCACTATGGTAAAGATCTCAGGAGCTGCTGCTTCTGCCGGACCGGTATTTTCGGTTGGCGGTGCAACAATATCCTTATCACCTTCCTGATCTTTCGTACCAACGTTACTGTCTTTCACGTCTTCCTGTAATTTTTGAGGCTCTTCTTCTACCGCGTCATCCTTGATCACCGGCGGCACAAACTTCACCATCTCAACCATTGGGGGTGGTGGTGGCGGTGGTGGCGGTGGTGGTTGTTCTTCCTGCGGCGGTGGTGGTGTTAAGTCAACCACGATATTACTCATATCAATTGGTTTCTCCACTTCCTTTGGTTTGTTATCAATGATAACCTTTAAACCAAATAAAGCAAAAGCAAATAACATTACGCCACCAACAATTTTGGCTACACGTTTGTTATAATCTCTGCGTAATTCGTATGCGCCGTAATCTTGGTTTCTTGTTGCAAAAACCAATTCGTTGCGCGCATCCATTGTTAGGTCATTCCAATTCTGTAGCATATTAACCTCCGGTTTTTTCTATTACCATATCTAACTCCGGTTTCAAAATATCAACCACAACATATTTACCTACCAAGTTGATGTTTAATTCATCAATGAGGTCGATCACATTTTTGTAGGTTGCTTTATCATCGGTCTTAATTAGAAAAGTAGGTGTTTCTTTACTCGCTTTAGCCTCTTTAACCATACGCTTGTAGGTTGTATCGGCTATTTGCTTCTTTGTTAGCTTATCGTCAAGCGCTTTAATATTATCATATAACCATTTGTTCTTGTCGGTTAAATATTTATGCAAGCTCTTGCTGCCGGTTTGCGAAAAATCCAATTCAGTTAATGCTGTTTTCGGACCATTCTCTCCATCTTTATCCTTGAACTCACCTTCGTAATAAAAGATCTTATCGTCTTTCGTTAAAATAAAAGTGATACCATTTTTAATTGGCTTTTGATCAATAGGATTATCAGGAGGAACCGGGAAAGTAAGTTCCATTGATTTTGGTTTACTGAACGTTGATGTTAATACGAAGAACGTTAATAACAGGAACGCTAAGTCTACCATGGGCGTCATATCTATACGGGTGCTCTGTTTCTTGGCGCGTTTTTTACCGCCTTTACCGTGGCCACCGCCGCCGCCTTCTGCTATCTCTGCCATTGTTTAATTTTTTAATTAGTGTGGTTTTCCTGCGTCAAGCACAGTTCCGCCACCTTCTAATGAGGTTATTAAATTAAATTGATAGATCTTAAGATCAGTGAACGTTTTAACAACATCTTTCACATAGATATACTTGGTGCCGCCATCGCATTTAATGGCGTAACGTGGCTTTTCAGCTTTCAGATCCTGACCCGCAGCTTCCGCTTTTTCTTTCGCTTCGTTGTAGGCCTTTACTGCTTCTGCACCACCAAGTGCTATCCAATCTTTCAATTGATTATTCTTTGTTAAGGTATCCATTGGAACACCCTTTTGAGGTTGAAAACTCTGACGTTCGTTTTCGCTGGCATCAATGTATCGAGGAAGATCCTTCACATCAACACCAAAACTTGGCAAACCGCTGAACTTTTTAATTTGCTCTTCAGAAAATGCAACACCATATTTTTTGCTCATTTCTCTTAAAGCGTTCATTTTAGCGGTTGAGTTACTGATCCCGAAGAATACTCTTCCCTTATCGTCAATTGTTACCATGATATGGTTGTCGGGTAAAGTAACCTGACCAATTGATGAAGGCGGATCAACCGTTACCGGCTCTGCCATACGAAAAGACGCTGTCAACATGAAAAAGGTAACCAACAGGAAAGCCAAGTCCACCATGGGTGTCATGTCTAACGATGGGGCTCCTCCTTTTGATGGTTTTTTTGACATTGCTATCTTTTTTATTTAGATGAATACTATTTTAATTTTCCATAAATAATTTTCGAAAAAACTGTTAAAGTCTTTCAAAAATTATTTTCCACTTGTTTGGAACTCTTCGATGATGGTGAAACCAGCCTCATCCATAGCATAAGTGATCTGGTCAATTCTATTACTAAATAAGTTATAGAAAATGATCGCTAATGCCGAAGTTAAGATACCCACTAATGTGTTTACAAGCGCCTCAGAGATACCGGTTGCTAACGCTGAAGTATCAGGAGCACCTGCATTTGCTAAAGCCGCGAACGCACGGATCATACCCACAACCGTACCAATAAGACCGGCTAAGGTACCAATGGAAGCCATTGTAGAAATTACAACCATGTTCTTAGATAACATAGGTAATTCTAATGAAGTAGCCTCTTCTAATGCTTTTTGAATAGCGTGAACTTTTGCTTCTTTATCCATGTGCGTATCGTTTTGAACGAATTGGTATTTAACAATACCTTCATGCACTACGTTAGCTAATGAACCTTTTTGCTTATCGCAAGCAGCTAAAGCTCCTTCAAAATCATGCTTAGAGATCAATTCTTTAATGTTTGCAACAAACTTATCTGTTTGGCCTTTACCATTTGCTTTCATAATTGTTACAAAACGCTCAATAGCGAAAGTAACCACGGTTAATAAGAAACCGATAAGGATTGGTACGATGAAACCACCTTTATACATGGTTCCTAAAATGTTGTGCGGATGACCTTTAATAGGATCGCCACCTTCAAAGTTACTAGGTGCTCCAAGCACGCTATTAAAGATAAATACGCCAATACCAATGCAAATTGCAATTGCTAACGCTGAAACTACCAAAGGAAATCCTCCTGATGTTTTGTTCTTGCTCATAGATTTATGTGTTATTAGTTGTTTTTAAAGTTTTAATATGAACGCCAAACTTAATAAAAATAGTTATAATTAAAAAGTTTTATCCATTATTACGTTTTTATTGGAATAACGACGTTTTAGCCACAAAATTATGGGTTTAAACCGCATAAAATAAAGTGTTTTATAAGTGGTTGGTATGGGGCAATAATTGGTATATTATTTTATTGTTAACAATACTTTTATGGCCTAATAATTAGTAAAATCATGTACAACCTGCTTCACAATTACAAAATATTTGTTCCCAATTTTAAAATATTCCTGATTTAAAAAATTGATCATAAAACGTGTTGGTTTACTGTAATTTGCGGTTGAATTACATGTTTTTAATTTAACTATGGTGTCTGTTAATTTAACAACCTGATTGGAACATGTAATTATTGTGTCTGTATTAATTACCGCGCCATCATAACGCAATTTATAATCAAAAGTGAGTATCCCTTGTGGTTGGTAATAACTATATAAAATAGCATTTGAAAACCCTCTACGCGTAATAAGTTCATAGCACTTGTTCTCATATAAAAATTTTAAATAGATCGCGTTTGTGCTATTTGTTTGGTACTTAGCTGTAATTGGACTTCCTTTGAATTCTCCTTCGTAATAATTTTTGATCGGGTTGCCATATGCCGAAAAGTATAAACTCGCATACGATTCGTTGAAAAGCTCATCTCTACCCGATTTGGTGATCATTATAAAACCATAAATACTATCGCTGTTTAACTTTAAATCGATATTAGAGCAATTTAACGTTATAGGCTTGTCTACTTCTTTCAGATCGATCCGTTTCTCTTGATAAATAACTAGATCATTACTCTTTTTACATGCACTGATCATTAAAATGTTTAACAAGATTAAATAACTAAATTTGCCCAACGAATACATGTTGAAATAACGTATTACTTCTTATGGATATTGTTTCACTGCGCGAATTTTGCATTTCTAAAAAAGGGGTTGAAGAAAGTTTCCCTTTTAACGAAACAACCCTGGTTTTTAAAGTGGGTGGCAAAATTTTTTTGCTGGTGGATATCGAATCAAAGCCCTTATCCTTTAACGTTAAATGCGATCCTTCAAAAGCTATCGAATTGCGTGAAACCTACAGCTGCGTGAAGCCCGGCTACCACATGAACAAACAGCACTGGAACACCATTTTGGCCGATGGCTCGGTAAGTAACAAGCTGCTTCAAAACTGGATAGAACATTCCTATGAATTGGTTGTTTCATCTTTACCTAAAAAACTACAGATTCAATTTAAATAACATGATCTCCGATTCTCTGCTTCAAAACGCCTTATCGTACAAACAATACCGTCAATTGCTCGAAGACCTTATGGCTCAAGGTAAAACAACGGGTAACGACCAAAGCGAGGCCATGCTGCATTACGCTAAAATTAATTTGCAACGCTCTCAACGTATCGATAAAACATTAGTATTAAATGAAGCTACCAAACAAACTGTATCTAAAATAATAAAACCTTATACCTGGCTTGTTATTACCGAAGGCTGGTGTGGTGATAGTGCCCAAAACATTTCGCTGTTCGCTAAAATGGAGGAAATAAACCCATTGATCTCCTTTAAAATTTTACTCCGTGATGAGCATTTGGATCTGATGGACCAATACCTTACCAATGGCGGAAGAGCTATTCCTAAACTTATTTGTTTGGATGAAAATAAAAAGGAGCTTTTTACATGGGGGCCTCGTCCAAAAATTGCGCAGGATCTGGTGGATAATGCCAAAAAACAAGGTATTTCAAAAGCCGATTGGAACCTGAGTTTACATAGCCTTTATGCGCAAGATAAATTGCAAAGTCTTCAAAATGAGTTTATTGAGTTAATTGCCAAATTCATGATTTAGTAGGCTAATATTCACCAAACATCTAAAAAATAAGCCGTTAATCTAATTTACCCCCAAATTTTACCTAAATCAATGTAATACGTGTACATTTGCACCGCTAACTATTAAACAACGTACACGTTTCTATGAAAAAATTTCTATCCCTATTTCTTGGTATTGTTTTACTAAGTAATATCTCTAAAGCGGATGAGGGTATGTGGTTACCTCAATTGCTGGGCGAACAGGTTTATAACGACATGGTTAAAAAAGGCCTTAAGCTTACTAAAGAACAACTTTACAGTATTAATAAAGCCAGCTTAAAAGACGCTATTATTATTTTTGGTGGCGGCTGTACCGGTGAAATTGTAAGTAAAGAAGGATTGATCTTTACAAACCACCATTGCGGTTACAATGCCATTGCTGCTGCAAGTTCGGTTGAGCACAATTACTTACGCGATGGCTTTTGGGCAAAATCAAAAAATGAGGAGATCTATGCCAAAGGTGTTCATGCACAATTCTTAACCAAGATCGAAGATGTTACTGCACAGGTTAATGAAAAATTAGCGGGTTTAAGCAAGGAAGAAATTCCGGTTAAATTACCCGGCATCATGCAGGAAATTGCTAAAAAATCTACTGAAGGTACAGGTTTAGAAGGCAGAGTTGGTTCGTTCTTTAAAGACAACCAATTTTTACTATTCGTTTATGAGCGTTATACCGATGTTCGTTTAGTTGGTACACCTCCTGAAAGTATTGGTAAGTTTGGTGGCGATACGGATAACTGGGAATGGCCGCGCCATACAGGTGATTTCTCTATCTTCCGTGTATACATGAGTAAAGATGGTAAGCCGGCTGAATACAATGCAGATAACGTACCTTACAAACCAAAGCATTTTTTACCTATTTCAATTAAAGGTTTAAAAGATGGTGATTACACCATGATATACGGTTATCCTGGTGGAACTAACCGTTACGAAACTTCTTTTGGTGTGAAATTAAAAACTGATATTGAGAACCCGAGTTTAGTTGGCTTGCGTGATGTGCGTTTAAAGCACATGATGGAAGAAATGAAAAAAGATCCGGCAGTAAAAATTCAATTAGCAGGTTCTTATGCAGGTATTGCTAACTACTGGAAGTTTTTTGATGGTGAATCAAAGCAATTACTAAAATACAAAGTATACGAGCAAAAACAAGAGAGCGAAAAAACCTTCAATGCCTGGGCAAAAGGTAAACCTGAGTATGAAAACATATTTGCAGACATTGAAAAATCTTACGCTGCTTGGCGCCCTTATGCCGAACACCGTGTATACATTCGCGAAGGTATCTTAGGCTCGCCATTATTAATGTTTGCTTCTAACTTAATGGCATTGGATGCTGCCATAGCTAAACCAAATGCAAAACCTGAAGATATTGCCAATATGAACAAAGCTGTTAAAGGAGCCTTTGAACGTTTTATTGTTGAAGAGAATATTGCATCTGATAAAAACATTTTAGCATCTATGGTGCAAATGTTCTATAATGATGTTGATCCATCGCAACACCCTACTGCTACTTTCCAAATGATCAAATCAAAATATGGTGATCTTTCAAAAGCAGAAACATTTAAAGCCTTATCTGAATATGTGTTCGCTAATACCATGTTCTTAAATAAAGATAAAGCAAACGGATTCTTTGCCACACCTGATACCGCTGCTTTGCATAAAGATCCGGCGTTTCAATTGGCAAGTGCTTTTGTAACTAACTACAACAGCAATTACGGAAAATTTGCAACTGACTTCACAAACAAGAACACTATTTTAAATCGTGCGTATTTAAAAGGTTATTTAGAAATGAATAAGGGTAAAACATTTTATCCGGATGCAAACTTTACTATGCGTGTTTCTTACGGTCATGTTAAATCATACTCACCGCGTGACGCCGTTAAATATAGTCACGTATGTACTTTAAAAGGTATCTTAGAAAAATACAAACCGGGCGATTACGAATTTGATCTTCCTAAAAAACAATTGGAGTTAGCTGCGGCAAAAGATTTTGGTCAGTATAAAGATGCTGCTACAAACGACATTGTTGTTGCCTTTATTACTACTAATGATATCACCGGTGGTAACTCAGGTTCACCAGTAATTAATGCAAAAGGCGAATTAGTTGGTTTAGCTTTTGATGGTAACTACGAAGCGTTAAGTCATAAAATTGCCTTTGATAAAGACTTGAACCGCACCATTTGCGTAGACGTGCGTTACGTATTATGGGTAGTAGAAAAACTTGGTGGTGCAACTAACATCATCAACGAGTTGGATATTCGTAAACTGTAATTTGAAATTATTTTCTATCTGCAAAACCACCTCAAAAAGGTGGTTTTGTTGTTTTTATATGTCTTTATGATATTCCTAAACAGGATCTGATCAAAAAAACAAGTGAATAATGGCTTCTTTTGATATATTTTACTAAATTTAAATATCTCTTTGGTACTCCATTTAATAATTTAAATTAATTGAGCATGTTTAAAAAATTACTTCGTGTTAGTTTGTTACTTACCGCAACATTTAGCACCATTGATTTAGTTGCAAGTAATGGCCAACCTGTAAAGCTTATAGAATCGAACATAAACGAATCGATCATTAAAGTTGAAATAAGTTCATTTTCACAAAAGCCGGTAAAAGTTGCTCAAAATGAGGAATTTGTGATTCATTCGCCAAACGGCGTTTCTATTCACAAAAAAGGATGTCCTGATATTCCAAAACATACAGTTTCCTTGATCGTTCCTGTTGAGGCAGAAATGGGTTTCGAAATATTAAGTTCAAAATACACGGATTATACAAATATCGATGTAGCTCCATCCAAAGGAACTGTTTCACGTAAATTCAACATCAACGATATTCCCTTTACAAAAAACGAAACTTACGCTCAAAATGCTTTTTTTCCGGGCAATTTGGTTGAATTAGGTCAAACTTATATACTACGTGATTTTCACGGTCAAAGTGTTTCTTTTCAACCTTTTCAATACAACCCCGTAACAAAAGTTTTACGCGTATATAATGAATTAGTTGTAAGAGTTTATAACCGCAACACTTCAAAAAATTCAAATTCCACATCAAATCCGGTGAGCATCGACCAAACGTTCTTGAACATTTATCAGCATCAATTTCTGAATTTCAGTTCTTTATCATCGTCCGTTCCATTGGCAGAAGGCGGTAAAATGCTTATCATTTGCAACGATGCCTATATGAGTGCCATGACACCCTTTGTGAATTGGAAAAATCAAATTGGAATTCCTACTACCATTGTGCCTATTTCAAGTGTAGGTAATACAACCACTTCTATTAAAAATTATGTTACTAATTATTACAACACAAATGGTCTTACCTATCTTTTACTTGTTGGCGATGCGCAACATATAACGCCGATGTTCTTTACAAATAGCGGGGATTCGGATAATGGCTATAGTTATATTTTGGGTAACGACAAATATCCTGATATTATCGTTGGACGAATGTCTGCTGAAACACCATCTCACGTTACAACACAAGTAAACCGATCTATTACTTATGAAAGAAACGTAACGGTTAATGATACTTGGTATAAAAAAGGAATGGGTATTGCTTCCAGTGAAGGGCCCGGAAATGATAGTCAAATGGATTATCAACACATGCGCAGCATCAGAGGTCAATTACTTGCGTACACCTATACCAATGTTGCTGAAATGTATGATGGTTCGCAGGGGCTTGCAGATGCTGCCGGTAATCCAAGTCCTGCAATGATCGCTAACGAAATTAATACCGGCGTAGGTATCATTAATTATGTTGGTCATGGTTCAAATACTTCATGGGCTTCTTCAGGATTTTCATCAAGTAATATAAATACGCTAACTAATGCAGGAAAATGGCCGTTCATTTTTTCGGTGGCGTGTGTAAATGGCAACTTTAAAAATCAAACCTGTTTTGCTGAAACATGGCTAAGAGCGAGCAATGGCGGACAACCAACCGGCGCTGTTGCAACCATCATGTCTACCATCAATCAATATTGGGATGAACCAATGGAAGGTCAAGATCAAATGGATACAATATTATGCGAAGCATACAGCAATAACATTAAACGTTCGTTTGGCGGTATAACCTTTAATGGCTTATATAAAATGAATGATTTTTACGGCCAAAGTGGTTATGATATGACTGATACTTGGACCATTTTTGGAGACCCTTCGGTAATTGTACGAACAAATGTTCCTAGCTTAATGGCGGTTACACATTCAACACTTGAACTGGTTGGTGTAAATCAATTGGCTGTAAATTGCAATGTGAATAATGCCATTGTTTGCCTAACCAAACAAGGTAATATTTTAGGTACCGGTGTAGTTTCGTCGGGAAGTGTATTGATCAATTTTGCAGCTATCAATTCCATTGATTCCATTGATGTAACAGTTACAGCGTATAACCACGTTCCTTACTTCGGAAAAACTTATGTGAATTGCCCGGGGCAACTAATGACCTTAAATTCAAACAACATTGCCATGTGTGCGGGTTCATCAACTGTAATAACAGCAAGTGGTGCTAATTCATACACCTGGAGCAATTCTTCAAATGCATCGAGCATCACTATTAGTCCGGTTTCAAACACTTCTTATACGGTTGCAGGATCTTTAAACAATGTTTGCTTTGAAACGCAAACGGTAAATGTTGTGGTGAACGCATTACCAAATGTTACCTTTAATCAAAATCCAACAAATATTTGCTTGGGTACCGGTGCTGTTTCGCTTAACGGCTTACCTGGTGGTGGATCTTATATTGGTAGCGGCGTAAGCGGTTCTAATTTTGATCCGAATGTTGCAGGCAACGGTAATCATGTGATCACTTATTCTTATACAGACGCTAATAATTGTGTAAATACGGCCAGTGTTTTAATGAATGTGAATGCATGTGCTGCATTAATTGAAAACACCATTTCATCAAACCTTAATGTGTTCCCGAATCCGGCACAGGATATTGTAACCATTAATACAACCATTGATTCAGATAACCTGCAACTCACCATTTACAATGCTGTGGGTCAAACATTAACTACAAAAACACTTACAAAAGGAACACGATCGTATGTGTTGAACGTAAATGATTATGCTCGCGGGGTTTATTTTGTAAAAGCTAGTGCCAATGCGCAAACTCAGGTAATTAAATTTATCTTGCAATAAATTGAACTTGTTTTAATTATTAAAGCCGTTGATGTTCGTCAACGGCTTTTTTATTTTATCTTTGTCTTGTTAAAGGATAAACACCTTTCATTCATGCAAAAGAAAATTCAATTACAAGTTACACCATCTGTTGCTGCCAATGAGCAGCTTTTAAAAGCAGAAGTATCGCAAGCTCTGGGTGTAAAGGCCAATCAATCGCTTCATATTAAATTAGCCAAACGCAGTATTGATGCGCGCTCACGAAACATTAAAGTTAATTTAACTATTGATGCGTTTATTGATGAGCCGGTTGCAACTCATCAGATCACATTTGATTACAAACAAGTTGGCAATGCGAAACAAACCTGTCATATCATAGGAGCCGGTCCTGCAGGTTTATTTGCCGCTTTGCGTTGTTTGGAATTAGGCATTAAGCCGATTATTATAGAGCGCGGTAAAGATGTAAAAAGCAGAAGACGCGATCTGGCAGCCATTAATAAAGATCACATTGTAAACCCCGAAAGTAATTATTGCTTTGGCGAAGGCGGTGCCGGAACATACAGCGATGGCAAGCTTTACACGCGCAGCAACAAACGCGGAAATATTGATAAGATATTGAACACCTTTGTGTATCACGGCGCCAGTGAAGAAATTTTAGTGGATGCGCATCCGCATATTGGCACCAATAAATTACCGCAACTCATTCAGCACATGCGCGAACGAATTATTGAGCATGGCGGCGAGGTTCACTTTAACACGAAACTGGTTGATCTTAAAATTAAGAACGATCAGATAACTGATGTCATTATTGAATCGGATAATGGCACGAATGAAATGTCTGTTCAAAACATAATTTTAGCAACCGGACATTCGGCCAGAGATATTTACGAATTACTGAATGATAAAAACATTACAATAGAAGCTAAACCTTTTGCCATGGGAGTTCGCGTTGAGCACCCGCAGGAGATAATCGACAGCATACAATATCACTGTCAAACTAAAATAGAAGTATCTCAAAAACGTGAATACTTGCCGGCAGCCAGTTACAGTTTAGTTAATCAGGTGAACGAACATGGTGTGTATTCGTTTTGTATGTGCCCCGGTGGCATCATAGCGCCATGCGCTACCGGTCCGGAGCAAGTGGTTACCAATGGATGGAGCCCAAGTAAACGAAATAACCCATATGCGAACAGTGGTATTGTAGTTGGCTTAACAATGAATGATTTTAAACCTTTTGCCAAGTATGGTGAATTAAGCGGACTAGCGTTTCAAAAAGAATTGGAAAAAAACGCTTGGGTTGCAGGTGGAAAAACTCAAACGGCTCCGGCGCAACGCTTGCAGGATTTTGTGAACGGAAAATTAAGTTCATCATTACCGGATTGTTCGTATCAACCGGGATTAAAGTCGGTAGATATGCAAACAGTACTTGGTAATTTAATAGGGAAAAGTTTGCAACTTGGTTTTAAAGAATTCGGAAAAAAGATGAGAGGCTATTTAACCAACGAAGCTTTGATCGTTGGAGTAGAATCGCGTACCTCAACACCGGTGCGTATTCCACGCGATACTGAAACGCTGGCCCACCCACAATTAAAAAATTTATTTCCCTGTGGCGAAGGTGCCGGATATGCGGGAGGAATTGTAAGTGCTGCCATGGATGGTGAACGATGTGCGGATAAAGTTTTTGAATTGAACAATAAAGCCTAATTTTGAGATATGAGTAAGAGTAAAGAATTATTTTTTAAGAACGAGTACGTACCGCTCCTCAAAAAATTAAAAGGAGACGAAAAAGGAAACTGGGGCGTATTATCACCACAGGGTATGATCGAACACATGAGCGAAAGCATAGCGGTTTCATCGATGCGAATTGTACATGCCTTGCATACACCACCCGAAATGGTTGCAAAAATGAAAAGCTTTGCTTTAAGCGATAAAGAATTCAGACCGGGAACCAAAAATGCGTTGATGAGTGATGACGCTGCACCATTAAGAAATAAGAATATACAAGAGGCCATTGCAGAATTAGAGGTGGAGATCAAAGAATTTTTAGACTTCTACGAACACAAACCCGAGCAAACCGTTACCAATCCGTTTTTTGGCGACTTAAATTATGAAGAGTGGTTACAGCTTTTACATAAACACGCCATACATCACTTAAAACAATTCAACCTCATCTGATGGAAGATAATTTGATCTTTGGAATTCGCGCAGTTATTGAAGCCATCAATGCTGATAAGAATATTGATAAGATACTTTTACAAAAAGGCTTATCAAATGAACTATTCAATCAATTACGCACGGCCTTAAGAGGTAAGGATATTCCGTACCAATTTGTGCCTCCCGAAAAAATAAAACGCATGACCGATAAGAATCATCAGGGCGTGATCGCGTTTTTAACGGAAGTAACGTATTACAATGCAGAAGACCTGTTGCAAGATGTTTTTGAAAAAGGGAAAACACCTTTGATCCTGATCATTGATCGCGTAACCGATGTTCGAAATTTTGGTGCCATTGCCCGTAGTGCAGAATGTGCGGGTGTTGATTTTATCATTATTCCTTCGCGTGGTGCGGCACAAATAAATGCCGATGCCATAAAGACCAGCGCAGGTGCTTTACACCGAATTAAAGTTTGTCGCGAAGATAATTTAAAGAACACCATTGATTACCTTAAAGAATACAACATACAAATAGTTGCTTGTCACGAAAAAACAGAAACATTAATGTATGATGCAGACTTAAAAAAAGCTACCGCTATTATTATGGGTAGTGAAGAGAATGGCATTAGCGGTGAGTATGTGAAACGCAGCGATGTGCAAGTGAAGATACCAATGAGTGGCGAAATTGCATCTTTGAATGTATCGGTAGCAACCGGCATTATATTATTTGAAGTGATCAGACAACGATTGAATTAAGCATTGCAACGATTAAAAAAAATACCTGGTCAGTTCCTTGATTTTATAACGTATTCAAATTTACTGATAGCAGCTGCTTCTTTTTTATTTACCATTCAAACAGCCATTACATTTAATTACTCGGCCAATGCCGCGACATTTTTTGCTGCCACTAATTTTCTATCTACTTTTAGTTTATATAATTTACAGCGCATTTACCAAAGCACAAAAAGTAATGCTAATCCGCGTTTAGCTTGGTATCAAAACAATAAACGTTTGCTATTCACTTTAATGTTTGTTTTGGCCAGTTTGTATTACCTCATCTTTAAAGTAAATTACCAAGCCTTTAAGATGGGCTTACTGTGTTACATACCGGCAGCGATTTTCAGCGTATTCTATTTTTTACCACCGTTCACGCTTCGTCGCATGCCATTCTTTAAGATCTTTTTTATTTCAATGGTGTGGGTAGTTACTTCTATTCTTATTCCCTTGTTTTATGATGGCACAGTGTTTAGTGGTTTCAAACATTTTGAATTCAAAGAATACGCGTATCTGCTCTCACAATTTTGTTTTATGGCGGCCATATGCATTCCCTTTGATATAAGAGATATTCGCAGCGACAAACAGCATCAGGTAAAAACCATTCCGGTGAGTTTTGGCTTGGGTTTTGCAAAAAATACAGGCTTATTGTTATTGCTTGTATACATGGTACTCGCACAAAATACGCCCCAGCTCATAGCCAACTTTATTACCGGTGTGTTAGGTATGGTGTTGATGTATTATTCCACCGAGCACAAACACCGATTTTATTTTTCGGTGCTTGTGGATGGATTGATCCTTTTACAATTTGCCTTATACCTTTTTTTATTTGCAGGCTATTAAAGCGCGCTGATTGTGTAACACGGTGCGCTCAATTTGATTCAATTGCCCTAACATGATAAAACAACTTAAGGAGTTTGCTTCTTTGCTTGTTTGCGTTAATTCAAACTCAATTGGTAATTGCGCATTCGCTTTTACAAACGTGTTGTAATCTGCTACTAATTTTTCGAGTTTGTTTGATTGCTCCATATAAAACTCATTTTTAAAACCGGCTTGTATGGTGTGCTCATGCATCACAATATTGTTGCTTTCAAAATCGGCTTTCAGATCTTTACTACTGTTCTCGGTCTCTAATTCAATAAAGCGTTTCTTAAATGCTTCACAAAAGGTTAAGATCTCATTGCCTTTGGCAGCCAGTTCTTTTTGTGTTGAATCACTTGCCTCATTTACCGCCACTTTTTCGGCTTGCAACAACTTCTCATCATGTAAATAAGATTTGATGTGTTGCGCATCAATTAATAAAGAGGCACGAGGCGAACGCATTAAGGTGAAAAGCAAGCCGGTAGCCGAAACAATAAGTATTGTTGATACCGTTGTGTTTACCTTCGTTTCAGGATTGCGGATTCCGGTAAAAAAATAAAATGGTAAGAATAGTAATATCAAGATGGCAATGGATGCATTCATCATCATATTTGCATAGGGCCAATGCATTACTTTAAATAAAATGCCCAAGCTGATGAGTATACCTGCAATTGCGCCGGTGCCAATGGTAAATTTATCTTTCAGCTGTTGTTTTTCTTTTATTTTTAACACGAACATGAGAGGTAAAAAAACAATACTTAACAAGCCAATTCCAAGAATAATTCCCATTGATGCGCCGGGCAAATGCAAGAATTTTAATATAAGGCCCAAACTAAAAAATACTGCAGAAATGGTGCCACTTACGATCATTACTTTTTTCATAGTGTAATAGTTTTTAAAAATTATAAGAGAAATTGTTTCGTCTTCTATCTCCTTCAGATCCTTTTTAAAAAAAGATTGTACTGTTCTTTGATAAAAGTTCTCGAAGTCTCCATTCTCTTCGAGATTATTCTCAATGATACAACATATATGATCCAAGAGGTTATACTGCAGGTCCTCTATCGTAACGCCACGTGCACTGATGTCGTTAAGAATAAAATCAATATGTTGATCTTTGAGTTTGTACATGTTTTATATTGATCGCGTTTCAATATTCAACAATACTTTCATGGTATTCATAAAATCGGCAAACTCATTCACTTTTTCATCCGTGCGTTTTTTACCTTCTTCACTTAACAAATAATATTTGCGAACGCGTTTACCAATAAATTCGGTTTCGGTGGTTAAAATACCTTCGGCCTCTAAGGCGTGTAACGATGGGTATAAAGCACCTTCTGTTAGTTGGATTTTATTATTGGTAAGCTCCTTTACCTTTTGTGTGATCTCGTAACCATACATGCGCTTGTTCTCTTTTAAGAGCTTTAAAATGATGGTTTTTAAGGTGCCTTTAATTAATTCGGATGAGTAGTTCATAACATTATAACGTTTACTTAAGACAAAGATACATTGTTTTCTTATGCATTGGTGTATTATTTATAAATTTATTCCTATATTTGAGCTAAATTATTGATTACTAGTATGAAAAATTTGGGAAAAGGGCTTTTGATCACCGGCCTAACGTTAATTGTCCTCATTATTTTAGACCTAACAATTTTTAATATTCTTGAGGATAATGGAAAGGCAATTTTTATACTACTTACGCTTTTAGGTTTGTTTTGTATCAGCATTAGCATACCTGTGATCTATTTTAATAGTTCTCCGAAAAAAATGACCAGAGTTATTTTTATCACTGCCCTTATTTGTACACTCATTCTTGCTTTTGCTATTTATAGTAAAATGAATTCGTATGCAGGCGCTGCTATTGAATTTATTTTGGGCCTTTTGTTTTTTTCCTTCTCAGTTTTGCCCTTGGTTATTAAAAAACGATTTGATGCGCGTAAACATTTATTTAACTGGAAACAAATTGTTTTAAGTTTCGCAGATCTCATTTCCATTGCGTTGATCATTCTATCTGTACTTTTTAAAATAATGCATTGGCCAGGCGCAAGCGCAATGATGATCATAGGCAGTATTGGCTTTATCATCACCATGATATTCTGGAATCGCACATTTAGCAAAGAAGTAATGTTGAGACATGATGCTGAGCAAAAATTAAAACATGCATTTGTTGAGTTAGAAGAAAAAAACAAGGAAATTCTTGATTCCATCAATTACGCTCAACGCATTCAAAAAGCTTTATTGGCAAGTACAAGTTTGTTGAACAAAAATCTTCCTGAACACTTTGTGCTTTTTAACCCGAAAGATATTGTTAGTGGCGATTTTTACTGGGCCACACCTGCGCATAATAAATTTTATTTTATAGTAGCTGATTCAACCGGACACGGCGTACCCGGAGCATTTATGAGTTTGTTGAACATTTCCTTTTTAAATGAAGCCATTAACGAGCGTGGCATTGATAAACCAAATGAAATTTTAGCACATGTTCGTAAACGATTGATAGAAAGTTTAGCAATTGAAGGTGTTAGCGATGGTGGCAACGATGGTATGGATTGCAGTTTAATGGCATTTGATTTTAAAACGAACACATTAGAAGTTACATGCGCCAACAACCCGCTCCTAATATTACGTGACAACGAGATCATTGAAATTGCTGCCGACAAAATACCGGTTGGTAAATCTTTAAAGAACGAACAAAACTTTACACTGCATACTTTGCAATTACAAAAAGAGGATGTGCTATTTGCCTTTACCGATGGCTTTGCCGACCAGTTTGGCGGACCAAAAGGAAAAAAATTCAAATACAAACAACTATGCGAGGTACTAAATCAAAAAAAGAATTTGCCACTTAGTTCACAAAAAGAAATTCTACTGAATTTATTTAACCAATGGAAAGGAAATTTAGAACAGGTTGATGATGTGTTGTTGGTGGGGATTAAGATAAATTAATTCGCAGTATTATTTTTTAAGTATAAAAGAATTTAGTTTAAATTTATATTTAGTTTCTTTTAGAGATTGAGGGGCCTTACACGAGTTAAATGAAATTATCAAAACTAAAAGAATCCAGAACCAAATAAATTTATAGCTCTTATTATTTATCCAAACATGAAAACACTAATTACCTCATTCGCACTTTTATTGGCAACTCATTTAAATGCGCAAAAGATCACGCGATTTTTGTTTCAGGACACCTCTGTTTGGTCGCAAGATGGCGTTACGTATAAAGACCTATCGCACCACATGGTTGTTGAAGGTGTTTACAATAATAAAGATGTGATGATCAGAAACTCATTCGGTAAATCGGGTATTGGCTTTTGCCTTACCGGTTTAAAGATCAATGGCAATTACACTACCGATGAAATAAACGCCGAAATTTTTAAGGTTGATCTGAGTCTTCACAAATTAAAAAAAGGCGAAAAGTTTGAAATGAAGATCTATTACAAAGCAGATTGTAATCCTATCAAAGAACCCATCCTCATGAATCCCGGCGCTATTAAAGCAGAAGATCCATCGGGTAAAAACTCCTTGATCATTGAAGGAAAAAATTACAACGCAAGTTTATTGGTTGTTAATCCACGTTCGGGCAATGGATATGGTATCAAAGAAGTATTGGTAAATGGCAAACCGTATACAAACATTAATTCGGATGTGTTTGAATTAAGTTTTTTTAAAATGGGCATTCCGTACGAAGAAAAACTAAAGATCGAATTCAAATACGAGAATGGCTGCGATCCCTTTTTTGTAAATCCGGAAGTGATCAATTATTGATCTTTTCTTATTCAAACGTCCAATAAGTATTCGCTCCTTCATTTTTTGACATTTGTCAAAAGCTTTAAAAAATTACCGAATTAATTTTGAGGGCAAATTAATGCCCAACAAAATGAAACATTCAGTAAAAACAATGTCCGCGGTGTTTGTGCCCGCAGCTTTCTCTTTGATGTTCCTTTCCGCTTGTTTTAAACCTTTAAGCGAATCGATTAGCGACAAGTCGGCTGGAATGAACGGCAGCTTTGAACAAACAAAGAACCATTTGCCTGTAAATTGGTTGTGTTACACCACCAAAACCATTAACAATGCCGATTTTGACATCAATAGTGATACCGTTAATTTTAAAGATGGTGCTAAGTCTTTATATTTTAATGTAAGAACATGCAGCAACAAAGGCGGAAACCTCTCGCCCGGCATTTCACAAGAAATTACCTTAACACCCGGCGAAACCTACAAAATTGGTTGTTGGATAAAAAACACAAGCGCCAAGTTCAGCATTAAAATTTCGGGCGTTGACGAATTGAACCGATCGGAAGGTCCGGTTTTTGAATCATCGGAAACACATGCTAACTGGGAAAAAGTTGAATTGACCTATACACTGCCAAAGAACATGAAACGTTTACGAATAGAAGTAAATGTTTTAAGCGCCGGTGAATTTTGGATAGATGATGTACGGGTTGAAAAATAAAATAGGCTTTGCCTGTCCTTGTGTGTTCTCATAAATGCTCATTACTTACAATTTGTAAATTCAATTATTTGAATAAATTTGTTGTATAACGTAACTGATCCATGAACACATTTATTAAGCTTCTATTACTGAGCATACTGGTGATCGCATTATTAGGTTTGTATTTTGAATTTTGCATCAACCGCCCCATGAATATGTATTTACAATACGGTATTTCGGCAGTGGTGATCATTGGCACAGTTGCATTCGTTGTTTACCTCGTAAAACAGATCATTAAAATTTTAAATCCATAAACCATGATTTCATTATACATCTTTTTAATTTTCTTAACCGTATCCATTGCCATTTTATTCAGAACACGTAAAAATTTTGATATCCGATCAGAATTTGGCAAATGGATCATGCGTCCCATCTTGACCTTGATCATTGGTATTATTTTAAGTTTGGTAAACCCATTTACCCTTGAACGAGTGGATGCAGGTCATCTTGGTTTAAAAGTAAATTTAACAGGCGATGAGCGCGGTGTTTCTGACTACACTTATAAAACAGGATGGGTAGTGTTTAACGACTGGACCGAAAAATTATATGAGTTCCCAACCTTTCAGCAGCATATTGATTACAATGTGCAAACGGTAATTACCAAAGGTGGTTTTAGTGCAGATATTAAACCATCATTTAATTACGCATTGGTGTCGGCAACCGTTGGTGATATGTTTCAAAATTTACGTTTGCCAATTAAAGAAGTGGAGCAAGGTTGGTTAAAAACCGCTATCGTAGGATCAGTAAATGATGTGGCCAACAAATGGGCGGTTGATAGTATCTTTAATCACCGCGAATTATTTGAATCGTCTATCATTATTGAATGTAACAAACGCATCTCAAAGTGGTTTACCGTTAGTCAGCTTCGTACCAACATTACACCGCCGCCTGCATTACAATCGGCCATTGAAGCCAAAACAAAAGCTTTACAGGAAGTACAAGTTGCCGAAAATCAAAAACAAGTAGCCGTTGCCGAAGCATTCAGAAAGATCGCCATTGCACGTGGTGATTCAGCACAAATGGTAATTGAAGCATCGGGTGAAGCAGAAGCCATCAGAAGAAAACAGTTAACCCTAAGCAACATGTACATTGAATACATGAAAATTCAAAAATGGGATGGTAAAAATCCAACCACTGTTTTAGGAAAAGAAGGCAGTACTATTATTTCGGTGAAGTAAAATTCAATAAAACAAAAAAGCCGGAGTAAATACTCCGGCTTTTTTTATGTTGTTAATTCATCGCTTCTTTAAATAATAAGATAGTTCTGCGAATATCATCATCTGTGTGCGCTTCGTTAATAAAGCCAACCTCGTAACCGCTCGGACCAAGATAAACACCTTTACTTAATAAATGATGGAACAAGGTTTTAAAATATTTCATGCTATCGCCATCAATTTCTTCTGCTGCCTGAATTTTTTCTTTCTCAGTAAATGCCAACCAAAAAATTGATCCCACTGTGAATACTTTAAAATGATCTTTCTTAATTTCTGATAAGCCTGCCACCAGTTGTTTTGTTTTTGCTTCTAACTGAGTATAAAAATTAGATTTCAAACATTCGGTCAATTGAGCAATACCGGCGCTCATGGCAACCGGGTTACCGCTTAAAGTGCCCGCTTGATATACATTTCCATCCGGGCTTATACTGCTCATGATCTCTTTGCTGGCACCATATGCACCAACCGGAAATCCGCCACCAATAATTTTTCCGTAAGTAACAATGTCCGGTTTAATATCGTAATATCCTGCTGCACCCTCAAAGCCAACTCTAAATCCGCTGATCACCTCATCAAACAACAAAAGTGTTCCATTCTTGGTGCATATCTCTCTTAAGAATTGTAAATACGCTTTATCCTGCAACAACAAACCATTATTTGCAGGTATTGGTTCAATGATCACGCAAGCAATTTGGTTATGGAATTGTGCAAACGCTTCTTCAACTGCTTGCTTATTATTCAATGAAACCACAATGGTTTCGTTCACAAAACTCTCCGGCACACCGGCTGAAGATGTATTGCCAAATGTAACTAAACCCGATCCGGCCTTTACTAATAGTGAATCGCTATGGCCATGGTAACAACCTTCAAATTTTAATATTTTATTTCTTCCTGTAAAACCACGTGCTAAACGAATGGCACTCATCACCGCTTCTGTTCCACTGCTTACAAAGCGTATCTTTTCAATAAAACGATTGTTGGATATAATCAACTCTGCCAATTGATTCTCTAAACGTGTTGGCGCACCAAACGAGGTGCCGTTTTGCATGGTTTTGGCAACAGCATTTAATACTTTATCATTGGCATGGCCCAGGATCAATGGTCCCCAACTGCCACAATAATCTAAATACTCATTTCCATCCACATCCCAAATGTGAGAGCCTTTACCTCTTTCAATAAAAACAGGTGTTCCTCCAACGCTTCTGAATGCGCGCACCGGTGAGTTTACTCCTCCGGGGAAATAATTCTTTGCCTCTTCAAACAACTGAGCTGAGATAGTGTTTTTCATAATAATTGTGATTAATACAATGCAAAGATATATCTTTGAAAACTTAGAAATAAATTAATTTAGCTTTAATTTTGTTTTATGAATTTCGAAAACACACTTGCTTTTGCAAAACAATTAGATGCAAAAGATCCATTACATAACTACCGCGAAAAGTTTTTACTACCTCAACATAACGACGATGATGTAGTTTATTTTACCGGTAACTCCCTTGGTTTACAGCCTAAAACAACACAATCATACATTCAACAAGAATTAAATGATTGGGCAAAGTTTGGTGTGGAAGGACATTTTTTAGCAAAGAATCCATGGATGCATTACCATGAGTTTTTAACCGAAAAAATGGCCAAGATCGTTGGTGGCAAACCAAGCGAAGTGGTAATGATGAATCAATTGACAGTGAATTTGCATTTGTTAATGGTTTCGTTCTATCGCCCAACCAAACAACGTTATAAAATTTTATGCGAGGCAAAAGCATTTCCGAGTGATCAGTATGCTTTACAATCACAAGTGAAGTTTCATGGTTTTGATCCGAAAGATGCTTTGATAGAATTAGCGCCGCGTGAAGGCGAATACAATGTTCGTCATGAGGATGTTTTAACCGCCATTGAAAAAAATAAAGATTCATTAGCCTTGATCATGATCGGCGGTGTGAATTATTTCAGCGGACAGGTTTTTGATATGAAGGCCATAACAGAAGCAGGACATAAGGTTGGCGCTGTTGTTGGATTTGACTTGGCGCATGGTGCCGGAAATATTGATTTACAATTGCACGATTGGCAGGTAGATTTTGCATGTTGGTGCAGTTACAAATATTTGAATAGTGGTCCCGGAAGTGTAGCTGGTGCTTTTGTTCACGAGAACCATCACAAGAATACAAGCTTACCGATGTTTGCCGGATGGTGGGGAACAAAAAAAGAAACGCGCTTTTTAATGGGCAATGTGTTTGAACCCATTGAAACCGTTGAACGCTGGCAAATGAGCAATGCGCCTGTGTTTGCCATGGCAGCTTGCAAAGCTTCGTTAGATATTTTTGATGAAGTGGGAATGACCAAACTGCTTGAAAAAAGCAAGCATTTAACGGCTTATCTTGAATTTATTGTAACTGAGATAAACAAGGAAAAAAATAATTGTTTAGAGATCATCACGCCAAAAGAAAATCGTGGCTGTCAAATTTCAATTGTGGCACATGGATACGGTAAAGCTTTATACAACAAATTGATCGAAAATGGTGTGATACCTGATTGGCGCGAACCAAATGTGATACGCTGTGCGCCTGTTCCGTTGTATAATTCGTTTGAAGATCTGTATCGTTTTGGCGAGATATTAAAAAAGTTGCTTTAATTAAATTTTCTTAAAACTTTTTGGCGTAAACTATTGTTTTTGTATCTTTAAGACATGCCTTTACGATTGAAACATACCTTCATTTCCTTTAAAGCACTTGCTTTTATTGTACTTATGGTTGGCGCTTTAAGCGCTCAGGCCAAAAGCAATAAACCAATTGTTTCAAATACCCTTTCTTTTATTGAGAACAAAGGTCAGGTAAGTGATCAGTACAATAAACCGCGTACCGATATTTTGTTTTCAGGTACCGATGGTCAGCTTTCATTTTTTCTGAAACAAAATGGCATCAGCTATCAGCAATTCAGGATCGATAAATCTCATGAGGAGCCCGGTTTTAAAGAAGGGCAATTGATCAAAATTCCAATACAATCAACCTTTTACCGTATAGATGTGAATTGGGTAAATTGCAATTCAAATGCTGTAATTAAAAAAGTTTCGCCACACAGTGGTTTCAGTACATTTTATACGCCATCTCAACCAAATGGTGTTACATATGTTCGCACATATAATGAATTAGTTTATGCCGATATATACAAAGGCATTGATCTACGCTGGTATCAAAAGAACGGACATTTAAAATACGATTACATTGTTTCGCCGGGAGCCGATCATCAACTCATACAATTGGAAATTAAAGGCGCAAAAAAATTATTTATAAATGAGAGAGGCGAGCTGGTAATTGAAACGCCACTTGGAAAAATAATTGAGCAGGCACCTTACGTCACACAAAACAACAAAACACTTAAAAGCAAATGGGTAATTAATAACGCTATAATAAGTTTTGCTATTGAGGGTATTGATCCTTCATTACCATTGATCATTGATCCCGGTGTGCGTATTTGGGGAACCTACTATGGCGGAACAGGTGGCGATTCAAGTTTAAACTCTGCCGTTGATGCGAATGGAAATGTGTACATGGCAGGAACAACCAATAGTACAAACGGAACAAGTATTGCAACAGTTGGAAGTCACCAATCAACCTTTGGTGGTGGGCAAGACAATGCATACGTTGTAAAATTCAATAGTGCCGGTGTGCGTCAGTGGGCAACGTATTATGGTGGACCTGTAAGAGAATTTGGATTGAATGTTGCCGTTGATAATTCAGGCAATGTTTTCTTAGCTGGTCATTCTTTATCAGCGCCCGGAAGCATTGTGGCAACTCCCGGCTCACATCAACCAGTATTTGGTGGAATTTGGGATGCGTATATTGCTAAATTCAACAGCAATGGTATTCGTCAATGGGGTTCGTTTTACGGAAGCGATGGTTTAGAACATGGTAACGGATTAGCAACCGATGCCGCCGGAAACGTTTATTTATGCGGAAAAACAGATGCTACCATTTCAATAGATATTGCAACCGTTGGAAGTCATCAAACAACTAATGGCGGATTAGAAGATGCATTCTTAGTTAAATTCAACAGTGCCGGTGTGCGTCAGTGGGGTACATTTTATGGTGGAACAGGAACCGATGTTGGCAGAGGCGTTTCAGTGGATGCAAGTGGTAATGTTTATTTAACCGGTTGGACAGATAATTCTGTTCCGAATGTTATTGGTTCACCGGGCTCACATCAAAATACCTTTGGTGGTGGCAGTTTAGATGCCTTTGTTGTGAAGTTCAACAGTGCCGGTGTGCGCCAGTGGGGCACGCAATACGGTGGCAGTGGAACCGACATGGCTTATGATTGTGATATAGATGCGGCTGGTAATGTATACATGGCAGGAAAAACAAGTAGCTCATTTAGTATCGGAACTATAGGGTCACATCAACCTAATTTTGGCGGTGGTCCGCAAGATGCTTTTTTAGCGTGCTTTAATTCAACCGGTGTTCGTCAATGGGGAACATACTATGGTGGCAATGGTGATGAAGAAGCCTGGGGAGTTGCAGTGCATAACACAGGGCATATTGAAATTGGCGGACATACTGGCACATCAGGCGGTACAATTATTGCGACACCCGGCAGTCATCAACCAAATTATGGTGGAGGTACTTGGGATGTGTTTATTGCGCAATTTGAACCTATTGCAGGTATAAGAACCTGGGGAAGTTACTATGGTGAGACTGGCGATGAATTATGTTATGGGATGACGGCAGATGCCACCAACCATTTTTATATTGTTGGTTCAACAGATACAAATACGGGCACATCAATTGCTTCACCCGGAAGTCATCAACCAACTTACGGCAATGGTTGGGGTGATGCATTCTTAGCGAAATTCTATGACTGTCCTGCTCCAATTGCGCCTGCTAATACAACACCATCAGTTAACTTAAGGTTTTGCGCCGGCAATACCACTACTTTAAATGTGAGTAGCACCAGTACAGTAAATTGGTATGCTTCACCTACTTCAACAACCAGTTTAGGAACCGGTAACAGTTACACAACACCTGTATTATCTGCAGGCACACATACCTATTATGCCGAATCAAGTTCGTGTACTGTTAGTATCTCGCGCACTGCTATCACCATCACCGTATTTCCTTTACCAAATTTAAATATCGTAGCGAGCCCAACTTTATTATGCGCAGGCAAATCAACAACACTTACAGTTAGCGGTGCCAATACATATACATGGGATAATGGTGCTAACACAACTACTATTTCAGTTTCACCGGGAGTAACCACTGTTTATAGTGTTACAGCAACAAACAGTTTTAATTGTGTGAATTCGCAAACCGTGAACATCACCGTACATCCTTTAGATCCAGTGATTTTAACGCCTTCAACTTTTACATCGTGCTTAACTATTTTTGGAGGTTCGCCAATTACGCTTACCGGATTACCTGCTGGTGGCGTATATTCAGGACCAAATGTAAGTGGCAATACTTTAAACCCAACAGCACTTGGGGTGTTTAGTCCGGTTTACACTTACACCAATACAACTAACGGCTGCGTAAATTCGGCAACAACAAACATTCAGGTATTTAGTTGTATGAGTGTTAACGAGAATTCGAATGACCCTATCACCATTTTAGTTTATCCTAATCCAACCAAAGGAAATTGTATTATCGAAACCTTATCAGATGAAACAAAAACAATCAGCATTACGGATGTTTCAGGTAAGGTAGTGTTGAGTGAACGATCAACTTTTAAAAAAATACAAATTGATCTGAGTGCTTTTGCAAAAGGTTTGTATATCGTAAAAATTCAAACCGTTAATGGAAGTAAGGAAATTAAATTAATTAAAGAGTAGATCTCTACATAAGTTTCTCTGCTGCCTTTAATATCGCTTTCAATTCGTTTATTCTTACATCTTTATCCTTTTCAATATAATACACTTTTATTTGTGTGCGATTACCTGCGATCAAAGCCTTATGCGTTATGGCATGCCCTTTTACAAAACCAATATAAATTCGTGACGTTTTTTTCTCAATGCTAAAATAGCAGAACATCTTTCCGTTATAATAAAAGAAAGGCGTTCTGAATTTAAAATGCTCCGTAATGTTTTTTGAAAGATCAAGAATAAATTGTCGTAAGAAAAGCAAGGTGCTTTGATCGGGTTCGGGTAAAGAAAAATAATAGTTCTCTAATTCGTTAAGCATTATTAAAAGCTTTAAGATAGTTGTCTTTATTTGCTTCCACTGAGTAAAATTGTTTTACCGTTCTTGATCCTTCATAACCAACTTTCTCGCGTAGCAACTGATCATGAATTAACTCTTCTAAAACCTTCAACCATTCTTCCTCTGTATTCACTAAAAAACCATTAACCAGGTGTTGTATGATCTCTTTATTTACGCCAACAGGATTTGTTACAACAGGCACACCACACGCCATGTAGGTTAGTGCTTTCAATCCGCATTTTCCATTGGCCCAGGCATCATCCGGCAAAGGCATTAAACCAATATCAAACGTGTTCAATACATCTACCTCCGTTTGTGCACTCCAAGACAATCCTTTAATGTTTAATTTTTCGTTGGTGTAATATTCATCTCCCAATACTTTGAACTGAATGTGATCATTGAATTTCTCTTTTAGTTTGATCAAAACCGGCACAACACTTTCAAAATGTTTTATGGTACTTATACTTCCACTCCAACCGATCGTTACTTTTTCTTTATTTCTTAATTGCGGTTTTGGGATATGAAAACTGGTGTCTACTGTTGTTGGAATGATCAACACAATCTTGTTATACTCCTTTGCTTTGTTTGCCAAATAAGCGTTTCCGGCTATCACTATATTGGCACAGGCTACATTGGTATTAAATTTATTTGTGTTCTTCAGCCATTTCCATTTTTGATTTCCCGGACTGGTATCTTCTATCCAAATAGCATCATCAAAATCAAAGATCACTTTTTTACCGCTAGCTTTTGCTTTTTTCTCAAAATAAGATGTGCCAAAAAAAGTAGCTTCACGTTGAATGAAAATAAGATCGAACTCGTTAAAACGTTGTACATCTCTATAGCGCATCAACAATCCCTTTAACATGATCAATACCTTCGCAACAAAATGCCCCGAACTATAAAACACCTTATCATCTTTTTCATTAAGCAAATACGACCATGTAAATTCGTAACCATGCGATTGTAAGAATGGTAAATATTGCTCGAAACGATAACGCTGACTGGGTGATCGCTGCGGCCTGTGCGCCACTAATATGAGTACTTTAGGCATGTTACTCAAAGATATAAATAACCCCAATTATTTCATTATATTATTTTAAAGAATTATCTTTAAGGCTATGAAAATCGCTCCACGTCTTATTTTTGCAGCTATCCTCGGTTTAAGTTTCTTTTTTTCAAAAGCACAGGTTTGCGATTCAATTTATTTAATGAATGGTAATGTGGTTGGCGAAAAAGTATTGGATACTTTACTTGGTGCTATTACAGTTAACGATTCAAAGAAGCCGGGGAAAAAAATACATTACGAATGGGACCAATTGTACATGGTAAAGTTTGCGAACGGAACCGATCGTTATTACTATCAGCAAGATACTGCCAAATACAATTGGTTAACCCGTGAAGAAATGTGGATGTTCATGAAAGGTGAAAATGATGCGCGACGTGGATTTAAACCAAAGGCTTGCGCTATAGCTGCTGGTGTTTGCGGATTGATAGGCGGAATGAGTGGCACCTTTTGGGGACCCGTATTACCTTACGGTTATATGGCATTTAGCGGCATTACAAAGATCAAGATCAGAGCAAACTCAGTAAGCGATGCACGATTTGTAGATTACGATGGCTATATATTAGGGTATGAACGTGTTGCCCGCAACAAGCGCAAAATATGGTCGGTTATTGGTGGTAGCATTGGTTTAGTGGCAGGCTACGGAATTTATGCCGCCTTTCATAACAAGTATCCTGAAAATTTACAGATCAAATTTTTAAATATTAATTTATGATCCAGAATAAGATCTTACTACTAGGTAGCGGCGAATTGGGTAAAGAACTCGTGATCGCTTTGCAACGCTTAGGACAATATGTAATTGCTTTAGATAGTTATGCCGGCGCACCTGCTATGCAAGTGGCGCATGAGTTTGAAGTGATAAACATGTTGGATGGCGCAGCGTTAGATAAAGTGGTTGCAAAACACAAACCCAGTTACATTGTGCCCGAAATTGAAGCCATTCGTACCGAGCGTTTTTACGATTACGAAAAACAAGGCATGACGGTTATTCCAAGTGCAAAAGCGGCAAACTTTACAATGAACCGCAAAGCTATACGCGACTTGGCTTCTAAAGAATTGGGGGTGCGTACGGCAAATTATTTATATGCTACAACGCTTGAAGACTTTAAGACCAATGTTTCAAAAATTGGCATACCCTGTGTCGTGAAACCATTAATGAGCAGCAGCGGAAAAGGACAAAGTGTGATAAAAACAGAAGCCGATGTAGAGAAAGCCTGGAATTACGCTATGGAAGGCTCGCGCGGTGATTATAAAGAAGTGATCATTGAAGAGTTCATTAAATTTCATTCGGAGATAACCTTGTTAACGGTTACTCAAAAAAACGGACCAACCTTGTTTTGTCCGCCAATAGGACACAGACAAGAGCGTGGTGATTATCAAGAGAGCTGGCAGCCTTGCGCTATTTCTGATAAAGATCTTAAAGAAGCGCAAGACATGGCAGATAAAGTTACAAAAGGATTGACCGGTGCAGGTTTGTGGGGTGTTGAATTCTTTTTAACCGATAAAGGCGTTTACTTTTCAGAGTTATCACCTCGTCCGCACGACACCGGCATGGTAACACTAGCAGGCACACAAAATTTAAGTGAATTTGAATTGCATGCAAGAGCAGTGATAGGATTACCAATTGCAGAGATCACATTAGAACGAAAAGGCGCTTCGGCAGTTGTATTGGCCGACAGAGAGGGTGTACCAAAAGGATATGAAGGTGTTGAAACTGTTTTAACCAATAAACAAACAGATGTACGCGTATTCAATAAACCAACTACTCGTCCGTACCGACGAATGGCCGTTGTATTAACTTATGGTGATCATCAATCGGATGTTGATGTTGTAAAACAAAAAGCAATTGATCTTTCAAAACAAATTAAGATCACATATTAAGGTGAGGCTATTTATTACATTTTGTTTTATTGTTTGCGGCGGTATACTTTCCGCGCAAGCGGATGCCGATGTTAAATTCAAGAATACTTTGTTAGCTAAGTTAGGCGCAAACGATTCGTTGGTGTATTATCAATGCAGAGCAACAACAGCGGCCGTTGAGGTCAAAACAAGCAATCAGCAGATCGAATCGAAGGAACAACACATTAGTATCACCGAAAAATTTGTGATCATACATAAAGCAGATGCTTACGTGATCAGATATTTTACCAGCGGCATGACCGTTTTACCTAATCGAAAATTCTCTGGATTAAAATTGAGAGAGAAAAGTTACTGGGAATTTAAATATAAAACGGAGCGCATTCTATCTGCTGAGGAAATAAAATTCTTATCTGGCTTACAAACTTCAGGTAAAGAAACTACAGAATATGATTTTACGATCAGCAAACACACCACCAATCAAATCATTATTAAGCAGAAAAAAGATTTTGAACAACTGCTGCTCAAGGATAAATTAAGTATCAGTGAAGCATTAAAACTTTAAGGTGGTAAAATTTACTTTGCAAGCGTTAAATTCTTTTCCAGCAAATACTCCAGCTTTTCTTTATTTAAATTTGCGTTGATCTCGCCATTTACTGTAAGCGAAACGGCTCCGGTTTGCTCACTCACAGAAATTGCCAACGCATCGGTAACTTCGGTAATACCAACTGCTGCGCGGTGACGCATACCATAATGCGCCGGGAAGTTTTCTTTTTCGGTTACAGGCAACACACAGCGTGCCGCTACGATCCTGTTCTCCTGAATAATAACAGCGCCATCATGTAAAGGGGAGTTTTTAAAGAATATATTCTCAATAACCTTACTGTTCACCAACGAATCAATTGGCGTACCGGTTTGAATGTAAAATTTCAGATCGGATTTGCGTGACACAACGATCAAGGCACCGGTCTTCGTTTCACTCATATTAAAACATGCGGCTGAAACTTCTTTAATGTCGAGATAAAGATCGTTGTCGGAAGCGTTAGAGAACTTCAATATATTCTTCCAGTTCTTGTTCTTTAATAATTCGTTTGATCCAATATAAAGTAAAAACTTTCTGATCTCTTGCTGGAACAACACCATAATGGCGATTACCCCAACATTTACGAACTTACTTAAAATAGAGCCCAGCAATTTAAATTCAAAAGCGCGCACCACAATGTAAGCCACATAAATTAATGCCAAACCAATAAAAATATTGATAGCAGAAGTTCCTTTAACCAAATTATAAACCAGGTAAAGGATAATGGCCACCAATAAAATATCAATGGCATCGGTGATCCCAAAGGTTAAGAATAATATAAAATTTAAAACGCTCACTTATTTTTTGATGGTGTACTTTTCGTAAAGCTCGTGTACCAATCCGTCAGACAGACCGATCTGTGGCACATAAATTCGCTCGATGTCGGCCGTTTTCATTACCGTTAAAAATATCTTCGCTGCCGGAACAATTACGTCTGCTCTATCCGGTTTCAGATCCAACCGTTCAATACGCTCTTGATAGGTGTATGAATTCAACATTTCATAAAGACCTTTCAGTTTATCGTAACTTAAATGTTTGGTCTCTTTTTTGCCACTCATTTTGTAGATCTTGTTGATGTTGCCTCCTGAACCAATAGCATAGAGCGGATGAATCCCGATCGTGTTCTTCTTTAACCAGATCTTCATTTCTTCCATCTCATTCTTCTCCACCTTATCTAACAACATCCTCACGGTTCCAATATTAAATGATTTTGCTGCGATCACTTTATTGTTGAAATATAACGTTAACTCTGTACTACCGCCACCCACATCAATATACAAATACGCATTCTTCGGATTGATCAATTCCTCAATATGATTTGAGAATACCAAAGAGGCTTCCAGTTTACCATCAATGATCTCCACATTTAATCCGGTCTCTTTTTTTACCTTCTCAATGATGTCGGCACCATTAGAAGCATCACGCATGGCGCTTGTAGCAACAGCTCGGTGCGCTACAACGCCATATGCTTTAATGAGTTCGCTAAAGCCTTTAAGTGCGGTTATCAATCTGATCGATTTTTCTTCTGAGATCTTTCCGTACAAAAAAACATCTTCACCCAAACGAATAGGCATACGGATCAGTTCCTCTTTACTAAAATGCGGTTTACCATCAACCTTATAAACGCGACAAAACAATAAGCGCATCGCGTTACTTCCAATATCAATTGCAGCAAATACCATTAGTTCATTATTAAGTTAGATTGCTTTGGTTTACCAAGATAATTCTGAGTGTCCTTTAGCAAATAGTTATATACTTCATCTTGTACCCTTACTTTCTTTTCGCCTTTCTGCGGGCGCTTGTAATGGTTTTCCTGGCGCTTATCCAATATCCTTACTTTGGTATTCCCCGATAGTTGAATGGCAATAATATCTTTTAATTGTTTTCTGATATCGACATCATAAATAGGAACCGCTACTTCACTTCTGCTATCCAGGTTTCTGCTCATCCAATCGGCTGAGGAGATGTATATTTTTTCATCGCCGCCATTGTTGAATATAAAAACACGTGCGTGCTCCAAATATTTATCTACAATACTGTAGGCTTTTATGTTATCACTCCAGCCTTCCATTTCAGTTACTAACGAACACGCGCCCCTAACGATCAAAGTGATCTTTACGCCTGCTCTGCTTGCTTCATAAAGTTTATCGATCATTTCCTTATCAACCAAACTGTTCATTTTTAAAGTAATGGCAGCCGGTTTTTTATTTTTGGCAAATTGTATTTCGTTATTGATCAACTGCACAAATAATTTACGCATGTAAAAAGGTGCAACTGCCAAATGATCGAATTGCTCCACTCTAAAGTTATTCTCGTAAAAATCAAAAACCTTACTCACTTCAGCAGTAATTTGTCTGTTTGCAGTTAACAATGTAAAGTCGGTATAAATACGTGCCGTTTTCTCATTAAAGTTGCCTGTACCCACGTGTGCATACTTTACTTCTTTACCCGATTCACGTGTTGTGATCAAAAATAATTTAGAATGCACTTTTAATCCGGGTACACCGTAAATAACACGTGCGCCTTCTTCGTTCAATTTGTTTGCCCAGTAAATATTATTTTCCTCATCAAAACGTGCTTGCAACTCCACCAACACCGTAACTTTCTTTCCATTCTTAACAGCATTGATCAACGCATTGGCAATGCGCGATGAATCGGCAACACGGTAAAGGGTGATCTTAATGCTTTCAACAACCGGATCAATAGATGCCTCACGTAATAAATTCACAATATGATTAAAGCTGTGGTAAGGATAATGCAATAACACATCTTTATTTTTGATCACCTTTAAAATGGTTTGATGATTATCAACGACCATTTTATGTTCAATGGCCGGCGGATGATTATATACTAAACTTTTATCCCCTAGTGTAGGAAAACCAATAAAATCTTTAAAGTTATGGTAGCGTCCACCCGGAATAGCATTATCCTTTTTTGCCATTCCTAATTTTTTCATGATGTAGCGTAACATGTCGTTTGGCATGGCCGCATCATATACGAATCGCACCGGCTGACCTTGCTTACGGGCCTTTAAACTTTTTGATATTTTTTCGATCATGCTTTTGCTCACATCATTATCAATGTCGAGCTCAGCATCGCGTGTTAATTTGATATTATAGGCTTCAACGGTTTTATAACCAAAAACTTCAAAGATCAGGTCGGTATTATACCGGATCACATCATCCAATAGGATCACGTAATGCTTATTACCAACCGTTGGTAATTTAATGAAACGCGAAATTGCTCTAGAGGGGATCTCGATCAAGGCATAGCGATTCTTCTTTTTATCGTTGATCATTTCCATTTTCAAATACAAGTAGCTCGCCTTGTCTTTCATGTACGGAAATGCTTTCGAGTCGTCGATCATGATCGGAAAAAGAGTAGGCATCACTTCCCTTACAAACAGATCGTGCACATACTGTTGTTGTAATGAACTTAATTGTTTTTCGTTGATGATGTATACATCGTTAGCCGCTAATTCCTTTTGAAGTTCCTGATAGATCTCTTCAAATTTATTTTGTTGTTCAATTACTTTACGTTGCAAACGCGTTAACAGTTCCTGAGGATCCTCACCATAAATATCCATGGCTTTTTTCCCTAATTTGGCTAAGCGTCGAACAGTTGCAACACGCACGCGATAAAACTCATCGCGGTTATTACTAAAAATGCCCAAAAATTTTAATCGTTCGATCAGTGGTGTTGAACGGTCTTCAGCTTCCTGTAAAACGCGTTCATTAAACGATAGCCAACTGATCTCTCGGTTGATATATGGCGTTCCTTTCTTCTTCATTACCCTTTATACTCTTTTGGAAATTGCTGAAACATTACCTGACCTTTTTTTGCACCAACATCACTCCAGCTTTTTATATCAAACTGAAACGAGATCATACCGCATGTAGGTATATTATCAAAAAACAGGTCGTTACTCAATTCATTCACTAAATTGGTGATGCCGGGATTATGCCCGAATAACATCACGGAATTTGCAGCATCATCAAACCCTTTGATCACCTTCTTTAAAGTATCTGCTGTTGATTCATATATCTTCGATTCGATGAGTATGCGTTCACTTGGAATACCTAAAGTTCTTGTAAAGATCATGGCTGTGCTTAAAGCTCTGGTTGCATCACTTGAAACAATTAAATTTGGCAACTCATGATGCGTATAAAACCAATTACTTAACAGATAAGCATCTGAATATCCACGCTCGTTCAATGGTCTGTCAATATCCTTCAATGTCTCATCTCCCCAGTCGCTTTTAGCGTGTCTTACAATGATCAGTTGTTTCATATCCTTAAGGTTTAAATTATTTGTTCATTACTTTTCAGCGAAATACATTATCTTTAGTTACCGTTATTTCACTAAAATTTACGCTATAAGTTTACTATATAATGAGCAATAATTCAACTATAAAATGTCCTAATTGTCAACACGAATTCCCTATTGGCAATGCATTGGCACAGGAAATTGAGAACGATATAAAAGGGCGGTATTTGAAAAAATACAATGAGGACAGGCAACGCATGGAGGCCGAAAAAGCGCAACTGGCAAAGGATGCGGAGCAATTGAAATTGCAAGCCGAAAATCAGGAGGCAGTGATCGCCGATAAATTGCGTTTGGCAAAACAACAGCTGGAACAGGAAGCCATTAAAAAAGCAGCTAATGAAATGCAGTTGCAATTAGATTCGCTTAACAAAGAATTAACCGATAAAGCTCAAAAATTAAAAGAGAGTCAGGGTAAAGAATTAGAGTTGATGCGCAAACAAAAAGAGATACAAGAGCGCGAAGAGAATTTGAAACTGGAACTCGAAAAGCAGATGCTTGAGAAACAAAAAGAGATCGAGGAGCGAGCTAAAAAAATGGAAGGCGAACGGTTTGAATTAAAAATAAAAGAACTCGAAAAAAAATTAGAGGATCAAAAAGAGTTGGCCGAAACCATGCGCCGTAAGGCAGAACAAGGTAGTATGCAGTTGCAGGGCGAAGTGCAGGAGTTAGCGTTGGAAGAATTATTAAAAAGTAGTTTTCCATTTGATGAGATAGAAGAAGTTGGAAAAGGTGTAAAGGGTGCAGATTGTATTCAACATGTTAGAAATTCATCGGCGCAGTTTTGCGGTAAGATCATTTATGAAAGTAAACGAACCAAAGCTTTTACGAATGAATGGATAGATAAATTAAAATCGGATATGCGCGCCACACAGGCCGATCTGGCTGTGATCGTAACAGAGGTGTTACCAAAAGACATGGAACATTTTGGAATGAAAGACGGTGTTTGGGTTTGCCGTTTTTCGGATATAAAAGCGGTGGCATTTTTATTGCGTGATAGTTTAATTAAGATCAATACGGCATTAGTGAGCCAGGAAAATAAAGGCGATAAGATGCAATTGCTTTACAATTATTTAACCGGCAACGAATTCAAACAACAGATAGAGGCCATTGTTGAAGGCTTTGTGGCACTTAAAGATGGTATTACGCGTGAAAAGATTCAAATGGAAAAAATTTGGAAAGAGCGTGAAAAGCAATTAGAGAAAGTGTTATTGAATACCACGCATTTTTACGGCTCTGTGAAAGGCATAGCAGGAAATGCCGTTGGAGATATTAAGTTACTGGAATAACACAAAAGGATCTTTACTTCTATTGAACCCAACAAGTTTGATCGATCTATTGATCTTCTCTGTTGTTCGTGTTGCTATTGCCAACAAACACATTTAAAATTCCGGTAGATACCGATAATATAAAACTAAACAATAAGGCCCACCAAAAACCATTTACTTCAAAACCATCTACTAATTTGTCGGTCATGATAATGATACCGGCATTTATTACCAGTAAAAAAAAGCCCATGGTGAACAAGGTGATAGGAATGGTTAAAATGGTAAGGATTGGCTTTACGATGCTATTCATAAAGGCTAACACTAATGCCACTAATAATGATGTGGTGAACGAATCAACCTTAACTCCGGGCAATAAATAAGCTGAAATTAAAACCGCTAAGGCCGTTACAATAATGTTTACTATAAAATTCATTCAGATCAGGTTTTTTGTTTTTTCTTTTTCGCTGCCGGAAATAAAATGTTGTTCAATATCAAACGATATCCCGGAGAGTTAGGATGCAGACTCAGATCTGTTGGCGGTTCTTCTACTCTATGTTCGTAGTCTTCCGGATCGTGACCACCATAAAATGTCCAGGTGCCTTTACCATGCTCGCCATGTATGTAACGCGCTTCATTAAATGCTTTGCTTTCACCCATGATCAATACATTTTTGCGAACATATTTTTTATCGAAGGCAACGGTTTGTCCCCAAAACCCTTTAATGGTTGTTGTATGATTTTGACATAACATACTCGGCACCGGATCCCATTTGGCAGAGAAATCAAACAGCGTGAACACATCTGTTTTTTCGGTCATACCAAATTGGCGACGTGTTCCATAGGTGTCAATGGTTGAATATTCATACTCATACGGATTCATACTCAATTTGTAATTCTCAAATGCAAAGCCTTTGCTGTAATCAATTTTACTTTGCGCATTTTTATCAGCAGGATCGTGATCGAACATGCTTTCACAAATATCAACTCCTTCTGATGCCAAAGCAATATCATAACTATCACTGGCACTGCACATGGCAAATAAAAATCCACCGCTAAACACAAACTCCTTTATTTTTTTTGCCGAGTTCAACTTCATTTGCGAAACTTTGGCAAAGCCTAATTTCTTAGCCAAGGCTTCGTTTTGCTTCACTTCATTTTGATACCAGGCCGCATTCATAAATGAACCATAGAATTTACCATACTGACCGGTAAAATCTTCGTGATGCAAATGCAACCAGTCGTAATCCTTTAATTTATCTAAATACAATTCTTCGTCATAAACAACTTCATACGGAATTTCGGCATACTTTAAAACCAATGTTACGGCATCGTCCCACGGTTGTTTGCCCGGAGGTGAGTATACAGCTATCTTGGGGGCTTTCTCTAATTTAACGGCATCCTGATTAATTTCCGGATTAGCAATTTCTGCAAGTAAATTACTCGCAGCCGCATCACCAATAACTTCGTAGCTTATGCCGCGAATGTCGCATTCTTTTGTAATAGTTTTTGAAGATGGTATCATGAAGCTTCCTCCTCGGTAATTCAACAACCAATGTATCTCCAGATTTGCCTCCAATGCCCAATACGCAATACCGTATGCTTTGAGGTGATTCTTTTGCGCATCATCCATTGGAATGAGAATAGAGCTTCCGTAAGAAAACGAATACACAAAAAGTAATATGACAGTAATTGCTCGCGCCATTCTTCTATATAAAAGTACAAAGTTTTTCGCTTTATAAGGCGTGTTTGGCTTTAAAAAAGGTTAAAGTCGCTTTAGTCTGCGATCTTCATTTTCTTCTTATAATGCCTAACGGTTAAAAAGATGCAGGTGGTGCCTATGAATGTTGGTAATAACCAGTTTAAAATACTTCCTTCACCAAAAACCCCTTGAATGGACGAAAAGGCCGTCATGGCTGCGATAAAGGAAACGATCATACGCGTAAAATGTTCGAAGAACCAGTTTTGCTTTTTGCCAAAACCTTTGCGGTGCTTTTTACCAAAAACAAATTCTTTTAGATCGATGGCTGTGTTATAACCGAAAATGGCACTGAAGAAAAAACCGATGATGACCATAAAATAGTTTGCGTAAATGTATGCAACCACCGTCATGACCAATAAACCAAAAGAACTTAACACGCCAAACCACACAATAGCCTTGCCATAAGCAGGAAACACATCGCTTTTTACATGTGCAAAAACGGCACCGGTGTATGCAAAATACAAACCCAATATACCTAAAAAGGTTATTAAAACATGACCAATGATGGCGCCTGTAACAACAATACCAAACCAGGCAATTAAATACAAATGGCCCAATCGCTTATGCAGCATACCACTCTTTTTTAATACAAATTGCAAAATGGCAATGGCAAAAACTGCATACCCGCAAATGGCATGTATCAGTTTAAAGGTTTGTTCGTTCATTTGATTCTTTATTTAGTTTGTGAAATAAGTAGGCTTGTAAGCCCAATAAAATTAATGCTCCCCAGGTGAGTATCTTAAAATGCTCGTAATAATTGTTGAACGTTCCCAACAACATTTTTAACGCGGCACATAAAAAAACAATAATGATGATGCCCCAAATAAAATTTCGTTTAGTGGCAGACCATGAATGACCCTCTTTCAAAATTATAAACAAACTGATGGCAAAAGCAGGCGCCACAAACAAGAAGGCATAATGCTGCTGATGTGGAAATATCAATGGAATAAGTGCGAACAAATAACACAACTCAAAATAAGAGTGTAGTGTGCTTGTTGCTTTTTTGAACGGAAAGGTTCGTAAATAAAATAAAGTGAAGGCCACAAAACACAAGCGCGTAATAGTAATGATCATTGATAAAGTTGAAAGCGATACATCTGCAATGTTCCTCTTAATATTCAAGGCATAATAATCGGGAACATTTTTTACAAGCAAAGTAGATAACAAAGTTGTGAGGCTATGAAAGCTGCGCTCATCCACATCAAGCACATGCTGCGAATTGGCAGGATTGATCAAGTGAAGCCAACTGTTTAACAATGCCATGTTATATTGATGGCCAATAATTAAGGACGGAAGAACCAACAATAAAACATAAACGCCAATGGTTGTTATTAAAGCTTTTAAATAACCGCGCCAAAATAAATACGGTAATAAAATGATGCCGAGTAGTTTAATGTTAATGCAAAAGGCCAGTAAAATTGCGCCTTGAAGCCATTTTTCTTTTAAGATCCATTGCAATCCAACAACCATCATAAACAACATCATGATAGTTACTTGCGAGGCATGTATATTCTCATGAATGAATCGCGCAGAAAACAAAATAGTGCCGGCGTAAAAAAAGTTGCGCTGCTTTTGATCAAGACCATTTAAAATTTGAAGTGAGAATACTTTTTTGAAAAGGGTAAAAACAAAAAAACAATTGAGCAACAACCAGGCGAACTTTACCCAATAATAAGGCAAGTAAGTTAAAGGCTTTAATAATATAGCGAAGATCACCGAGTAGTAATAATGGTAACCATCTACATAGGTCTTAACAAAAATATCTTCGTGGTTTGCCAGATCGGCCGAGGCAGACAAATAAATAAAAAGATCGCCCTGCCCTTGCGCTTCAATGGCACAATAAACGATAGCTAATACTGCTAAAAATATATAAAGCAATTTTGCGCGTGGCATGCCTTATAAAAATAGGATGTTTTTATTTCACTTTAAAACAAAAACCATTTGTTTATTCACAAATAAAAAAGGCGAAGAAATTACTCTTCGCCTTTTGATCATTTAATATGTAATTATTTTAAGAAACTTAAGATTTTCTCAACGCTGGCTTTGGCATCGCCATAAAGCATCTCAGAATTTTGCTTGTAGAATAACGGATTATCTTCACCCGAATAACCGGCACTCATTGAACGTTTCATAATGATCACCTTTTCTGCTTTCCAAGCTTCAATAACCGGCATACCATAAATTGAACATCCCGGATCATCTTGCGCAGCAGGGTTTACAACGTCGTTAGCACCAATAACCATTACTACGTCGGTATCAGGCATATCATCGTTGATCTCATCCATTTCTAAAACAATATCGTAAGGCACATTTGCCTCCGCTAACAATACATTCATGTGGCCCGGTAAACGCCCTGCAACCGGGTGAATTGCAAAACGCACATTTTTACCTGACTTACGTAATGTTTGAACCATATCATAAATTGGGTATTGTGCTTTTGCAACTGCCATACCATAACCGGGAACAATAACAATTGATTTTGCTTCCTTTAATAACGCTGCAACCTCTTCATGATTTAAAGACGTTACTTCGCCTTCCATTGCTTTTTTCTCACCACCTTTTGGCGCTAAACTGGCACTTGCAAAAATTACAGAGAAGAATGAACGGTTCATAGCATGGCACATGTGCATTGAAAGGATAGCACCGGAACTACCAACAAGTGCGCCGGTTACGATCAATAGATCATTCCCTAACATAAAACCTGCTGCAGCTGCTGCCCAACCTGAATAAGAGTTTAACATAGAAACAACAACCGGCATATCACCACCGCCAATTGCCATAACCAATACAACACCAATAAAGGATGCAATAGCTGTCATGATCAATAGATACAGCATGCCCTCTGTTCCATGAGCTTGGCAAAACAATACACCTAACACAGTACAGATAACTAATAAAATTAAGTTCATTGTTTGAAGTCCTTTAAAGCTCCATGGCTTACTAGGCACTTTACCATCTAATTTTCCCCAGGCAATAATTGAACCTGTGAAGGTGATGGCACCAATAAAAATTCCAACAAATACCTCAACTAAATGAATGCTGTGTTCGGCACCGGTTAAAGTTTGTGTATTCGGATCCAAATAAGAACCAAAACCAACCAATACAGCCGCTAAACCAACGAAGCTGTGTAAGATGGCAACCAATTGCGGCATGGCGGTCATCTCTACCTTTCGTGCCAACATAATACCAATTACCGAAGCAATGGCAATGGCACCAATAATATAAATGTGGCCTTCAACACCTTGTCCCATAACGGTAGCAATAATTGCCACGATCATACCAACGATACCGAATAGAACACCACGTTTTGCAGACTCCTGAGAAGATAATCCACTTAAACTTAAAATGAACAGGATACTTGCAAATAAGTATGCTGCTGTTTGTATTTCCTTTGCTAATAACATAAACTCGAATCTTATTTTTTAAACATTTTCAACATACGATGCGTAACCACAAAACCACCTACAATATTTATACTTGCAATAAGTATGGCTATTGATGCGATGATGGTCATGATGTTTGTAGCATCGTTCTTAGTTTGCAATAAACCACCCACAACAATAATTCCGCTAATTGCATTAGTAACCGCCATTAATGGTGTGTGTAACGAGTGGGAAACGTTTGTGATAACCTGCCAGCCTACGAACACGGCTAAAACGAATACCGTAAAGTGTTGGATGAATGCAGGAGGAGCAAAAGCACCAACCGAAAGCAATAAACCGCCAACAACTGCTAATGCAATTAAGGTAGTAACCGCTGCTTTTTTTGCTTTTGCTTCATCTGAAACTTTTTGTTCTTCTGCTGTTGGAGGCGCTACTTTTTTAGCACCGCCACCTGCTGTAGGACTTACTTGTAATGGCGCAGGAGGCCAATTGATCTTTCCATCGTAAGTTACCATTGCTCTTGAAACAACAGCATCTTCCATGTCGATCTTAAATTTCTCGGCCTTACCCATATCATCTAATAAATGACATAAGTTGTTACCATATAATTGTGAAGCTTGATTTGGTAATTGATTTAATTTTCCAACAATGGTAACTCCATTTTCAGTTGTAAAAATTTCACCATTCTTCGTAAAGGCACAATTTCCTCCGGTTGATGCAGCCAAGTCAACAATTACCGAACCCGGCTTCATTGCTTGCACATGGTAATCTAACCATAATTTTGGAGCAGGTCTGCCCGGTATTTGCGCCGTAGTAATTACAATATCAACTTCTTTTGCTTGCTCCAGGAACAATTTCATTTCCGCTTCAATAAACTCTTTACTCATTTCTTTTGAGTAACCAGAAGCAGTTGCACCATCTTCTTCTATTTCTACGGTAAGGAATTGCGCGCCCATTGATTCAATTTGCTCAGCAACTTCTTTACGTGTATCAAATGCTCTAACAATAGCGCCTAATGAATTGGCAGCTCCAATTGAAGCTAAACCTGCCACACCGGCACCGATCACTAAAACCTTTGCAGGCTCAACCTTTCCGGCTGCGGTTATTTGTCCGTTTAAAAACCTACCAAAATGATACGATCCTTCAATTACGGCGCGGTATCCGGCAATGTTTGCCATTGATGAAAGCACATCCATTTTTTGTGCTCTGGAAATACGCGGTATGGAGTCCATAGCAACAGCATTTACTTTTTGCTCTGCTAATTTTTTAAGAAGGTCTTGGTTTTGTGCCGGCCATAAATAGCTCAACAGAACCAATCCCGGCTTCATCATACTGACCTCTTCAGTTGAAGGTTCTTTAACTTTTAAAACAATATCCGAATTGCCGTAAATGTCGGCAGCTGTTTTTACAATTTTTGCGCCGGCTTCTTCAAATTCTTTATCTGAAAAGTTTGCCTTAGCTCCTGCATTGCTTTGAATATAAACTTCAAAACCTTGTTTTTGCAAACGTTTTACCGTTTTGGGAGTTGCTGCAACTCTAAGTTCATTTGGAAAAATTTCCGATGGAATTCCAACTTTCATATTCAATTGATTTTAGGGTAACAAATAACGAAAAAAATGGGAAGAAAGGCAAATAAAGTTTAGACACCCCAAACAAGCCTAAACAATTTATTTAAAGCACTTTTCATATCTTATTATCAAAGTTGGAAATGAAAAAGGGGCCGTTTTACAACCCATTTACACTTATTTCTTTTGATACTTATTGTTGTATTCCTTCACATAATCATCGCGCTGTATTTTTAATCTATTGAACATTTTTACAGCACTTTTGCTACTGATCTTTCGTGCTTTTACATAATAGTCAAAATACAAGGCTCCAAAACTTGGGTTAAAACTATATAAACTTAGTTTTTTATAATTTACGGCCGTTCCTGCCGCTAAGATGCCAGTAAAACCAACAGATGGTATGGCAAAAATCAACCACAGATTTCGCATTTTTTTACCGGCCCTGCTGTAATGCCTGGTATAATTGCTATAAGAAATGGTATTAATGGAGTTATTAATAAAAAATTCCCACACTTCCGGATCGAGGCGGTAAATATCCATATTACCAATATAATCCTCATCTTCCAACTCTTTGTAATAATGAACCACTTCATAACCTTCGTTCTCATCTCTGCTAGCCATTAAAGTTGCCTTGATCACACTTTCATATTTATGTTTTGTGTTAAAGTTTTGCGTTGTAGCCATGGGTAAAGATATTGCCTTTACATTTTCAACATCTGCATTAAATTTATCTGCAAACTCGTTTGCCATTTCTGAACCAAGTAATTCTGATTTTTTATAATAATATATGGTGTTTCCAAGTCCATAAGGATATTCATTTGCAAAAGCGGTGTGCCCATAAAAATTAATACGTGGGATCATCACCAATTCTTTTGTGTTCTTTAAAACACGATCGCCTAATGTTTTATTCATGTAGCAATTGGCGTAATCTTTATGTTTTGCTTTGGGGTAAGAAACATACTTAGTAATGTTTTCCCTTATTTTATCCTTATTGTTTTCGAAAAGTGCTTGCGATAAATAGGCTTCCGGCAGATCTTTCTCGATCATTTTTTTTGTAAAATAATAAAACGCTTCTTTATAGGTTTCAAAAGCAAATGTACTTGTGTTAAGAAGATCTTTTGCTTTAATGGCATTATAAACATCCTGGTTAGGTACCATGAACTTTATGTCGTGTAAAATTCCCTGACCTTCTTTAAAACCATTGTTGGTAAGGTTCTCTGCCAAAAAACCCTTCTTTCTTAATCGGTAATCAAACAAACAAAGTCGGCGGATCGATTCAGCGTTGTAATAGCTATAACTGATTTCTTCGGGATTCATCAGGTAATAAAGAAAAGAACGCTCTAAACATTCATTATAATTATGTTCTTCAAAAAGGAGTGACACACACTCGAGGCGCGCTTGTTTTTGCAAGGCCGCGAATTGCTGTTCACTCATTTTGTATTTTATTTTTTTATTTTGCGGATTTGATTTAATGTAAGCTTGTAACTTGTCTTTACGCTCCTTCATATCGGGATGTGAGCTAATGAGTTTTTCGAGCGTGTTAACTTTATATTTGCCGGCTGAAGTTGTGATTGAAACCGAATCGGTATTTGCTAACATGCTTTTATTGCGCTTTTGATAATACTCTTCTTCGCGAATAAAGAGCTCAAAATTTGAAAGCGCGTCACTAAGATCATAATTTGCTGATTTGGCAATATCGTAACCCACCATATCAGCTTCCATTTCATTTTCCTGTGAAAACTTTTTATTCATCAGTTCGGCTTGTAAGGCCGATTTACTTTTCTTTTTAGCTTTTAATGAGTTTTTAAAATTAGTGATGTGATGATTTTTTTGAAAATGTGCTAACTCATGCCCCATAATGGCTGCCAGGGCTGCTTCACTTTTAGCCTCAGCTATTAAACCAACATTTACGATCATGGTACCATCGTACAAACAATAAGCGTTTATTGAACTGTTGCGACTTATGTATGCTCTTATTTTTTTACTCGCTAAATTGGCAGGCATGATCGAATCAAGCATTTTGTTCACATACGATTCCATTGCTTCCCAACTTAAGTATATCTCGCCGCCGCTAAACATTTCTGTTTTACCGGATACCTGTGAATAGGAGAATTCTTCCAAATATTTCTTCGGGATCTTATTCTTTAATTTACCCTTATATTTCTCATGTGCCTCCAGTGTATTAAAAACATATTTCTTTTCAATCTTCTCTGGAAACTGAATAGGCTGATAAACTTGGCCAATAGCCTTGCTCAGCAAAAATGAAATGGCAATTACTAAAAATAAATTCTTCATATAATTAAGATATTTTGCTCATTACTACTAAAAAAATAATTGATCCAACTAATGATACAGCGTAAAATACGCGCGCTAAACCTACCTTGCTTTCCTCTTTCTTTATCGTTACATAAGCCGATCCGTCTTCTGCTGAATAAAGTGTACCGCCATTATACAACATAACATTTTTATCAGACTTTTTTAAAGCATATTCAATTTCTTCCGGAAAAACAACATAAGAGCTTCCTGCGTTCTTTGACATTTCATGTTCTGTTCCGTTACCCTCTTGGTTTTTCTTTTTCTTTTTCCCTGAACCCGTATCATTCGCCTTTTTTTGAACTTGTTCTTTAACCAATAATAAATTCTTGCCTTTTATCTCATCTTCACTTTTAATGAATACAAAAGAACCTTTTTGCTTGTACTTGTTTTTTTTAGGTTCAAAGTTTTCAGGGGTTTTACAATACTCCAATTCGTAATTAAAATTTTTGATCATCAAGTGAAAAAAACCTTTATTAATAAATCCTTTGTCGCTTGCAATGTTATTGCCCGAGAAATACAGGTATGGCGGCGATTTTGATAATTTTTTTGCGGATGTGAGTTTAACCGGATCAGTAGTCAAATAATATCCGCTGTAAATTCCTAATGTGTATCCTCTGGCATAAGCACCAACATTAAATGAACCCATTAAGTTATACAAGTACAAATTTTGTTTATCCAATTGGTTGTTCTTGAACTTATCGGTAAACTCCACTAAACTCATGTATTTTACACCGTTTATTTTCCAATTTGTTTTTACGGCATCTATCAAGGCTGCATCTAATTGTCCCTTTTCGTTCTCAATAACAACTATTAATGATCCCGATTTAGCAACTGTGGTCAGCTCCAATGCTTGTTTCGCATTCAAATAGGTAGATGTTGTTTGTGCCCGCCATAAAAATGGCGTCATGACTAATAAAAAATAAAATATTACTTTTTTCATGTGTTTTGTTTAACGTTATAAAATAGGTATCAACCTCAAAAAGAACAATTTGAGGTAAATAAAGTAAAAACTGTTGAATTTTTAATGAAATACTTGGTTTTTTCGACTAATCTTCAATACTGTATATACGGCTAATGGCATCCATATTGCGTTCCTTGATCACTTTACGCTTTAAACTCAACTTCGGCGTGATCTCTCCACCATCAATGGTCCACTCTTTTTTAACCAACTCGCAACGTTTTAATTGCTCATAAGGGGCCAACACCTTATTGATCTCTTTTACGTGATCGGTAATTTGTTTTTTAAGATCTGCGTGGTCTAACATTTCTTCATTGGTGGTCCAGTTGATGTTGTGTTGTGTGCAATACTCCTTAAAGTTTGCCAGGGACGGAACAATTAAAGCAGATGCAAATTTTTGTCCTTCGCCAACTACCATACAATTTTCAACAAATTTACATTCCTTTAATTTGTTTTCAATGGCCATTGGCGCAATGTATTTTCCTGAGCTGGTTTTAAAGATCTCTTTTTTACGATCGGTTATCTTTAAAAATTTATTTTCAACAAACATACCTACATCGCCCGTGTGCAGCCATCCTTCAGCATCTATCATTTCGGCAGTTGCCTCCGGATTTTTAAAATAGCCCAACATTTTGTTTGGCCCCTTCATTAATATCTCACCATCTTCTTCGGCAATTTTAACTTCGCACCCTTTAATAACCGGACCAACAGTGCCAAAGCGAATGTTATCTTTACCTGTGCGGTTCACGGCAATTACAGGACTGGTTTCTGTTAAACCATATCCTTGCAAAATTTGAATTTTAGCGCACGAGAACACGCGCTCCAGGCGTGCATTTAAAGCCGCACCACCGCTTACTAAAAATTGCACATTTCCGCCAATAGCCTCGCGCCATTTGCCATAAACCAATTTATCGGCAATAGATCGTTGAAGGTTATATGTAAAACTGTTTCTGCCTTCGCCTTCGTATGCATTTGCCAGTTTAACCGACCAATCAAAAACTTTCTTTTTAAAGCCTTCGAGTTTTTCGCCGGCCGACATGATGCGCTCGTGCACACGTTCAAAAATGCGGGGCACAGCAACAAATATGTGTGGTTTTATTTCACGTGCTGTATCACCAATGGCCTCTAAATTCTCGAGATAATAAATGCTGATGTGCTGATAAATGAAAATTGTATTTACCATTCGCTCGTACACATGGTTGAGTGGTAAAAAACTGAGTGATTTCCAATGTCTTTCAAAAGGAACAAAATCGGCACAAGCTAAAACATTTGAAATTAAATTGGTGTGCGATAGCATTACGCCTTTTGGAATACCCGTTGTACCCGAAGTGTATAAAATGGTTAACAGGTCGTTAGGCTTAATATCGTTTTTTATGGCAGTTAGTTTGTTTTCGTCTGTGTTCTTTCTCCCCATCTCCAACACTTCATTAAAGTGCTTAACCCCATCTATCTCATTAAAAGAAAACACATATTTCACATGGCTTAATTCGTTTTCCATGGCCACTATCTTACTATAGATAGCCTTATCGGAAACAAAAATTAATTTGGCCTCACTGTGGTTTAAAATAAATTTAAGATCGGGCACACTAATGGTAGGAAATATTGGTGCTGTTACTACGCCAATTTGTTGGCAACCGTAATCTGCAAAATTCCAATCTGGGCGGTTGGTTGAAATAATAGCGGCAACATCGCCTTTTTTAAAACCAAGCGACAATAAGGCATAGCTTACCAAGTTGGTGTTATCAATAAAATCGGCAGTGCTATATGAACGCCAGGTTTTATTTTCTTTTCGATTAAGTAACGCAGGGTTACTGTTTTCGTGTTTAAGCTTTTCTAAAACATCAAACACACGTGTGATTTCCGCCATAATAAATCACTAATATAAACTAATTTTTAAATTCTTAAAATGCATATTAATAGTTATCTTTAAACTTTTATTTATATGCTAGTAGTAACAGGTGCAGCGGGCTTTATAGGAAGCTGCTTGGTAAGTAAACTCAATCAAATGGGACACAAAGATCTTGTGTTGGTTGATGATTTTTCTAAAATTGAAAAAGCAGAAAATTTATCGGGAAAAACATTTCAAGAAAAAATAGAACGCAACGTTTTTATAGATTGGTTAAAACAACATGCTGCTTCGGTTAAAGCTATTTTTCATATAGGCGCACGAACCGATACCACCGAATTTAATGTAGCCATTTTTGATGAATTGAACCTGAATTACACCAAAAGCCTATGGCAAATTTGCGCCGAAAAACACATTTCGTTCATTTATGCTTCCTCCGCAGCAACGTATGGTTTGGGCGAACATGGGTATGATGATGATGAAACAAAAATTCCTTTATTAAAACCATTGAACCCATACGGCGACAGTAAAAATGATTTTGATAAATGGGCTTTGCAACAAAAACAAACGCCGCCAAATTGGTATGGTTTAAAATTCTTTAATGTATACGGGCCCAATGAATTTCATAAAGGCCGCATGGCATCGGTTATTTTTCACTCGTTCAATCAAATTCATTCGAACGGTAAAGTGAAGTTGTTCCGATCGCATAACCCAAACTACACAGATGGCGGGCAGTTGAGAGATTTTGTTTATGTAAAGGATGTGGTAAATGTATTAACGTTCTTGTTTGAGCAAAAACCACAAAACGGTATTTACAATTTAGGAAGCGGAAAGGCGCGTACATTCTTAGATCTGGCTTTGGCCACCTTCAACGCCTTAGATAAAGAGCCTAATGTTGAGTTCATAGATACGCCTATTGATATACGTGACAAGTACCAGTATTTTACCGAGGCAAACATGAACAAATTGGTAAAGGCCGGCTACAACAAACCATTTACAAGTTTAGAAGAAGGTGTTACCGACTACGTAAAAAATTATTTGGTAGGTAAGCATTACTTTTGATTGGTGCGCAATTTAATGATCTCCTGCGCATAATCGGTTTCATTGATCTTTGAATCAACCCAGGCGATCAGATCAAAATATTCGCTCGCGATCATTTGGTATGGGTCTTTGAAGATCTCTTCCAGATGTCCTCTGAACTCAATGAAATAAGACTTCTTATTCTCCGGACGTTTTTTAGAAATGGCAATGTTCTTAAAGTGTTTTAAAAACGACATTTCATATTCAAACGGATAATCAATTATCTTAAAGAAACGTTGAGTTGATTTAAATGAATAGTTTAAAAATTCGGTGTTGTTTAATTCATAGTGCACGATCAGGTTGCAGATCTTCGCGAATCTGTAAAGGTCTTGGCGCGACTCATCAAAATCGGAATTTAAAATATCGTTAATGGCCTTTAGCGCTTTGTTGTAATTCTTTTTTGAGTAGTTGGTAACAAACATTAAAAAATTAATGGTCGTAAGTTCGTGCGCGGGATAATGACTTGTAGGCTCCATCATTTTTTGTTCGATATAAGGCAACATGTCATCTGCTTTTTCGAACTGACCCGAATAATTATAAAATGTAAGATCGTATACCGCTAAACGAGTAAAGATGGTGTTTTGAAGATCCTGTGTGCTGAACGAGCGGTCATCCTTAATAGAGTGTATGTGATCAATAGCCGTTTTAGCGCCTTTCAGATCACCGCTAATTGCCCTATATCGCGCATAAAAACCATATAAATGAATGTACAGTTTAGGATACTCATTAATTAAATGCGCGTGTGTTTTAAATAATTCAATTGCTTTTTTTACTTCAACGCCCAGTTTATCATGATCTCTCACCAGGCGATAGCAAATAAGGCGGCAATAGGTAGCCAGCAACATGGCCTTTTTACTGTTGGCATGTTTAAGATCAGCTATGTATGGATTATTTAAAAAGCTTTCAAGCAAATGTTTTTTTGATTGATCGTGCACCAAAATGTTTTGATTGAAGTAATACTCGATCTCACCTTTTAACTGAAGGTATTTATTTAATACCGAAATGTTTTGAAGGTGCTCTTCCTTTTCGTTCAACAGTTCGCTCAGGCGCTTATGTTTTTCTTCTTTGGAGTAATTGTGTTCTGAAATAAAATGTATCTCCGTTTCGATCAGATCAAGCAAAGCGTAAAACAATTCCTCACGCTGGCACTTGTAGCGAATACGTTCGGCTTCGCGCGCAGCCAGTGATGGTAGTGATTTTTTATAAAGTAAAAATACATCCTTTGTTTTTTCAAAGGCAGCAGCCGAGCTATTATCTTGTATGCGTTTTTGACGTAAGCTTTTTAAAATGTGATGAAACAGCTGGTTTTTTTCGGATGCCAGATGTTTGGCAAAAGTCTCGTTCTTAAAAAATTTCTTTGCATCCTCTTCATCGTAAACCTCAACCGAATCGAGATACGAAAACAACTTCATGTAATTTTTTTCGCCCTGTTGTAAAGATGCGGCCTGAAGAAAGTTAGATTTCTCTTCGTTAGATAAGGATCTTACGATCTCGTGTAATATCAAACTGGGTTTCATGCCGGATCAAGGTTTAATCGGTTCACAAAATGGTCGTATAAAAACTGATGCTTGCCAAAAAGTTCATTGGCCTTATCATAGTATAAACCGGCCTCTGCTTTGCTATTTAAAATACTGTAAAGCAACTCCTTGCATTTTAAAACAAAAACACGTTCGGTAAGTCCTAATGCCTCTAAATGATCTTGCAACATTGGGTGGCGGAGTAATTCATTTGCCGCTTCGGTATCGCCGGGCTTAAGCATGTCAATTTGTAAATACAATTGATGGTATTCAACCAACAGTTTTTTCTTCTTTAAAACGCCGCGCTCTTCGTTGGCAATTAAAGCAGGTTTAAGTTGAATCTGTTTTCCTTCTTCAAAGATCACCAGTCTTTTTTCAATGTCAAATGCTTTCAATAAAAAACAATAATGCTCAGTATCATATAACTCGCGTTTAAGGGCGGTAAGCATTTTACGGCATTGACGATATTGTGCTTTATCCATTAAACACTTTAAATTAAGGAGTTCATCCTTAATTCGTAAACTGGCTTCGCTATCGGCATAAAAATTGCGTAAACTTTTAAGGATGTATTGATATAAGGCCTCTACTTCTAAATCGGTGTAATATCCGCTACGTTCCAACTTCTCAATACTGGCACTACCTTTGTCTATCTCATCAAAAAGCTTCACTAAAACGTCTGTACTTCTGTTTTCAGTAGAAGCCATCATTTTGAAGAAGCGTTTTTCTGCTTTTCCGAGTTTAGATATTAGATCTTCTATATCGTTCCAGGTTATCATGCCCTTTTAGCTCTGTTAAATATCTGTATTGAGGGGTTAAAATAATCTTTTTTCTGTAAATTAGTTTCATCAAATTGTCATGACCATGTTAAAATCTATACGTATAGCCCTTTTTCTTTCATTTTTAAGCACTTTATTGTATTCTCAAAGTCAATTTTGTCAGCAATCAAAAACTAACTTAACTGCCATACCTCCATACTATTGTGCCGAAAATTTAAGAAGCGATACCTTTAATATTTTCAAATACTTTATTAACCTTGAAATTGGTAACACCAACAACAAATTCATTAAAGGTTATACTACCGTAAAATTTGCGCCAAAGCAAAACAACAAAACATTTATTCGCTTCGATCTTTTAAAATTAACGGTTGATTCTATCAAAGAAGGCAGCACACTATTAACTTATACCTATAATGACACCGTTATAAAAGTAAATTTCGCGGCTCCAAAAAATTTGAACGATACCTCCTTTATTTCGGTTTACTATCATGGCTTGCCACAAACCGATGGCAGCGGTTGGGGCGGTTTTTATTTTGATAATAGTGGCAGTGCGCAATATGCTTACAACCTTGGCGTTGGCTTTGATGCTAAACCACACAATTATGGCCGTGTTTGGTTTCCATGTTTTGATAATTTTACCGAACGCAGCAGATACCAGTTTGCCATTACCAGCGACACAGCCCGCAGAGCCTACTGCAATGGTTACTTATTATCGGATATTGTAACGCTGCCAAACCGCACGCGCACCTGGGTGATGAATGATGAGATACCAACTTACCTTGCGAGCGTGGCATTGGCCAATTACCGCCAGGTGAACTGGACCGTAAATACACTTAGCGGACCAAAACCAATTACTCTTGTTGCCGCAGCCGGCGACACCACTGCCATGAAAAACGGTTTTATTAATTTACCAAATTGCATTGCCGGGTTTGAGAATTATTTTGGTCCGTATATATGGAACCGATTTGGCTATTGCGGCGTACCTTTTAACAGTGGTGCCATGGAACACGCAACCAATATTGCATACCCGCGTGCAACTTTCGGAAATTTAGGATATGAGGCTGAGTTAATGGCGCATGAATTATCACATCACTGGTGGGGCGACCTAATTACCTGCGAAACGCAAGAGGATATGTGGATAAACGAAGGCATGGCCTCTTTTTGTGCATTTTTATTTACCGAATGGCAATACGGTAAGCCGGCTTACTTAACTGAATTTCGTTCGCAACACGATGGTTTATTAAAACAATTGCATCATAAAGAAGGTGGCTTTAGAGCTATATCGGGTATACCACATAATTTAACGTATGGCGACCATGTATATAAAAAAGGATCGGATGTGGCGCACACTTTAAGAACTTACTTGGGCGATACCTTGTTTTTTAATGCCTGCAAATATTTAATGATACAAAAAGCAAACAAAACCATTAATAGTGCCGAAATGCGCGACCTGATGCAAACATCGAGCGGCAAGAACTTAACTGACTTTTTTAACGGTTGGGTATTTAATGGCGGGTGGCCTCACTTTGCCCTAGATTCGTTAAGAATAGTGCAGCAGTCGGCGGGCAGTTATACGCTGAGTATTGGTGTAAAACAAAAATTATACGGGGCACCAAATTTATTTAATAATGTGCCTTTAGAGATCAGCTTTTTTAAACCCGATTGGACACGCACCATTCAAAAGATCAACTACAGCGGCGCGGCTCAACAATACACCTTCGTTTTAAATTATAATCCGGTTTATACTATTTTAAATTACGACAGTAAAATTGGTGATGCGGTATCGGCAGAAACCAGAACTTTTAAAACAGCAACAGCTGTTACATTTAACAGAGCACGTTTACGTTTAACAGTAACCAATGTTGGAAGCGATTCAAACTTTGTTTACATGGCACATAATTTTGTGAAGCCCGATCCATTCAAAAACAATCCTGCAAACGCTTTACTCTCTAACCAACATTATTGGACAGTAGGCGGTATGTGGTCGAATGGTTTTGTTGCGAAAGCACGATTTACTTATGATGGCAATAAGGCCAACAATTTAACATACGGTTACTTAGATACCTTGCTGGCGCGCGTTAATGGCGACAGCATTCGCTTATTTTATCGTAAGGATGCCGGTGATGATTGGAAAATGGTGAAGAATTTCTTTAAGAATACAACCACCTTAAAAGGCGGATATATTGAAATTGATACACTTAAAATGGGCGAGTACACTTTTGGAAATTTTGGAGATACCACTGCCATTAGTGTTAAAGAATTGAGTAAAGACGCAGGAAAAATAACTTTGTACCCTAACCCGGCCAAAAAGTTTGTGAATGTTGACTTAAAAGAGATGAAACATTTTTATAACCGTATTGATGTGTTGAATGCGGAAGGAAAAGAAGTTTACTCGGTGTTAAGTTCAGATAAATTAATTAAGATCAATACCGAACATTTTGCCAAAGGTATTTACATGGTTCAGGTAAAAGACGGACCAAAAACAGTAGTGACCAAAAAACTGATCATTCAATAAAGCCGTTAATTGCTTTTATTAAAGCGTTGGCTTTTAGTAAACATTCGTCGTATTCAGCCTCCGGATCGCACATGTGTGTGATGGCGCTTCCAACCGCGAACGATAAACGTTTTGTTTGCTGATCGTAAACAATGGTGCGAATTAATACCGATAAATTAAAATTACCATTCTGATCGATAACTCCTAAGGCTCCTGAATATTCTTTCCGCTTGAATTGTTCCGTTTCATCGATCAACTCCATGGCTCTTATTTTTGGTGCGCCAGTCATGCTTGGCATTGGAAATGTTGCAGCAATAATTGAATCGAAGTTAACCTCATCTTTTAATTCGCATTGCACGGTGCTTACCATTTGATGCACCGTTTTATAGGTTTCAATAGCGTACAATTTTGGAACGGCAACTGTTGCGCGCTTCGCAATAACCGAAAGGTCGTTACGCGCCACATCAACGATCATCACATTTTCAGTACGTTCCTTTAAACTTAAATGAAGTTGATTCTTTAAATTATCGTCTTTCATTTTATTGGCGCTGCGTTTTGCTGTTCCTTTAATGGGTTTGGTAATTAAACGGCTTTGTTGTTTTTGTAAAAACAATTCGGGACTGGCGCTTATAATAAAAGTATTACCCAGTTTTGCTAAAGCCGCATAAGGTGCTTCTGCCAAGGCATTGAGTTTTTTAAAAACAACAAATGGATCAAGCTCCACATTTATCGCTTCAAATTCCACACAAAAATTGATCTCATAAATATCGCCCAATTGAATGTGTTGTTTCAATTTCTGAACACGTTTGATGTATTCCTCTTTTGTTGTGCAGGTTCTGAGTTTGATCGGCTGTTGTTCAGTTTCGGTTTGCGGTAAAAAATCCTTTAAACTGCACTCATGTTTTTCATTTATTTGATAGAACTGAATATCCGCTTGTGCATTCACTAACAGATGATCCTTATGCGAATAATTAATGATAACCACCGAATTACTTTCGTATTCTGTTGAAGACTCATTCAGCAAATAAACAGCATCTTCAAAACCCATGGAGTGCGCATTACCCGATGTGATCAAAAAATTATGTTGTTGCCAATTTGCCCTGAGCATGTGTTAAAGTTATGGTTTTTGTGTGAAATGATCATTAACGATCATCCTCCTAATTTTCTAAGGCGGCCATTGCAAATTTAATATCGGCATAAGAAAAAGATGGGTCTAGCTCTTCCTTTATTTTTTTAAGTGAACTTGAACCTGCCCGCTCCATTGCTTTTTGAACCTCATCAATTTTCTTTTGCGAAACAAAATCCAATGCGCTTAACTGACCCGTTGCCACAAAATACGCCATGTGCCCTTCAACCGTGGTTAACGACAGTTTTCTGCCTTCGGCAATTTGCTCCATGGAGTTCCCCAATTTATACAGATCGTAAGTGAGTTGCTTGGTATCTATTTTTTCGGTTGCAATTCCTTTTTCTTTTTTATTTCTAGCTGTTGTTTTGGCGTTCTCTAATATCTTTGTTTCACGTGCCTTATCATGTAACAGCTTGTTGTAATTTTCTTTGGTGTATGTTTCGCCTTTAATAATTGCTTCACATAATCCTACAGACTTATCGATTTTTTTTACCTGCTCAAAGAACAGTACTTCCAGTTTAGCTAATTCTGCTGTGTATTGCTTTGTTTTTTTTTCCTCTTTCAGTATCTCAATATGTACCAAAATAGAATTGCTTGCATTCTTTAAAATAGGTGTGAAATAGCCTTGCGCATCTTTCACTCGTTTTACTAAATTAATTTTCCATTCCGGTTCTGCGCGATCAATTATTCCATTAAGCTGGTTTGCAAATTTATCGGCGTGGGTTTTTAGCTCCCCTACTTTACTTACCAGATCCTGCATCCACTCGTTGAACTTCACGCGTAATTTACTTTTGTGCTCTTCGAAATGTTCTTTATAATGCCTGTTCAATGAATTATTGAGCCAGGTAAAGTCATAACAAAAATTCAAATAATAACGCAGGAATTTAATGGTGTCGTTATTTAACTGAACTTCCAGCTCTGCACCTTCGTTCTTTGTATTCGAAAAATCTGTAACATGTTGGTCGCTGCTAATACTATTAAAGTTTATGGGTGATGTTAAGATCAAGCCGTTAAGATCACGTAACCTTGACAAGGCCACGTAAACCTGCCCGGGTGCAAACGCATCGGCCACATCAATAATAGCTTTATCAAAGGTTAAACCCTGACTTTTATGAACCGTTATAGCCCAGGCTAATTTTACGGGGTAATGTACAAATTCACCAATAACTTCTTCTTCAATTTCATTTGTAAGATCGTTAACAATGTACCGTTTGTTTTCCCATTTGTATTTCTCCAGTTTGATCTTTTGTCCGTCTTCAAACTCCACAAAAATTTCCTTGTTTGAAAGATCAACAACCTTTGCCAGTTTACCGTTGAAATAATTTTGATTGCCGCTGATGTCGTTCTTAATGAACATCACCTGCGATCCTTTCTTTAATTCGAGTGTTTGTTCGAGTGGAAATAAATTTTCTGGGTAATCATCTTTTATTTCCGCTTGGTAATAAAAAGAATCGCCTTTTAATTCGGCCAAAAAATCTTTATTGATCTTGTTTGCCTTGTGATTGTGTGTTGTAAGCGTAATATAATTATCGTTTACCTGTTGTTTGAATTGTGGTTTGTAATAGCGGTTAAGCAATTCCACATCAGTACGCGTAACTTTGTTATCACGTAAATTATTTAAAACAGAAATAAATTGCTGATCGTTCTGCCTGTAGATCTTATCCAACTCAATATAAATTGGCGGATCGTTTTGCAATACGATTGAATCAAAAAAGTAAATGCTTTTATAGAATTCGCTGAGCACTTGCCACTCTTCGTCCTTTACAACAGGTGGCAACTGATACATATCGCCAATAAACAAAACCTGTACGCCCCCAAACGGCAAATAGGTTCGTCCCCTCACACTGCGCATCATCGCATCAATGGCATCCAGAAGATCGGCGCGTAACATACTTACCTCATCAATGATCAGCAATTCCAACTCACGAATAATGGCGCGCTTTGTTTTATTCATCTGATGATTCTTGAATAAAGATTGCCTATCGTTCAACTGAATGAAACTTCCGCCTTTTTGTTGATACGATTGCACGGGGACAAAACTTCCGAAGGGCAATTGAAACATGGAGTGGATGGTTGTTCCGCCGGCATTAATAGCAGCAATACCTGTTGGCGCAACAATAGCTGCTTTTTTATGTGTATGTTGGATGATGTATTTTAAGAATGTTGTTTTTCCCGTTCCGGCTTTACCGGTAAGAAACACGTGCCTGTTGGTTTGATTTATGAATTTACTGGCGAGTAATGCTGCTTCAGACAGGGATGACATGGCGTAAAGTTATGTATAATAATTAATTAAAGAGGCAGTTTTTAAACACGGTGGACACGGAGAAATATTTTTGCAGGGGTTTTGATTGAAACACGGAGAGCACGGAGAGATGATTCATAAACTGGGTGACAAATTTAAACACGGGGGACACGGGGAGCACAGAGAATTGATTCATAAACTGGGTGGTAAATTTAAACACGGTGGACACGGAGAAATATTTTTGCAGGGGTTTTGATTGAAACATGGAGAGCACGGAGAATAATGATGTATGGTTTAGTTTTAAATCAAATGTTTGCAATATCTTCAAACATAATTATCAAATTACTTCGTTAGTTCATTCTGATTCTTTTGATGCCATTTTTTACAAGTGGCACATTAAAATTTATAATATAACCTAATCTTAAATAAGACAATTTCAAATAGGTCATTAATTGAGCCTCCCAAATTTTATTGTATGATTCGGCAGCTTTTAATTCTATTATTACAAGATCATTGATCAACAGATCAATTACAAATCCTGATTCAAGACTTACACCATTGTATTCTATTGGTAATTTCAATTGCCTTACTACTTTATACCCCTTTTTTTCTAACTCATACGCCAAACAAGTTTCATAAACTTTTTCAAACAGGCCCGGTCCTAGTTGTCTATGAATATGAATTGCTGAATCAATTAAATCATTCCCTATTTGATCTTCAATATCTCTCATTTTTCTCCGTGTCTCCGTGTTTTACTATTACACCTTCTTGGCTCTTCCTTGCCTTCGTGCTTTGCTATTACACACTTTCTTGGTTCCTTCGCGCCTTCGTGGCTATAATTTTCAAATTGTTCTCCGTGTCTCCGTGTTTAAATAACTATGCGGCTTGTGTGTAATTGATCACGATCTCGTGGGCAACTATTCTGATGTCGTTTCGCTTGTTGCCGAGTTTATCAATAAAAGAGCGGGTGTCCAGTTTTCCTTCAACCAAAACTTTAGTGCCTTTTTTGCTGAGTTGTTGCACTTGCTCGGCAAGCTTTCCCCAAACTATTACTTTATGCCATTGCGTTTTGGTGCTTGTTTGTCCGCTTTTATAACGCTTTACTTCGTTAACGGCGATAGACAGTTCGGTGAGTTTGGTGTTATTGATGATCTTTAATTCGGGTGAGTTACCAAGGTTACCAATGATCTGTACTTTATTATTTTGTGTTTTCATATGTTTATTTGCTTTGTTGTTACACCCTGAAAATTTAACCTTACGGGGTTAGCATTTTCTATTTTAAAACCTTACGGGGCTTGTGGTGTGATTTGTTTTTGAATTAATTTGTTTTCCTTAAAAATGGCACCGGTAATAAAAACTTACGGGTTTAAATTACAAGTGCCCTTGTGCTTATGCTTGCTTTTTATTCATTAACACTAATTCGTTTGCCTGAATTTCGGTAACATAACGTTTGTTGCCTTCTTTATCCACAAAGCTTTTGCTGATCAGTTTACCATCTACCAGCACCTGGCTGCCTTTTTGAAATAATTTTTCTGCTACTTCAGCCAACTTCCCCCATGCTATTACATTGTGCCAGTGTGTTTCGGTAACAAACTCACCATTTTTATTTTTCTTATACTCGGAAGTGGCTACCGCGAAACGTGCTAATTTATTATTCTCAAACGATTTTAATTCAGGTGTGTTACCTAAGTTTCCTACTAATTGTACGCGGTTTTTTACGGTTGTGCTCATGTTGTTTTGTTTTTAATTTATTATACGTTTTAATTTAATGCGTCATTTTATTTTCGAACGGCCATTCAAATAGTTTGACGACACAAAGGTATATCCACAAAAAAACGGGAGCCGTATATTAAACGATTAAAGTCGACAACAAACGTTTACAATCTTATATGCTTAATTTTAACGGAAAAATGACCGCCTCTGTTACACGCCCATCATGGTTTTTAAAGGAAAACACATTTGAATGAAAAACAGTGGATTTTTAAAAGTTTTTTTAATTTATTTAACTGTTTTTTGGAAACGGGGTCGGTTAATACGGTTAGAAAGCAGAAAGGTTCAGGCCGAACTAAATTGCAAAACAGCATTTTTAATGAAAGCTATAATTTGTAGCCATACTTTTTATTTTATGAAATTAGTTTTGTGCGCATGAGAAAAGAGATAGAGATGGAACACGCGCTTTATAAGAACGAAGTGCGTTTGTTCTTAAAATTTAAATACGACAGAGCATTAATTGAATTGGTTAAAAACCTGAAGGGGGCAACGTTTAGTTATAGCAACAAAGCATGGCATGTTGGTTACGCCACAAACTATCCGGAGTATTTGCAAAGTTATTTTACCTCGCACGAGGTAGTAATAAATTACGCGAACAAACACATGGAAGTGCCGGTGCCTTTTCGTGCACATTTAAAAGCATTAGGAACAGCCACATCAAGCATTACCGAAAAAACCGATGAGTTAAGGCGCTGGATGAAAGCCAGGCGTTACAGCGATAGCACAATTAAAACCTATTGCGAAGCGCTGACCTTATTTTTGCGTTATTTTAAAGACAAGCCCATAGAGGATCTAACCAATACAGATATTGTTGACTTTAACAATGCCTATATATTAAAGAACAATTTATCCTCCTCCTTTCAGAACCAGATCATTAATGCGATAAAGCTTTTCTTTTATATCATAGAAAATAAACGCGTGTCGGTTGAATTGATATACCGCCCTAAGCGGGAAAAATTATTGCCCAATGTATTAAGTAAAGAAGAGGTGAAACTGTTGCTGAATGCCCATAATAATTTAAAGCACAAAGCCATGTTGAGTTTGATATACAGTTGCGGGTTAAGATGCGGGGAATTGTTGCGTTTGAAACCCGAACATGTTGATAGCAAGCGCGGCGTATTAATAATAAAACAAGCCAAGGGAAGAAAGGATAGAATTGCGCCTTTAAGTAACAAAACAATTGAATTACTCAGGGAATATTATACCGTGGCAAAACCCAATGTGTATTTGTTTGAGGGACAAAAGGCGGGCGATGCATATGATGAAAGAAGTTTACAAAACGTTTTAAAGCAAGCCGTTGCTAAAGCCAGAATAAATAAACCTGTGACACTGCATTGGCTAAGGCACAGTTATGCCACACATTTATTGGAAGCAGGAACCGATCTGAGATATATACAGGAAATTCTGGGTCACAGAAGCAGCAAAACAACCGAAATTTACACACATGTAAGTACAAAAAGCATTCAAACCATTGTATCGCCATTTGATTATTTATGAAAAAACAGCTAAATTTAACAGTACAAGGCCGACACCTTATGGCGCCAATACACCCAAATTTGGGTGTATAACCGCCAAATTTTGGCGGCTATACACTAGTTAGGTGCAAGTGGCGGACAGACATTCGGTAAGACAAAACTTAGACAACAAAAAAATGACATTCGTAAAGACAAAAGGTGGCGGACTTCAAGAGACAGGTGCCAAAGACATTCCGCTCGACTTTTCACACGACAATTTATTACGACTTTTAAATGAACTTATCATTGACAAATGCAATTACACGCATCAAGACTTCGCTAATTGGGCTCGCAAATACCATATGTTTTGTATTACTCAATTGGACAACGGTAATGACTTAGGACAAATAGAAGATATATTGCGCGACATCGACATGCAATGGGATGCAAGCCTTTTCAATACTTATAGCACTGATCAATTGTTAAACCTTGACTTGAGTACAATTAAATTTCCAGTAGACTTGTTAAATAATTGGTTAACACAAGTAAAAGACCTTTAAACTACTTAACGGCAGACACGTCAACTTGACGTATCTGTGTGTCGCCACCAGTCACCTAACAGCAAGCCATGGCGCAATGCAGGCGGACGTGCAAGGCTTTTGCAAATTTAAGGTCGCTTCGCGAATTGACATTTTCATTTTGCAAAAGTCTAAAAAACATTTGTATCTTTAAATTAACGTTTCGGCAGACAGTGTTTCATAAGCCGCACTGCGCAAGCTTGCCAAACGTTATGCGGCAGTGTTGGACGAGAACCGAAAAACTTAACGTCGACACCAAAGTTTAATTTACAGACAAATTTACTTTTCATTTCATGGCGACAATTACAAAATCAAATTAATAAGCATCTTGTTGACCTCACTAAACTTGGTAGACCAAATACTTCGACAAGCTCACTAATTAACTCAGACCTCACAAAACGTATCGACCTAACCGTAGACAAAAATGCGTGCAGACCAACGTGTAAGTTTTGCGCGCGACATCAAACAAAGTTTTAGTTCGGGACAACAACATAATTTGTTGCTGTATATGCAGACACGAATGCTGTGTTTTAGCTAACCGCAGAAAAGAAAACACCGACCGCATAACACACGCTTTATTCAATTTGGGCATTCGGCTTCGGCATTTGCAAAAGCGGTTTGACAATTAATTAATTTTTGCTTT
>JBKDKI010000024.1:0-4748 GCA_046345155.1 Sphingobacteriaceae bacterium
CTCACAAAACGTATCGACCTAAGCGCAGACACAAATAATTGTGCTGACCTGTGTTTAAGTTTTGTGGCGACACATAACCAAGTTTAGAAAACTGCATTTGAAAATCGTTTAGTAAAATTACTTGTATTGTATGCGGACACGAATGCTGTGTTTAAACTATCCGCAGAAAAGAAAACGGCGGCAGCATAACACACGCTTTATTCCATTTGGGCATTCGGCTTCGGCATTTGCAAAAGCGGTTTGACAATTAATTAATTTTTGCTTTGCAAATGCAAAAAAACATTTATCTTTGTTAGTAGCGTTTCGGTAGACAGTGTTTCAAATCCCAAACTGAAATAAAGCGCGAAAACGTTAGGGTTAATGCACCAGACTGACGCCTAACAAAAAAACCAACGAATTTATAACTTCATACGTATTATCTAAAAACATGACAAAAAATTGACTTGAGATTACTTCTTTATATATTTATTTTAATTGCGACTTCAATTTCTGGACAAACATTGACATCCTCAATAACAAGTGTTGCTGGAGGTTACACATTGACATGCTCAAAGCCAAGTTTAACCCTGACCGTTTCCGCAAGTACAACTAATTCTTACCAATCAACTTGGCACACTTCACAAAGCACAAGTTTTATTGGTAATACCGTTATAATTTCAAACCCAGACACCTACACAGTTATCACGAAAGACTTAACTTCTAACGACAGCATTTCAAATATTATTGTTATTTATCAAGACACTTTAAAACCGAAAGTAATACGTGACACAGTGTTTTTTCATTGTGGTTCTGTTCCAGGATCTCAATATGACTATACAACTTCTATTTCAGTAAACTTTTTAATACCATGTCCAACATGTACATATAATTGGGTAAATCATATTGGAGGGATTCTTACACCAACTAATGTGGCAACTGTTCTTGTTGAGTACTTAGGTTCTTATACTTGTAATGTAACAAATACAGTAAACGGTTGCTCATCTATTTTCATAATGGATGTTTTATGTAATGTTGGATTAAATGAACCTAAATATTCTACAAATTTGATCAGTTTTTTTCCAAATCCAGTTATTGATAAGTTAAATTATAGCAGAGTAATTGACTTACCTATCGACCGTGTTGAAATCACAAACATTCTAGGCCAAAATGCCATTGAAGTTAATTATCCTGACCTGAAAGAAGAACTTAACCTTTCTTCTCTCACACCCGGGATTTATATTTTGAATATTCTGTCCAATAAACAAAAGCTGACTTATAAAATTATCAAACAATAAGTAAGCTGTGTGTGGTGCACAAACCCTAACAGCAAATTCGCCCAATGCGGGGAGAATCGGTCATCGCTCGCGCTTTTTTCAATGGCTCCGCCGCGGCGGATAATTTATTTTTGCGCTCGCTAATTCCGTTTTGTATCTTTAAACAAACGTTTGTATGTAAAGACGCTTGTTGCTTCGTTATCCGCACCGGGCAAAATTTGCAAAACGTTGTGCGTCATTTTAGTGAGACCTTATGAACATTGAAAAAATATTAGAAAATATAGAACTTCATTATTTAACACTGACTGAAGACTGCAAAAATGATTTAAAAAAAGTTTCAAAAATATTGACATTTGACAAGGAAACAATATTCGTAAAAGAAGGTCAATTTGCCTACAAAACTTATTTTATTGCTCAAGGTTCTGCAAGAGCATTTTATATTAAAGAACATAAAGACATTACAGATTGGTTTGCATTTGAAAATGATTTTATAAGTTCTATAAACAGTTTTTTCTTAAATATTCCAAGCCCACATTTTATTGAAGTGTTAGAGCCAAGTATTCTTTTAGAAATTTCAAAAGAAAATGTAATTAGGCTATCCGACAAGTATATTGAATTTGACAGATTAGGTAAAGTAATAGTAACCAAAACAATGCTTCAACTTCAACAACGAATAGTTTCTATTCAATTTGAAACCGCACAACAGAAATATGAAAATTTATTAAAAATTAGACCGGACATTACACAGAGAGCGGCTCTTACAAAAATTGCATCCTATTTAGGTATTACATTGGAAACTTTAAGCAGAATTCGTAACCCCAAAAATCGAATTTGATTTATATCAAATCAAGCTGTGATAAAAATGTTGAACTTTGCACAAAATCAATATAAATGAGACAAGTTCATTTTATTTCGGGACTGACAATAACGTTTTTTGTTGGGCTACATTTATTCAATCACGGTTGTAGCATTTTTGGTGCGGACAAACACATTGAAATAATGAATATTTTGCGACAATTTTATCGCAACATTTTTGTTGAGACAATTTTGTTGCTTGCCGTATTAGTACAAATAATTTCGGGACTGAAACTTTTCAAAATTAACAGAAAAATAGCTAACTCAAACTTTGAAAAACTTCACATTTGGACAGGACTTTATTTAGCAATTTTCTTTGTAATTCATTTAAGTGCTGTTTTGGGTGGACGACTTTTTTTGCACCTTGACACAAATTTTTATTTTGGCGTTGCAGGGCTTAATTCATTTCCTTTCAACTTATTTTTTATTCCATATTACGGACTTGCAATTCTTTCATTTTTTGGACACATCGCTTCAATTCATAACAAAAAAATGAAAACTAACATTTTAAGTTTGACACCAAAAGAGCAAGCAAAAGCAATAATTGTGTTTGGGCTTATTTTAACCATTTCAATATTTTACGGGCTGACAAATCATTTTCAAGGTGTAGAAATTCCGAGTGAGTATAATATTTTAATTGGCAAATAACTATGAAGGTCATTAACATTCATAAAAGGCAAATAAATCAACCGAAGACTGAACTTGCCAAATTATTAAAAACTTTGGCGACCGATAACGATATGATGTTGGCAACTGATAAGTGGTCGCCTATGAAATTAGACAAAGGTTTACAAGTTGGGTCAAAAGGCGGACACGGACCAATTAAATATTTTGTAGCAGAATATCAACCAGACAATTCTATTACATTTCAATTTGACCTAAAAGGTTTTGATGGATTTCATAAGTTTGAGTTTTCAGAAACAGAACCAAATAAAACGCAACTAACGCATATAATTGATTTAACAACTTCGGGAACCGCAACATTAAAATGGGTTTTGGCTATTAGATGGTTGCACGATGCTTATATTGAAGACGCATTTGACAAAGTGGAAAATCACTTTTCAGAAGACAAAAAAAGTAGTGAATGGACTTGGTGGGTTAAAACATTAAGAAAAGTAATGAAACCCAAAAAGAAATAAAAACGAACGCACAACATCGGTTTGGCAATATGGCGGGTTCAGTGCTAAATTGAACATTCGGATTTCTATTGAACATTGTGCAAATTTTGAACTTTTGTGCTAAAAATCCGCCACATCGCCAAGCCGAAAACCGTTAGTGGTAAAAGCCGCGGACAGACCTCGGAAAAAAAAATATGGACTCGATAACCTTTACATTAGACTCGAACAAAGAAATCTGGGAATTTCTTGACAAAACAGTTGACCACGTTCTTGTTCATCATTTTCATGCTCATAATTACATTGAGTGGTGGACATCGACAATTAAAATTAATCCTGAAATTACTCTTGACAATGTAAAAGTTCGTAATATGACATTTGACATTCTGACAAATGTTGCGGGGCTAAAGCAAATACTTGACGTTGAAAGTAACTTCCTCGACATTTATCAATTTACTAAACCACTCGCCGACTCGTTAACTATTGAAGCTTTACCAAAAGACAACGCTATAAACATTTTAAAACAAAATGGGTTACAACATATCATTACTGTCGACTTTGAATTTATAACAGTAAAAAGTTTCAATAAAGACTTTATCAATAGCATTCGCAACAATCCATTTTATGCCGACAAAATTGAAAACTACTCGGCAGACACGTCAACGTGACGTATCTGCGGGGCGGCTACAACCACTAACAGCAAGCAAAAGTAAGCGGGCAGACTCGGTCATCGTTCGCGCGCAATTAAAGCGGCAGACAATTTGTTTGCGGCTCACTAATAAAGTAAGTATCTTTAAAATACCTTTTGTAGGTAAAGTAAGTTGATGCTTCGAAAGCCCGCCTACCTTTGCTTGCAAAACGTTAGCTGCAAGTGCCGGGACAAACCTCGTAAGACAATTCACTGTAAAAAAATCATTCTCCTTTTCATTCCGCAGACAAATTACAACTCGCTATGTCGACATTTTTTTTGTATATTTGACTATGACGTTTCGACCAAACGGCATTTATTTTATTAGAATCGAAAACATCAGCTATAAACTCATAAAATAATAAGTCATGAAAAAACTTGTACTTCTAGCATTTCTTATAAATACTTATGTGATGCAAGCCCAAGGAGTAAGCATTTATGCCTTAACGCTAACAAAACTCAATACGTCTTGTGACAGTGCGGTGATAAGAGTAGAAGCTCATTTTACAATGGGCGGCTGGCCTAATGACATACCATTCACTTCATACAATACTACTTCTATCGGAGATACTTTGATCATCAATTGCCATTATGATGATTCTGGAATATGGCCATTTTTGGGGTCTACAACAACAGAAATTATAACAGTGAATACACCTACAATTTATACAATTGCAAAAGTAATGGCCTATACTACAAACGAAGGATATGAACGATCCAAGACCATGAATCTTTGCGGAGGAACTACCTCCATTCAAAAGAATTTGATCCACGATGCATTTGCTATCTATCCAAATCCAACTTCGGGTTTGCTAAATATGAATTTGCCGTACTTTG
>JBKDKI010000025.1:0-267793 GCA_046345155.1 Sphingobacteriaceae bacterium
TATGTGTATATTATTAATATGGTAGTAATATTTTAGCGAAAATTAGTGGAGAATATGCTTTTTTATTTATTACGTTTTTAAAGTTCAAAACTATAGTATTTACCGAAAAATTATATAAACCTCATTAGAACTAAAAATGAACTCAATAACAACAGAAAAGGACACAACTGAATGTATAAGATGTTTAGAAAAGGGTAGCAGGTTGGTGTTGCGTAATTTTAAAGAGTTTTTGCAACTGAAATCTTTAACAAGCCGTGATAAATTATATCTATTTCATAAAATTCATTATTTCCCAGTATGTATTCCTTGTATTGTACAATTGTGCAACAGAAATATTATTAATGACAATGAATTAAGTGAGACTTTTAACACGAATTTAGGTAAGATTGTCAATAATAAAAATAGATTATATAAAGAAGTAAAAGAGTTTAAAAAATTATTAAGTGAAGAAATATTAGAATTAAAAGAAAAGTAATGGTCAAAAGTAAATAATGTTTTAGCTTTTTAGAGTTTTACTGTTCAGTTAACGTTGTGTGTTTAAGTTTGTGAGAATCGATTAAGGCACCTGATGAACCGCAGCAAACACATCTCTGTTTAGCTAGGGTGATTTTTAGAAGTTTAAGCCCTGTACAAATGGAAAATGAAGCTAATTCCTGTCTATAATTTCCTATACATGTTGTCCTTTTCGTTCTGGAGATGAACATATCAATTAGATCTTTTTTGCATTTTAAAAAATATGATCATTTTACAATATATTCATTTTTGTTAATACCTGTTAGCCCAGGCTAGCGAATGTTAACCCATGTTAACGTACGATTATTTGCGTTAACGGATGCAAGCATTGGTTAACTTAATGTAGATTGTTACAATATTATTACCATTCGTGTTCATTTATTGCTTTCTCTAAAATTTGATGATCCTTTTCTGCATTTTCTTTAGCCTTCCCATTTAAATGAGCAATTGCATTTTTAATTAAATTGAGTTTATATAAACATTTAGTTTTACTTTCGCCGCCTAATTTAACACGGCGAATTGTATTGCTAAATTTTAAATAATCATGGTATAATCCATCGCCACTTTTTTTACTGATGTAGTTATATTTGGCCGCTATTTCGCTGCAGTTAACACGATTTATTGGTTCGCCTTTATAGAAATAAATAAGGGCAATAACTTTTACTTTTATTTTTTCAGTCTTTGATTCTATTTTTTTTGCATTTGGAGAGTTTTTCTTATTCGAGTTTGCTTTATTAAGAGAGGTCTGGAATTTAATTAGCCAATTGTAATAATCAAAAGTTACTCTGGCATAAACATAATCATTAGTTATTTTTTCGTATTGTGATTTGAAGTTTGGACTATGAATAAAGCCATAATATTTTTCACCTTTAATAATTTGATTATTAATGAACTCTCTCATTACTAAAAGATCGTCTTTAGTAATTGTAAAAGATCTATTTTTAAAATGTAAGTCTTGTATTGGTGTTAGATAGAGTATTTTTCTATTATCTTCAATTTCACGTTTTAATAGTAATTCTTTCGCTTCTGACTTCTTAAATCGTTGTTTAAAGAGGTTCTTAAATTTTTGGAGTAATTCAGCAGATTTAGCATCAAATATTTCTTTCTGTTTTAATTGAATATTTTTGAGTGTGTTTTTTGAAAAATCATTCAAATGAGCTTTCATTGGTTTGTCTACATTCTTATCAATCAAGATAGCACCCGTTTCTAAATACACTTGCCCATCAAACCATTCCTTATAGTTATATTTTGGTTTATACATTTTTTAACTTATAAAACATTAAATCGATATCTAATTTACAAAAAATTAATGGCCTTGTAGCCCTTTAAGCATGGCTACTATAAATAATAACCGGTTATAACCGGTTACCTATTATGCTTTATTCTAACCTTTATGGAAACATAAAAACATATAATATGGAAATCGATAAAATTGAAGAAGAGATCTACGAAAACGGAAATCGTAAAATCAATATAGGTGTAAGAGCTTATTCTGAATTAAAACTGAAATTAAGTGATGAGGCCAAAGGATTGGGGATATCCTTAAGTGAACATTGTGAAAATATTCTTATTACTCATGCTGGTTTATTAGAGGAGGTAAACGAATTAACTAAAGCTTTAGAAGTATTAAAACAAAATAATGCTTCGTTAGAGTCATCCTTAGCTGAGGTTGATTTAGTTAGTTTCAATAAAAAGATACACCTCCTTACTGATGAGAATGTACTTTTAAGAAATAGTATAGCTGAATTGAGATCAAATCAACTAATTTATTCAGATCCTCGGCTGGCATATCTTTTCAATAAGGTAAAAGGCAAAAGTGATAGCATAATAACAGACAAAGGTGAAATGAATATAACGTTCAATAACCCAAAAGACGTTCTATTAGCTTTAATTTATTCATATAATCTTTAAACTTAACAGTATGATATTCAAACAAATTCATTCATTGCCAACTGGTCCGAATTGGGGCAAAATTGCGTTAACCACCGTAGGTATTATCGCTGTTGGCTTTATTGCCTATCAGGTATTTAAGCCTTTTAAAATCAAAATTGAACCTAGGTCTAAGCCAAAACCTGGAGACAAAACTGAATAGTATAAATTTAAGATGAAACTGTCCGTTGATTTACCAGATATAGCAGAAGTGATTGCACAAGCGGTTGAAAATGCCATTAGCGATAAGCAAACAAAGCTTTTCGGGTGGAAGTATTTTACGCTAAAGGAAACTGCAGATCTTCTTCAAGTGAAGGTATCAACGCTGCTGGATAAACGAATGCCTTATTTAAGTGAGTTGGAGTATTCGCAAAACGGTAAAGCATTTTGGTTTAAAAAAGAATCAGTTGAACTTTTTATTTTATCAAGGATGATACGAAAGTACAGGAGATAATTAAATACTATAGTTTTGTTGCTTTGCTCATCTGATCATCCATACTATCATCATCCAATGACTCTAAGTAGGCCTGGGTTATCTGCGAATTGGAGTGCTTTAATGCATTTTGAACAAAATTGATATTGCCGTTTGTTTTTTTGATGGCGATGGACGCGAAGGTATGACGAGCTATATGTGTCGTCACCTTTTTATCAATTTTTGCTTTTGCTGCTACTATCCTTAAGTATTTATTTACCAATACTGTTTTTCTGCTGATCTCCTTTTTATAATTTTCATTAGATAACTCTTCAACGCCATCTTTTAAAATAGGCACAATATATATGGAAGCTTTAGAAACGCTTTTGAAATACTTGAGTATTGCTCGAATTTGCGGAGTGAGCTTGAACGAATTTAAAGCACCGGTCTTTTCCATTTTATATTCAATTCTTTCCTTTTTTACATAACTCCATTTCAGAGTAAGCACATCTTCAATACGGACACCGGCAAGGTTAAATGATAATAAAAAAGCCTGTTGACATGTTTTGCTTAAACTATTTTTATCGCAAACAACATTAGCAAATTTTTTAAGTTCCTCAACTGTGAGTTTTTCTTTTTTTGATTTATTTGCTTTTGGCATTGTGAATGCCTTAAAAATATAATCTTCAACTTTTATTACCTGTTCCTTTATTGCCATGTTAAACAGCGATCTTATCCGTTTAAGATTGGTGTATACGGTTGAAGCTTGTAGGCCGTTTTCAAACAGGTAGTTTTCATAGCCCTTCAAAATGAAAACATTAATTTGTTTAAAATCAAGATCACCCAGTTTTTCCTTTAAGGTATAAGCCCTCCAATTATTTAAAGTTTGCTGGTATCCTTTTTTATGATTGTAGTTAAGCATCTGGCTGATCTTGGATTCGCAGTATTTTACAAGTGATTGCGTGATGTGTGTTTTTTTAACGGAATGAATAACGGTTTCTGGTGATAAGGTTTTTTTTGCAACAGCATTCGCAAACATCACATCATTGTATTCTTCAATCAATGCATTTAGATCGGCATTGATCTTCTGGTGGTTTGGGTGATTATATACCCACTTTAAATTATGGTTCTTGCTTTTGAATTGATTAGGTTTAACCGCTATTTTTGCCCTAACTCGCTTCTTTTTACCACCTACTTGAATGCGTACATATATTTCGTATAGCCCGTCCCTATTGGGTTTACTGGAAAGTTCTAAGGCTGCCTTCATCGTTGATAGTTTATTTTGAATATCTAAAATAATCAAAATCCACCTCTGAGTCCACCTGTAAACTAAAAAAACCTTGCAATCAGTTGATTTGCAAGGTTTTTTTAGTTATTAGCTGTAGCCCGTACGGAAGTTAATAACTCGTTGTTCATCAGCTTTCATCAAATCGTTAAACTTAACAATGTCAATGGTTTCAAGTGATTTTCGATCCAATTCGTTTTTGACTAAAAACGATTAAAAGCGATATGAAAAGTGAAAATTATCCACCTATTTATCCACCTGTTTTTTGAATGGTTCAATCCCTATTTGGTCTTATATGGGTAAAGTAGTGAAAATAATTGCTGGGTTTTTTAATTAGATATTTAATAATAAAACCTTACGATAGTTGTAAGTAATTAAATATGTTTAATTCTCTTATTTATTTAATCGTAAAGTAGAATGGTAATTTGAAAAAATTTTACGGCATGTTCTTATTTCTATTATCAATTACTACTTTAATAGAAACGATAATTATTAGTAAAATAACAAAAAGAGCAATTATGAATTGAGGTTTTAAGTTAAAACAATATTTACTAATAAAGAAAAAAATAGAACTAAATAATATTGTTAATACAAAAGCGAATGCATAAAACATCCCTGCTTGTTTTAGTTTGGCGCGGTTTGCAGAAATAGAAAATACCTTTATTAATACAAAAAACAATGTGATTAAAACCATAAATATCGAAAAGCCCAAGATATATGGCTTTTCATTATACAGTGAAAGGAATATTTTTAAAACACTATTAGATGAGGTTGACTCTAACTTACCTTGAATTGGCGATTCCCCGTCTGTAGAAAATTTTGTTGCCAAAAGCTGCCAAAGATCATTGCTTCCAGCATCAAAACCTAATGCAAATATTCCAACTCCACCAAGTTTTTTTTGGAGAATATAGTCATATTTTATTCCAAGAGAATATGTATCATCCAACCATAATTGCCTGTATATTGTGTCGGACTTCAGAGTGTCGCGTAATGGATATGAAAAATAACTTGCCTTCAAAACAGGATTATGAGTGAAATTCGGTAACATATTTAATACATAACTATATGACCGATGCTTTTGAAATGTTGCTGGACCCGAGGGTATTTTTAAACTTGAGGTTTCCCAAAGTCCGCCATAATAAGGTACACCCAATACTAAAAGAGAGTCTGCTATTTTATTTCCAAGATAATATGCCACAGACTTTTCAACGCTTTCATTTATCCAACTAGGTTGAACTATCATTGGCGCAATTGGTCCAGCATTATATTTATCACTAAATGCTCCAAAATAATCATAAGCCATTAACACAAAGAAATCAATAGATTTTGAAAGATTTTGAAAGTCGTATGGAGATTTTTTTGAATCAACACTTGGTAAAGTAGTTATAACGAGTAGTTTTTTTTGATTGAAAGTGGATTTTAAGTTGGCAATAAAATTTGAGAATGCTTGTTTAGAATCTGATGGTATATTTTCAAAATCAATACATACACCATCCGCATTTTTTGTGCAGATAGTACTATATAAATTGTTAATGAGATTTTTTTGCGATACAGTGTTTCCAAGTAATGAACTCAAATTTGTTTGTCCAAAACAAGTAACAGTTAATAAAATTTTACAATTTGGATTTTGTTTTTTTACATACGGTACAATTGATGAAGTGTCCCAGCCATTATAATTGCTAATATTTCCATTGCTAGGATTAATATCGCACGAAAAATACGCAATGTGTGTTAATAAGGAGTAATTATATTTTCTGTATTTTTCTCCAACCCAATACGGATGCCAACCAAAAACTCGAATCCCTTTCTTAAGTTTGAATTTACCTGGAAATGGCTCATAATTGTATGTCGGTAGACTGTCGTTTGATGGGCCTAGAAAGTTTTTTTTATCCTTATCTGAAATATTTGCAAAATAATTGTGAGAACTGATACTATCTTCAGAAGAGTTTTCTTGAGCAAAAGTGGCATTCGTTATACATCCGAATAAAATTACCAGTAACCAAAGAAAATATGTAACCTTTCCACTCATTATATAATTAGCCAAATTAAATTATTTCATTAACATAATTGACATTTTTTCAACAAAAATAACAAATAGTCCTTTTTTTTATACATTTAAGCTTTTAAAAGACTAAAATAAAATACATTATATCTAATATGGAAAAACATAGAACTCATAACACTTACTTAACAGAACTTGAAACCGTTTTGGCTGGTGTTAAAGCCCAGTTAATTGAAACAGAACATGCATGTCACATTGTTTACAAAGGTGCGCATATAACAGAAAAAGCTTCTGAGCATGATAAAAAAGTAAAAAAGCAAGATTATGCGAAAACTTCAGGTTATCTGAAAGACTTGACTGAAATGTCAAATACTGCTTATGATCTTCAATTGCTTTCTGATAAAGTAATTGCAATGAGTAATATTGCTAGTGCAGATGAAAAAACAGCGGTAGCTAAAATAAACACCTCTGCGCGTAGTATTGAAAGTGCAATGGAAGCCGTTGTTGCCTTGCATTCACTTGCAGCATCAATAAATGCAAAAACAACTACTGAAGATTCTAAATCAGTTGTATCGAGAGCTGCTGAAGAAGTTGCTACAAAGGGTCATGATGCGGCAATTGCTGCGGAAGTTGCAACCATGTCATCGCTACATGCTAGTATTTTTGCAACAGAATCAAATGCTAAATTTATAGTAAGTAATATTACCGATTTTCAAACAAGTATTGCTGCACTTACCGCAAATATTACCAAAACTAAGTCAGATGCCCTTACTAATAACCAAAACGCATTTGCGGCATACCAAACAGCTTTAAAAACAGCAAGCGACAATGAAAAGGCACTTGAGAGCGCACATCTAGATTGGAAGAGTGCACAAACTGCTAATGACGAAGATAACATTAAGTTAGGGCTTCGTGAGGCTCAAAAACAAGTAATTGAAGATGAAAGAAAAGCTGCAGCTGCAGCCGCTAACACTAAAAAATAATTTTATGAATTATATTAATGAAAAATATGCTATAATTAAAAACTTAGTTAAGCATAAAAAGGAAAAAGAAGATGCGCTAACACTTGCAATAGCTGAAAACGAAGCTGCAAATGTTGCACTTACAACTAAACAAGTTATTTGTGCAAATGACTTAACAGACTTAACAAATGTAAAAGCTTCTTATGTTGACACAAGAACTGCTTACGAAAAACTAGAACAATTGTATGAAGACATAAAAAAATCATGCGTAAGTTCAGAAAAACTTCATAGCAAAGTATTAGAAATGGTAGAAGATGCTCACCATACCGCTAGAAAAACTATTGTATGTGCTGTTAAGTTTGAAGAATTAGGTAAACATGTACACAGTGCAGAAAAAGGAGGCCCAGATAAAGCAGTATTACTATCACTTATTTCAAGTGAAGTGGCAAAGGCTCCTGCCGTAGCCGAAAAGGCTGTTACTGCTGCTAACACAGCATTAAAAGATGCTATTGCTGCAGCGGGAACCGTGATTCATTTACATAACTCACTTCTAAAAACAAAAGAATTGATTGAAAAAGCACTACCTCTGTTTAAAGCAAAAGATAAGAAAACTGGTTTAAGTGAAATACTCGATGAGTTAAAAAAGCAAACTCATGAAATTTACGAAGAAGCACTACATGACCAACATGAAGCAGAAAGTGAATTCAAGAAAACACAAAAATACCTTGCGGCTTGCACCAACGATTTAGATGTTGTAACTCAAGGATTAGATGCAGCTGAAAAGGCAATTGCATTAGCTGCGGCTAATTAATTTTTCTACCTGCATATTTCAAATTTACTATTCATACATAACAAACCCACTCCTTAAACAGAGTGGGTTTGTTAAAACTGGTTATCTCAATCAACCTACCTACAATCAGTCATGAGTGAAAAGAATCTTCAATCCTATAAAAAGCGCGAAGACTTATCAAAAAATATTCATGAGAGAAGCTCTGTGCAAACAAAATCGTTTACCCCTCCTGATGATGGAATTAATTTTACTGCTCAAAAAAAGGAAATTTATTCTACACAATTCTTTCGCGACACTGCTGTTCAATTGAAATCTATGACCCCACCCAATAGTGGAGTAAATTTTACCGTTCAAAAAAAAGAAAACAACACGGGCTTGCCCAATCAGTTAAAATCAGGAGTTGAACAACTTTCTGGCGTTGATATATCAGACGTAAAAGTACATTACAACTCATCACAACCTGCGCAATTAAATGCACACGCTTATGCACAAGGCAATCAAATACATGTAGCTCCTGGGCAAGAAAAACATGTTGCACACGAAGCTTGGCATGTAGTACAACAAAAGCAAGGCAGAGTAAAACCTACTAAACAATTAAAAGGTAAAGTAGATATTAATGATGATAAGGGTTTAGAGAAAGAAGCAGATGTGATGGGGGCTAAGGCACTTAGTACAACATCCTCTGTTCAATTAAAGGCGATTACTGAAAAAACTATTCAAGCTAATGAGTCCACAATTCAGAGAAATCCAGAATTGGATGCAGTAAAAGCAACTTTCAATACTCAGCAAGGTCCTGCACCTGCTAAGGACGGACTGGTAGCAGTTATTAATGTGCAAATTAATAGCTTAAATATTCCTGGAACAAATCTATCTCTTATTTCAACAATACGAAATGAGATGGATATTGTTTTGTCAACTTTCACAGATGGATTGGTTGCACATGGTTTACCTGCTGATTCAGCAAAACGACTTCTTGCATTAAAAAGACAAATAACCGATGCAAGACTAACATGCGAATCAATATATCGGCAGTGCCTCATATCATCAGACGATGAACAAGCAGTGTCTATTAAAGTGAATGCACATGAACGATTAAGAAATGCTTGGGCTCCAGTGAATGCCGATGTAGCTCAGGTGCAGCATATACTTCAAGCAACTGCAAAAACGGGTGCTCGCGAAGAGCGTAGATGGGGAAGCGAAGCTATGGGGAACTTGGTTACCGATGACAGCATTGATATACGTTCTGCCAAACTCGCACAACTAGTTCAAAACAGTGGCTTCGTTCCTCATCTGGTAGTTGGGCTTCCAACAGCTGGAGCACACATTGCTGCGCGTGTTGCCGGAGAATTAAATTCTTTTCCTGCAAGCTCTTCTGAGACAACCGAATTAATGACTTTAAGACCAAGATATGTAAAACCATCTGCTGATGCGCATCGTACCCAAGATCAAATAAATCATGATAATGAAGGAATGCTTCACAGCGAGTTAATGATAAAATTACTTCCATTAAGAGCTTCGCTTTCTGCTCATCCTGTTGCGCGCATACTAGTTGTCGACGATTTTTCATTATCAGGAGGAAGTCTTTTACTCGCAGCAAATAAAATTCATGAAACACTTATTCAATTAGGATACACTCCAATTGTAAAAACAGGAGTTACACGTTATACTAATGGGCAGTTAAGAGACAATCTACTCACAGATGCCGGATCATCTCCAAATCCTATTGATTATGTAGTAGGTACCCATGGTTCGGGGAAACGAAAAGATGTAAAAGATCATTTATTAGATGAAGAAGGTCATTTTCCTAAAGAAGAACTAATGGATCAAGCAGGTGATTGGGAAAAAGGATGGATGGAGCAAGGTGAAGAAGCGCTACACATTATTGGTATCGATCCGCCGCAACCTTCAACAGGAAGTGGTTTTAGATGCTTTATTACTACAGCATGTGTTCAACACAAAGGTTTTCCAGATGATTGCGAGGAACTGAATGTTTTACGGAAATTCAGGGACACTTATCTTTTAAATAAAGACAAAGGCAATGAATTAATTAAACTATACTATAAATATTCTCCTGAAATTGTTACTGCAATAAAGAAAAATAAAGAATGCAGTCGGATTTTAGATCATCTTTATTCAGTGATTAAGCAATGTGTAGAGGCTATAAAAAAAGGAGATAACGAATTTGCTTTTCAAATGTATTGTAAAATGGTAATTGATCTGCAGAAGGAATTTATTCCGGAAATCAAAATAAAAAACAGTGATCACATACAGTCTCATCTGCTCAGAAATAGAATTAACCAGAATAATTAAAATAAAAACTCATTGTGAAACAAAGTGCTCCCATAAAAAAAAGAATCAACCGCAACGGTAGAAAAACCTTCTCACAAAATTACCACCCAAGCCAAATCGATTGCACCACCCAAGTTAGGTATCAACTTTACCATTCAAAAAAAAGGGTACTACAGGCGAAAGGTAAAATAGATTCAGCGGCTCGCGTTGCAGACATCATCCAAAAGGGAAAAATGAAACTAGGAAGTAATATAGGTGCAATCAGACCTTACCTTGGCTTGGAGGGCATGAAGAAAGCTTGCTGTTCATTTACGGTTTGATCTCCGGATTTACTTTAAATGGTATAGTTTCTTCTCTTAATATTATAAACTCTAATAAAAAAAGTAAATCGAACAAAACATTACTGGGTAATATTGCTCATGAAGTTCAAAAAGTTGTCAATTTAAATCAGAATTACGCAAGTTATTTAGGTGATGGACTTGCAAAATTCAAAGAGGGCCGTATCGCAGAATTCATGGGGTTACAAGGCGAACTATCTATTTGTTCCAGGCTTGTTGCAGCTGGAAAAGTCGTTAACGGACTTGGCACGCACTATGATATTCTGGGCGGAAGTCAGGAGGTAGACTTAACAGTAAAACACAATGGTCAAAGTTTCTTTATAGAAATTGCTGCCTCTGTAAGTAAACTCAGAGATAAAATTTCGGGTGGAGCTCAAATGCAGGGTTACAAGGACTTAGTAAAAAAACACATCTAATAGTAAATTTGCTTATACTTCTCCGGATCTAAGTGTGGAAAAATTATCCAAAGAGCTGGTAGCAAAACTTAAGGAGGCAGGAGCATGGCTGGTAATTGGAACTCAGTTCTACTCTCCGGCTGAGCTTGAAAAACTGTTGGCACTGCAAGTACGTACATCTGAAAGACCTGCGCCCAAGAAAAGAAAGTCAAATAAAGGAACAGCTGCAGGCAGGAAAGCCAATGAATTAAGAAGTTATGCAGGCAGAAGTACTAGTTCAGTTTTAAGTTCTCTCCAACCGTCTTTGGAGGAGCATCCCGCTCATGGCAATGAATATGCTACCCACATTTGATTTATATTTTAAAAGTAAAAAATTGTTTTAAAGTGCAGAAACCAAAATGAGAAATTTGCTCAAAAGTCCCGTATAAAAAAAATCTAATAATGTTCATTACTGATTAAAACTATGCGTGGCTAAAATTCCAAGGTCTTAAAATTATTTTGTAAAATTGATTTACAAATGAAGCAACAACATCACATAAAAAAGGACTCTGAAAATTCAGCTTCATCTGAACCTACCAAGCAATTAAAATCAAACGCTAAATCTCTTGCTCCACCCGATTCAGGAATCAACTTCACCATTCAAAAAAAGGAGAATAAAACAGGCTTACCCGACAATGTAAAATCGGGTGTTGAACAACTTTCAGGTGTTGATATATCAGACGTAAAAGTACATTATAACTCATCACAACCTGCGCAATTAAATGCACATGCTTATGCACAAGGAAATCAAATACATGTTGCACCTGGGCAGGAAAAGCACGTTGCGCATGAGGCTTGGCATGTAGTGCAACAAAAGCAAGGCAGGGTAAAACCTACTAAACAATTAAAAGGTAAAGTAGGTGTTAATGATGATAAAGGTTTGGAAAAAGAAGCTGATGTGATGGGGGCTAAGGCGCTTCAATTAAAAATGATTGAAGGGGGGAATCATAAAAAGATAATGCCTTCGGGAAGAACCGCAATACAGCTTTTAGCTGGCGATGCAAAATCTGCTAAAGTATTACCAAGATTCGGAGGGCATGGGCAATCTGTGCAAGACGAATTAACCGAAAGGGATAAGGAAGGCGGACGCCCTGGACAAGGCTATAAAGTAAAAAGAGATGCAAATCTTAACAATACACTCAAAGTTCAATTCGAAAATGAATTAGCAATGATGATTATGGCACATATCGACTATGCTGCTCCAGTAATAGAACATTTGACCAAATCAATCAAAAGATATATTGACACAAAAGTTAAACACAAAATAACATCAGAAGAAGAAGAACTAAGAAAACTCATTCCTACTCCCGATAAATTTGGGACAATATTTGGTCGTATAACTGATAAACTTGAAGCGAATTACACCCAATACTTGGACCAGATTTTAAGTGAGGGCGGGGACTTATTCAGTCAAATACAATTACAGGCAACCTTTATAAGTGAAATTTATGATAAAGATTTTGTGGATATAACCATCAACAAATCTTTGCTGCCTATCGTACAGAATGTTAATCCTAAAACGTATAAAAGCGATGAACATTTGAGCTTAAGTGATAACACTAATATACCATATAGCCAATCACATGATGATTCCAGATTTAAGCCAGGTGAAAAAGAATCAGCGTATGGAAAAAAAGGCCGAGATGGCGATGTCCCTTTAACAGATAAATATTTGGGCATCTCACCTTTAAAATCAGAAGCCTCTGCGTCGGAAGCACAATCGTCAAAACCTCCCCTTGATGCTCCTGCATATTACCAGCGTGGAACTGATTACTGGACAGCAAACGAAGAAGCAGCATTCATTCAGGATGCCCGTTTAAATCTTGATATGCCACTCACTGGAACAGGTGCTTCAGGCACAACCGCGGAATTATTAACCTGTGCCAAATTAATGGGAGTTGGAGGCAAACATTTAGAAGCCTACTTTATTGGAATTTTAGGATACTTTGTTTCTTCTGGTGCCCATTCTTTTCATGAAGTAATTTCTGTGGCAAAAAATGCTGGTATAAATTACATACCTGGTGATTACTTCACTTCTCTAGATGAATTATTTCGAGGCACTCCTTTACATGAAGATTATGATAAACTGAGAAAAAAATTTGAATTATTAACATCACAAAAGGGAGTTCATTTGGGAAGAATTCCAGATAGCGCACTCAGATCTCCGGAATTTAATTCACTGGACCACGTAGAAACATGGGATCAAAAAATACTTGAGTTTTTAGCTTCAAGATTTACAGGTCCAGTAAGTGATTTGGCAAAGTTATCTGGAGGCAGAAGCCCAGACCCAGTTTATCGTGTTATAATTGGGGGTCATCCGCGTGTGTTTAAAATTTTTCCAGATATACGTGAAGCTGAAACAGAAATACAAATGCTTTTAAAATTACGCGAAAAAGGAGTTAGTGCTGTACATCCTATACCCACAAAACATAGGGAAATAGTATTTCCAGTCGGAATCGGAACTTCTCAAAAAGCCGGTATACTTATGAATATGGAGGCAGGAGTAAGCGTTGATAAACTGGTAGAAAAGATGAGTGATCGTGACAATGATGAAGTAAACATCCCTGCTCTAGAAAGAGGAGTTGTGCAGACTGCCATATCCTTAGCAAAACTTCACCTTGAAACAACGTCAAAGGATAGTATGCAAAAAGCACAAAAACAATACGACACAAGTTATTACTCCAAAAAGTTAACAATGTTGAATGGGAAGTTTACACCAGGAAGGTTTGATTTTTTCTTGGGCGTAATGAAAGGTTTAGGAGAAGCTTATGAAGAAACGAATATTCCAGCATCAGCTTCTCATGGAGATGCAAATGCAGGTAATTTTATCATCAGTCCAGAATTTGAAAAATCAACAATAATAGATGTGGCAACAATGGGTTTATCTTTAACCCGAAACAAAGAAGGAATGAAAACAGGTGCTGCTGATGTAGGAAGATTCTTACAATCTTTAAGAACCTCTCACCCAGGAAATATTTCACTAGAACTTTTTAACCATTTAAAAAGAATTTTTTGGCAAATATACCTGCAAAATAATACTAAACTCAAAGTAAAAGAACAAAAAGATTTTTATACCGCAGCATTATTCCATAGATTCACTTTAGAAATAGTTTTTATGATTAGCCATGAAGCAGTTCTAAAAAGTGACTTAAACCTCGGGAATAAATGCTTCCTTAGGGTGCTTGATATTAAAGAAGAAGCAAAAGAAAATGGAGTTAAATTTTAATTAGACTTAATCAATATGAAAAAATGTCCAAATTGTGGTAATGAAAATATTGTTGGGGAAAAGTATAAACTTGTTATTCCAAACTCCGACTTAAAAATTACAAAATATGAATTCTACTGTGGCAAATGTGGGTTGATGGAATCAAAAAACAACAACGATCCAGATTTTAGTAACTTCTATAAAAGGTGGCATTACCCTTCAGATCAATATATGTCACCAAATGAATAAGATTTTTTGATGGTACTATAACAGTACTTAATAAAAAAATTCGATTTGCATTAAATGAAGAAGAAAATAGATAAAAATATCATTTCAGAAACTGTTCATTCAAATAACAGAAAAGGCAAAAAAACTGCCCAGCTAAACTCATTTACCCCGCCCGAATCAGGAATAAATTTCACTATTCAACCAAAGAAATTAAAAACGATTAAACCAACTACTTCGCAAAAAAAGGCACACCAAAGAGTAGTAAAAATAAACAATGTAGCACGTGAACTAGATGATTTGTGGGCCGCAGTGCAAGCCGATGCAACATTTGCTGCTCATCATTTTGATGCTCCAACGTTGGTTCAGCTAAAGGCAATTTTAAAAAAATGGATTTCAGCTCCCGAAGAATCCGCTAATCCTTTGCGCACATCCGAAAATAGAAATTATACAAACATTGAAGACTTAGGAAGAGCATTGGTTGGGGAGCATGAAGCAGGTGAAGCAAAAGAATTGGAAAAAACGGTAGCTAGCGAAATTTTTGTAAATCCCGCTATTCGACAATTGGTAAATCAAGCAATGACTACAATTAAACATGAATACACAGATGCATTGCCTGCTACTAAAGGTAGATATAGTTATCACTATGGCGGTTTATTTGCGGGTAATTTACAACATGAAGTTGCTCAATGGACGCCAGCAAAATCGCTAGAAGCAACAATTGCGCTTATATTAGATGTTTCTTTAGGTGTGAGGGTTGCTGCAAATGCAAGAGTAACTGCTTTAGGCCAGTCTAACAACATACTGTCTCCAGAACATGAAGCAGCAAGAGCCACACATTGGAATCCCAATGAAAGTGCTGCATGGACAAGACATGCTAGAGAACATGGTCTCCCTCTTTCAGCGGGGCCATCGGCAACAACAGGGCAAACACTTCGTATGCTTAGAGGTGCTGCGGTATCTGCAGAACAAATGACTGCAGTAGCAAATGCAGCATTTGCTTTTTGGGTAAACAAAGCATTTAGACATAAATCAGGTATTCATACCAGACATGAAGTACTAAGTGTTTTGGCATACCATATTCAATTATTGCCTGCGCCTCCACCTGTCGCAGATGCGGTAGTAGCTCCTGACCCTTTACCACATGTACCTGTAGATGCCCCTGTAGTGGCGGGTCATGCTTAACAAAATATTAAAAAATGATACAACAAGATAAAACAAAAAACGAAAAGAAATTTTCTTCTGCCAGTAAGAAAAATAAAATAACTCAAGCAAAATCACTTACTCCGCCTAATTCGGGAATAAACTTTGTTGTTCAAAAAAAAAATAACACCAAAGATACCATGCTAAAGAGCCAAATGGCTTCACAAAAAAATGTAATAAGCAATAGCAGCACACACAATAACAAAACAGCTGCTCCTCAACTAGAAAAAGAAATTGCAAAACTATTTGCTAATGAATTAAAAAGTAAGAACAAACAAGCTTTAAACATTTTTCTAAAAGGCTTAATTGATTCTATATCCCCTACTCATATTAAAATAGGAGATTCTCCAGGTAAAGCCAGTTATGCAAGTAATGTACTTAGCCATTACACAAAATCCTTAGCTCAATTAAACGAACTAATTAACTTGCCAGCTGGCAATGAAAAAAGAAAAATACTTGGTTGCAAAATAGTTTTATTAGTGACAAAAAGCCCATTAAATATTGACAAAGGAGATATTGCTCCGAAATTACCAGGTAAAACAAAAAGCACAATAAAACACAAGCCCCTTAGCGCTTCATCACCAAAAAATGGATTAATCAACGCTAAAGTAAAACGTAATGAAAAAGTAAGAACATCGTCGCGATTAAAATGAGAATAATCATTTTAATAAGGAGCCTTGCACAGCAGACAATAGTAATCTAAATAAATAGATACACCCAAGACTGGCAACAAAAAGAAATGCAAGTAGTAAATCCTCAGCATCTATTTCTGTTGATAATGATTTTAATTCTACTATTAGTTGAGTATAAATATTATTGTTGCTAAATACGTACTTTAATAAGACCAAAAGTATCAGTGTAATAATAGCTCCGAAAACACAATATATAAAAACAAGAAAAAACTCCTTGCTTAAAAACGCAAACAGTTTTTTTAGAATTGCAGAAATTTTAAGAAAGAGAGCAAATATAACCTGCATAATAAGAGTAAATAACAAACTGCTAAATTACATAATATTTTACGCTGAGCAAACATGATGATTAACACCACAATCAATTTATTGTTCCAAAAAACTTCATAGTTATTTGAAATTTCGACACTGTTAATAACTTAGCGCAATACGTTAACAATTACAAAACAACTCCTACTTAGGTCACATGATAATTACATAATTTGGTATTTATGATAAATGAAACCTTGGAATTTATTTCAGTTGCGCTTAATAACCATTTTAAAAATGTTTTTCAGGTTACTGAGGATAAAACAATTGTTTCAAATATAATTAATTCTGATGGTAGTGTTCCTATTGCAATCAATGACAAATTAGTTGTATGTCTTGTTAATATTGAGCAAGAAACGAGTATCGCAAATTTGGGTTTTACTCATAATACTGGGCAATCATTTCAAATTCGTAATCAACCATTAAATATTAATCTTTATATTTTATTTGCCGCCAATTTTAATATATATAGTGAGAGCTTAAAATTTATTTCATCAACTATTTCTTTTTTTCAAGGAAATTATGTTTTTCTCAAAAAAAATCACCCTAATATGAGCGAAAATATAGATAAATTGGTGTTTGAACTTTTAAAAACTGATTACCAAAGCACAAATTATTTGTGGAACTCACTTGGTGCTAAGTATGTTCCTTCCATGATTTATAAAGTAAGGATGTTGACTATTGATGAAAACAATGTCAGACATGAGGGGTCACTCATTTCAAAAACAAACGTTACAACCAAAGATAATTGATATGGAAAATTATAGTTTATTAATTTCCATTTGCATTACACATAATTATTTCTCTGGCTTAACTAGGATTCCTGGGTTAATATTGGAGCCAGATGAATCCACTTTAAAAATTCTAGATAAGTTGGGTTTAGTTTTTCAACCAACAGATGAGGGATATAATATATATTATAATACTACACTCCTTGGTGAAAGTGAGGTAATGATGTATTTTGAAAAAAAACTTAACTTTTTATTATTTACTGAGGATAATTTTTTTAGTAATTATAGTTTATTACCGCCCTATACAAATTCATCTGTTTTTTATTTAACTAATGCAAAGAAAAAAACAAAAGTCAATTCTCCTATAATGTTAACGCTATCATCTACAAAATATATTGGAAGCAAGGATCTAGCTTCTCTCATCCCATCCTCGCTAAGAATTTCGACAACTAAAAACAGAAAACATTCTACACCTATACTTAGTGATATATTTGGGACGGTAGTTACTCCATCATCAATAGATGCATTTAATTATACATATAATAATTTATCAGGTGCTTATGTTTTAAGTCAAGAAGGGGAGCAAACTTTTTTTTATGCTAATAGTGATGCGTATAAAAAAAAACCTTTAGCTGTAGTTGAGCTAAATCTATACGACACAAAAATTGCCCCTGCGTACACTATTTTTGGGCAAGGACAAGTAATTCCTAAAAAATTTAATTTAAGCTTCGACGCTCGCGCTGCCTTATGGAGATACTACGTTGTTAACAAAACAAATACAAAAGTTAATAATTTATCTATGGTGTCTATTAATAATAAAATTATGTTTGTAAATAAAGGCGAGACAACTATGTTTAATTTTCCGACATCAATTTTTATTTCAAAGGTAGCAATAAAAATGCAGGACTTTAGCGACAGCGAAATTAATTTAACTTTAAAAGGAAGTAATGGAAATAATATTTTAGAAAATATTTTAGTGCCGTCGGCTGAATCGCTAAAAACAGAAAACAAAATAAATTTTACTGACGCTTATATTTATATTTAAACAAACAAAAATCATTACTTTATGATACAACAAAGATTTACACCAGGAGTTTACATTAAAGAATTAAATGCATTTCCCAACTCAATAGTGGAAGTGGCAACTGCCTTGCCAGTGTTTATTGGTTATACACAACAGGCAAGCTTTCAGGGGGCATCCTTGCAAAACAAAGTTGTAAAAATTAATTCTTTGTCGGATTATACAACCTTTTTTGGATCTGGTCCAAATACGATGTTTAATGTTACAAAGGCAACTCCCTCAAGTGCAAATCCTAATCCACCAGTTGATATCACATTAAATAATGTAGGTTATACAGTTACCCCACAATCAGGTGGAATGTTTTATATGTATAACAGTGTGCAATTGTTTTTTCAAAATGGGGGAGGGACTTGTTACATTATGTCGATTGGTACTTACGCTAATGAAGGTGCAAATGGTCCAAACATAAGTAATTTCCAAACATTAAGTGGAGGAAAGGGTGATATTTTTTCAGTCCTAAAATCTGAACCTGACCCTACAATGATTCTGATTCCTGATGCTTTACTTTTCTCTAAACAAATAGACTATTATACCTTAATGAATGATTGTTTAGATCATTGTGCAGAGGTGCAAAGTAGAATGACTTTCATTGACGCTTATCAAGGTAATCTTATAACGAACCCATTAGCCTTTGCAGCTGCAAATGCAAACCAAGATGTTAATGGGAATACTATGGATCCTATAGGTCAATTAAGAGGTGGTGTTACTTCTCAGTTTTTAAATTATGGCGCAGCTTATTATCCATGGGTTAATTCAAGTGTTGTTGGATCAAATCAATTTAATTTTACTAATATAGTTGGTGGTTTCGCTAGCAGCCTTTTTGACACCAATCCAATTGTTGCAGCAACAGTTGCGGCTGGTGTTCCAAAAATTTTAGCTTCAATTCTAACTGCTACATCTCCATCCGTTGCTAGTTTACCAACAGATGCACAAAAAAATGCTAGAATTCAAGCAAGCCAATTAACAGCGCACAATGCTCTGCTTGCAATAAGCCCTAATTATAGTCAGTTGATACAAACAATGCTTGCAAAGGTAAATTGCTTGCCAGTTACCCCAGCCGTTGCTGGATGTATTTGCTCAGTTGATAGTTCACAAGGTGTTTGGAAAGCTCCAGCGAATATTGCCCTAAACGCTGTTCAATCTGCTGTGATTAACATCGATGATTCGCTACAAGACAATATGAATGTTGACTCTATCACTGGAAAATCAGTTAACGTTATCAGGCCTTTTAGCGGTTTAGGAGTAATGATATGGGGAGCACGTACACTTGATGGCAATAGTCAAGATTGGAGGTATTTGAGTGTTCGAAGAACATTAATTATGATTGAACAATCAGTTAAGAGAGCAGCAAGAACTTATGTTTTTCAAGCAAACGATGCAAATACTTGGCAAAATTTGCAAAGCGAAATTGAAAATTTCCTTACTGGTTTATGGAAACAAGGAGCACTTGCTGGAGCTAAAGCTGAAGAAGCATTTAGTGTTTCTGTTGGTTTAGGAAGCACAATGGTAGCAACAGATATTCTTGATGGATATTTAGATGTTGCTATTTTATTGGCAGTTACTCATCCAGCAGAATTCATTGAAATTTCATTTAAGCAACAATTACAAACATCATAAATTCATAATCCAAACATAAATAACAAAACAATATGGCAGGAGAAGTTCAAAATAATATATGGCCATTACCGAAGTTCTACTTTTCGGTAACCATCGACGGAAAAGATTATCCTTTTCAAGAAGTTTCTGGTTTGGAAACAGAAACTCAAGTATTAGAATATAGACATGGAAACAACAAGCTCTTTTCTACTATTAAAATGCCTGGGATTGCAAAATTTGGCAATGTAACATTAAAAAAAGGTGTTTTTGTTCACGATAATAATTTTTGGTCATGGTATTCAAAAATTAAAATGAATACGATTAAGCGTGTTACTGTCGTAATAAAATTACTTGATGAATCAGGTAATCCTACTATGACATGGACTTTGCAAAACGCATGGCCAACAAAGATACAAGGAACAGATTTAAAATCTGAAGGAAATGAGGTTGCTGTGGAAACTATTGAGTTTGCGCATGAAGGTTTGGCAATTGCAAATAAATAACATAATCTATGGGAGTTTATTATCCTCCTGTTGGTTTTTATTTTAAACTATCATTTACGGGAGTAAATACTTCTATCGATTATGCTTTCAGTGAAGTTTCGGGCATTTCAAGCGAAATGGGTATTGAAGAAATCACCGAGGGAGGCGAAAATAGGTTTAAGCATAAATTACCCAACGGGGCAAAATTTGGGAACTTGATTGTAAAACGTGGTTTGGTTACTCCAGACTCACAGTTGGCTACTTGGTGTGCAGAAACAGTGGGAACTGATTTCACAAACCCTATTTTGCCCAAAACAATTAATGTAATGTTGATGAATGAAAATGCGCAACCTATAATGATTTGGAATTTCGTTAACGCATTTCCCGTTAAATGGAGTGTTGCAGATTTAAAATCAATGGATGGTGAAATTTCGATTGAGTCAATTGAATTTGCATACAACTATTTCAGAACCATTCGTAAAAATTAAATGATGCCTATAGAAGTAAAGGAATTAATAATCAGAACAACAATTGTTGAGAATAATTTTTCGGATGCTGGGCAACATAAAAATACTATTTCAAAAAGAGAGCTTGAAAAATTAAAAAAAGAAATTATCGATTCCTGTACTGAACAGATTATTGATAAAATCAATCGAGAAAAAGAACGTTAATGCCCACTTCCGCAGAATTAAAAAAATTAACCATTTATCCTTTTAAAGATGTGGGATTTTCGCAAAAAGCGGGGAGTCCTTTTGTTGCAGACATCAATCCAGAAAAATACAGTCATAATTATTCGGTAACATATAATACTGACCAAGCTTTTGGAACAGCAGGTGCAAGTACCAAACTTGAAAAAATGGCACCCGAAACAGTAAGTATGGAGCTTATATTTGATGCTACTGGTGTAATACCAAATAGCAAAAGCAGTGGCGACGTTTCAAAAGATATTGAAAAATTTAAAGCTGCCTCGTATAATTTCAACGGTGCTATTCACAGCCCAAACTACTTAAAAATTTCTTGGGGCACACTTGTTTTTAATTGCCATCTCACAAGTCTTGAAGTAAGTTATACATTATTTAAGCCAGATGGCACGCCACTAAGGGCGAAGGCTAATGTTTCTTTTCAAGGTTTTATTGATGAGAAAATGTTGGCCTTGGCAGAAAATAAACAATCTCCTGATTTAACACACATCATCATTTTTAAATCTGGAGACACCTTACCTAATTTGTGTTATACTACTTATGGTGATGTTAATTATTACAGAGAGGTTGCAAAAGCAAACAACATAATACATTACAGAAATATTAAACCAGGTACAAAATTATTTTTTCCACCAATACAAAAATAAAATGAGTACATCTCCTGTAACAGAAACTACAGACCTTATCACAGCCTCTGTCTTGGTTAATGGAAATGAAATAAATACTTCCTATCAGATACTTTCTATCTCTGTTAATAAAAGCGTAAACAAAGTTTCATCTGCAAATATTACTTTTTTAGATGGAAATCCAGCTTCCGAAAAATTTCCAATTAGTGATTCTGCAGATTTTATTCCAGGCTCTACCGTTAGTATTAAAGCAGGTTACCATTCTGTTGAAAGTATAATATTTAGCGGCATTGTTATAAAACACAGTTTACATGCGCGGCAAGGAAAGGCTCCAGTATTAATTGTAGAGTGTAGAGATAGTGCTGTTAAAATGACTATTGGTAGAAATAATGCTATTTATGAAAACTCAACAGATAGTGACGTAATAGGAAAATTAATTTCGCAACACGGATTGCAAAAAAGTGTTGATAGTACCAGTTATCAAAATAAGGAACTCATACAATACTACTGCACCGATTGGGACTTTATGGTTTCAAGAGCAGAAGTAAATGGAATGATTGTTACAACTGACCAAGGAAAAGTTACTGTTGCAAAGCCTGATTCATCTCAAGACCCGGTATTAGACTTGACTTATGGTCATACTATTTTGAGTTTCGAAATTGAAGCCGATGCTCGCAATCAATACACATCCGTACAAGCAAGTAGCTGGGACATGAAAGGGCAAAGTGTGTTGCAAGTAACATCGCAAGACCCAGGTGTTACTCCTCCTGGAAATTTTAGTGCATCTACTCTTGCGGGCGTTATTGGGATTTCTTCTTTTAATTTACAAAGTACATCGCCACTTGAACAAAGTGATATACAAAATTGGGCTAACGCATGTTTACTAAAATCGCGTTTTGCTATGATAAAAGGACGAGTTAAATTTCAGGGAAATGCACTTGCCCTACCTGGAAAAATGGTTCAATTGGTTGGTCTTGGAGCACGCTTTAATGGCAATGCACTTGTTTCGTCGGTAACCCATTTAGTAGAAGGTGGAAACTGGTATACAACAGTTGATTTAGGTTTAAGTGCATCTTGGTTTTCTGAAACTACCGAAAATATAGTAAGCCCTTTCGCGTCAGGCGTATTACCCGGCATTGCAGGTTTACAAAATGGTGTTGTAAAACAAATTGATTCTGATCCTGACAATGAATTTAGAGTTATGGTAACCATACCAATGCTTAATAATAAAACAGTTTGGGCTCGCTTGTCAAACCTATATGCTACTAGCGGTTCGGGTTCCTATTTTTATCCAGAAGTAGGAGATGAAGTTGTATTGGGTTTTTTTAATGAAGATCCTAGGTTTCCAGTAATATTGGGTTCTCTGTACAGTAGTTCTAAAGCACCACCTTATACACCCGATTCAAAAAATGAGACCAAAGCTATTGTGAGCAAGAGTAAAGTAAAAATGATAATTGATGAAGAAAAAAAATCATATACCATTATAACTCCTGCAAACAACTCTATTGTATTGAGCGATGATGCTAAATCAATTGTGCTTTCGGATCAACACGGAAATAAGATTGAAATGTCGTCTTCTGGTATTACAATAGAAAGTGCTTCTGATATTACAATTAAGGCCAATCAAAATATAAAAGCAACTGCCACTTCAGAAGTGAATATAGCAGCTACAAGTGATTTAAAGATTTCTGGTCTATCGGTAAGCGGCACTGCGCAAACGCAAATGACCATGAAAGGTACTGCTGCCGCCGAGTTTTCGGCATCGGGAGATGTAATTGTAAAGGGAGCAATGGTAATGATTAACTAATAACAAAACGAGATGCCACTAGCAGCAAGATTATCAGATATGCACACATGCCCCATGCAAACGCCAGCAGTACCTGCGCCCATACCACATGTGGGAGGCCCTATAATTGGGCCTGGCGCTTCAACTGTTTTAATTGGGAAATTACCTGCGGCTAAGGTTGGTGACTCTCTTGTATGCGTGGGACCACCTGATGCTATTATAAAAGGTTCGGCAACTGTTATGATAATGGGTGTGCCTGCTGCGCGAATGGGAGATAGTACAGCACATGGTGGATCAATTGTATTGGGTTGCCCAACAGTAATGATAGGAGGTTAATATGGCAAAGAAAAATGACTTTTTAGGACGAGGATGGAGTTTTCCACCAGAGTTCAATAACGATTTTAATGAAGTTAGTATGGTGTCTGATGAAATTGATATTCAACAAAGCCTACGTATTCTATTGAACACTTCTCTTGGCGAAAGAATCATGCTTCCAGATTATGGTTGCAGCCTAAGAGAGTTCTTATTTCAATCAATTGATACTTCTACTATTTCTTACATGAAACATTTAATTTCAAATTCAATTTTAAAATACGAATCAAGAATAGATTTAAATGACTTAGATATTGACACAAGCGATGCAATGGATGGAGTTGTACTAATTAATATCTCTTACACCATAAGAACAACAAACAACAGAAATAATATTGTGTTTCCTTTTTATTTAAATGAGGGAACATTATTAGATAGTTAACTAATGGCCAACAACAATTTTATATACATACCAAAAGGAGTTTCTCAGGACACCAGAATGCCTGCTGCCTTAAACCCCGATAGTATTAAAATTGATGATAGAAACCTTATTAACATGGTTTCTTTTTCAGGTGATTATTCAAAATTAATAAACTACTACAAAGCAATTGCCGGTGAATTAATAAGAGAAGGTAATTGGAGTTTTTTTAGTAACCATGCTGTTTTTCACCTATCAGAAATTGCTAATACCAAACTTACCAAAAGTCGCGAAAATATAAATCTTGTATTAAGTACTTTTCAACAACAGCCAGCTGCTTCAGTTGCCGAACAAACCTATGCTATTCGATTAATTTTTGATGTTATTTCAGATTTACTTTCTTTGACCAATAAGTGGTTGCAATATAGCGACTCATTGCCCGATAATTTTGTAAATAGTATTTCAAAAATTACAATGAACAATTTGTCGCCTATTTTAAATGATACCAGGGCTTATGCAATGTTGTTTGAAATGCAAGAAACACAAGAACATCAAGTAAGTTACGTATATTTTAATGAAACCACTTTAATTGATTTTCAAGAGCATTTTTGGGTAAAGGAAGATAAAAGTTACTTGTTTGAAAAAAATGCTAAATCACAGTTTGAAAACAAAACTATGAGTGAACTCATTCATTCACTCAACTCCTTTTTAATTGAAGCAGCCCAAAACGCTTTATACAACAACAACATTCTTATTACTTTAGCAAATAAAGAGTTTGTTCAAATTCTTAAAGGAAGCAATATAAAGCCCGACTTGGGATTGATGCTAGCCTTTCTCAATTTATTTCAAAAAGCTCAACAAAAACAAAACCTACTCACAAAAAAGCATTTAGACTTTTATTATTCGGATGTATTAAAGTTAAATGAAACACCAGTTGTAGTAGATAAAACATTTCTTGTAATGCAGTTAGCAGCAGGTTGTAATAATCTTGTTATAAGCAAAGGAACCCAGTTTGATGCAGGAAAAGACAGTGCTGGTAATACAATTACGTTTTATGCAACACAAAATACTGGACTTAATGCAGCACAGATTGCAGATTTGAGAACTGTATTTATTGCTTCAAATCCTGCTGTGCTTCCGCTTGACAAAAACCAAAATACCATTCCACTCATCACAGGGGTATATAATTCCGTTCATGAAACACCTATTGTTACTGGCAGTGGTGGCTTTTCCCTATTAGGAGAGGATCAGCTCATGTTTTCTTCGGCACAACAAACCATGCAAGAAACATTACTAGGTTTTGCAATTTCTTCTCCAGCTCTTTTTTTAAGCGGAGGGACGAGAACTGTATCTATTACGCTAAATTTTACCGACAGCTTTTCGACTCAATTACTGGCATTTATTTTTTCAATTACTAATAATGCCCAGCCACAAAACGACGAAATTAATTTTTATTTTCATAAAATATTTGATAAGGCATTTTCAGTGTCAGCAACAGGTTTAAAAAGTTGGTTGCTTGTAAATGTTACAAGCTTGTCTTATTCATTGGAAAAAAATGCTTCAAGTATTACCCTTACATTAACACTAGATTCGACCGATGAAGCTATTGTTGCATACAATGCAAAAGTTCATGGACAAAATTACACTACTCCGTTTCCTGTTGTAAACATAATTGTACAACATGCCTTTCCATATTATGCTTACAACTTTTTAAATAATTTGGAGCTAACAAAAATAGCTATAGCTTGCGATGTAAAGGGATTCAAGAATATCTCTTTATACAATCAATATGGTCCTATTGATGCAAGCAAACCATTTCAACCACTTGGCGTTCAGCCCGAAAACGGAGCTTACTTATTAGTAGGCAGCAACGAATTATTCATAAAAAATTTGAAAGGAGTAAATGTTTCTATTGAATGGCAAACACTTCCCTTAACTGGCAATTTCGGAACTTATTACGCAGCCTATAATACAACACCGCCAGTAACCAATTCAAGTTTTCAGTTAAGCAGCTCATTCCTTAATAGTAATAAATGGCTTGTACCCAGCGACTTTAACCCAGTATTTAATTTATTTACTGAAATAAATAATTCAAGCAATTCAGAACAAACTCCCTCTACTACACTCAGTAGCAATTCTACTTTTGTGCTTTTTCCACTTAATAGCTCAATGTCGCAAGCAGCAATAGATCCATCAGCACTACTTGCACCCTTAAAATATGATCAAAGATCGGCAAATGGCTTTATAAAATTAGAATTATCTTCTCCATCGTTTGGTTTTGGTGCCAGTTTATATAGCAAAGTACTTACAAATACGGTACTCGAAAATGCAATGATTCAAGTTGAGCAAATAGCTCCAAATGCAAAACAAATTTTGGATGAAATTAGTAACGTTTACGCTAAACCATTACCGTTACCTAATACACCCTTTACACCAGTATCAAAAGGTATTGAGGTGGCATATACTTCACTCGACGAAATTGACCTTTCTCCGGGTGCAAAAACAACAGATGACTTTATCCCATTTTATCATATTGATACATTTAATACTTACCCAGTTGTTGTTAAAGAGCGGCAGCTTGTAACCAAGCAAATAGCAAAAGATGGAACTATTTCGCAAAACATTCAATCGAGCATTTATAATTTTTTACTGCCTCAATATACTATTCAGGGAAATTTATACATTGGTTTAAAAGAGCTTATAGCACCGCAACCTCTATCTATACTTTTTCAACTATCAGAAAAAGTACTTGAGTCGAGTGTTTCAGATTTACCTCCAATAAAATGGAGCTATCTTGCTAATGATGAGTGGATAGATTTTATTTCTGGAGTAGATTTACATGATGACACAGATGGCTTAATTAAACCCGGAATTGTTACATTTAATATTCCAGAAAACATTTCTTCTACAAATACTATTTTACCACAAGGGCTGTTTTGGATTAGAGTTCAAGCAAGCGAGCGGTTAAACATATTTGGTAACCTTACTGCAATTTACACACAAGTTATAGAGGTTGAGTATGATGGGGCAAACCCTGCATTGCGCAATTCGGTTGTATTACAAGAAGCAAGCATTAGCAAAGCAATTGATTCAATACCAAATTTGAAAAGTATTACACAACCCTTTGCCTCAACTGGTGGTGTTGTTTCAGAAAACAAAACAGCTTTTTATACACGCGTGAGTGAACGCCTACGCCATAAAAACAGAGCTATTTTTGCTTGGGATTACGAACGTATTGTGTTGCAAAATTTTCCGCAGATATACAAAGTAAAGTGCATTACAAATACCAATCAAGGAGCTACAGTTTCTACACCCAGCGTCATTGAATTAGTGGTGATACCCAAAATTGTATCGGGCGAAACATTTAGTATTAATAATACATTGCCAGGACCAACATTTGGCTTTACAATGCTCGAAGAAATAAAAGAGTATATTCAAAAATACACATCGGTTCATGCAAACGTTACCATACGAAACCCAATTTATGAAAGGCTAATGGTAAAATGCAGCGTTAAGTTTCAAGAAAATCAACCGTTTTCTCTAAAGAATTTAAACGATGCGATTTGTAACTTTTTATCACCTTGGATTAGTGGTAATCAAATTGCTTATGATATTGGACATGGTTTACAAAAGTCAACCATTCTAGCGTTTATTCAAAAACTTCCTTATGTCGAATTTGTAACTGGTTTTTCTGTAATAAAAATAACAGAGATTGATGGCAACTATCACTTTCATGATTCGGCAACTGAAAAAAACACGACGCAAAATCAGCAAACTACAAGCGAAGACAAAAACAGTATTAAGAATCAAGACATTTTACTTGCACTTACCCCTTACTCTGTTTTTGCATCAGCCAGCAGTCACCTTCTAACAGAGTTGGAAGAAGTAACATTTATGGATCCCACTCCTCTTGGTATTGGAGAAATTTCAATTGGAATGGACTTTATTATACAAAAAACAAAAGACGCCGATTCACCTAATGACAATAATGGTACACAAACTAATTTTTATTTAATTTAATATGAATAACGTAGTAAATAAAGAAACGCTTAAAGGCTTTTTCAAAAACGGATTAATGCCTACTGAGGGTAATTTTCATTCGCTCATTGACTCGATGTACAATAGACTTGACGACGATATTCTATCTACTTTTATCGAAAATACAAACACCGAAGATGGCAAGTATCCTACTGTATTTGCAAAAATTGAAAACGACACCGAAAATGGTTTATCTTTTAATGAAGTAAACAACTCGGGAAAAAGCATCATGCAAATGGTTAGTGGTGGAAATGTTGGCATTGGTGTGGTTGCACCTTTATACAAACTGCATGTAAATGGTACCATTGCAGCACCTTCCAGAATTGGCACATACACAGACGGCATTTCAGACCCGAGTAAAATTTTAGCAAACGGTAAATGGCAGTCCATCATAAAAAAATTAAATGGTCTTAATGCTTTTGAAATTGTAGCGTCTGTAAGTGGAGTTCCAAAAAGTGGCGACTATGCTTTATTACATGCAATTGCCCTGAGTACATTTGGTAATTCTAAAAATTGTATTGTACAACATACTGCTCGTTTCAAAGGACTTTTACAAAACATTGAACTTAGGTGGACTGGTGATGTAAATGATTACAATTTGGAAATTAGAACAAGAAAGGATTTTGGGAACGGAATAAAAATTAAGTACAACATAACACAATTAATTTGCGAGTAAAATGAAAGCTAAAGATTATATAATTTCACTTAATGATAAAGAACTTCGTGTATTACTAAATGCTTTAGGAAAAAGGCCTTTTGAAGAAGTTTATGAACTCATTGAAAAAATTGTTAGCCATACTTCAGAACATCATAAATTAGAAGGGCAACAGACAAATAATAAAAAGACTAATATTAAGTAATAGGGAAGTGATAAAGCCAACTACCATACCTCAAATTGTTTCAGATGAAATAACGGATTTTGAAGCCTTATTTAAAGAAGGCATTTCATTGTTGCAACAATTTTCGGGTGATGTTTGGACAGATTACAACGAGCATGATCCGGGGGTAACAATATTAGAAAATTTATGTTACGTTATAACAGATTTGTATGACCGTACAGATATTCCAATCAAAAACTTGTTAACGGAAGAAAATGGGGTTATATCACTAGAGAAAAATGCCTTGTATAGCGCTACTGACATATTGTTGAATGGCCCCCTAACTCCAACTGATTATAGAAAAATCATTATTGATAGAATTAACAAAGTTAATAATGCTTGGATTTTACCCTATTATGGGTACAATGAAACACTAAATAAACGTTTTGGGATTGCTGGAATGTATGAAGTATTAATTGACTTACAAGAAGATACTAACAAGAGTGCAAATAAAGATGAAATAAAACGAGATGGTGCGCAAACAAAAATTATATCAGATGTAAACCAAGTTCTCAATGCAAATAGAAAAGTTGCTGAGTTTTTTCCAAAAATAACAATACTAGATCAAAAAGCTGTTGTCATTTCCGCTGTTATTAATCTAAAAGAATCCACTAATCCAGAAAAAGTTTTAGCTCAAATTCTCTTTAACATAAAACATTTCATAAAACCCGAAATTGAGTTTTATACTTACGATGAATTAATAGCAAAAGGATATACGACAGAAGAAATATTTGATGGGCCAAAACTTAATAATGGTTTTGTGCCTGCCAATGAATTAAATGATAAAGTAAACACGCTCTATAGAGATGCGCTACTTAAATTAATAATTCAAAACAATGAAGTAACCAGTGTAGAATCTTTAACTATTTCTATAGACTCAACACATATTAAAGACACTTATACTATTCCACATACTGCTTCGTTGGTGTTAGATTTAATTTTGAGTCTCGATAATATTACCATTCATAAGCAAGGTACGTTATATGAATTTAATTCAAATCTCGTTGTTTCATTATTTAATGAGCTTCAAGGAAAAAAGAAAAAATCGAAAACCTTTAAATATACATCAGATAGTGTTGGAATAAATCCGCCTCTAGGTGAATATGTAAATCCTTCCGAATATTACTCATTGCAAAACGATTTTCCACGCATTTACTCAATAGGGCAGGATAAATTGTCCAGAAAAGCTAAGGATACTAGAAAGGCACAGGTACTCCAACTAAAGTCTTATCTTTTATTTTATGAGCAAATTTTGGCTGATGCTATGATGCAAACGGCAAATTTAAAAGAACTATTTTCGATTAATGAGCAAGACCGTACTTACTTCTATCAAACACTTTACAATGTACCAGATGCACCACCTTTGTTTAAAGGATTTGAAGGTAGTGCCGACGAAATTTTTGACACAACTAAAGGACATATTTATAAAAATCATAGTGATCAATTTATAGCAAACTCTAAAAATCCTTATGTTGCAGGATTGGCAAGTATCTATAAAGAAAAGGATGATTTTTTAAATAGAAGAGACCAATTTCTTAATCACTTATTGGCACGTTTTGGTTTTGATTTACAGCCTTTTCCAACTTTTTTTCCTAACGCCGATAAAAATGTTCTACTTGAAGAAACTATTAAAATTAAAGAAGAAATTCTTCAAAACATGGTTGATATAACTTGCCTAAGGGGACAACTTACACCAGATAATTTCGGTATAGAAATTCAATACAAATACAGCCCTAGTTTAATAAAACTTATACATACTTTAACTGGTATAAAATTTGGCCCATATAAAAAGAAAACTATATGGAACTACCATGTTTTAAATCCAGTTCATAACTATAACTCAACTGTGCCTTTTACTTATGAAAGTGATGGTAAAGTAAATGTTTACATTAAATACAAACATTTTAATGAAGTTGTTCTAACAGGAATGTTTAAACAAAACTACGAGGTAAAAGTGAAAAACTATGAGCAAATAGTGTATTTAAAAATAGCTAATGAAAAACATAAGATATATGTTTCATATATTAATAAAACAGGGGATACTATTGATCAAATAATAAAAAATCTGATAATTGATTTTAGTAGAATTTATTTAGAACTAAGTAACATATACATTGTAGAACATGTTTTACTACTGCCACCTTTAAGCAATTCTCAATTCATTTGTCAATCATCAACAACCTCTGTAAACATGTTGCAACCTGTTGATTACGAAACTGCTCTGACGCAAATGAATAACATGTATAATACAATTAGTCAAAATCAAATGCAAGCCCCCCCTAATCCATCTATTAGCGTTGTATATGGTGATAATTCGCTTTTACCTCAAGACTTTTTTTCTTCCAAAATTTCAATTGTGATTTCTACACATGTAAATGAAAAAATGTACAACAAGTACAGTGAATACTTTTTTTCAATGCTCGTAAACTGTTTTCCCGCTCATATTTCTTTAAATGTTATTACAATAAACGAACGTGAACACGAAGAGTTTGTGCCTGAATATGAAAAATATTTAACCAACAATTCGCCAAACAATGGCTACTTCTTAAATTTTATTCTTAGCAAGCAACAACAAAAGGAACAAATGAATGATTGATAGATATCACAATATATATCAAACAATTTTTGACTTGAATTTCTTTTCCAAGGAAAAAAATCATGCCCTTCAAGAAGAAATAAGTAACCTATTTAATTCAAAAATTTCAAATGAAATTGATAAATTATTTTCAGAATATGCATCGCATGATGAAGTAATAGAAATAGCACAACTTACAATTGATACTGGGGAACTACTATATGGAGACTTAAAAAGTGAATTACCTAAACGGATAATACATTCGCTGAGAGAAGAACTCGATAAGCTTAAATCAAAAACTCTTGGTAACCAAAGGTTTGCTAATTTTAAATCTGTACATAGCCAACATTATTATTTACAGTCTTTAGAGTATTTTTTGCTTACAGGAGAAATTAAGTGGCAAGACAAAAAAAAGGGCTTTACCCTTGAACGTTTATTGATAGAATTAATTGAAAACAATTCAGCTCAAGTAGTAAAACTCCTGAAAAGAACTGGAAAAAAAGAAGATGTTAGAAAGAGAATCGTATATCAGTTTAATGAGCCAGAAATTATTACCATCATTAAAACTGCTGAACCAAGCAATGGAAATAATATTATTAACTATTTAAACGACTTAAATGCCGTTCAAAAAAAGAATCATTTAATTAAAACAGAAAGTTCGGAGTTTAAGAAAGCTAACTATTTATTTGTACTTACCTACTTGTTTGTAGAAAGAGGCTCCATATTTAATACCCGTTCATTTGTAAAAAGCTTATTAAAACAAATGGCCGCGCATTACAACATTCAATACAAAGAATTGTTGCTAATGCTTGTGCAAAGTATACGGGATGGATATAGTGCTTCAATAAAAAACGGTCTATTGTTTTTTGTAAGGGAAATTTTTGCAGAAGATTATATTTTAGAAACTCCAGTCGAACTTAATGAAATAGCAACTCAACTTAGCGAAATTAGTTTAGAAACGAAAGTAGATAGTGAAGTTTTTGATGAGTATGTTTATTATTTTCTTGAACGTGGATTTCCACCTATTTATGTTAAATCATTAAATCAATTAAAACTTCGTGAATTGCTTCAAGAAATAATTCACCAAAGATTTAATCAACTTGGTAAGTTTATTTCAAAAGCACCAAAGAAACGTATAGCAAAACACGTTGTTCAGTTTTTTGGCAATGATATTACAAAAGAAATCATTAAAAAGTACCAACCGGCAAATTATGCTTGGATAAATTCTTTTGGCGAACATTTACTTAAAGCGAATAAACATAGTGCATTTATAAAGTTTCAATCAACTAATTTATCCGAATTAATACTACAAGAGGCTATACTGTACACAACCCTTACCTTAGAAAAAAACATTTTTAATAGAGAAACATTTCTGCAAAACGTTGTAACATTTGTTGCAAAAAAAGTAGGGAGTAACGCTAGTAGTCTAGATATCGAAATTAAAGATGTATTTGAGCAAATAGGTATTACAATGTACACGGGCATTCTAAAAAATACAGACCCCAATTTGCAACAACTTAACTCTGCAAACAAAGAAACAAATGATACACCCATATCAACTCCCACTTTAAATGAAGCACAAAGCAAAGTCAAAGAACTAGAAAGCCTAAAATACTTTTTGCTTCATGGAAAAAAACCTTGGTGGTTAACAAATAGTTCAATTAAAAAGATAGAAACTCTTTGGGGCAAGTATTTTCTTGAATCTCGCAATAAAAAACTCATATCTTTTATAAGGGAAAATATTATTCAACAGCGGTTTCGAAAAAATATCCTCTCATTACTAAAGGAGGGTGTTTTACTGAATGATGAATGGGCAACTTCAACAAAGGATGAAAGTCAACAAAAAGAAAAAATATGGCCAATTATCAAAAATAACCTTACATATAAAACCCAAAAAATACTAATTGAAGTACATCTTATCTACACTTTTTTGAAGCAAGAAAAGAAAAAAGAAATTGTGTGGAAAGAATTGCAAAAAACGTTTGCAGCCTATAGTATTCATCAAAACGAATTTTACAAAGAAATTCTACAATTAAATAAATTAATTCCCAATTTGTACGAAAATAATTTCTTTTCTTTACTCTATACTAATTTAGCAGAGAACATAAGAATAGAAAAAAGTAATCAAAACAATCAAAAACCAAATGATCCTAAGTCACAAAAAAGCTTCCAGGAAGACTTGAACATTTCTAATTTGCTAAATGAAAATGAATTCAAAAAAAATAAAAATAATAAGGATTATATACAAAAAGGGGATTACAGTGAATTAGAACAAAAAGACGAAAATTTAATTAAAAGCAACACAAAAGATTATGAGCTAGGTGAGTTTTTAAAACAAAACGGAATTGTTTTAAGTAATGAACAAATTAAAGATAATGAGTTAAAGGATATTAAAGATCAAGATGAAAATAGTTCTCAAGAAAAAAACTCTAACAATACGAAACTTGATGATTTAAATGAAAATGAAAAAATTGCCTCTATCGATGAAAAAAGCAAAAACAATGATCCTAACAATACATTCAACAAAAACGATATTGCAGAAGAGGCTAATTCACTAAAAACCATTGCATCTAAAGGTATTGCAAATACGGATCACAATGGGACACAGAGTAGTTTAGAGGATTTATTAGATTATTTACACACTGGCAATTTTCCAAGCCCTACTAATAAACAAGTAAAGCAACTTATATTAACACATATAAAAAACTTAGATGCTGAAATACCTACACGTGAAATTAGAATCTTATTGCTTACTTTAAAAAATGAGGCTTCTATAAATCGCTTATTTAAGGAATTAAATGAAAGTGAAAAGAAATTAGTTGTAAAACATCTTTTTCCAAATGCCTATGCTTTTCTAAATGAATATTTGAAAGATCTTGAACAATGTATGTTGATACCATCAGTAAAATCCAAATTTAATATCGAACATTCTCTTGTTATAAAACTTACATTACTTTATTTAGTTGAACATTCAGGAAAAACCATCAAAATATCCGATTATGTTAGATTTGTTATAAAACGTTTGTTTAAGGATTATCATTCCTTTGTAACATTCTTTAATAGCGTGAAAATAAATATTCATAAAGGCAATTTAAAATTAGCAACTTTTTTGCCATCGGTGTTGGAAGATGTAAATAAGAGAAACCGAAAAGAAGAAAAAAAGAAGGAGGAGGAAAACAAAAAGGAAGAAAAAAATAAAAATCCTAATTTGGTTTTTATTGATAATGCTGGACTTATTTTGTTGTGGCCTTTTTTCACCTTCTATTTTAAAAAACTGGAACTAATTAATGATGACAACAAATTTGTATCTAAAACAACTGCTAACAGAGCCGCGCATCTTTTAGAATATTTAGTTACGGGTAGTAAAAAAGCAAAAGAACACACAATGTTACTTAATAAGTTATTATGTAATATTCCCAGGAATCACCCGTTAAATCCTTCCATAAAACTAAAAAGGGAAGAAATAGATCTCTCAAAAGAATTATTGCACATAGCTATATCGCGTTGGGAAATCATTAAAAACACTAGTTTTGAGGGGTTACGCGAATCGTTTCTAAAGAGGGCTGGAAAAATAGAATGGGATGATGAAAAGGTCTATTTAAAAGTTGAATCGAAAAGTTATGATATGTTGATTGATAAAATACCTTGGAGTATTTCGGTTATAAGATTACCTTGGATGGAAAAACCTTTGCATGTAAAATGGAGATAAACACTTTAAATAAAAATTCCAAAACCCTTCAACACGAAATAAGTTGGTTAACGGAGATATTGGATACGCGTATGAAATTGTATTTTGACAATGATTGTAAGTACAAAGATATTAGTGAGGTTGAGCCTCCTTCTTTACCTTCTGACACATCTACCTACGCTCAATTTATACATCAAAATAAATTAAATGCAGAAGAGCGTATTGCATTGTTATTATCATTAATTCCACACCTCAAGCCTCAGGTTTTGGATGTTTTTTTTACAAGAAATTCAAGTTATGACAGAGGATTCTCAGAATTTGGCGGGATAAAGGGAAAAACATTTAATGGGTTTCTTCCTAGCGGAGAAACACTTTTATTTATCATTGCAGGAAAGAATTTAAAAAAGAGATTACAAACTGAACATTTTTTTCTGCATACTTCTTTCCTATTTAAAAACAATATTATAAAATTGCAAGCAACAGAAAATGGCGAACCCATTATGAGTGGTATGCTAAATATTGCAACTGAGCATCTTTCGCTTTTCACATCTGGCTTTCTTGGTAAACCAGATTATAGTCCAAATTTCCCTGCAAAGCGGATTGAAACAAAATTGGATTGGAAAGATTTAGTTCTTGAACCACATGTTAAATTGGAAGTAGAGGAGATAAAAACATGGATTAAATGGAATAGTGAATTAAAGGAAAACGACAGTGTAAAAAGTATTATTAAACCAGGTTATCGAAGCTTATTTTATGGCCCTCCTGGAACTGGTAAAACATTAACGGTATCTTTACTTGGAAAGGTAACAAATAAAGACGTTTACAAAATTGATTTATCAATGATTGTATCCAAATACATAGGAGAAACCGAAAAAAACCTAGCTACTGTTTTTGATGTTGCAGAAAATAAAAATTGGATTTTATTTTTTGATGAAGCAGATGCCTTATTTGGTAAGAGAACGGCTACCTCTTCTTCTAACGATAGATATGCCAATCAAGAGGTTGCCTACTTATTGCAACGTATTGAAGATTTTCCTGGTTTGATAATATTAGCAACCAACTTAAAAATTAATCTCGATGATGCATTTGCAAGGCGTTTTCAATCTATGATTCATTTCCCCATGCCCGGAGTTAAAGAACGAATTCAACTATGGGAAAATGCTTTCTTTAATTACGGAAAAATAGAAGAAGACTTAGACTTTAAAAAATTAGCTGAAAAATATGTATTATCTGGCGGTGCTATTATAAACGTGCTTATGTATTGCTTACTTTATAAAAAAAACACAGGAAAACAAATTGATGAACATACCATTTTAGAAGGGGTAAAAAAGGAATTAAAAAAAGAAGGTAAAACTATTTAGCTTCTTCTTTAAATAATTTAGAACCTAGTTCATTTTCCTGAACATATTGTTATAATTGATATTTCTTTAAAGCATTACTTTACAACGACTGGCAAAAATTATCTACAATGGAATGATGGTCAACGAATCGAGCAAACAATACATAGCTTTCATTTCTGTTGGTGCTGTTTCGAATAGAGTGAAAGTTGGAGATAAGGTAAATGATATTAAAGTATGAGCCTTTGATCAGAATGGGATAACATTGCAGAAGGGGAAAGAGAAGAAGGTTGTGGGGAAGTAGGGAAGAGTTTTGCTTGAAATAGTGGATACCGCCGAAAGCTGCTATCAAATTTTGAGCAGTTTAATTAGAATATTCCGTTAGCATAATCTTTAATTGATAGCATTTGGCTTAATCCCTTTGTTTCTAAGCCTATCAATTGTTGTTTCATTAGGGTTAATCTATTCTTATCACCTTGGTTTAGAGGAGTGTTGATTTTATCCAATTCAGCCTGCATAGTATCAAGATAAATTTTAGTCCGTTCTACAGTTTTATTCTCAATTGAACGACAAACTTTGTTTAAATGATCACTAATTGAATTTAAGAAATCAACTTGAATTTTGGTAAATTGCGTTCTTGCGGGAGTAATTAACTTCGCAATATTCTCATCTTTTAGTGAGTGATCGCTACGGAATAAGTTGTAAAGCCCCCCAAAAAAGGATGTGAATATTTTGCCAATAAAATTAAAAGTTGTGACCAAAACGTTGGATGATAAATCTTCACGAATCCTGTAAATATTAAATATTTTTCCAGTGAAACGCTCTATACTGGGTAATACAAGCGTAGAATCAGCTTCAATATCATTTAAGTTTATTTGAACTCTTTTTAATTTGTCGCTAACCCAAATGTTTACTTTTGACTGAAGATCGTATGTTACCGTTTGGACATACTCATAAACATTACTTACGCATAAATCGGATTCATTTTTTAAAAATGTTGTAATCTCACTTTGTGTTGGTAAAGATTGGTTATTAATTTTCCCCTTGAGATCATTCTCCAAAGTAGAAATAATGTTTTGAAAATTATCATTTATGTACATATCAATTTCTTTATAGGCAGCAACTCGCTGATTTCGAATAAATGTTTGTAATTCCCTCAGTTCAGTTCTTACAGTATTTATATTCTTTTGCAAATCACCACTTTTATCAATATCGCTAAGCCTTACTTCACTTATATTAATCAATTGCTTTATAAGCTCCATAGATCCAGCAAAGTTTGACAATAGATTTGTTATTCCGTTTAAATTACCATTGACTAAATATTTAACAATAACTTCTTCTAAATTATTTACGCTATCAAATGACTTAATATTTTGTACTCTATTCTTGAAAGATTCTTTTGAACTAATGAAAATTGGCTCGTGAGCCAGCAAATCTGAAATGGAGTAATCAGTTAAAGTTTCATTGATGTATTTTTTTAATGAAATTATTTGTTCTTCATCTAATTTATCAATCTTATTAAAGATTAGAAAAACCCGATTCATTTTATCCTTGATTTCTTTCAAATCAGCTAAATGTTGGTCTGTTATTTTAAATTCGCCATCGGCATACGGTGCAACACTAATGACATAAAGAATTGCGTCAGCACTATAAATTGTCGATTTTGCGATATCCTTTATCCCCTGATTGATATCATCAATTCCTGGAACATCAGTAATTGAAAAACCCTTTTCTAAAAAAGTGCTGTTTAGTTTTACATTAACTAATGTTACATTCTTGTGATTATGCTTGTTCTTTTTTTGATCGGCATATTGAGCAACAAATTCAAGATTTATTTTACTAGTTTTTTTACTTCCATCAGCAAAATGCACACAGACTTCTTCAGGATGACCAGGAAGCATTATGATTGGGACTCCAGTTGTCGGCAGTGTATCAACTGGCGACATCTCTTGATAGGTTATTGCGTTAATTAAAGTGCTTTTTCCAACTCGGCTTGGGCCAATGATGCAGATGTTGAATATTGAATCACTTATTTCGGAAAGGTTAGTGTCAATTTGATTATTGAATTCAGAAAAATTATTTTTTGTTGTAATTTCTTTTAATGTTTTTACAAAATCTACTGCTTCATTAACATGACTATAATAAGCGCCAGGTGTAATTATTTTTTTTGGTTTGTAAGTCCATTTATATACTGTCTGTTCAATTAAAGAAATTGATTTGGCATCTAAAACCTGATCAGCAACGAACTTTATAGTAACATTGTCATTAGCATGCCAATCAGGACTCATTTTACTTATTTCTGACATGAGTTTGTCATTCACAAATCGATAGTAAATCAGTTTGTTTTTCAAATCAGTAAGAAGAATAAAAACTGGAAGATTATTTTGATACCAATACAAAAAGGTTGTTCGCTTTACACTCACTGAAAAATCAGCGCTTGTTTCAATACTCGCAGTTGATTTTATTTGAACATTGAATTTTTTACCAGTAACCAGTTTATTCTCAGATTTCAATTTATCTTTTGTTATTTCAACAATAGCATCAATGCCATAATCTTCATTTCCTTTTATATCGGTAACTACCCAAGGCAGTATTGCTTGCTTAAAGTAAATTAAAGATTGGTCTTCTTTTATGTGATTTGAATGCCTTATTGGTAAAACTTCTTTTTCCTTAATTAGAAGAGATTGTTTTATTGTTTTTTTTGCAGGAGCCTTCTTTTTGGGATTGCTTTTTATTTCCTTTTTCGAGAGCTTCGTAGACTTTTTTATCAAAGTTTTCTTTTTAGGAGCGCCTTTTTTCTTTCCTTTTATTACTTTTGTATTTTTCTCCATCCCACTGTTTTTTTAAATCAAATTTTCTTTAGAATCAATTCTTAATTATTTTATAGATGTAAGTATGCTTTTAAAATTCTTATCAATTATTACTTCAATTTCACTTACTTCAATACCCAATTTTAATGACAAATACTCATGTACTACTTTTATATCATTTGGCAATATAGGCTTCCCCTTAACTTCTATAAACGGCCCATCGCTTTCAGTTAAAATTCTTTGTATTGGGATTCTACTTATAATTTCTATTCCAGATTTTGATTTGATCATAGCGGGATTAATAGAAAAGTAATAACCTGCTTTAATTATTTCATCTATCAATCCCAGTGGACCAGAATACCAGTGAAAAATGGCAGTTTGTATTTTAAAATCAATTAAATATTGTAATACTTCCCTTTCCGCTTTTCTTGAATGTATACTTAATATTTTTTTCTTTCCTTTCAATTCGTTGAGAATTTTCCTAAATGTTTCGATTTGAATACTCTTTGTTGAAATTCCTTCTTTCGAAAAATCCATTCCAATTTCACCGATGTAAGAAGTCTTTGAAATGTTTCTGACAAATCCAGGAAACTCTTTAATGTGAGATTCCGCATACAGTGGATGCATTCCTAAAGCTAATCTAACCTTAGTGAAACCAATAAGGTGTTTAAATCCCATTTCAAAATGACTTGGGAGATTTGTCATACCTATTGTAATTATTCCCAAACGTTCAGATTCCTTAGCAACCTGTAAAGGATTATTGTATAAATCTATATGACAATGAGTATCTATCATATTATACCAGCCAAAGTTTTCAATGTATTGTTTCCTTTGTCACTTATCCATTGTTTAATTTCTACTCTTACTCTTTCAACTAGCCCAGAACAATTATCCAAATCATTCAAGTCGATTGATCCTGAAACTAACAAAGTTCGTTTTATTTGCTCTGTGGTTAATCTGCGTTTAAGAAAATCAAATAATGCTGGCATATCTTGTATAGTAAGGACATCTCTTTGGGTAGTGAAAATGTCAATTCCATAAAGTTGGTTGTCCAAATTCTTTTTATGAAGTGCGGCTCTTCTATAAATACATGGCATACACACACCGCAATGTTGAGTCCCTGTTCTTACATCCCAGTGTTGTTTACGACCTCTTTTACCACAAGAAACGGATTGAGAATATATACCATATAGAACTGTCTCGTTAGTACAGGATTCAACTAGTTCACCTTTAGTCATTAGATGATATGGATTGTGAAGTTGAGTGGTTAATCCAACGTTATTAATAAGGTGCTGTAGCTTTTGTATATAATAAGGATGTGTTGTCCTTGTGCTGAGTGTACTAACTCTTGAGGGAGTTAATGGGTAGTTTAAAGAAATAGTTCCATTCTCAGGTATTGTTAGTGTATTGCAATTGGGAATATTCTCAATGCAATATATTCCAATACCTATAAATAATAAAGACCTACTTCTATAGCTAGATTCCTTAGTGAGCGCATTATCCGCATTATCATAGTTTCTTAAAAATACTGTTTCTTGGATCCAATCAATTTTATCCCTGTATTCTTGACGTTTCGATAAGTAATCGTATAATCTTTCCTGATCAGAATTTGCTCCAGGAGAAGTTGAATCAAAATGCGAGATCAGCAATCCTTTTTGGCTAATTTGTAGATTTTCTATTCCATCAATAACACCAACGAGAGAATCAAGGCCACCAGAAAAAAGAGAGGCAAATGTGTAATTTAAATAATCAAATCTTTGAATGCTTGAGCTCCATCGAGATGTTTTTTCAATAAACAGCGAAGCGGCTGGTAGCTGAATAAAACTTACATCCCAATAATCACCGGTTAGAAATGACAACATTGCATCAAATTCAACTTTATTGTGGTTCCAAATGGCAGGATTATTAACCGGAAAAGAAATTTGAATATCCCTTGCCCAAGCATCCACAGAGTATTGGTATCTCTCCAGAAGATTGTCAACTCCATACACTATTGATGAAATAAGAAAAAAATCAAAAGCGGTGGAAGTTGTGCTTTTAGAAAAATCATGAAGGGATTGAAAATTAATTCCAATATCGACTACACGTGTAGTTCCATTAACATCCATAAAGGATAATTTTACATCTGCAAAACAACCTCTTGTTGTCGGGGGAATTATTATAACATTAACTCTCATATCCTTCAAATATTTTTAATACATCCACCTGAATATTTTTTATCAGTCGGTCAGCGTCTGCTGATCCCCAATCTAATCCATCCAAAGGATTAGTCCTATTTATATTCTGTAATTTTTCATTTATGAAATTTTTTATTTGACGAAATAAGTCATCGCACTCTGTTTTGCCTTTATCAACGACCAGTTTTTCATAAAACATTACGGACAAATGTTCGAAAATATAATAACTGAAATAGCGAATAATTATATCTTCTAGACTTTCTCTAGATAGAACCTCCTCCAGATTGGTTTGAAACTCCTCAATGCTTTCTGCATTTGCAGCAAGCTCTTCAAGAATTTTTTGAGAAGCAGATTTGGCAGCAACATCATCAATTGTGGAAGAAGGACCTGAACAAAGCTCAATTAAGTTATTTAATACTTCGTTTAAGGGTTTGCCATTTATGTCTGTAATTCCTACTTGAGTAAAGGCTGTTTGTATATTACCACTAGAGCTGACAAATGCACCAAGAAATGCACCTAAAGATTTAGCCGTTCTTATACCTGCTCTTCCGCCTATTTTTGAACTACCCCTTCCTGCTCGAGAACTACCACCAATTACACCAACGTACCGAGAAAGAATATTTCCTAAATTTTGAGACGATACAATACCAGTTCCGCAATTACTTGTTACAGCTCCGCTTAGATTTCCCCATTGTGGCTGTCCTTTTATTGAAGCTGAATATGACTTTGATGTACCCATATTATTTTGATTTATATGCCTTCGCAACAGGCGTGGTAGAATTTTTTAAATTAGTTTCGACAAATGTCATGATAGCTTCATGGGAAGTATAACGTTTTAATGCCTCTCCAACTGATACAGGAACATCACTGATACTTACTGAGCGCAAAGTTGAAGCATAGACAATTTCTGATTCGATTATTTTTTCATCCATCAGAATATGGAAAATAGAATAACACCTGTTCTTTTTGGGATTTCGGATCAACATCTGAGAACAAAAATCCAAAAAACATGTTCTCTCAAATTCAGATAAAATATTCACCTGTTCTTTGATAATCTTTTTTGATACAGCATCAGGCATGGAATCCTGATCAAGTTGTTGATACAATGCTCTAATAACAGGGGGAATAAGACTTACTCCAGGAATGGTAGCAGCAATTTTATCTCTTGATAACCAAAAATAATCGCTTAAATCAACTCCGGCTAGAGATGGTTCAACCTTAAGCCAATTTATTACTCTTTCTTTATTCCAATTTTTTATTCCATCAATTTTTTCAATCTCTACTTTAATTTCCTGTACTGAGTTTTTTTCTTTAACGATTTTTTCAAGCGTTTTAATCTGATCGGGTTCGCCTTTTTGCGAAACTTGCCAGTCATATAATTGCCTAAATAATGCCAGTTCTGAGTATTCCAAAACCATCAGTTTGGCAAGTATAGTGTCATTAAAATCGGGAAGTTTAGCTACTGATGCTAACCGTTGCCTCAAGGTAAGTGTATTTAAAAATCGTTTTACTTGTCTCGGATTTCCGGATAGGGTTTGAGTAATAACAGGAACTAATGAAGGAATTGATGTTAGTTTCTGAGATAATTGTTTCTTAGCGTCTTCGGTTACTGTGGGATTAATTGCAGCAAGGCCATAAACAGAATATCGATCCCTAGACCTAAACTTTTGAAATTCCCCAAATACCTTCTTAAACATTTCTTCTGATAGTTCTCTTTTGCAAATTAAAAGTGAAATATAGGTTTCTACTTCTGAATCTGATAGCTTTGGTAGATTGTATGGAATTTGAATTAGTTTTTCTAAGTAGTCCTCAACAATTCTGTTGTTAGAATCCTCTTCAACTTTTCCCTGCGTTTTGTACCTAAACTCAATGGCGTGTCGTACAATTCTAGGGTCAGCTCCAATAATAAAAGCTGTTTTGTCTACATTCAAAAATAATTTTATCGCCTCAAGATTTTCAATAATTCTATCCGGTGTACATCTGTCTAAATCATCTATAATAACTACAAGTTTTTTAATTTCGGATTTATCAATCATTGATTTAAAATCTTCCCTAAATGCTCTTACTAAAGTAGTTTCATCCTCTTCCTTCGTGTTTATAATTTCCTTTAAAAAATCTTCTGCCTTCTCGCCAGTTAACTTATCGGTTAAATCTTTAGGATCAACTTTTGAGAGCTCCTGTGCTAAAAATGGAATTAATGAAACACCTCCAGTAAAGTATGCGGCAGCTGATGGTAAAACAACTTTCTTAAAGCCAAAACCTAACGTTCGCATCCATTTTACAGATTTAAGGAGTTTCTTGGTTTTATCTTTTACTTTATTCCCGATGGTCTTATGTTCTTCAAAGGCTTTTATAATTGATTCTAACAAAGCTGCTTTTGCATCATCGTAACCTTCAAATACCCATCCGTTAAAGTACAGCACAAGAGTACCATCTTTCAAATCGCCATCTACTCCAATAAGTTCTTCGTTCACAATCTTGAGAATGCTTGATTTCCCACTTCCCCAATCTCCAAAAACGCCAATAGTAACAGGAAGTACTTTGTCGTCCTTTATAACATCTATTAATAAATCTGCGTGGACTTTAAAGCCCAATAGATCTTCTGAAGTTTCGTTATCTGCCCACATGCGTTGTAATTTTTATTGATATTAATTCTAAGTTTTTAAATTCTTTAAATCACTTTTATTGTTTATCTAAGTAATTTTTTTTCATTCGTATTTTTTCCTTTGAGAAATGCACTAAACTTACTTTCAACTTATCTCTAAGAATAGCTTTATGTTTTGAATTCAATTAGAGGTTCTTAATCCAAATATAACAAATTATAAGAATTGGCCGGGATTGAAATCTGTTATTTATACCTTAATTCTTCAAGCATGCTATAAATCACTTTAAGAAATGCAGCGAATTGCATTGGAGATGATTATAAAGTAGTAAAGCTTTATTTAGAGTTAAATAGGTTGATTAAGGAGGAGTAGACTGTCGAGTTCTTATGGCAAATAAGTTGGAGTAATATTCATATGTTTTTTGGTAAATTGTTTAAATATCTATAATGTTTTGACGCTTCGTTAACGAGCGTTTACAATGGTTAACACGTTTTAACCCCTCGTTAACATTCGTAAACACTGGTTAACCTTGATTAACGCTTGTTAACGGGTTATGATCTAACCCTATCGATTTATTAATTAATAAATCATTCTTCTTTTTCCTTTTCAATGGCATTTTCAAGTTTCTTACTTTCCTCTTTTGCAATCATTTTATGCTTGCCTTTAAGATGTTTTATTGCTTCATTAATATGCCTTAATTTTGTTTTGCTTTTTATTTTACTCTCTGATAAGCCAATTCTATCTGTTTTTTTTAAATACTTAGTGTAATCCTGAAATAAACCTTCGCCACTATTTTTACTAGTGTATCCATAATTTCTTGCAATTTCATCCGCATTCTCCCTTGTAATTCTTATGTTACTATAAATATTAATAAGTGCGATTACTGGAACAGAGAGCTTTGGTTTTATTGCGCCTTTTTTTTTGCCATCTACCTTTTTAATTTCAATAGCGAAATTAGTTAACCAATTCCAATATTTCCAATGAGCATAAATATACTCTTCTGAAGGAACCTTGTTTTTGATTGGATATTTATAATTGGGGCTATGTACAAAACTATATTCTTTTTTTCCTCTTTCAATATGAGTTTTTGCGAATCTGCGCATTTCAAATAGATCAATATTATTAATTGAAAAATCGCGGTTATTAAATGCTATACCTGTCTCGCTTTTTCCGTTGAATAAATGATCTAAGTCTAATAGTTCAAGTTCTAGGTATCGATCTTTAACTTCTGAATTATTATAACGTTCTTCAAATTCATTTATATAAACTTGAAGAAGCTTTTCACAATTCGCTTCAAAGATTTCCTTTTGTTTGGTTTCTATCTTAATTCTATCCTTTGGAAGGAAATCATCTAACTTTAACCTTTCCCCAATAGAGGCATTTTTAGGATGCTGAATTGCACAAGTTTCCAAGTGAACTATCCCTTCCCACCAATCCTTGTATGTATATTTTTTGCTTTTCATTAGTAGAAAATTTTGCTGAATCAAAAGTAACCGAAATTAAATATACAAAAATTGCCCTTAAACTAATTATAAATAAAGGGAATTAAAAAAAATAACCAGTTATAACCAGTTACTCCAAAATCATGTGTAATAACTTAGCCTAAAATTAAATAGAATAAAATGGACATAGAAACAATAACGGAAGAAATTGCATCAAACGGTAATAGGAAAACAATGCTCGGTGTAAGGTGCTATTCTGAACTCAAATTAAAATTAACTGAGGATGCCCAAAAACTAGGAATTAGCCTAAGTGAGTATTGCGAAAACATCTTGCTAAACTATGATACTGTTGTAAATGAAAGAGAGGCAGCGCTAATCGAAATTGCAGCAGTAAACGATAAGCTTCTTCAAATTAGCAGTAACTCGAAACTACTTTTGGAAAACCAAAAGATAGAGATAAAGGAACTAAAGGAAGAAATTGAGTCGTTGAAAATGAACATGAAATTTGCTAATGAGCAAATGAGTTTATTTAAGAATAAACAACTTTTAAGTTTATTTGAAAATGTAAAAGGAAAAACTGACAAAATTGAATTGTCTTTTGGTCAAACCTACAGTATAAAATATGATAGCCCCAAGGACTTATTAGAAGCGATGATTTATTCATTTAAAGTAAAGAAACCATAACTATGTTAATCGAACAAACACATTTCCCTCAGAAAGGCCCAAATTGGGGCGGCATTATTCTCGTAACCATAGCAGTTGTTGCTTTTGGAGTTATTGCCTATAAAACTTCAACTCCAAGTAATTTAAAATTCAATAAGGAAAAATAAAATGAAACTTACAGTTGATTTACCGGATATAGCGGAAGTAATTGCTCAGGCAGTTAATAATGCTTTGCTCGATAAGCAAACACAACTGTTAGATTGGAAATATTATTCCTTAAAGGAAACGGCTGAACTATTGCAAATAAAGACTTCAACATTGCTAGACAAACGAATGCCATATCTAAATGAAATTACGTATTCGCAAAACGGTAAAATATTTTGGTTTCTTAAAACTTCAGTAGAAAACTTTATCGTTAATAGGCAAATAAATAAATACAGAAGATAAACTTAAATTGAGGTTACATCATTCATTTTCGAATCCATTGAGTCATTATCCAAACTAGCTAAATAAACTTGAGTGATTTTGGCATTAGAATGTTTCAAAGCGTTTTGAACAAAGTTTATATCTCCATTGGATTTCTTAATTGCAATTGAGGCAAATGTATGTCTTGCTATATGTGACGAAATCTTTTTATCAATTACCGCATCTTCACCTATCTTTTTCAAGAACTTATTTATTAAGGCAGTTTTTCTACCTATTTCTTTTTTATAATTTTCATTATCCACTTCTGATTTACTTGATTTTAATAAGGCTATTTTTTCATCTAAGATGGGCACAATTAATTTTTTTGAATTATCAGTTTTTAATAATTTAAAATAATCTAGTATTGCTCGAATCTGTGGAGTTATTTGAAATGAATTAATAGCCCCTGTTTTTGCCATTACATATTCTATTCGTTCGCTTTTTACGTCATCCCACTTAAGAGTTAAAACATCTTCAATCCGAACGCCAGCTAAATTGAATGCCAACAGAAAAACCTGTTGTGCAGTTTTAATGATAGAGCCATTCTCGTATTCTTGACTTGCAAATAATTTTAGTTCCTCAATAGTTAACTTCTCTTTTTTAGTCGCTTTCACTTTAGGCATTGTGTAGGCTCTAAAAATATAATCACCAACGCCAATTATTTGCTCTTTAATAGCCATATTGAAGCATGACCTCACTCGTTTCAAGTTTCCATAAACAGTAGAACTTCCTAACCCTTTTTTGAAGAGAAAATTTTCGAAGCCTTTTAAAATCTGCACATCAACTTGTTTAAAATCTAAATCTCCTAATTTATTTTCTTTTGTATACTTCAACCAATTATTTAATACTTGTGTATATCCTTTTCGCTGATTGTACTCAAGCATTTGACTAATCCTTGTTTCAAAGTATTGTTTTATAGTTGGAAGTTCATTCGTCTTCGTTGCTTTGTAAATTATAAATTCAGGGGTGATAGATTTTTTTTGAGCAAGTGTTAAAAGCACAACATCATTATATTCATCTAGAAGTAGTTTAAGATCTGCATTTACTTTTTTAGCGTTGGGATGGTTTCTCACCCATTGCATATTATGATTTTTGCTTTTGAATTGATTTTTGGCTACTGCATAATTAGCCTTTATACGTTTCTTTTTCCCAAGATTGTCCTGTATGCGGATGTAAATCTCATAAAGACCGTCGCTATTTTTTTTGGAGGATAACTCTAGTGCTGCTTTCATTTCAAGAAGATTATTTAATCTAAGTTAAAAATTATCCACCTATATATCCACCTGGAAAACAAAAAACCCTTGTAAATACTTGATTTACAAGGGTTTTAAAGTTATTAGCCGTAGCCCGTACGGGAATCGAACCCGTGTTTCATCCGTGAAAGGGACGTGTCCTAACCCCTAGACGAACGGGCCATCTCTAGCCAAAACCTACCTTTTAAGGGGTATGTTTCGTAGAATGGAGTGCAAAAATACTAAATTTTTTACAATTACAAATTTTTTCAATAAAAAAAACCACCTTTTTTGGGTGGTTTTTTATACAAATCGTCTAAAAATCTTATTTCATGATCTTTATAACCTTGAATTCAGTACGGCGGTTTTGTTGATGCTCTTCCTCGGTACAAGGCACATTGTTTTTACATTTATTCACCAATTTGCTTTCGCCATAACCTTTCCATTTCATGCGTTTAGCGTCAACTCCTTTGCTAATGATATACTGTACAGCTGCTTTAGCACGCTTGTCAGATAAGATCATGTTGTACTGGTCGCCGGCACGTGAATCGGTATGTGAACTTAACTCAATATGGATCTTCGGATTTTTTTCCATCACATTCACTAATCGGTCTAATTCCATGGCTGCATCCGGTCTGATGAACCACTTATCAAGATCGTAATAAATGTTATCCAATACAATTGGTTTTTCAATAATGATCTCGTCTAAAATAAAGTTAGCGCTCATGTTCTCAGAATATTTTTTACCAACTGTACAAACATTTTGCGGTTTGGTAATGGTAAAGTACATTGGTTTCCAGCATTTAACTTCGTACTCACTTTTGGTACCTAATTTGATCTTGTAATTTCCATTAGGGTCTGTCAATAATATCTGACGTGTTTTACTGGTGATATTGTAGATCTCAACCACAGCAGAATCAATTGAACGATTCGAACCTTTTTGATTTACATGTCCCGACAAAATAAATGTTGGTTCATTCTTTGTGATCTCAAATATTTTATCTTCATAGTTATCGCGGTTTGAAGATACATAACCTGTTTTTCCATCGCTGCTTAGGTTATAGGCAAAGTCGTCACGCGAAGTGTTCAATGGATAATTCAAGTTCTCAACCTGCAACCATTTCTCACCATCAAATGAGGTCATAAACACATCTAAACCACCAAGGTTGGTGTGAGCATCCGATGAAAAATAAAATGTACCATCATTGTGCATGTAAGGGAACATCTCGTTACCGTATGTGTTTATCACATTTCCTAAATTGATCGGTTTTCCCCAGTTTGTGCCATCAAAAACCGATTTGTATATATCAGTTCCGCCAGTTGTTCCCGGCATATCAGAAATGAAATAAAGTGTTTTACCATCCGGTGATAAACTCGGGTGTCCGCATGAATATTCATCGCTGTTAAATGGTAGTCCGGTTACGTTGGTCCATTTATCATCTACTAATTCTGCTCTGAATAATTGTAAGTTGTTTTCACTTTTTGAACTGCGATCGAGCTTACGTTTTTTTGCATAGTTACTTCTTGTGAAAAACACTACTTTTCCATCTTTTGTAAAGCAGGCCGGTCCTTCGTGAAACTGACCGTTCACATTTCCTTTTAATAACATGGGGCTTAACCATTTTCCGCTGTTGTCTTTTGCCGAATAGTAAATATCCAAATACGAACGCCCTGTCCAATTATACACTTCCTTGTTAACTAAACTTGGATCGTAATTAAACTTATCTCCTGTGAACATAATGCCTTTTCCGTATGGTACTTGAGCAAATGCGGTAGCCATTTCAGGAATGTTGGCTTGTATAACCGTGTATAAAGTGGTATCTCTTTTAAGTTTATCAATTGATTGACATGATGCTAACAACATTTCGGCAACAAAATCATCCGGCACAACTTGTAAGTATTTATTGAACCATTTTTTTGCCTCGTCGTACTTTTCCATCACCATTAATGATTTGGCGTAAAAGAACATGTTACTCGGATCACTCTCCGGCAGATCAACAACGGTTGAATACCATTTTTCTGCATTTGGCATATCATATACCATACGGTAAGAGTTAGCAAGCCTTACACGAGCATCCACCTTATCATGTTTGCTTTGATAATGTTCCAGGTCGTGGATGGCATTGGTGTATTCAAATTTATCGTAATGCTTCACACCTTTTTTATAATAGCGTTCAGAACACGATGTGATGAAAGCAGTGGCAATTATTGCCGATAATATTATTTTTTTCATAGATACTATTTTAATATTTCATCCAATTGGTAAGTGGTTGTATAATTAGAAATAACGTGGACTTTTGATCTTCACAATGTCTTTTCCAAAATCGTAACCAATCATGATCTCATGAGAACCCGCACTGTATAGTTTCATTTTTGTAAGCGGTGCATCATATGCATACCCAACTCTGAATCTTGTATTGGTTGCATATTCGATCATAAATACCAATCCGTCTAAAGAACGGTAACCCGCACCGATCCAAATTTGATCCTTATACATTAAATGTAAATTCACATCGGCTTCAAGTGGCGCAGATGGCAAATACTTGATCAATGCCGAAGGTTTGAGTTTGAACTTATCATCCAACTTAAAAACATAACCACCATACATGTAATAATGGCGCTGAAGGAATGTTGCCTGATTCACATCAAAACTGAAATCTTTCTTTGAATCGTAAGATAACAAGGTAGGGATCGCTAATCCTGCATACCAATCTTTGCTGAAATAATAAGCACCGAATCCGAACTTTGGTAACCAGGCCGATTTCCTGCCATTGAATACCTGATCGTTTCCATCCCAGTAGATCAATTTTTCATTCTTATATTGATAGTTAGAAACACCGGCCTTTAAGCCAAACGCCAATTTATCATTGTTCTTAAATTTAAGCTGATACGCGTAGTTGGCGTAAATATCAGTTTGCTCACGAGCACCAATGCGATCGTTACTGATGATCAATCCAGCGCCCATATTTTCTGATTTGGTTGGAATGATACCGTCTACAGCTGCAAGGATGGTTTTTGGTGCACCTGTAAAATTCACCCATTGATTACGGTATAGCAAAGTAGATGAATAATATTTATGACTTCCTGCATAAGCCGGGTTTAAGAATAAACCGTTGAACATATACTGACTGATCATCACGTCGTGCTGTGCACGGATGATCCCTGCAACTAGCACTAAAATTAAGATGATTGTTTTTTTCATGGTATTTATTTTAAATGTTAGTGTATATATTAATATCTTCTTAATTCAACATAACCTTTTAAGATCATTTGAGTTTTAACGCCTTTATCCGTTTCAAGAATTACGAAGTAAGTACCGTCGGGTAATTCAATTCCATTATTGCTATGGCCATCCCAGTCATTCTTGTAGCCATCATTTTTGTAAACAATGTTACCCCAACGATTGAAAACAATTATTGAATTATTTGGATAAGCTTCAATGCCATGAATTACAAATCGATCGTTTTTGCCATCTTCATTAGGTGAGAAAGCTGTTGGCATTTGAAGCGCTAATGGTTCTGTTAAATAGATATCACCTGAAACCTTACAACCATTGCTGTCAATAACTGTAACAAAATACTTTCCGGCTGAAACACCGTAAAGGTCTTTTGAATTCGCGTTGTTTGACCAGATGTACGAATATGGAATAGTTCCTCCATTAACAGTTAAATTGACCGCTCCGTCATTACCACCTTGTAACGAAATGTTATGTCCATCATACTTAACAGGACTAGTTAGCGTTAAAGCCAATGAATCGGGTTGAGATACATTGATTGTATCTATGCGCTTACAACCATTTATGTCGGTAATGGTAACTATATATGACGCAGATTTTATTGCATTCAAATTTTGTTGTGTTGAGCCATTAGACCAATTGAATGTATATGGTGCAGTACCTCCATTAATAATTAAATTAATTGATCCGGTAGTATCGCCATAACATTTTACATTAGTTATTTTTTTAGTTAACTGTAATGCTTGTTGAGGTTGATTTAACGTGAACACCGCAGTATCTTTACAGCCTTTTGCATCCGTTAATTGAAGTGTATAGGTACCGGCATTTAATCCAATGATGTCTTCAGTTGTGGCACCATTTGACCAGTTGAAACTATATGGTGTTGTTCCCCCGGTTAAAACGATGTTAATTGAACCATTAGAAACTCCAAAACATAAAGGATCGCTAATTACACTGCTAGTGTAGGTGAAGTCTGCTGGTTCAGTTAAAGTTGTATCAATTGATACCTGACATCCATTTGTATCGGTAACAACTAAATTGTAAATACCCGAATGTAAATTGCTTATATTTGGTAAGGAAGAAGTAAAGTCGTTTGGACCTCTCCACCAATACACATAACCCGGTGTTCCGCCTGTAACAGTTAAAGTAATAGCACCGGTTTTATCGTTATGGCAATTTATACTTGTTAAAGTTAAACTACCCGTTAAGGCATTAGGCGCTTCTGTTAAAGTGATGCTGTTTGTTTTTATACAACCATTAGCATCAGTAATTGAAACTGTATAACTTCCTGCCGGAACATTATAAACGTTTTGCGTATTAGATGTAAAGGTTCCCGGTCCTGACCAGTTTAATGTGTATCCTGGTGTGCCACCGGTAATATTATTGTATATAACACCACTTGAATCTCCTTTACACTTAATATTAAATCCGCCAATGTATAAGCTTGTAGTAAGGGTATTGCTTATTTGCGATGGCTCAGTTAATTGAATGGTCTCAGTTTTGATACATGTGTTAGCATCTGTAACTGAAACAGTATAAACACCGGCAAACAAACCATTGATTGTTGTTGAACTTGATGTGAAACTGCTAGGGCCATTCCACAATGTTAAGTAAGGTGATGTACCGCCGTTTGAAACGATGCTTGCAGAGCCTGTTGAAGCGCCATTACAACTAACATTGTATCCGCCTACAAATAATGATGGAGAGAATGTGTTTGTGATCGATGCAGGTTCAGTAAGGGTTTTGTTTAAAGTGAAGCTGCAACCATTTGCATCAGTAATGATAACAGAATAATTACCCGCATTTAAGTTCGTGATGTTTTGTGTTGTAGAAGTGTAGTTGGATGGGCCAGACCAGCTATATGAATAAGCAGCCGTTCCACCATTAACATTCAGATTGATATTACCATTATTGTAACCATTACAGCTAACATTGAATCCACCGGTATAAACGGTACTTGTTGATGTAGCGGTTAGGGTATTAGGTTGAGTTAGGTTTATTGATACCGATGATGTACAGTTATTAATATCGGTTACTAATAAACTGTAAGAACCTGCCGGTAAAGCACTGATACTGGTGCTTGAAGACGTGAAGCTAGATGGGCCATTCCATAAATAAGAATATGCAGCTGTACCACCGGTAACCGTTGACGTTACTGAACCATTACCGGAGTTGTTACAACTTAAATTGTATCCGCCTGCGAAAGTCGGACTGCTAATAGCGGCAACAAGTAAAGCAGGTTGATTAAGTGTAATAGTTAAAGAATAAGTACAACCATTATTATCTGTTAAATAATTGGTATATGTACCCGCTATTACATTGTTTAAGTTTTGTGTATTAGAAGTAAATGATGATGGTCCATTCCACAAATAGTTATATGGAGTAGTTCCACCGGTAGCTCCTAAAGTTACCGAACCAGTTGATCCGCCAAAACATTTAATGTTGTTTCCTCCATTAAATACCGGACTGATGGCTGATGCAAAAAGAGAATTAGGTTGTGTTAATGTTATACTTTGGGAAATAGAACAATTGTTTGCATCGGTTATAATTACCGAATAAGTTCCTGCACCAACATTAATTAAGTTTTGTGTGGATGCATTATTGTTCCAGTTAAATGAATATGGTAAAGTGCCACCTGCTATTGTTTGCGAAACAACACCGTTTGTATAACCATTACAACTTACATTGTAACCTCCATTAAATGTAGCACTTGCTATAGCGCCAACTAAACCATTTGGTTGTGTTAGGTTAATAGTTTTGGTATTCACGCATCCGTTCAAGTCTGTAACAACTAATGTGTATGTTCCGGCACCAATACCCGATGGGTTTTGAGCGTTTGATGTATAGCTAGATGGTCCGCTCCAAGAGAAAGTATAGGTTGGAGTTCCGCCATTTGCCGTAGTGAAAACTGCCCCATTTGAATACGAGTTACATGAAATATTATAACCACCTGAATATGTAGGGCTGTTAACATTAACAACCAATAATGCAGGTTCCGTTAATGTAATAGAGTTAGTGGTGATACAGCCGTTTGCATCGGTAATAATTGCAGAATATACGCCAGCTATTAAACCTCCTGGGTTTTGTGAAGTTGATGTATAACTTGCGGGTCCCGACCAATTATAAGTGTATGAAGTTGTGCCTCCACTTGCGTTCAAAGAAATTGATCCGTTACTGGCACCATTACATGTAATGTTATATCCACCGCCTACAACAGGACTGCTTATTGTTGAAGTTAAGAGAGCAGGCTGTGATAAAGTAATTGAAGTGTATGTGATACATCCATTGGCATCAGTTACTTGAACACTATAAGAGCCAGCTACAATACCACTCAAATTTTGTGAAGAAGATGTAAAGGCATTGATTCCGGTCCATGCAAATGAATAGGCTGTTGTTCCACCATTAACATTTAAGATCACTGAACCATTCTTTTGACCAAAACAAGTGATGTTATATCCACCAATAACAGTTCCGCTGGATACAGAGGTTGTTAAAGGTAATGGTTGAGTTAAATTGATGGTATTGTTTGTTATACAATTGTTAGCGTCTTTAATAACAACCGTATATGATCCTGCAGCTAAATTAACCGGGTTTTGTGTTGTTGATGAATAGCTTGATGGTCCTGACCATGTATATGTATAGGCAGTTGTACCACCTGTAATGTTTAAGTTTATTGCACCGTTATTCAAACCATTACAGGTTATATTAAAACCACCTGCTACAGTAGGGCTGGCAACAGTTATAGTTAGCGTATTAGGTTCTGAAAGTGAAATTGTACTTGTACCTGTACAACTGTTAACATCGGAAACTGTGATCGTGTAAATTCCTGCAATTAAACCATTAATGTTTTGAGAATTGCTTGTGTAACTTACCGGACCATTCCATAAATAAGAATAAGCAGGAGTTCCGCCACTAGAGCTTAATGAAATACTTCCTGTTGATGCACCTTTACAGGTTATGTTGTAGCCACCAAAATAAGTTTGTGGTGTTAGTGTAGATGTTAAGGCAGCAGGTTGTGTAAGTGTTACTGCCTTGCTTTGAATACAACCATTTTGATCGGTAACCACTAATTGATAGTTGCCGGCATAAAGTGAGGAAATGTTTGCAGTAGAAGCAGTATAACTATTTGGACCTGTCCATGAATACGTGTAAGTAGGTGTTCCTCCGGTTACATTAACGGCACCAATATTACCATTGTTATATCCAAAACAACTTACATTGTAGCCCCCTGTATAAGATGAAACCGTATTGGTTATAACAATAGCTCCTGGTTGAGTAACTGTAAATACCAGTGATTTGGTACAACTGTTATTGTCTGTAACAGTTAATGAATAGTTTCCTGCAATTAATCCGCTAATGTTTTGTGAGCTAGATGAAAATGCAGAGGGTCCTGACCATGAGTAGCTATAACCAGTGGAACCACCGCTTACAGTGATGTTTACTGCCCCATCATTAAACGCAGGGCATGTAGCCGGCGTAACAGTGCCGGTCACACTCAATACGGTTGGTTCAGTTAAGGTTGTAGTATAAATTTTTGTACAGTTGTTTGCATCTGTAATTAAAACAGTATATGTGCCTGCAAATAAACTTGAGATATCTTCATTAGTTGATGAATAACCCGAAGGACCAGACCATTGGAAGGTATATGGAGATGTACCTCCTGTTGGTGATAAATTGATGGATCCATTATTTCCGCCATTACATGAAATATTATTCCCATTAAAAGTAGGGCTTGTTGAAGATGCATTTAAAATTGCTGCTGGTTCACTAATGATCACTTGCAGAACTACAGGGATAGTACATCCGTTCTTATCAGAAATGGTAACACTATAAGTACCTGCAACAAGTGAAGTGGCATTAGATGTAGTTTGCGTTGGTGTTGAGTTCCAAGAATAAGAATAAGCACCGCTGCCACCTATACCAATTGCGGAAGCAGCACCTGTAGCATTTCCTTTACATAAAACGGGAGTTACCGATGTGATAGACCCGCTTAACGTAGAACTTGGTTGAGTAATGTTTACTGAAGTGAGCACACTGCAGTTATTAGCATCTTTTACCGTTACTGTGTAATTTCCGGCTGCTAATCCGGATGCTGTTGCTGTTATTTGTGAAGGGATGGTATTCCATAAATATGTATAGCCACCAACACCACCACTCGCCGATACGGCAGCGCTGGCAGTACTAGCTCCATAACAAAGTACACTATTGTGTGATGAAATGTACGCTGATACAGCCGATGTAGGTTGAGAAATAGAAACCGTTTTTGAAGCAATACAATTGTTCGCATCTTTAATAATAACGGTATAGGTTCCTGCATTAAGGTTTACCGCAGTTGCCGATGTTTGAACCGGATTTGTGCTCCAACTGTATGAGTAAGCAGGTGTTCCGCCTGAACCCGCAGAAGTGGCGCTTCCGGTATTGTTATTAAAACAAAGAACATTGCTTTGAGATGAAATGCTAGCCGTTAATGCAGCAGCGGGTTGAGTAATGTTCACATTTAAACTAACACTGCAATTGTTCGCGTCTTTGATGATCACGTTGTAAGAACCTGAAGTTAAATTAACTGCCGTTGCATTTGTTTGTGTAGGAGTTGTATTCCACGAATAAGTGTATGCAGGTACGCCACCTGAAGCTAATGCTGTTGCACTACCATTATTACCTCCAAAGCACGATACGTTTGTTTGTGCGCTGATGTTAGCACTTACATTTGTAGCAGGTTGAGTAATTGTAACAGGTAAATTAACAGTACAGTTATTATTGTCTTTGATCAGCACATTATAACTGCCTGCAGCTAAATTAACCGCCGCAGGTGAAGTTTGCGCAGGAGTAGTACTCCATGAATACGTATATGGTGCTGTTCCCCCATTAACACTCACACTTGCTGAACCAGTTGAGTTACCAAAACATAATACATTTGTTACAGTAGCGATGTTGGCAGATAAAGCCGCAGCAGGTTGTGAAATGTTCAGTGTTTTTGTAGTGCTACAGTTATTACCATCCTTAACAGTAACTGAATAAGTACCTGCAATTAAATTCGTAGCTACGGAGTTAGATTGAGCAGGACTTGTTGTCCAAGAGTAAGTGTATGGTGTTATACCACCACTTGTGCTAATTGTTGCAGCACCGGTTGAATTACCAAAACATGCAACATTGGTTTGATTGGAAATGGTTGCTGTGACTTGTGCAGGTTGCGTAAGTGTGATGGTTTTAGTTAAACTGCAATTGTTCGCATCTTTAATTACAACACTGTATGTTCCGGCCAATAAGTTTGTAGCAGTTGAATTGGTTTGTGTTGGTGATGTACTCCATGAATAGGTATAGGGAGCAGTTCCACCTGATGCTAGCGTAACCGCTGTACCACTGTTCACGCCAAAGCAAGCTATATTCATTCCGCCACCAACGGTTGGGCTACTTATTGAACTGATCATTAACGATGGTTCTGTAATAGAAACAGTTCCGGTTTTAACACAGCTTTTTTTACCTGTAACATTTACTGTGTATGTTCCCGGCGGTAGTCCGCTTAAATTTTGAGAGCTGGAGGTGAAGGACGCAGGGCCAGACCATTGAACGGTGTATGTTGGAAAGCCATTAGATATTCCAAGTTGAATTGCGCCGTTATTGGCACCGTTACAATTTACGTTTGTTGTTGTAAAGGAAAGAGCAATATCACTAACATTTATTTTCACATGCTTTTTCATTGAGCATGTACTTGCTGTAGTGTTTAGTGTATAAATAGTTGTTACCGAAGGAGAGGCAATAGGGTTGGATGAAGTAGGGTTGCTTAAACCAATTGTAGGAACCCAACTAAAGGCACTTCCGCCGCCGCTTGTAGTGATTTGTTTTGTTTGACCTTTACAAATGGAATCGTTAATTGGCGAAACGGTTGTAAAAAGTGAATCCTGAATATAAAATCTCAAACTATCCATAACCACATTAGAGCAAAATGGGTTTCCGAGATATACAGTCAAATATTCAGTACCTTCATTAATAGCATCTGCAAAGGGGTTGATGTTTAATCCAACAGTAGCCTGATTGGCAGGGATCACAATTGTTTTCATATTAGTTGGACTTGGGGCAGCACCAATCAGTGGATAATCAGTTCCATTTGTAGCAGTACCACCAAGCCAATAATTAACTGTTAAAGGACTTGAAGTAACATTTGGTCTCTGAAAAATTACAGTACCATTATTACAGCCTTCAACCATGTTAGGTATTCCACCTGCCGTTTTACTTAATAATAAAACATTATTTGATGAGATCTTTTCAATGAAAACGCCTGAATCCCACAATTTATCGGATACGTCGGCTACTACAAGTTTTAAGTGGTACATGGCGCAAGGTGTTACTTTTGAAATAGCTTTTAACCCTTTAGTAAAACCGTCGTATTGCACCGAAGTACCGTTGTTATTGTTTTGATAGTATTGTGTATTTAAATTTTGATTTACATTGTTAATGGTTACCGCTGTAGTGTTATTTGGTAATAATGCAATATTGTGATAAATGCCCGCACCAGGGTCACCGGTTATACCAGGGCCGCTTATGAAGAAGCCAAACACATCATTATATTGTGATCCTACCCACTCCTCGTATTCTTCAGACGCAAACACAAAGTCAAATTTGATAGTGTCACCTTGCGGAATGATATCAAATTCAAACTCTGTATACTCCCAAGTTGTTTTACCGGTGTAACTATTTAAAAGGGTGTAAGTATTTGGTGTGTATTGATTACCAAAGAAAGTAGTTTTATTACCAACATTATTAGGCCCAATAGCATTCGAAATTGTTCCGGTAGTTAATAATAAACCTTCGGTAATATTTAAATTACTGCTGGTTGCTATATACTTTCCGTAGCTGTTAGGTCCGGCGGCATTTACCACCGGGTTTAAAATTTGAACTCCCGGTCCTGATATTAATGAAGCTAATTGCGAAGCATTTAGTGTATTTGTTACCACTAGTTGCGCTTTAAAATTATTATTTCCATTAAATAGAGTTAATAGGAAAATAAATCCAATGAGTGCTTTTTTCATAATTCTATTTTTAAGGTTAATTTTCAATTATTCTTTTCGTGTTACACTTCTCTTCAGCCTGGTTTACGCTTAAGCCTAGCAATACCTCGTACATGATTTTATCATTTATTGAAGCGATCTTTTTTTCAACTTCTTGTTTTTCTAAAGTCGTAACCTCATTTTTTGATTCAATAACAACTATACCTGCAGGAATGCAAGTGTAAACAGATTGGTAATTGCCAACTTTATTAAATTCTGCCTGAATTTGTTTGTCAGTTTCAACCGAATAATTCGAGAATTTTAATGTCAAAAGTCTAGACGTTTGATAAGTTCTTTCATTTTGGCTAAAGCTCAATGTGCTAAACAAAAATCCTATAATGATTAAAATTGCTTTGTTAAAATTGATGATTTTCATATCCTGGTGTTTAATTACGGAGCGAAGGTATAGGCAAGTGCATAAAACAAACCTGATAATAGTTTTCTCAAATCATGACAATTATCATAAACACTAAATATCACTCAGAAAAATGTGCCTAAAATTTGAAATAGAATAATTTGTTAAAATGCCTTGATAAACCTATATTTGAGAGGAAATTTTATAGAGATTTTAACATGGAAACTAAAGCTTATCAATCTAAGAATAAGATCAGAATTGTTACAGCCGCCGCCCTATTTGATGGGCACGACGCTGCTATTAATATCATGCGCCGAATAATGCAAAGCAGTGGTGCAGAAGTTATACATTTAGGGCATGACCGCAGCGTGCAAGAAGTGGTGAATTGTGCTATACAGGAAGATGCGAATGCCATTGCAATAACCAGCTACCAAGGCGGACACGTGGAGTATTTTAAATACATGTACGATCTATTAAAAGAAAGAGGTTGTGGACATATAAAAATATTTGGTGGTGGTGGCGGTGTAATTCTTCCAACTGAAATTGAAGAATTACATAAATATGGTATTACGCGTATCTATAGTCCTGATGATGGACGTGAACTTGGTTTGCAAGGGATGATCAATGATGTGTTAAAGCAATCTGATTATCCTACTGGTGTCAATTTAAATGGTGAAGTAGGTCATTTAAAAGAACGTGATCATAAATCAATTGCTAAATTAATTTCTGCCGCTGAAAATCATAGCGAAGAAAGTGCGGCTATGCTAAAGAAAGTAAAAGAAATGGCAGCTGCTTCTAAAGTACCTGTATTAGGTATAACAGGAACTGGTGGTGCCGGTAAATCTTCTTTAGTAGATGAATTGGTTCGTCGTTTTTTAATCGATTTTCCTGAAAAACAAATCGGTATCATTTCGGTTGATCCATCTAAACGTAAAACGGGGGGTGCTTTATTAGGTGATCGTATTCGTATGAACTCTATTCGTAACGATCGTGTATTTATGCGCAGTATGGCAACACGTCAAAGTAATTTGGCATTATCAAAACATGTGCAGGATGCAGTTGATATTTTAAAAGCTTCCAATTTTGATCTGGTTATTTTAGAAACCGCAGGTATTGGGCAAAGTGATACAGAGATCACGGAACATAGCGATCTATGCTTATATGTAATGACTCCGGAATACGGAGCCGCATCTCAATTAGAAAAAATTGACATGTTGGAATTCGCAGATATCATTGCCTTAAATAAGTTTGATAAGCGCGGTGCATTAGATGCTATTCGCGATGTTAAGAAGCAATACAAGCGTAATAAGAATTTGTGGGATGTGGATGATGAGAAATTACCTGTTTATGGTTCAATAGCTTCTCAATTCAATGATCCGGGAATGAACCGCTTGTATAAGGCAGTGATGGATAAGATCGCTGAAAAAACAGGCGCTAAATTATCTTCACAATTTTCTATCTCAAATGAAATGAGTGAGAAGATCTATATCATCCCTCCGGCTCGTACACGCTATTTGAGCGAGATCTCTGAGAACAATCGATCTTATGATAAAAAGGGAAAACAACAAAGTGAGATTGCAGATAAATTATACGGCATTAAAAAAACCATTGAAACCATTAAGGAATCAAGCATGGCCGAAAAGGACCGTTTGATCAAATCTTTGGATGAAGAATATGCGCGTATTGAATTAGATCTGGATGGTCACAACAGAAAATTAATTGATACCTGGGAACAACGCAAAAAACAATTCCAGGATGAGTACTATATCTTTAAAGTACGTGATAAGGAGATCAAAATTAAAACACATTACGAATCGTTATCGCATACACAGGTTCCAAAAATTGCAGTTCCTCGTTTCAAAGGATGGGGAGATATTTTAAGTTGGAATTTGCAGGAGAACTTCCCGGGAGAGTTTCCATACACTGCAGGTATTTATCCGTTTAAACGTGAGGGTGAAGATCCGACTCGTATGTTTGCGGGTGAAGGTGGACCAGAACGTACCAACAAACGTTTCCATTACGTGAGTAAAGGATTACCTGCTGCGCGTTTAAGTACAGCCTTTGATAGTGTTACGCTTTATGGTAACGATCCTGATCACCGTCCGGATATTTATGGTAAGATCGGTAACTCCGGTGTATCGGTTTGTTGTTTAGATGATGCGAAAAAATTATACAGTGGCTTTAATTTAGCTGACCCTAAAACATCTGTATCAATGACCATCAATGGTCCTGCTGCCATCATCGCTGCTTTCTTTATGAATGCGGCCATTGATCAGCAATGTGAGTTGTATATCAAAGCAAATGGTTTAGAAAAAGAAGTTGAGAAGAAGATAGAAGATATTTATAAAGCCAAAGGAGTTGCACGTCCTAAATATAACGGACCATTACCTGAAGGAAACGATGGTTTGGGTTTAATGTTATTAGGTGTAACGGGCGACCAGGTTTTACCAAAAGATGTTTACGAAAAAATTAAAGCACAAACATTAGCACAGGTACGTGGTACAGTTCAAGCAGATATTTTAAAAGAAGATCAGGCACAGAACACCTGTATCTTTAGTACCGAGTTTAGTTTACGTGTGATGGGTGATGTGCAGCAGTATTTCATTGATCAAAACGTACGTAACTTCTATTCGGTATCGATCAGTGGTTACCATATTGCTGAAGCAGGTGCTAATCCAATTTCGCAATTGGCATTTACTTTGTCTAATGGCTTTACTTTTGTAGAATATTATTTAAGTCGCGGTATGCACATTGATAGCTTTGCTCCGAATTTATCATTCTTCTTTAGTAATGGTATCGATCCGGAGTATAGTGTTATTGGTCGTGTTGCTCGTCGTATTTGGGCAAAAGCCATGAAATTAAAGTACGGCGCTAATGAGCGTTCACAAATGTTGAAATATCATATCCAAACATCAGGTCGTTCATTACACGCTCAGGAAATTGATTTCAATGATATCCGTACAACCTTACAAGCTTTATATGCCATTTACGATAACTGTAATTCATTGCATACCAATGCATATGATGAAGCGATCACAACACCAACAGAGGAATCGGTGCGCAGAGCAATGGCTATTCAGTTGATCATTAACCGTGAGTTAGGTTTAGCTAAAAACGAGAATCCATTACAAGGTTCGTTTATTATTGAAGAATTAACTGAATTAGTGGAAGAAGCGGTGTTAAGTGAATTTGATCGCATCAGTGAACGAGGCGGTGTATTAGGTGCTATGGAAACTATGTATCAACGTGGTAAAATTCAGGAAGAGAGTTTATATTATGAAACTTTAAAACACACGGGAGAGTATCCGATCATTGGTGTGAATACATTCTTAAGTTCAAAAGGTTCGCCAACAGTTATTCCGCAAGAAGTAATTCGTTCAACCACTGATGAAAAAGAATTCCAGATAAGCACCGTACAAAATCTATGGAAAGCAAGTGGTGATAAAGGCCCGCAATTATTGAAAGAAATTCAGTTAACGGCCATTCAAAACGGAAACTTATTTAATTCGTTAATGGAAGTAGTGAAATATTGCAGTTTAGGACAGATCACGAAAGCTTTGTTTGAAGTGGGTGGACAGTACAGAAGAAACATGTAAAAATTATATAGAATGAAAAAAGTAGTTTATGTTTTAGTAGGATTGGTACTTTTATACCTGATCCTTTGTTTTGTTGGTCCTAAAGAAGTAACTGTTGAACGTTCAACAGAAATAAAAATTTCAAGTGTTGAAGATATGCAACACAAAATGGCCGATCTTAAATTCTTTCATGACAAATGGTCACCATGGACCAGACTTGATCCTAATATGAAAACGTCATACGCAGGTGAATGTTGTAAACCGGGAAGTAGTTATTCTTGGGAAAGTGATAAGGATAGCGTTGGTAAAGGCAGTATGACCTTTAACGAATTTAAAGGTGATAGCGTTTTAATCACTTTGCATTTTGATGGAATGGGAGATAGTAAGGTTTATTACATTACAAAGCCAAGTGCAAACGGAATGAATGTGACCTGGGGAATGTTAACTAGAATTGGATTTTTTGGCAGAGCACCAATGTTATTTATGAATATGGATAAAATGATCGGTCCGGATTTTGAAAAAGGTTTGGCTATGTTGAAGAAAGAGGTTGAAAGTATGCCGGCTGAAACTGCAGCAAAATATGACATACAGGAAATTGATTGGGCAGAGCATTTTTATATAGGTGTAAAGTCGACATTAAAATTTCCTGAGCTCCCTAAATTTTTTGGAGAGAGTTATGGTAAGATAGGCGCATTTATGGCAAAGAATAAATTGGAAATGGCATGCGCGCCTTCTGCAATTTACTTTACATATGATGATGTAAAAATGGAAACTGAATGCGCAGCGGTAATGTGTTTGAAAGAGAAGAAGGAGACGAAAGAGTTAGAAACCTATGTAATTCCTGCTGGTAAAGCATTATTAATACCATATTATGGTGCTTATGATAAATCAGCCAATGCGCATTATGCAATGGATGCTTATATGAAAGAAAAGGGCCTGATGCAAACGATGGTTATTGAGGAATATGTGACAGATCCGATGTCGGAAAAAGACACAGCAAAATGGTTAACCAATATTTATTATATTTTGAAATAACATCAAAAGAGTTTAAATAAAAAATCCCCTCGAATTTCGAGGGGATTTTTTTATGACTTTAAATTCAAATTATTTTTGTTCTACGCCTGTATCAGGGATCAACATACCATCAACTAATACACGGCCACAATGTTCGCATACAATGATCTTTTTGTTTGTACGGATATCTAACTGACGTTGAGGTGGGATCTTATTGAAACAGCCGCCACAAGCATCACGCTCAACAGCAACAACTGCTAAACCGTTACGAGTGTTCGCACGAATACGTTTGTAAGCATTTAATAAACGATCTTCAATTTCAGCTGATGCAGTTTCGCTCTCAACTAATAATTGTTTTTCTTCTTTTTCAGTTTCAGCAATGATCTCATCTAACTCACTTTTCTTTACTTTAAGATCTTTCTTACGCTCTTCGAATTCTTCTCTGCTTTTTTCTAATAATTCAGATTTAATAGCTAATCCTGCTTTCGCTTCTTTGATACGCTTTTCAGCTAATTGGATCTCTAAATTTTGGAATTCGATCTCTTTAGTGATCGCATCGTACTCACGGTTGTTACGTACTTTATTTTGTTGCGATTCGTATTTTTTAATGTTTGCCTGAAAATCCTTGATCGCTTGTTTTTTCTCGTTCAATTGGTTCTCTAACTCATTCAATTCATCCTGTAAATTCACCACACGAGTTTCTAAACCTGCAACTGTATCTTCAAGGTCGCTTACTTCCAAAGGCAATTCACCTCTGATGATACGTAAACGATCAATTTTACTGTCAATTAATTGTAATGAGTACAACGACTTTAATTTTCCTTCTACAGAAGCATCGATTTTTTCTTTAATTTTTGCGCACATATCTTTAAAAATAATTTACCGGGTTTGTATTGGTTTTCGATAAATGGATTGCGAATTTAGGGAATTTTTTTGTAATTATCTCATAAAATATTTCGGGGGTAAATTGCTCCGATTCGTAGTGTCCAATGTCAATTGCCACAATTTTGCCATCAGCGTCAAAAAACTCGTGATATTTAAAATCGGCTGAAATGTAAGTATCTGCTTTTGAGTTAATTGCGTTTTTTAATAAAAACTGACCACTTCCACCGCATAAAGCCACTTTTTTTACTTTTTTATTCAGTAAAGGTGTGTGCTTCAATGCTTTAAGCTTGAAACACGATTTAATATGGGTTAAAAACTCGGTTTCGGTCATTTCATTCTCCAATTCACCTATTATGCCACTGCCAATTTGAGAATGGGTGTTTTGTAAGGGATAAATATCATAAGCAACCTCTTCGTAGGGGTGAGCTGCGATCATGGCTTGAATGATCTTACCTTGGTTCTGAACTTCAAAAATGGTCTCAATTCTTACTTCGGGCTCTGTACTTAATTTATTTGGTTCGCCAATAAACGGGTTGGTTTGATCATTTCCTTTAAATGTTCCTATGCCATTGATGTTATAGCTGCAATTATCGTAATTCCCAATGTTTCCGGCTCCGGCATTAAATAGTGCTTCACGCACCGGAGAAGCATGAGTTTCCGGAACGAACACTACTAATTTACGCAGCAACCCGGCTTTTGGGGCTAATATGCGTAAGTTATTTAAGCCAATTTTCTGAGCGATCTTGGCATTTACACCATCTATCACATTATCTAAATTGGTATGACAGGCATAAATTGCTATGTTGTTTTGTATGGCTTTAATAATGGTTCGTTCTACATAATTATTACCATTTAATTTTTTTAAGCCTTTGAAAATAATAGGATGATGCGCAACAATTAAATTGCAATTATTTTTTATTGCTTCATCAATAGTTACCTCAATACAATCTAAACTCAATAAAGCGCCTGTGCATTCGGTTTGCGGGTTACCTGTAATAAGGCCGGCATTATCATAATCTTCCTGTAAATTAAGCGGAGCAAATGCTTCAATTGCATTTGTAATTTCTTTTATTTGCGGCATTTTAATTAACGCTGTCTAATTTTTTCTTTACTTCTTCTATAACTTTTTTCTGAGTTTCTATCTCTTCTTTTTTCTTTTTTTGTTCTTCTTCGTTCTCCTTAATATCCTTTTCCGCTTTCTTTATTTTATTCTTATAATCTTCTACATCGTTGCTTAAGTTTTTCTTGTCATTCTCCAGTTCTTTTAATTGATCTTCTAATTTTTCTAATATCTTTTTAGATGATTTGGCTTGCTCGCTTACCGCTCCTGAACTGGCATCAACAACTTTACGCTGAACATCTACTTCGCCTTTTTTCTTTTTTATTTCTGCGTCCTTAGTTATGATCTCTTTTTCTGCTTTGGTTATTTTTTCGTTGTATTTATTAATATCCTGATGCAATTCTTTGTTGTCTTCCTCAAGATCTTTTTGTTTGTCTTGTAACTTCGTTAGATCTTTTTCTGCATCTTTTAATCTTTTCTCAATGGGTTCCTTTGTCATTTTAATGGCAAATTCACGCATCATCTTATCTAACAATTTGTATTTATCAGAGTGTTCGCTTGATTTTAAGTACATACCTCCCAGATCAACAGCAGTGCTCATTTTAATAGTGCGCGCTTTTTTATTCTCCTCGAACTTGGTATAAAAATCAACCGGATTATTACCCCAATCTTTAATTAAAATATTATCGCCAAAAACTTCGTTGTTATCATCTTTAACTTTTTCGTATTTGAATTCTTTCAATACTTTTTTCCATTCGCTGATCACATCACTCAATTCTGCCTCCATAATAATTGTGGTAGCTGCATTTTGCGATCCGGTGCTGAATTTTTCTGTTGATTCGTTAACAGAAATTCGTTGTGCATTAACCTGTAATACAACTAATGCGGCAATAAAACTTAATGTTCTTTTCATTTGAAGGTGTTTAAATGATTGGTTTAGTCGAGATCCCAAACACTTCTTCGCTTTTTATAGTAAAAAGGTTTGAAGTAGTTCTTGTTTTCGAGTATAAAGGCCATGATAAAGTAAATAATAATTGGACTTCCGAAAGTAAAGAATGAAAGATAAATGAAGTACATGCGAACTTTGGTAGTTTTAATACCTAATTTTTTACCCCACCATTCGCAAACGCCAAATGCTTTTTGTTCAAACCACTGAATGATCTTACTTACCATAAAACAAATATAACAAAAATTAGTGTTTAAGTTGTAACAAACTACTACCAATTGCGCAATTCAAACATAACTTTTTATCGCAGTAATTATCCAATAAATTAATTAAACCCTGGCTCACTAATGCCGAGCGTTTCCCACATTTTAACTGATCGAATTTTTTGGTTTTGGTATTTTTTTCAAAGGCAACCTCTTCCAAAATTTCAAGGGCTAAATTTTCATAAAATGGCTTATTTAATTGTTTGCCATAAAAGAAGAAGAAGTAACTGAAGGTATTCACTAAAATGTTTTGTATGGAGCTTTCACCCAAGGTAATTTCGTTTGTACTTTTTTTACCATCGGGTTTATAATGATCTTTCCAATAACCTTGCAATTCAATGGTCAAAGTTTTTTTCAATTCATGGATGCTTTTCAGGTCCTGTGGTTGCGTTAAAATTTGAGGAAGTTGATAGATCAATTGCGCAAACTGTGCCAAACGTAATCCCGGAAAATTAGCCGGACGAAGACGCGAATATTTAAAGATCTTTTTATCAAGTACTGCTAATTTGTATTTGTTCTTTAAGAACTCAAATTCGCTTTGTAAATTTTGTATGTATTTATCTTCAAAAAAATCATCCAAAATACCGGCTGTGCCAAGTAATAGGGCTTCTACCTGTTTTAAATTATTTACGTGCTTCAATAAAATAGATGCGGGTAAATAGGTTGCCAATAATTCAAATGGTAAAGCGTTTACTTTAAAACCAAAATTCTTTAATAGTATAGCGTAAAAGGTTTGGTTGAAATCGTTATTAAAATTGGTAAAGGTTTGCTCAATGGTTTTGGTCTTTATTTCCAATCGTTCAATGGCCATACGATTGATCCATGCAGCTGCTTTGTGCTCATCAACCTCAGGAAGTTGTTTGGCACAAGGTAATTCACTTTTAGAATTGATCAGTTTTTTATAATTCGAAATGATCGAATCATCAATAAGTTCTTTTAATACCAAAACTTCTACATTGTTAGTTTTATTCTGCTCTATTTCCTTATCTGCTTCATAAACCACATGCAAAATAATGTTATCGTAACTTGTATCGTTTTGATGATCGTGTTTTAGCCAATCGCTGCTTTTGATATGCAGTTCAATGTTACCTGCTAAAATGAGGTTGTTGATCTTTATTTGTGCATTAAAAAAATCGGCACCAGAATTTGTATTCTTTTCACCAAACTTAATGATCTCAATTTCTTTACCCGAGCGAGTAATTAATTTTGATGGTTTAATGAGTTTGTGTTGCCAAATGAATTGGAGTAGGTCTTCATTAAAATTAAGCATAACCTTTGATCTTGTAAACGGCAAAGCCTATCCATTCGTGCAAAAGCAATTGAAGGTTAAACATTGCATCTATGTTCGGAATAAATAAATGATCAAACGTATATCGTCGTACACCGCTCACTCTGTTGGTCACATATGGCGTTACGTTAGTATAACCTGCTTTTTTAAATACAGCTAATGAGCGTGGCATATGATAGGCCGATGTTACAAGTAATAAGTTTGTATTGTAATTCAATGAGTCCAGTATCTTTTTTGTAAAAACAGCATTCTCATAGGTGTTCTTGCTTTCGTTCTCAATGATCAAAGCACTATCCGGTATCTGAATTTCATTTAAATATTTCTTTACAAATTTACCTTCTCGCTTTTCAGGAAATTCAATGCTTCCCGAGCCTCCGGTAAAAATGATCTTATCTATTCTCCCCATTTTATATAATCTGATGGTTTGAAATAAACGATCGCCACTCATTTTAAAATCAATTTTTTTTTGTCTCAGATCAACATCTCCAATACCACCCAAAACAATGGCGCCGCTATAATGAGTTTTAGCCAGATCATGATCAATTGTAGTGGTTTCATATGCTCTGAAAAGTTCATCCACTATAAACGAATTGCCGGTTAAAAAAATAATGACAATTGCTGAAATTCTTAATTTTTTAGCGCGCGATTCAATTTTAGTGAAGAAGGAGTATATCAACAAAGCAAATACCCAAATGATGGGCGATATGAGAAAACCTAACAGCTTTGAAATGATAAAAAACATGCTTAAAAGTAGCAATTATATGTTATAAAATGGATTAAAAAGTTGGCTTTAAACACTTATATTTACCACATGATAAATCTATCAAAGTGTGAAATCATTTTGATTAAAAAATATACTAAATGAAAAAGATCTTAGTTGCAAATAGAGGTGAGATTGCTTTACGTGTGATGAAAAGCGCACGCGAAATGGGCATTAAAACTGTAGCTATTTATTCGGAAGCCGATAGAAATGCACCATTTGTAAGATATGCTGATGAGGCTGTATGTGTAGGACCGCCACCAAGTTCACAATCGTATTTGCAAGGAGATAAGATCATTAAGATCTGTAAAGAATTAGGTGTGGATGGTATTCACCCGGGATACGGTTTTTTAAGTGAGAATGCTGATTTTGCCCGTAAAGTAAAAGCTGCAGGCATTACGTTCATTGGTCCGAGTGCCGAAAGCATGGATATGATGGGCGATAAGTTAAGTGCAAAGGCAACTGCAAAAAAATATAAAGTACCAATGATCCCCGGATCAGAAGGTGCCATAAGCGATGTGAAGGAAGCAATAAAAATTGCGAAAGAAGTTGGTTTTCCATTATTGATAAAAGCATCTGCAGGTGGTGGAGGAAAAGGTATGCGCTTGGTAGAGAAGGAAAGTGAGATCGAAGAGCAAATGAAATTAGCTGTAAGTGAAGCTATCTCTGCTTTTGGTGATGGCGCCGTTTTTATTGAGAAATATGCCAGTGGTCCGCGCCATATTGAGATTCAATTGATAGCCGATAACCATGGTAATTGTGTTTATTTGTTCGAGCGTGAGTGTAGCATTCAACGTCGCCACCAAAAAGTAATAGAGGAAGCACCAAGCAGTGTATTAACACCTGAATTGCGCGCAGCAATGGGTAAATGCGCGGTTGATGTTGCTAAAGCTTGTAACTATAGTGGGGCAGGTACGGTAGAATTTTTGGTTGATGACAAATTGAATTTTTATTTTCTGGAAATGAATACGCGTTTACAGGTAGAGCATCCGGTTACAGAAATGATCACGGGATTGGATCTTGTGAAGGAGCAAATTAAAGTGGCGCGTGGCGAAAAATTAAGTTTTACGCAGGAAATTATGAAGATCAACGGACATGCCTTGGAAGTACGCGTGTGTGCAGAGGACCCAACGAATAACTTTTTACCGGATATTGGACGTTTATTAGTTTACAACAAACCAAGCGGTGTTGGCGTTCGTGTGGATGATGGTTTTGAGGAAGGAATGGATATTCCAATTTATTATGATCCAATGATATCAAAATTGATCGTTCATGGAAAAGACAGAACGGATGCCATTGAAAAGATGATCAGAGCTATTGATGATTACAAGATCATTGGCGTTGAAACCACTTTAGATTTTTGCAAATTTGTTTTAAACCATCAGGCCTTTGTTTCGGGTAAGTTTGATACAGGCTTTATTAAGAATTATTTTACCCCCGATATGTTAAAAGGCGAGCCTGTGAGTGAGGATGTGGCGGCAATTGCAGCAAATCTGATCTATGATCTTTCCCGTCCTAAAGAACCGGTTTATGACAATAATTCTGTTAAAATTAGCAAATGGAAGATAAATCGTTCGTAAGAATGATGTAACTTATGGTTACCTTTTCCGTAAAATAATATAAATAGAAAAAGTGATCATGAAAAAAGCCAGTTTAAATAAAGCCATTTTTTTGGTTCTGTTTGGTTTGCTTTTATTGCCAAAGTTTTCTGTTTCTCAAAATGAGTTACAACATGGTATCCGCTGTTATGCCATTGTTGAGAATAACGACACCATTCCTGTTTTTTACTTAAATGAGGTAGATGTTACTACCAATATGGTTTTTAAAACCAGACGCCAGTACGAACAATGGACCCGTGTAAAGTATAATGTAAAAAAAGTTTATCCTTACGCTATTTTAGCTTCAGCTAAATTAAAGCAATATGATCTTATACTTTCTAAAATGGAAGATGAAGATATTCGTAAAGCCTATTTACGTGTGTGTGAAAAAGATCTGCGTCATGAATTTGAAGATGAGTTAAAGGGATTATCTGTTTCACAAGGCAGAGTTTTAATGAAACTGATTAATAGAGAAACCGGTAAAACAACCTATACCATTGTGAAAGAGTTGCGTGGCTCCTTTCAGGCCAGCATGTGGCAGGCCCTCGCAAAATTATTTGGTAATGATATGAAAACCGAGTACGATTCACAAACTGAAGATGTGATGATCGAAAAAGCCATAGCCATGGTTGAACGCGGCGATTTTTAAATTCTTTTAATAAGTAATTTCCTGTTAAGGTATTTGGTTTATTTACCTTTACTGAAATGAAAATATTTTACAATTATTTAAAACAACATAGATCCCTATTATCGCTTGCCCTTTTATTAGCGGCCATTAATCAATGTTTTTCACTCTGTGATTCCATCATTACAGGTAAGCTGATCAATAAGTTTGGCTCTCCACATGATTCAGACAGCAGTTTGCATTTTTGGAGAACAGGAGCCGATTATTCTGAATTTACTTCTCATATTTTATTTTGGCTTTCACTTTCCATTGGTGCGGCTATGCTTTCACGTATTGCAAAAAATTTCCAGGATTATTTTACCAATATTGTTATACAGCGCACAGGCGCTAACATGTACACCGACGGGATCAAAAAAACATTGAGTTTACCTTTTCAGGATTTTGAAGATCAGCGAAGTGGCGAAACCTTAGGAAGATTACAAAAATTAAAAAGTGATACCGAGCGGTTTATCACACTATTTATTACGTTAATATTTCAATCGGTTATTGGGATCATATTTGTAATGATCTATGCCATACAAATTCATTGGTTGTTAGGTCCGTTATATTTAGCAACTGTTCCGATCATAGCAATCGTAAGTTCGTATTTGGGTAAGAAAATTAAATTGGTATCAAAACAAATTTTAGGCGAAACCACTGCATTGGCCGGCGCAACAACTGAATCGCTTCGAAACATTGAGTTGGTAAAAAGTTTAGGTTTGGTTGATCAGGAGGAGAAAAGATTAAATCAAACAACTTTAAAAATATTGGGTTTAGAATTAAAGAAAGTACGGTTTGTTAGAAGTTTAAGTTTTATACAAGGTACAACAGTTCATTTGGTTCGCACATCCTTGATCTTTTTTTTATACTCTTTTGTATTCAAGGATATAATTAAGGTGGGGGATCTGATCACGCTCATGTTCTTCTCTTTCTTTATTTTTAATCCATTGCAAGAATTGGGTAATGTTATTTCCGTTTTCAATGAAACAAAGGTGAGCATGGAAAACTTTGAGAAGCTCATGAGTGCAAAAAGTGAAGTGGTTCCGGCGCAACCATCTCCTTTAGGAAACATTCATGAATTGAAGTTTGAGAATGTTTCCTTCAAACATCAAAGTACGGCCGATCTGGCGGTTAAAAATATTTCATTTCATATTAATAAAGGCGAAACTGTTGCCTTTGTTGGCCCAAGTGGCAGTGGTAAAACTACATTGGTAAAATTATTGGTTGGTTTATATCAGCCTGTTGCAGGTAATGTGTATTATAATAACATCAATTCGAAAGACATTAACTTAAATGAATTAAGAAAACAATTAGGTTTTGTTACCCAAGATCCTCAATTATTCAGTGGCACCATAAAAGATAATTTATTGTTTGTTAAACCAAATGCAACTGATGCCGAATTAACTGATGTCTTAAATAAATCGGCATGTCATAAATTATTAAAACGCGCCGATAAAGGAATTGATACAACAATTGGAGAAGGAGGAATTAAAGTTAGCGGTGGAGAAAAGCAACGATTGTCTATTGCCAGAGCGTTATTGCGTAATCCTAAATTATTGATATTTGACGAGGCTACATCGGCATTGGATTCGTTAACGGAAGAAGAAATTTCGGAGACCATTCGTGAATTATCTGCCAATAAAGAGCAAATCACCGTTTTGATCGCACATCGTTTATCTACCATTATGCATGCCGATAAAATAATTGTTTTGGAGCAAGGTGAGATAATCGAACAAGGCAAACATGATCAATTATTGGCTGAAAAAGGACTTTATTATGCTATGTGGCGTCAGCAAATAGGCGAACGTAAAAAATGATGTTCAGCTTTTTTAACAATTTTGAACGCTACATGAATTGCTAATATGCTTAACTTTATTGTACAAATGAAATACCGTTGGTTTAATAGTATCATGTTGCTTGTTGCATTCACGTATGTGTTTTCAACTTTTGGCATTTCTGCTATTTCACATTATTGTGGCGGCGAATTACAGGAAGTAGCTTTTTTTACTACACCTGACTCTTGTTGTGGTGATGAACCGGTAGAAGATGATGGATGTTGTAAAAATGAAGAAGAACATGTTTCATTTCACAGTGATTTTGTATTTGTGAATCTTAACAAAGAGATCAAACCTCCAGTTATCTTATTACCTTTTATCTCACAAGATATTAATTGTAATGTATTGAGTGTAAATTATGCAATTGAAAAAATTGCTATCGAAAAACAATATCCTCCTCCTGATCTTGTTCAGCAAGATATCATTTCCGTTTCTGTTTTAAGAATTTAAAAAGTTAGAGCAGTCTGACTCTTACCTGATGATCTATTCCATCAGGTAAATTTCTATTATTATTATTAAATAAAAACTTAAAACAATGAAAGCAATATTTTTAATACTGGCTACCATATTATTATCATTCAAAATTCAAGCACAATCATCTGTTGTTACTTCAACTTTATCTGTTAAAGGAAATTGTGAAGAATGCAAAGAGCGCATAGAAAACGCCGCTGATATAAAGGGAGTTAAAGTTTGCAAGTGGAATTCGGAAACAAAAGTAGCATCCATCACTTATGATTCTTCTAAGACAAATATGGAGGCTATAGAAAAAGCTATCGCAAAAGCAGGTTATGAAACATCAGGTCAAAAGGCCGATCCAAAAGCATACGCTAAACTTCCTAAATGCTGCAAATACAGCGAAGGTGTTTGCGATGAAAAGAAGTAATATAGCAACAACATATGAAAAAGTTTATTTATGTGCTTTTAGCATGTTGCTTTAGTCTATTTGGTTATGCGCAGTTAAAAGGCCGTGTTGTTGAAGCTGTTGTAAATAAAAAAGGCGTATCACCTGTACCCGGTGTTGTTATTTTTTGGCATAATACATCTATTTTCGCAACAAGTGATTCAATCGGTTCTTTTGTAATTAAAACAACTGACAAAACAAACCGATTAGTTTTTACAACCTTAGGTTATAAAAGTGACACGCTTTTAATAAAGGATACAACAAAGTTTATTACTATAAAATTAAAAAGCGGTGTTGATCTTAATGAAGTTGAAGTAATTTATGAATCGCAAGCAACCACTATTTCGTATTTGAACCCAATTAAAATTGAAACATTGGGTGAAAAATATTTAATGAAAGCGGCTTGTTGTAATTTGTCGGAAAGCTTTGAAACAAACCCAAGTGTTGATGTGAATTTTGCTGACGCTGTAATTGGAACAAAGCAAATTCAAATGCTTGGTTTGTCAGGAAAGTACGCGCAAATAACAAAAGAGAATATGCCATACATGCGTGGTTTAGCAGGCGCTTATGGTTTAAATTTTATTCCCGGTACTTGGATACAATCAATACAACTTTGTAAAGGCGCCGGTTCGGTAATAAATGGGTATGAAAGTTTTACCGGTCAGATCAATACCGAACTACAAAATCCTATCACAAGCGATAAGTTGAATTTTAATGCATACGTGAATCAAAATGCCAGAAATGAATATAATTTAAATGCCAAACATCGCTTCAACGAAAAGTTTTCTGTTGGCTTGTTAAGTCACATGAGCTTTAATCCAATGAAGGAAGATCTGAATAAGGATGGGTTTTTGGATATACCAACTGGTAAACAATACAACATCATCAATAAATATGCCTTTGAGTCGCCAAAGGGTTTTGAAGCTCAATTTGGTGGCGGTTATTTGGAAGATGAGCGTGTTGGAGGACAAGATCAGATCATGATCAGTGATTTTAAATCAGGCGACAGTTTATATAAGATAGGTATTCAAAACAAAAAATGGGAAGTGTATAGTAAAACCGGTTACGTTTTCAGGAATTTGCCCGGTACCAGTATGGGCTTGCAACTTTCTTATTTAGATCATCAGCAAAATAATTATTACGGTTTTACAAAATACACCGGCGATCAAAAAACGTTTTATGCCAACTATATCTTTCAAGGTATTAAAGGAACAACAGCTCATGTGTATAAGTTTGGCGCGAGTTATTTGAATGATGATGTAATGGAGACCTATAGAAACTTAAACTTTAATAGGAGAGAGGAAGTAGCGGGATTGTTCACGGAGTATGCATACAATTTTAAAGAAACATTTAATATGGTGGCCGGTATTAGAGCTGATTATCATAATTTGTATGGTTTGTTTTTTACACCGCGTTTGCATTTGCGTTATGCATTGAACGAAGGTAGATCTGTTATAAGATTTAGTGGTGGAAAGGCATTAAAAACAGCTAACATATTATCTGAGAACATGTCTTTAATGCCATCGTCTCGTAATTGGATCATTGAAACTACTGATTTAAATAAACCTTATGGTTTAAATCCGGAGACCGGATGGAATTATGGTTTGAATTTTACACAGAAATTTACCCTTAATTACCGCGAAGCCTATTTTACATTAGATGTTTATAGAACAGACTTTATTGATCAGGTAGTTGTTGATCTGGATAAACAAGCTCAAAGTGTTTACCTGTATAATTTAAATGGTAAGTCTTATTCAAACACGGCGCAAGTTGAGTTTGGATGGGAAATTCGTAAGCGATTGAATATTAAAACCGCTTATCGTTATGTTGATAGCAAAACAGCTTATAAAACCGGATTAATGGAGGTGCCATATATTTCTTTACACCGAGGATTTATCAATTTATCGTACGAAACAAAAAACAAGCACTGGATGTTTGATGCCACTACACAATACAATGGCAGAAAGCGTTTACCTGATGTAAGCACAAATCCTGCAGAATATAAAAGGGATGCCTATTCACCCGAGTTTTATCATGTGTTGGGTCAGATCACTTATTTAACGAAAATAAATAGAGCAGATTTTAATGTGTATTTAGGTGTAGAAAATGCGCTTAATTATAAACAGAATGACCCGATCGTTTCAGCTAGAGACCCATTTAATTCATATTTTGATGCAAGTATGGTTTGGGGGCCTATATACGGACGAATGTTATACTTTGGATTACGTTACAAGATCAAGTAAGTATTATTTTTTAATGAACTTAAATGTTTCTTGATGCGAATTAGTTTGAATGGTGATAAAGTATACACCTGACCTTAAATTGCTTAATTGTAGTTGAGTTTTATTTTCAGGAATGTAACCTGATACACACAAATTTGAATACAGATCATGAATTTGATAGTTGAGGTCAGGAGTTGTGTTGCTTTGTATTGTTAATGCATCATACACAACGGATGGAAATATGTTGAACCGGTTTGATTCATTCAAGCCGGTTTTTTTTATCCCGGTGCTTAAAGGGGGATACAAATAAATACCTAGGTCATATACGCTTAATTTCTGGGGCACTGCCGGCAAAGGAGCTTGAGAAAAATATTCATTTGAAACATAAAAGCGGGCACCATTTTTACTGGTAATACCTTCCACCTGGTTGAAAGGCGCATTCATTTCTATCTTTAGTTTATTTCCAGAGAAAAATGCGTTTCCTGAATAATCATAAAGCAAATAAAAGAACGGTTGCAGTAAATTGTTGTAGCCGCATAAGGCAACCATATTGCTATCTTTAATATAGGTTGCTCCTGTTATTAACCCTTGTACATCATGAGTATATTTTAATTGTGCGGTATATGTACCAGCTGTTTTTGGTAATTTATACACGCTGGTTTTTTTACTAACCCATTGCTTAGTAAATAAAAACAAACTGTCTTTTGTGGCAATAAACGCTTCACAATCAAAATCAGTATTATTAGATCCTGTTGCAGTAAAGGTGGTTTGGTTGGAGTATGAAAACTTGATTGTATCAATGATCGGATTGTTATTCCATAATGAAACTTTGTTGATCTTGTATATTCGTAAGTTATTACGATTACCGTTTACATTATTACCAAAATCACCAATAAATAAAGAAGCACTATCCTGAGTAATTTCTTCCCAGTCAATATTAGTGAGTCCACCTAAGGATTATGTTTTAATGATAGAACCGCTGCTGCTGTCAAGACCATAAATACGTTTATCTGTATTATCGTTGTGGGTGTAAATGGTATCATTCCAAAAAATTAATCCTGACGTTTCGGTTAACTGTGTAACCAATGTGTGAGTTACAACCGGTGAAACTGTTACTGTGTTATACACGCAGCTGCCGTTGTTAATAGTTGCATTTGAGTTGTAATTGTTTGCTAATGGATCGGTACAGCCTGCGATCTGAGCAGTAATTTTTAATTGCAAACCATTGAGGAGAAGCAGGAAAAATAAATATCTGAATTTTTGGAGTTTCGAAAACATAAAACTAAGATAGTCATTTTAGTGTTCACCGAGTTTATAACCAATTTTAGTCATTTGTTTATTTCCTTCATTTTTCTTTAACAATTCATCTAAATATTGAAAAACAAGTTCAATGTTTTTACTATTGTTATTTGTTTTCTTTTCAAGTTTTTCAATTGCTAAGCGCAATTCGGTATTATCAATAAGTAATTGTCTGATCTTTGTAAAAATTCTCATGATCTGAATATTCACCTGAATGGCTTTGGCACTATTTAAAACACTTGAAAGCATTAGAACACCATGTTCAGTAAAAACCATAGGATTATATCTATCTCCACCTCTGCCATTTTTTGAGGTCGCAATTTGCGACCTCAAACTAGCAAATTCATTTTCAGTAAGTTGAAACATAAAATCGTCAGGAAAACGTTCTATATTTCGCTTTACAGCCTCCTTTAAGCGTTTGGTTTCAACGCCGTACATTTCTGCCAGATCTTTATCCAGCATTACTTTTTGTCCTCTGATGTAATAGATCTTATTTAAAACAATTTCGTCGGGAATAATGGTAATTTCTTTTTTCATGCTCATTAAAAGCACAAAACTAGTTCGCGAAAATGCGTTTAATTGCTATAAATTATAGAAAGGAAGAATTAAAATTTGATCAGTTCTTCATACAATTCTTTAACCGGAAGGCCCATCACGTTGTAAAAACTACCATCGATCTTGTCTATGCCAATGTATCCGATCCAATCTTGTACACCATATCCACCGGCTTTGTCGTACGGACTGTAATTTGTCAAATAATATTCGATCTCTTCGGTTTTTAATTTTTTAAAGTAAACTTTACTTACATCAAAAAAAGTTGTTTGCTTATTGCCGCTTTTTAAACAAACTGCCGTATATACTTCATGCATCTTACCGCTTAAGGTTTCAAGCATTCGTTTACCTTCTAAAAAATTAACGGGTTTATTTAAAACCTTGCCAGCGCACCAAACAATTGTATCCGATGTAATTAATATTTCGGTTTCCTTTAATTCATCCGGATAGGCGTCAGCTTTTTTTTCTGCCAAATAAATGGGTATTTCTTGTGCTTTTAGATCAGCAGGAAAAGTTTCGTCGGCATGAGTAGGTTTAATTAAAAAATCAAAACCTAAACTTTTCAAAAGTTCTTGTCTGCGTGGCGATGCGGATCCTAATATTAATTTAAAAGGAAATTCCTTTAATGTTTTTTCAACTGCATTCATAATTAACTGTAATAATAGATCCAGCAATAACCAATTCCTAAAAGCATGGTAAGTTTTAAAAGTAAGCTGGCATGTTTGAATTGTTTTGGTGTATGTGCTTTTGCTAGCATACCTAATAAGATGGATAAAGGCAATATCAATCCAATTAATATGTAAATATTACCAAGCGATAAAAATTCACTTTTATATTTCATGGTATTATAAACTACAACCAGCAATAACAAAATAGTAATGGCAATTAAAAAGAAGCTCACAACTTTGCTTGTTTGCATTCCCCACGAAATTGGCATGGTTTTACCTCCCGTAGCTTTATCCCCTTTGTAATCTTCCATGTCTTTTATGATCTCGCGCGCCAGGCTGGTAATAAAAGCAAATAAGCAAAACATTAAAGTTACCTTAGAAGCAGAAAGCAGAACAGGTAAATGATGTGTTGTGAAATCGGGAATTGTTTTTTGTAAATAAGCGATCTCAAACACAAAGGTTAAAAATGGCACTGCTGCGGTTAAAAGAGATACAACCAAATTGCCGATCAATAATTGTTTTTTAAAATGGGTTGAATAAAACCACAAGGCTACAGATGTAATGATATGAAAAATAGCTAATCGTAAATAACCGGTTTTTAATGCAGTATAAGCACCTAAAAAAACACCAATGGTTGTTAAAGTGATGTGCAGAATAATGGCCCAACGTCTTTTAATGGTTTTATCAAGCACAACCGTATCAGGATGATTGATCAGATCTGTTTTTACATCAAAATAATCGTTGATAATGTTTCCTGCTGCCGCAATTAAAACGGTACTGGCCACAATTAAACCAAAAAGTTTGATGTAAATGTTGTTTGGAATATTTGCCTCAGTAAATAATTTTTGAAAAACGAGGTAATGCAAAAATACCTGTGTGAGAATGATGATCACTAAATTTTCGGCCCTTATTAATTTTAAAAAGGCAAAAAACTTGTTATGTAAAAGATTACTCATTCTCTATTATAAATATAAGAAGTTTTATGGATTTGTAAAGCTTTCCATAATTAAGAACCAAGCCTGAATTTTACCACTTGCCAATTTCCCAAGTAGCCTGTACACGCATGGTTTGTTCAATGATATCACGCACGCAACCTTCGCCGCCTTTTTTATCGGAAATATACACGCAAATGTCTTTTATCTCCGTTGCAGCATCATTTGGGCAAACGGCAACTCCAACACGCTTCATCACTTCCCAATCGGGCAGGTCGTCTCCCATGTAAAGCATTTCTTCGTCGGTTAAAGAATTGGAATTCAAATAATCTTTATAACATTCAAGCTTATCATGTTGTCTGATAAAAACATCTGTAATACCTGAACGACTTAATGCTTTTTTAACGGCTTCATTATTACCGCCGGAAATGATCACGATCCTGTATCCCTTTTTTACGGCCAATTGTAAGGCATATCCATCTTTAGAATTTAAATTACGCAATAACTCACCCGATTCTGTTACTATAACTTTACCATCGGTTAAAACCCCATCTACATCAAATATAAATGTGCTTACTTTAGTGAGGCGTTGTTTAAAGTTCATGTTCTTATTTTTGTTGGGTTTGTATTAACTGCGTGAATAAAGTATACAATTGAACTAAATCTTTGTTTGACTTTAGTAATGATAAATGTTTTTCGATCACATCTTTATCCTTGCGTTTAGCCGGTCCGGTTTGCGCTTCCAGTGGCGTTAGATATTTTATTTTTTTGGTCCCTTGTTTTATAAGAGGATATAAGGTTTTTATATTGAGGTCTTTTCGAACGCTCTTCATTAGTTTGTCTGCCTCAACATATAAGCTATTGGTAAAATTATTTACAAGCACAGCGCAAAGGTGCAGTTTCAAACGTTGCTGATACTTTAATTTAAGAATATCATCAGTGAAAATTTTCGCGTATGTGATCACCTTTATTTCGGTTGATGCATTTGATGGCTCAATAATGATGCTTATGTCCTTCCATTTGATCTCGTCGTTTTTTGAGAAGGTTTGTAAGGGATAAAAAATGGATGTGTTTTTCCAGCGTTTATTGAGTTTTGTCAGATCAAAATTTCCGGAAGTGATGAATAGATTGGCACTTGTTGGTAGGTAATTTATTTTTTTCGCAACACTTTCAATGGCGCTATCACTCACGCATATAAAATAAGCATCCGCATCTTTAATTACCGTGTTTAAGTTTGAGAAAGCAGAAATGCCTAATTCATTTTTAATGGTCGTAAGGTCATTATTTGCTTTGTGATTGTAAATGAATAGTTGGATGTTTTTTTGCTTGCGCAGCTTTAAAGCCAAATGCCAGGCAACGTTGCCACAACCTATTATTACAACTTTATGAATGGCTTGTTCCATCATGCTTTCGTTTTATTTGGCGAATGCGCTCCATTATGGCTATGCCTGTACCTATTGCCATAATGATACAACCCAGCCAAAGAACATTTATGAAAGGGAACATGTTTGCTTCTAATACAATGAAGTCTTTTGAATTATTTACACGTTCACTCATGGTGATCTCTACGCTTCCCTCATCAGGGTTAATTTTCCAGAAAACAAATTTTAATCCTAATGCTTCAATAACATCATCTGTTGGAATGGCCACATTGTTTTTGATCACATATTTTGGATAGGCTTTATAAACATTTCCTTTCACATCAAATGCCGTTAATACTGCAGTAACTTCTAAAAGTGAATCATTCTTTTGGTATTCTTGCTCGTTCAGGTTTGTTTTTAATGAATCGATCACAATGATAGCATTTGTAGCAAAAATGGTATCCTTCACATGGCCAATGTAATTTTTGGCATCATTAAATTTTGTAGCGGTGGCCGAATCTACTTCATCCGATAAAATAGCTGAAACAATATGCGTATAAATATCCTTTGCTAAATAATGTTTTGTTGCCGGCTCAGCTGCTTTACCCATCCTAGGATTATCTTGCACCTTTGGTGTTAAGGTAAATTCATATTCGGGTTTATTATTCGCGTTCAGTTTTAAATAATCAACCTTAAAATAATAATCAATTCCAACGCGTTCTTTGCCTGTATAAGTTACCAAATACGGACCCATTGGCAATGTATCACCCTTGGTAAGCATGATGCTTTTTTGATTATCAAATTCTTTACCAAGTTGAGATAGATCTTGTTTGGATGTGTTTTTAGATAAGGTAACTTTTTTAGAAGTTGAGATCAAAGCACCAATTAAAATCAAAGCAAAACCAATATGAGCAATTGATGAACCCGATTTTTTGATGTTGCCTTTTAAAACGCGCAACATATAATCTAAGTTGGCAAACACTGCAAAAAGTGATGCGATCAATAAAATTGTATAACCAAACTTATCGTAAGTGCTGAACTGTAAATTATTTCCAACAAAATAAAGCGGTATGCTGGCTGCTAAACCAAATAATAATGAGAGTGCGAAGCTTACACTTAATTTTTTATAGAACACACTGGCTTCGTTCTTTTTATAGCGTAAGAATTGGGCTGCAGCAATAAGAAGAATAAGCACTATTGCAAATGGCAACATGAATTCATTGTACTCGCTTACTTTTAGTTGAGCATATTTCAAATCAAATAATTTATTGATCACCGGAAGCGATGTGAAATAAGTAATGATCAATGAGCTAAGCAATAGAACAATGCTTCCTAAGAACAACCAGAATTCTCGTGAGTATAGATCCTCTTCATCTTTTTCCTTTGGAAAATACTTGATGTACGACCAAAAAGTAATAACAATTGATGAGCCGATCCAGGTATATAGCACAATTTTTTTGTAACCAATTACGACGGCAAAAAATAATAACATTAACGAGAGTACAACATAAGCAGCTTTTATAAGATCGTCATGAATCAATAAGGCAATACTTATAAATACAAATGTGAGCATGTATATAACCAATTGGCCTTGCATTCCAAGATCAGTAAATGCATGTACACTGGAGTTTCCTAAAATACCGCTACGTGTTAAAAAGGTTGAATACAATACCAATAAAAACGAACTGATTGATAAAAAGTGAGTAGTAAATAAAGAGCCGCCTTTATTCTTGTTAATGATCATTGTATGTGCAGCTGCAACAATAACCAGCCATGGAACTAATGATGAATTTTCAACAGGGTCCCATGCCCAAAATCCTCCAAAGCTTAATGCTTCATAAGCCCAAGCACCACCCATTAAAATTCCGATACCTAAGATCAATACACTAAAAAATGCCCAGGGTAATGCAAGCTTTTGCCATTCGTTAAATTTTTTATTCCAAAAAGCTGCAATGGCAAATGCAAACGGAACTAATGTGGAGGCAAAACCTAAGAACAAAGTAGGAGGATGGATCGTCATCCAGTAATTCATCAATAATGGATTTAATCCTCTTCCATCTAATTTCACAAGGTAGTTTGGGTTTTGAAGGAAAGGTATGTTTTTGTAATCAACATGTTCACGCATTAATAAAAAGGGATTACTTCCGATCTTATAATCGCCAATGTAAATGCCCATGATCATACTGGCCAAAAACACTTGCACTAATGCAAACACTGCCATCGTAGGAGCTTCCCATTCCGAATTTTTCAATAATTTATTTAATATCAAACCTAAAACAACATTCCAAAAGGTCCATAATAAAAAGCTACCTTCTTGTCCTTCCCAAAAACACGAGAGGATATATTTCATATCCATGCTTTTGTTGCTGTGCTGAAATACATATTGATATTCAAAGAAATGATTGAATAACATGTAAAACAAGGTTACGGCAATTCCTAAAACAGCTACACCATGCAGTTTAAAAAACAAACGTGCGTAATTTAAAAACTCGGGTTGTTTTTTGGAGAGAAAAAATGAGAGACAGGAAATGAATGCTGCTACAAATGAAAGCACAACAAAGCCATTACCAAGTTGCCCTGCCCAAACGTGTTCGCCTATATATTCAATTTTATTCAACGCTGCTTTTTATAAGGTTACTGCAATTGTGGATTAGCATCGTTGTATTTACTTGGGCATTTTAACAAAATGTCGTTTGCATGAAACACATCGTTTTGCATTTTGCCTATTAAAACGATCTGCTCACTTTTATCAAAATCCTGTGGCTTGCTTTTGTGCAAAACCACTTGTTTGGTTGATCCTTTATTATCGATTAAATAAAATGAAAACTCATCTGTATTCACAGCAGGATCATAAACCTGAGGTTGTGTTTTGTCAAGTTTTCCTACAATGTGAAATTCTTTATCCTGGTTAGCGCCTGCTTCCGTAAAATCAGAATACGTAGTGGTATTTTTTAACGACATCATGATCACAACAATGGCAACCGCTAAAATGAGTATGGCAACAATGTATATCTTTTTCATTGCTCTTTTTCGTTTAATTCTTTTTCAATCTTTGAAATTCTTCTTTCGAGGTAAACTAATATACCTATTAAGCTTGCAAAAACAATTCCTATCACGGCAATAACAACGTATATCTTTCCTTCTTGTCTGAAGGTGTCAGCCATCTCCGCATTTTGTGAAAACGAAGTGCATGACAGCAACATGAAAAATAAACTCAATAATCTTTTAATCATTTAATTTGTTTTTAATAAGTGAAATTCTGTTCATTAAATTTAATATCCATCCGCTAAAACATATCCAACCAATAACAGCCGGGTAAAAAACTAAACGCATATTACTATCCAGGTCGTACTTACCAAAGGCAGGATTACCGCCGTTACCGGGATGTAGTGAATCGGTTAAGCGTGGAAAAACCATAATGAATAAGATCAACATGGCAAACGCAAAAATATTAAATACCGAACTTACACGAGCTCTGGTGATCTCCTGAATAATACTGGCGCGCAAAACAAAATAGATCAGATACATTAAAATACCAATTGCAACCCCATTCAATTTAGGATCTTGAAATGTCCACCAGGTTCCCCATGTGTATTTTGCCCATAATGAACCGGTAACCATACCCGGAATTGAAAAGAAAATTCCGACCAAAGCAGCATTAAATGCAATTTTTTCATTGTTTTGATCCTGATCTTTTAAATATTTGATGCTGTAAAAAACAGATACACCCATTTGAAAGAGCATGGCAAACCAAATAGGTACATGGTAAAATAAATTTCTGATACTTTCATTTAAAATATCCAACCTGGGAACCGGGCCAAGCATACCCCAAATAAGCGTATACAGAATAAAAATGGCTGCAATTATTTTATACCAGTTCTTCATTTAATTTAAGAGCGCCAAAGATACGGAAATAATAAGACCGACAATACCAAACAGATCACATTAATGCTTCCTAATATCATTAAAAAATCATAACTCACACCCCACGATAAACCGTCGATGGCTTGTTTACTGATTCGTAATACCAAAACTAAAACCGGTATTAAAACCGGAAAACTTAAAACACTCATTAATGTAAAATTGTTCTCGGCTTTTGAAGCAATGGCACTCATTAATGTTAACACTGCCGAAAAACCAAGTGAGGCCAGCATGAGCACGATCATAAACAAATAAATGTTTGATATCAGATAGCCAACAAACCAACTGTAAAAAAACAGAGTGATCAAACTAATACCAAACAAAAACAAAAAGTTGTAAATGAGTTTAGATGTTAAAAAAACCAGAGGCTTATATGTAACAAAGTTGTGTAAGGCAGTGCCACCGCTTTCTTTGGCAAAACTTTTTCCGCAAATGGTGATGGCCGAAAATAAAAAAATGATCCAAAAAAGTGCGTTCCATGTAGCAGGAACAATGATCTTGTTAAAACTTAAAGCCGAAATAAAAATGGTTGCAACCGCATAAATGAGTATTCCGCCTAAAGATGCTTTTTGTCGGAATTCAATTGTGAATTCTTTCTTTAATAAAGCGTATACCTGCTGTTTGAACATGAGTGCCAAAGTTAAGCCAAATATAATTATATTTGAAACTCTTTTTAGCATGTGCACTTGGCCGGGAAATGATAAATTAATGCAGGAATACCACGATAAGGAGTGGGGTGTTCCGGTTATGGATGATAAAACACATTTTGAGTTTATTGTATTAGAATGTTTTCAGGCAGGTTTATCATGGAAAACCATTTTACACCGTCGTAAAGGGTTTAAAAAAGCCTTTGCCAATTTTGATCATAAAAAAGTAGCCAAATTCACTGAAACCGATGTGGAGCGATTAATGCAGGATGAGGGGATAATAAGAAACCGTTTGAAGATTCAAGGAATGATTGCTAATGCAAAAGCTTTTTCGCAAATTCAAAAGGAGTTTGGAAGCTTTAATAAATACGTTTGGACCTTTGTAAACAACAAGCCAATAGTAAACAAGCTAAAGCAACAAAACGAAATAAAAGCAACTTCTCCCGAAAGCGATGCCATGGCCCTGGATATGAAAAAGCGAGGTTTTAAATTCCGTGGAAGCACCATCTGTTATGCCAATATGCAGGCTGTTGGCATGGTTAACGATCACGTACAAAGCTGCAAGCGTTTTAAAGAAATAAATTCATTACATAAAGATCTGAAGATATGACCCAATTAATTGAATGCGTTCCCAATTTTAGTGAAGGACGCGATATGAGCATCATCAAACAAATTACGGATGAGATCGAAAGTGTTGAAGGTGTAAAATTACTGAACGTTGACCCCGGAAAGGCTACAAACCGCACCGTTGTTACATTTGTTGGAACACCAGATGCAGTTGTAAATGCAGCGTTTTTGGCAATTAAAAAGGCCGGTGAGTTAATTGATATGAGCAAACATAAAGGTGAACATCCGCGTATGGGTGCAACCGATGTGTGTCCGCTTATTCCGATCAGCAACATTAGTATGGAAGAAACCGCTACTTATGCTGTAAAATTGGGTAAAATGGTGGGTGAGCAATTGCATATTCCTGTATATTTCTATGAAAGCTCGCAACCAAATAAAAACAGAGGTAATTTATCGGTGATCAGAGCAGGGGAGTACGAAGGTTTTTTCAAAAAGATAAAATTGCCGGAGTGGAAGCCTGATGCTGGTCCGGCTGAATTTGATGCCAAGCGTGGTGCAACTGTAATTGGCGCCCGTGATTTTTTAGTGGCCTATAACATCAATTTAAATACAACATCTACGCGCCGAGCAAATTCCATTGCATTTGATGTGCGTGAGGCTGGGCGTGTGATGCGCGAAGGAAATAAGATCACCGGAAAGATCATCACCAATCCGGATGGTTCACCAAAGTCAACTCCCGGAACATTAAGATCGGTGAAGGCTATTGGCTGGTATATTGAAGAATATGGTGTTGCACAGATCTCTATGAACCTTACCAATATCAACATCACTCCGGTGCACGTGGCATTTGATGAGGTTTGCAACAAAGCACAGGAGCGTGGTATTCGTGTAACGGGCAGTGAGTTGGTTGGATTGATACCTTTAAAAGCCATGCTGGATGCGGGAAAATATTTCCTTAAAAAACAACAACGTTCAATTGGTGTGAGCGAAAAGGAGTTGATCAAGATCGTGGTAAAATCAATGGGTTTAGATGAATTAGCGCCTTTTAAACCGGAAGAACGCATCATTGAATATTTATTGAAAGATAAAGCCGACTCAAAATTAGTGAGCATGAGTTTGCTTGATTTTGCAGATGAAACTGCGTCTGAAAGTCCGGCTCCTGGGGGAGGATCTATTTCTGCATACCTAGGTAGTTTGGGCGCAAGTTTGGCAACCATGGTAGCTAATTTAAGTTCACACAAAAAGGGCTGGGATGAGCGTTGGGAGGAGTTTTCGACGTATGCAGAAAAAGGTCAGTTTTACAAAGATGAGTTGAATAAAATGGTTGATCTGGACACCAAAGCATTTAACATGATCATGACCGCATTTGGTTTGCCAAAAGGAAGTGATGAGGAAAAGAAGATCAGAACACAAGCCATAAATGATGCTACAAAATACGCCATTGAAGTGCCTTTTAAAGTAATGAATTTGGCTTACGAAAGTATGCAAGTGATAAAAGCAATGGCTGAAATAGGTAATCCTAATTCGGTTTCAGATGCAGGTGTAGCGGCACTTTGCGCACGCAGCGCAGTGATGGGAGCCTATATGAATGTACGTATCAATTGCAGTGGTTATGAAGATAAAGCATTTGTTGCTGAAATGATCGAAAAAGGAAAAGCAATAGAACAAAATGCTCAAAAATTGGAAGCAGAAATTATTTCTGTGGTGAACTCAAAAATTGGAATTTAATATGCAAACAAAACCCTCTTTTAATGATATTTACATGGAGCTGGCCGAAAAACTGGCAACACGCTCGCACTGTGTAAAAGCACAGGTTGGCGCAGTTCTAACCAAAGATACCCGTATCATTTCATTAGGGTATAATGGCCCACCTGCCGGCACTCATAATTGCGATATCGAGTGGCCCGAGCATGGCTGTCCGCGCGATAGCAAAGGCAGTTGTTCACTGGCCTTACATGCCGAACAAAACGCTATTTTATATGCAGCCAATAATAAAATGGAAATGAAAGGCGCAACGCTTTATGTGACGCTTTCGCCTTGTATTTCTTGTGCCCGAGTGATCTATACCGTTGGAATCACGAAAGTGTATTTCAAAAAAAGTTACGCGCAGTATAAAGGAATTCCGAACGATGAAGGTGTAGATTTTTTAAAACGTTTCGGTGTTGAAGTGGTACAATATTGATAAAAATTCATATGGTTTTTAGGCTGTTTTTCATAATCATTTCTTTATTTTATTCAACAGCTTATTTTGCCCAATCCGAAAAAGGAACAGGCCCTAAACAACAATCATTTCAAAGCGAACGAAAGGCCCGAAAGGCAGATAGGCGCGAAGCCAGAGAGCGACGTAAAAAAGAGCGTGCCGAGCGAAAAGCCATTAAAAAACACCACAAACGTATTCAAACAAAAGAGGTTCGTAAACGTATGAAACGAACCAAGAAAAAATCCACCCGCATCCGACAAAATAAAACGGCTGAAAAACAAAAAAAGCGAAAAACCTGATCGTTTAGCTTTCCCATTTAATTCTGAATTTTTACCACTTATCAAATTAAGCTTGCCACTTCATTTAACATAAATTTGATTTAGGGTATTTTAACTTAACTTCGATTCAAAATTAACCATGGTCTTTTTTACAAATAAAATCGCTTTGATTATCAGCAACTTAATAAATAGGGGGAAATTTTGTTTGTATTATATGAAGGGCATTTATAACTTTAGCAACTTAGAATTATTGTAGAATTTAAGGTATTTTAACAATATGATTAGAAAGATTTACTATTCGCTGGTATTACTAGTTTTAACAGGCTTTTCGCTTGTAGCGCAGGATCAAAATGGCGCCATTAAAGTAACGTTGATTGACAAAGCAACAAAAGAAACCATTCCGTTTGCCAATATTGTGGCTTACCAGGGTGGTGTACAGGTTGGTGTTGCAACAACTAACATGGATGGTGAGTGTTTCATTAAGCCATTGCGTCCGGGAAAATACAATGTAAAAGGAGTTTATGTTGGTTACCAAGCAACTGAAATTAAAGACATCGTTGTAGGTGAGGGTAAAACTGCTTACGTAACAATTGCATTATCAAATGATGGTGGTGTAAAGTTAGATGAGGTTGAAGTTATAACATATCAGGTTCCTTTGATCGATCCGGATACTAAAACTGGTCAAACCGTTACACGTGAAGAGTATCAGAACTTAGCTTCTAAGGATGTTAACTCGGTAGCTGCAACAACCGGTGGTGTATTTCAGTCGGATGAAGGTGCAGGTATTAGTGTTCGTGGTGCCCGTGGTGGTGCTACTACTTATTTCGTTGATGGTATCAAGGTTATTGGTGGTTTAAATTTACCACAACAATCAGTTGGATCATTAGAGGTAATTACGGGTGGTATCCCTGCAAGTTATGGTGACTTAACTTCTGGGGCAATTTCAATTTCAACACGCGGACCTCAGTCTAAATTCTTTGGTGGTGTAGAGTTGATCTCATCTCAAATTACTGATGCTTATGGTTACAACTCTTTAGGTTTTAGCTTAGGTGGTCCAATTTATAACAAAAAAGATTCTAGTGGTGCGAACAGAACAGTATTAGGTTTCTTCGTTTCTGGTCAAGGTAACTACCTAAAAGAGCCAAGCCCGTCTTTTTTACCAATTTACGTTTTAAAGGATGAAAAATTACAAGAGATCAAAGAAACCCCGTTATTGAAGTCGCCTTCAGGTACCGGTTATGTTCGTTCTTCTGAATATGTTACAAAAGAGGATATGTACACACGTAAAACCCGTTTGAATGTATCGTCTCGTTCATTAAACTTCAATGGTAAAATTGACTTCGCTCCTTCAATGAATACAAACATTACAGTGGGTGGTTTCTTTGAATATTCAGGAAGTAACAATGGCGGTGGCGCTGCAAATATTTTCAACAATGGAAATGCATCTTATTCTACAGGTTCTACTATTCGTCCTTATGTTTCTTTCACACAAAAATTTGGTAAAGCTGCAAGCAAAGACAAAACACAATCTATCGTTACAAACGCTTTTTTTAAGTTTTTAGCTAGTTACGAAAGAACGAAGGGTGCAACTTTTGATCCACGTTTCAAAAAAGATTATTTCAAGTATGGTTATTTAGGTAAATTCTCTCAACAAAACTTTGGTAGAGATTATGCCTTTAACTATGGTTACAACTCGCAATTTGTTAAACCTAATGGCGATACAGTAATTGCTTATACTTATTTAGGTGAAACTCCTGGCGCGTTGAACTTTACAGCTTCCGATCTAAACCCTGATGCGGCTTTATATACAAGCTATTTATTTAGCCAGGAGCAAGATCGTATTTTTAGTTTAAATCAAGTTGTAGGTAATAACGCGTTACGTAATGGTGATTCTCCTTCAGGAATTTATGGTATGTATCAAAACTTTGGTGACTATCCTGATTCTTATGGAGAGACCTATTTTGATCAATTCCGTATTGCAAGTAGTTTTAACGCCGATATTAAAAATCATGCCATTACAGTGGGTATGGAGTTTGATCAACGTTATTTGAATTTTTATACAATCGGTGCATCTGGTTTATGGAACCGTATGCGTCAAATTGTTAACCAGCACGTTGAAGAGTTAGATACAAAGAACCCAATTTTAGTTGATCAATTCAGTGGTTCTATTCCATACTATTATTTCAACAATTTGTATCAACAAGATCTTCAAACAGAATTCTCAGAAAACCTATTGGCTAAATTAGGTTATGCAAAAAATTATACCGGTAAGATCAATATTGATGATCTAGATCCAAACTCATTAAGTATAGATATGTTTGGAACGGAAGATCTAGTTGATAAATCAACAGGTAATCAGTGGTCATTCTACGGTGGTTTCACTCCTCAAGGTGAGCGCGTTAGAGGATCAGTTACAGATATTGAACAATTCTTATATGATACAACTGCGGCTGGTAGAAACAATTTCCCAATTGGTACGTTTAAACCAATTTACGGATCTGTTTATATCATGGATAAGTTCGATTTTAAAGATATTAAGATCAATGCTGGTTTACGTATAGATCGATATGATGCAAATCAAAAAGTGCTTAAAGATTATTATGCAATGCATGATCTAGCACGTGTTAGCGATCTAGCTTCTATTCAAGGCTTACCTAACAACTTTGCCAGCAATTTACCGGCAAACGTTTCACAGGATGCTGCTGTATACGTATCATCTGACCCTTCAAAAGGTAAGAGTTATACCATTAAAGGTTTCAGAGAAGATAACAAATGGTATGATGCTCAAGGTAACGAGATCTCAGATCCAACAACAATCGCATCAGAAGACGGTCGTCCAATTCCATTATACAAAGATGTTACTAACTACAGTCAAAACATGACTCCGGGTGGATTTACGAACTACGTTGCTGCGATCAATGCCATGCCACGTATTGCTTTCTCTTTCCCAATTTCAGACGTTGCTAACTTCTTCGCACATTACGATATCTTAACTCAACGCCCGGGTAACACCATCAACCGTTTAAATCCATTTGATTATTATTTCCTAGGTTCTCAAAGTGGTTTACCTTTCTTAACTAATCCAAATTTAAAGCCAACTCAAACAATTGACTATGAATTAGGTTTCTCTCAAATTTTAAATGAGCGTAAGAGTGCTTCAATGACGATCACATCATTCTACAAAGAAATGCGTAGTATGATCCAAACCCGTGCCGTTGTTGGCGCTTACCCACGTTCTTATTTAATGTATGATAACTTCGACTTTGGTACAACTAAAGGTATTACAGCTTCTTTCGACTTCAGAAGAAGTGGTGGTTCATCAATGAAAGCGAACTATACATTACAATTTGCTGAGGGTTCTGGTTCAAATGCAAATAGCGGTGGTAACTTAGCAAGTTCAGGCCAACCTAACTTACGTATCTTACAACCTTTAGATAACGATCAGCGTCATACGATCGTTTTAGTTTACGACTTCCGTTTTGGTACTGAAAAAGATTACAAAGGTCCACAAATGAAGCGTAAGAGTGGTAAAACATTGAATATTTTTGAAGATGTTGGTTTCAATATCTCAGCTACAATTGGTTCTGGTACACCATATACACGTTGGTCAACTCCGGTTGCATTAAACGGTGGTGCGCGTTCAAACATTGTGGGTTCAGTTAACGGATCACGTTTACCTTGGACATTTAGAAGTAATGCCCGTATTGATAAGAATGTGCCTTTAACTTGGGGTAAAAAAGATTCAGAGAATAAGAACCAAGCTAACTTAAATATTTATTTACAGATATTAAATGTATTCAATAACAGAAACGTATTAGGTGTTTACCAGTTCACCGGTAACCCTGATGATGATGGCTATTTAGCATCTTCACAAGCACAGGCAGCATTGGCTACTGCTAATAGCCCTCAGGCTTTCAGAGATCTTTATACCATTAGAATGGCGAACCCTGGTTTCTTTAACAAGCCGCGTCAAATAAGAGTTGGTTTATTATTGGAGTTCTAATTAAAGGAGGAATTAACTATGAGAAAATTAATATTTTACATCTGTGCATTTTCAGCTCTAACAGCTTTTTCAAGAGAAAAAGCAGGTGTGGAGGCTGGAAGATCTGCTAGTTCAAACAATTTGGCCGGCAGAGCAATGGGAAGTTGTGCTGCTCCAAAAGCGAGTAGAGAGTTGTGGGTTAATAACGTTAGAACCATCATTTTTAATGGTGGCGATATGTGGTGGGACCTTTTTGGTAATACCAATGCATATTATGTTATCCCTGCAAGTTCAAACAGAGCTCAAAGTGCTTCATCAGCATTCGCTGGTGCAGTTTGGGTAGGTGGTTACGATGCTGGTGGACAGTTAAAAGTTGCCGCTATGACCTATCGTCAAAATGGTATCGATTTTTGGCCTGGGCCTTTAGATACAACAAATGCATCTGCTGATGCTGATGTTTGTAATAAGTACGATAAGATCTTCCAGATCTCTCGTTCGGAAGTAGATAACTTCGTAGCTGGTGGTCCTATTACTACTAACATTACTGATTGGCCTGGAAATGCTGATCCTTCATTATCACAGGCATTATATTTAGCACCTTTTGAGGATATCAATGGTGATGGTGTTTATGATCCAACTTCTGGTGATTATCCTGGATATGATGTTTACAACAAGGCTGCTAAAGATAACTTAGGCGTTTGTAAAACAAAACTTTATGGTGATTATACCTTATTCTGGGTTTATAACGATAAAGGAGGTGTTCACTCTGAAACACAAGGTGTGCCTATTGGTGCTGAGGTTAGAGCGCAAGCGTTTGCTTTCAAAACAAATGATGAGATCAATAACATGACCTTCTATAGTTATGAGATCCATAACCGTTCTTCTTTCCAGATCAATAAAACATACTTTACTATTTGGAATGATGCTGACTTAGGTTATTATTTAGATGATTATGTTGGTTGTGATACAAAGCGTGGTTTAGGATATATCTATAACGCTAACAGTAGCGACGTTGTTTTATATAACGGTACTCCTGGTTATGGCGATTATCCTCCTGCAATTGGTTGCGACTTCTTTAGAGGTCCTTTAGCTGATGCAAATGATGGAATTGATAATGACTTTGACGGAACAACAGATGAGGTTGGTGAAACGATCCAAATGAGTAAGTTCTTATATTATAACAATAATATTGGTCCTTTCCCAGATCAAACGGTTAACCCTGTTATTGCTATCCACTATTATTATTACATGACTGGTTTCTGGAAAGATGGTTCGCCATTTACTGCTAACGGAAATGGTTACGGTGGATCAACTCCGGTTGATTACGTATATGATGGTGACCCTGTTACCGGTACTGGTTGGACTGAAAGAACTGCAGGTAACTTAGCCGGTGACCGTCGTTTCTTGCAATCTGCTGGTCCGTTTACATTAAAGCCGGGTGCTGTTAACAATGTAACATTTGGTATGCCTTGGGCTCAAACAGCAAACAAAGGTGGTAACTTAGAATCGATCACATTATTAAAGAATGCTGATGATAAAGCACAAGCTTTATTTGATAATTGTTTCAAATTGTTAGATGGTCCTGAAGCACCTGATATGACAATTCAGGAGTTAGATGGTCAATTATTATTCTATCTAACCAATAAAAAAGGTGTAAGTAATAACTACAAAGTTTATAACAATGATTATAATGAGGAGGATATCTCTATTATTTCTGATCCTTCTTCAACAATCCAAGCAATTGCTAACCCTGATAAACGTTACCGTTTCGAAGGTTATGTTGTATATCAGGTTAAGGATGATAAGGTAACTTCTACAGATCTTCAAGACAGAACCAAAGCTGTTCCTGTTTTCCAATGCGACGTTAAAAACGGTATTTCGCGTTTAGTGAACTATGCTTTAGATAATACTGTAGGAGGTTATGTTCCAAAGGTAATGGTTGAAGGTGCTGACGTTGGTATGACCTCAACTTTCCGTTTAACTGAGGATGCATTTGCAACTGGTGAAGATAAGCGTTTGAAAAACAACATTACTTATTACTACTTCGCAGTAGCTTATGCATACAACAATTACTTAACTTACGCACAAGACGTTTCTCCAAGTGTTTCTCAAGTAGCAAACTATTTAGGTCAAAAACGTCCTTACCTTGAAGGTAGAAAAGTTAAGAGAGCATCTGGTATCCCTAACAATCCTGCGTTTGAAAATGGTGGTACTACCATGCAATCTGTTTACGGAAGTGGTGTAAAGATCACACGTAAAGAGGGTCAGGGTAACGGTGGTAACTTGTTAACCTTAACAAAAGCTTCTGAAGATGCAATTGTGTCAAACACATTTGTACCTGAGGTTACTTATGAAAATGGTCAAGGTCCTATCAGTGTAAAAGTTGTAGATCCATTGAGTATTAAAGGTGGTGATTTTACTTTCCGTTTTGTTGACTACAAAACTAAGTCTGCACCTAATTTAAGTAAAGTGATTTCTTCTTCAAAAACTCAAGGTACTGTTACAACAACTTTCGCTAACATCAATACGCTAAAAGCGGATAGTTTAAGTTGGGAGTTGCATGATGTAACTAATAATAAGAAGTATTATCCTACAACGATCGTTAACTCAAATGATTCGATCAGACCAATTAGTGTTGGAGATGAAACTTTCTTCCCTGAATTAGGATTCTCTATCAAGGTTGGTCAGGTTTCAGATCCGGGTGAATTAGCTTCATTCACTAACTTTGGTGGATTAGATAATACTTATACGGGTCCAGCTCCTGCTAGTTTCTTAGGAGCAAGTATGCAGTATGCAAATAGTTCAACACCATGGTTAAATCCTGTTAAGGATGTTGATGGTGGCACTCCTGCAAACTGGGTATTATCTGGTACAAACAAAACATCTGGCCAGCAAGATTCCTATTATTCAAAAGATCTTTCTACCAATGAGATCCAAGCTTTCACTGATCCTCAAAAACAATTTGGAAAAATATTAGATGGAACCTGGGCTCCTTATCCTTTATGTGCCGGTTTCTATACTATTTCGTCTTCTCGTGTATTTGGTGGTCCTGCATATAGCGGTTTAGTAACATCTCGTGATAAGTCAGCGGGAAATCCTATGACCAATAACGGTTCAGTGCCTTACGGTGCTAATACAGATCTTAGAAAGATCAGTAGTGTGGTGATTGTTTATACAAAAGATCAATCGAAATGGACTCGTTGTCCGGTTCTTGAAATGCAAGAGGTATCTGAATTAGCTAATGGTAATTCGTTATTCTTTGAACCAAGACGCGTTCCTTCAGTTGATAAGAACGGTGTACCTGCAACTTCAACTGTAGCAAGTACAAATCCTAACGATGCTAACTATATTAGTGGTATGGGTATGGGTTGGTTCCCTGGTTACGCTATCAATATTGAAACCGGTGAACGTTTAAACATGGCGTTTGGTGAAGATAGTTATCAAGGTAAAGAAAATAATGGTGATGATATGATGTGGAACCCAACTTCTAATTCAAATTCGCCTTATAGTTTTGCTATGGGTGGTAAACATTTCGTTTACGTATTTGGAAATTCAGTTGAAGGTAAACATAACTCAACAACAGGTTTATCTGACTTTGATAATGTGTTTAATAATATGCCTTTTGGTGCCGGACCTTATGACGGAGGTGCAAGAGTGTATACACAGTTATCAAGCTTCTTTAATGCTGTTCGTTCTGGCGCAGTAAGTGTTGTTAACGGTTCTCGTTTAACGCCTTTCGCTGCAATAGAGCGTGATATCATGTGGGTAAGCATGCCGATGGTTGCGAATGGTTACTCTTTCAAAAACCCTAAGGATATGCCTTGTGATGTAAGAGTTCAGATTAACGTTTCTAAACCATATCGTTATGGATATTCAGGAATGATGAAAACTGATTCACAAAACAGTACAAATGCATTGTCTGTTAGCGGTACATTCTCAGTTGGTGCAAACAGATTATTCGCGTTGAACAGTTACACGCAATTACCAAGTAATATCAAGGCAAGTTCTGCAAATAATAACTTCCCTATGTATAGCTTTAATACTAATGATCTAAAAGCGATACATGATGAAGAGGTTGCTAAGAATTCATTGGATCTGATCAAGGTAGTACCTAATCCATACTATGGTAATTCAAGTTACGAGACCAATAGAACGGATACACGTGTTAGAATAACAAACTTACCTAATAAATGTACAATCAAGATCTTTAGTTTAAATGGTACTTTGGTAAGAACAATTAAACGCGATGTAAGTGATCTTGAGAGTGAGTATACTCGTCCGGCTTATGGTGATGGCGGAACTACTGCTTCAGCATCTACCGGTAATGATATCAATAAATCTAAGCGTGTACCTTATGTTGATTGGGATCTTAAGAACCAAAGCAACATTGCGGTAGCAAGTGGTTTATATATATTCCATGTGGATGTACCGGGTGTAGGTGAAAAGATAATCAAATGGTTTGGTGTGATGCGTCCATTAGACTTACAGAACTATTAATATTGTAAATGTGAATTTTATGATGATGAAGAATATAAAATATTTTGGTTTGGCAACGTTAATGGTTGCAGGCCTTAATTCACACGCAGGTAATCCTGAGCGTGCCGGTCAGGCGGGCGCAGGATCATTATTGATCAACTCATACGCTCGTAATTCGGGTATGTGGGGTGCCAATTCTGCACGTGTTCGTGGCTTAGAGGCGCAATACTTAAACGTTGCCGGAACAGCTTATACCCGCAAAACGGAGTTAATGTTCAACAGAACTAGCTGGTTAGGCGGTACAGGTATTTTCTTGAACAGCTTTGGATTTACCCAAGGTGTTGGTGAAACCGGTACTTTAGGTTTAGGTTTCGTTTCATTGAACTCAGGAAAAATTGAGATCACTACTGAAGATCAACCCGAAGGTGGTTTAGGTACTTATCAATACAGTTCATACAACATGAATTTGTCTTATGCAAAAATGTTCTCTGAAAATATTTTTGGTGGTATCAATTTCAAATTCATTTCTGAAGGTATCAATAACGTAAGTGCACGTGGTTTGGCTATTGATGCAGGTATTCAATATCATACCGGTAAAAATGATCAAATACACTTAGGTGTTACATTAAAGAACTGGGGTCCTAAAATGGCGTATGCAGGTGACGGTTTATCTCGTCAGATGAACGTTGCTTATGGTAGTAATTATGAAATGACGATCAATAATCGTTCTGCTTCTTATGAACTTCCTGCTTTAGTTAATATTGGTATGTCATATGACTTTTTCTTAACTAAAGATACTGCAGGTGCTTTATCAAAAGATCACCGTTTATCTGTTAACGGATCTTTCGTTTCTAACTCATTTACTTACGATAATATTATTGTAGGTTTAGAATATGCTTGGAAAGAAATGATCATGGTAAGAGGTGGTTTATATACTGAGAAGGGTATATTTAAAGGTAGCGCAGAACGATCAACTGTATTTACAGGACCAGCAATGGGAGCTACTTTTGAATTACCGGTTAATGAGAAAAAATCAACTGTTGCTTTAGATTATTCATACCGTTTTACGAATCCGTTCAATGGCGTGCATACCTTTGGCTTCAGAGTGAATTTATAATTAGAGTTTATACATTTTATTAAAGAGTCCCGATCTACATCGGGATTCTTGTTTTTAATACACATGGCATATGGCACAACAGTTAGGATATTACACAGAGGAAGGGCTTCAAAAACTAAAAGATGAATTGCATCAACTGGAAACAGTTGAAAGAAAGCACGCAACAAACGCTGTTGCGGAGGCCAGAGATAAAGGCGATCTAAGTGAGAATGCTGAATATGATGCTGCTCGTGAAGCGCAAGCCCTGCTTGAATTAAAGATTGGTAAGTTAAAAGAAGTAATAGCTAATGCGCGTATTGTTGATGAAACAAAGTTGGATCTCAGCAAAGCCAGTATCCTAACAACCGTAAAAATAAAGAACATTAAAAACAATGCAACCATGAAGTATACACTGGTTGCCGAAAGTGAGGCCGATCTTAAAAGCGGCAAAATATCGGTTGACTCGCCAATTGGCAAGGCACTTTTAGGTAAAAAGGTTAAAGACAAAGTGGATGTTCAGGTGCCTGCCGGATTGATGACATTCGAGATCATTGAAATTTCACTTTAATAATGGCTAGCATTTTCACAAAGATCATTAATGGCGACATCCCTTGTTATAAGATCGCCGAAAATGATAATTACTTTGCCTTTTTAGATATTTCTCCATTAAAAAAAGGACACGTATTAGTTGTTCCTAAAAAAGAAGTAGATTATATTTTTGACCTCGATCCAACTACGTTGAAAGGTTTGTTCGAATTTTGCCAACCAATTGCGCATGGAATAAAAGCTGCTTTCCCATGTAACCGCGTGGCTATTGAAGTTATTGGTTTGGAAGTGTCCCATGCACACGTTCATTTGATCCCAATAAACACGATGAACGATTGTAACTTTGCAAACGAAAAATTAAAATTATCTAAGGAAGAGTTTATTGAGATCGCTGAAAAGATCAAAAGTAAACTTTAAGGTATAAAGTTTACACAACCTTAATTTCCACTTCAAACACCGTATTAATTTTCAAAGTACATTTATTTTTTTATATTTGATTATATAAAACAATAAAGCTATGGCCAATTCAAACAAACGTACTGTGCTAGTTACAGGAGCTACCGGTGGTTTAGGAACCGCAATGTGTAAAAAACTATACCAAGATGGGTTTAAAGTAGTAGGAAATTACCACACCAAAGAAAAAGCCGAAAAGTGGATGAAACAAATGAAAGAAGAAGGCTTTGACATAGAACTGTTTTATGGTGATGTAAGTGATTTTAATAGCGCGGCGGCTATGATCAAAGAGATTGAAGAGAAGGTTGGCCCTATTGATACCTTGGTTAATAATGCCGGTATTACACGTGATAGCCGTTTAATTAATATGAAGCCTGAAGATTGGCATGCTGTTATTAATACAAACTTAAATAGTGTATTTAATTGCACTAAAAATGTGATCCAGGGAATGATCGATCGTCAATTCGGACGTATCATCAATATATCTTCTGTGAATGGTCAGCGTGGCCAATTCGGACAAACCAATTACAGCGCGGCTAAAGCAGGTATGCATGGCTTTACGAAAAGTTTAGCGATGGAAGTGGCAAAATCGGGTATTACTGTAAATACAATTTCACCGGGATATATTGGTACCGATATGGTTATGGCTGTTCCTGAAAAAGTGTTGAATCAAATTGTAGCACAAGTGCCAATGGGACGTTTAGGCGGCACCCATGAAGTGGCTCATTTAGTTAGCTTTTTAGCAAGCGAAGAAACAAGTTTCATTACCGGTGCAAATTACAGTATCAACGGCGGTCAGCACGTTTACTAGAGAGATCAGGAAGCAGGAAACAAGACTGAACGAATCATGACCAACGGTAGTCTTGCATCTTGTCGTCTTGTTTCTTGTGTCAATACAATTATAGTTTTTTCAAAAGCGAAGTTAAACTCACTTTCTCATTCATGAATTGTAGTAATGAGGATATTGCTATGCGCTCTTGTTTCATACTATCACGCTCACGAATTGTAACCGTGTTGTCTTCTAAACTTTGATGATCAACAGTTATGCAATATGGCGTTCCAATAGCATCTTGACGGCGGTAACGTTTACCAACAGTGTCTTTTTCATCATAAGTAACAATATGATCAAACTTCAAGTCGTTAATGATCTTTTCAGCTAATTCAGGTAAACCATCTTTTTTCACAAGCGGGAACACCGCAGCTTTAATTGGCGCAAGGGCAGGAGGCAAGTTTAAAACCACTCGCGTATCTCCACCTTCAAGTGTTTCTTCTTTATAAGCGGCACTCAATGTTGCTAAGAACAAGCGATCTAAACCAACAGATGTTTCTACAACAAAAGGTACATAACTCTTGTTCTCCTCGTTATCAAAATACTGTAACTTTTTGCCACTGAATTGTTCGTGTTGCTTTAGATCAAAATCAGTACGAGAATGTATACCTTCCAATTCTTTAAATCCAAATGGGAATTGAAACTCTATATCAGCCGCTGCATTTGCGTAATGCGCTAATTTAATATGATCATGGAATTTATATTTCTCTGCGCCTAATCCAAAAGTTTGATGCCATTTTAAACGTGCGGTCTTCCAGTATTCGTACCACTGCATTTCTGTACCGGGCTTTACAAAGAATTGCATTTCCATTTGTTCGAATTCACGCATACGGAAAATGAACTGGCGTGCAACGATCTCGTTACGGAAAGCTTTTCCGGTTTGTGCAATACCAAAAGGTATTTTCATTCGTCCGGTTTTTTGAACATTTAAATAATTTACAAAAATACCTTGTGCTGTTTCAGGGCGTAAATAAATGGTACTTGCCTCGTCACTTACAGAACCTAATTGAGTAGCAAACATCAGGTTAAACTGACGAACATCTGTCCAGTTGCGGCTTCCACTGATTGGGCAAACTATTTCACAATCAACAATAATTTGTTTTACTTCTGCTAAATTACCATCGTTCAAAGCGGTTTTAAAACGGTTGTTGATCTCGTTGATCTTGTTCTGATATTCCAACACACGTCCATTGGTGTTGCGAAACATCGCTTCGTCAAAATTCTCAAAACGTTTTTTTGCCTTGTCAACTTCCTTCTCGATCTTATCTTCAATTTTTGCAACATGTTCTTCGATCAATACATCGGCACGGTATCGTTTTTTGCTATCTTTATTATCTATTAATGGATCATTAAATGCATCTACATGCCCGCTCGCTTTCCATACAGTTGGGTGCATAAAAATGGCCGCATCTATACCCACTATATTTTCATGCATCTGTACCATGGCTCTCCACCAGTATTCACGAATATTCTTTTTTAATTCAGCACCATTTTGGCCATAATCATACACAGCGCTTAGTCCGTCATAAATTTCACTGCTCTGAAAAATGAAGCCATATTCTTTACAATGAGAAATGATGTTCTTAAAAAAATCTTCTGGTTTAACTGACATGGTATTTGAATTTAGTAAGCCACAAAATTAGATAAACTCTTTAATTTGTGTGCATTTATTTTAAATAATAAATAACATTTTTTATTTAATTAATGCCTTATTTCCCTTTAACTTTAGGGTATGCTAAGGGCTTTTCTCCTCATAGGATTGTTTATGAATCTGCAGTTATTTTCACAGGTAAATACTGCCGGATGGAAATATGTTGGCCCCCGAAGCAACAGCTATCAATTTAAAGGCTTATTTCTGAGTGTTTGGGCCGATGAAACGGATCCGAATGTTGTATTGGCCGGAAGTTCAGGTGGCGGATTGTTTGTAACAAAAAACGCATCGTCGGAGTTACCATCCTGGACGAATATAACGGATGAATTACCCTTAATGAATTTTGGTGTAAACGGCATTGTGGTTAAAAAAAACACAAACCATCAGCAAATATATATTGCCACTAATACCGGTGGCGGATTGGTATGTAAGAATTTTGGTAATGGTATTTTGTATACCGCAAATGGTGGAAGATCCTGGGAACAAGTTGGACCAAAAGGATCAATTAATTTTAATTTTCCGCTTAACGGACTTAGTGTTTCAAGTGATAATGAAAATGAAATGGCTACTTATTACGGTAAAGATCTTTATTTGACGCAAGATTCCTGGAAAACGTTTATCAAGGTGAATTTACCTTTTCATAAAGAGTTGGAAAATACTGAGATCAGTGATGTTGAATTTTCTCCAAATGAACCGGGTGTTGTTTTTGTTTGTACCAAAACCTATTTAAAAAATAAAGCACAATTGTTTTTAAGCCGCGACCATGGTAACAACTGGAAAGACATTACACCAACTGATGTACAGGCCGAAAGATTGACCATTGCTACTTTAAAGGATATTAAATTTAAAGGAAGATTTTATTTGGCCTATGGCACAAACGATATTTGGTTCAAGTATTTTGATGGAACCAATTTTTCAAAACCGCTTAACACCCAACCGGTTCAGCATTTGGGCGCATCAGCTTACTGGTGTTTTGATTTGAAGGTAAACCAGGTTGATACAAATATTATTTATTTTAGTATGACCGAAACTTCCCTAAGTACCAATGCCGGCGCATCATTCACTAAAATTGGTTTTTATAATGGTGCAAATACGCATGCCGATGTGCGTGACATGTGTTTGGCAAAAAGTACTCCTGGAGGTAAAGGCGATCGTTTGTATTTGGCAAATGATGGTGGTATTTCGGTTAACAATAATTTATTTGGACCAAACAGTGTTTTGTTTCGTAATTTGAATGGTGAAGGTTTGTACGCCAATCAATTTTGGGGAATAGATGTTTTGCAAAGCGATACTTTTTTCGTTGCAGGCGGCACTCAGGATAATGGTGGATTTTTTATTAAGAAAGCAAAAGAAGGAAATAATTTATTTGGTTGTGGTGATGGTTATTATGGTTTAACGCTCAATGATACATTGGCTTTAATGCTTGGTAATCCGCCCATGTTCATGTTGCACAATATCAATGATGGGATAAGCAGATATATAAATATTCCGGATAAAAATTATGAGGCACGCAGACCAATGGTGCTTAAAGATTCGTTTGTATACATTGGTTATCATGATGTGTGGAGAGCTAAGGTGAAGGATCTTGTTCGTTACAAATTTAATTTTGAGAACATCAGTCTAATACCAAATAAATTAAACAACAACGGCAGTGTTCAAAACAGAGAGATAAAGGCGCTTTGCATCAATAACCATAATAAAGGCTTGGTGGCTTATACCAATCCAAGTTGGCATGATAAGAATGAAGGAAAACTTTATTATTGCCCGGATATTTTGAAAAAAGATGCGGCGTTCGTAGATATTACAGAAATTACCAGAAATAAAGACATTGAAATTTGTAGGTGGAGTCAGGTTGAATCAATTGTTGCAGATGAGCAGGAAGATAATACGTTTTACATGATCTATAAAGATGTTTACGATCAAAGAAATTCGCATGTTTATAAATTAATTTATTATCCCGATAGTCATATTGTAAGTATAAATTTAATGGACCATAATTTGGACAAATTAGGCTTCAATAAATTAAAGATGGATGAGCAAACCCATGCTTTGTATTTAGCGGCTAACAGCGGTGTTTACCGTTTAAAATTAAATGGTGATACGGTTTGGAAAAGTCTGGATTTTTTTCCGAAAGTTTTGGTGAGCGATATTTCTATTAATGATCATACCAATACAATTTATGTTTCAACTTTTGGCAGAGGAATTTGGGCCAAACAAGTACCGGTTTTTTTAGATAATGAGAAGCGTATTGAACGCAGTAGCGTTGCAAAAAAGCCATTCAAAGTTGATGGTAGTTTAGTAATTGGTTCGTATAGAAAATTAGAGTTGAAAGAAAAAATGATCATCACTAAAGGAAGTAAGATCTACTTGAAACGTAAAGCAAAACTAATAGTTGACCCCAAAAAAATTGTTGATGAGCATAATGATCGCGTGCAAATAAATGATGTTATTATAAAACATAAAACAGCAAAAGTGATTTACACGAAATAATGTTAGTTATTTGTAAGAAACCGCCAGAACTGCCTGCCCGTTTGTTATTTCAACAACATCAGATCCATTATAAAGCTTGCAGTTGAAATTGATCCTAACCTTTTTGGTTAATTCATCGCGTTCATTTTTCTTAAAATCTTCAACAGACACAATACTGAAATTAGCCGATCCGGTAGATTGAGGTTGCGTAAATGATGAATACACAACACCGTTCGGATTGGTATAAGTGATCTTTACCTTTGAGAACAATGCAGTAATAGAATTACTGTAAATGGCAGTTACAGATGAAATACTGTAATTAGGAGCTGCTACTGAACTTTGAGCTGTGTTTATGTTATAGTGATATAATGTTGAATCGCCTGAAGCATCTTTAACACGCAAGCTGGTCATATACATTCCGGAAGTAGAATAGGTGTGAACTGGGTTTGCATCAGTTGATTCAATGCCATCACCAAAATTCCATTTGTATTGAAACGGAGAAGTACCTGAAGTTTGCTGACTAAACGCAATTGAATTTCCATTTACCGAATTGATGAGTATGCGCGATTGGCAGGCAACCGGACTAATAGTAACTTTTATTGGATTACATATTCCGCTAACGGTTGAACCATCATTCATATCAAGACAGGTATTGTAAATTCCGGCTGATGAATAAATGTGTGTTGGGTTTGCGTCAGTAGATGTACCACCATCTCCGAAAGACCAATTATAAGCCGTTGCAGTTTTATTGAAAATAGAGCGAAACGAAACAGCGTATCCTGTTAAGCTTGGTGTAACAGGCGTGTTATTAGCGAAATTGTAATCGCCAACTTTTATTGAACTTGAAATGTTAGATGCACCACCTGCAGAACTTTGTTGATTATCGTACACCTCAAATTTTAATGAGTTGGCACAAATGTTCGTGCAATTTTCAGGTTTTAATTCGGCAATAAAAGCGTATAAATTATTTGAATCTTGTTTATGGCTCGAATACATGTAATAGCCATTTTGACCGGCATTCATACTAACAGGAACGCCATTGATAGTTGCGCTAACATAAAATGTTGGGTCCTGTACCACGTTTTGTGGATAGTCTTTCTTTTTACAAGAAGCAAAAGCAAGTACAATTAAAATTATATAAGAAAGTTTCTGTCGCGTTTTCATAATTACTTGTTCAAAAGGGTATAAGTTAAACTTAATTTAACTGCAGCAGGTCTGCTGCTCTTAGATTCAACTCCAAAGAATTGATAATCCTTAACTACATTCGTTAAGTTTTGATTTAATTCAGCATTAAAGCCAATTTTTTTAGAGATCTGATATTGATAACTCAATGCGAATTGAGCATTAAAGCGCGACAGTTGATCATAACCGTAACCAACATCTTTTTTAACAGTAGTTTCGTTGATGTTGCTTTCAATATGTTTAGTGCTTTCAATTTGATTTTGAATGCTTAATAAATATGATGCATTTAAGCCAATACCAAATGAATGATTACTGTTTAATTTATGAATGTACTTCATAGGGATAGTTGCATAATGAAGGTTTGTGATCTTGTAGGTTGTCACATCATTCTTCATTCCAAATTCATAAGATGTTACACTAAAGCTTACTTTGCTTTCAGATAGGTTTGAAAGTGTGTTGTATTGTAAACCAAATAGTACCGATGATCTGGAATCAAAATTGTACATGTAATTAATACCTGCAAATGGCGCAATGTTATTTCCGTTTCTTACATTGTTAACTGCCCAGCCAAATGAATTAATGGCGCCGGCCTCAACCAATACAGTATGGTGTTTGGTTCTTACATAATCTTTCTTTTTAGTGAAAGATGAATTTGTACCGTTTGACGTATCAGGTGCAGCGGTGTTAGTTGCAGTTGTTTGTGCAACCTCCACGTTTTGATTTACAACACTCGATTCCGGATCTGTTAAGCTTTCTTTCTTTGGCTCATTTGTAGCAAAAGTATTTTGACTATCGGTAGATCCATTGTTTGTTGCTGAAGCATTTCCGTTTTGTTGTTCTTTTTGACGAGCACCTTCAGCTGCTCCAACTGGCATGCCATTAGATGATGATGTTTTGCTAATTATTGGGTTTGAATTGTTTTTCTTACCAAAGTTGTTTTTTGTATTTGAACTTACAACGGCAACATTCATGTTTGTAGGTCGTGAATTTGATTTTACATGAACATCAGCACTGTTTTTTGTTTCAGAGGTATTTATTGAAGCAGAGTTATTGATCGTATTGGTGTTATTGTTTGAGTTTACATTAGTGCTTGCGTTCTCATTTGAATTTGGAGTTGTTTTTTCAAACGAATTGTTCAGTTGTTGTGAAGTGGCAGCAACGCTATTCGCTATTAATTCGTTAGAAGTTGAAACAGAACTTTGTTCGTTTTTCTGAGCAACTTCTGGTGAAGTGGTATTGCCTAATTTGCCGCCGAAGTAGTATACCGATGAAATGATCAGTGCGCAGGTAACAATTATAGATGATACCAGCAATAAATTACCAAATGGTTTCTTAGCCGGACGAGCAGCATCAATCATCTGACTGGCTTTTTCCCAGTTTGCCTCGTTGAATGGAAACTCCATACCATCCAATTTATCCTTCATCAGGTCATCAAAGTTGTCAAAATTCTTTTTCATTAGTTTATGATGCTTTTGCTGTTGTTAATACTGTTTCGTTGATCATGTCCTTTAATTTTTGTCGGGCATAGTTCAGGTGCCATTTACTGGTGCCTTCACTTATCTCCAACATCTCTGCAATTTCTTTATGGCTAAAACCATCAATTGCAAATAAATTAAACACCTGTGCGCTTGCTTTCGGTAATTTTTCTATCATCAATAATATTTCGCTGGCATTTAATTTTTGAAGTGCTGAGTTTGTTTCTGAATATTCTTCGGTATCATAATATTCTTCAACATAACTGATCTTATTCTTTAAACTTTTATTCTTTCGGTACTCATCAATTAAGGTGTTCACCATTATTCGACGCACCCATGCTTTAAATGGTTGCTTCTCGTCGTACTTTTCTAAATGGGTAAGTATCTTTAAATAACCAATGTTCAGCATTTCTTCCGCCATCTCTTTTTGATGTATGTAACGGTAGCAAATAGACATGAGGTAACTGTACAAGGTTTTATACAATTCATATTCAGCCCGACGGTCTCGGTTGATGCAATCCTTTATCAGGTTGGGCTGAATTATCATTAATCTCTTTTCGATATCTATTAATACGTATAACGCGTAATAATAGTTGGGTTAATTAAAATTAATTAAATTTTTTTAGATGGGCTTATCGCTCACTCATTCGATTTGTTAAATCTATTGAAGCGGTAAATTGTCTATAAGCCTTATTTGACCTACAAAACAGGCAATTAAGGCAATGGATGGAGTGTTGGGTTTAACCTCATTTAGCAGGTTAAGGTTGTTTGGGTCGCAGATCTCAAAATAATCGAGTTTATAGATTTGATTTCCATTTAATCTTTCATTAACCATTAGTTTGATCTCTTGAAGCGATTTACCGGCTAATTTCATGCGTTTGGCTTCATTTAATAACACAGGAATTAGTTTGGCAGCCTCCCTTTCCTCTTTATTCAAACGCATGTTTCGTGAACTCATCGCCAGGCCGTCTGCTTCGCGAATAATAGGGCAGGGTACAATTTCAATAGAGAGTTTTAATTGCCTTACCAGTTCTTTGATCACCATTACCTGCTGGTAATCTTTACTGCCAAAAAAGGCAATATGAGGTTTTACGATGTCAAATAGGATACTAACCACCTTGGCTACGCCTAAAAAATGACCCGGGCGGTGTGCACCCTCCAAAATGGTATCCAAATGCCCAAAATCAAATTGTCTCTTGTCTTCTTTTGGGTAGATCTCGCTTACACTTGGCATAAAAACAGCGTCGCATCCTGCTAATTTTAACATTTCAAGGTCTTTTTCAGGCGTGCGAGGATAGTTTTTGAGGTCGTTTTGATCGTTAAACTGAGTTGGATTAACAAAAATGCTACAGATGGTAAATAAGCCTCTTTTTTTTGAAAGATCGATCAAAGAAGTATGGCCCGGGTGCAGTGCGCCCATGGTAGGAACGAATCCTATCTGAATATTTTGGCTTTTTATCGACTCTAAATGGGCATTTAAAGCGCTCTTTGTATCGAAAATTAACATAAAATGGCCCGCAAAGCTACAATTTACTTTGAAATTAGGTTTTTTTTTTATTACTTTTGTATTATTATTTAAAAAGGGAATTAGCTGTATGAAGAAATCACGTGTTCTATTTGTTTCCCAAGATATCACTCCTTATTTGGACGAAACGCAAATCGGTAAAATTTCTCGAAAGTTACCACAAGGAATCCAGGAACGCGGCAAAGAGATCCGCACATTTATGCCAAAATACGGCTGTATCAACGAAAGAAGACATCAATTACATGAGGTTATCCGTCTTTCTGGTATGAATTTAGTGATCAACGATGTAGATCATCCATTGATCATTAAAGTAGCTAGCATCCCAAGTGCACGTATGCAAGTGTATTTTATTGATAATGAGGAGTTTTTCAGCAGAAAAGCCACTTTAACCGATAAAACTTCAGGCAAACATTTTGATGATAATGATGAGCGCGCCATGTTTTTTGTACGTGGTGTTGCCGAAACTGTTAAAAAATTAGGCTGGCAACCGGATATAATCCATTGCCACGGTTGGTTTACTTCATTAATGCCGCTTTATGTAAAGAAGTATTATGCTGAGGATCCTATTTTTGCTGAATCAAAGATCATTGTTTCGTTATATGACGATGCTTTCCCAAAAACTTTACACAAAAAGTTTTCGGAGAAATTGTCATTTGACGGATTTAACAAAAAGGATATCAAACACGTTGCTGAAGAATCTAATCACTTGAACTTGATCAAACAATCAATTGAATTTGCTGATGGTGTTATTCAGGCTACTGAAACCATTAATCCGGAATTAGAAAAGTTTATTAAAAAATCGGGTAAGCAATTCTTAGGTTATAAAAATGAATTAGAATACATGGACTCATTCAATGAGTTTTATGATATGATACTTGAAGAGGCAGATGTTTTAAGTTAATCTGTTTTTGCATATTTTATGAAAGCTCCGCTATAGGCGGGGCTTTTTATTTGAAAAAAATGTTGATATTTAGCCCTCCTATTTTGATGAAACAAACGCATATGTTCCCTTTTTTAAGATCGTTTTTAGCGGTATTGGTATTTGCTTTTGTTTTTTCATCTTGTAAGAAAGATAGCGATGTGTTGGGTGCCAATGTGCAAGATCAGGACGATGTTTTGAACGCGAAATATTCAGATACAGCTACCGTTAAAGCCTACACCTTCAAAGTGGATAGTGTTATCTCCTTTAACGATGCAACAAAATTCATTGGTTCCAATCAAGATCCCGTTTTTGGAAGAACAGATGTGAGTTTGTATACTAAATTTTCTATCCCAAATAATATTACCAATGTGTCATTTGGCGATGATGCAAATTTGGTGTCATCGGAAATAATTTTAGCTGTAAAAAGTTTGGATTTTGTTGGCGATTACCAAACACCTTTAACGTATCAATTATATGAAATGAATAAAGAGATCTCGAATACACAGATCAATTATTCAAATAACAATTCGCTTTACAATAGTTCAAATTTATTAGGATCATTTACAGGCACCGTTGAATCAATGGACGGCTTGTTGGTTATTCGTATTCCGGTTAACCAGGCATATGCTGCTGCCATATTAACTAACCCATTTTATTTAACTAACAACACGATCTTTCAAAGCACTTATAAAGGGTTTTATTTAACCACTAAATCAACAAATTTAAATCCAAATAATAACCAAGGTGCTATTACAAAGATCGATCTGGATAATGCAAAAAGCGGGTTTTATTTGTATTATCAAAATGGCACTATATCAAGTTCTAAAGAAACAAAGACGTTTCGATTCCCGTTCAATGGATCAAATGTTGTTCGCTTCAATCAATTCGAATATAAATATTTGAATGGCGGTTCAAGTTTATTAACCAACCAATTGCAAGGCAATACATCTGTGGGCTCACAAGGCCTTTACTTAAAGGGATTGGGCGGAACAAAGGTAAAGGTTGAATTCCCGTTCTTGAAAAATTACGTATCGCAGAAAAAAATATCGGTGAATAAGGCAGAGATCGTTTTTAAAGTTGATCAAGGATTAAATGGTAACGACCCAAAATACAATCCACCATTAAAACTGGCTATACTTGCTGTTGATTCATTAAATCGTGAAACCTATACAGTTGAACAAACAAATAGTATCGATCTGAACAGATACGGCGGCAGTTACGACAGTGATAAAAAAGAGTATGTTTTTAATATTGCCCGCGATATACAGGCGATCATGAATGGCACTAAAAAGAATTTGGGTTATTATTTGGTTATTGCCAATGGCGATCCAACCTATACCATCAGAAGGGATGATCGTTCGGAGCGCGTTGTTATTGGCGGTTCAGGCAGCGCTTTGTATAAGCCAACGATCCGTTTGACCTACATTCCTTACGAGAATGATTAACTAAGGCAATTTAAAATTACAGGTATCTTGTTTTAGCAAATAATATCAATTATTTTGCGTTACTATTTAAAAAGAGTTTTGACCAAAGAACAATTATATCAGCTTTTTCAGTTAAACTCAAATTCACAAGCGCCAAGTTTTGTTATTTACTCAACTGAGCTCACAGAACGTTTAAGCTATACCTGCAATTTTATTTTTCAGCATGTTTTAAATTGCAATTACAAACTCATTTCCGATCTAAAAACATTCAACGAATCAAAAGAATTAAAGATCAATTATTCAAGTAATGTATTAGATAATGCGTTTAAAATTGAACCTCATAAATTGTTGTTTGAAACGAGCATTGATCAAAACTATATCCCAACGCATGTTACAAAAAATGATCTGGTTTATTTTTATCCGAATGAAACAAAGTGCGATCTGGGATATGATCTTTTTTCATCTGTGTTTTATTTCATTTCGCGTTATCAGGAGTGGCAACCGTTTGAAAAAGACAGGCATCAACGTTTTGAAGCCGTTAACGCTATACAATTTCAATTGAAGCAACATTTAAAGCCATTGGTTAATATATGGATCAACGAGTTTAAATTGAAACTTATTGATCATTTTGGATCAATACAATTCACTCAAAAAAAGTTTGTTTATGCGAGTACAATTGATGTAGATAATTTGTTTGCCTATAAAAATAAAGGGCAGAAGCGAACAATAGCAGGCGCATTAAAAGATATTTACTTGCTTGATCTGAAGAATCTGAAAAGGCGTATACAAGTAGTTAAAGGAAAGCTTGCCGATCCGTTTGATGTATATGAACAACTCAACGCTATCTCTAAACAAAGCGGTGTCCCACTCTTTTATTTTTTTCTGCAACGCACAGGTACAGAGTTTGACCGAACTATTGACCCGCACTCAGTTGCATTTGAGCCGGTATTTGAGCAATTAAAAAAAGAGGATGTTACCTTTGGATTACACCCTTCATATAATGCCCATACTAATGAGAAATTGATGAAGGAAGAGTTTGATTGTATAAAAACACATTCAGGTTCAGAGATCAATTTATCTCGACAGCATTACTTGCGATTTGATATTGCAAAAACACCAAAGCAACTTATTAATAATGGCGTTATAGCCGATTTTACAATGGGTTTTGCCTCAGCAGCAGGATACAGGGCAGCAACCTTCACGCCTTTTTGTTATTTCGATCTTGAAAAAAATAAGGCAACAGAATTGCTAATGATCCCTTTTGTGGTAATGGATGGTGTTTATTTTAACTACTCAAAAACACCAATTTTAGAGGCCCAAGAGCAAATGATCGAATTAGCTGAACAAGCCAAAGAATTAAATGCCATTTTTGTAACCGTATTCCATGAGCGAACCATGGATGAATCGCTCTATCTGGGATTCAAGGACTTGTACTTAAATTTACACGAAAGGTTAAAGGCTATAACTTAGATTTAGTATATTTGGAACATGTTAAATACCATACGCCTGAGCATATTAACGTTGATCTTTAGTGTTGTTCTTATTTCTTGTAAGAACGACTTAAAAATTGTTGCTCCTTATAAAGAGATTCCTTCTGTTTATGCAATTATTACACCTCAGGAGCGTATGCAAATGATCCGCATCAATAAAGTATTTTTAGGAGAAGGCGATGCAAGGCAAATGGCCAAGGTGCCCGATTCGGTAAATTATAAATCAGGTGAGTTAACTGTTATGTTGGAACGTTTTGTAAATGGCGCAAAAACAGCTGCTGAACAAGATAGTGGTAAAACAGAAGTGTATTTTTCTGATTCGCTTATTCAAACAAATGCAGGTGATTTTACCACCACACAGCGCGTATACATCACTCGAAAAAAACTGTTTAGCAGCGGCGTTTATAAATTAACCATCAAAAATAATCAAACAGGTAACTCATTCACTTCTCAAACAACTGCATTGGATAGCGTTCCGTTAACTGGCTTACCGCCTTTTGCAGCACCTTTCTATCCGGTGCCTTATGCAACATCTAACCCGCCGTATTATTATATTGATTACAGTAATACCAATGTGAATTACAATGTGCGAACAAAAGCGGCGCCTGGTGGCTATTTGCATGATCTTACCATTCGTGTGCATTATTACGATAGTTTGAGTAATGGTTCAAAAAATTACCAAACATTGGATTATGTTTTTAATCCGCAGCAATTGTATCAGCAACAAGATTTTAATAACAACAAGTATTTTAACTTTACGTTCTCAGGTTCAAGTTTATTTCTTGAATATGGGAATATGTTGGCTGCTCGTTCTTTTCCTTCGGGCTTGGTTGGCAGAAAGGCCTATCGCGTTGATTTTATCAGCTATGCAACAACACAGGATTATTATGATTATTTGCAATTTGCGGCACCTTCATTAAGCTTTGCTCAGGAAAAAATATTGTATTCTAATTTTACAGATCGTGCTGCCTTAGGTTTGTTCACGTTCAGAACACGAAGTTTAATTGCAAAAGATATGGCAACCTCATTTGTTGATCAGTTTGCATTTAATAAAAACACTTGTTCATACCGCTTTTACACAAGTAATTTGAGTTTACCCGGCTGCCCTTAATGGTTGTGTGTAAAAAAAATCTTACCACTTATTAATAAATTCATACCACCATTTTTTTTTTTGTTTTCTATGCGTTATATTTAAATATGCGTTTGAAATCAACTTTATTAAAGGTTATTCTCTTACTTGTTTTAGCATCATGTAAAAATGATCTGAAGTTGGCAGCCCCATATAAAGATATTCCATATGTATATGCGATCATCACACCTCAGGAAAAGCAACAAATGATCCGCATAAATAAGATCATACAGGGTGATGGAAACGCCCTGGAAATGGCCCAGATACCTGATTCGGTAAATTATAAACCGGGTGAATTAGAGGTGATGTTGGAGCGTTTTGTTGGCGGCGTTAAAACTATAGCATCGCCTTCAAGCGGAAATCAATCAATTGTTTTTAGGGATACCTTGATACAAACAGATCCTGGTGTATTTACAACTCAACAGCGCGTTTATGTAACAAATGAAAAGTTATATTTAACCGGCAGTTATAAATTAACCATCAAAAATAAAACAAATGGGAATATTTACACAGCAAGCGCTGCTATGTTGGATAGTGTGCCCGTTTCAATTTACGGCCCCTTTTCACCACCTTTTTATCCGGTGGCTTACACACCAACAAACCCATCTACTTATTACATGAATTATTCAGGTGTTAATAATGAATTTAGTGTAAAAACAATTCCCGTAAAAGGTGCCGCACTTCATGATCTCACAATAAGAATGCATTATTATGATAGTTTAAACACCGGTGAAAAACAGTTTCATTTTATTGATTATCCTTTTGTTGCTTTGCCAATTTCAAATGTTCAAGGTGATGGCAGATTTAGCTTTGCATTTACCGGCCATCAGTTTTACAGTTATATAGGCAAACAGCTTTCAAAAAGAGTTGATCCTCCAAATTTACTGGGTAGAAAAATGTATAAGATCGATTACATTGCTTACGCAGGCAGTTCAGTTTATGATGATTTTATGAGGATCACAGCGCCTTCACTTACATTTAATCAGCTTAAACAACCCTATTCAAATTTCGATGGGGCAAAGGCATTGGGGATCTTTACCATTAGAACCAAGTCGCACGTTTCAAAGGAAATGTCAAAGAGTTTTATCAGTGAATTTTCTTCAAATATGTATACCTGTCAATACCGTTTTTATGACGCCTACTTGCAACTCATCGGCTGCCCATAAACTGCCAATTTTTAGCTGAAAACTAGGTAGTTAGTGACAATTTTAGACCTGTTTTTAACTGTATTCTGCCACCATGTCATATTTCCCATAAAATAGCCCAATGGCATATTTATTGAAGTGTACTTGTAAATTTTATACTTATAGTCATGGGAAAAATAATAGGAATTGACCTTGGTACCACTAATAGCTGTGTAGCTGTTATGGAAGGTAATGAAGCCGTAGTTATTGCAAATAACGAAGGTAAACGTACTACACCCTCTGTAGTTGCATTTGTTGAAGGTGGTGAACGCAAAGTAGGTGACCCTGCAAAGCGCCAAGCCATTACTAATCCAAAGAAAACCGTTTATTCAATTAAACGTTTCATGGGCCATTTATTCAATGAGGTTTCTACCGAGGTAACTCGTGTGCCATATGAAGTAGTACAGGGCGAAAACAATACGCCACGCGTTCAAATTGATGATCGCAAATATACACCGCAAGAGATCTCAGCCATCATCTTACAAAAGATGAAGAAAACCGCTGAAGATTATTTAGGGCATGAAGTTACAGAAGCTGTTATTACAGTGCCTGCATACTTTAACGATTCACAACGTCAGGCTACGAAAGAAGCCGGTGAGATCGCAGGTTTAAAAGTAAAACGTATCATTAATGAGCCTACCGCTGCTGCTTTAGCTTACGGTATGGATAAAAAAGGTAAGGATATGAAAATTGTTGTGTTCGACTGCGGTGGTGGTACACACGACGTTTCGGTTCTTGAATTAGGTGATGGTGTGTTTGAAGTAAAATCAACCGATGGTGATACACACTTAGGTGGTGATGATTTTGACCAAGTGATCATTGATTGGTTGGCAAATGAATTCAAATCTGATGAAGGTGTTGATCTAACTAAAGATCCAATTGCATTACAACGTTTAAAAGATGCAGCTGAAAAAGCGAAGATCGAATTATCGAGCAGCAACTCAACAGAGATCAACTTACCATATATCACTATGGTGAATAATGTACCTAAGTTCATCGCTAAATCGTTAACACGTGCAAAATTTGAAGCTTTAGCTGATAGCTTGATCCAACGTACAATTGATCCGTGTCGTTCGGCTTTAAAGAACGCAGGTTTATCAACTTCAGATATTGATGAAGTGATATTAGTAGGTGGTTCAACTCGTATCCCTGCAATAGTAGCTGCTGTAGAAAAATTCTTTGGTAAGGCTCCAAGCAAAGGAGTTAATCCTGATGAGGTGGTTGCTTTAGGAGCAGCAATTCAAGGTGGTGTATTATCTGGTGATGTTAAAGATGTGTTATTGTTAGATGTTACGCCACTATCATTAGGTATCGAAACAATGGGTGGTGTGTTCACTAAGTTGATCGAATCAAATACAACTATTCCAACAAAAAAATCAGAGACCTTCTCAACTGCTGCAGATAACCAACCATCGGTACAGATCGTTGTTTACCAAGGTGAGCGCCCAATGGCAAAAGATAACCGTAAGTTAGGTGAATTTAACTTAGATGGCTTGCCTCCGGCTCCGCGTGGTGTGCCTCAAATTGAAGTAACATTTGATATTGATGCAAACGGTATATTGAACGTAAGCGCTAAAGATAAGGCAACCGGTAAATCTCATAACATTCGTATCGAAGCAAAATCGGGCTTAAGTCAGGAAGAGATCGATCGTATGAAACGTGAGGCAGAAATGAATGCCGATGCAGATAAAAAAGCAAAAGAAGAAATAGATAAATTGAACGAAGCCGATTCAATGGTTTTCCAAACAGAAAAACAATTGAAAGAGTACGGCGATAAAATTCCGGCTGAAAAGAAAACAGCTATTGAAGGTGCATTAACTGAGTTAAAAGCAGCTCATGCTGCTAAAGATCTTGCAAAGATCGAAGTGTCGTTAAAATCATTGAACGATGCGTGGGCAGCTGCTAGTCAGGATATGTACAACGCTCAAAACCAACAACAAGGTGGTGGCGATCCGAATGCGAACCAAGGTGCTGCAAACAACCAAGGTGGTGCAAATGGTGAGAACGTAACAGATGTTGATTTTGAAGAAGTGAAATAAGTTTGTTAATGATCGATGAAAGCCTCTGTAAGAAATTACAGGGGCTTTTTTGTTATAGAGGCAGGAATCGCAAAGGACGCAAAGGATAACGCAGAGGACGCAAAGATTTTATGATTTAAAAAGGAATAACTAACACCAATAATATTTAACATACAACTTTGCTCCAGTCACTGCGGATCTCTGCTTGCTCTTTGTACTCCTTGCTGGACTCTGTGTTCTCTGTGGTTATTTCACGATCCTTTTAGCATTAATGCTTAAGTATTACCCACCGGCTTTTTTTACTTTGTATTTTAATTCACTTAAGATCTTTACTAACTTATCTCTGTGGTCGCCTTGAATTAAAATATTCCCATCTTTTACCGATCCGCCGCCGCCACATTTTTGTTTCAATAATTTCCCAAGTGCTTCAATATCATCCTTTGTGCCAACAAATCCGCTAACGCGGCTCACAACTTTTCCGCCTCCCATGCGATCTAAAAAAATCCGCAGATCCTGTTGCTGAGGCTCCAGTGTTTCCTGTTCATCCTGGCTTTCTTCTTCATATTTAAAATCAGGATTTGTGCTGTAAACTACATTGATGTTTTTGTTCTTTTTACTCATCGCTTATTATTAAAAATAATATACGTAATTAAAATAGTAAGTATGCTTAATGTAAATATCATTAAGTAGGAAATATGAAATGGTTCAATTTGCTTTTTAAGTTCGGGTAGTTTTTCATTGAAGTAATATTCTTGTCGTATTGATTCGTTTTGCGCATTAATGCTTTCTTTGATCAACGTATATTCTTTGTAAGCAATTAAAGCCAGGTCAAATTTATGCGTGGTCTCATAAATTTGAGCACTTAGTTGCAACATGGTACATTTTGCTTCCATATAGTCGTATGCTTTACACAAGCTATCAGCCTTCTTTAAAAAATACTCGCCATTTTTCTCATCATTCAATTTGTAATAGGCTTTTGCAAGGTTAATGTAACTATCTGCTTTTTCTACTTCATTACCCATTATTTCTTTAGCCTTCAACGCGTCCATACAATTGCTAATGGCGCTTTCGTATTGTTGGTTCTCAATATTTATAACCGCCAAATTGTTCAAGCACATGGCTTCCAATTCATAATCCAAAATGGTTTTTGCGATCTTGTAGGCATTTAAAAAGTATTTTTCAGCTTCCTCCTTTTTGTTGAGGTTCATAAATAATACACCCAAATTTAAATAGCAGTTGCCGGTTTGTTTTTCGTTACCTAATTTGTTGTTGAGTTGTAAGGCATTCACGTAACTTTTTTCTGCCAGATCATATTTTCTAAGATCAGTGTATATGTTACCTAAGTTTGTTTCACTTAGTGCAATGCCGGCTTCATCATTAATAGATTGACGAAGGTCTAATGCTTTTAAATGGTAATCCAATGCTTTTTTTAATTCACCTTTTCGGTAAAATAAAACACCAAATAAATTATAGGCCTTTGCTAAATGGCGGGGCGAATTGCATCGTAAACCAACGTGTTCAGCCTGTTTAGCGCAATCATAAGAATATTGGGGCCACGATAAGCGTTTTTCAAAACCTTCGCGGTAAAATAAATTCACTCGTTCAGTATCATGCGGTAATTTAACCGACACTAATAAAAGAGAGTCGAAGTTTTGGCTTTTTAACGAATAAAAACTTATAAAAAAAAGGAATAAAATGAGCCGTTTCATAATCTTTAAATATATAAATTTAACTGCTCATTTAACAAATAAAATTATGATCAAATATATATTCCTACAAAAAAATCCGGCTTCGCATTATGTGTATATTGATATGCATATTGACGGTATAAATTCAGATACGATACAGCTGCAATTGCCATCGTGGCGACCGGGCCGCTATGAGTTAGGGAACTTTGCGAAGAATATTAAAAAAGTTGATGTATTTAATGAGAAAGGCGAGCAGCTTTCTTGCTTAAAAACCACTAAAGATCTGTGGGAGATCAATTGCAAGGGGAGCTCTTCAGTTAAAGTAACCTATAGTTATTACTCTGCTGAATTAAACGCAGGCGCATGTTTTGCCGATGATTCGCAGATCTATATGAATCCGGTGCATTGCTGTTTTTATGTTGTTGGCCGAATGAATGAGACGCATTTATTGGAATTGCAAGTGCCAGATGATTATCAAATAGCGTGTTCACTAGAAAAAAATGGCAAACAATTAAAAGCAATGAATTTTGATGAACTGGCCGAATCGCCATTTATTGCCTCACGAAATTTACAAACGGAAACATACGAGGTTAATGGGGTTAAGTTTTATTTGCATTTTAATGGAATTTGCAAACCCGATTTTGCGCGTATAAAAAATGATTTTCAAAAATTCACGGCTTACCAATTCAATTTTTGGGGTTCTTTTCCTTTTGATCAGTATCATTTCTTATTTCAGATCACACCCTTTAAATTTTATCATGGCGTTGAGCATTTTAAAAACACGGTTATTGCTCTAGGGCCAGGTTATGAGATCAATAATGGTAAAGTGTATGAAGATCTTTTGGGTGTATCGTGTCATGAATTATTTCATGCGTGGAATATAAAAACGATCCGTCCTGTAGAAATGCTGCCATATGATTATACAAAAGAAAATTACGCTAAAACCGGTTTTGTATATGAAGGTTTTACAACCTATTATGGCGATAAGAATTTATTTAGTTCGGATGTATTTTCTGAGGCGCAATATTATGAAACGCTTGAAGAACGATTGGATAAACATTTTCATAATTTCGGACGATATAATTTAAGTGTGGCGGATAGCAGCTGGGATACCTGGTTAGATGGCTATGTGCCCGGAGCACCTTATCGTAAAACAAATATTTACGATGAAGGAAATTTAATTGCGTTGATGTTGGATGTGATGATCATGGAAGCAACGGATAACAAGCAATCGTTAAAGGATGTGTGTTTGAAATTATATAATGAGTTCGGTAAGAAGAATAGAGGCTATTCGTATGATGACATTATCCGACTGGCAGAGTTGGAATCCGGTAGATCATTTAAGACATTTTTTGATACATACGTAGCGAGTGCTAATGATTTTGAAGAAGCTTTAGTACCCTGCTTTGAATATCTTGGATTAAAGTTAGAGAAGATAGATAACCCATTGTTGTGTGAACGAAATTTTGGGTTTAAAACAATAGATAACGGAACCTTTGCCCGTGTAAGTTTGGTGGCGCCTTATTCACCTGCATGGAAAGCCGGATTGTTTGCGAATGATGATGTTATTGCTGTAAACGGAACGGTAGTTAGAAATAACTTGAATAGTTTATTGGTATACAATCAAAACGAAACCAAGCTAGAATTAACCGTTATAAGCAATGAAAAAGTAAAAACTATATTAGTAGAAACAGATCAAAAGGGGAGAACCTGGTTCTTTAAAAGCAAGGTTGCAACACATTTAAACCAAACAGAACGACAAAAAGCCAATTTTAAGGTATGGAAGGCTAATTAGTTTAGTTAAATGTTGAAAACTTAGGGTTTAAACCGTTTCCTAAAATTTTAAATATCCTTTCTTTGTAATCATAAATTTTAAAAAACAACAAAATGGAAGAAAACACTGGAACAACGGCTAAAACAAATGCCGGTAAAGGTTTAAATGTTGCTGGCTTTGTTATAGCTTTAGTAGCATTAGTTTTATGGGTAATTATTACAGGTATTGCAACATTGTCTGCTGCCGTTGGTGGCGGTATGGGTTTAGCAATTTTCTGGTTAATTGTAAGTTTATTAGGTACCGGATTATCTGTAATGGGTATGATGGCTGCAAGTAAAGGGAATGGTAAAAAAGGTTTGGGTATTGCCGGTATGGTAATTGGAATTGTAGCTACAATTTTATCAATTACTACTGTGTTAGGTGTTAAAAAGATACACGATACTTTAGGTGATGCAGGTAAAGAGTTTATCGAGAATCTTGGCGATACAGCTAAATTACGTGAATCACTTGAAAATATTATTGAGCAAGCTGTTGATTCAACTCAAGCTCACTAATAATTTTCAAAAATTACATGAAAGGTCCCAATAGTAATTGGGACTTTTTTTATTTTTAAAAAAAATTAAACCATATGGAAAATCAGTTTGACAACACACTAACCAACGAGATGGAAAATCAGGGAAAGCGCCCGCAGTTCTTAACTGTATTATGCGTTCTTTCTTTTATATGTGTGGCATTAATGATCATTATTGCTGTTATGGGCGAAATGATGAATACACCCGAAAATATGCAGCAGCAAATTGAGCGTGTGCGTGAGTTTAGTCCGGCACAAGCAGAGCAAATGGAGGCCAATTACATTAAACAGCAGGAGAGTGTAATGGGTAAGATACAGAACTACATTTTAATTTTAATTGAATTAGTGAGCTTGTTAGGCGTTATCATGATGTTTAATTTGAAGAAAGTTGGATTTTATATTTACGCAGCCATTGAAATACTTCCTTATTCATTAATGATCTTTAGCGCAGGTGATGCCTCGGTTGATATGGGCGGTCAGTTAGGAGCCGGTGCAGTAAAAGCGATAATGATCATTTTTGTATTGATCGATCTGGCTTTTGTTGTGATGTACGGTTTAAATTTAAAACACATGAAGAAGTAATTATCACTTCTCTTTATAAGTAAAGGTGTTCGTAATGAGCACCTTTTCTTTTTGTGTATCTATCAGTTCGATCACAATTTCTTTTGAACCATCTAAAACGGCCCCGTCTGTTGCAATTTGCGAGCTAAGTGGGTCAATGTTTTTGTTATTACCAGTGAAATTGTCTTTCGAATTTCCGGCAACGCGTTCTTCTGCATTTAAGGCATATACCATCCGGTACTTCATGCCAGGCGTATAAACCAATTTAAATACATTTTCATCATCCGTTTTAATGAAGGTGGCATTCTTTAATTTTACCTCAATGATCTTTTTTTTATCGGAGCTTAATTTTACTAAAAACAGATCTGAAATATTTTTCACCACCACACTGTCGTTTTTTTCACCCATGTGGTAAAATAAGATCTGATCTTGTTGTTTTACAACGATCTTATCTTTTTTTTGAGAAAAGGATAGGGTATACAAAAATAGAAAGAGAAAAAAACTAATCTTTTTCAACGTCAATTTCTTTTTTGATCTCTTGAATTTGTTCGTTCACTTGTTGGGTGATACCGCCTGTGCTTTGGTGAATGTCTCTTTGAATATCGTTAGTAGCATTTTTAAATTCGCGGATACCTTTTCCTAATGCCTTGGCAATTTCAGGAATTCCTTTTCCGCCAAACATTAATAAGATCACGAACAAAATAAGAACTACTTCGCCGCCGCCAAGGTTTAAGAACAATATGAAATTTAAAAAGTTCATTAGTTTTTATTGCGCATGAATTTAAAAACCGTGTAAGCACCACCAATAAATACAATAGCAATAAATGCTATTATAAACATGTCGCCCAGATCTAATCCTTGTTGCATACTACAAATTTATGAAATGTTTAGTAATACCGTGTTAATTCGTTTTATAATCGCTCATATTTAGTTCTTTTTCACAAAAACCATATTCATCCTTAATAGCATTGGAGCATACTATTATTGTTTTATGTGATGCCTGATCCTTAATGAGTTGTTTATACCAGTTAATACCATTGGCATCAAGATTAGATAGGGGTTCATCCAAAAAAAGAACCGGCGCATTTGCCATAATGGCCATTCCTAATTTTGTTCGTTGTTTCATGCCACTTGAAAAATGCTTAATAGCTTTTTTTGCAGCATGCTTCAACTCAAAAATATCCATCAATTCTTTAGTGCTAATGTTTTTTTGAAATGGTTTAAATAAAGCAATATGCTCAATGTATTCGGTTAAAGTAAGGTCTTCACTCAATTGAATGTATGGAGATGCAAAGGATATCAGGTCATTTACTTCTTCAATTTTTATATTGTTACCATTTGCCTGATAGCTGATGGTGCCTTTATCAGGTATCAAAAAACCTGAAATCACTTGCAGTAGTGTTGATTTACCGGAGCCGTTACTTCCTAAAATAACCCATTTTGAGCCTGGGTTAATTTGTAAATTAATTTCCTTAAAGATCCACTCTTTATTGAATTTTTTTGAGACCGAGGAAAGGCTTATGGATACCGTGTTTTCCAAAGTAATTAAATTCCTTTAACGATACCGTCTTTTTGCGCCTTAATGAAATCTATGATCTGCTTACGTTCAGGAGAATCAGGAATTTCATTTTCAACGATCTCAAGCGCGTTGGTAATATTGTGTCCGCGTACAAAGATGATACGATATATATCTTCTATATTCTTAATTAATTCTTTGCTAAAACCTCTGCGCGTTAAACCAACAGTATTTACGCCAATGAATTGCAGCGGTTCGCGAGCAACACGAATATAAGGCGGAACACTTTTTCGAATAAGCGATGCGCCGGCAATAAAGGAGTGTGCACCAATATTTACAAATTGCTGAGCAGCAACAATCCCTTCAATGATCACATTATCTTCAACGGTTATATGTCCGGCTAAATTACCACTGTTGGCAATGATGATGTTATTACCTAATATACAATCATGCCCTAAATGTGTGTAGGCCATCAATAAACAATTGTTGCCAATTTTGGTGGTCATGCGGTCTGCCGTTCCACGATTAATGGTCACAAATTCACGGATGGTATTGTTATCACCAATTTCTGCCAAGCTATCTTCGCCTTTAAATTTAAGATCTTGCGGAATAGCGCCAATAACAGCACCCGGAAAAATACGGTTGTTCTTTCCGATGCGCGATTTATCCATGATCACCGCATTAGAACCTATCCAGCAATTATCACCGATCTCTACATCGCCATAGATCATGGCAAATGGTTCAATGGTTACATTGTTGCCTATTTTCGCTTTTGGATGAACGTATGCTAAGTTTGAGATCATCTTATACTTCGGCGCTTTGTTTAACTTCTTTTCCTTTAACCTTTGAAAGCAATGCCATCATTTCGGCTTCCATTACTTGTTTTTCTCTCACAAAAGCTTCGCCACGCATGTGAACAATTCCTCTTCTGATAGGAGAGATCAATGAAAGTTTAAATACGATGGTATCTCCAGGCATTACTTGATTTTTGAATTTCACCTTATCAATACTCATAAAGTAAGTGAGGTAATTTTCCGGATCGGGCACTTTGCTTAAGGCAAAAATTCCACCTACCTGTGCCATCGCTTCTATTTGAATTACGCCAGGGAAAACAGGAGCATCAGGAAAATGGCCTCTGAAGAAATCTTCATTCATACTCACGTTCTTCACACCAACAATTCCTTCTTCTGTAATTTCCATCACTTTATCAACAAATAAAAATGGTTGACGGTGTGGTAATATCTTTTGAATTTGATTGATATCGTATAAAGCAGGTTTGTTCAGATCATAAGGCACATGCAAATTCTTTTTCTTACGCATGTTTTCCTCTTTGATCATTTGTTTTATTTTTTTAGCGAAGGCCACATTACCGGCATGACCCGGACGAGCAGCTAAAACATGTATCTTCATTGGTTTTCCAACCAAGGCAAGATCTCCAATAATATCTAATAATTTATGACGCGCCGGTTCATTATAAAAATGAAGTTTTGTATTGTTCAATACACCACGTCCTTTTACTTCAACTGTTTCTTTATTGAAAACGGTTCTTAAATAATCTAATTTTTCCTGAGGAATTTCTTTATCAACCAAAACAATTGCATTCTCTAAAGCACCACCCTTTATCAAATTATGTTGCAATAACATTTCTAATTCATGAAGGAAAACAAATGTTCTGCATTTAGAAATTTCATTCTTGAATTCATCAATATGGTAAATACTTGCGTGTTGTGTTCCTAATACATCGCTATTGTAATCCACCATAACAGTAGTGCGATACGTTTCCTGAGGAACGGCAAGCATTTCTACTTTTTTGATCGGATCTTCGTAAGTTAAATTCTCACTTAAAACGAAGTATTCGCGATCAGCGCTTTGTTCAACTATTTCTGCAGCCTCTAATGCTTCAATGAATTTCCATGAGCTTCCGTCCATAATAGGCATTTCAGGACCGGTTACCTGGATCAAGCAATTATCGATACCCAAACCAACTAGTGCTGCTAATACGTGCTCGGTTGTATACACGCGTGCACCATTTTTTTCAAGTGTAGTTCCTCTGGATGTATCAACCACCAGATCAGCATCTGCTTCAATAATTGGTTGTTCAGGAAGATCTACACGTTGAAATTTATACCAATGATTTTCCGGTGCCGGATTAAATGTTAATGTTACCGGTTGGCCCGTGTGTAAACCAACACCGGTAAGAGAAACCGCCTGCTTTATGGTACGTTGTTTATCGCTCATTTTTTAGTGAAAAATTACAATGAATAAAGGCTAATTTACTCATTTTTTTGGTACCTAACAGATGTTTTTTATGTAAATTTTACCACATAAACCGGCTAATATCACTGGTTTAATAGGTAAGGTAGGGCTTTAGTTTATTTACCGTCTCTTCATCCTGCAACATGTCCATAAGGTTCTGTTCAGTGATCTTGTTTTGTTTCCTGTAATTCATGATCTGTTTGGTTATTTCATAGGAAACATAAGGGTGTTTATTCAAGGTTTTAAAATCAATGCTATTGATATTGAACTTTGAAATGGCATTTGAGTTGATGGTAATTTGGGAACAAATCAATTCAAATAATTCATTCGTCATCCCGTAAACTTCTTTTATTTGTTCTGTTTTTGTAAAGCCACCCAAAAGCGAACGGTATTTTAAAATGCGTTTGGCATAAGCCGGACCAACACCTTTTAATTCTACAAGCATGATGCTGTCTGCGGTGTTCAATTCTATTTTTTTGATGTTAGATCTTGCAACTTTATTGTTTTTTGCAGCAACGGTTTTGTATTGGTTCGATTGGTGTTTGATGACCACATAGGGCTCAAGTGCCTCAAATGTTCTTTCATTTAAACCATAAATTTTTTTAAGATCGCTCACTTGTTTAAATACAAAACCTTTACTTCTGAACTTTATAAAAGTAGCGGCTGTGCGCTCAGTTAGACCTAATTTTATTAATTCGTTATAGCTTACAGTGTTTGGGTCAAATGCAAAAAGCTGAAACGTTCTATTGGATTGGTTGCTGAGCGCATTCGATCTTTTAGCTTCGATCTCTTCTTCCATTAACTCTATCTGTTCAACCTTTATGTCTATAGGTTTCATGAAATAGGGATACGCTATTCTAATAATTAGCAAAACGGTGCTGATGGTGCATAACACATAAATACCATTGCGTTGTTGTTTGTTAAATCCGAAATAATTATTTAAGAATTGCTTAAGCACTTTGTTTTTTACTGAATAAATAATATACCGGTATACCAAGTAAAATGATCACAATCCCAATGATTGAATTTGTGAAACTAAACACCAAAAGATCAATGCAAATAAGAGAGGTGATAAGAATATATAAGAATGGCACAATTGGGTAACCCCAGGCTTTATATGGTCTTGGTGTGTTTGGTTCTTTTTTTCGCAGTACAAATAAGCCGGCAATGGTAACAATGTAAAATAGAAGTGATGAAAATGTTGCGTAGGTAAGTAACTGACCATACGATCCGCTTAAGCATAATACCGATGCCCAGCCACATTGTATCCATAACGAAGTTGCTGGCACCTGATGCGCATTTAGTTTAGCAGCTTGTTTAAAGAACAAACCATCATGTGCCATTGATTGAAATAAACGAGACCCTGCTAATATCAATCCGTTGTTGCAACCAAAGGTTGATATGATTATGAGTATGGCCATGATGTAAATGGAAGTATTGCCAAAAAAACTGAATAGGGCAGCTGTGGCCACACGATCATTATCGGCAAACATGATTCCCAATGCGTTTGGTGTTGTACCATCAGGATCGCCAAATGCCGGAAGTAAAATAAAGTAAGCAATGTTGGCTAAAATATATAATACTGTAACAATAAACACTCCAATAGTTAATCCTAAAGGTAAATTACGTTTCGGGTCTTTAATCTCAGCCGATAAAAAAGTTACATTGTTCCAGGCATCGCTGCTGAAAAGAGCGCCAATCAAGGCTCCGCCAATGAATACAAAAATTGATAGCGAAGTTAAAGGTGTGCTTGTTTTTGTTTCGGTATTGTAATTAGATGCGGAAAAAAGATCATTGAAATTTTCGCTTAAATAATTTTCAGAACCTAGTTTGGTAAATGCCAAAATGATCAATCCAAATAAAGCAATGAGTTTTGAAATAGTAAATACACGTTGAATGGTGGTTCCGTTTTTAATACCTTGTGTGTGAATAGCTGTTATAATTACAATAGATAAAATGGCAACAATTTGAGTAACCGGTATGGTAATCGGACCAATATGTAAAACATTTTCAGGAGAAATTTGTGGGATCAAAACACCAAGGTATTTGGCGAATGCTACGGCCACAGCGGCAATTACACCTGTTTGTATCACTAAAAAAACGGTCCAGCCATAAACAAAGGCCGTTAAATTACCAAAGGCACGTTTCAAAAAAACAAATTGCCCGCCTGCTTCCGGCATCATTGCAGCCAACTCGCCATAACTTAAAGCAGCCAACAAGGTTATGATGCCACTTAACAACCAACACATCAGTACCCAAAACGGCGAGCCAAGTGTTCGCATCATATCGGCACTTACAATAAATATACCTGATCCGATCATGCTGCCTGAAACGAGCATAACTACATCCAGTAAATTTAGTTTTGGTTCAATTTTTTGCATTAGTTTTTTATCGTAATAAAGATATGTAAATTTGCCAACGACAACCAAAGTTTTAATAAGATTTGTTTAAGTGTAAAAGGTGTTAACCAATGAAAGTAATAGGAGATAGAGTAAGTATATTAAAAAAGGATGATGTTTTAAGCATTGTGATACTACCCAAATCAGATAAGCGAAAAATGGGCATTATGTTCCTTTGGCTTTTAGCGTGGACCGTTTGTGGTATCATTGTTTTGGTGAATTACTTTCAGGTAAGTGATAAGAACTCAAAATTATTTATCATTATTTACCTATCGTTTTGGGCTTATTTTGAATATAAGATCATGCGTGCGTTCATGTGGCGAAAGTATGGTAAAGAAAAACTTTGGATCAGTGAGGGAGTGGTTCATTATCAGCAGGAGATCAATAAGCGTGGAAAAATACAGGAATTTGATTACAGTTTAATACAGGATCTGAAGTTAATAGAGCGTGAAGAATTTAGTTTTTCGGAAGTGATCAATAGCAGCTTTTGGATAAAGGGTGGCGAGCGCATTGAGTTTGCTTGTCAGCATAAAGTTATAAGATTTGGGATGCAGTTGGAAGATAAAGAAGCCAAAGCCATTATCAATGAAATTACCCAGTTTGTATTTAAAGATGTAAAATAAAAAAACCATGCTTTTTAGGGCATGGTTCTCAAAATAAATTCTATTTTTTTATTTCTTCAATTGTTGTTGTCTCTGGCGGGCCATGTCTTCCAAGCGTTTTGTGAAGTTAGAAACCTTTGCCGGTTTTTTCATGTTCGCTTCTATTTTCGCTCTCAATGAATCGTCGCTGATCACTTTTTTCATGATGTAGTTTTGCAAGAAGGTGATCATGTTTGCAAGAAAGTAATACCAGCTTAAACCAGCGGCATATTTGTTCATTACCGCTAAGAAAATCACAGGCATAAAGTACATCATAAATTTCATGCCCGGCATCTGGGTGTTTTGCTGCGGCATAAGGTTTTGGTTCATGTATGTATAAATAATTGTACTCACGAACATTAATAATGCAAATAAACTCACGTGATCACCATAAGCCCAATTAATAAATGGCACCTCACCAAAGGTCCAAATACTATCGTAAGTACTCAGGTCATCGGCCCATAAGAAACCTTGCTGGCGTAATTGAATTGCTGCAGGAATAAACGCGAACAAAGCGATCAAAATTGGGAATTGTAATAACATTGGAAAACAACCTGAAAGCGGATTTACGCCGGCCTTGCGATACAAAGCCATTTGTTCCTGTTGTTTTTTCATTGGATCGGCCTTATCACCCATTTTTGCATTTAAAGCATCCAATTCAGGTTTTAAAACGCGCATACGTGCACCGCTCAAATAGGTTTTGTAAGCTATTGGTAATAAGATGATCTTGATGATCAAGGTGAAGATCAAGATCACTACACCCATATTCATAGATGAAAGTGCATCAAAAAGCGGAATGGTCAATCCTTTGTTGATGTAACTGAAAATACTCCAACCGGTAGGGATTATGGTCTCGAGATCATCGCCATATTTTTTCAATGTTTTATAATCATTTGGACCAAAATAAAATTTAAAGCCAAATTTCTCTACATTGCCATGATTGTATGGTACGCCAAGTTCTGTAAAAACGCTCTTTACAACGTCGGTTGATTTTTCGCGCTGACCAAGTTTAACAAGACTTCCGGCTTTCATGAAAGAATTATCGGCAATAATGGTTGAATTAAAATATTGTTGCTTAAAGCTTACCCATTTAATATCAGCCTCGTTAATGCTTAATTCTTCATCTTTAAAAGGGTTGATATTATCGGGATCGTTAATAGTTTGCTTGTAGTAAATAGTTGCTACTTCTTTTTCCTTTACAATATATTTCTCCTGCGATGGCATAACCATTTTCCATTGCAACTGAAGTTGATCTTCGGTTTGAGTAATAATTTTTTGCATGCCTGTAAATTTAATTTCGGCATGAACCATGTAATCATCGGGCTTAATAGAGTAGGTGTAATCTATGTAGCTATCTGCCTTCGAGGTCTCTAAGCGTAAGGTGATAGAGTTTGGGTTTTGTGTAACCGATTTAAAATAAAAACTATCGGTACTAAAAATACGTGATCGATCGTAAGTGTTTAATTTCAGCGAGAAATTGGTAGAATCTTTATCAAATAAGATCAATGGTGTTTTTTGACCCGAACGCGAATAGTTCTTTAATTCAACCTTAATGATCTGAGCACCCTTGTTTAATATGGTTGCTTTTACAAGGTTATTCTCAATTGTATAGGTTGTTTCTTTTCCTTCAGCAGAAATTGCGAAATCACGGTAATTATCGTTCTTAAGAGCAGCTTTAACCGAATCTGATAATTCAGCAGCTGGATTTACTTTAGCAGTATCTTTTTTCTTTGATTCCGCTAAGATCCTTTCTGCTTCTTTGATCTCTTGTTCTTTTTTAACGGTCTCTATTGAATCTCGTACAAATTTATTACGTGCAATTTGCTCTTTACTTGGTCCGCTTAACCACAACCATACACCAAGTATCGCAGCAATTATACCTAAGCCTATTAATGAATTTCTATCCACTTTTTTAATAATTAGGCTGCAAATTTAAGGATTTTTGCCGAAGGTGGACCTACTTTATGCAATTTTGCAATTAATTGGCAATAGGCGTTTTAGAAGGCTTTTCTTTTGGTTTATGAATATAACCAACACTTAAGCCAATGGTACCAGAAATAAAATCGCCGATGCGTTGAGCGGCTAAAACATTGTTGTTTCGGTTATAGTAGTAATAGGTACTACCATCAGGATTTACAGGACCATTTTCTTTGAAATCATTTTGGGTAAAAGAATAACTGGATGCATTATAACCAAGACCTGCATAATATTCGATCGTGATCAAATTAGCAAGAACATGTTGTTTGCCCATGCATAAAAGGAATCCGGCATTGTAATTTTGACCATCGGTAGTTTTTTCTATTGCATTCATAGGTCCATACCATGGACCAGGAGATTTGGGTGTATGTATATAATATTTAATTGCATCATATTTAATATAGCTGGCATACACATCAAATCGAATATAGGCTCCGTTCAATAAGTGTGCGTAGCGCATACCTTTCACGTTAAAATCCTGGCCAATTAAAAATTTTGCACCGGCTCTAATAAATGTTCCGCCAACAAAACGGGCACCATATCTGTTAAAGATGCTTGCATCACTGTAATTATTGTTAGGGTATTTGAAAGCATCAAGTAAGTTGGAATTAAAAACACCCACTTTAAAATCGGCGTTGATACCGGTGCGCATTACTTGCTCAAAACCAAAAGATATTTTGCCTGTAGGCAGATCAAAAATATGGAACTTGTAAGCCGTTCTTTGTTTTACAATTTCCTTTACATCTTGCTGCACATATAATTCATCAAGGGTGTAGATCTGTTCTTTACCATTGCTGTATTTTATCTTTAGGATGTTCTCAATACTGGTGGTGTAAATGGGACCATCTGAAACATCGGTTCGGCGGTATTTAATTTCATATTCGCTCACTTCATATAGTTTAACCGGAATTTTTTGTTTATCCCTTAAATACAAAGTATCACTTTGGCTAAAAATGTAAAGTGAAAGAAAGTTGAGAATGATAATGCCTAACTTTTTCATAAACGATGTTTTAAATAAATTTACAAAAAATATGGCAAATAAAAAAGGTCCTGATGATTCAGGACCTTTTTTTTATTGAATTTGATCAATTGATTATTCGATGATCAATTTCTTAGTAGTTTCTGAGCTACCAGCTTTGATCTTAACGAAATAAACACCAGCGTTAGCATTGTTTAAGTTAACGTTGATAGTGTTGTTACCCATTTGACCATTAACTTTAACTGAATTGATAACCTGACCAATTGCATTGTAAACATCAACAGTGATGTCTTTTGCAGAAGTTAAGTTTACATCAACGTTAACGTTGTTTTTAGTTGGGTTTGGATACACGAAACTAGAAGAAGTTTCAGTAGCAACTTGATTAACACCAGTAGTGATAGTTGATCCACAAGCTGAAGAAGCAAATGAATGAGTAACTACAGCACTAGAGAAGAAGTTATCTACAGAAATACCACCATCGGTAGTTAAGTTGTTAGTTACAGTATAAGGTACAGTAAATGTAGCCGAAGTGTTTGTTGAAGAACCAGCTTTACAAGTAGATCCCATGAAGTGGAAATAAGCCTTATCACGTACACGAGGGTTGAAACCTGTACCAGGAGATGAAATAGTTAACTCATCAGTACTTATAGAACCATCACATAAACGCATAGCTCTTTGTTTGATGTTAGGGAACTCATTCCACTTAGTAGCACCAGTAGTTAAAGTTGTATCAGATTCAGCCCATGAGTAAACGATGTACTCACCGTCGTATGAACGTGAAACTTGAACACGCATATCTGAACTTACAGGGTTAGATTGACTTTGGTTAGCCCAAGGGTTTGAACCAAAACCAGGATTACCAGAAGTTGAAGAAGGACCTTCAGTACCAACTGAGTCAACTACTTTTAATGACCACGCAGCTGTACCATCACCAGTAAAGTCGAAGATATAAGGCCAAGCAGTGTTAACATAAGGCCAGCTCATGTTCTCAGTACCTTTAGGGAACTGCCAAGTATATTCTAATGAATCTTGGTGTTGTCTTGCAGTACCTACTGCAGTAGAAACAATGTGTAATTTGTTATTCTTATCAACTACCATGTCAATACCTTCACCTACGTTGAAGAAAGGAATAGCTAAGTTTGAGTTAGAATTTACAGCGGCCATTGATCCTGTTACAAAATCAAAAGCGGAACTGTTGAAATCGATACCGTTTACTAAAGCCCAAGTGTTACCACTGTTGGTTGTTTTGTAAACAATTGGTTGCCAACCAACGTTAGCGCCAGTTGCACCGGTACGAGCACCAATAAATACAACGTAACCATGAGTACCTGCATCATTCCAAGCCATATATGGGTTGCCATATACTTGCTTAGAGCCATCGGTTCTAGTTACAGTTGGAGGAATAATTGAATCAGAGGTCCAAACAAAAGCACCTGTAACAAATGAACCTTTAGCAATATGCGCGCCACGGAAACCGTAACCAGCATTTGTAGTTGCATTGATATCATTTACTAAAGTACCTGCTGAACGAACAACACCATCTTCAGTAACTGCAAAAGAGTAACGAGGGAAATCGTGTTTCTTTAAGTTTGGAGAAGTTGTTGAACCAAAGTTAGGTCCGGTGTTTGAGAAAAATTGCTCATCTGGTCCTGCTGCATTTTTTACAGCAGTTGCAGTTAAACTTTTAGAAGCATACCAGCTTCCGATCCATCCTGAACCACCAGTTACAGGACCACTTCCTACGATATAACATTTTTCAATGTCACCTTGGTTACCTGGGTTATAAATTGCACCCTGCGGGTAACGAGCTAAGTTATTTGCATCAGCAAACATTAAAGTACTATCCCATTGTGCACCATCGTTTTTACCAATGTAACCAACAATTGCACCACTGTTGCTATCACCAGCAGGTGACACAACGTAAGTAGCACTTTTTCTTTGTACGAAAGAGAAAGCTTTTGCCTGACGGTTATACTGTAAAGCTTTTTGACTGCTTACCAACATACCAAAAACGTTCATTGATCCAGAGAAACGAGTGAAAGTAGCAGAGATGATAGGATTGCTAGCTGAACTCGCAGTACTCTCGAATGAAGATTCTACCGCTGTGTTAGGATTAGTATTTTTGTTAGCTGTTGCAGGTTTTTCGTTTGGCGTATTAGCCGCCTCAAACTTTGACGCTAACTTTTCAGCCATATTTACGATTGAGCTAGGCTGAATAGCTTGTTTGTTTTGCGAGTAAGTGCTTAACGCAAGCATTAAGGCACTACCAACTAGTAATTGTTTTTTCATGTTCATTCTGTCTGTTAAATGTTTCGCAATATAGCTTAAATATTTAATAATATTCCCATAAAGTTACTAAAAAAAATCCATTGAAACAAAAAACCGCCCTTTTGGGGCGGTTTCTATACCATTTATAATTGTTAAAATAATGGTTTATTCAATAACTAATTTTTTAGTTGATTCGTTTGTGCCGGCTTTTATTTTAACAAAATATACACCAGGTGTTACATTGTTCAAATCCATATTAATGGTATTCTCGCCAATTGAACCATTTGATTTTGCACCTGCAATTTTTTGACCAATAGCATTATAAACATCAACTGCAATTTCGTTTGCTTTTGATAAGTTGATACCAACATTGAAACTGTTTTTTGCAGGGTTAGGATATAAACGGCTTGCATCAACTTCACTAGCTGTATTGCTTTTGATATTAGTTGTTACTGTGCTACCGCATGCAGCAGAAGCAAATGAGAATGATACGATTGAACGGCCATAGAAATTATCAACGGCAACATCACCATTTGTAGTTAAGTTGTTTGTAACAGTGAATGGAACGGTAAATGTTGCAGCACCAGAGGTAGAAGCACCACCTCTTGATTGACGAGACATATAGTGGAAATAAGCCTTATCACGAACACGAGGATTAAATCCAGATGAAGGAGAAGTTACATTGTACTCATCCATACTTACTGCGCCGTCACATACGCGCATAGCTTTACATTTTACATTTGGGAACTCGTTCCATTTTACAGCACCTGTAGTTAAAGTTGTATCCGATTCTGCCCAAGAATATAGAATGAATTCACCATCGTAAGTACGTGATACTTGTACACGCATGTCTGAAGATTGTGGGGTAGTTTGACCTTGATTTGCCCAAGGGTTTGAACCAAAACCAGGCTGACCAGATGTTGCCGAAGGACCTTCTGTGCCAACAGAGTCAATTGTTTTGAAAGTCCAAGGAGATGAACCGTCACCAATAAAGTCAAAAATATAAGGCCACGCAGTATTCACATATGGCCAACCCATATTTTCTGAACCTTTAGGGAACTGCCATGTATAACCCATAGAATCGGCATTGTTACGCGCTGTACCTACAACAGTAGAAACAATGTGCAATTTGTTGTTTTTGTCAACTGTCACATCAATACCTTCACCTACGTTAAAGAAAGGGATCGCTAAATTTGAGTTAGTGTTTACTGAAGCCATCGAATTTAATACAAAATCAAAAGTTGAAGGTGTATTAAAATCAATACCATTAACTAATGCCCAAGTGTTACCGCTGTTCGTAGTTTTGTAAACAATTGGTTGCCATCCGAAGTTTGCACCTGTAGCACCTTGTTTACCACCAATGAACACAACGTAGCCAACAGTACCGGCATCATTCCAAGCCATGTATGGTTGGCTAAACAACTGACGACCACCTGTAGAAATAGTTACTGTTGGAGGCACCATACTATCCGGTGTCCAAACCATAGCGCCCGAAACGAAGTTACCTTTTGCTAACAAACCACCTCTAAAGTTACCCGGTTGACCTGTACCGCCATCATAAGTATCAAATAAACCACCTAATGAATAAACCATTCCGTTATCACATTGGCTAAAGCCATAGCGAGGGAAATAATGTTTGGTCATAGTTGGTGAAGTTGAAGAACCAAATGGTGTTTGGTGTGAGAAGAATTGCTCATCCGGACCAGCTGCATTTTTAACAGCAGTATTCGTTAAGCTTTTCGATGCATAGTAACTACCTATCCAGCCAGTTCCACCAGTTGTAGGACCCATGGCAACGGCATAAGCATTGTTTATATTATGGTTACCATTAGGGCTGTATAAACCACCTTGTGGATAACGTGCCAGGTTTGTTGCGTCTGCCCAAATAACAGTACTGTCCCATTGACCAACGTTACCACAATCTTTACCATACCATGCTAAAATGGTACCAGAGTTGCTATCACCTGCAGGAGATGCGTTATAGGTGCCTGGTTTACGTTGAATAAATGAAACCACATCTAAATAACGGTTGTATTGTAAAGGTTTTGAAGCACTCACGATCATACCTAAAACATTCATAGAACCTGAAATTCGAAAGAATGGAGAGGCGATTAAGGAACTACTGTTAGAGCTTTTTAGTGCTGTACCTTGTTCAGGAGTGTTTAAAATAGGAGCGCTAGAAGAGTTTTTGTTTGAAGTTGTATTCTCTAACGGCGAATTGGCTGCGGCAAATTTAGCTGCAAGCTTTTCAGACATGTTTAAAATGCCATTAGGCTCAAATTTTTGCCTGTTGTTTTGTGAAAATGCCGTAAATGCAAGCATTAAAGCACTTCCTAAGAGTAATTGTTTTTTCATAATCCGTAGTTTTAGTTAGTTACTAAGTTAGTAAATAAAAACATGTTTATCAATAGCATTAGAGGTGTTGTTAGCTTAAACCATTTAGATTATTATCGTCTAAATAAATGAAATTCAATTAATTATAACTTAAAAAAGGAAAAGATAGTGAATAAGTGGCAGTGTTTTCTTGATAAGTGGTTAACTTATATGAATCGTTTGATCTCGTTTAGGAAGGTTTGAATCAGATCGTCCCAAATAAATGCCGATTTAATGTGCGCTAAAGCACTTTTTTTCTTTTCATCGATCACTTGTTTATCTTCTTTGATGATATTTAATAAGACTTTCTTGATCTCACTACTACTGCTGTTTTCAATGATCCAGCCATTGGTGTTATTAACCAATAACTCAACTGCGCCAACCGGTGTTGCGGCAACAGCAAGGCCATTGGTCATAGCTTCCAATATCACATTCGGGAAACCTTCACTGTAACTAGGGCAAATCAATACATCCGCAGCTCTGATCTTTTCTTGTAAAATGTGTTTGTCTCTTATTTCAGAATGATAGATCACATGTGTTGAATTCAATTTTTTTTGCTCTGGTATGTTCCCAATAAAATGGAATGTAAAATCTTTTTGATCGTTACGGATCAGATCGTTTAGTGCTTTATTTAATTCTTCAATTCCTTTCCTGCGCTCATATCTGCCCAGGTATAAAAAATTTATTTTTGATCCGGATGGTTTTATTTCTGCGATCAAATTAGTTTTTTCAATACCCGAAGAAAGCTCAATGATGTTATTTGGTTTTACACCAATTGATTTGATCAGATCGGTGATCTTTCCACCGTAAGAAAAAACAACATCTGCTTTTTTACTGATTGATTTTACGGGTGCACGTAATAAAAAAATATGCTGTAATTTGATCTTTAATTCCGGTGCAGTTTGAAACATTTCATAACCATGAAATTTAACACCAATTGAACAACACTTTACATGGCCTTTTTGCTTCTGATTCATCAGATACCAGCCTGTAAAGCCCTTGGTGTAAATGAAATCATAGGTATCTAACTGGTCTTTAATTTTTTGAAAAGCATGTTTAGAATAGCGATACGAATTGTAAATATAGTGTCCCGGAAATTGAACTGATCTTGGAAAATCGATCACTATGGAATTGATGTATTTTTTTTCTTCCTCTGTAAAATATTCCAGTTTAGTAATGTCTAAATTGCTTTGATTGAAATGAATAAGATCAACATTGATCTTATTTTTTGCCAAATATTTACACAAATAAAATGAATGCTTTTGCATACCACCCATCACGTAAGGCCATATTCCATCGGTAATTAAAGCAATTTTCATTTTATTAAATAATTTAGAAAATTTTGATCAACGATCTGAAGGTACACATAATTTATTTTTAAGATCGAGCTTAATTTACATAAAAACAAAAATGTAAAAGAAGCCATATTTCTCTTATTTCAAACTTGTTTAATTTTTTTTCTAAACTATTGTTAATTTTCAAAATATTGTTGTATTTTTAGTCCACAGGTAGTTCTATCGCCTCGTGTAAAAACGGGGAGGAAAGTCCGGGCAACAAAGGGAGATCCACCATATGTTAAATATGGGTATGTCAGCCAATAGTTGATATAACAGAAAGTGCCACAGAGACCAGGTAGCCATTCCGCTTGCGGAATGGTGATAGTGAAAATGTAGGGTAAGAGCCTACAAGTATTGTTAGTGATAGCAATATTTGGTAAACCTTGGATGTTGAAAGACCAAATAGGTTGCGGTAAAGGTGTCCCGCTGATTCCTTCGGGAAGCCGCAATGGGTAGGTCGAAAAGATAAATGATAGGATATATCCCAATTTATTGGGATGAAACAGAACCCGGCTTATATGCCTGTGAAATGAAAAAGTAAATTATGAAAAAACTACTATACCTTTTAGTGTTGCAATTAACCTTCGGTTTTGCAAAATCACAATGTCCGCAAGTTTTCGACTATTTAGGAAATCCTTCAAGCAATCCTTATTGGATCAGTTGTTCGGGCGGACCGTACACTTTAAACTTTCAGTCGCCATCGAGTTGGGGTACCTATACTTTAAACTGGGGAGATGGATCACCAACTGTAATTGGTTCAAATTATGTGGCTAACACCATTATTTCGCACGTTTACAATCCAACAGTTGATACGTTCGTTGTAGATGTGATCATTCCATCATTATGCAGTATTACCGGTGTTGTAGTTATGGAATTGCCGGTTAATGCTATTGTTACAATACCGCCGGGAGGCCAAACTGAGGGCTGTTCACCTGCAACTTTTTCTTTTAGTAATGTTAGTACAGATGTTAGTCAGACAACACATTTTCAATGGGATTTTGGTGATGGTTCGCCTTTAGTGAACATGACTTACACCAATGCCAATCAGGTTGTTTCACATTTGTATACAAGTGCCAATGTTAATTGCCAAACGCAGGTAACATTAAATGCATGGAACTATTGTTCGTTTACAAGTACAAGTTCAGCTGTGTTAGGTCCGTTGAATGTTTTTGATAAAGATGTTTCGAGTATTGTTGCATCTGACCCTATAAAATGCTGGCCGGATAATGTGTTTACGTTTTCAAGTACATCCACTAAAAATTGTGCTACGCAAGGAAATAATTACCCACGTTATCAATATTGGAAATTAGGAAATAATTGGTCGATCAATAGTTTTCAGGATTCGATCATTCCATGGACACCAAATCCACCGGCTGGTCCGCAAACTGTAGCTTTTCCTTTCAATGGATTTTTTACAGTAATGTTGGTAGATAGTAATATTTGCGGCGTTGACACTTCTTTTTCATCGGTAAATATTTTTAATGCCCCTACCGCAAGTATTGTTGCTCCAACGGGTACCATTTGTCAGAGTACTGCAGTAACATTTACCAATGCCAGTAGCCCTGGTTCAATATTTAAGTGGGATACCGGATCGGGTTTTGTTTCATTACCGCCGGGACCGCAAACATTTACTTTTGCAACCCTAGGTACTTATACTGTTAAGTTAATTGCCTATTATCCATTCCATAATTCATGTAGCGATACAGATCAGGTGATCATAACTATTTTACCTTCGCCTACAGCAAGCTTTACACATTCACCGGTTCAGGCTTGTGATATTTTAAGTAATGTAACATTTACAGATACATCGGTTGGTGCTACTTCTTGGTTCTGGGATTTTGGAAACAGTAATTTTGATTTCAATCAAGTACCTGCAAGTCAAACTTACACATCAGCCGGAACACACATCATTACTTTATTGATCACTGGAGCTAATGGTTGTCAGGCCACAACAACAGGAACGGTTGAAGTTTATCCATCGCCAACACCTTCATTTGTTGCTGATTTTGTTTGCGAAGGTTCACCAACATCATTCACTAACATGTCATCTGCATCTTTTACATTACCTATTACAGGTTTTGTTTGGGATTTTGGTGACTCATCTCCTACAACAGCCGTTTCAAATCCGGTACACACGTATAGTGCAGGTGGTGTTTACAATGTTACTTTAACAGCAACAAACGGAACATGTACGAATACATTTGTGCAAGGCGTTCAGGTGTATTTTAAACCTGTTCCAAATTTTGTAATGTCGCAAACGGTTGCATGTAATCCGTTGGGCATAACATTTACTAATACAAGCACTGGAGGTATTTCTAGTGTTTGGAATTTTGGTGACGCATCTCCAACAACAACGGTGGTAAGTCCAACTCACACTTATGTTGCACCATCAACCGTAAATCAAACTTATACCATCACATTAGTTGTTACTAATAATTCAGGTTGTTCAGATAGTATCAAAAAAACGGCAATTAAACTTGGCGGTCCTGTTGTGAATATGAACATGTCGCAACCAAATTCGTGTCCGCCAATTCAGGTTAGCTTTACCAATACAAGTACAAACTATACAACCTTCGCGTGGAATTTTGGTAATGGTCAAACATCAACATCCATGACGGCCACAACTACATTTACTAATGGCTCTACAACAACCAATACATTCTATCCGATCACGTTGGTTGCTACTTCTGCAAATGGCTGTAAAGATTCGGTAGTGAAAAATTTCTTTGTATTCCCAAAACCAATTGCAAAGTTTGGAGTTGATACACCTGCTTGTGCTAATAAAGTTATTACGTTTACGAACCAAACTATTGGCGGAACAAGTTACAATTGGGGCTTTACGAATCCAACGCCATTAATTAACCCTAACACAGATCCTACACATGTTTTCACAAATACATTATCTACACCTGTTTCGCATACAACTCAGTTGGTTGCAATTAATCCTAACGGTTGTACCGATACAGTTCGTGTGAGCTTTTTAATTCATCCTGCACCTAATGTTCCTATTACTTCTTCGCGAGATAGTGGTTGTTCGGTATTACGTGTGAATTTTTCATCAAGCTCATCGTTGAGTAATTTAAAATGGAATTTAGGTAACGGAAATACACCAACCTTAACACTTCCTGCAACATCTTATTTGAACAGCGGTTCAATTACACGAATTTATTCGGTTACATTAACTGCGGATGATAGTAAAGGTTGTACCGGAATTGGTAATAAGATCATTAAGGTTTTCCCTAAGCCAACGGCGTTATTCAATACATCAACTTTAACACTTTATTTGCCTGATGCAACGCCTGTTTTAGTAAATACGTCAACCGGTGCAGATAAATACAATTGGTTCTTTGGTGATGGTTCAACTTCTACCAGTACAAATCCGGTGTACAAGTATACCACTGAGGGAAGTTATCAGATCAAGTTAATTGCTGAAACCAATAAAGGTTGTAAGGATACATTTGAATTGGCCAGCACGGTTGAGGTTTTATCATTGGATCAGGTGGAGATCCCGAATGCCTTTACACCAAACACTGCCGGATCGCCAGGAAAAGTTTATGATCCAAAAGATCTGAGCAATGATATTTTCCATCCGAATTTTATTGGTGTAGAAAAATATAAAATGTCAATTTTCTCACGTTGGGGTGAATTAATGTTTGAAACTACAAATGTAAAAGAAGGATGGGATGGCTATTACAAAGGTGTACTTTGTCCGGCCGATGTATACGCATACAAGATCTACGCTAAATTAGTTTCGGGAACTGAGATCAATAAAACCGGTAATGTTACTTTGTTGAGATAATATGAAAAGGCTGTTTATTTTATATTGCATTTTGATCTCAGCATTTTCATCATTTGCTCAAAGTAAAGATTGGGTTAAATTGATGAAGAAAGAAGCTACTTTTTATTTTAAGAATGAAGATTATTACAATGCACTTGGATTTTACAACAGGATCATTGCCGCTAACCCAAAGGATGATGACGCGCATGTACTTTCTGTAATTAGTAAATTTCATTTGTCGTACCCGGTTGATAGTTTTACCGTTCATGAAGCACGCTTAGCAAAATCAAGTAATGCCGATGCTAAATATTGTTTGGCTCGCATCAGACATCAACAAAAACGTTTTGATGAAAGCATGAGCATTTTAAAAGAATGTAAAAAAACATCTGCAAAAAAGCGCGTGGTAAGAGACGATGAAATAAATCATATGGTAGAGGTGAACATCAATGCAAAAAATTTCATTTCTAATCCGCATCGTTCCATCATCAGAAATATTGGTAAGAACATCAATACACCATTTCCTGAATATGTGCCAATTGTTCCTTCCGATGAAAGCGCGTTGTATTTTACTTCACGCCGCGAGGGTGGCATTAATCAAAACAAAGATCAGTTTGGTTTTTATTACGAAGATATTTTTGTAAGTAAAAAAGTTAATAACGAATGGCAGCCAGCTGAAAACATCGGTCGTCCTGTAAATACCGAAGGAAACGATGGTTGTGTGGCTTTGAGTCATGATGGTTATCGCATGATCGTTTATCGTTCGTCGCCGGATGGTATCAATGGCAATTTATATCTCACTAAATTAACTGAAGCAAATAAGTGGGATAATCCGGTTGCTTTAGGATTAGAGATCAATTCACAATACCACGAATCAAGCGCTTGTTTCACCAACGATTCAAGTGAAATGTATTTTTGCAGTGCGCGCCCGGGTGGTTATGGTGGTAAAGATATTTACCGTATCAAACGATTACCAAATGGAAAATGGTCTGCCGCTTATAACTTAGGTCCAACCATTAATACAGCATTCGACGAAGAATCGCCTTTTTTACATGTTGACGGACAAAATTTTTATTTTAGTTCAAAAGGTCATAATACCATGGGCGAGTTTGATATTTTCAAATCTGTTTATGATCATGATAACAATCAAATGTCGAAGCCGATCAATTTGGGCTATCCTATTAATAGTGTAGGTAACGATCTTTTTTTTGTGTTGAATGTGGATGGGCAAAAAGGATATTATTCCACCAACAAAGAAGATTCGTATGGCAATAAAGACATTTATGAAATAGACACGCGTTTTGGTGATAACGATCTGAAGGTAAAGAGTGGCATGTTATTTAAAGATAATATTGCCGGAAAAGGTAAAATAACGTTGTTGGATAATGAGATGAATAAGGTTGCCGGAATATTCAATTCTAATCCAAAAACCGGAAAATTCATTATTGTTGTTAATCCGCTAAAGAGTTACAAATTGATCATTCAGGAAGAAGGATTTCAGGCAATGGTAATGGAATTAGAACCTTTGGCATTTGAGAAAAAAGAATCAGATTTAGAAATTAAACTAATAAAAAAATAATTTGAAAAATTTAATTTATATAGTTGCTATTATCGCTTTAGGCGGTAAGCTCTATGCGCAAGACCCTGAGTTTACACAGTTCAACTCAGTACCTTTGTATTTAAACCCTGCATTTACAGGTGCAACTAACGAACACCGTTTTGGCGCTGTATATCGTAATCAATGGCCGGGCTTAGAAAAAAGTTTTGTGAGTTATATGGTTTCGTATGATTATAACTGGAGCAAAAAGAATAGTGGTTTAGGTGGATTTGTTTTGCAGGATAAAGCAGGATCATCAAATTTAATAGGTACCCAGGTAGGTGCAAACTACAGTTATGTGTTGCCATTATCAGATGGTATTGATATTCGAGGTGGTTTACAAGCGCGTTATGGCCAACGTAAATTTCAATACGCTAATTTGCAGTTTAACGATCAGTTTGTAACAGGTGCGGCAACCAGTTTAGATGCAAGTGCAGATGCGCCTCCGATCATGTATTTTGATGCAGGTACAGGTGTTTTAATTGAGTCAGACATGTTTTATTTTGGTTTTTCTGCTAATCATTTAAACAGACCAAACGTTAGTTTAAAAGGTGGAAATCAGCCATTGAATGTTTTATATAGTTTACATGGTGGATATAAGTATGCGCTTACAAATGGCGATTCGCCTGAAAAAGATCCTCAACAAACCATTGGAGGTTTATTTCATTACCGTCATCAAGGTGTAAATGATCAATTAGATCTAGGCGTATCTTATTTTAATAGAATGATCAATTTTACGGTATGGTACAGAGGAATACCTATGAAAACATACAAGCCTACGAATACAAATCATGAGAGCTTAGCGTTTTTAATTGGTTTTGAGCCGGCTGATAAGAAGATCAAAGTTGGATATAGTTATGATCTAACGATCTCTAATCTAGGATTGGCAAATACTTCAGGTGCCCACGAAGTAACGGTGAGATATGAGTTGGGAAAGAAACCATCTAGCGGCAGAAAAGCACGTCAGGCAATTGGCGGATCAATGAAGTTCTAAACTTCGTTAAAAAAAATAAATCAAGTAATAATTTATCTTCCTTTGGGTTAATATTCAAAAAACCCAAATGGAAGAAAACAATCCCCAACCGGAAGATCAAAGCACAAGTACCAAAGAGGAAAGTGTTTTTGGTAAGTACCACATCATTATTAAAAGCGTAATCATTTTTATTTTGCTTCTGGTATTTATTATACCGCAGGTAATTATCAATGGCTTAATTAGTGAGCGCGAAAATAATCAGGCACAGGCATTTTATGATATTTCAAACAAGTGGAGTGGAAGGCAAACCATAACAGGGCCCATACTCAGTATCCCATATTTAGAATACTACCGTGATACAAATAAAGTGATGCGCTCGGTTAAACATCACTTATATATTTTGCCTGATATGGTAAATATTAATGGTAATGTATTGCCTGAAAAACGACATCGTAATATTTACGAAGTGGTTGTGTATAATTCAAAGATCAATGTTAAGGCATCGTTCGATAAGTTAAATTTGAATAGCTTAAGTATTCCAAAAGAAAATTTTATTTGGAAAGAAGCCTCTATTGTTTTGGGATTGTCGGATATGCGTGGCATAAAAGAAAAACTGGAGATGACATTTAATAACGAGGTAAAACAATTTAACCCTGGTGTTGTGGCGCGTGATATTTTTGAATCTGGGGCTATTGCACCTCTTGAGATTGATAGCGTAGATAATTTTTTAGCCTCAGGTCACGAACTAAATTTGTCGATCGATCTGAAGGGGAGTGAGCAATTATTTTTTGTACCTGTAGGAAAAACAACAGAAGTAAAATTAGTTTCGAAGTGGCAAACGCCTGCCTTTAATGGTCAGTTTTTACCTGATACCTCGCAAATTGATGCGAATGGCTTTACTGCCAATTGGAAGATATTACATTTGAATAGAAATTACCCGCAAATGTTTATTGATGATGCTTACAATATTTCTTACAGCTCCTTTGGGGTAGATCTCATCATGCCAATAGATGGTTATCAAAAAACCAGCCGATCTGTTAAGTATGCCATGATGATCATTTTATTAACCTTTTTGGTTTTCTTTTTAGTGGAGATAACACAGCAAAAAAAGATACATCCATTTAATTATATTATTGTAGGTTTTGCATTGTGTTTGTTTTACACCTTGCTATTATCATTTAGTGAGTATATGATATTTTCTGTTGCGTATTTAATTGCCACTGTAATGACAGTTGGCGCCATATCGTACTTTATTTATTTCTTATTTAAAGGAACACGTGTTTTTGCAGCCATTGGCGGTATGTTAACGTTGTTGTATGGTTTTATGTTCGTAATTATTCAACTCGAAAGTTATGCTTTACTAATTGGTAGCTTAGGCTTATTTACGATCATGTTTGCGATCATGAATTATACACGTAAAATAGATTGGTATAACCTCGGAAAAAAGAAATAATATAAGTTTAAGTAAACAAAAAACCCCCGAGAAATTCTCGGGGGTTTTTTAATTGATAGTTTTTTATTTTAAAATGGTAACGTGACCTGTTTTAGTGTGTTTCTTGCCATCTATTGTTTTAAATGTGATCAAGTACACATATACATCGTTCTTACACAATACATCCAAATAGTATCCATTCCATCCTTTTAATTGATCGGTTGATGTATATAATTTCTCACCCCAACGATCAAAAATATCCATTTGCAATTCAGTGATACCTGTACCGTAAACTAAAAACTCATCGTTATTTCCATCCGCATTTGGTGTAAATACATTAGGAATATAAATGTTGTAGTAATTAGTTACTTCAATTGCTGTTTCATCTATTGCCTTACAACCATATTGGTTAATTGCCTCAACGCGATAAATACCGCTGTTTTTAGGCATTACCTGCGAAGTAGGGCAAGTGCGACATAAGATCTCCTCTCCAAATATCCAGGTTAATGAACCGGTACCAACTGCATTGATATACATTGGTTCATCTGAATTTAATATTTGATCAGGACCGGCATTAACAGTTGGGTTAGGATTTACCTTCACCAAAACAGTTGCAGTAGCACCGCAGAATCCACCATTAGATACTTGTACTGTATAGATGGTAGTAGATTGAGGATTTGCATATGGTGTAGGGGTTAATGAATTGTTCAATCCTGTTGAAGGCGACCAAATATAAGTATTGCTACCACCAGCGTTCAATTTAACTGAATTACCTTGGCATATTGCAACGCTGTTGTTTATGGTTGCAGTTACCTGTGGCACGATCTCTATTTCAATTTCTTTAGTAAATGCACAAGCAACTGTTCCTGCATAATTGTATCCGGTAACCGTATAGTTGGTAGTTACCGATGGTGTTACTAAAGCCGTATTACTATTCAACATGTTAGCAGATGTAACCGGTGTCCAGCTATAGCCTTGTGCACCTGAAGCAAAAATAGTTGAACTGTTACCTAAACAAATACGAGGATTGTTTGCAACTAAGTTTAATACAGGTTTAGGAATAACTGCAATTGGAACTGATAATGTTGCAGTACACAAGCCGTTATTACCAACTAACGAATAAACTGTTGAGATGGTAGGATTTGCGATAACAAAATTTGAGTTCGCGTTACTTAAACCAATTGTTGGGATCCACGTATATGAATTTGCACCGTTCGCATTAATTTGCGTTTGTTCACCTTGGCAAATAGCAGATGGCTGGCAAATAGCTTGCAATGAAGGTAAAGGAATAACTATTACCTGACGAACAGCAACAGTTGTGCATGTATTTAAAGTACCAACAACAACATAATTTGTAGTAACACTTGGTGATGCAATAACTGTTGGGTTCACCGAATTATCAAGTGATTCAGATGGTGTCCATACATATGAAGATGCACCGGAAGCAGTTAAGGCAATTGAACCTCCTGCACAAATTGTTGGCGTTACCGGACTAATAGATATTACAGGATTAGGAATTACATCTACTGTTGTTGTTTGTGTTGCACTGTTACAATTTAAACTTGTACCTACTATGCTATAAATTGTTGTTTGTGCAGGTGTTGCAGTAACTTGAGAACCAAAAGGTGAACTTAAACTAGATGATGGCGACCATGTATATGAACTTGCACCACTAGCAGTTAAAACAGCACTCTTGCCAAAACACATACTTGCAGTTGGGATACTTACAATTGGATTTGGAACTATTAGAATACTAAAGGTTGCAATGTTTGTACAAGTACTTGCGCTTCCTATTACTGTGCCCGAACCAACTATTGCAGGTGGCAAAGCGGTTGCTGCAACATTTGATCCTGATAAGGTATTTGGAGCCAATCCTGTGAAACCAACCCAGTTATATGTTGTTGCACCTGATGCTGTGATATTTACTGAATTGTTTAAACCATTAAAGTTGTTCATACAAATATTGGCTACATTTAAGTTAATGTTTACGTTAGGTAAATTAACAACAGTAACTATTCTAACAGCTGAATGAGTACATGTAGCTGCTTCACCAATTATAGTATATGCAGTTGTTACAGTCGGACTAACCGTTACGTTTGCTCCTGTTGTTGATGAAATAGCTGTGTTAGGTGACCAGGTATAATTATTGGCACCGCTTGCTGTAAGGTTAATATTTCCACCAATACAAATTGATGGCGTTAAAGGTGCAATGCTTACGGTTGGATTTGCCACAACTGCTGCAGTACCAAATTGTGTTTGACTGTTACAACCAACACTTGAACCAATTACACTATAAATAGTAGTTACTGTTGGATTAGCAATTACTTGCGGTCCGTTAGCAGTATTTAATGATGCAGTTGGCGACCATGTAAATGTGCTTGCACCACTTGCATTTAAAGTTGCAGATGTGCCTGCGCAGAATGTTGCAGACAGAACTGTTATAGTTGGATTAGGAATAGCGTTAACCGTAAAGCTTGAAACATTTGTACAAGTTCCTACCATACCAATTACCGTACCGGTTGCTGTTGTAGAAATACCATCAGAAGTACCGTTGATCATAGCACCGGTTGTAGTATTTGGATTTAAACCTATAATTGGACCCCATGTGTATGAAGTTGCACCGGTTGCTGTTAATGATACAGTGTTTGGCGAGCCGTTAAAACCATTTAAACATAAGGTTGGACTGCTTGGAGTTACATTCACTACCGGTAAACTGATAACTGAAACAGTTCCCACCGCAACGTGAGTACAGGTTGCCTGTTCTCCTATTAATGTATACGATGTTGTTACTGTTGGATTAACCGTTACGTTTGGTCCTGTTGTTGAAGTAATTGCCGTATTTGGCGACCATGTGTAATTTGTTGCACCACTCGCTGTTAGGTTAACAGAATTACCTAAACAAATAGTTGGTGTTAATGGCGTAAATGTTACCGTTGGATTTGGTACCACACTTGCTGTGCCAGTTTGTGTTTGACTGTTACATCCTACACTTGATCCGATAACACTATATACCGTTGTTACTGCAGGATTGGCTACTACCTGATTTCCATTTGGTGTATTCAATGATGTTGAAGGTGACCAGGTTTAAGTGGATGCACCGCTCGATGTTAAAGTTACACTTGTTCCTGCACACATGCTACCTGATGTTACAGCAATGGTTGGATTTGCAATGGCATTTAATGTAAATGTTGCTAAGTTGGTACATGTACCATTCGCGCCAATTACTGTACCTGAAATAGCTGCAGCACCATTAGAAGTTCCAATGATCGAATTACCATTTAATGTGTTGGTAGTTAAACCAATAATTGGTCCCCATGTATATGAAGCAGCGCCGCTCGCATTTAAAGTAACAGTGTTTGGAGAGCCATTGAAGTTGTTCATACATAATGTAGGACTACTAGGTGTAATAGTTACAGAAGGTAAACCCAATACTGAAACTGTAATTGCAGCCACATGTGTACATGTTGCTTGTGAACCTAATACCGAGTAGGTAGTAGTTATTGTTGGATTGGCTGTAGTATTAGGACCTAAAGTTGTTGTTAATGCAATATTTGGTGACCAAGTATAAGTTGTTGCGCCGCTTGCAGTAAGATTAATGTTGTTACCCAAGCAAATTGCTGCAGGGTTTGGATTAATTGTTACAGTTGGATTAGGAACAACAGTTGCAGTTCCATTTTGTGTTTGACTATTACATCCTAAGCTTGAACCAATAACACTATAAACAGTTATAACACTAGGATTCGCAATTACGTTTGGTCCGTTTGTTGTGTTTAATGCAGTTGAAGGTGACCAGGTATAAGTTGATGCGCCGCTGGATGTTAAGTTTACACTTGTTCCCGCACACATACTACCAGAAGAAACTGTGATTGTAGGATTTGGATTGATAGTTAAATTAAATACAGCACTGCTCGTACAAGTACCGGCTGAACCAATTACTGAAACAGTTGCAATAGTTTGTAATGATGTTACACTTGGTGTTACTACTAATGGCGTTGTGTTTAAGTTTGGTGAACCACCAAAGCCTGTTGGAAGCGTCCAAGTATAGCTATTTGCGCCCGACGCAGTTAATGTAGTTGTATTGATTGATGAATTAAAGTTTTGTGAACAGATCACATTGTTACCTGCAATTGAAACGGTTGGCAAGGTAACCACTACAACGTTTGCCACAGCGTTGTTTGTACAACCTTGCGCACTTGTAACAACAACAGTATAATTTCCGTTAAGTGATGTAGATGCTGTTGCAAATGGAGGGTTTTGTAATGCAGAGTTGTATGAGTTAGGACCTGTCCAAGCATAAGCAGTTCCACCACTTGCTGTAAGAGTAAATGAAGAGCCAACACAAGATGTTGGACTATTTACAACTATTACAGGCAATGTATTGATCACAACGTTTGTAACAACACTGTTGGTACATCCGTTCGCATTTGTAACTACCAACGTGTAGTTTCCTACATTAGCTAATGAAGCAGTTGCAATTGAAGGGTTTTGCGTATTTGAACTAAATCCACCCGGACCAGTCCATGTATAAGTTGTTCCACCAAGTCCTGTTAAGTTCAATGGTTTGCCCACGCACACAGGGCTATTGCTTGTTGCAGTAGGTGTTGGTAATGCATTTACAACTACGTTTGTTACCGCGTTGTTTGTACAACCAGCAGCTGTTGCAATTGTTACTGAATAAGAACCGGAGTTCACTGTTTGACTATTAGCAATTGTTGGATTTTGAACGTTGCTGCTAAATGCACTTGGACCCGTCCATGTAAACGTGTTAGATGGTGATACAGTTAAATTTATTGTTGCACCTGCGCAATAAGGCCCTGTATTACCTGCCGCAATTGTAGGCGTTGGATTAACTTGTACAAAAGCAGTTGCTGATCCGGTACACCCTGCTGTAGTAGTTACAATAACTGTGTAGTTTCCAGTGCTTACTGTTTGCACATTCGCAACACTCGGGTTTTGTAAGTTACTTGCGAAGCTATTAGGGCCCGACCATGTATAAGTTGAAACTGCAGGATTAGCAAATAAATTTAAAGTAGATCCTTGACATAACGGACTATTACTTGTAATTGTTGGAGTAGGTTTTGGGTTAACAATTACGTTGGTTGTTCCGGTGCCAATACAACCTGCCGCTGAAGAAACGGTTACTGAATATATTCCGGAATTTACAGTTTGACTATTTGCTATTGCAGGATTTTGTGCATTGCTGCTAAAACCGTTTGGTCCAGACCATGTGTAAGAAGATTGTGCAGCAACTGTTAAGTTAATTGTTGCGCCAGCGCAATACGGACCAAAGTTACCCGGTGTAATTGTTGGAGTTGGGTTAACCAACACGTTTACCACATTTGATGCTGTACATCCCGAAGCATTTGTAACTGTTACTGAGTAGTTACCTGAATTTAAAGTTGTAGACGGAGCAATAGTAGGATTTTGAAGGTTACTTGCAAATGCATTTGGGCCAGCCCATGTATATGAAGTTGATGCGCCAACACCTAAGTTAATAGGGTTTCCGCTACAAACCGGACTTGTTGCCGTTGGTGTTACAACAGGTAATGGATTCACCACTACTGTTGCTGTGGTTGTACCAACACAACCAAGTGAGTTGGTTGTTGAAACAGTATAAATGGTGGTTGCTGCCGGAGTTGCAATTACCGGATTTCCGTTTCCGGAACTTAATGTTGCATTTGGCGTCCAAGTGTAGGTGTTACCACCTTGCGCGGTTAATGTTGCAGATTTACCTGCGCAAATAGTTGCACTGTTAACCGCAATGGTTGCATTGGTAGCAGGAATTACCGCAATTGCAGTTCCGGTTAAACATCCAGATGCATCTTTAACGGTTACTGTGTATGTTCCGGTTGGTACATTTGTTATTGCTGAGGTTGTAAGTGCAGTAGGAGTCCATGTGTAAGAATAAGGAGCCGAACCCCCGGTAACAAAGGCAGTAGCAGATCCTACAGTACATGATGAAGTTGTTGCTGTTGTAACTGTCATGCCACCCACAGTACAAACGTTACAACCTGTACGGTAATATAAACCTGCTGCAACAATGTTGAAACAGTCACCGCCACTGTTCACGCCAAATGTTGTAGAATTTTGACCACCAAAAACATTAGGTGCAGGATTCATGACGATGTTATCCCACCAATCCTGACTTGCAGAAGGATAGTTAAAATTATTTGCGGCGCTATTCATGAAGCAGTTAGCAATACCAACATTTTGAAGGTCACCAACGATCATAAAGGCACTTGCAAAAGTAGAAGCAGCACAAGCATTCCAGCCGGTTATATTACTTGTTTGTTGACCACCAATACCAACCTGACAACCATCACCAATTACAATGTGTCCAGTAAACAATTGAGTAGGGTCACTATAAACGATAACAATACTTGCACCATCCATGTCATTACCAGCAGTTGGAGGATTTGTTGGTATACCAGACACCATGTAATTTCCATTACCGGTTATTAATGCTGTGATATCTGCTCTGTAATTGAAAGTACCTGCATAACCCCAACATTTGTCAACGTGATTACCAATTTGAGTCATAGCAAAAACAGAAGAAGTAGCAGCAGGATTTGTTACAGTTGCATTAACATTTATACCATTTCCTGATCCACCGGTATATAAAAATGCTTTTAATATTGTTTTACAAATAGGCAATCCGGTGATGCTGATTGCAGCCGGTTGGTTAACACCTGGTGTTGGTAAACGTTTACCTAATTTTACTTTACCAATTACGTAATTTAATCCACAGGCAGTTGCTGCGTAGCTGTTTGCTATGAAACCATTTCCGTTCATTACTTGGTTTCCGCCACCACCGCCTTTTGGTGTGTTATTGTTGTTTACAATACACGTTGCGCATGTTGTACCCAACTGATACGGGTTAAGCGTCTAGGTTTGCGAGACACCACTAAAAATGGTTGCAAGAATCAAACAAACCGCAATTTTAAACTTTAAAGCTATTTTCATGTGTAATGAATTGAAAATGAATATATTTAATAATAGGAATACAATTTTATCCTTATGAATTTAAGAAAATTGGGATCAAAAAGCGTTTTTTCACTAGATAGAACCTATCATTGGCTAGTTAAAAAGATGTTTTGGCTCATTTGTTGGTTGTATTAACAAGTTGTAAACGTCATGTTAAATAATCTAAAAAATGTTTAGCAAAAAAGGGCATCCCTTTTGGAATGCCCTTTGAAATTAAAGTTTTAAGTTTTTTATTTTAATATTGTAACATGACCTGTCTTGGTGTGTTTTCTACCATCCAATGATTTATACTTGATCAAATAAGGGTAAACATCATTCTTGCATAATTTATCTTTATATGTTCCATCCCAACCTTTTAATTGATCGTTCGAGGTAAATAATTTCTCTCCCCAACGATCGAAGATGATCATTTCAAAATCGCTTAATCCTGTTCCATACACAAGGAACACATCATTCATTTCGTCGTTATTAGGCGTAAATATGTTTGGAATATAAATGTTGTAGTTAGTTGTTACTTCAACACAAACATCATCTGTTGCTTTACATCCAAATTCATTTACAGCTTCAACTTTATAACAACTGCTTGCCTTAGGCATAATTTGCGTGTTAGGGCATACCGGACATAAGATACCATCTCCTGCGATCCAAGTTAATGTAGCATTTCCTGCAGCATTCAAATACATTGGTTCATCTAAATTTACCGCATAATCTTCGCCCGCAGTTACAGTTGGTGTTGGATTTACTCTAACGAATACCGTTACAGGCACCGTACAGTTTCCATGATCTGAAACCATAACTGTGTAATTAGTAGAAACAGTTGGGTTAGCAACCGGATTAAAAATGGTTGCATCATTTAATGAAACAGAAGGCATCCAAGAATAGGTGTTACTTCCACCAGCAATTAAACGAGTTGATTGACCATTACAAATTGTTACACTGTTACTAATTGAAGGAACAATTTTTGGAAGAACCTCAATTACTATTTCCTTGGTCATGGTACAATTAATTCCCATTCCTGAGTTTGTTCCCATAATTGTGTAGTTCGTTGAAACACTTGGGCTTGCTTGCGCTGCCGCACTGTTATTGGATGATAAACCGGTGTTAGGCGACCAAGCGTATGTGCTTGCACCACTGGCGAAAATAGTTGTTGATTCACCTTCACAAATTTTACCGTTAGGTGTAGAGATGTTTAAATTAGGGAATGGAACAATATTAATAGTTACACTACCATATGCTAAACATGCCCCATTATTCCCAGCTATGTTGTAAACAGTTGTGATGTTTGGTGATGCAACAACCGCGTTACCAACTGTGGTATTTAATCCTGCAGCAGGCGACCAGCTATAAGATGAGGCGCCGTTTGCGAAAATATTTGTACTACTGTATTGGCAAATAGTGTTTGTAGCAGCAGTTGCCAATATATTTGGTAATGTAATAACTGATACCTGATAAGCAGCTGATGCGGTACATGTTGCAGCTTCGCCGATCACAATATAATTTGTTGTAATAGTAGGTGAAGCAATTACCATATTTCCGTTTGCTGAACTTAATGAAGCGCTTGGTGACCAGGTGTAATTGGTAGCACCAATAACTGATAAATTTAAACTGCTGCCATAACAAATGGTGTTTGTTAAAGGAGAAACAGTTAAGGTAGGATTTGGAACAACAATTACTGTTGATGTTTCTGTTGCACTGTTACAACCCAAACTTGTTCCTGTTATACTATAAATTGTTGTTGTGTTCGTATTGGCAATTACCATTGATCCTGTGCTACTGCTCAAAGTTGAACTAGGAGTCCATGTAAAAGTTGAAGCGTTATTTGCGGCCAGAGCAACAGTTCCACCCTGACAAACACTAGCGCTTGTAACGGCAATGGTTGGATTAGGTATGATCAATACTGTATATGTTGCCGTATTTGTACATGTACCATTTGTTCCTTCAACTACAACAGAGCCAATTCCAGCAGGTGCATTTGGACCAAGCGTGATGTTAGGCTGGGTAGTTGATGAATATGTATTGTTCACATTCGTAAAGGTTGACCACGTATAACTTGTAGCGCCGGATGCGGTTAAACTGACCGAATTAAGTGAGTTATTTGAATTAAATGCACACATCGAACTTGTTGATGAGGCAATATTTATGGTTGGAGTTTGTGCCACAGAGACGACAGCACTGCCCGCACAAGCGGCGGCCGTACTTGTGATGATACACGTGTAATTTCCGGCAGAACCGATCGTAATTGTAGGTGTATTGTTTGGTCCGATTATATTTGGACCACTCCATGCATATACATTGGTTGCAGTGCTAGGTGCACAAGAAATTTGTGTTGGACTTCCAATACACGTTGGAGCTGTAATAGTTGGAATAATCGCAGTTAAAGGCATTACAAATACCGTATCCGGTGAGTTCCCAGGATTGGCCGCACAAACCTCAAATCCGGCATTACAAGCACCGTAATTGTATTTACAAGTATAAGAGTTTCCGGTTGCAGCAGGTGTTACAACAATTTGTGTTCCTGTTCCAATTGGGGTAGGATTTCCAACTAAATACCAGTTAATTGTTGGTGTTACAGGTGCACCAGCCGGAACCCATCTCCACGAATTGTTTACTGCAGTCCATTGTGTTGAGTTTCTTCCCGGTACAGTAATACCAATATTACCAGGTAAGTTATGGATGCCTTCAACAGCAGTTCCACCAGCCCATGATAAACAGTTTGGTTTATTGGTTAAATGATTTTCAATTACGTTTGTTGCTTCGTAAATAATAATTTGAAATGTACCTAATGTTGTTGTACATGAGAACATAGGGCATTGATTCCAGCTAACAACTAATCTTCTGCAAGGTGCAGTTCCTAATGTTTGGTAGCGAATGTATGGTCCACCTGTAATTCCGGGATGCCAATCTTGCCAAGGTCCCATGATACAATTTTTAGGTACATTAAATGCAGCGCTTGGTATAGAGGCTGACGTAAAGGCTGTTGATTGACCGGGACTAAATGATATCCATCCATTTGATCCAATGTAAAATTGCGTGTAAGTATTACCGAAGAAGCAAAACGTAAAACCAATCGGAAATGGCCCTGCTCCTGAGTCGTCTGACATGGTAACCGGTGTGCTTCCAACAGTAGGAGAAGGTGCAAATGGAATATTAACAACGTTATAAGTTGTGGTTAATGCCGGTTGAACCGCTGATGGCAAACAGGTGCTGAAGTTCGCATTTAAGGTTGCTGTTGTTTGACCACAAGGTAAATACTGATCTGGCCCTAAACTCGGACAGTTATTTTGGGAATTAATGGTGTTGAAACTTAAAGCTAAAATAACAACACTAAAAAATTTACTAATCGTATTCTTCATAACACAAATTTAGATATACTAACGATTAGCGCCAAAGAATAGTTCTAAAAATTGGCCTCAACTTATTGAAAATGAGTTTTCAGTGAGTAAATTTATTTAGAAGTACAATTTTAGCATAAAAAAAGCCTGATTTCTCAGGCCTTTCTCATTTAAATTGTTCTGTTAACATCCCACTGCTCTAAGTAGTCAGCCACTCGGCGTAAGAATGTGCCGCCCAATGAGCCATCTACCACACGGTGGTCGTATGAAAGTGACAAGAACATGAATTGTCTAACACCGATCATATCACCTTGAGGGGTTTCAATAACTGCCGGTTTCTTTTTAATGGTACCAACTGCTAAAATGGCAACTTGCGGTTGTAAAATGATAGGCGTACCCATTACGTTACCAAAATTACCAACGTTAGTTAAGGTAAATGTTCCACCTTGAATTTCGTCAGGTTGTAATTTATTAGCACGTGCACGAGTTGCAAAATCATTTACACTTTTTGTTATGCCTAATAAATTCTTTTGATCTGCATTTTTAATTACCGGTACAATTAAGTTTCCGGTTGGTAAAGCTGCTGCCATACCAATATTAATAGCTTTACGTTTAATGATCTTTGAACCTGTTTGATCTACTGATACATTGATCAATGGAAAATCCTTTATCGCTTTTGCAACTGCCTCAATGAATAAAGGAGTAAAGGTCAATTTCTCGCCTTCTTTCTTTTCAAATTCCTTCTTCATTTTATCTCTCCACATCACCAGGTTGGTCACATCTGCCTCCACATATGAAGTAACGTGCGGTGCTACGTGCTTACTTACCACCATGTTATCAGAGATGATCTTACGCATGCGATCCATATCAACGATCTCATCACCCGCCATTAATGATACAGCTGGGCGATTTACAATAACTGTATTTTCGCCGGCAGCAATGGTAGTAGTTGGAGTAGATTTTGTTTCGGTAACAGGCGCAGCAGTGCTTGTTGAAGCGGCTACCGGTTGTTTGTTAGGATTGGCAACATAAGCTAAAATATCAGCTTTTGTAACGCGACCATCTTGTCCGGTTCCTTTTATAGATTCTAATTCCTGTAACGAAATTCCTTCTTCTCTAGCAATGCTTTTTACTAATGGAGAGAAGAATTTATTTGATTGCGAATAATCGTTTGAACTGCCTGCAGAACTTGCTGTGCTTGTTGTAGCAGGTTGCGCTTTTGTTTCGGTTTTTACTTCAGGAGCTGATGTTTTTGGAGCGTCAGAAACAGCAGCACCGGCATCAGAACTGATAACAGCAATAACTGCACCTACTTGCACAACATCACCTTCCTTAAATAAACGTTTTACCAAGGTGCCTTCAAATGGCGAAGGTATTTCACTGTCAACCTTATCAGTTGCAATTTCCAAAACAGTTTCATCTATTTTGATCTTGTCACCTTCGTTTTTTGTCCATTTAATAATTGTAGCTTCCGCCACACTTTCACCCATTTTAGGCATTATTAAGTCAAAATTTGCCATAGCGCTATTTGTTAAAGAGCTACAAAAATAATGCTATTGGCGGCATTGCCAAAATTATTTTATAAGATAAGATGAAGAATTTAAAAGTGCCGACGGATATTAATCCCAATCCTTATAGATGAGGTGTTTTTTGCGGACGATTCGGAATTGCTCAAGGTCTTTTTCCCAGGTTTTTCTGATCTCCTGATCTGTCATACCTGCCTTTATTTGCTCCTGCAATTGTGAGTTTCCGGCATGATAATTGAAATTTTTATCAAAAAAATCAATTGACTTCATTTTATCAAAACAACTTATGAGCCAATTTAAATTGATCTGTCGTGGATGAAATGTTAAATAATGCACTTTTCTCAGATCTAAACCAAAACAACGCTCATTTACATATTTAGGGTTTTTTGAAAGTTCAGTTGGTAAGGGCGTAAAAGAAAAGGCTGTGTCTGGATAAGTGGGATGCCCAATAATTTGAAAGGGTGTTTTTGTTCCTCTGCCCAAACTCATGATGGTTCCTTCAAACAAGCCTAAACTCGGGTAAAGTAATATTGCTGTGCTGTTTGGAATATTTGGTGATGGATTTACCGGTAATTCATAAGAAAAATTACGGTTGTAATTCAAACACGGAATCACCGTTAACTTGGTCATGCATCTGTTCTTTAACCAACCCTCGTTATTTGCCATTTGGGCATATTCGCCGCAGGTCATGCCATAAACTAAAGGTACATTATGTAATCCTAAAAAGCCTTTGAATTCATCTTTTAAAACCGGACCATCAACATAAAATCCATTTGGGTTTGGTCGGTCTAAAATGATCATCTCTTTTTTATTTTCTGCACATGCTTCCATAACGTAACACATGGTAGAAATGTATGTGTAAAAGCGCACACCAATATCCTGTATATCGTATATTACTACATCAATACCCTGAAGGTCTTTAGCGGCGGGCTTTTTGTTGCTGCCGTAAAGTGATATAATAGGTAAGCCGGTTTTTTTATCAATGTTACTATTTACTTTTTCGCCTGCTTCGGTATTGCCTCTAAAGCCATGTTCGGGACCAAATATTTTTTTGATATTAACCTTAAGTTTCAATAGCGTATCAACAATACTAACACCATTGATAACGCCGGTTTGATTGGTAACAATGGCAACTTTTTTATTCTTTAATTTGGGTAGATAGGCCTTGAATTGTTGCGCACCAATAGTAACCGAATTGTAAGGTTTGATCTCCAATTTTTGTGCATAGCTTATAATTACCGTAAAATAAACTATTACAAGCGTTATCAATTTGCTATTTTTGTGTGCAAGCATCATTTTTTTGAATGTAGAAAAATACATAGCCAACCGAATAACCAATACGAATCAAGGGCAGGGTAGTATTTCAAAACCTATTGTAAAGATAGGTATTTTGGGTATTATTTTGGGTCTTTCGGTTATGTTACTTACCATCAGCATTGTGTTAGGATTTAAAAAAGAGATCACAAAAAAAGTGACCGGAATAGCTGCAGATGTGACTATCAGTAATATCAGCTATGGTTCGAACGGTGAGCAGGTACCGGTTAAAATTTCAAACGATAGTTTAGCGGTTTTAAAAAAATTAACGAATATCAAACACATTCAGCCAACTGCTCAAAAGAATGGAATTGTAAAAACAAAAACAGAAAATGAAGGTGTGATCATTAAAGGTATTAATGGCGATTATGATCTGTCATATCTTCAAACTTATTTACAAGCCGGGCGTTTGCCTAAAGTTGATTCAAGTGAAGTAAGCAATGATATTTTGATCAGCGAAAGTTTGGCAACCAAGTTAGATCTGAAATTGGATGAGAAGTTTTTGGTTTATTTTGTTGTGCAACACGAATTATTTGATTCAATAGAGAAAGTGAACTACATCAAATTTGAACAACGCAGCCGCAGTTTTAAGATCTGTGGCATCTATAAAACATCTTTTTCTGATTTTGATAACAACCTCACATTTGCAGATATCAGACAAATACAAAAGTTGAATTATTGGGATTCTTCAATGGTTGGAAATTATGAAGTGCGTGTGAATGATTTTGAAAAGTTGGACGAGGCAATTGATCAGTTGAATGAGAATGTTGGATTGAATTACCAATTGATAAGTGTGAAAGATGCCTTCTCTAATATTTTTATTTGGTTAGATAAACTGGATATCAATGGCGTGATCATTATTGTATTGATGATATTGGTAGCGGTCATAAACATGATAACTGCTTTATTGATATTGATACTTGAAAGAACAAATATGGTGGGTATGCTGAAGTCCTTGGGAATGAGCAATACCAACGTTCGCAAGATCTTCTTTTACATCAGTGTTCGTTTACTTTCGAGAGGATTATTATGGGGTAACATCATTGGTATTGGTTTGTGTGTGATACAGTATTATTTTGGAATTGCTAAATTGGATAGCGCTACTTATTACGTGGATAAAGTTGCCATTGAATTGAACTGGTTGTTTTATTTATTACTAAATGCCGGTACCATTACAGTTTGTATTTTGATGTTATTCTTGCCAACATTGATCATTACAAAAATTACGCCAATAAAAACCTTGAGGTTTGATTAGGCATTAATGATCTATTTAAATTAAATTGATTTTTTAACCACAGAGAACACAGAGTTTTTACGCAGAGTACACTGAGTCGAAGGGTTATTGAATTTGTGAGTCATACTTCGACTCCGCTCAGTATGACCGATTGCCCAATTTATATTAAGCATTTTAATTTTTCAAAGTCATGCTGAACTTGTTTCAGGGTCTCAGTACCCTATCAAAATAAATACTGAGACCCTGAAACAAGTTCAGGGTGACTGTAAAGCCTTATTCTTAGATTTATGAGAACACGATGACCTCTGCGGTTTCTGTACCTTATCTAAATAAACTGCGAGATCTTTCTCAAAGGCTTTAGCCACAAGGTGTAAAAACGAGGTGTTAAGCCATTTACTTCCCAGGCTTTTCGGTCTTCCATATTTGCAAGCACACGGTTATTCACGCTCACATTACTTTGACCGCCAACACGCATTTTAATAATGTATTCATCCAGATAAGATAACCTGATCTTGTGTTTATGGATCAATCGTAACATCAATTCATAATCAGCTGATGTTTTAAAATTCAAATTGAATGCGCCATATTTTTGATACACTTCTTTTTTTACAAAAAAAGTAGGGTGGGGAGGCATCCAGCCGTTCACAAACATACCATTTGTGTAGTTACCCGAATGCCATTTACGAGTGATCTTATCGGTGTTTGTTCTATCAACATAATACAAATTGGCATAAACAGCTTCGCAATTTGTTTTGGCAAATTGGTGTGCCACCTGTTCAATGACGGTGTTTGATGTATAAAAATCATCGGAGTGTATAATGCCAATGATATCACCTGTTGCGGCTGCAATTCCGTTGTTCAAAGCATCGTAAATGCCCTTGTCTTTTTTAGAAATAAAATAACCCAATTGTGTTTTATATTTCGAAATGATATTGAGTGTTTCATCGGTTGAGCCACCATCAATGATGATGTATTCGATATTCTTGTAAGTTTGATCAAGAACCGAGCGCATGGTGTGTTCAATAGTAACTGCGCTGTTGTAGGTTACGGTTATGATCGAGATCTTCATCTTACAAACTATTTATAAAATCAGGTAAGCTGGCAAATTGAAAATCAATGAGCGGATCTTTCACATTTCCTACATGAATATAAACGGTTCTCATGCCGGCCTTTCTGCCAAATTCCATATCACTCATGCTATCGCCTACAATAATGCTTTTGTGAAAATCAATATGCGGAAAATCTTTTTTTGCTTCCAAAGCCATACCAATGTTGGGTTTGCGATGCGGATGATTTTCTGCAGCTAAATAAGGCGAATAATAAACGCGATCGATCACACCTTTAAAATATTTTAATTCGTAAAGCATGTTGTTGTGAATGATCTCCAGATCTTCTTTCGTATAAAGTCCTTTTCCGATGCCTTGCTGATTGGTTACAACCACAATGGTTCCAAACACATCATTCAATTTTTTAAAGCTGGGCAATACGTTCTCAATGAATTCGAATTCCATCCAATGTTTTACGTAATCGTTCTCTAACTTTTTATTGATCACACCATCGCGATCTAAAAAAAGTGTCCAGCTTTTATCAATATTTAAATTCTTTAAAGTCATGTTGTGCTTTGGTGTAATCTTCGGGTATGCCAATATCTATAAAGTATCCATTGAATTCAAAACCACTGATCATCATGGTTTTTAAGTTGATCTCAAAAAAATCTTTTTCAATGGAAAAGTTGGTGTTTGGTTTTGTGTGTTCTAAAAAAAGATCTCTATTCAAAATATAAACACCTCCATTGATCAATCCCGGTTTTGTTTCTCCGCTTTTTTCTTTAAATGATGTAATACGGTTGTCATTCAATTCAATTGTGCCATAACGTGCCGCATCTGTAACTTTTCGTAAGGCTAATGAAATTTGAGATGACGCATTGTGGTGAAGATCGTTGAACTCATGCAGGTTCACATCAAAGAATGAATCGCCATTCAAAGCCAACACATTTTTTTCAACACATAATTCCAAGCCTTTTCGTATACCTCCTCCGGTGCCCATTGGTGTTTCTTCGATCACATAACTGATCTGCATGCCATTGAATGAATTCTTGTAATACGAGGTGATCTTTTCACTTAAATACCCAATCGACAAAACAACATGCTTAATACCGTAATGCTTTAAATAATTGAGTTGGTAATTTAAAAATGGAACAGAATTGATCGGCGCCATTGGTTTTGGAACATCACTCACCACGCTTTGTAAACGTGTGCCAAATCCTCCAGCTAATATAATGGCCGATGTGATATCCATTTTATTTTTTAGGATACAAAGCCATTTCAACCAATTCACAAATGGTGTGGCCCAATAACATATGGCACTCCTGAATACGCGGTGTATCGGTACTTGGAATGTTTATTAAAATATCTGAAACGGCTTTCATTTTTCCGCCGGTCTCTCCTGTAAATCCAACAGTAGTTATACCAAGCGCACGTGCTTCTTCAAACGCTTTTACCACGTTTCCGCTGTTTCCGCTGGTACTTAATCCGATCAGTACATCGCCTTTTCTTCCCATCGCTTTTACCAAACGGCTATAGATCACATCGTAACTGTAATCATTGGCAACAGCTGTGGTATAGCTTGTATTCACGTGTAAGGCTTCTGCAAATAAAGGCGGACGATCATAATAAAATCTGCCACTTAATTCAGCGGCCAAATGTTGCGCATCGGCAGCACTTCCGCCATTACCGCACCATAAAACTTTTCCGTCGTGTTTGTAGGTATCCACTATGGTATTTACCGTTTTTTCAATGGCGTGTAAAATAGCATCGTTTGAAATTAAAGATGTTTTAAGGTCAACCGAGGTTTTGATTTTATTTTGAATGAAACTGATCATATTGCAAATTTAACCTTTAAAATTAAGATTTTGTATCGTATTTCTCTATAATGGCCTTCACCAATTTATGGCGTATCACATCCGTGTTATCCAATTCGATCACATCAATACCTTCCACATTTTTTAAATAACGCATGGCTTGCAATAAGCCGCTTGGTTGTTTTGATGGAAGATCGATCTGACTGGCATCGCCCGTAATTAAAAACTTTGCGCTGGAACCCATACGCGTTAAGAACATTTTCATCTGGCTTTCTGTGGTGTTTTGCGCTTCATCCAATATCACAAAGGCATGATCGAGTGTACGTCCACGCATAAAGGCCAGTGGTGCAATTTGTATGGTGCGGTTCTCAATATACTGGTTCAGTTTATCCAGCGGGATCATATCGTAAAGTGCATCGTACAAAGGTTGCATGTAGGGGTCTAACTTCTCTTTCAAGTCACCAGGTAAAAAGCCCAAATTCTCTCCGGCTTCAACAGCAGGGCGCGTTAAAATAATGCGTTTCACTTCCTTGTTCTTTAAGGCTTTTACGGCTAAAGCAACGGCGGTGTAGGTTTTTCCGGTACCGGCAGGACCAACCGCAAATATCATATCATTTTTAATGATCGAGCGCATCATGCGGCGTTGATTTTCGGTTTTGGCTTTAATAACCAAACCGTTGTTGCCAAATACAATGATATCGCTGTTAATGGCATCTTCCTTGGCTTCTATGAGGTTATCGCCTGTTTGGCCCAATAAGCGTTCAATGGTTGAATCGGTTAAAACGCCGCTTTTGTGATAGTAATCCACCATCAGTTCGAGCTTTTTTTCAAATCGGCCAATTTCCGATTCATCTCCCAAAACCTTGAGGGAGTAGCCGCGCGCAATAAGTTTTAGTTTGGGGAAGTACTTTTTAATGATATTTAATTTCACATCATTAACGCCATAGATCTCAACCGGGTCAATGCTGTCGAGTGTAATTAGTTTCTCTGTCAATTTAAGGGAGTTTTGTATTGTTTATAAAACTGTTAATCAAATTCAATTTTAAAAAAAACTTGCGGAAGAATAATATTTATTTTTGAACAAGTGAGCATCGTAACATTAACAACTGATCTAGGGTATCGCGATCCATATCTTGGTATTGTTAAGGCAAACCTTTACTCTAAATTTCCGGAAGTAAAAATTGTTGACCTGGCCTGTGATGTGCGCGATAACGCCATTTCGGATGCTGCATTTATTTTAAAGAACTCCTTACAGTATTTCCCGAAGGATACCATTCACCTGGTAGCCGTAAAGCTGATCGTCAATAACAGTCAGTTGAACCAAAACAGCAAAGGTATTGATAATACGCGCTATTTACTTACCCGCTATAAAGATCAATACATTGTTTGTCTGGATAATGGATTGATCTCATTGATAGACGAAGGATTTAACGATCCGGTGTATCAGATCTATTTTGATGATACCAGCAAGCATCAGTTTTTTTTAAAGGATATTTTTATAGATGTGGCGCATCATTTGCTTCATAAAAAGGCATTGAAAGATATTGCCATGAAAACAGATGATTACTACAAGGCCTTTCAGTTCAATAGTTTCAGGAACGCGAATCAGTTACGCGGAAAAAATATTTACGTAGATGATTTTGGAAATGTGGTCACAAATATTTCCAAAGCCGAGTTTGAAGCAGCACGTGCCAATAGAAGTTTTGCCATTATTTTGCCGGGAGCGGTAATTGATAAAATAAGTGACACCTATGATGATGTGAAGTTTGGAGATGCCCTGGCCTTATTCAATACATTTGGATTACTTGAAATTGCGATCAATGGTAAGAGTGCCTTTCAAATGTTGCATCCGCGCCAGATAGGAAAAGAATTTGATTTTAATTTACTCATTGAATTTAATGATTAAGCGTATTGTAAAAATGAGCTTTGCACCCGATAAGGTGGAAGATTTTAAAGAAGTGTTTCGTGCCAACTGGACCTTTATTCGCGGTTTTGAGGGATGCGATCATGTGGAGTTACTGCAGGATGAATTACACCCGAATATTTTTTTTACATACAGTTTATGGCAATCCGAAGATCATTTGAATGCCTACCGCGATTCGGAATTATTTGCCAACGTATGGGGCAAAACCAAAATACTGTTCAATGATAAGCCTCAAGCCTGGACGGTGAAGGAACTGAAGTTTTAAGTTGCTTTTGCAGTTAGTATTCATTAAATTTAAGTAGTTTGAATGCTTAAAAGGATTTTCATATTATTTCTAGTTTTAAAAGTTTCTTCTGTGTTTTCACAGGACAGTATTCCTAAAAAATATAGGCATCTGCTGGGAGCGGAAGTTTTGGGAACAGTGGGAAGAGAGAGAGCTGAAGGACATTTTAGGTCTGGAACAAATTATAAGCCCGGTTTTAGTATGTTTTACAGATTGTATAATAAAAGGCGTGTTGGATTTGAGAGCAGATTGTTTTATCGCTCGGGGTTTGGATCAACTAGAGATGGCGGACTTGGTGGATATTCAATATATAGCGGAGATTTTAGTGTTTTAAGAATGGATGCAGGTATATTGTTTTCTTCGAAACAAAATGACAGTGTCGAGAATTTTGAATTTGGTTTGAAGTTTGGTCATACCCTTTATCAAACAGGCAAAATTACTGATAGTGGATTTGGAAATGGTATTTATCATGAATGGGAAGTAAGCACTTCATCTGTTTTAAATCCGTATTATTTTTGTACTCATTTTGGAGCGAATTTCAGAATTAAGTTAACTAAAAAACAAAGTATTGTAACAGGTTTCAGGGTATATATGGAAACCAGAGATTTTATACAAACGTCAATGAACATTTCTGGAAGTGTATTTGTAGCATATAAATTCCAATAATGTATTTTGGTGGAGGAACTAAAGTTTTAAGCTATTCCTTCAAAAATTTTGTTGAATAGATCGTATTAGCTGATTTGATCTTTAAAAAATAAATTCCTTTTTGTAATGAGTTAATATCAATGATCCTTTCATTGGAATTGTGATGCAGTATTAGTTTCCCATGTATATCAAAGATCAAAACCTCATTCATATCAATTCCTTTGATCTCTATTTTAGTTGTTGCAGGGTTTGGATATACGGAGAATATTGGTGTTTCCAGTTCTTGAACAGTGTTTAATGTACCACAACCACTTGCAAGTGAATAAACAAATGTGGTGTAGTTTGAAACACTAACGCCTTGTTGTGGTTTTGAAAAACATGTTAAGGTTGATTTAGCTTCAAAATCGGTAAAAATTGAATTCCACGCACCTTTAGTGCTACCTATTCCTTCTATTAAGGAAATTGGATATGAAAATAAATTATTATTTGAAACCGAGTAAGTCTTATGATATTTTCCAGCAAAAAGAAGTGAGTCAATTGTATTGATTTTAAATTTAGAACTGCCATTACTCCAGGCGCCGTTACTGCTATTCACGCAACGCCATGAAATACTATCGCCCACGTTCTTATTTAGAAAATCATAAACAATGTTTGAAACTGAAGGCGTGAAATTAGGAGTAAGTGTGCTTGTGAAATAAACTTTTTTATTTATTGAATCATTGTAAACATAGCCTATAAATGAATTGGTAAAATTGGCAGGTAAGGATAAACTCGAGCAAATATTTGGACAAGCGTTTGAAAATAATGCCGACTCATAAAGCTTTAACCAGGTATTCCCATTGTTTGATACATATCCTTTGAATTGAAAACTTGAGTTAACGGCTGCATAACAACAATTACCGCTGTTGATCCGTATTGTGTTGAACGTATTCCATACAGTTGTTGAGTCAATTGGTTGATGTTTTTGAGCATAGCAAAAAAGAGCAATGAACAAATGGAAACTAAATAATAATTTTTTCCTCATATGATTTTACTTCTTTATAAATTTGGAATAGTAAAGTTGCCCATCACTTTTCAGTTGCAGAAAATAAATTCCCAGTGCAATATCACTAACAGATATTTCTTTACAATTTAAATGCGTTTTAACGATCTTTCCGTTCACATCCAAAACATGTACTTCTTCAATTACAGTAGAGTTTGAAAGATCAAATTTTAAAATGTTTGAAGTGGGATTGGGATGGATAGATACTGCCGTTTTTGCTTTTTCTATTTCACTTGTGCTTAATAATGTACAATAGTTTAAATTCACTGAAAAGGTTATGTTGCTTACGGTAGGTATATAATTGTAATAAGAAAATACAGTTATTGACGGTACACTAATAAGTGTGCTTGTTTGGGAGCTTGCTATGGAATTAATAGTTGAATTTGTAATTGCAGTGCCTGTGATGGCGCAAGAATTTTGAACGGATGATTGAAATGGAGTAATAATAAGCGGATTGTCAGAAATTGCATTTGTAACAATATCAAAATAACATTTGCTGCCATAGATGTTTTGCAAACTGTACTTTGTTAAAGAATTGTTTGGAAAGGTAGATTGTGTGCTGATGCTGTAGGTGATACTACCCGTATTTGATGAAACACCCATAGAGTCAATTGAAAATATACCACCAGTTGAGTACATAAAATATGACCCTGTAGATAAAGACAAATTTAATTTACCATTTTGGTCTTCTATAAGTGAATTGGTGAATTGTAAGTGATTTGGTAATCCGTTAAACCCGGAAAAATCTGATTGCCAAATAAAATCACCTTTCGAATTGAATTTAGCAATCCCTGATTTACCAGCGTTAGATAGATTGGAAGGACCTAGATTGGAAAGACTTAAATAAAAACTATTATTAAATTTTGATTTGTATAAACCCCACCCAATTGTATTGTAATTACTAAAATGAGTGAAAATTTCTTTATAAGAAATGATGTTATTTGTAACATCAGAATAAGATGTAATAAAGATAGAATTTGGGGGACAAAGACAAAATTCACCGCCGTCCAAAAATTTATAAATACCTGCGCTATCCGATAAAATTGTGAAATTGCTAGAGTAACGCTTTGGAAAGGACCTTAATTTAATAAATGTACCATTTGTATCTATTTTAAAAAATATTCCTTCTTGATTTGAATAAGCAGTGGCTAAAAGATGATCATTATGATCGAGTAATAATCTGTTGAAATTTAACACGATGTTTACATTATTAATACTTACGCCATTTAACTCTTTGCACCAAACCAAATTTCCATCACTTGAGTTGATCTTCCCTATTTTTGAACCTGATGTAAAAAAAATACTCCCTGTTTTAGAAAGTAATAAGCTCGAATAAGTTATACCTGAATACGTTTTAGCCCAGATCGTATTAAAATTCTTATCTGTTTTCACCAAACGATTGCCGTGAAACATGTATAGGTTGGTGTCCTTATCTATCGGAAACTCGCCGGCGTTACCGGTACTCGCATTTAAAAAAGGGAGTTGAGCTTTGGAAATAAAGCTAACAAGTAACAAAAATAAAACAATAACTTTTTTCATATAATTTTACTCTTTAATGAATTTAGAATAATACGTTTGTCCGTCACTTTTCAGTTGCAGAAAATAAATTCCCGGTGCAATATCACTTACTGATATTTCCTTACAATTTAAAAGGGTTTTAACGGTCTTACCATTCACATCCAAAACATGTACTTCTTCAACTTCTGCAGAATTAGCAAGATCAAATTTTAGGATGTTTGAAGCAGGGTTGGGGTGAAGGTTTATTGTTTGCTTTTGCAGAAAATTCTCATTTAATCCAACTTCGTTTAATGTACAGTTTGTGGTGTTAATAGTTAATGTAGTTACAGTAATACTAGGTGTGATCGAACTGATGGTATAGGATGTTACCGGGTTAATTTTACAAAATGGAGTATATGATACCGGGGCAGAACCTTGTATTGACGTATAATTGCACGATACTGTGGATATGCAAGAGGATGATGAATTGAAGTTAATTTTCATTATTGTTAAAGGGTTAAGAGGAGAGTTTTGAGGAATATGTTCCTGAAAGAAGGAGTTGTTTTTTAAGGACTGAATTCTATTTGAGCCCATTTGAATTGGCCAAGTAGAGTATATATAGGTGTTTTTGCAAATTCCATTTGTAACGCCGTTGGTGTCAATTGAAGCTACTGCTATTTTTGACCCAGGAAAATTTATATGAAATAAAAATTGACAAAGGAGTTGTCCTTTATAGTTTTCCGTTGCACCTAAAGAAGGGAAGCCCGGGCCACCATCAAATCGTGTGGTCCATAAGTTTTTAGCACTTGAATTGAATTTCGCTATCGTTACATCAAGTGTATTTCCTATCGCGCCCGGCCTGTAACTAACGTATAAATAAAAATCGGTATTTAATTTTGATTTTAATATTGACCATCCCATCAAATAATCTCCATAGTTGTTTCCAAAAATGGGGATATAATTAATTAATGTGTCACTTATTTCTTTATAGCTTATGTTAAAGATTCTGGTGGCTAAAGAACCACTCAACATCGGTGGGCTTCCCTGGCCAAAGCGGTTCAATTTGTAGAAACCTGAACTATCATTTACAACTTGAAAATAAGTAGATGGTGAATACAATGCGCCAACCATTTTAAGATATTTGAAATTACCATTGGTATCAGTTTTTAAAATAAAACCATTGTCTGAAACAGTAGATCCTACACTTGTAGATCCTGAAATAACAAGTTCGTTGTTTCGGTCTAACAAAATTCTGTTGCAGTTTACAGTGTGAGTTCCGCTAACTGTGCCAGAATAAATTGCATCAATTCCATCTATACTCTTGGTCCATAAAGGATTTCCATCCAAATCCATTTTTCCAAATACATTTTGGTTAAAAAAGAATAAGCTACCTGTTTTGCTTAATAGTAACCCATAAAAGTTGATGTTTGAATAGTTTTTGGTCCAAACCACATTTTGGTTTTTATCAACTTTAAAAAGGGTATTGTTATAAAAACCATACATATTCGTATCCTTATCCACTGGAAATTCGCCTGCGTTACCGGTACTCGCATTTAAATAGGGGAGTTGAGAATATAAATTTGAGAATGCAAAAACAGTCAGTAAAAGAGTGATCAGCTTTTTCATAGAATTCGTTTTTTTAAATTTAACGAATTTTTGTTTAAAATACTATGCCTTTAGTATTTGAATGGTTTTAGGCTATAAGTGGTAGGATTTGTTGAGAATTTGAAGAGAAATTGAAGAGAAATTGGTTAAAACACCTTTTCCAAAGCAATTTTAAACCAGCTTGTAAATTCGTTAGGATTTGTTTTTATTTCTGTTTTAATGGCCTCTAAACTCATCCATTTAAAACTATCTACTTCCTCTTTATTGATCACCGGATCGGTATTGGTATAACCAATGAACACATGGTCTAATTCATGTTCGGTTAAACCATTATCAAAAGGGGTTTTATAAATAAAAGAAGTTTTAGGTGTAAGATCTGCTTTCATGCCCATCTCTTCTCTTAAGCGACGGTTAGCAGCTGCAAGTGTATCTTCATTTGGTTGCGGATGCGAGCAGCAGGTATTGGTCCATAAGCCTGCACTATGGTATTTGCTTAATGCGCGGCGCTGCAATAACATCTCTCCTTTATCATTAAAAATAAAAACCGAAAATGCGCGATGTAATAAACCTTTTTGATGCACTTCCAGTTTACCCATGGTGCCAATAGGTTCATCTTTTTCATTTACCAGTATTACTTGATCTTCAACCATTAATTTGTTTCTTTTCCGCTTCTGTAAGTTTTTCGCGTGTTAAAAGGTAAGCACAAATATGCGAGTATAAATCTATATCTTTTGTTTTTAAATTACTTAAGTTTTGGAAAATTAATAGTCTGTCATCCTTAATGCTTTTATTGTAACCCAAAAATGAGGGCGCATTGCATTGAATGGCATAACGAATATATCTGATCTCAATATTCGTCGGATCTGCCAGTGCCGCTTTTTCCAACTTCTTTTTACCTGAATTAAAGGCACTGAGTTTTGCAACCGGACTAAATTTGTATTGTGCTGAGGCCATTTCAGATGCCGCGTAATAGGCGAGTTTCAAAGGTTCCGAAATAGTTTTTGATTTGGTGCTCACTTCCATCATGCGCGTGGTAACTTCCTCACTTTTACTCATGTGATTGAAATCATTGCGCATTTTTTTAAGGTCCTCCGAACTAAAGAGGAAAGTAAAAAATAGAATTAAGAGTTTCATTACAGGATATTCAAACTGTTACGCAGATAGCTTCCCGCAAACAAAGCAACTTTTTGCGGATTTGGTATACGAATGCGCTCTTCTAAAATATGAGAGGCCTTTAATTTTTTGATCTTATTGAATAATGAGCGGTAATAAATGTATGCCACATAAACACCTAATCGTGCTTTTTTAGGAAGCATTTTTATACCATGTAAGCCCATGTCAAAATCAGCTTCTATATCTTTTTCAATGGCTGCTTTTGTTTCTTCATTCAACTCCTGCATGTTCACATTCGGAAAATAGATACGGCCCATACCAATGTAATCGGCATTCAGGTCACGTAAGAAATTGATCTTTTGAAAGGCAGAACCTAAAGACATGGCGTATGGTTTTAATTTATCATACAATTCCTTATTGCCTTCGGTAAATACGCGTAAACACATCAAGCCAACAACTTCAGCGCTTCCTAAAATATATTCTTTATAACCTTCTTCGGTATAATCTTTCTTCACCAGATCCATCTCCATACTTTTAAGGAATGTATCAATCAATTCTTTTTCAATACCAAACTCATTAACGGTTTTTTGAAAACTGTTTAAAATTGGGTTTAAGCTAATACCACGCTCTATGCTTAAATACGTTTCTTTTTTAAACTCATCCAACAAAACCGGTTTGTCGAAATCATGAAAACTATCTACGATCTCATCTGCAAATCGCACAAAGCCATAGATACCATAAATTGGTTCATGAAAATCTTTGTTCAAAAACTGAATACCTAAACTAAAAGAGGTGCTGTACTGGCGTGTTACCATTTTACTTGCCTTTTTGCTTACGTTATCAAATATTGCCTTCATATAAGAGAGTTTATTTATACTATAAACAACTAGTTTTTAAAATAGTTTAAAATTTGTTCGGCAGCCAATTTGCCTGAAATTATGGATGGCGGAACGCCTGGTCCGGGTACGGTTAACTGACCGGTATAAAACAGGTTTTTCACCTTTTTATTTTTAATGCTTGGCTTTAAATGAGCGGTTTGCATCAATGTATTGGCAAGGCCATAGGCATTGCCTTTGAATGCATTGTAATCGCTCACAAAATTGCTAGGGGCGTATGATCTGAAATGAACCAAATTGGCAGACACATCAAATCCGGTTTTGGCTTTAATGCGATCATTTACGATCTTAAAGTACTTCGATCTGATCTCTTCACTATCTGTTAACCCGGGAGCTACCGGGATAAGGATAAATAAATTCTCATGACCTTCAGGCGCAACGCTGTTATCGGTTTTGCTAGGACAGCAAACGTAAAACAGGGGCTTATCGGGCCATTGAGGCGTTGTGTAAATTTCTTTGGAGTGCTTTGCGAAATCCTCATCAAAAAATAAATTATGATGCAGCAAATTATCGATCCTTCCTTTTACACCAATGTAATAAATCAAACAGCTAGGTGCCATTTTGCGCGAATCCCAGTATTTTTCATCATACATTCTGAAAGCTGGGTCCAGTAATTTTTGCTCTGTAAAATTGTAATCGGCCGATGATACAAGCGCTTTAAAGCTGTTGTAGTTTTTAGTGGCGCTAATGGTTTTGGCAATGCCATTCTCCACATTTATTTTTTGAATATCTACATTGGTCTCAAATTTCACGCCCAATTCCAATGCCAGTTTGTACATACCTTCTGCAATTTTTTGCATTCCACCCATTGGGTACCAGGTACCAAGGGCCAGATCGGCATAATTCATTAGGCTGTAAAGTGCAGGCGTTTGTTCAGGTAAAGCGCCTAAAAATAGTACCGGAAATTCGAGTAACTGACGCAATTTTTCATTTTTAAAAAGCTTGTGAACATGACTGCTCATGCTTTTAAAAACATCTAACTTAAATACGCCGCTAATGAGACGAAGATCCATTAATTCGGAAATGTTGATACCCGGTTTGTAAACCAGATCGTGTATACCAACCTGGTATTTATATTCTGCTTCTTTTAAAAATTTCTTCAGATTGGCACTGCTGCCGGGTTCATAGCGTTCAAACAAGGTATATAGTTCATCTAAACTGGCAGGCACATCAAAATGATCATCGGTAAAGTAAACGCGATAACCCGGGGATAAACGAACCAGATCATAATAATCAGAAACTTTTTTGCCAAAATCAGAAAAGAATTTCTCAAACACATCGGGCATCCAATACCAGCTTGGGCCCATATCAAACACAAATCCATCTTGAGCGTAGCTTCTGCTGCGCCCTCCAACCATATCGTGTTTTTCGTATACGGTTACATCGTAACCCCATTTGGCAAGGTAACAGGCAGATGATAGTCCACTGAAACCCGCTCCAATTATTGCAACATTTTTATTTGACATAATGCTCTAGTGCAAGTTAAACAAAATACCCGTAATATTGTTTAAAGGTTATTTACAACATTAAACAAACGGTAAACATAATTGGTTCAGGTGTGGGTGGTTTGGCTACTGCCATTCGGTTAGCGGCCAAAGGGCATGAGGTAAACATTTTTGAGAAAAATGCTTACCCGGGTGGAAAATTAACAGAATTTACCACTAATGGCTATCGATTTGATAAAGGCCCATCCTTATTTACGTTACCTGAGTTAATTGATGAACTATCGGAATTAACCGGTTTCAAAGGAGATTTCAGGTACAGGCGTTTAGAGACCATCTCCAATTATTTTTATGAAGATGGATCACGTGTTACAGCTTATGCAGATCAGGATAAGTTTGCGAAAGAATTGCATGATAAATTGGGGGAAGATGAAGTTAATGTGAAAAAACAGTTAACAAAAAGTAAGTTCTATTATGATACTACTGCTGATCTGTTTTTGAATCAATCGTTGCACCAAGTTAAAAATTTTATCAATCTTAAAACTTTGAAAGGAATTGTAAAAGCGCCTTTTTTAGGATTGAATAAAAGTATGCATGCGCAAAATGAAGCGCAATTCAAAAATAAAAAAACAGTTCAGTTGTTCGATCGTTATGCGACTTACAATGGCTCTGATCCATACAAAGCGCCGGCATTAATGAATATTGTGAACCATTTGGAATTTGGATTAGGTGCTTTTTTGCCGGAGCGCGGCATGCATCAGATCACAGAACATTTGGTTGATATAGCCAATCATGTTGGCGTTAAATTTTATTTTTCGCATTCGGTTGAAGAAGTTGTTGTTGAGAATAATAAAGTAAAAGGCATCAAATCAAACGGAAATTTATTTCAGAGTGATCTGGTGGTTAGTGATGTGGATATGCATGTGTTGTACAATAAATTATTGCCGGAAGCCTTTAAGCCTCATAAATTATTGGATCAGGAAAAATCAAGCAGTGCATATGTGTTTTATTGGGGAATAAAAAAGGAATTCAATGAATTAGGCTTACACAATATTTTGTTTTCGAATAACTATAAAGAAGAATTTGAACATCTGTTTGAAAAAGATAAACCTTCTAAAGATCCAACCATCTATATCAACATCACTTCAAAGTATTGCAGGGCCGATGCTCCCGAAGGTTGTGAGAATTGGTTTGTGATGGTAAATGTGCCTCATCATAAAAATAAACAGGGTGTGAATTATGCAAGTGAGTTAAGAGAACAAGTGGTTAAAAAGATCAACCGCATGTTGCATACCGATATTGAAAAATTTATTGAAGCAGAGGAGAAGTTAGATCCGATTGATATTGAACAGCAAACATCATCCTTTGGCGGATCGCTTTATGGTAATGCGAGCAATACTAAATTTTCTGCCTTTTTGCGACATGCTAATTACAGCTCAAAAATAAAAGGTTTGTATTTGGTTGGAGGCAGCGTTCATCCGGGTGGCGGCATACCTTTATGTTTGTTAAGCGGAAAAATTGCAAGTGAATTAATACAAGAGAGAGAAAATTAAATGGCTAAATGGCGAACATATGCGCTCTATTTTTTGATACTGGTTTATGCATCCGGTTCAATTGGTTTTGTTCTCAATCCTTCATTTTTTTTGCCGTTCACACCGTTTACCTTGTTGTATACCTGTTTTGTTTTTTTGATCTTTCAACCCATTCATGATCTTAAGTTTGTAGCGGCATTTGCAGGTGTTGCTATCATTGGTTTTGTAAGTGAGGTGGTGGGAGTAAAAACGGGTTGGGTGTTTGGTGATTACAGATATGGGAATGCTTTAGGAATGAAGTTATTTGAAGTGCCATTAACCATTTCACTTAACTGGGCTTTATTGGCTACTGCGAGTATTTTAGTAAGTACATACATTTTTAAAAACAAATTATTGATATCCTTTTCATCTGCCGTTATTGCAACGGGAATAGATCTGTTGATGGAACAATTGGCACCGCGGTTAGATTTTTGGTATTTTTCAGGAGGTTTAGCCGGTTTGCATAATTACATTGGTTGGTTTGCTGTTTCATTTGTAGCGGCTTGGTTGTTTCAGGATCATTTAAAGAGGGGAGATAGAAAGATCAGCATGATCATTTTAGGATTGCAACTACTTTTTTTTGGTGTGATCTATTTTGTAAACTTTTAAAATTTAAATTTGTTAGAGTTATATGGATATCCTTATCAATATTAGTATCGTACTTATCACCTTTGTGTTAACCGAGTTTTCGGCATGGGCCAATCATAAGTTCATCATGCATGGCTTTATGTGGTATTTTCATGCCGATCATCATAAACGTGATCATGATAGTTGGTTCGAGCGCAATGATGTTTTCTTTTTGATTTACGCCATTCCAAGTTGGTTATGCATTATGTTTGGTATGATGAATGGTTACGCCTGGTATACCTGGGTTGGTTTTGGAATTGCTTTATATGGTTTAGCATATTTTTTTGTACATGATGTGATCATTCATCAGCGATTCAAAGTACTTACCAAATCAACAAACTTATATGTGTTAGCCTTACGTCGCGCGCACAAAATGCATCACAAGCATATAGGTAAAGAACATGGGGAGAGTTTTGGAATGTTATTTATTCATCCGAAATATTTCGCAGAAGCGCGTAAACTAAAGATCTCTTAATATTTGCTTCATGAACGATCCAACTCATTATGATTACATTATTGCCGGTTCGGGTTGTGCAGGTTTGTCGCTTGCTGTTCAATTAAAGCGCTCTTCAGTTCCATTTACAAAAGTTTTGATCGTTGATAAGGAAAAAAAAGATCAAAACGACAGAACCTGGTGTTACTGGACCAATAAAAAATCAAATTGGTTCGATGAGATCGTTCACAAACGTTGGGATAAATTTTATTTCAGATCAAATCAAACAAACGTTGAGCTCCATCTGAAACCATACCAGTATCAATTGATCAGAGGGATCGATTTTTACGCATATTGTTTAAACGAATTAAAACAGGATGCACGTTTTGAGTTTGTAAGTGAAGAGATCACAAAGTTAAGTTCAACAGATAATAAAGGTGTTCTTAAAACAACTTCACACACTTACTCAGCAAAATATATATTTAATAGCGCCATTCGCATACATGATATAAAACCCGATCACATCAATTACGTTCAGCATTTTAAGGGATATGTAGTTAATACACAAATGGAATGCTTTGAAGAGGATTGTCCGGTTTTTATGGACTTTAGAGTGCCACAGCATAACGATTGCAGATTTGTTTACATTATCCCATTCAGTAAAACAAAAGCATTGATCGAGTATACCGGTTTTTCAAAAGATGTTTTAAAGGATGAAGAATATGATACTGAATTGAAGAATTATATTCAGTCGTTTTTAAAGTTAGGGAACTACTCAATAGAGCATATTGAAAAAGGGCTTATTCCAATGGCGGAAAGTGAATTCGTAAATCCATTTGGTAAATGTGTTATCAATATTGGTACAGCCGGCGGTTACAGTAAGCCAAGTACAGGCTTCACATTTTATTTTATTCAACAGCGAACAAAAAATATAATCGATAATCTTTTAAAGGGCAAAGCACCGGAGGAAATTCAGATCAAAAATAACAGACATAAGTATTACGATAAGATACTTTTGGATGTGATGGATAAAAAGCAAATTGCAGCAAAGGATATCTTCGAGATCTTGTTTCGTAAAAATGATGTAAGAGCCATTTTGGCTTTTTTAAATGAAGAAACTACCTTGATGCAAGATCTGCGCATTATGAATTCGGTGCCAAAGTTAAAGTTCATTCCATCGGCCATAAAAAAGTTGGTCAATAAATAAATACAAGTCACGATCTCCCTGAACAATTTTGTTTAAATTTACCGTTACAATTTTTAAATGAAACTTGTTCTAAAGATATTTTTGGCCTTATTTAGTGCTGCACTTGGTCTGGTTTTCATCTATTCAGGTTATACCAAACTCGATCCTGTAATAGAGACCTTTGAATTTACTTTTGTTGATATTGGTATAGGTAATTGGTATACCGCGCCGGTAATAGCCCGATTATTGATCGGGTTGGAATTTATGATCGGAATTTTATTGATCATCAATTACAATCTTAAAAAATTCACATTACCCTTAACAATTGGTTTATTGGGTTTCTTTTGTATCTATTTGTTATTGCAGATCATCTTTAGCGGAAACAGCGGCAATTGCGGATGTTTTGGCGAACATTTAAAAATGACCCCTTTGCAAGCCATTATAAAAAACGTGGTAATGATCGTAGCAGCACTTCCCATTTATTTTTATTGGAATGGGTGGAGTATACGATTCAATAAATTATTTATTTCGTTTTTCGGATTAACGGCCGTAATGATTCCATTTATTGTTAACCCTGTTGATTATACCTATACTTCAAATAATTTGGATGAAGAGGTGAATTATCCGCTTGAGCTTGATCTGTTATTTAAACCCGAAGATACAAGTAAGGTTGAGAGACCAATTAAAGATATTCGCAAAGGAAAATATGTGTTGGCATTTCTGAGTTTAAAATGTCCGCATTGCCGTATTGCCGCTAAAAAGTTTCATTTGATACACAAAAATAATCCGGAGATCCCATTGTATTTTGTTTTGAATGGCGATAAAAAAGACCTTAAAGCTTTTTATGATGATACGCGAACAAATGACATTCCTGCAACATTTGCCTTAGGTAAATCGTTCGTAAATCTTTCGGGAACAAATTTGCCTAAGATCTATTACATAGATAACTCGATAGTGATCAAAAAGGTTGATTACTACGAATTAAATCAGTATCAAATAGAAGATTGGTTAAAGGGCAAGTAATTATAAACCTGTACCAAAGTGAGTTAAGCTCACCTTTTTGGTTGGTTGAATAGTTAATACCGGAATATTACTGATATCTACGATCTTTTGAGCATCTGTACCACCAAAGAATTCACCAACGGTTAAGTTTTGCTTGTTCATGATCATGATCAAGTCTGCCTCAATTTTGTTAGCATACTCAACCACAGTTTCAGCAACGCTATCACTTGCAATTGATTTATTTGTACAAGCAATTCCTTTACTCTTGATGAATTGTTTTACCTGGTGAGAATAAGCGATCAATTTATTTTCGTAAGCAGCATCACTCGGACTGAAAATTGCCAAAATACGGATACTTGCACCGAAATAGTGTGCAAATTGTACGGCAATATCAACCTTTTCGCGCGATTCGCTTGAAAGGTCTAACGGTAATAAGATATTTTCACAACCATCGCGGTTTTCTTTACCTCTGATAGTGATAATAGGGCATGGCGCTTTTCTGATCAATTTGCTGGCACTGCTACCAATAATGTTTCTGAATGCCATATGGCTTTCCAAACCGGCAATGATCATGGTGGCATTTATCTCTTCAGCTACTCTGTCGGTCTCATCATAAATATCACCTTTAACATTCATGAATTCACAAGGCACACCGCTTTCTTGCTCGGTTTGCTTTGTTAACTTAGTTAAAGCTTCGTAACTCTCTTCGCCCGATTTCGAGTAAACGTGTAATAGAACGATCTTAGAATGGGTGTATTTAGCTAAATTGTAAGATTGCTTAACCGCCATTAACGACTGTTCTGTAAAATCGATGGGAACTAGGATAACTCCTCTTTCTTTAACCTGCATAATATTGTTAAAATTTTACACAAAAGTAGGAAATTATCTCATTCAGGCAACATAAAATGCCAGATTTATTTGTTTGTTTATAGGATTTTAACGACATTTGCACCCTAAATTTTTAAAAACTTAAAAAATGGCAGTAAAGATTAGACTACAGAGACATGGTAAAAAGGACGCAGCGTTCTTCCATATCGTAGTTGCGGATGGTCGTGCACCTCGTGATGGAAAGTACATTGAAAAATTAGGTGTTTACAACCCTAATACCAATCCTGCAACAATTAACCTTAATTTTGATAGCGCATTAACTTGGATGTTGAATGGTGCTCAACCAACCGACACTTGTCGTGCGATCCTATCATACAAAGGTGTTATTTATAAGAAGCACTTAATTGGCGGCCTTAAAAAAGGTGCTTTAACTGAAGCTCAGGTTGAACAAAAATTCAACAAATGGGTAGCAGATAAAGATAGCAAAGTGAATTCTAAGAAAGATCGCTTAGCTACTGAAGGCAAGAAAAAAGCTTCAGATAAATTGAACGCTGAAACAGCTCGTAAAGAAGCTATCGCAGCTAAAAATGCTGCAAAAGCAGTAGCAACACCTGAGGCAGATAATGCAGCAGAAACTCCTGCAGCTGAAGAGCAAGCATAAAATTTATCAACACTTTAAAAAAACCGTCACTAGTGACGGTTTTTTTATTTTATATTTACTAAATTCATTTAGGTTACTATGTACATTTTACTAGCAGATAGCGGTTCCACAAAAACAGATTGGATCTTATTAAAGGATAATGAAATTGTGAAACAAGTATTCACTATTGGTTTCAATCCGTACTTTCAAAATAAAGATCAAATTTCAAATGCTATTTATGCGCAGTTACTTCCACATATTAGCGGCGACATTGAAAAGATCAGTAAGATCTATTATTATGGAGCCGGCTGTTCTAATCCGGATAACTGTAATATCGTAAAACAAGGTATTGGCAATATTATTAAAGTGAACGATATTCATATCTCTCATGATCTGTTAGCTGCATCACGGGCATTGTGTTTAGATCAACCCGGAATAGCAGGTATACTTGGTACAGGAAGTAACAGTTGTTTATACGACGGAAAAAATATTTTGGAGAATGTGCCTTCGGTAGGTTATATGTGGGGCGATCATGGAAGTGGCGCAAGCATTGGAAAAAAGTTTCTGGCGCATTATTTTAATGATGAGTTGCCAAAAGATATCAAAGAAAGTTTTGAGAAAGAAGGCTATCATCGCGAAGAGATTTTAAACAACGTTTACAAAAAAAGCATGCCAAGTAAGTATCTGGCATCAATGAGTTTGTTCATAGGAAAACATCTTCAAAACGAGTTTATCAGAAAAATGATCATTGAGTGTTTTGAAGAATTTTTCACGTATCAGATCTCAAAATATACCAACGCTAAAAATTATCCTATCAGTACTGTTGGTTCGATCGGATTTATCTATAAGGATCTATTGAAAGTTGCAGCAGAAAACAAAGGATACAAATTAGGTACTATTATTAAATCACCATTGGAAGGCTTGATCAAGTATCATCAAAATTATCAGTAATGATATATGCTGTTATCGCAATAACCGCATTAGCGGCATCCTTTCTCACATTTTTTTCTGGCTTTGGTTTAGGCACTATTTTAATGCCGGTTTTCGCATTGTTCTTTGATCTTAAAACTGCCATTGCGCTTACAGCAATTGTACATTTATTAAATAATGTATTTAAACTTTCATTGGTATTTCGTCATATCAATTATAACGTTGTATGGCGCTTTGGTATTCCGGCTCTCATTGCAGCATTTTTAGGTGCATGGCTTTTAAATGGGTTAGATAAAAGTACACTCATTATTTTTTCTTATTACATTTCGCAAACTCAATTTCACATTACCTGGCCGGGTGTGATCATTGGTTTCATTATTTTGTTTTTCTCTATTGTTGAATTGAGTAGTAAATTAAGTGAACTTACGTTTGATCCCAAATTGCTTTTACCGGGTGGTTTGCTTACCGGCTTTTTTGGCGGATTAAGTGGTCACCAGGGAGCATTGCGAAGCGCATTTTTATTGCGACTGAATTTAGAAAAAACGGTTTTTATAGCTACCGGTGTTGCCATTGCTTGTTTGGTTGATGTGGCTCGCTTAAGTACGTATCGTTACGATGCTGACATGGTAAAAAGTAATTTGCCGGTTTTACTTATTGCAGTGGGTTCATCATTTACGGGTGCTTTATTAGGAAATAAATTATTTAAAAAAACCAGCATTTCATTTTTAAAGTGGTTTGTTGGTGTATTTATGTTGATTGTTTCTATCTTAGTGATCGCAGGAATCATTAATAAATGAAACGTTTTATTCCATTGATTTTAATTGAAGGCGCTACGGTAATGGCTGTTGAATTATGTGGCGCTAAATTAATGGCACCATTATATGGCGGCGGATTATTCGTTTGGGCAGCTATTTTGGCCATTACGTTAAGTGCATTGGCAGGTGGCTATTTCTTCGGAGGTATTTTAAGTCAGAGAGAAAAAACCGATCGTATTTTATTTAATATTATTTCTGTTGCCAGTGTTTGTATTGCAATTATGCCTTTTATTGCAACTTATGTTTTGCCATACATTTCTTATGTCAATTTTAAAATGGCTGTTATTTTAAGTGCCATACTGCTCATTTTCATTCCTATTTTTTTACTGGGCTGCACTACGCCATTATTTGTACGCTTAAATACCATTAAGGCCGAAATGGCCGGTGTTATAAGCGGCCGCGTTTACGCCATCTCAACATTTGGCGGTATCGTATCCACTTTATTATGTGGTTTTCTTTTGATACCTGCTATCGGCTTAAAATTCACATTGCTTTGTTTTGCCATTCTGTTGTTTGTTACAGCCGGTTTAATTTTAAAACTGATCAAAGGAAATGCAAGTATTGTGTTGTTAGTGGTTTTTGTTTTTGCATTGCAAAATTATAGTAGATCTGAAGCAGCGCTTTACGCCAACCATGGTATTTTGGGAGAAATTGAAGTGGTTGATCATACCTATGAAAATGAATCGGTTCGTCAGTTACTCATCAATAAGATCGTACAAACCGAATTAAATTTGAAAACGAAACAGTCAACTTCCACGTACATACACTACATTGATTGTTTAATTGAAACACCCGAACGAAAAGCAAATGCTCTGGTATTAGGATTGGGTGGCGGTTTATTGGCCAACAAGTTGTGTAAGCGCAATTATACAGTTGATGGCGTTGAATTTGATGAGCGTATAATAGAAGCGGCTAGAACATATTTTCAATTAGATCCTTCTGTTAAAACCTTTCCGGAAGATGCGCGATCATTTATCAATACATGCGATAAAAAATATGAGCTTATTGTTTTTGATCTATTCAAAGCCGAAGATCAGCCAAGCCATGTGCTTACCATGGAAAGTATTGAAAAGGTAAAAAAAATGTTGTTACCAAACGGCACCATTATTATCAATTGGCATGGATTTGTAAAGCAACCATTAGGTAAAGGAACCGAGATCTTATTGAATACTTTATCTGAATCAGGTTTTGCTTATGAATTAGTAGCCACCGGTGCTAATGAAGATCATAGCAACACCCTCATTATTGCTAAAACACAATCGGGCCTGAAAGCAAGTGGTTTGTTACAGGTAAATACCGATGATCAGCCTGTTTTAGAGGCAGCCAATGCCAAAGCTAATCTTCGTTGGCGGATCAATTATTTAAGATATTATCAGGGCAAAAAATAGATTTAAAGTCTTATCTTTGTACTTTCAAAATTTTATGGCACAATTAGTAATTTTCCGTCACGGACAAAGTATTTGGAATTTAGAAAATAAGTTCACAGGTTGGGTTGATGTTGATTTGACACCAAAAGGTGTTGATGAAGCTAAAGCCGCAGGTGAAAAGATCAAGAATTTTAAATTCGATCATGCGTATTCATCTGACTTGCAACGTGCTCAAAAAACAATGGCTACTGCACTTGAAGTTGCAAAACATGCTCCTTTAACTCCTGTTTATGATAAAGCTTTAAATGAGCGCATGTATGGTGATCTTCAAGGTTTAGATAAAACTGAAACTGCTAAAAAGTTTGGTGAAGATCAGGTAAAGATCTGGCGCCGTAGTTTTGATATTGCTCCTCCAAATGGTGAGAGTTTAAAAGATACAGCTGCACGTGTATTGCCTTATTTTGAAAAAGAGATCGCTCCAAAATTAAAGGCCGGAAAAAATGTGATCGTTGTGGCGCATGGAAACAGTTTACGTGCTTTGATCATGCATTTAGAAAAAATGACACCGAAGCAAATACTTGAGTTTGAAATAGGAACAGCACAGCCGCGTTTATATGAGTTAGATGCGCAGTTGAACGTTATATCGGTAAAGAATTTATAAGATGTCGTACAAATTATTGGATGAAAATAGTAAAGTAATTGCTGTTGATTTTGATGGAACAATAGTTGAACATGCGTATCCTGCCATTGGTAAGGAAATGCTGTTTGCTTTTGCAACTTTAAAGGAACTTCAGAAAAAAGGACATAAGTTAATTTTATGGACCTTCCGTCATGGTGAATATTTAGATGATGCCGTTGAATATTGCAGAAAGAACGGTGTTGAATTTTACGCTGTAAATAAAAATTTTCCGGAAGAGGTTTGGGATCAGAGTGTAGCACGCAAGATCAATGCTGATATTTTTATTGACGATCGCAACGTGGGCGGATTTTTAGGTTGGAGCGAAATTTGGCAATTATTGCATCCGGAGGGCGGAAGCTTTGATCATCAATTTAAAAATGCTGAAGCTCACACAAACTACAATAAAAGCGGCGGTTCATTCATGAAAAAATTATTTGGGAAGAAATGATCTATTTAAAAACAAAGGAAGAGATCGAGTTAGTGCGCGAGTCGGCTTTATTGGTTTCAAAAACATTAGGATTAATTGCTGCAGAAATAAAGCCGGGTGTTACCCCAATTCATTTAGATAAATTGGCAGAAGAATTCATTCGTGATAATGGCGGTATACCTGCATTCAAAGGATATCAAGGTTCGCATGGTCCGTTTCCCGCCACATTGTGTATCTCCATCAACGAAGCAGTAGTTCATGGTATTCCCGGAAAAAATCCGTTAAGGGAAGGTGATATAATTTCAGTTGATTGTGGTGTAAAGAAAAATGGATTTTATGGTGACCATGCTTATTCATTTGGCGTTGGTGAGATAAAAGAGGAATTGAAAAAATTATTAGAGGTTACAAAAGAATCGTTATACAAAGGCATCGAACAAATGGTTTCCGGTAACCGTATTGGCGATATTAGTTATGCTATTCAACAACATGCCGAAAAACATGGTTATGGTGTTGTTCGCGAATTAGTTGGTCACGGTTTAGGAAAGAATTTGCATGAAGAACCGGAAGTTCCGAATTACGGTTCTCGTGGAAACGGACCAAAGATCAAAGAAGGAATGGTTTTGGCTATTGAGCCGATGATCAATTTAGGTAAAAAACAGATCAAGCAATTGAACGATGGTTGGTCTATTGTAACGGCTGATGGTTTACCAAGTGCGCATTTTGAGCATGATGTGGCTGTAATTAACGGCAAGCCTGAGATCTTAAGTACCTTTGCATACGTTGAAGAGGCCTTAAGTAAAAAATAATTATTTCACTAATTCTTTTTCTATTACTTCATTTAAATAAAGTCGTTTGCCATTATACACGGCAAAAATAAAGGCATCCTTTAAATTGGTTGCTTTTAATTTCTTCACCAATTCATTGGCTTCATTAAAGGTAGAGTAGTTGCCCATTGTAAATCGGGTAATGTAATCATCAAATGTCTCTCTGATAATTATCGGCATTCCGGCAACTGAACTGTAATTGAAATTCTCAATGAATTTATATGCTCCTATCTGTACTTTGTAAGTTAATCCTTCTACTTTTTTATCGCCATATTTATTAGCGTAAGTATTCAATGACACTTTGTTATATGCCTTTAGCATTTCTAAGAACAAACTGTCTTGTTTTGTTTTAATGATCTTATCAAGGTGTGGCGACATGAACTCCGCAAATACATTTATCGTATCATTTGCCTTATTGTTCTTTGTGTCAACATCTATCACAATAGGAGGGGAATCTTTCACATTAAATTCTAATTCATAGTCTTCGCCGGCTAATAAATTCATAGAGAATTTGCCAGTTTTATCTGCAGCGATATCCGGGTAATAAGAATAAACTTTATTGATGGATTTGATAATAATAACTCCTGCAGAAGGATTTCCATTTACTGTTATTATTCCATTTATAGTTACTTTTTTAGGTTTAATTGTATCAGTATAATTCTTGTAAATATCAAATTCTGTAAGGTCAGGTAGGTTGTTCTTTCTTCTGGTTAATTCATGCTTGTATATTTCAGTGCTTAGTTCTTTTAAAAACGGAATGCCTATTTTATCATACTCGTAAGAGCCGCTGCCAAAACTATTTTTAGCGTTTGTGTAAATTACCGAACTCAACATGAATTCGGTTTTACGTTTAAAGTTTACAATATAGGCGCAGTCAATTAAAAAGCCGTATGAATAACCAATAATATTAAATACGCGCATGGAGTCAGAATCAATTGATTTCAATTTATTCCCATACATAAAATACTTTTTGTATGCATCATTATATATTTTAGGATCATAAGTAGGGTAACGGCTTTCACGCGGGTACATGCCAATGTACTGAACTAAAAAATCCCTGTCTTCTTTTGTGATATGAAATCTGTTCTTTTCACTTAAATGATCATGAAATAATAATCGTTTTAAAATACTGTGAATGTTTGAAAGAGGTATGTAGTTTGAATGTGTAAAATCCTTTTTTTCTGAAACCAGTTTTTTCTTTTTATTATAAACATCCTGTCCTAAAACAATTGATCCTAACGGATGATCATAGGATCCGGGTTTTCTATCCGCTTCTTGGGTATATAACACATTCATCTTTTCATCTAAAAAGCGAATAGGGTTAATGGTTAAATTGGCCTCTCCTTTACATGGCGGATCAAAGCGATGTACAATGCGTGTTTGCGGATAGCCATATGCGGCCATTTTCTTTTGGATGTATTTAGGGTTTAAGAATTCATATACTCTGCTGTAACTGAAATTGTCACTCACCAGCATCATCTTTTTAATGTATGTTGCCAATGTTGGATAACCGCTTTCAGAGCTTGTATCTTTTTCGCAAGCAACCTGGCAAGGATATACCTTATCCGTGAACATGTAACTGTTCTTTGATAAACCGGGCACATTCAATTCATTGATCTTTTCTAAGGCCAAAATAGAGCAGGGTAGTTTAACCAAACTGGCACAGTAAAAATAAGTTGTGCTGTCAAGCAAATAAGTGTGATTGGTAAAGATCGGATCGTTATTCTTATCACGATCTATTTGCGTATAAATGATCTGCGGCTTATAGATCTCTTTTTTATTGATGATGTTTTTAAGGATCGCATCATTGTTTATGATGGTCTCCAATAATTTTGAATTAGATTGCGAATAGCAATTTATGATCAGGAACAGAAATAATATGTAGGTTCTTAACTTCAACTTATATTTTTTTGATCACCATAAAATTGCTGTTCTTATCGCGGTAGTTGTATCCTAAACCAAAGCCCAGTTTTTTAGCACCATTTAATTTGTATAACGAATCAAGATCGGCCTGGTAATGTTGTGTGAACATGTTAATAGGTTTAGTGTATTCACCATAAAAACTGAATTTCCATTTGTGTTCATCATTAATGATGTATTTAATGGCCATACCGCTGTCGTCCTGCACAATTTGTTGAGTATTTGCCAATATCAATTTTCTGATGGTTGCAAAGCTTGGTTTATGCATTAAGTAAGAAGCACCTTTTAAATATGTGGTTTCAAATCCTAAATTAGATATGTAAGTTTTCAATCCTTTGTTTTTATACAAACCGGCTTCGCTCAAATCTGTAGATGTATAGGTAATTGTTTTTGGCTTATTGTTTTTATCCAATGCAACCACTTCAATACTTTTGTTCTTAAATGAACTCTTACTTAAAAGAGTAGTGTTTTTTAAATAATTCTTGTTACCTAAAGAATCAATATAAAACGGTTTTACAGATACGATCTGATGGCCGGTTTTATTCAGGAATAGTAAGATCAAATGAATAGTGCCATCTACATCGTTATTTCTCAGATCTTCTTTCATACTCACCGTTCTGAAGAAGCTAAACTTTAAAATAGCATTCAAAGATCCGTTTATTTTATCAAAATAATTCTGGATCGAATCGGCAACAATAGCTTTATCATCTATTATAGGCAAAGTACCTACAGGCTCCAATCCAATTAAAGTGAGTTTTTCTGCATCCGGAAAAAGTGTTGAAGAATACAACACATCCGGACCCGAGAAAGGATAGAATAGATTTTTGGTTTTACCGTGTGTGGCAAATTCGCCGCTTACAAAGTTTTTAATTGGCAATAATTTTGTTGAATCAAAATTTATCCAGCGTTTGGTAAAAGTACTTGCAAAATTTGTGAAACCTGCTTTTTTTCGAAAATCGCTAAACAGCTTATAGTTGTGGTTAGCATTACCGCCAATAAAATTCGCCAGATCATTTAAACTATCGTTAATAGGCGGAACATTTGCCGGCATAGTTTCAGCAGTAGATGCCGTATCAACTTTTACAGGTTCTGTTTTTAATGAATCAATTTTATGATCTTCTTTTTTTGTTTCAGTATTTGAATTGCTGCAACTCCAAACCAAAATGGCTGCAAAGGAAAAATATGTTAGAGTACGTAGTTTCATTTTTTCTTTTTATCGAGTTTTAAAGTTATATAGTAAAATCCTAAACCGCCTAAAACAGTAAGTAGTCCTAATAACGATTCGGTGGTTTTGGTCATTAACACATTCACTAATATCCATCCGATAATTAATAAGAACAAAATAGGAGGAAGAGGAAATAAAGGTGTTTTAAAAGGTCTTACTACCTCACGTTTTTTATAACGAAGTATAAAAATACCAAAAACAGTTAAGAAGGTAAAAAGATTTAATGTAAAACCGATATAATTTATGAGGGAATCAAATGATGAAAAAATAACCAATACAATGGCTATTACCGATTGAAAACCAATGGCAATGTATGGCACATTGTTTTTATTGGTGGTAGAAAAGAAACTAAGTGAAGGAATGGCTTTACCCATGCTTTGCATTACACGCGGACCAGCCAATATCATGGCGCTAATGGTAGAGATCAATAATACCGCTATGGCCAAACTCATGTATTTACCAATGTTTGAACCAAAGATCTGATTGGCACTTAAGTATCCCACTTCAACCTGACCCTTCAACGTATCAATTGGTGTACTGTATAAGAAAACAAAATTTAAAAGTGTGTAAATAACTAATACGATCAACGTACCAAATACCAAGGCACGAGGGAGGTTGCGGTTCACATCTTTTATTTCTCCACTGATATAGGCCGCTGCATTCCACCCACTGTATGCATAGGTCACATATATCAAAGACGTTGCAAAACTGCTTGAAAAGATCTGATCAGTTGATTCACTATTAAATGCGAACGACATGTTAAAGCTTGGTTCATACATTAATCCGAATGCAATAAATATCAAGATCACACTTACTTTTATCAATGTAAATACACGTTGAAAAGCACTACCGGAGCGTAAGTTAATGGAATGTATAATCGTGATAAGAATGATGACCGCAATTGCCAGCATCATCACATCCACATTCGGGAACATCGATTGAACATAATTACCCAATGCCATGGATGCAGCTGCAATAGGTGCTGCAAAGCCTACTGTAACACTTACCCAACCGCTTAAAAAACCTAATGCCGGATGATATAATTTTGATAAATAATGGAACTCACCACCATTCTCAGGATATGCGGCACCTATCTCGCCATAAGTTAATGCCCCACATAAAGCCAACACACCACCTACGATCCATAGTGCCAATAAAGCTGAGCCACTTTGTATCCCGAGTACCTGAAAGCCTAAACTGGTAAATACTCCGGTGCCAATCATGTTAGCAATAACTACAGATATTGCCGTATAAAAACCAATTTTATGAAGGGGTTTTGACATGTGAAACTGTTACGAAATTGTTATCATGATTTTAGTCGAACGACTGCGTAACATTTTTACTGTTCTCAATAAGCTGCTGATACTGCGTTGGCGAAAGATCGCTGTAGTAATAACTGATAGGGTTGGTTTTGTTTCCGTTTTTAATTACCTCGTAATGCACGTGCGGTGCGGTACTTAAACCGGTGCTTCCAACATAACCGATCAACTGACCACGTTTTACTTTCTGACCAACCTTGCAACCAATTCTACTCATGTGGCCATATAAGGTTTGGTACCCAAATCCATGATTGATCACTACGTGGTTACCATAGCCTTGTGCCATATTATCCGCTCTTTCTACAACACCATCACCGGTTGCATAAATGGGTGTTCCTTGCACAGCCGTAAAATCCATACCCGGATGAAACTCCTGTGTTTTATAAATAGGATGCGTTCTCCAGCCAAATCCACTGGTAACAGCGTGTGTCAGATCTTTTTTATTGATCGGCATAATGGCAGGAATAGAGCTGATCAACTGCTCTTTACTCTTTGCCAATTTCACCACTTCATCAAATGATTTTGATTGAATATACAAGCGCTTCGCGATCTTATCCAAACGTTCTGAAGTGCTTTTCATTAATTCGGCATTATCGTAACTGTCAAATTCCGAGTAACGATCACTTCCTCCAAAACCCGCATTACGCATGCTTCTTGGCAAAGGTTCTGCCTCAAAAATCGAACGATAAATATTATCATCACGCTCCTGAAGATCTTCCAAAACCTTATCGATCATCTCCATCTTTTTATTCAACACATTGTATTGTAAGGTTAATGCTTCAATCTCACGATTTTGTTTTTTTTCTGATGGCGAAGGCAATAATTTTTTTGAAACCACAATGGTTAAGGTAGCAAACACCAAGCCCGTAGCCAGGTAGGAAAGCACTTTCCATAGCGTTTCCTTAAAGGAACGCGTTACCTTTTCATAGGTTAAACTTTTGGTGTTAAATCTATACTTTACCTTACTCATTTTGAAGGGTTCAAGATACAAAAAATTGTTGGCTGGTCAAATGTCGCCTTAGTGCTAAAAAAGCTAAAAAAATCTTAAAAAATGGTGCTTGATCAAGGCTTGAGGTTAATAACATTCATTTGCCATTTAGTGAATAAAAAATGGCTGTAAGCCCCCATATTTTCTTAAATTTACGGGATTATTTTTTTATGGAAGCGAGTAAAGTCAGACAAACATTTTTAGATTTTTTTAAAAGTAAAGGACATCATATTGTTCCGAGTGCACCAATGGTTGTAAAAGGCGACCCTACACTTATGTTCAATAACAGTGGTATGGCCCCTTTCAAAGATATATTTTTAGGAAACTCTCCAATTAAATATCCGCGTGTTGCCGATACTCAAAAGTGTTTGCGTGTGAGCGGAAAACATAATGATCTTGAAGAAGTAGGTGTAGATACTTACCACCACACCATGTTTGAAATGCTTGGTAACTGGAGCTTTGGCGATTACTTTAAAAAAGAAGCGATCGCGTGGGCCTGGGAATTATTAACGGAAGTATACAAGATCGATAAATCACGTTTATACGTTACCGTTTTTGAAGGAAGCAAAGAGGAAGGTTTGGAGTTTGATCAGGAAGCATACGATACCTGGAAGCAATTTATTAGTGAGGATCGCATTTTGAACGGGAATAAAAAAGATAATTTCTGGGAGATGGGTGATATGGGTCCGTGTGGCCCTTGCAGCGAGATACATTACGATGGAAGAAGTGACGAGGAGCGTGCAAAAGTTCCGGGAGCAAAGTTGGTGAATAACGATGATCCGCAAGTGATCGAGATATGGAACAACGTATTCATGGAGTTTGAAAGAAAAGCCGATGGCTCTTTGATCAAGTTACCAAAGCAACACGTTGATACCGGAATGGGTTTTGAGCGTTTGGTACGTGTGTTACAAGGCAAACAAAGTAATTACGATACAGATGTGTTCACGCCTTTGATCGGTAAGATCGAGGAATTATCCGGCCACCGTTACAAGCCGGAAGATGAAGCCCATCATAAAAAACAATTATTGGTGAACATTGCCATGCGTGTGATCGCCGATCATATTCGTACCATTTCATTTAGCATTGCAGATGGTCAGTTACCAAGTAACACCGGAGCTGGTTATGTGATCCGTCGTATTTTACGAAGAGCAATTCGTTACGGCTATCAATCATTGAATTTAAAAGAGCCTTTCATGTATCGCATTGTGCCAACCTTGGCGCATCAAATGGGAGCAGCGTTTCCTGAATTGAATACTCAAAAATTACTGATCGAAAAAGTATTACGTGAAGAAGAAATATCGTTTTACAAAACATTGGAGTTTGGTTTAAAACGTATTGATCAGGTGTGTTTGGATGCTAACGCGGAGCACAAAAAAGTGATCGACGGAAAAGTTGTATTTGAACTGTATGATACATTTGGTTTTCCTGTTGACTTAACTTCATTGATCGCACGTGGATACGATCTGAGTATTGATGAGGAAGGATTCAATAAATATCTGAAAGAACAAAAAGATCGCTCACGTGCTGCCACATCCATTGATACGGATGATTGGATCTATACTGAGTTTGGCAAGACCTTGCAAGGAGAAAAGGAAACTGATTTTATTGGATACGATGAGTTTGAATGTGAAACAAAAATTGTACGCTTCAGAAAAGTAAAGGCAAAGAATAAAGAATCTTTCAATATCGTATTGAACAAAACTCCGTTCTATTCTGAAAGCGGTGGTCAGGTTGGTGATACAGGTGTATTGGAAAATGTGAATGAAAAAATAAACATTTACGATACAAAGAAAGAGAACGGTGTGATCATTCATTTTGCTGATCGTATGCCTGAGAAAATTGATGCAGAATTTACGGCACGCATTGATAAGGAAAAACGTGTGTTGATTGCCAATAACCACAGTGCTACACATTTGATGCATGCCGCATTACGTAATGTGTTAGGAACGCATGTGGAGCAAAAAGGAAGTTTAGTGAATGCGGATAATTTGCGTTTCGACTTCTCACACTTTAGTAAAGTTACCGATGAGGAAATTGAAGAGATCGAACGCATTGTGAATAGTAAGATCCGTGAGAATATCGCAAGTAACATTCAGTTATTGCCAATAGATGAAGCGAAGAAAACCGGTGCCATGGCCTTGTTTGGTGAAAAGTACGGAGATATTGTACGCGTTGTGACATTTGATAAAGAATACTCGATCGAATTATGCGGTGGATCACATGTTGGTTCAACCGGACAGATCGGTTATTTTAAAATTGTTTCGGAAGGCGCAGTAGCAGCCGGTATCCGTCGTATTGAAGCGATCACATCTATTAAAACTGAAGCATTTTTTAAAGAACAATTACACACCATCAATGAATTGAAAAATGTATTAAAGGGAAGTAAAGATGTAGTGAAAAGTGTGAGCAGTTTGATTGAAGAGAATGCAGAATTGCAAAAACAATTAAGTGCATTTGTAAAAGAGAAAGCGCAACAAATTAAAAAAGAATTAAAGGCACAGATAGAGAATAAGAACGGTGTTAACTTTTTGGCTAAGCAAATAAGCTTTGATCATTCAGAAGAGATAAAAAATATTTTGTTCGAAATAAAGAACGAAGTTGAGAATTGCTTTGTGGTGTTGGGCGCTGAGATCAATGGTAAGCCAAGTATTTCGGTGATCGTAAGTGATAATTTGGTAAAGGAAAAGAATTTGAATGCCGGAAATATTGTACGCGAATTAGCGAAAGAGATCAATGGCGGTGGCGGTGGTCAGGCTTTTTACGCGCAAGCAGGAGGAAGTAAACCTGAAGGATTAAGCTCGGCCATTGAAAAAGCAAAATCATTGATTTAATAAATAAGAGGATGAGTGAGTTTGTGTTTGAACGCTTAAGCAGCAAGAATTTGAACGACTTGTTGTTTTTGTACAAACATGCATTCAATGAAATAGAAACACTCGATTTTTTAAAGAAGAAATACAACACTGCTTTTACCGGTGTTGAGTACGTTGGCTTCATCGCTTATCATGCAACAACAAAAGAACCCGCAGCGTATTACGGTGTATTTCCATCTAAATTGACTTATCATGGGAAGGAGCTGATAGCCGCTCAATCTGGTGATACGATGACGCATCCTAACCACAGAGGAAAGGGTTTGTTCATTACTTTAGCTAAAATGAGCTATGACTTGGCAAAAACTTTAGGAGTTGAATTTATTTATGGTTTTCCCAATGATAATTCGTATCCGGGTTTTGTAAATAAGTTGGATTGGAAACATTATTCCAATGTAAATCATTATAAAATAAAAGCAAGTAGCATTCCATTAGATAAAGTTTCAAAAAAATTCAAGTGGTTCAAACCAATTTATCAGTGGCTATTACCAAAAGAAGAAGTTGAAAAAGGTAAGCAATTTGCTAATTCAATTACCTTGCAAAATCCTGCCTTGGGTGGGGTGAAGCACGATTCGGATTTTTATTCTTATAAATGTTATTACCCATCATTCATCATAGAAGTTAAAGGCGTAAAGTGTTGGGTGAAGATCGACGGCCGTTTATGGCTTGGTGATATGGAGTTTTGTAATGAAGCAAAGTTCAATGAAGTGATTGATGGATTGATCAGTTATGCAAAGAAGAAGTTTTGTGCCAGTGTACAATTTTCGTTTTTTGAGAATAGTTTATATGATCAATATATCAGCAAGCGCTTTGGCAAACACTCATCTATTGCCGTTGGCTGCCTTAATTTGAGTGGAAAATTTGATCCCGAAAAATTTGCCTATCAGGCGGGTGATTTTGATACCTTTTAAAATCCGAATTCATCAAATTGCATCACTAATCTCAATATGTTTGATTCAAACGTAGTTGAATTACTGATAGTAAATCGTGAAAGTATGTACGGATCTGTATTGATCTCGTTCAATTTATAACTCACGGCAGTCACATTTTCATATCCGGCTTTCTTGCAGTTAGCAATGGTGCTAGCATTATAACTTCCATCGGGAAAAGCCAACGAAATGATCGGTTTGCCAATACTATCTTCAATGAGTTGTTTTGATCTATTTACTTCTTCATAAGAAGTTGATTCATTTAAATGTTCCAGATTATAATGCAAATGGGTGTGAGAACCATATTCAATAATCGTTTCGTTCTTGTAAGATGCAATTTCTTCTTTTGTAATGAGTTTGATCAATTCAGGAAATTTAGCTGCATCTGTTAGGTATACAGGATATTTTGTTTTGATCTCATTCAAATAGGCTTCACGTTTTTCTGCACTTTTTTTCATGAGATCAACTAATGATAGTTTCAACTCTTCGCAATAAAAGTTCGGAAATTTAAATGTGCCAAATGAAAGTACAAGATCTTCTTTGCTGTTTTTTTGTATCAGATCGATCACATCCGGCCATACGTAAAAGTCTTTGTTAACAAGCCCTTCCGAGATCAAATAGAAAGTTGCCGGTACATTGTGTTTTTTAAGAATGGGAAGCGCAACGGTAAAATTATTGATGTAGCCGTCATCAAACGTTAATGCAATGGTTCGTTTTGATGTAACTTTTTTGGTTCGGTAGATCTCAAATATTTCTTTTAACGGAACTACATTAAAATTCTTCTTGAGGTAAATGATGATCTTTTCAAATTCACTAGCATCAATATGTCGGTTATTAAAGCGATTCCCCTTTATGTTTGTTACGCCATGAAAGTTGATGATGATATTCTTTTTACTTTTAAATGCAAGCAAAAGCTTTTCAAACCCCAGTGACAGCAGGCACGGAAAAACTATCTTTCTTGAAATATTTTTTGTAAGCGACATTATTTATTGATACTTTTACCTTGCTTAGTCAGCTAAATTAATCATAAATTGAATTTATTCTTAAAGTAAATGCCGTTAATTCATAAAAACCCAATAAATCTGATCTTAAGAAGAGTTTTGCAACCTTTTAAAAGTTCAATTCCCTCAAAATTTCATTTTGCAATTAACGGTACCGAAACCATTAAATTAACGGAAGGAAAAAGCATGTTGTTTCATGCGAACCCTACCAGTAATTTATTGCGTGTTTTATTTTGGAGAGGAATTGAAGGTTTTGAATTTGCGCCCTATAAGGTTTTTGTGAAATTATCGAAACGTTCAAATGTGTTTTTTGATATAGGAGCTAACATTGGCTATTACTCGTTGGTAGCAAAAATATTTAATCCAAAAATTAAGGTACATGGCTTTGAGCCATTGCCATCTGCCAATAAATATTTTAAGATCAATGTGGAGTTAAACAATCTCAATGATATCACAGTGCATGAAGTGGCTCTGACCAATTTTAATGGAACGGCACGTTTTTTCAGTAATTTGAATCCACGTTTCCCAAATGAAACAGATCATTTGTACGGCGATAACAGTTTAAATTCTGAAGCAACCGGAAATATTAAAAAAATTGAATTTGATGTTCGTACGCAAACATTAGACTCGTTTGTTGTCGAAAAGTTAGAGCCATCACAAAAGATCGATCTCATAAAATTAGATACCGAAGGAACTGAGAATTTGGTTTTAGAAGGCGCTAGTAATGTATTGAGTCATCATCGGCCCATTATTATGTGTGAGGTGATCAAAGGATTTATTGAGCGCGAATTAGAGAAGATCCTCTTAGATCATCAATATAAATTTTACGAAGTAAATTACAGTGGCTTAAAAGAGGTAACCACTTTAAAAGTTGATTCGGGTAAACTCGATTTCTTTTTTGTTCCTATCGAAAAAACAGCTTCCATTTCCGACCTTTTGGCTAAGTAATAATATAACTAAAAGTTAGGTTTTAGCCAAGTTTATTTATTTTTTAAAACCCTATTAATCAGGTAAATATAATTTATTTTCCTTCCTCCATTCTTTTAAAAAATTATATCTTTAAATATTATTAATTACCCGAATTGAATACGAAATATGAGTGAATTTGAGGATGAAGGAATGAATGATAAGGAGTTTGAGGAGAGTTTGAGGCGTTTTGAGAATATGATCAATAATGGAGAGAATTCTTTTTTTGATGCAGACGAATTAGAGGAGATCATCGAATATTATATGCAGTGGCTTAATCATGATATGGCTAGAAAAGCCATAGATTATGGTGTAGCACATTTTCCATATTCAACTGTTTTAAAGATCAAAAAAGCACAATACTTATCTACCCAACATTTTACGCACGAAGCGCTTAATTTATTGAACGAGGTTGAACAGATCGAACAGAATAATTTTGATTTGTATATGACGCGTGGTTATATCTATAGTCAGATTGGATTAGGAGAGCAAGCCATTGAAAATTTTAAAAAGGCAATTCCTTTAGCAGAGTTTAAGGATGAAGTATATGTGGCATTAGGAATTGAGTTCCTGAATGAAGATAAACCTGATGATGCATTGTTTTATTTCAAGAAAGCTATTAAGTCTAATCCTAAAAATGAAACGGCTTTAAATGAGATATCATTATGTTTTGATCTTACCGGCAAAAGTGAAGAATCCATTTCTTTTTTTACGAACTACATTGAGAACAATCCGTATAGTTATTATGCCTGGTTTAATTTGGGCTTGGCATACGGACGAGTTGGATTGTTTGAAAAAGCAATTGATGCCTACGATTATTCAATAGCCATCAACGAACAATTCAGTTCTGCTTATTTCAACAAAGCAAATTCATTGGCGCAGTTAAAACGTTATGCTGATGCAATTGAGGTATACAAAGAAACATTCAAATACGAAGATGCAGATCCGATAACATACTATTACATTGGTGAGTGCTACGAGAATTCAGAAGATTTTGAGAATGCATTGGTGTTTTTCAATAAATGCGTGAAGTTAGATCCGGCAAACGCTGATGCGTGGCTAGCTATAGGAGTGTGTTTAGATTCACTGAATCGTTTAACGGAAGGAATTCACTACATTAAAAAAGCAATTGAGATAAACCCGAATGAGGCTGAATACTGGTATGTGTTTGCAGAGGTGCAACAAAAGTTAGGATTTCAGGAAGAGGCTGCTTTGGCATATCAGCGTGTGATCGAGTTAGAATATCCTGATTTTGATGTGTGGTTAGATTACAGCAAGCTCATGCATGAAGCCGGTTATTTTACTGAGGCATTAGAGGTTGTTCAGGAAGGTATAAAGCATTTTCCTGATGTATCTGCATTGCATTACCGTTTAGGAGTTTTGTTGCTGGAAAGCGGACATAAGCAGGATGCAATGGCTGTTTTCGCAAACGCACTTCAAATGGATTATAAAGATCATGAAACAATTTTTGAATACGCACCACTTTTAGAGAACAATCAAGAACTTTTACAATTAATTAATCAATACAAAAAATAATATGGCCACTAAATACAATTTTGAATTGGAACACATTCCCGCGCGAACAGAAAGACCTCGTACAACAGGTTTAACAATGGTAATGGATAAGGGTTTGTCGTTACGTCAGGCAGAAGATTTTCTCTCCATGTCGGCAGATTACGTTGATTTTATCAAATTAGGTTTTGGTACATCCGTTATCTCAAAGAACTTAAAAGAGAAAATAAAGCTCTATCAAAACGCAGGCATGAAAGTTTATTTGGGAGGAACACTTCTGGAAGCTTTTATTGTTAGAAACAAAGTGAACGATTACATCAAAAACATCTCGGACCTAGGATTGAATTGTGCAGAGGTAAGCGATGGTAGTATCACATTGAATCATGATAAAAAATGTGAGATCATAAATCAGTTATCAAAAGATTTTACTGTTTTAAGCGAAGTAGGAAGTAAAGAAGAAGGGGTGATCATTCATCCGGCACGTTGGATAAGCATGATGCAAAGCGAACTTCAAGCCGGTGCATTCAAGGTTATTGCTGAAGCGCGTGAAAGTGGAACTGTTGGTATTTTTCATAAGAACGGAAGTGCGCATACCCTTTTGATCAATCGCATTGTAAATAAAGTTAAGATAGAAAATATCATTTGGGAAACACCACAAAAGAGCCAACAGGTATATTTCATTAAATTATTTGGTGCAAATGTAAACCTTGGTAATATTGGATACGAAGAGGTGATCCCATTGGAAACTTTACGATTAGGTTTACGTGGCGATACCTTTTTTACATTTTTACCTGAATCAATGAAACAAGAATTATAAAAACTATTAACATGAAAGAGATCACTGTACAAGAATTAAAACAATTAAAAGATTCAAACGCAAATTTTCAATTAATTGACGTTCGTGAAGAACATGAATTTGATGAAGCAAACCTTGGTGGTCATTTGATACCATTAGGTGAGATCATTGATAGAGCCGGTGAGGTTGATAAAGATAAGCAAGTTGTGGTACATTGCCGTAGCGGTAAGCGCAGTGCAACTGCTATTCAGGCATTGGAAAGCAATTTGGGTTACACAAATTTGTATAACTTAAAAGGTGGTATTTTAGCTTATATCGAAGAGATAGGCTTGTAATCTATAGAAAATAAAAAATGGTAGAGTTATTTAAGCACATTATACATCTTGATTTTGAATGGTTGTTTCAAAATTACGGAACACTCATTTATTTTATTTTATTCCTGGTTATTTTTATTGAAACTGGTTTGGTTGCAATGCCTTTTTTACCCGGCGATTCTTTATTGTTCACTGCAGGTTTATTTGCACGTTCAGGATATTTGAACATGAGTTATTTGATGCTGTTGTTATTTGTTGCAGCAGTATTAGGTGATAATATCAATTACTGGATCGGTAGAAAATTTGGTATCAAGGTGTTTGATATAAAATTAAAAGGTAAAGCTTTAGTAAAGCAGGAGTATTTAACCAAAACACATGAGTTTTTTGAAAAGCACGGAACTAAAGCGATCATCATGGCGCGTTTTGTGCCATTTGTAAGAACTTTTGCTCCGTTTGCAGCCGGTATCGGTGAAATGAATTACAAGAAATATTTGTTGTTCGATGTTTTAGGCGGTGCTTTATGGATCGGAAGTTTAACTACAGCCGGTTATCTGTTAGGTGAAGTTGAATTCATTAGAAAGCACATTGATCTGGTTTGTTTGGGAATTATCTTTATTTCGGTGTTACCTATTTTGTTAAATGTTTTAAAAGCGCGTAGCAATAAAAGTAAAGTATGATCAAAAGAGTAATTGTCATTTGTATTGTTTTAATAGCTGCGGTTTCGTGCTCAGTTAAAAAAAGAAACTACAGAGACGGTTATTACATTGATTGGGCTCACAAGAAGAAAGGCAACGTTTCAACTCAAAAAGAATTCAAACTTCCAAACCATCAGTTGGAAAAGGATGAAGTTGTTGCAAGTTCAGCAATAAATAAAGAGGCTTTGGTCTTGGCAGATGATCAGCTATTGCTTCCAATAAAAGATCAAACAAATCCGTTAACTCTTGCCTTGCTGGACACTTGCGGTGATAAGATCCTGTTTAAATCAGGAGACATGATCTTAGGAAAAGTACTTGAAATTACTGATGATAAGATCAAATACAAACGTTGTGATAATATAGATGGTCCGCTTTTTGTTGTTTCAAAAGGCAGTGTTCAAAGTATTACATATGTGAATGGCGTAGTGGATGTAATTGTTCCTCCTGCATATAACCCCGGCAATGGAAATAATTACGAACCCGGAAGATCCTACAATGGGCCTCAGATCATTCATCCAAAAGCTGCATGGGGATTTGGTTTATTAATTGCAGGTTTGCTAACGTTTATAATTGGTATAGGTGTTATTGGCATAGTTTTAGCTTTAATATTTTCAACGAAGGCACAAAAGGAAATTATTGCTGACCCGAAACGATATAAGGGATTAACACTCGCAAAGGTTACTCGCACCATTTCTATGGTATTGGTCTTTGCACTGGCATTTATTATAATATTGGCAATTGCAGCTAATTTGTAGTTGTTCATCTAAACAATTTTAAAACTTCGGTGTTTTCTCTTCTTTTGAATGAAATCTATTATCTTCATCAATTGTAATTTTACATACTACTAATGCGCTTTTCTCTTTTATATATTTTATTGTTTTTTTCATTCAGTGTTTTGGCACAAAATGATCTGAGAATTATAAAGGCTAAACACATCAGCGGCAAAATTACAATTGATGGTGTTGTTGACGAACAAACGTGGCTTGATGCAGAACGTTCAGGAAACTTTTGGCAAAATTTTCCATATGATACTTCATTGTCGGAAGTGAAAACGGAAGTGATGGTATCATATGATGAGGATAATTTATATATCGCCGCTATTTGCCACGATAGCATTCAACATAAATATGTTATTCAATCATTAAAGCGCGATTTTTCATACCCCGTTAGTGATGCATTTGTTGCAACCATAGATCCTTTTAGTGATCAACAAAATGGTTTTTCATTTGGAATGAATCCATATGGCGTGCAACGCGAAGGCTTGGTATCAAACGGTGGTGGACAAGGTGTAACAACCATATGGGATAATAAATGGTATGGAGAAACCAAACGCTATGCTGATAAATGGACATTGGAAATGCAGATACCATTTAAATCTATTCGATTCAAAGAAAACCTAGATAAGTGGCGAATTAATTTTTCGCGAAACGACCTTAATTTAAATGAGAACAGCAGTTGGGTTCGCGTACCTCGCCAATTCAATATTTCTACATTAGCATTCACAGGAGTTTTGCAATTTGAAAAAGCTCCGTTTAAAAACGGATCAAATGTTTCATTGATACCATATGGTATTGGAAGATTTAGTGAAGATTATTACAAGCCCGGATCGCAAAAAAAAGAATGGAACGCAGGGGCTGATGCAAAGATGGTATTGGGGTCATCAATGAATTTAGATATGACGATCAATCCGGATTTTAGTCAGGTTGAAGTAGACAGGCAAATTACAAACTTAACCCGCTTTAGTTTATTCTTCCCTGAACAAAGGCAATTTTTTATAGAGAATAGTGATCTGTTCGATCGCTTTGGATTCAGGCAGATCCGTCCGTTCTTTTCACGAAGAATTGGATTAAATAACGGTGAGATCATTCCGATCATTGGAGGGGCTCGATTAAGTGGTAAGCCAAGTAAAAATTGGCGAATTGGTGTAATGGATATACAAACTGCCGATAAAACAATTGCGAATACAAAGGTGTTTTCGCAAAATTATTTTGTGGCGGCTGCGCAGTATAATGTTTTTAAAAGATCTAATATCGCAGCCATTTTTGTAAACCGCCAGCAATTTGATACCACCGGATATTCGGTAAATAATTACAACCGGGTAGCAGGGTTAGATTATAATTTATCGAGCGCAAACAATAAATGGAATGGAAAATTCTTTTTTCATCATTCGTTCACAAACAAAGCTAATCATAATGCATTTACCCATGCCAGTTGGTTGAACTACACATCTCAAAATTGGAGTATTGAATGGAATCATGAGTATGTGGATAGGAATTACAATGCCGAAACGGGTTTTACACCACGTATGTTTCAAACAGATGTGAATGGAAGGGTAAATAAATTCACGTATTGGCGATTAGAGCCCCATATTTATTATTTTGTATATCCAAAAAACTCTAAGATCAATAAAATTGGTCATACTGCTTACCTTGATCATTACAGAAATCAGAAATTCCAAAATACAGATTGGTTCGCAAGAGGTAGTTATGATCTGTATTTTAAAAGTTCCTCTTATATTTCGTTTTTTGGAACCAGTAATTATACCAAATTATTATTTGCCACTGATGTAAGTTTTACCGGCCAAAAGAATGTAACTGCCGCCGGCGATTATTTTTACCATAATGGCGGTTTTCAGCTTAAATCAAATCAACGTAAAGTTTTGGTGGCTAGTTTAACAGGTAATTATGGTACCTACTATTCCGGTAATAAATTCTCAATGGCTGCCGATCTTTCTTATCGCGTACAGCCCTATGTGATCTTCTCGGTAAATTATACGCGTGATGAAATTTATTTACCGTATTTAAGTAAAAAAGTTGAGTTGAATCTGATCAGTCCGCGTATTGAAATGTCGTTCTCACGATCGTTATTCTTAACCACATTTTGGCAGTACAATTCACAAGCCAAGAACATTAATTTTAACGGACGTTTGCAGTGGCGATTTAAGCCAATGAGCGATCTGTTTATTGTGTATAGTGATAATTACGATAATAACGACTTTTCCATTAAGAATAGAGCAATTGTGGTTAAATTTGTTTATTGGTTAAACATGTAATAGCATTTAAATGAGTTTAAAGAAGTTGAAAATAGTTTTTATGGGTACGCCTGATTTTGCGGTGGCAAGTTTAAATGCTTTAGTAAAAAACGGTTTTAATGTGGTTGGAGTTATTACGGCTCCAGATAAACCCGCTGGCAGAGGTCAGAAAATTCAAATGAGCGCAGTAAAAGAATATGCATTAACTAACAACCTGCATATTTTGCAACCAACAAATTTAAAAGATGAAATTTTTTTGGAAGAACTAAAAGCATTAGGAGCCGATCTTCAAATAGTAGTAGCATTTCGTATGTTACCTGAGCGTGTTTGGAATATGCCGGAATATGGCACCTATAATTTACATGCATCATTATTACCAAAATACAGAGGTGCAGCACCAATTAACTGGAGCATTATAAATGGTGATACAGAAAGTGGTGTAACAACATTTAAGCTTACACATGAAATTGATACTGGAAATATTTTATTTCAGGAAAAAGTTAAGATAAACGAAACAACTAATGCCGGTGAGTTACATGATCTATTAATGGAAGTAGGAGCAGGGTTGATCGTTAAAACAGTTAAAGTTATTGAAGAGCATGCGAATGGCAGGGGTGAATTGAATTTCATTAAACAAGATGATACAGCAGCAACGCACGCGCCAAAAATATTTAAGGAAACATGCAAGATCAATTGGAGTGAACCAATTTCAAAAGTATTTAATTTAATAAGAGGTATGAGTCCTTATCCTGCTGCGTATACGGAGTTAGTAGATGCAAACGGACAAACGCTTTCAATGAAAATATTTTCTGCTGAAAAGATCGATGAGAATTTGGAAGGCTCATTTGGCAAGGTTTACACAGATAATAAAACTTATTTTAAGATCGCATGTAACGGCGGATCCTTGCTGGTAAAGGAGTTGCAGCTGCAAGGAAAAAAGCGAATGACCACAAAAGAATTTTTGAATGGTTATAAATTCCCACATGATACTATTCTTAAATAGCTGCTATTGTTAAGATTGCCGCCACCTGTGCCCGCAAAAGCAACAATATGAACAAAAGAGATGGTAGCACTGTTCAAAACCCTTGTTATAACCCACTTCCAGAGCGTATTTATTAACAAAACGCCCATTTATCAACAAAATAAGCAATTTCTGACCTGTATCACTTGACAAGCAAGGAATATGCAATATATTTGTTTTCGAATTAATAATTGTTTAACCCTTAAAACAAAAACAAAATGAACAAAGCAGAATTAATTGACGCAATCGCGGCAGGTTCTAAGTTAACAAAAGCAGACGCTGGTCGTGCTTTAGATTCAACAATCGATGCTATCCACAAAGCATTAAAAAAAGGTGACAGAATTGGATTAGTAGGATTCGGTTCTTTCTCTGTAGCTAAGCGTTCAGCTCGTGTTGGTCGTAACCCACAAACTGGTAAAGAGATCAAAATCGCTGCTAAAAAAGTAGTGAAATTCAAAGCTGGTTCTGAGTTAGCTGGTTCAGTTAACAAAGGAAAATAATTGCTTTGCAATTAAAATAAAAAAGCCACTCATTGAGTGGCTTTTTTATTTAACCTATTTTCTTTAAATATTCCTGAAAGAGTTCCTTTTTATTTCTTGATATCGGTAAAACTATTCCATTTTTAAGTGTCGCATTTCCGCCGTCTTTGTTTGAATATCGGATTATATGATCACAGTTCAAAATGTAGCTACGATGTGTCCTAAAAAAGTTGGCAGTAAGCATATCTTCAAAATCTTTAATTGGTTTAGATGCTACAAATTGTTCGTTTTTGGTGTGAATAATTGTATACATACCTGATGCTTCAAGATGAGAAATGTTTTCTAGATCAAAATAGCGTGTCCCCTGATGTGTTTGAATCACTAATCTTTTAGGTTGTGTATTGCACATGTTATGTTCAAGAGCTTTTAATTTTTCTAATGAAGTATTACTTCCGTTAGAAGATCTTTTAAGTAAAAGCCTATCGATGCTTTCTCTGAGTTCACTAATTTGTAAAGGCTTCAATAGGTAATCAAATGCTGAAAGTTTAATGGCATTAATTGCATATTGGTTGTAAGCCGTTACAAAAATAATCTCAAAATTGTGCCCATCATTAAAAAATTCATGAATTTGTAATCCTGAAAAATGCGGCATTTCAATATCCAGAAATAGTAATTCAGGCTTTTGCTCATTTATAGCATCTATTGCTTTTGGTATACTTTCAGCTTCTCCGCAAATTTCAACTTCCTGAAAGTTTCTTTCGATTAAAGTTTTTAAAACCGTTCTTGCATGTGACTCATCATCTATAATGTATGCTTTTAACGCCATAAGCTTTAGTTGTAATTTATGAGTAATTCAATTTCTGTACCAACTTCAAGGTCATTAATGTTTAATTTTAATTTCATATGACCTGATTCATTGATGCGATCTATTCTTTTTTTTGTGGCATCCATAGCAAATGATTTATGTTTTTTACCACTCTTTTTATTGATTTCACTTGATCTAATTCTGCCAATACCATTATCTCTTATTGTTATTTTAAGTCCATCTGTTATTTCGTTAAAAGAGATCGTTAGTTGTTTATTTCCTTCCAAATGCATTAAGCCATGAATTATGGCATTTTCTATAAAAGGTATAGTAATTAATGTTGGTATTTCTAAAAAGTGAATATCTAATTGGGTATCAATTTCTATTTTATAGTTTATTTTTCCCTCAAAGCGACTCGATTCCAAATACAAGTAGTTTTTTATAAATTCAATTTCATCTGCCAGTAAAATAAACTCTGTACTTGAATAATTTAAAACTGAACGTATTAGTTGTGAAAACCTTGAGATATCATTATAAGCCTCATCTCCTTTTGAAGTAAGCACTTTAGCTTGAATTGAACTCAGCGTATTAAAAATAAAGTGTGGATTCATCTGTGAACGAATAGCTGTCAGTTCTGCTGAAAGAAGTTTGATCTTTGTGTTCTGAATGTCAAGCTTTACCCTGGCAGCTTTGTTGATATCCCGTATACGTTTCAAATAAAGCGCCATTAAAATTATGCTAATTGCTAATGCAACGGATGTAATGAACCACCATTTTTTCCAATACGGTGTATCAATTTTAAAATTAAGTTTAAATATTTCAGATTTTAATCCATCCTCATTAACTGCATATGCTTCAAAATGGTAATCGCCTGAATTTATTTGTTGATATTTAAATCGAAGATCATTTGATTCATTATTATAAAGTACCCATTCACCATCAATTTCCTTTACTCTATAATATAACTTAAACGTATTTGCTGTTCGAATATTGGGAAGTATTTCGAGTTGAAATTCCAGATTGTTTTTATATTCTGAATAATAATCATTGTTTTTTTGTTTTTTGTATGTTCCTTTAGTATTTAAAGGTATTATAGTTGGTTTTTTAGTATTAAGTGGAAGTAGTTTTGAATAGAGTTTGATCTTTCGTGGATGCACGATAAGATGTTGTTCTCCGAAGACAGCTACATTTAATACATCATCATCCATTGCTTTTGTAACATCCAGTGTATAAATAATTTTGAGTGTATTTAAATCATGAATACATACTTTTTCTTTATAAATGATGTATAATTTATTCTTAAAGATTCTGAATTTGCGAATGTTCTGACTTTTGAAAATTAGTTTATAGATATCCTGATTTCTTTTAATAATTCCGAGATTATTGGCTAGCATATAAATGTTCCCACGATTATCTGTTTGCAGCTCAGTTATTAGCGAGTTATCAATACCTTCGATGGGAATTGTTGCAATTCCTTCTTTATGATTTGTTAAGTCTAAAATCAGAAGTCCTTTATTAGAGCCCATAAGCAGTTCGTTTTTCACAGGATCATGAAGGATACTGTTAATCCAGGCACCGTTAAAATACGTTATTTCCTTGTTACCATTTATATTATTCAGATTGGAAGACGTTGCACAATAGATTCGTTTATCTATCACCTTAATGTCTTTCGTTGAGGTAATTTTATATTTGCTTACTGTTTTTAAATCTTTATCATTTAAAACATATAATGCATCACAATAGGCATAAATAAGTTTTGCTGCTGAATCATAGTAAACACTTTGAACATCACCTTTTAATTCATGATCGTAAAAATCAATTCTCTCATCAACTGTATTAATTTTAAGTAGTTTACCTTTGTTGGTGCCCAGTAATATCATTCTTTTATTTACAATGCAACTGCTTTTTATAAAATCATTTTCTCCGATATAATTATTGAGATTAAGTTCTTTTATATTCAGATCGGGGAAAAGGTATACCCCGGCGCTGAGTGTGGAAATCCATAAATTACCTTCTATGTCTCTGCATATTCCGGAAACCGGTATGCCTTTTAAGAAATGGTTTATTACTTTCCCTCGTTTATTGAATAAAAGCAGTCCGTCGTAGCCGGTGATACAAAAAAGTTCTTTATCAATATTAAAAGCCTTTAGCCATTTAACCGTTCCCGCTATGAATTCTGCTTTAACTGGCGAGAGTTTACCGCTAATAACGGAGTGAAATGTTTTGGTTTCAATATTAAATAAGAATGTTTCATTACCTAACTTAATCAGAAATGACTTATTATTGATCTGAAAGGGGAAATGGGTATCATTTACAACCTTGTTATTTTCATTTAATTTAACAATATGTGATTGTTTGTCGTCGGTATAAAGAATATATACATTGTTTTCATCATCCGATATAATATCAAGTATCCAGAGTTTATTCTGATTGGCATTACTAAATTTTATTTCTTTGAAGGTTTTATACCTGAATTCAAACAGCTGGTTTTGTGAGTTGAGAAAAATTCTGTTACCACACTTCCTGAATATTCTTCTTTTTGATGAATCGGTGAAAGGAATTTTTAGAAGGGTTATACTGTCCCCTTCTATTTTTACAATATCTCCATAAAACGAGGATGTTAGAATCGATCCTTCCTCCGTTTCAACAGGATCACTTAATGATTTCCCAATGCCCGGATTTTTAAAATGTTTAAATGTTCGTCCGTTATATCTTGATATACCTTCTTCGTGGCTAATATATACAGCGCCTTGCCTGTTTTGCATGATTGCATATACTGTATTGGAGGGCAAGCCGTTGTTGGTATTTAGCTGGTGAAAGTAAGGGGTATAAAACTGTCCTTTTGAATAAAACAAAAGTGATAAAAGCAACCATGTAAAGAAAGATTTCACGACATAAAAAAACAATTAAAGTATATAACTAACAAATTAATTTTTTGTTAAGTAGTTGATATCTGTTATTTAGAAGAAATCCCTGCATTTCAGAAGATTTATCCTTTTCAAGGAATTGTTCGTGATTATTTTTGAAACATGACAAAAGCAGTTAACCTATTAGTTTTTCTTTTCCTTTTTGGAATCAATATTTATTGTAAAAGTCAAAACCAGAATGTATTATTAAAGGATTTTAAATCTAATTCGCTTACTCCTGCAACCGTTGTATCAGGTAAAGTTGAAATAAAAACAAAGCAATGGCCTATTAGCATAGAGGTACAAGGTGAGAGTGTATCAAAAATTGTTTTGATGCGTGCAGGAGTTCTTGAGGAAGTTTATCAACCTGATGTGCCATCGTACCCCTCATATTTTTATACTTCAGAAAACAGATTGTGTTTTTTGAAAGGTATTTTTATTTATTATAGAATGAATAGTGGAAACCCTGATATTTCCTATTTGCTTTCAGATGATGTTGAAAAGCTTAAATCGGCTGATGCAAATAAAATTAAGCAGGATTTAATAGATTATTTTGCTCAAATTAAGGTTGAACAGACTGGGGCAAAAGAGAACCTTAAAGAGGAATTATCTGCAAATAAAGAAAAGGAAAAACTTGAAAATTCAATAAAGGGTAAAAATATTAAGAAAATTGAGATCGTTTGGCTAACAAAGGATTCAGAAACCGGCATGCAATCTAAAATTCAGTTTGGAGTAAAAGCTACAGATGTTTCCGGAAAAATATTCTCAACAGATAATCTGGGAGGTAAAACTTCATGGGAAGATTTTGACATTAATTCAAAGGGTGCGGTTGCTGGCGACGAATATCTTACAGTTGAAACTGATGCTACAAAAATAACTAATGACATGGTTAGTTTAACTGTGAAAAGTAAATATCATCCTGGTGTTTCTGTTAATTCCTCTATTAAATTATCTTACGTTACACCAGTTAAATTAGTTTATGCAGGTAAGCACGGCTGTCCGCCGTTAATAAGCGGAACAGGTACTCGCGGAGGCCGAGCGCCTGATGCTGAGCTAAACGTGTGTAATAGTAAAGACAATCAATTTGTTTTCATAGAAGTGAAAATTGGTGGTGTTATTTTACATAGAGTTAAGTTAAAAAAGGATATTGGTTTTTATTTAGATGTTACCGGTGGTGGTGGATGTTCAGGGAAAAGTCAAAAATCAAGTAACGGCGAAAAAGGTGGTGATGGTGGTGATGGTGGTAATATCACAATAAATAAAAGTGCGGGTCTTACAGGCGATAATTTAAATTTATATAATTCTGGGGGCAAAGGAGGAAGCGGTGGTAAAGGAAAGCCTTTTGATGGACCAACGGGCAGCAGCGGGAGAAGTGGAGAAACAAAATATTTTACTAAGGCAATACAACTTAATTACTAAAATAAATAACAAAACAAAAAAATATGAAAATTAGAACTATTACATTAGCGTTCGCTGTTTTTGCAACAAGCGCTATTAACGCACAAGGTCTGTTGGGAAAATTAAAAGATGCAACTAAACCAAAGCAACCGGAAAAGGTTGATAAAACGCCTGTTCGATTACCTGATTCTCCGGAGAATTTTAAGGATGAATTTGGGTATTCTGGATTATATTATTCTTTAGATACTTTGTGGAAGGTAGATGCGAATTACTATAAGCCAGTTAAAGATGATAAAGGAAGATTACAGTACCGTATGACACAGAAATGGAAATTTATTAGAGAGGAAAACGGAAATATAATTAATAAGTTGCAACGATACGAAGGAGCGGAAATGTGTGAATACGATCGAGGTTATAATTATGTTTTGGATGAAAAGGCATTAGAAAAAATTAATATGGTTAAATTTTCAAAGAGTTTCTATAATTCAACAATCTTTTTAGTAATGCTAGAGAAAGATGTTTATGGTGAAGCAAAAGTAGATGCATATAAGGGTGTGATATTAGAGTATAAAAACACCTATGCAAAGGATTCAACAAAACTTGCCGTTTATGATAAAGAAACAGGGGCGGCAAAAATGCAACAGGTGTTAAATCAAGCAAAATTAAAGGAGGTAGAGAAGTTACGCGAAAAATGGATGAAAAATGAGACCTATACGAAAATGGTAGGAAAAATAGGGTTTATTGACAACTACACGAAAGTTGGTTATAACTCTGGTGATATTCCGGAGAAAGCAGATGTGTTCATGAGTTCAATGGAACTTGGAAAGCAGTCAATTTTTTATCGTGCATACTTTAAAACACCGGGTTCAGTTTTGTGTTCGGGTTGTGAACTAAATACGACTTATGAAATTGAAGGAATTAAAGTTTCACGTGTTGAACAACGTAAAAAGTCTTCAAAATGGTCACAAAATATTAAGCAAAAATTTGTTGACGAACGTTTCTTTACCAGTGCGCCTACTATTGTAAGTTTTCAGGAAAACATAGCTGACTATGCATTTTTATATTGCCTTTATCAAAATAAAGACAAATTTAAAGAGGGCAAAACATTTAAAATGAAAGTAACTATTTCAACCAATCAAGAAGGCATTGATAAAGATGTACTTGCGGAGGGAACTATTACCTTGATTTATAAAGATGCAAATAAAGCGGGAGTTGATAAAATGATTAAGTGGGTAGAAGATCTATTGAATGAATAATTGAAAATTATTCCCAATAAAAAAGCCATCTGTTTGATGGCTTTTTTATTGGAGTTCATTTTACAATTCTTTCATCAGTATTTCATAAAGTTTGATCATCCCCTCAATGTCCTTTTTGTGAACCTTTTCTGTTGGTGTGTGTACATTTTGTTCAGCAGCTCCAACAAAACACCAATCCCAAGGGTATTCACCCATTTGTAATTCTTTTGCATCACTTCCTCCGCTTCCTTCAACCTCTAACTGATAAGCTAAGTTGTTCTTTTCTGCAATATCTATGATGGTATTAACAAAACTTCTTCTCGGAATTAAACTATCACGCATGGATATCACCGGACCCTTACCCGGAAACACACCATCACTTATCCAGGAGATATCTGATATCAATGCCTGATCGATCTTGTATTTTTCCTGTAAGTATTTTTGAATGTAACTTACGCTGCCTCCGCCATGTTCTTCATAACAACAAAATACAATGGCACCATTCTTTAATGTTTCGGCAACTTTTAAAGCGTTGTAAATACCTAAGCGGTTATCCATGTAACACGATTGAATAAAATCTTTATCTTCTTTACAATGTTGTTTAAATACCAATTCGGTACCACGGTCAAAATCACGTTTACCTTTATAAGAGATCTCACGCATGCCGTTCTTTTCTTTTACCTGAAGTGTTACTGTTTGCGATCCTTTTGAATCTGTTCCAATTAATTCAAATCCGGTTTTAGTTACCGGCCCGCCAATTTTCACCAACTGTTTGCCATATCTTACCGTAAAGCCTATACTATCCATATGCGCAAATATGGCAGTACGAGGTTTACCAAATACCAGAATAATGTTATCCTGAAAGCCTTTGCCGTGAATTAATTTCGGTTGATGTGCCCAGCTTTTCGAATACTTTTTAATGTAACTCAGTAAAAATTCCTTCATGGCTACTTCATTACCGCTTGGCGCATGTATGCCACACATGGTTTTAATAAGTTGAGAATCTAATTCCTGTTTCATTTTAAATAGTTTTTAAGTACGTTAATTTTGAATTGTATATCAGTTTTATTTTTTCTTCTAATTGATCTACCATTGATTTTTTAATTTCAAAGATCATGGTGTAGTTATCTGTATAATCCTGACTGATAATTTCAACTTGCAGATCTTTGCAAAGCTTCATCACAGCATTTACATCAACCACATCAAATATAAGCTTATATTGATAATGGATGAATTTTTCAATGATCGATGCATTGGATAAGGCATCTGCTGCTGCAGACTTATATGCATTTATTAATCCGCTTACTCCTAATAAGGTACCACCAAAATACCGAACTACCACAATTAAAATATCTGTGAGATCTTTACTTTGAATTTGTGATAAAATTGGTTTACCGGCACTGTTATTTGGTTCACCATCATCATTGGCCCTCCATGATTGTTTATCAGGTCCTAATCGCCAGGCATAACAAAAATGACGTGCGCCAACATGTTCTTTTTTAAGTTTTGCTAAACATGTTTTTATTTCTTCTTCGGATATAACAGGGTAGGCGTAGGCTATAAACTTGCTGCCTTTGTCTTTATATGATCCTTCTGCAGGTTTGGTTATAGTAAAGTATGATTCAGAAAACAACATCTTAATTCACATCAAATCCAAGCACAAATTTAAAGGCAAAATTGTATTTAAATTCGGGTAAACTGTAATTGCCATATCGGTAAAAAGCGCCCACACCAAATGTGCTAATGCCATTTTTGTATAAATTTTTTATTCTTAAACCGGCTTCTGTATATAGCTTATTAATTTCATCTAATTTAATGAAGGTTAATTTTTCCGCATTCTGTAATCTTCCATAACCTACATTGTGTACAAATTCAAATTCAGGATTTGAATATTTATTGTATTTAAAGAATTTACCGGTATTAAAAGTTGTGAATAATGCAGCATATTCGGTACTTATAAATTCATTGAAGTACATTGTTTCAAAGGAGTTTTCGGCGCTAATGTAATATTTATTGATTCGGCTTCCATTGTTATTGAATTGAAAGCTATAAGGTACATCTCCAAAAACTTTTCCGGCCTGTATCTGATAATTGATGTAACCTCTTACTTTAAATGGAATGCGATGATTGATGCGAATATCAATTTTTTCGAAGTTAAATGTATTAGTATAATCTTGAATTGTTACAGGTATTGAACGGGAATAATTCAAATAAAAGCAAGGCCATTTGCTACCCAATGACATTAATCCAACAAATGATTCGGTAAATTTTTCAAATGGCCATATCTTTAACTGAACGCCGGCTTCATTTGTAGTAAAATTGTAGATCTCATCATTATACAAATTTTCGGGGTGGCCGTAACCTGATCGGGATTGACGTTGGATCACGTGAGCATAAACACTGCTTTGTATGAAGTGATTGATCGGAGTATTGAAAGATACTTTTCCGTAGGAGGTTTTATCCATCATGCCAACTAAATAATTACGAATGTTTTGTGTTGAGATCACCGAAGTGTTCTCGCCAAGAAAAGTTGTATTAGCTGTTTCAGAAAGATCTCTTGCCATCTCAGCTTTTAAATTAATGGTTTTACTTTCATTGAAGTTTATTTGGGCGAATCCGCCATATTTCCATGCTTTGTCGCCAAAACCGTATCCGGTATATCCACCAATGCTTGCCCACTTGGTCAAACCATCGTTTGTCATCAATCCTGCTCCTAATCGAATTCCTTCATAGTCATTGGCTTTTAAGATCTTTCTGATATCTAAACTAACCTTACCCATAGGTATTTGTCCGGTTGATAATATCTTCACTAATTTCATTTTGGCTTCAAATTTTTCAGCCTTACCAATACTATCAATAACCTGATAGGTGTTTTTTTCTTTAGTATTTAAACTGTCTTTTCTGATGTTTGTCCAGTATTCATCCGATTTTTTATCGAACCCTTTTTCATTTATCACTTCAATGTTCTTGTTTTTTATTGAAATGGTTGAATCTAAATTAACATTGCTTACATATAATTTACTCACGCATTTCATGATGCGGGGATCTGAAGCCTTATCTGCATTTGCATTTACACTGTTAAACAAGATCTCTGTTACAAGTTGAGTAGGAAACCATTGTTTATCATTAACCTTAGTATATTGTTGCTGTATCTTCACCGAATTATTATCGGTGCTCAATGCCGGTTCTGCTATCACATTTGCTAAGGCATAGTTGTTTTTATTGAGGTATATGGTTCCTTTTAATGCTTTAAAGTTTATTTTTTTACGTGGATTGAATGATATGAGTATAGTTGTGTCTGTTTCCTGAATGATCGTATCAGTAATATCGAAACGGTAGCGCTTAAATGTTCCCTTTTGCAATGGGTTCACATATTTAATATCCAGCACATCAATGTTGTTATCAAAAAAGGTGAATGATTGTAATTGGGATGCCAGAGATGCAAATGGAGCAGATTTAAATCCTGAAACGCGTGAGGCGATTATCTTTTCCTGTTGAATGTTCTTGTAAATGTATTTTTTTTCGGAAGTTGATTCAATAAAGAAGAGATATTGTTTTTCTAATAACTTTTTTTCTTTTTTGAATTTACTTGTATCATCATTATAATAAAACTCATTGCCTTTTTGATCGCTGATGGTAAAATAGGTTTTGCCATAAGTTTCACAAGAGTAGAACGGCAGATTACTTGGATCTAATTTATTCTTGTTTTTTATCAGGCGTCGTATTAATTCGTTTGCAGGGTTTTCTTTAGGTGTAACTACGATCTCATCAAGTTTCACATCTAATGAATTGAGTTTAATAATAATTGGCTTGCTGAGGTCGGCCTCACTTAAATTTATTTTTAATTTTTCGTAGCCAATGATTTGAACTGTTAGTTGTTTGATGGTAGAGTCGATCTTCAGTTTAAAATTTCCATCAACATCGGCCGTTGTACCTTTATGGCTATTTTCAATACCTATAAAAACAAACGGAATGGGTTGCTTATTAGATGCGTCAATTACTTTTCCACTTATTAATTGAGCAGTTAGATCATTTAAACCTAAAGTAAGAAAACAAACTAATATGAAACAAATGCGGTTCATTTAAACCTGTTTTTTAGTGATCATAAAATCCTTTAAATAAAAAGGTTCAAAATAAGCCACATCTTCAAACTGCTTGTTTTTAAAGCGAATTTCAGATAACTGGGCCATTTCTTTAGCAGAAGGAATTAATCCGTCAATAAAAACATGGTTCGCATAACGACCTAATAGTTCTTTACATTTTGGCATGCCGTCTCCAAAAAAACAAATTGTTTCTTTTGTATCGAATTGCTCAATACTTTCTTCCGATATGATCAATGCCTGAGTTTGGTTTATTTCTGTTAAGGATCCATCAAACATGGCGGTATACACTTCCATTCTTCTGGCATCTAACATGGGGCAAAAGATCACATCCTTTCTGTTTGAAACACTTTTGGCTTTGGCACTTAGTATTTGCAGTGTATTAATTGCTATTAATGGCACATTCAAAGCATAACTTAATCCTTTTGCTGCGCTAACGCCTATTCTTAATCCGGTATAAGATCCCGGGCCTTTACTTACGGCAATTGCATTTAATTGATCGGCACCAATGTTTGTTTCCTTTAAAACATCTGCAATAAATGTGTGTAAATTTTCGGCATGCGTAAAACCTTCATTCAGTTCTTTGGTAAACACGTTATCACCATCTTTACACAAAGAAACAGAACAATTGGTTGAAGCTGTTTCAATATTTAAAATAACAGCCAATTACTTATTGTTGTAAAGTTCTTTCTTTGAAACGATCTTCACTTTCGAGCCGTTCTTTAATGATTTTGAAACAGCACTGTATGGTCCGGCAATTACTTCCTCTTTATCAGCTATTCCCGAAATGATCTCAATGAATTCATTATCCTGTATGCCGGTTTTAACTTCTTTTTGTACTGCCTTACCATCTTTTATCACAAATATCAACTCCTTGGTTTCTTCATCTGCTTTTTTGTTCTCGTCATCAATTTTTTCTTTGTCATTTTTCACTTCCATTTCGCCATTATCCATTTCATTTTTTGTTTGCAACGAATCTTTACTTCGGGAAGTAACAGCTTGAATTGGAACAGTAACAACCTTATTCACTCTTAGTGTTTGTATTTCTACACTGGCACTCATGCCGGGTCTGAACGGAACAGGATTCTTTTCCGTGATCAACATCGCATAAGATTCTCTGATCAAACGGATCTTTACCACAAAGTTCGTTACCTGGTCAATTGATATTCCTGTTGTGTTTGCCGAGTTAGCAACTTCAGTAACAATACCTTTGAATTTTTTATTCATATACGCATCAACCTCTACAATTGCCGTATCACCTTTATGCACTTTTATAATGTCATTTTCATTCACTTCAACACTCACTTCCATTTCATTTAAATTCGCCAGTCGTAGTATTTCAGTTCCCTGAAAACCTTGCACACCTTGTACACGCTCACCCTTTTCAACATTCATTTTGTATACAGTTCCGTCAACCGGTGAATAGATGTATGTTTTTTCGAGATTCGCGCTAGCTTCTTTTAATGAAGCCTCACTGCTCATAATATTATATTTGCTGGCATTAACACCGGCTTCTAATGCTTCAACATTAGCCTTTGCACTTTCGTATTGCGCTTTTGCCAGATCAAATTCCTGTTGTGAAATAGCACTTTGCTCCAATAATTTTTTATTACGTTTAAAACTTGCTTCTGCACTAGCTAAATTTGCTTTCGCTTGTTCTAACTGTGCTTCCGATGTTTTTAAATTAGCCTTTGTTGTATTTACTCCTGCGTTCACACGGTCAAATGCGCTCACATACATGTCTGGTTTAATACGGCAGATCAGATCGCCCTTTTTAATGGGATCTCCTTCTTTAACCAACATTTCTGTTATCTCACCACTTACATCACTCGTGATCTTTAACTCTGTTTCCGGTTGTATCTTTCCTGTTGCCGAAACGATCTCTATCACATCTCTTATTTCAGCTTTTTCAACAGTTACCTCAATAGGTTTTGTTCCTTCAGTTACTTTAAAAATGATCATGGTCACCAATATAGCGGCACCAATTCCTAGTATCCAATATAATTTTTTCATAAACTCAGTTTAGCTTGCAAAAATGTTGCTTCTCAAAGTTAGTTATTTTAAATTTTATTAATGCTCAACTATAACTTAATTTTGGTGTTTAATAAGTGTAAATTACCACTCATAACAAAATTAGTTTCCAATGGCTAAACATCCTGCAAATGCTTTAATAAACGAAAGCAGTCCTTATTTATTACAACATGCTTATAATCCGGTAAAATGGTTGCCGTGGAGCAACGAAGCATTTAAACTGGCAACTGAAGAAAATAAACTGGTGATCATTAGCGTGGGTTATAGCGCATGCCATTGGTGCCATGTGATGGAGCATGAAAGTTTTGAGGATGAAGCTGTGGCAAAATTGATGAATGAGCATTACGTTTCCATTAAAGTTGATAGAGAAGAAAGGCCGGATGTAGATAATTTGTATATGACGGCTGTACAATTAATGACCGGACATGGCGGTTGGCCATTGAACTGCATAGTTTTACCTGATGGAAGACCAATTTATGGCGGTACATACTTTAATAAGAAGCAATGGATAAATGTGCTTACTAATATTGTTGATGTTTTTAGAAATGATAAGGCCAAAATAGAAGATTATGCAGCAAACTTAACGGAAGGAATAAAGCAAGCGGAGTTGGTTGCTACTACAAAGTATCCGGAAAATATGGAGATTGAAGAATCCCTATTAGCTGGCATGAAAAAGTGGAAAGAGCGGCTAGATCATACGAATGGCGGACCTAATAAGGTGCCAAAGTTTCCATTGCCTAACAATTATTTGTATTTATTGAGATTTGCTCATTTGTATAATGATGAAGCCTTATTGGAACATGTAAATTTAACGCTTACCAAAATGGCCAATGGCGGAATTTATGACCAATTGAATGGAGGGTTTGCACGATACAGTACCGATGGTATTTGGAAGTTGCCTCATTTTGAGAAAATGTTATACGATAATGCGCAATTGGTGAGTTTATACAGCGAAGCATACAGACTTACGAAAAACGAATTATATAAGCAGGTTGTTTTTGAAACCCTTGAATTTATTGAGAACGAATGGTTAACCGAAGAAGGTTGTTTTTATTCGGCTTACGATGCGGATAGTGAAGGCGAAGAAGGAAAGTATTATGTTTGGACAATTGAAGAGTTAAGGGAAGTTTTAAAGGATGAATTTGAACTGTTTGCCGATTTTTATCAGGTTAATGATGTTGGTTATTGGGAGCATGATAATTACATTTTGATGCGTAAGGAAGATCATTCTGATCTGTTGATGAAATACAGTTTAACGCCAGGCGATATCCATTCAAAAATAAATAAATGTAAAGTATTATTAAGGAACGCAGCTGCCGGCAGGGTAAAACCGGGTTTAGATGATAAAAGTATAACAAGCTGGAATGCACTGATGGCAAAGGGTTTTGCAGATGCCTACAGTACGTTCGGGATCGTGAAATTTAAGCAAATTGCTATTGGGTGTGTAGATTTCATTTTGGAAAAACAACAGAAGAATAGTGGTGAATTGAATCGGATCTATAAAAAAGGAGTTTCAAAAATAGATGCATTTTTAGATGATTATGCATTTACCATAGATGCTTTGTTAGCTGTTTACACCATCAGTAAGAGTGAGATTTATTTGAATAAGGCTAATGAATTGTTGGAACTTGTAATGGAAAATTTTGGGAATAAGGAGAACGCCTTGTTTTATTATACGCATAAAATACACCAGCAACTTATCACACAGCAAACCGAAACTTCAGATAATGTGATCCCTTCTTCCAACTCTCAAATGGCACTTAATTTGTTTAATTTGGGTAAACTTTTGGCTAGGCCTGAATACATCGAGAAGGCGAATCAAATGCTTCATTTATTCTTAGCGGAAATGACCGGATATGGCGCAGGATACAGTAATTGGGGCTGTTTGGCATTGCATTTGGTAAAGCCTTTTAAGGAGGTTGTGATTGTTGGTAACAATGTTGATGAATTATTTTTAAACCTCAATAAACATTACTTTACAAATGCGATTTTAGTACTTAGTGAAAATGCCTCTGAACTGCCATTGCTTAAGAACAGATGGAAAGAAAAAGAGACATTGATCTATATCTGCCAAAACAACACATGTGGATTACCGTCTGCATCTGTTGAAGAAGCGCTAAAAACAATTGAAAAAGATTAGTATAATAGTTGCTGCCTTGTTATTGAATTTTTGTTCAATGGCGCAGCTTATTGTTCCTGATCCATCAAATGCCTTCAATAAGGAATTCTCATTTCATCCGCAATACATAAAAGATAACCAAATTAAAAAAGTAGTATTTGAGATCCTTGATAAGAAGGATTTTCAGATGCCAATTGATAAACATTTGGTAGAGCATTATGAATTTAATAATTACGGAATGCTATCGCGATTTTATTATACCGATATTGTAAGAACAGCAGAGAAGGAAGTAGTAGTTCCACCGGTTTATAAAGGCAAAAAACGAATTAAGAAAGGTTACACCTATTTGGCAAATGAATACGTGTATGATACAATTAGTACTACACACTTGTTCAATGAAGCAAATAAGATATTAATGAAACGCTATCATTCAGGTTCAGGTGTTTATGATACGCGTTATTACAATTATGATTCGAGTTTGCATTTGATAAAGGAGAACAGATATAAGGAAACCAATGCGTCTTTAAGTAAATCTGATTTTATTTTGGCTAACCAGGTTTTATTGAGTACCGATAGCATGAAAGTGTTAACATATGGTGCCGATCAAACAAAGGTGATCTATTACAATAGCGAAAAAAGACCATACAAAGAACAGATCATTTTAAGTAAGAATGGGAAAGTTGTTGGCATCACTGAAAGCTACGTGGCAGCTGCATGGATACAGCAAAATCAGGCATTTGAGTATAACGAAAAAGGCCAATTGATAACTGCCATTTTTAACAGCAATGCAAATGTGAGTTTAACATACAAGCATACGTATGAATACGATAAAAATGGTTGGTTGTTAACCGATAAACATTATAAGAATGATGTGTTGTTAACTGAAACCAGTTTTGTAAATGATGTGAATTCTAGTTTGGTAAATTCAATTGTTGTACGCGACTATCCAAATAAAAGCATACGTATAATTAAGCTGAAATACGCATATTTCGACAGTATACAGGTAAAAAGCAAGTAATTATTTAACGCTTGTTGAATCGTTTTTAAAACCAAGACTTAAACTGTTTACGCAATAACGCATACCTGTTTTGGTTGGTCCATCATCAAATATATGCCCTAAATGACCACCACATTTTGCACAAACAATTTCTGTTCTGATCATTCCGTGCGAAGTGTCTCTTATTTTTTTGATCTTATCACCATTCCCAATTTCACTGTCAAAACTTGGCCAACCGCAATGGCTATCAAATTTTTGTTCACTTGTAAATAATTCGGTACCACAACCGGCACATGTGTAAACACCTTTATCAACCTTTAAATTGTATTCTCCGGTAAACGGACGCTCAGTTCCTTTTTCGCGCAGCACATGGTATTGTTCCGGCGTTAAGATCTTTTTCCATTCCTCGTCGGTTTTATTGTAAGATGTTTCCATATTGGATTTAACTTTTGTGTTATTTGAATTTTGATTGTTTTGGCAACTTACAAATTGGTTACTTAAAATGAAAGTTGCAATTATAATTAACGATTTACGCATAGTTTAAAGGTATATCAAAAAATAAGCACACTGCTGTTTTTAAGATATTTTATAAAACAACGAAGATTCGAAAATGTTCTATGGTCTAGTTCTAACTTCTTAAATCTAAAATCTAACTTCTTACTTCTTACTTCTTTCTTTGATCTCCTCCATCAATAAAGCTTCGCAATTCGATCGTTTTTTAATGTGTAAAAAGCTGCCTTTACCTTTTTCTGCAATTTCCTTTAAATTCTTTATGGCATCTCTATCGTCGCCAAATCCAATAACACTCATTACAACAGGGGTTTTCTCTTGCTTTGAAACGAACTTTTTTTCATCTTCACTATAAAAGTTAAACTTACCATCAGTTGCTAATATCATCTGGTTATTGCCACCTTCAATGTAATTTTTTATCAGAATATCTTCACTTTTTAATATCGCCTGACGGCCTTTTGTTAATCCTCTTGCTTTTAGTTTATCGATCTCCTTATGTAATTTTTCTTTATCCATTCCATTGATGTTTTCCGTTAGCACTTTAACACTATCGGCATAACTCACGATCGTAAGGCGGTCAACGTCTCTCAATTCATCAATTAATTTATGCATGGCAATTTTTAATAAAGGCAGTTTTAAGGAGTCTTTCATAGAATTACTCACATCAATTAAAAACAACAAATTGTTTGGTTTATAAACCGAAACAGGCAATGTTTCCAATGATTCCTGGATAGGTTTTTCAGGAAGTGTGCTTGATGTGTATGTTACAATTGGCTCCGAAGGTTTATCCGGAATCTTATTTGAATTATCGCGTTTTGTATTGGGCTCTTTTACTACAATAACTTCTTCTTTTATAGGCTTTATTTTATTAGGTTTTCCAAAATAAAAGCAGGCCGTTTTATCATCAGTTTTTAAAGATTGTAAGTGACCTTTAATACTTAAATTGGTTGGAAAATTTGAAGCACTATTCACCAATTTTATCTCTTTAAAAAATTTACCGTTACCCTCCGGAATAAATGAGATCACTAAAAGTGCCGTATCATTTGCGGGTATTGTTTTTTTACTGGTAAAAACTTTCACACCGCGGTCGCAATCGGCTTTTAACAGGTATAAATTTTTGGTACCGGTATTTTTAATGATCAGATCGGCTTTTATTTCGTAGGCAGATTCGATGTTGCCCAGGTCAATAGATGTTGCTGAAAATTCGATCTGGGCGTTCAGACCAAAAGTTAAAAAAAAGGTTAAAAAATGAAACAGATATCTCATGCAGTAGTTATAACAAAAAATGGGCAAAAAGTATCTAAAATTCACCAAAAACTCATTTTTTCATAAAATTAACTATTTGCGACCAAAAAATGCTATATTTGAAGCAGTATTAACTAGTATATGAACATTCACGAATATCAAGGAAAGAGCATTCTAAAGAGTTTTGGAGTTGCCATTCAGGAAGGCATTGTAGCCGAAACCCCTGAGCAAGCTGTTGCAGCTGCTAAAGAAATGAAAGCAAAATACAATAGCGATTGGGTTGTTGTAAAGGCACAAATTCACGCAGGTGGTCGTGGTAAAGGTGGTGGGGTAAAACTTGCCAAAAATTTAGATGAGGTTAAAGAAAAAGCATCTGCCATTATTGGTATGCAATTGATCACTCCTCAAACCAGTGCAGAAGGTAAAAAAGTAAATAAAGTTTTAGTGGCGAAGGATGTATATTATCCGGGAGCAACCGAAACAAAGGAGTTTTACATGAGCGTATTGTTAGATCGTGCAAAAGGCCGTAACACCATTGTATACAGTACAGAGGGTGGAATGGATATTGAGCATGTTGCTGAAACTACGCCTGATAAGATCTGGAAAGAAGAGATCGATCCGCGTGTTGGCTTACAAGCGTTTCAAGCACGTAAGATCGCGTTTAACTTAGGTTTAAGCGGTAACGCTTTCAAAGAAATGGTTAAGTTCGTTTCGGCTTTATACAAAGCATACGAGAGTATTGATGCTTCCTTATTTGAGATCAATCCGGTATTAAAAACAAGTGATGAGAAGATCATTGCAGTAGATAGCAAAGTGACTTTTGATGATAACGGCTTATTCCGTCATCCGGATTATGCAGCTATGCGCGATATTACGGAGGAAAATCCAATTGACGTTGAAGCACGTGAAGCCGAATTAAATTATGTGCAATTAGATGGAAACGTTGGTTGTATGGTTAATGGTGCAGGTTTAGCAATGGCAACCATGGATATCATTAAGTTAAGCGGTGGAGAGCCTGCTAACTTCTTGGATGTTGGTGGTACAGCTAATGCAGAGCGTGTTGAAAAAGCATTCAAGATCATTTTAAAAGATAAGAAAGTAAAAGCAATTTTAGTGAACATCTTTGGTGGTATTGTTCGTTGCGACCGTGTTGCACAAGGTGTTGTAGATGCTTATAAGAATATTGGCAACATCTCAGTTCCAATCATTGTTCGTTTACAAGGAACAAATGCTGAAGCTGCTAAAAAATTAATTGAAGACAGTGGTTTAAAGGTTTATTCAGCAATTGAGTTCCATGAGGCTGCTGCATTGGTTAATAAATTAATTAAGGAATCATAAATAAAGTGTAAGCGTTTTACGTAAACACATGATACAAACAATCAAAAAAAACAACATGAAAAAGCTAAATTATTTTGTCGCTTTAACTTTAACAGGATTGGTCCTAACTAGTTGTGGTGATAAAGAAGGTAAAACCGAAGAAATGGAAGCGGTGGATACAACAAAGGTTGAAACATACATCAACACACCTGTTTCTGAAACATTCTTTCAAGTGCCGTCACCAGGCGAAATGCTAACTTTCATTAAAATGGTGGGTGGTAAAACAAATAAGAATATTTCTTTTTTGAATAATCCGGATAACCAAAAGAACTACAACGATAGTAAATCTAAGGCACTTAATTTTGGTATTTACAGTTGTGATTTGAGCTATTGCAGTATCTTTGAAATTGGTTCTGAAGCTTTAAAATATTTTAAATCAGTAAAGATCATGGGTGATCAAATTGGTGTTTCTACTGCAATTAAACCTGAGGTTTTAAAGCGTCTAGAAGGAAACATTGGTTCCCCTGATTCATTAGCAGTTATTACTGACGATGTTTATTTCTCTTCATTTGAGGCATTGGAAGACAGCAAGCAAGGTCCTACTTTAGCATTAGTAGTTGCAGGTGGATGGTTAGAAAGTTTATTTATTGCAACTCAATTAGCGAAGTATGATGCAAACAGCCCGGTAATAGAGCGTTTAGCTGATCAAAAATATACTTTAGAGAACTTGATTGAATTTTTAAAGAAACATGAAAGTGATGCAAACGTTGCAGCAGTAAAAGCTGATTTCGAAGGCTTATTAGCTGAATACAATAAGATCACTGAAAAAGATACTGCAGCTGATACTAAGAAGTCGAAAGATTCAAAGGCTACAGTTATTGGCGGCGGAAAGCAACTTGTAATGTCAAAAGAAGTTTATGACGGAATTGTTGCAAAGGTAAAATCATTAAGAAATTCATATACTTTAACTAAATAATATTACACAACATGAGATCGATTTTTTTAACATTAATAATTGCTTGCTTAAGTTTTTCAGCATTTTCGCAAGCTAGCGTATGTAGCAATTTTCACAAGAAATATTGCGTATTTGAGAAATCAAATGAGAAATGGACATACAACGCTCAAAGTAAAAGTGGTTTATTTAATCAAGGTATGGTTAGTAAATTACGTTGTGTAATTTATAAAGGGATGGATTACCGTATTTCTGTTTGTTGTGAAACAGTTTTAGGTGATAAAGTAAATTACAAGATATTTGATGGTCGTACGAATGAATTATTATTTGACAACGCAGCAGCAGAAGACACTCAGTATTTTGAGTTTCAAAGCGTAAGTACACGTCAGTTAGTAATTGAAGTAATGGTACCACAAGGTGCTGCAGAAAAAGATAAGCATAAGGCAACTGATGCAGCTTGTGTTGGTTTATTGATCGAGAACAAGATCACAGACAGACAAGGTTTCTAATAACTAATCAATATTATACAATAAGCCCCGATCTCTTCCGATTGGGGTTTTTTATTTACCTTTACGTCATAGAAAAACATCATGTCGGTTCATAAAGAATATAAGAAGATCACCACACATTCACTTCAGGAGATGAAAGCTAAAGGTGAAAAAATTGCCATGCTCACAGCATATGATTACACAATGGCTAAGATCATTGATGATGCCGGTATTGATGTGATATTAGTTGGAGATAGTGCCAGTAATGTAATGGCAGGACATGAAACTACATTGCCAATAACGTTAGATCAAATGATCTATCATGCCAGTAGTGTTATTAGAGCAATTAACCGTGCATTAGTTGTAGTAGATCTTCCGTTTGGTTCTTATCAGGCAAACTCTAAAGAAGCATTGAGCTCAGCCATAAAGATCATGAAAGAAAGTGGAGCGCATAGTGTGAAGTTGGAAGGTGGAAAAGAAATTAAAGAATCTATTGAACGTATATTAACTGCCGGCATTCCGGTAATGGGGCATTTAGGCTTAACGCCTCAAAGTATTTATAAATTTGGAACCTACACCGTGCGTGCACGCGAAGAAGAAGAAGCAGAACGTCTTATTGAAGATGCACAATTATTGGAACAATACGGTTGTTTTGCTTTGGTATTGGAAAAAATACCTGCTGTCTTGGCAACAAAGGTTGCTAAAAAATTAACCATTCCAGTTATCGGCATCGGTGCGGGTAATGGTGTTGATGGCCAGGTTTTAGTAACGCATGATATGTTAGGAATGACCCATGAGTTCTCACCACGCTTTTTACGTCGCTATTTAAACCTTTATGAAAGCATGGGAAATGCTTTCCGCCAGTACATCACTGATGTAAAAAGTAAAGACTTCCCAAATAAACATGAGCAATATTAAGTTCTGAATTAATACAGAATTTACTTTTCAGATATCATTTCCTTTTTATTTTAGGTAAACTAGAATGTTTGCTTTACCATGTCAATTATTTAATTACATTTGATAAAACACTAAACTTATGATGAAAATTTACAAAAACTTAAAAATTAAAAGGAAAGTAAAAGCCATAGCATTAGGCTTGTCTTTATTTTCTTTAGGCAGTGCAACGGCACAGATCACGTATACATTTACAAATGCAAGTGCAACTGGTTCGGCAGGCCCAACTCAGGGGCAAGTTAATACAGCTTACGCTTCAACCAATTTAAATGGTTCGGTTACTGTAAATGCTGGTATTCAAAATTTCACAGTTCCTGTTACTGGTGCGTATCGCATTGAGGCTATAGGTGCAAGTGGAGCAAGTGTTTCAATAGCTTGCAATAAGAGTGGCGGATTAGGTGCACGTATGGCAGGTGATTTTAACTTAACAGCAGGTACAGTTTTGAAAATTTTGGTTGGTCAAATGGGAACCACGCAAGGTGAAGATGGCGGCGGTGGCGGTGGCTCATTTATAACAGATCTTTCAAACAACCCATTTGTTATTGCTGGCGGTGGCGGAGGCGCATCTAATAATATTACTGCTTGTGGAGGTTCAACTTTAGATGGAATTAATGCAGTTATTACTACTTCAGGAACTGCAAGTGCTAATAGTTTAGCAATAGGTGGAAATTCTGGTAACGGTGGTACACTTACAAATGGTGGTGGAGCTGGTGGCGGCGGAGGTTTATTAACCAATGGTGGAGGAAATACAACATCACAAGGTAAAGCTTTTGTTAATGGCGGTACTGGTGGTACAGGAAGCAACAATAACCATGGTGGATTTGGCGGCGGAGGTTGTGGATGGTACAATGGTGGAAACGGCGGCGGTGGCGGCGGATACTCTGGTGGAGGAACAAGTGGAGCAATGCCATACACTGGCGGCGGCGGCGGCGGTTCTTTCAATTCTGGAACCAATCAAGCTAACACAGCAGGATTTAACTCAGGACACGGATTGGTGAAGATCACTCAATTATATTCCGCAGTTATTACACAATCAGCTGCTATCACTTGTTTCAGTTTATGTAACGCTGTATTAACCGGCTCAGTAGTTGGTGGCACAGGTCCATATACATACACTTGGTTGCCATCAAACAGCAATGCAACAGTTCAATCAAATTTATGCGCGGGTGTTTATACATTGGTGGTTAAAGATTTTAATAATCAAATAACATCTTCAAGCTTTACAGTAACACAACCGGCATTATTAACACCAAGCGTAACAGCAGTAGCCAATGCATCATGTTTTGGAAGCAGTAATGGCGCAGCAACAGTAACACCAATTGGTGGAACAGGACCATATACTTATACATGGACACCCAATACAAGCTCAACAACAGTTGCATCTAGTTTAACGGCAGGTTCATATACATGTTTGGTTAAGGATGCAAACTTATGTTCAGGATCGGTAACAGTAAACATTACACAGCCTGCAGCAATCGGTGGCTCAGCAACAAGTTCGGCAGTTTGTAATGGAGGAACAGTTGCATTGAACGGAAGTGGAGCAACATCTTATACCTGGACCGGAAGTGTTGTAAATGGCGCAGCCTTTACACCAACAATATCAGGTTCATACACGGTAGTAGGGTCAAATTCAGTAACAGGATGTACAGGTACAGCAGTTGTATCGATCGGAGTAGGAACAACCCCAACGGTATCAATTGCAAACAGAACAGTTTGTGCAGGACAAAGTACAACACTTACGCCAAGCGGCGCAGCAACTTATAGCTTCTCTGGTGGATCAGCAGTGGTTAGTCCGAGTGCAACAACAGTTTACACTGTAACCGGAACATCATCAGTAGGATGTGTATCAGCACCGGTAACAGTAACAGTACAAGTTATTGTATGTACAGGAATAAATGCAAACCAAATTGAGAATGTAAAAGTGAGTATTTATCCAAACCCATCAAATGGCTTATTTACAATTGAGAGTAATACTTCAGAAGTGAAGAACATTATTGTTACAGATGTAAATGGTAAGTTGATAGAGAAATTAAATACTCAATCGCAAACACAAACATTGGATATCAGAAAATACGATGATGGTGTTTACTTTATTAAAGTAGGCACATTGTATGGCGATAAAACAATGAAGGTGATCAAATCAAAATAATTTTGATATAATCAATTTTAAAAGCCCTGCAGCAATGCGGGGCTTTTTTATTTAATAATTGAAATTGAATTGATTTTACTTTGAGAGAAATGCGATCAGTTTTTTTACGGCCTGTGCCCGATGAGAAATGGTGTTCTTTGTTTCAAAATCCAGTTCAGCAAATGTAGATCGGTAACCTTGTGGAATAAATAACGGATCGTAACCAAAACCTTTATCGCCTCGCGGTTCGTATGCAATTGTGCCTCTTATGATCCCTTCAAATAAGTTTGTTTGCGAACCGTTTGTAAAGGCAATAACTGTTTTAAATTGCCCGTTACGTTTTGTGATGTTCTTTAATTCGGCAAGAAGTTTTTTGTTATTGTTCTCGTCATTCTTAGGCTCGCCCGCATATCTGGCGGAATAAACTCCCGGAGCACCATTCAATGCACCCACTTCTAAGCCACTGTCATCCGCAAAAACCGCATCAATGGCAATGTTAGCCGGATTTCTTTTTAAGTAATTGAAAATAAATTCAGATTTTAATTTGGCATTTCCTTCTATCGTTTTTTCTGTTTCCGCAATATCTTCTGTAAATGCAATATCTTTTAATCCGTATAATTGTATGCCGGCTGGCATCATGGCTTGCACTTCCTTTATTTTATTTTGATTGGATGAAGCAAAAAGGAGGTTCATTGTTTTTATGTTTTTGAATTGAATATACTTAGAATATGGTACTTATCCGAGTCGGAGTAAACAAACCAATAAATTGGTGTTTAGTGTGAATGTCGCCCTTCGACTCCGCTCAGGGTGACTGTTTTTAGAAATTACTTTCTTAATTCAAAGTTCTGCCCCAGATAAACCTTTCTTACTTGTTCATCATTTGCAAGGTCTTCTGCCGTTCCGCTTTTAATTACACTACCTGAATATAAAAGATAAGCTCTATCTGTAATACTTAGTGTTTCATGCACGTTATGGTCGGTAATTAAAATACCAATATTCTTATCCTTTAGTTTGCGCACAACATTTTGTATGTCCTCAACGGCAATGGGGTCAACACCTGCAAAGGGCTCATCCAATAAAATAAATTTTGGGTCAGTTGCTAACGCGCGTGCAATCTCCGTTCTTCTTCTTTCTCCGCCTGATAACTGATCACCTAAATTTTTGCGTACATGATGCAGGGCAAATTCATCCAATAAACTTTCCACTTTCATTTCCTGCTCTTTTTTACTGAGTTTTGTCATCTCTAAAACAGCACGTAAATTATCTTCAATACTTAATTTTCTGAAAACCGATGCTTCTTGTGGCAGATATCCTACACCTAATTGCGCACGCCTATACATTGGTTCCTTAGTGATCTCCAGATCATCTAAAAATATTTTACCACTATTTGGCTTTATCATTCCTACGATCATGTAAAATGATGTTGTTTTACCGGCACCATTAGGCCCTAGTAATCCAACAATTTCACCTTGCTGTACATGAACACTAACATTGTTTGCTACTGTTCGGCTTTTGTATCTTTTTACCAGATTTTCTGATCGTAAAATCATGACTTAAACTTCGCTATAATTTGCCGTTTATTCTAAATAAAAAATGTTAAGTAATTACAACATGAATTGAAAGGTAAACTTCACTCCAAAATTATCAATTGCCCTATCGAACTTATAATTCAGTCGCCATAAGGCATCAATTCTAAATACTTTCAATATGTTCTCTACACCTGCACTGGCTTCCATATACGGCATTTGATCGAGTGAGCGCAGCGAAGATGGGAACACCAACGATGTTCTGTTTTTTTGATCTACACTACCCCAAACAGTTTTAAAAGTAACCACTTCCCTTAATTTAGCTTTTCTTAATAAAGGCATTTTATTAAAAAATAAACCGTCAAAGTGATGATATAAACCTAAAGACACGAATTGATCACTCGCAAATTCATAATAATTCATCATGTTATAGGCTTGCTCATCATAGATCAAAGTTTCGTTTCCACCATGAAGCTCCATTAGAGGATAGGCCACTGTACCAAAAATTTTACCTGCTTCTAATGAATAATCGGTATAGCCTAATATCGGTGTGATGCGTATCCTATCTGTTACACGTAACGAAACTTTATGGTAATCATATTCTCCTTTAAATGCATTTCTTAAACTTTTCGAATAATTTAACTGAACTATTGGATAGGTAGTACCAATTGAAACCCGTGTGAAGCCATCTCCTACATATTTTTCTTTCCAGGCAAACCTAACATTTATGCGTGCTTCGGTATTGTTGATATTCTCTACTTCGCCAATTGATCCATCACGCATATAGCCCAAATAGCGATTGGTGCCTAAGGGAATAAACTGACGGCCAACCATTGTGAATCGGGTAATTAATCCTTGAAACCATTCGCGTTCATAATATGCTTCTGCAAAATTTACACGCGTTAAATTGGTTAATGGGTTAACTCTGAAGAAAGAAGCTAACACGTTATCCTGTGAGTAACCATTTGTACTTTGTCCTAAGATCTCATTATCACTTTTGTAACTCATTCCAACCAATTGCCTGCTTGGTTTTTTTGTAATGAATGATTTAAAACCCAATGAATATTTCCATTTTTCATCTTTTAAACCATACGCAACGTACCCATTTAATTCGTACCATTTACTGAACATATCACTTGTGCGCCCGCCAAACCTTAGTCGTAAGCCTTCAACCCTGTTAAATGAAATTAAATTTGAATATGGACCGATCTCAAAATTGTTGAATTTTTTATAACCGGCAACGGCAACATAAAATATATCAACCCAGGTTTTGTATACCGGTAACGATTGAATCGTGTCAATCATTTTAAAGATCTTTAATTCGCGGCTTGTTAAACTATCGTGCCGGTTTTGCGCCCAAAATTCATCTGATTTTTTTGTGGCACCATCTTCAACAACAATAGCATCACTAAACTCATAAAACTTATCTGTTTTGGGTTTATTGATGAGGATGTTTTTGTATGAGGTTGTTTTTCGTCCGTAAAATCCTATTGATGTTTTTGTTGGTGCAAAATCTACAACTAGTCTATCTTTCTTTAGCATCCAGGTGCTGTCAACATAAGCGTATTCCTGAATTACATTGGCTGTATTTATAAAATTCAAGTTCGCATCTTTTGGTAAACTCATCTCTATGCGCTTAATTCCCCATGTGGTATCTGATATCCACATATTTCCGGTAAAGGAAAGTTCCTGAACACGTTTTGGTTTAAAGCGAATGTGGTAAACATAATGGTTGTCTTGAAAAGCACTATCCATTAATAGGAATTTATAATAGAACAAGGCGTTTTCACCAATTGGACTAGGGATTTGTTTATTGAAAGCGATCACATTGTTGTTGTAGATATTAATGTTCTGATACATATCACCCAATACCTGTGATATACTTGAATTCTCAACGCCGGTAATTTTACTGGCTTTGATCACTTCTTTTTTGCGTTCCGGATTGCTCTTATAATACAATTCAGATAAACTCTCGATCATGAAAAAAGGCAATGATGGTTTTTCGCCGCTGTTCGCGCTATCTACATTATCAAAAACGAATTGAATGGGTTTAAATATTTTTTTCTCACGCATTTCTTTTGGTATGCGATTCAGGTCGAATTCAAGTTTGTTATATGTTTCATATTGGTAAGAGGTTAAATTGGCACGGTTGTTTTTTTCTTTCACCTTAACAGCATTCCTGATGATGCGGTGAGCAGGGTTTTCGCCCATTGTTACTACAACTTCATTTAATGAAACTCCGCCATCTTCAACCATTGGCATATTTATCTCCTGCACTTTTAATGAGCGGTTGATCTTGCGCGCTAAGCGTTTATAACCAACATAAGTTGCAATGAGTGTGTCGCCTAGCTTGGCTGATTTAATTACAAAGTTGCCATCAAAATCACTTTGCGTTCCCACATTAACGCCTTTGATCATTACCGGAACAAAGGGTAAAGGTTCTTTGGTATCTGCCTGAAAGATCTTACCTGTGATGGTGTATTCCTGACCATGCAAAAAATTAAGACAAATGATGAAAATGATACCAAGTAGCTTTATAGCACGCATAAGTTTTAAAAATACAAATAAGCCAATGATTTCACAAACAATGTAATTAGAATTTATTTTATATAAATTTGTTAACTAATGTACCATTGGATAAAGATCTACGATTCAAAAGAAGCCATGCAAAACAATATAACACTTAACAGAAGTGAGGTTTTTGTTTTGAAGGGTGAGCGTGTTTGTATCAGTCAAACGCAAGAGGGATTTTTTGCAGTTCAGGATAAATGTCCGCATAACGGCGCTTCGTTAAGTAAAGGTTTTTGTACCGAACAAAACGAGATCGTTTGCCCTTTGCACCGTTATAAATTTGATCTGAGATCGGGGAAAACAACAGCCGGCGGGACTTATACGCTTACAACGTATCCGATCGATGTTCGGGAGAATGGTGTTTTTTTGGGGATAAAAGCCAAATGGTGGGAAATGTAAACATGAAAAAAATTAAAAATATAATATTCGATCTTGGCGGTGTGATCATCAATTTGGATATACCCCGCACCATAAAAGCGTTTGAATCATTTGGTATCAATGATTTTGAAAAAACATACAGTCAATTATCACAAACAGCTATATTCGATCAGTTTGACAAAGGAACAATTAGTGAGGAAGATTTCTTCAGGGCACTGAGGTTACAATTTGATCTGGATGTTTCGATTGCAGATCTTAAAAATGCCTGGAATGCCATGTTGCTTGATTTTCCAAAGCATCGATTAGAGCAATTAAAATATTACAAGAGCAATTACCGCACGTTCTTATTGAGTAATACTAATTTTACGCACATTCAGGTATTTGAGCAAACGCTATTAAACGAGCACGGTGTTTCAAATTTAAGCGGGTATTTTGAAAAGGATTATTACTCCTGCCGAATGGGAATGCGTAAACCCGATAAAGCCATATTTGAATTTGTTTTAAACGAAAATCAATTAGATCCTGAAGAAACGGTTTTCATTGATGATACGATCATTCATGTGAATGGCGCAAAACAAGCGGGTATTAACGCCTATCTTTTACCGAAAGGCGCTGAGTTTAAAGAATTGCTCGATACTGTTTTATGATTGTTTTTTCAATTGCTCCTCTAACAACGTAATTCCTTCTTCAAAGCTGTGTGGGTTGTACCCAAGATCCTTTTTTGCTTTATCGATCTTAAAACCTGTAATTGGCGGGCGTTTTGCAGGTTGTTTGATGTCTGCACTTTTACTTGGTTTGATCAACGATCTGTCAAGTTTATAATAATCAGCAACACGTTGTGCCAATTCTAAAATATTCATGTAATCTTTACCACTAATGTTGTAAATACCTGTTGCGCCTTTTTCTGCAATTAAAATACAACCATCTGCCAGGTCTTCGGCCAATGTTGGCGTTCTGAATTGATCATCTACTACATTAATTGTTTTTCCTTGTTCTAAATTACCTTTCACCCATAAAACAATATTACTGCGGCTCATATTATCAACGATGCCATAAACCAAAACAGTGCGCGCAATGGCCCATTTCAATGAACTGGCTGTAACAATATGCTCTGCTTCTAATTTAGTTTCGGCGTAATAACTTAAAGGGTTTGGTTTTTCATTTTCATCAAGCGGACCATGAGTTCCATCAAAAATAAAATCGGTACTCAAATGAATATAATGCGGATCATAATTAGAATCGTTTTTCTTAAGCGCTTCCAAGGCCATTACCTGATACTTTACAGATAGTGTATTCATGCTGTATGCACCATCGCGATCAGTTTCACAAGCGTCAACATTTGTCATAGCCGCTGTGTTAATGATAATATCTGGTTTATATTTAGTAAGTACCTCAATGGTTTGTTGCTCGTTGGTGATGTCAAGCGTTTCGTAAACGTATCCTGTTTTTTGAACCAATCGGTTCTCACCTCTGGCTGTTGCAATTAACTTTAATGTTGGGTGGTTCATTAGTTTGTAAACTAATTTCTGACCAAGTAATCCGTTTGATCCGGTAATTAAAATTTTTTTCATATGACTTATTTTTTCAAAAATGCCGCAGCAGTTTTTTCAAGTTGTTTGTACCAATCTTTTCCGTACTTACGGATCAATGGTGTTTTAAGGAATTTATATACGGGCACATCTAGTTTTTCGCCACATTCACATGCCGGTTTGCAAACATTCCATTTGTCGTAATTAACAGCTTCGTATGTTTTTGTTCTTTTAATGCGAATAGGGTATAAATGACAACTAATTGGTTTTTGCCAGTCAATTTTTTTATCAAGGTAAGCTTGTTCTATTGCACATTTTGCGATCTTATTGTCATCAAAAAACACAAATGCACATTCGGCACCTTCACTTACTAAAGTTGTGGTATAATCGCCATCACCATCAATCACATAACATCCGTTCTTTTCAACGGCTTTAAGTCCTTTTTTGGTCATGTATGGCTTTACTTTTTCTAAAACACCATCCAATGTTTTTAATTCATCCTTATCTAACGGAGCTCCGCTATCACCGGCAACACAGCATGCGCCTTTGCAAGCGTTAAGGTCGCAAACAAATTTTTTTTCAAGAACATCTTCAGAAATAAGGGTATTATCAATAGCGATCATAGGTAATTTAACTCAGGTAAAGTTAAGCTAAATTATTTGATGGCCATATTTTGAGTCATGAAACCACCTAAATATTTTTCAAGTATCATGCGGTATTTGGTACCGGTTTTAAAAGTGGTAAAAAACTCATCAAATAGTTTTTTATGTTCACTTCCTTTTGGCACCATAAAACTAAAGGTTTCCTTGGTTTGATCTAAACTCTTCTGGATCTTCAGGAATTTATTCGGATTGTTTTTAAGATAAAGCCAAAATTCAATCGCATCCACGTAGCCAAAGTTTAAAATGTTCTTAGAGATCTGCTGTAAAATATCTGTTTCTGAATTCACAAAAGAAACTTTAAGGTCTTTCACATATAGTTTTTTTATTTCATTGATACAGCTGCTTAAATTGGTATTGTTAACGGTTAATGCCGTCATGCTAGAAAGCACTCTGTAAATATCTGCCTGACTTTTGGTTTTAATATCAGGGGCATTGCCATTTGTTATACAAAACGATAGATTTTTTAAGTAAGGTGTTGTATAATCAGCATCAGTAACCTTTTCAAAACCGGTAATGCATGCTCCTAAGGCAATTGACTTCTGACCGGTTTTTTTAGTTTCAGTTAAAAGCGCATTGTAATCTGTGAAGGCGTTATAAGAAATGGAAATATCTATTTTTTTTGTTGCCTTTAACCAAAGCACATATTCATTAATGATATCAATTTCAATTCCTTTGGGGCCTGTACTGTCTTTAATTGCAAAGGGTGCATGCACAAGGTAATTGATGTTAAGGTTGTTGTTTTGTGAAAAACAATGGCCAGAAAACAGAAAAATAAATATGTATAAAAGGAGTCTCAAATCAATCTATAAAAATTAGATTTTATTCGTCGATATCTACAAGGGTTTAAAAGTGTTTTCAGCACTTGCTTGTTAATTAAGTAAAACGGAGGGCTATTAGTTAACTTTAACTGTTTCCATTACCTCATGATTGAGGTGTTTTTCGAGAATATCGGTGTATTGCTTCGAACAAATGAAGCCAAATTCAGACTCAAAGAATTCTGACATCCCTTTTTCGTGATTTGATCGTTTAGGAAAAATTAAACCAAGGTTATCTGCATCTTGGGTAAAGAATTTTTGTATGCGCAAAGGTTTGTCTTTGTTATTTCTACCATAGGTCCAGTAGGATAAAATGTCACAGTAGGCAAATACACCGGGTTTAGCAGCAACAGAATCAATAGCGCTGAATTCAGAATCGGTATAAGATATCGAAAGTTTAGGGAGGTATTTTTTCTTTATATCTAAAAGAAACTTCTCATAAACTGAATTTTTCAAGGTTACTGCACGTTGCTTGGCTAATGTTTTTGTTACCTCATTTTTGTTCTGTATTTGAACAACAGTGGTGTTAGTAACAAGTATGGAAACATTTTTTAGGTAAGGAGGCGAGAACGAAACATCCTTTAACCGTTCAGGTTTTATGGTAACAGAGCCAAGCCCGATCACATTGTCCTTTGCTTTTGAAACGGCTTCAAATAATTTATCAAACGCACTAAATACTTTGTAGTCAATTATCAAGTTTACTCCATCGTTCTTAGCCCACTTTACATATTCTTTGATGATATCAATTTCCAATCCTTTAACCTCTTTGTTTTCGGTATAGGAATAGGGGAAATTTTCGAGGTAATAAACATGCAATGTGTCGTTAATGCTAAACACATTAATATGAAGAGTAATTATTGCAACAATCAAATAATAGAATTTTTTCATTTTTATTGATTTTGATCGTATGCAAGATCATCATTTCATTTCAGGTTCGGTATGAGTTTTATCATCAATTTGACTGATCTGCATCGCTAATTCAATATCTTTCAAACTTTTTTTAGAAATAACAAAGGTGTCTGTCCATGTATCATGCCAGCCTCTGCCCGAAAAACATGAAAAAGCCTCAAATGGTATCACTCTTATGTATGAGCGTTTAATGATGGTTGCAAAATCAGGTTTTTCGCCGTATTCATTCACTACAATTCGCCCTAAAATTAATTTACCGGGGGTGCTTCCCAATGTGCTTTCAAACAATACAAAATAACCGGGATAGATCACTAACCAACTGATCAATCTGTCTATTATACTGGCAAATGTTCCATCTTCATTCAACGCAGCAACATTAACGCCAAGTGCCATGAGTATAAATACGATCGGAATAGCAACAGTAAATGCAAAAATATAATAACAGATCACATCAATTAAATAGTGTCCGAATCTCGACCAGCCCTCAACTACGGGCACTTCCTTAAACCTTACAAATGTTTTTTCTACATCAATTAGTTTCCCGAACGAATCACGTTCTTTACGTTTCACTTTATAAGATTCTTTGATCTCAGTTATTTTTTGTTTTCCCATTAAAACAATAATACTTTAACTTTTGTTATTTTCTTGCATATATACCGTATTTGTGGTATTTTTGTGATGAATTTAGAATTAATCTAAATAAACATAAGGAATTAATTAATTGATAATCAAATAGATGTAATATGATTACAGTTTCAGATGAGGCAAAACAACATGCCATTGATTTAATGAAGGAAGAGAATCGTCCTGCTGATTCATTCATACGCGTTGGCGTTGAAGGTGGCGGATGCAGTGGTCTTTCTTATAAGCTCGAATTTGATAATGTTGTTAAAGAGGGCGATCAGATGTTTGAAGATAAAGGCATTAAAATTGTGGTCGATCGTAAAAGCTTTTTGTATTTGGTTGGAACAGAACTTCAATATACAGGTGGTTTGAACGGAAAAGGTTTTGTTTTTAATAATCCAAATGCATCGCGCACCTGTGGTTGTGGCGAATCATTTTCAGTTTAATTTTTATGTCAAACGAACTTTTAGAAGAACATATTCAAAACGAATATAAGTGGGGCTTTACAACCGACATTGACACCGAAACCTTTGCAAAAGGGTTGAATGAAGATGTTATTCGTGCACTTTCAAAAAAGAAGAATGAGCCGGAATGGTTATTGGAGATACGCTTAAAAGCTTTTCGCCATTGGCAACATATGTCTGAACCCAATAACTGGGCACATTTACCATATCCTAAAATTGATTTTCAGGACATCAGTTATTATTCGGCACCTAAGAAAAAACCGGAGATCACAAGTTTGGATGAAGTAGATCCCGAATTATTAAAAACATTTGAAAAGCTAGGTATTTCATTAGAAGAACAAAAACGTTTGTCAGGCGTTCAATCGAACATAGCCGTTGATGCAGTGTTTGATAGTGTATCTGTAAAAACAACTTTCAGAGAAACATTAGCAGAAAAAGGTGTGATCTTTTGTTCATTCAGCGAAGCTGTTCAGGAACATCCTGATCTGATCAAAAAATACATGGGCATGGTTGTGCCTTATACCGATAATTATTATGCCGCTTTAAATGCAGCAGTTTTTAGTGATGGATCGTTTTGTTACATCCCAAAAGGTGTTCGTTGTCCTATGGAACTATCTACTTATTTCCGAATCAACTCAAGTGGTACCGGTCAGTTTGAAAGAACATTGATAGTTGCCGATGAAGGAAGTTATGTAAGTTATTTAGAAGGATGTACTGCTCCGCAACGAGATGAGAACCAATTACACGCAGCTGTTGTTGAGATCATTGCACATAAAGATGCAGAAGTAAAATACAGCACCGTACAAAACTGGTATCCCGGAGATAAAGATGGTAAAGGCGGTATTTACAACTTTGTAACAAAGCGTGGAATTTGTTTGGAAGATAATGCGAAGATCAGCTGGACTCAAGTTGAAACAGGATCGGCTATTACTTGGAAATATCCATCGGTAATATTAAAAGGAGATAATTCAGTTGGTGAATTTTATTCGGTTGCAGTTACAAACAATAAGCAAGAAGCTGATACCGGAACAAAAATGATCCACATCGGAAAAAACACACGAAGCACCATCATTTCAAAAGGTATATCGGCAGGTTATAGTAATAACAGTTACCGCGGACTTGTGCAAATTCGTAAAGGCGCTAAAAACGCGCGTAACTTTTCACAGTGTGATAGCTTGTTAATGGGTGATAAATGTGGCGCACATACATTCCCTTATATTGAGATAAAAGATAAAAGCGGAATTGTTGAACATGAAGCAACTACAAGTAAAATTGGAGAAGATCAATTGTTTTATTGCAAACAACGTGGTATTGATACCGAAAAAGCGGTTGCATTGATTGTTAATGGTTATTGCAAAGAAGTATTAAATAAACTCCCAATGGAATTTGCCGTTGAAGCTCAAAAGCTTTTAGCGATCAGTTTAGAAGGATCGGTAGGGTAGAAATTGCAGATTACAAATTGAGCAAATGACAAATTATGGCAACGTTTGAAAAATTTGAAGAGTTAGAAGTTTGGAAATTGAGCATGGAATTGTGCACTAATATATATGAACTAACAAATAACACATTATTTGCAAAGGACTATGGTTTAAAAGACCAGATCCGTAGATCTTCAATTTCAATACCTTCCAATATTTCAGAGGGTTTTGAACGAGATAGTAAGAATCAATTTATTTATTTTCTTACCATTTCAAAAGGTTCTTGTGGTGAATTAAGAACGCAATTAAAAATTGCAAAATCATTGAATTATTTAAGTAATGATGATTTTGAAACGATAAACGAAAAATGTCTTTCTGTGAGTAAACAACTTTCAGGATTCATTAATTATTTAAAAACAAAAAAGTAAAATAAGTAATAACGCAATTTGTCAATTTGCAATTTGCACAATTTGAAATTAAACATGATTAGTATAAAGAATTTGCATGCCTCAATCAACGGCAAAGAAATATTAAAAGGAATTAATTTAGAAATAAAGGCAGGAGAGGTTCATGCGATAATGGGACCAAATGGTTCCGGGAAATCAACATTGTCAAGCGTTTTGGCAGGACGTGAAGATTATGAAGTAACCGAAGGTGAAGTTATTTTTAATGGAAAGAATTTGTTGGATCTGTCGCCCGAAGATCGTGCGCGTGAAGGATTATTCTTGGCGTTTCAATATCCAATTGAAATTCCGGGCGTGAGTAACATCAACTTCTTGAAAACAGCCTTAAACGAGATCAGAGCTTATCATGGTAAAGAACCAATTGAAGCAAAAGATTTTTTAGCCTTGGTAAAAGAAAAACAAAAGTTAGTTGAATTAGATGCTAAATTAACCAAGAGAAGCGTGAATGAAGGATTTAGTGGTGGTGAGAAAAAACGTAACGAGATCTTTCAAATGGCCATGTTAGAACCAAAGTTTGCCATTTTAGATGAAACGGATAGCGGATTGGATATTGATGCCTTGCGTATTGTTGCAAATGGCGTTAATAAACTAAAATCAAAGGATAATGCTTTTGTTGTGATCACTCACTACCAACGTTTGTTGGATTATATTGTGCCTGATTTTGTGCATATTTTATATAACGGACGCATTGTAAAAAGCGGTACAAAGGAATTAGCGCTTGAATTGGAAGCTAAAGGCTACGATGAAGTAAAAAAGGAATTTGAAAGTTTATAATTAGTAGCTAAAGAAAAATCATGATCGCCGAAAAATCTTTAACTGCACAAAAATTAATAGATGCCATTAGCGCTAAAGCTAATAAGGTAAATTTTATTAATGATACAGAGTTAACACATGCCATTCAATATCTGGAATCTAATGGTATTCCTACAAATAAACACGAGGATTATAAATATTGTAATGTTGATGCCATTCTTAGAAAGGAATTCAAAGAGATATTACAGGAGTTTACCACATTAACCAATAAGGAAGTTAATCCTTATAAGTTAGAGGAAGCAATTAATTTAGTTGTTGTTAATGGTAACTACAATGAATCATTAAGCGATAAGATCATTGTAAAAGGAATTACCATTAAATGTTTGAATGATTTCTCGAATTCAAAGAATAGTCCAATTGCCAGTTTAACAAACTCGTCATCTGATGCATTTGTTTCGTTAAGCAATGCATTTAGCGATAATGGAATTTATTTACAAATTGAAAAGGGAAATGTCATCCCTATGCCAATAAATATCATTTACATTAATTCTTCTGAAACAGAGGCTGTAGTTAATTCAAGAAGCTTTATTCATGTGCAAGCAAATGCCGAGGTTACAATAACTGAGCGTTTTATAAATGTTGGCGCACATAAGGTTTTTCATAATTTTTTAAGTGAAAAGTTGGTTGAAGAAAATGCCAAATACACGGCATATACCATTCAGCAAGAAGGCGAGCGTTCTTATGCCGTGCATACCAATCAGGTAAAAGTTGATCGCTATGCTAAGTATGATAATACAACCATTACATTAAGCGGACAATTAGTGCGAAACAATCATAATGTGGTTTTGGCGCAAGAAAATTGTCAGGCACATTTGAATGGTTTATTCCTTACCAATTACAATCAGTTGGCTGATAATCACACCTTAATGGATCATCAGGTTCCTAATTGCGAGAGCAATGAGTTGTACAAAGGTGTGATCAATGGAAAAAGTACCGGTGTGTTCAATGGTAAGATTTATGTTCGAAAAGATGCTCAAAAAACAAACGCATACCAAAGCAGTAAAAATATTTTATTAAGTGATGATGCAACCATTAATACCAAACCTCAGTTAGAGATCTATGCAAATGATGTGAAGTGTTCGCATGGAACCAGCACCGGTAAAATAGATGAGAATGCATTGTTTTATTTAAAGGCGCGTGGAATAGGTGAGGAGAGTGCACGTAAATTATTATTAAATGCCTTTGCTCAGGAAGTGATCGATAAAATTGAGATCGAAAGTTTAAAGGAATTTGTTGAAACTGAATTAAACCGACAGTACTAAGTGTTGGAAATAACAAAAATACGAGCTGATTTCCCTATCTTAAAAAGGGAAGTGAATAAAAATAAGCTGGTTTATTTTGATAATGGCGCCACCACGCATAAACCTTTGGCTGTCATCAATTCGATCGTTAATTATTATACCGAGCATAATTCAAATATTCATAGAGGCGTTCATACATTAAGCAGAGAGGCCACAGAATTATTTGAGAAAGCAAGAAAAACAGTTTCAGCTTTTATTAATGCCAAAGAAACAGAGATCGTATTTACTGCCGGTACAACTGATTCAATAAACATTGTAGCTTCCGGTATTCAAATTCCTCAAGGATCGGAAATTATAGTTTCGCAATTGGAGCACCATAGTAATATTTTGCCTTGGCAATTATGGTGTGAAAGAAACAATGGAAAGTTAAATGTGCTTCCAATCAATTCAGATGGCACTTTGCAACTTGATAAGTTGAAAGATCTTATAACATCAAAAACTGCTGTTGTAGCGCTCACACATGTGTCAAATACACTCGGCACTATCAATCCTGTAAAAGACATTATAAAGCAAATTCGTCAGTTAAATCCGAATACGATCATCTTAATTGATGGCGCACAATCTGTTCCTCACATTAAAATTGATGTGAAAGATCTGGATGCTGATTTTTTTGTATTTAGCGGACATAAGATCTATGCACCGACCGGAACAGGTGTGTTATATGGAAAAGAAGAGCAATTAAGTAAATTGAAACTGTCGCGTTCGGGAGGTGGTACTATTAAAACGGTTTCATTTGAAAGAACAGAGTATGTTGATGGGCCTTTACGATTTGAACCCGGAACGCCAAATATAGAAGGTGTTTTAGGTTTAGCAGAAGCCATTAATTATATCAATACAATTGGCATTGAAACATTAGCGTCTTATGAGCATGACTTGTTAAGCTATGCACAATCTCAATTAAGCGAGATAAACGAAGTGGAGATCTATGCAAATCATTTGAATAAAGCTGCTGTTATTTCATTTAATGTGAAGGGTCAGCATCCGTTTGATGTTGGAACTTTGCTGGATAAATATGGCATTGCTGTAAGAACCGGTCACCATTGTACACAGCCATTAATGAGTTTCTATAAAATTCCCGGAACTATTCGCGCTTCTTTTGCTATATATAACACTAAAGAAGAGATCGATTATTTTGTAGAGAAATTAAAGAAGGTAATTACCATGTTGAATTAATTGAAATGAGTATTAAAGAAATAGAAGAAGAAATAATTTCTGAATTTGAACTTTTTGGTGATGATTGGGAAGGTAAATACGAGCATATTATTGATATGGGCAAATCTCTTCCATTGATTGATGCATCATTAAAAACTGATGACCGATTGATCAAAGGTTGCCAAAGCAAAGTGTGGTTACATTCAGAATTAAAAGATGGTGTGGTAATTTTTAAAGCTGATAGTGATGCAATTATTACAAAGGGAATAGTGGCTTTAATGATCCGCGTTCTTTCTGGTCACACACCAAAGGAAATTATGGATGCAGAGTTAAGTTTTATTGATAAGATTGGATTCAAAGAACATTTATCGCCTACAAGAGCAAACGGACTTGTAAGCATGATCAAACAAATGAAATTGGATGCATTGGCATATGCTCAATTAACCAAATAATAAGATGTTATGGCAGCAATAATTGTAACTAAAAATACAGAATTAATGCAACGTGTGATCGATGAGATCAAAACGTGTTTCGATCCGGAGATCCCCGTTGATGTTTGGGAACTTGGATTGATATATGAATTGCATTTGGATGATGATAATAATCTTAAAATTGTTATGACCTTAACCTCACCTAATTGCCCCGCAGCAGAAAGCTTACCGGCAGAGGTTGAGAATAAATGCAAGTTATTGCAAGGAGTTAAATCTGTTGAATTAAAATTAACATTTGAACCAACCTGGGAAAAAGAAATGATGAGTGAAGTAGCACAGTTGGAATTAGGTTTTATGTAAGAAAATAGAATGGATCAGAATAATAACGAAATAGTAAATAAAGTAGCAGAAAGCGGATTGATCTCTATTGATCTGGAGGAGTTTTATGTTCCCGGCGAGCGTGTTCTTTTTGATATTAAGCCTTTACTTTTTCAGGAATTGATCTTAAAGGAAAAAGATTTTAGGGACTATATCAAAACGGCAGATTGGTCGGTTTACAAAGATAAATTAGTGGCTTTAACCTGCTCGGCAGATGCAATTGTGCCTACTTGGGCTTATATGTTGCTGACATTAGCACTTCAGCCATATGCCAAAAAAATTGTTTTTGGAAACCTTGAATTATTGGAAAATGAATTATTTCAAGAAAAGCTAAATTCACTTAACATTGAGCAATTCAAAGATGCCCGTGTGGTGATCAAAGGCTGCGGCGAAAAGCCAATTCCGGTTAATGCCTATGTGATGCTAACTTCCCTTTTAAAACCGCATGTAAAAAGCATTATGTATGGTGAGCCGTGCAGTACAGTGCCCCTTTATAAAGCCCCTAAAAATTAAATATATTTCAAAAATTACCTTACCTTTGCGCCCGATATGGAAATTCAAGTACTAAAATCGAAACTACACGGTGTAACTGTTACGCAGGCCGAGTTAGATTATATTGGTAGCATTACCATTGATGAAGATCTGATGGATGCTGCTAATTTGATTGAGAACGAGCAGGTACATATATTGAACAAGAATAACGGTGAGCGTTTTACAACGTATGTTTTAAAAGGTCAGCGCGGTAGTGGTGTTATTTGTTTGAACGGCCCCGCTGCTTTAAAAGTTAAGTTAGGCGATGTAGTTCTAGTACTTTCTTATGCCAACATGGATTTTGAAAAGGCCAAAACCTTTAAACCATGGGTGGTTTTCCCTGATACCGCTACAAACAAACTTAAATAAACAGTAAGTGAATAAATCAACCAAATCCATTATCCAATTTGTTATTTTATTCAGTATTGGAATTTTACTGGTTTGGTTATCACTTAAACAAGTTGCTCCCCAAAAAGATAATATCATTAATGCATTTGCAAATGCAAATTATTTTTGGATCATTCTATCAATGATCGTTTCTATTTTCAGTCATATGCTTCGCGCATTTCGCTGGAATTATTTGCTAAATCCTCTTGGTCATAAAGTAACATTTGTAAATTCAACAGCTCATGTTTTGGTTGGTTATTTTGCGAATTATGGTATTCCTCGTATGGGTGAAATTACCCGTTGTACATTGGCTGCAAAGTATGATAAAGTTCCCTTTGAAGTTGCTTTTGGTACTGTAATTACAGAGCGTATCATTGATTTTGTTTTGTTTTCGGTCATTTTTTTATTGACCCTTTTAATGGAGTTTTCTAACCTGATTGGTTTGGCAAATGAATTGGTGTTCAGCAAAGTAAAAAATCAGTTAGGAAATATTTACGATAGTCCGGTAAAGATGATCGTGATTGGTGTAATTCTAATTGCATTAGTTGGTGGTTTTTTCATGTTCAGAAAGAAGATAGCCGGTATGCTAAAAGGAAAGTTTGGCGGAATTATAAAAGGCTTGGTTGAAGGATTAGGTTCTATCCGTAAGATGGATAAACCTGTTATGTTTATTGTAACCAGTTTATTGATCTGGGCTTGTTATTTTTATTCGCTTTACCTATGTTTCTTTGCTTTGCCCGGCACGTCAAATTTGGGGCAGTCAGAAGCTTTAACGCTTTTACTGTTTGGTACATTTGGTGTGATGTTCTCACCTGGCGGATTGGGCGCTTACCCATTGATATTAAGCGGTATTTTAATGAACACTTATCATATTGATGAGGTTTCTGCATTTGCTTTGCCGTGGTTATCATGGACCAGTCAGTTTATTTTAATAGTTGTACTTGGAGTTATTTCATTGATCGTTTTACCAATTATCAATCGCAGCAAAAATGGTGTTTCATAAATTATTAAGCAGTAAACTTATTTCACAGCAAGAGATCTCACGTTTTGTTAATGCGAAACGTTTTACCGGAAAACGAATTGTGTTTACCAATGGTTGTTTTGATATTTTGCATGCCGGCCATGTAGATTATTTAACGCAAGCACGAGATCTGGGAGATGTTTTGGTATTAGGATTAAATACCGATGAATCGGTAAAGCGCCTGAATAAAGGACCAGAACGCCCTATAAATGATCAGGATGCTCGCGCAAAAGTGTTGGCAGGATTAGGATGTGTAGATGCCATCGTATTATTTAATGAAGATACGCCGTATGAATTGATCAATTTAGTTCAACCGGATGTATTGGTGAAAGGCGATGATTATAAACCGGAAGCCATTGTTGGGTATGATATTGTGACTGCCCGTGGCGGTAAAGTGGTTACCATTCCTTTTTTACAAGGATTTTCCACTACAAACATTGTAAATAAATTAAAAGGATAATTTCAATTCCTTGATTGAGGAAAAACTATTTCTTCGTTAATTCCTTGAAAACATCTTCCATTTTCTGCTCTTCTTTATTGAGCGTTAATACGCCAACATTTTGCTGAACAGCAATATTGAATATGTCTTTACGAATATCTTTTTCGTCGGAAGCAACAATTTGATAAGTGTTTCCTTGCAAGTGTTTAACAGATTCAACTCCGGAAATAGATTGTAAAAGCTTTGTGTCAATGGCTGCATCAAATTCAACATGAATGATCTGATTGATCTTATGTTGTTTTAATACTTGAGTTTTATCATTCGCAACAATATCGCCATGATTGATAATGATCACGCGATCGCAAACCGCTTCAACCTCTTGCATAATGTGCGTGCTCAACATTACCGTTTTTTCTTTACCTAATTTTTTTATCAGGCCACGTATCTCTTCTAATTGATTAGGATCTAAACCTGTAGTTGGCTCGTCCATGATCAGCACCTTTGGGTTATGTATCATAGCTTGCGCTAATCCTACACGCTGACGGTATCCTTTACTTAAGGCACCAATTTTTTTATTCTGTTCAATTTGTAAGCCGGTCATGTCGATCATTTCTTTTACACGTTGATCGATGTTTTTTACCTTATACAAACCACCTACAAAAGCTAAAAACTCTTTCACATACATATCCAAATACAATGGATTGTGTTCCGGTAAATAGCCAATGTTCTTTCTTACTTCTAAACTTTGTTCATTAATGTCAAACCCGCAAACCTTCACATTTCCTGAAGTAGGAGGGATGTAGCAAGTGATGATCTTCATCATGGTACTTTTTCCGGCACCATTCGGACCTAAAAAACCAACGATCTCGTTTTCATTCACATTAAACGACACGTTATTGAGGGCTTTTTGCTCCTTATAAAGTTTGGTTATATTTTCTACTACAATTGACATGATATGAATTTGTACAACTAATTTAACCAGAACACCCGAAAAAATATATTTTAAAATAGAGAACTTGTTAAACGGATGGTTTTAATTAAACGGTTTAAATACCTCTGTTCCTTCTGAATTTTTCTTCTTTGCGTTTTTGTCTTTCCTGGCGGCGCTTACCGCCCAAATTAACCTTTTTGTTCTTTGCTTTTTTCTCATGAAATGCACCGCCCGAATTTTGAACGATCATTTTTGAGATCTTCTTTAAGTTTTTATCAGGCTTTGCTGTTTTTTCATCTGCAATTAATATATCCGACACTTCAACTTCCTCCGGCAATTCAGCCATTGGAATAGCGTTGTTCATGAGCTGCTCAATTTTTTCCTGAAATGGTTTTTCCTTTGGTGTAACAAATGTAATGGCATTTCCAATACTGTTGGCACGTCCGGTTCGCCCAATTCGGTGAATATAATCTGCAGCTTCTGAAGGTGTATCAAAATTAATAACATGGCTAACCTCCGGAATATCTAATCCACGTGCAATAATATCGGTAGCAATTAACACCTTGTGTGTACCATCATCAAAATTTTTAATGGCGGCAAAACGTTGCGGTTGTGTTTTATTGGAATGGATGATACTGATCTCATCAGGGAAACGTTCGTTCAATTCTTTATACAAAAGATCCGCCAACTTTTTATTCTTAACAAAAACCAATGTCTTTTTTAATTGATCGTCTTTCAGTAATAAATGTTCAAATAAATTTATTTTGGTATGAAAATTAGGAACGTCATATCCCAGTTGAACGATCTTTTCAATAGGCGTACCGCGTGCTACTAACTCTACATATTGAGGTTGTACAAAATAATCAGCAATCAACTTCTCTAAATCTTCATCCAGAGTCGCAGAAAATAAAAGGTTCTGACGTTTTTTTGGCAACAGATCCATAATGGCCAATACTTGTGCTCTGAAACCTAAATTGAACATTTCATCAACCTCGTCAATTACCAATTTTTGTATTGAGTTAACTTGTAAGGTACGTGTGTGGATCATGTCTATTAAACGACCCGGAGTAGAAACTAAAATATCTAATCCATCAAATATCAATTGCTTTTGTGTATTAATGTTAGCACCTCCGTAGATGCCACCAATTCTAACACTTGTATAGGATGCAAGTTTTTTAGCTTCTTCAACTACCTGCACCACCAATTCGCGTGTTGGTACAGCAATTAAAATGCGTGGTTGTTTTTGTTCTGAAAATGTAAGCTGTCTTAATAAGGGTAACAAATAGGCAAAGGTTTTACCGGTACCGGTTTGAGCAATGGCAATGGTATCTTTACCAGACATGATTACCGGAAAGGCTTTTTCCTGAATGGGAGTTGCTTCTTTATAACCAAGATCATCAAGAGCTCGTTGTAATGGTTTTGTTATGTTCAGATCTTTAAATAGCACGGTAGTATTTTGCCTTAAAGATACGCAATATTAATGTATTTAAGCGGTTCAAAGAAGCCCTTCTGCTTCCCTTTGCAGATCGTATTGTAGGTCTTCATGAAGTTTACTTATACAGGTATTGAGTCTTTTCAACTGGGTTTTGTATAGATTGACCAGTACTGCATTCTTATGATATGGAATTCCCGAATTTTTCATTTTACTTAAAAAATAAATGATCAGTTCGGCTTCCAATTCTTTACTGCCGGTATATTTAGCATATCTGTTAATTATGCGCAATATTTTACGCAGACTTTTTTTAACGAGGTACAGATTGGTTTGCGTGATCTCAATAAAGTGCTTGTCTACTTCTTTTTTTACAGCGTTAATGTATGTTTCCGGATCATGTGATTCAAAAAGTAAGAAGTTCAAAAACTCTTTATTGTCTTTTTTGTACTTGGCCAAAGCCATGCATTTTTCCAACAGCTCTTCTTTGGAAAGCTCTTTTAATTCTTTTTTTATTTCGCTGATGCTGTATGAATGCATTAGTGTTTTTTTAAAGCTTTTAATGGGGCCAGTAAATGTTCGAGTCCATTCATTTTAATTTCGTACATAGTTTCAAGTAACATACCTAATTTTCCTTTAGGAAATCCGTTTCTGTTGAACCACTCTAAATAGGAAATTGGAAGGTCGCATAATAATACATCTTTATATTTACCATAAGGCATTGGTATTCTTACTAGGTCACTTAAAAAAGTAGGATCGGGTTGTTGCATGTTACATTAATTTAACTTTATATTTTTCAGCCATTTTGCTTAATTGATCTTTACTAACATCGTGTATGTTTTTTGAACCGTGGTAGTTTTCAACGGTTACAACATGTATCTGATAATTGTATAAAGAAGCCAGTTTAAAATAGGGTTCAATTTCCCAGTCCAACGTAAAGGTGTTGTCAATAAATATTTTAGCGGTTTTGTTTTTCATGGCTTCTTCCGTTAGCAGTTCACATGCTTTATAGGCTTTGTGATTCTCATCAAACTTAAAATGATACTCGCCTTTTTCGTTTGTGAAATAACTATCAATGGAATAAACAGGATACTTGCCACTTTCGCTTAAAAGCTCCGCCAATGTGCTTTTTCCGGCACCGGGCAAACCGCGTAAAATGATGAGTACATTCATGTTTTTGATCAACTAAATTTACAAATAATAACTTATAAGTTTATTTCTTACTTTTAAGCATGTTGAAACGGTTTTTAATTTTATTGGGCTTCTTGCATTTTGTGTCTGTTGCGCAAGAATTTCCAACACAACCGCGAAATTATGTTACAGATGATGCTCAGGTATTAACGGATGATCAGGAACAATTATTAAATAAAAAGCTTCGATTATTTGAGGATAGCACATCAACCCAACTTTTCGTTTATACCGCAACATCGTTGAACGGACAAGTAATGGCCGATGTGTGTCAAACTATTTTTCATACCTGGAAAATTGGTCAGGGTAAAAAGAACAATGGGGTATTGATAGGGATTTTTGTGAATGACCATAAATTTAGGATACACACTGGTTACGGGCTCGAAGGAGTTTTGCCGGATGTGCTTACAAAGAGAATACAAGACAATGTTATGCGACCGTTTTTTAAACAAAACGATTATTATGGCGGCATTAATTCCGGTATCGACCAATTAACCTATTATAGCAAGAATGAATTTAAGCAAGAAACTAAAGAAGAGGAGGTTGATCTCACATCATGGATACTGGCTTTTGTTTTTAATACCATTTTATTGGCTGTGTTTTTATACATGTTGTACCGAAAAAAACAAATTAAGGAAAGAACACAGGCAACAAAAATAACATTAACTGTTTTCGCGATCATTTTTGCATTGATCCCATGTATTGGTAGTTTTTTATTACTGGCTTTGTTTTTATCATTTGTAACCCTTAAACGATCTTATCATAGTGGAGATAGCTCAACGTATTCTTCCGGTTCAGATTGGAGTAGCAGCTCAGGCTGGAGCAGTTCAGATTCGTCTTCTGATTCTTCTTCAGATTCATCATTTGATGGCGGCGGGGGCGGAGATTCCGGTGGTGGTGGAAGCGATAGTGATTGGTAGATATTTGTCAATAATTAATTTATTTGAATAAATATTGACAAAATTTGACAATTAGAAAAATGATGAGTAACTTTGGGGTATGAATCAATTAGCTCATATTTTAAAGGATGCCCGTTTAGCAAAAAAGTTAACCGGAGTTGAGGTTGCCAAGGTCACCGGTATTGATGCATCGCTTATCAATAAAATTGAAAGTGCTTTGCGATTGCCTACTAAATCACAATTGATCAGTTTAGCAAAGGTTTATAAACTGCCTGTTAAATCTCTTCAAATTGAATGGTTATCAGCTAAAATTTATAAGGAATTAGATGGCGAAGATTATGCATTGGAGGCCTTAAAGGTTGCCGAAGCAATGCTGGAGTATGGTAATGCCAATTATGAAGATGAAAAGATAATTGCAAAGATCAATAAATTAAAAAAGCAATTAGATGCTTTAAGGCCAATACCAAAGGCTCAATTAGAAAACCTAAGTAATTATTTTAAAATTCAGTACACGTATGATAGTAACCGAATTGAAGGTAATACGCTTACTTTACAAGAAACATCGTTAGTAGTTGAAAAAGGTATTACCATTAGCGGAAAAACGGTTCAAGAACACCTTGAAGCAATTAACCATTCAGAAGCAGTTGAGTTTATTTTGGATCTTGTAAAAAACAAAACACATTTAACCGAATATATTCTTAAGCAATTGCATGGTTTAGTTTTGCGAGGAATAGATAAACACAATGCCGGCAAATATCGTCATGTAAATGTAATGATATCGGGTAGTTTGCATAAACCACCACAACCATTTATGCTTGATAAATTAATGGAAGATTATTTTCTATTCTATGAGCAAAATAAAGATAGTATGCATCCTGTTTTGTTAGCTGCCGAAATGCATGAACGATTAGTTACTATTCATCCATTCATTGATGGAAATGGTCGCACATCGCGCTTGATCATGAATTTGGTTTTGATGCAACATGGTTTTCCAATTACAAACATCAGCAGTGAACGTCAAAATCGTTTGGCCTATTACAGTTCATTAGAAACTGTACAAGTAAAAAATGATAAAACTAAATTTTATGATTTTGTTTGTAATGCTGTGCATGCTTCATTAAAAGAATACATTGAACTTGTAAAATAAAAAAGCCCCGCATTCCATTTAAGAAGCGGGGCTTTTAATTTATGACCTGTAATTAATTATGCGTCTTTCTTTTCAGCACCTTCAGGTTTTGGTAACAACACCTTACGGCTTAATTTGATCTTTTTAGTTTTAGGATCATCACCTACGTATTTTACTTTAACGATATCGCCTTCTTTTAACAATCCTTCTAAAGTATCGTTACGGTTCCAATCGTATTCGCTGATGTGTAATAAACCATCTTTCCCAGGTAATATCTCAACAAATGCACCATAAGGCATGATCGATTTAACTTTCGCGTCAAATATCTCACCAATTTCAGGCACAGCAACAATTCCTTTGATCTTCGCTTTTGCTGCGTCAACACTTTCCTTGTTCTCACCAAAGATCTCAACAACGCCTGTTTTACCTTCTTCAGTAATTACAATTGTTGTACCTGTAGTACGTTGCATTTCCTGAATTACTTTACCACTTGGGCCGATTACCGCACCAATGAATTCACCAGGAATAACAATTTTCTCAAAACGAGGAGCATGTGGTTTGTAATCTTCACGAGGTGCATCAATTGCTTTCAACATCTCATTCATGATATGTAAACGTCCATCCTTAGCTTGTTTCATAGCTTGCGCCATTACTTCATAAGGTAAACCATTTACTTTCAAATCCATTTGAACTGCAGTGATACCATCTTTAGTTCCACAAACTTTAAAGTCCATATCTCCTAAATGATCTTCATCACCTAAAATATCAGATAAAATAGCATAGTTGCCTTTTTCATCAGTAATTAAACCCATTGCAATACCTGCAACCGGTTTTGATATTTTTACACCCGCATCCATTAATGCTAATGTACCGGCACAAACTGTTGCCATACTTGACGAACCGTTACTTTCTAAAATATCACTCACTACACGAATGGTATAACCCGAATCAGTAGGAACAACTTTTTTCAAAGCACGTAATGCCAAGTTACCATGACCAACCTCGCGGCGACCAGGACCACGGTTAGGTTTTGCTTCACCTGTACTAAAGCCAGGGAAGTTGTAATGTAAGATAAATGTTTCTTCACCTTGATTAAATGCACCATCAATTTTTAATTTATCTAATGGTGTACCTAATGTAACAGTGGTTAATGATTGTGTTTCACCACGTGTGAATACTGCACTTCCGTGAGGCGAAGGCAAATAACCTACCTCTGCCCAAATAGGACGGATATCAGTAGTTTTACGACCATCTAAACGTACTTTTTCATCAATAGCTAAACGACGAACAGCAACGTATTCTACTTCATGATAATATTTGTTGATCAACGCTTCTCTTAAAACCAATTCTTCAGCAGTGAATTGTTTTTTAAATTCTTCTAAAGGAGCTTTAAAATTAGCCTTACGGTTATTTTTGTTCGGATCTAATTTTTTTGCAGCTGCATAAACAGCATCATACGTTTCTTTGAAAACTTTTGCTTTTAGGTCTGCATCATTGATCTCGTGGCAATATTCGCGTTTTGTTTTTAAACCTGCTTTTTCAGCAAACACGTTCAATTCTTTAATTTGAATTTTAATGGCTTCGTGTGCAAACTTAATTGCTTCCAACATTTCCTCTTCACTTACTTCTTTCATTTCACCTTCAACCATTGCAATATCAGTAGCGTTACCCGCAACGATCATATCAATAGTGCTGTTGGCCATTTGTGATTTTGTTGGATTGATAACTAATTTGCCATCAATTTTTGCAACACGTACCTCACTGATCAATCCGTTGATTGGAATATCACTTACTGCAATTGCTGCTGAAGCTGCTAAACCAACTAATGCATCAGGCATGTTCTCTCTGTCAGAAGAGATCAATGATAACATCAATTGTGTATCGGCATGATAATCTTCAGGAAATTGCGGACGTAAAGCACGGTCAACAATACGAGAAATTAAAACTTCATAATCAGATAATTTTGCCTCACGCTTAAAAAATCCACCGGGAAAACGTCCTGCAGCGGCATATTTTTCTTGATAATCTACCGTTAATGGTAAAAAATCAACTCCTTCTTTTGCTTCTTTGTTACTAACTACTGTTGCAAGTATCATGGTGTTACCCAATTTAACTACTACGGCGCCATCAGCTTGTTTAGCCAATTTACCTGTTTCTAATGTAACGATTCGGCCATCGCCAAGATCGAAACTGTGTGTTGTTCCTATTTGTGACATATTGTTTTTGTTTTTGACGAACCCCTTGCTCGTCGGGTTTATATTTGTGTTTAATTATTCTAATAAAAAAGGCAATTCGATTGTGTCGAATTGCCCCCCTTCAATAAATAACAACCGTTCCGATGTATCGGAATTATTTACGGATGTCTAATGTTTTAATGATAGCACGGTAACGTGTTAGATCATTTTTCTTTAAATAATCTAATAACGCACGACGCTTACCTACCAAGTTCAATAAGGCACGTTGTGTACCAAAATCTTTCTTGTTATTTTTTAAATGTCCAGTTAAATGATCAATACGGTGAGTGAATAAAGCTACTTGCGCTTCAGCACTTCCGGTGTTTTTGTCGCTACCTGCGTACTTCTTAAAAATGTCTTTTTTTACTTGCGATGTCAAATACATGTTCTTCTACTTTTTAATTCGGTCAACAAATATAATACTTTTTTGGTTAACCCTGCAAATTTGAGCCTAAAAAAGGCTGGTTTTGCTACTTTTTTAGGATCTGACACCGGGAACAGGTGCCCAAAATGGCCAGTAATGCTTATTTCATTAATTTTGCGGCATGATAGAAAAGGGTATTATCTTGTTTATTTTGATCCTATTCAGTGGTGTTTTTACACTTGTTGCGCTTATTTTAGCCATTGTAAAGTTAAGCGCATCAAGAGGCGGAGGGATAAAATGGCTTATTGGATTTTTTATAGGATTAGCAACCTTATTTACCTCTATTTTCATATTTACAAGAGCCGTTGTAAATAAAACTCAGGAATTTGCCCAAAATTTAACCCAGGTTGCCACCGATCAGATGGGAATGTTGGATTCGCTAAACATGGGTTATCAATTTAATGAAGATTCGGTTTTAAATTCAGCGCAAGTAAATAAATTGATGCAAATGGAGCCGGAAGTTGACCGAGCTAATATTCCTGGAAGGTTTTATACGTATTTGGGTTTTAGAGATTATTACCGTTTACCTTTAAAGTATCCTTTTTCGCTACATTGTATGGATTCGTTGGGAAATGCTGAGCTGTTTGATGAGAGAAATGTGGTTCAGTTTGATGTAAATAATAATGGCGAGGTAAGTACGAACGTACAAAATATTCAACTGTTCACTTTTAATGATGTTGCAATAATTGGTACTCGCAATTCAATGGATAATGATAAAATAAGAACGAGTTATTTTTATTATGATCTGGCAAACCGAAAATCAATAGAGTTTACTTCTAAGAAAGATCTGATGAAAACAGCCACAACAAAAGGCTTTAAAGAAGATGAGCGTTTTTATAGTTGTAAAGAGTACTTCGAAGGTTTTTAATCTTTAACGATCGCTCCATTCTTATCCTTTGTATAAACAAGGGTTTCAACTGAATTACGTTTTTCAATATAGGTTTTATAAGGCTCTTTAAATTCAGTACGAATTCTTAAAACATCGTCGAAATTTTTATTCAACACCATCAGCATTTCGCTTGCTTCACGTATTCCATGTGTGGAACCATCGTTAGCCGTTACATAGTCGGCCAAACTATTTTGAATGCAGTATTTTGTGAATAGCGATGTTGCCGATTTTCCGATGAGGATTCTTAAACCACAAACTTTGGCAATCGACAGATCGAGCACATCGTCAAAAAAATAAACAACTTCTTCAGGATCTATGTTCTTTTCCTTACAAATGAAATTTAACGCATCTATTTTATGAGCGATCTTGTAAAATGCAAAATCAAAATGTTCGCGATTGGCAAAGAATTGGGCACTTTCATTTTTTTCACCACTAATAATGGCCGTTACCGGTAATGTTTTTGCGCAAAGGTAATGTGAAAAACGAAGTAAGTTGGTTCCCATACTATCAACTTCACTAAATCCGCTGCCGGCCTGACCTTGCTTAAATCCATTATTAAAAACACCATCCCAATCGAATATAAATGCCTTTGCTTTTTTTAAACGCTCAGCAACTTCTAACTCGCTGTCAACAAAATGTCCTATGAAATGTAAATTTTCCATGAAATAAAAAAGTCATACTTACTCTCCGCTCAGTATGACAAAAGAAAAATAAAAACGGTCATGCTGAGCGGAGTCGAAACATGACCGTTTAAGGGCTTTTATGATTTCAGATCCTGAATATCGAGCATTCCAACAGGTTTGCCGTTATCGGTTACCACGATCGTATCTACATTGGTTTTCTTGAATAAAACATTTGCGTCATTCAACAACACATTTCCTTCAATGGTAATTGGGTCGCGGAAAGTAAGGTCAGATAATTTCTTATTCAATACATCTCTTCCTTGATCCATGATCAATTTACGTAACGAGCCATCGGTAAATACACCTTTGATGCTGCCATCGGCCTTTGTTACTGTAACAGCACCATATCCAAATTCGGTCATTTTAATGATCGCATCTGTAATGGATGTGCTTTCTGCTACTAATGGATTAATTCCTTTGATAGCTTCTTTTACTTTAACCATCATTAAACGTGTATCCATAATAAACTGATCGGTACCAACAGTGGTAAAGTTATTTTCAGTTAATTGCTTTAATACTTTTAATGGAACGGTAATGGTATGAACACCAACATTGATCGCGTTTCTAACATGCTCGGTATGACGAACAGAAGAGAACATGATCTTGGTATCGTAACCATATAATTCAACTGCATCAATACATTGTTCAACTAATGCCAAGGCATCGTGGCCCTGATCTTGTAAACGACCAACAAGCGGACAAACGTATGTTGCACCGGCATGCATAGCCATATAAGCCTGTTGTAAAGTATAAACCAAGTGAACGTTCACTAAAAGGCCTTTGTCGCGCAATAATTTACAAGCGCGAACACCTTCTAACGAAACCGGGATTTTAAATACTGTTCTATTCTTATCTAAACCAAGCGCTAACTGACGCTCAGCTTCAGCCAAAATTTCTTCAGCCGAATTTCCTAAAGCTTCAATTTGAAGCACAGGTACCATTTTACTTAATTTTACAATGGTGCCATCAATATCTGTAATACCTTCTTTTTGCATGAAGGTAGGGGTAGTGGTTAAACCATTTAAAAAGCCAAGCTTAAAGCCTTCTTCAATTTCTTTAAGATTTGCTGAGTCTAAATATAATTCCATATTGTTTTTTAATAATGCGTAAAGTAACTAAAAATAATCAATTTTACCTAAAAGCAAACAAGCAAGTTTTTCAACTTGCTTGTCACTTATTATTTGAGATCGTTATTATTCGATAATGATCACTAAGTATTTAGATACACTCCAAAATTCTTCAGGGTTGGTTATCTCAATACGCTCCACTTTTTTCTCGCCAATTAATTTGTAAGAACCACTTGGGTGAGAAGTGATGATCTTCGCTTTTTTAGCACCAATATTAATAGTGGTTGTTTCATCAATATTTACTTTTGTAAAATATTCTTTATTAAAATCATCCTTTAATTTATTTGATTTACCAATACCAATAAATCCACCTTCTTTAGTTACGATATTCTTTTCTTTTAATTCTTTGCTTGTACCAAATGCATAATATGCTGTTTTGATAACTTGTGTTTTTAATTCGTTCTCACCTTGAATGTCTTTATAATCGGTATTTAAGGTAGATAATTCAATATTCAAACTTTCGATCTTGTTCTTTAATTCAGCGATCTCTTCATCCTTCATGTTCAATGAGTTTTGAAGGTTCTCGATCATCTGTTGCATGCCTTCCATCTTTAGCTTGCTATCCTTTAACTTTTTAGTTAATGAGTTGATACGGCTTTTGTTCTTACCCATTAAGTCATAAATAGCCTGAATATCTTCTTTAATTTGATCTTCCTTATTTTTTACATCGCCACCTACAGTTGTTTTTGTTACGATCTTTTCTTTTTCTTTGATTGCATTCAAATTATCTTGAATTTCATTGAAAGTTGAAATGAATTCCTGTAATGCTAGTTCCTTTTCATTTAGTTTACCGCTCAATCCATTATTTACTTCTTTTAAGCTATCCGCCAAAGGATTTACTTCTTTTTCCTCATCGTTTCCGCATGAACTCATAAACAATGATGAAGAAACTAATAACACTGCAACAATTAATAATCCGATCTTTTTCATTTTATTTTAGTTTTTAGTTAATTCTAATTTTGTTCAAATGTAACCCATTATTTGCAAAAAAAAGGCGCAAAAAATGCGCCATTCCAAAATTGCTATGATTTAATTCTTAACAAAACTCGTCATAAACCATCTTTAAATGCTCAGCTATCATGGCTGCTGTTCGGCCTTCAATGTTATGACGCTCAACCATATGCACCAATTCACCATTTTTAAATAAGGCAATACTTGGACTGCTTGGCGGGTAAGGTGCAAAATGTTCGCGGGCCTTTTTAACTGCTTCAACATCAAAGCCTGCAAACACGGTTGTTAATTTACCCGGTAATTTGGCATTACTTAAACTCATTTTAACTCCCGGGCGGCAAGCTCCTGCTGCACATCCGCAAACCGAGTTTACCACCATTAAAACGGTGCCTTGGTTCTTTATTGCTGCTTCTACCGATTCTGGGGTTGAAAGGTCTTCAAATCCCGAACTGGTTAATTCAGCTTTCATTGGTTTTACTATCGATTCTGGATACATGATTATTATTTTTTTACAAATTTATACATAAAACAGCTAATCAATTCTATAGTTTTAATAAGTAATGTTAATTTATCACCAATATTTACCGCACAAAATAAATTTAACCGTTAACAATTACTGAATTATTATATTTACCAAACTTAATTTGTAAGAAATAAAACAATAAATATGAAGTTAGTAAAATACACAGCCTTTGCCGCCATTTTTTTGGTTTCAGGTCTTCAGGCTCAAAAAAAGCCGCAGGGTTTACCAAAAGATATGGTTATTCACACTGCGCCAAAGTTTGTTGAAGAGGTTAAAAAAGTAGGGAAAGAAATTGTAATACCATACAAGCGCTATGTGATGGCCAATGGTATGCAGATCATTATCCATGAAGATCATAGCGATCCGATCGTTTATGTAGATGTTACTTACCACGTTGGAAGCGCGCGTGAGCAGCAAGGTCGTAGCGGTTTTGCTCATTTCTTTGAACACATGATGTTCCAAGGTTCTAAAAATGTGGCTGATGAACAACACTTTAAAATCATTACCGAAGCAGGTGGTACTTTAAATGGTACAACCAACACCGATCGTACCAACTATTTTGAGGTTGTTCCAAGTAATCAATTCGAAAAAATGCTTTGGTTAGAATCTGACCGTATGGGCTTTTTATTGGATTCGGTTACTCAAAAGAAATTTGAGGTACAACGTGCTACCGTTAAAAATGAAAGAGGTCAGCGTTACGATAACGCGCCTTATGGTTTGGTTAGCGAGAAGTTAGGTGAAGCTTTATATCCAAAAGGACATCCATACAGCTGGACCACCATTGGTTATATTGATGATTTGAATCGTGTGGATGTAAACGACCTGAAGCGTTTTTATATGCGTTGGTACGGACCAAACAATGCCGTTATTACAATTGCAGGTGATGTGAATACCGATAAAGCATTAGAATTGGTGCAAAAATATTTTGGAAGCATTCCGCGTGGTCCGGAAGTAAAACCGCAAGTAGTTGCGCCTGTTGCATTAGCCGAATCGCGTTATATTTCTTATGAAGATAATGTGAAACTTCCAATGTTACGTATGGCTTATCCTACCGTTAAAATGAATACGAAAGATGATGCTGCATTAGATTTTTTATCTTTCATTTTAACAGGTTCACAAGGTTCACCATTTTACAAATCTTTTATTGAAACCAAAAAAGCAGTAGGTGCAAACGCGTTTCAGTATTCACGTGAATTGGCCGGTCAGTTTGAGATCATGATCCGCGCTAATCCGGGTTCAGCTCTTTCAGATATGGAAAAAGAGGTTTACAAGGTTTTGGCAGATTGGGAAAAAAAGGGTGTTACCGATGATGATATCAATAAATTCAAAGCTTCATACAAAAGCGATCTTTACAACCGTTTAACATCTGTGCAAGGCAAGGGTGCTACTTTAGCTGCTAATTACACATTTACAAAAGATGGTAATTACATTAAAAAAGAAATGGCTACTGTTATGTCGATCACAAAAGCGGATGTAATGGCAGCATACAACAAATACATCAAAGGAAAGAAATGTGTGGTGTTAAGTTGTGTTCCAAAAGGTAAGCCAGAATTAGTAGCACAAAAAGATACCTGGACAATGTATCAGCGTACAGTTGAGCAAGAAAGTGCTGAATACAAAAATTTAAGTTATACTGAGCCAAAGGATAAGTTCGACAGAAGTAAAATGCCTCAGGCAGAAGCCGCAAAACCGGTACCTGTACCTGATTTTTATACTACTCAATTTAATAATGGTATAAAATTAATTGGTGTTCAAAACAGCGAAATTCCAAAAGTAAATGTGTTGATCAGTATTAAAAACGGTCACCGCTATGAGCCAATCGAGAAAGCAGGATTAGCTTCATTATTATCTTCAGTTTGGGGAATGAGTACAACCAAAACAGATGCAGAGGAGATCGAGAACAAATTGAACCGTTTGGGCAGCAGCATTAGCGTATCAACCGGTGAAGATGAGATCAATTGTTCGGTTGAATGTTTACGTGAAAATTTAGCTGCTACTATGTCTATTTTAAAAGAATCGTTATTTGAACCTAAGTTTGATGCTGAAGAGTTTGAGATCGAGAAAAAAGGTCAGATGGATGCTATCATGCAATCGCAAATGTCGGCTTCAGGCTTGGCAGATAACTTGTATAAAAAATTATTATATGGTAAAGATAATGTTGTTAGCATTCAGGTTAACGGAACATTAAACAGCGTAAAGGCCTTAACAATTGACGATGTAAAGGCATATTATGGTAAAACAATGAACAGCAGTTTGTTCTCTGTTTCAGTATCGGGTGATGTTTCAAAAGATGAGATCATGAAGGAATTGGTTTTCTTAAATGATATTAAAGATAAAGGTGCATTAGCTTATACAGAGCCTGCACGTCCGGCAATCGAAAAAACCAAGATCTATTTCTGTGATAAGCCAAAAGCGGCTCAAAGTGAGATCAGAATGGGTTATACTACATTCCCTTACGACGCATATGGTGAGTTTTACAAGAGCCAGATCATGAACTTCTCATTTGGTGGCGCATTTAACAGCCGTACCAATTATTTATTACGTGAAATAAAAGGCTGGACCTATGGTTCACGCAGTGGATTCAGTGGTTCAAAATATACAGGTGCCTTCACTTTCTCGGGTGGATTTAAAGCTAATACCACAGATAGTACATTGGTTGAGGTTTTAAAGGAAATGAAGAAATATCGTGAGAGTGGTATTAACGATGATGAGATCACATTCACTAAAAATGCCATGTCGCAATCAGATGCTTTAAAATATGAGGCGCCGGTACAAAAGTTATATTTCATTAAGCGTATCATGGATTATAATTTGGAGAAAGATTATGTGAGCAAGCAAACAGCCATCCTTAACGGTATCACAAAAGACGAGATCAATGCATTGGCAAAGAAAAATTTACCAATGGATAAAATGGTGATCTTTGTTTTAGGTGATAAAGCAAGTAATTTAGAGCTTATTAAAAAACTAGGCTACGATGTTGTAGAAATTGATAATGAAGGCAATGAGGTGAAGTAAACCTTAAACGCTGTTTTTTGAGCCTTAAAACCCCTAAAAGTCACTTTTAGGGGTTTTTTGTTAATTTCTTTTGAGTTTAGGCGCTTATTTTTTAAAAAAGTTTGTGTGAATAAAAAAAACTTGTTACATTTGCAGCCCTTATTTTTGGGAAAAACGCTTAAAAAAGATTAAAAAGTGGACGCATTAAGTTATAAAACCAAGTATCAAACCAAGCAAACCGCTAAGAAAGAGTGGGTTTTGGTTGACGCAGAGAACGAAGTTGTAGGTCGTTTAGCAACAAAAATTGCAATGATCCTTCGTGGAAAGCACAAAACAAATTACACACCACACATGGATGGTGGTGATAACGTGATCATTATCAACGCTGATAAAGTAATATTTACCGGTAAAAAGGTTACAGATAAAGAATATCTTCGTTATACAGGATATCCGGGAGGACAGAGAACTGCAACTCCTAAAACATTGTTGATGAACAAACCAACTGAGATCTTAACACATGCTATTCATGGTATGTTACCAAAAGGTCGTTTAGGTCGTGCTTTAAATACGAACGTACGTATTTTTGCAGGAACTGAGCATGGTATGGAAGCACAACAGCCAAAGAAAATTGATTTAAGTAAAATTAAGTAAGAATGGAAGTTATTAATACATCAGGACGTAGAAAGACATCTGTTGCACGCATCTACATGACAAAAGGCAACGGAAAAATTGAAGTGAATGGTAAAGATTACAAAACGTATTTTTCTACCCCAACTTTACAGTATTATGTTACACAATCATTGAACATCGCTAAAGCAGCAGGTGAGTATGATGTAACTGTTAATGTTGCAGGTGGTGGTATCACCGGTCAGGCACAAGCTATTCGTTTAGCAATTGCAAAAGCATTAGTTGAAGTGAACGCTGATTTTAAGAAAGATCTTCGTGCTGAAGGATTAGTTACTCGTGATCCTCGTATGGTTGAGCGTAAGAAATTCGGTCAGAAGAAAGCTCGTGCTCGCTTCCAATTCAGCAAACGTTAATTTTTTAATAATAGAAAGAGAATATATCAAATGTCAACAAGAACATCATTTAACGCATTATTAGAAGCAGGTGCTCATTTCGGTCACTTAAAACGCAAATGGAACCCTGCAATGGCTCCTTATATTTACGCTGAGAAAAATGGTATCCATATCATTGATCTTAACAAAACCGTTGCAAAGGTTGATGAAGCTGCAAATGCTTTGAAACAAATTGCTCGTTCAGGTAAAAAGATCCTTTTCGTAGCTACAAAAAAGCAAGCGAAAGATATCGTTGCAAGTAAAGTAAGAGACGTGAACATGCCATTTGTAACTGAGCGTTGGCCAGGTGGAATGTTAACTAACTTCAGTACCATCCGTAAATCTGTTCGTCGTATGGCGCAGATCGACAAGATGACAACTGACGGAACATTCAGTAACATCTCTAAGCGTGAGCGTTTACAGTTCTCTCGTGAAAGAGCAAAATTAGAGATCCAATTCGGTTCTATCTCTGATCTTTCTCGTTTACCGGCTGCATTGTTCATTGTTGATATCACTAAAGAGCATATCGCTGTAGCAGAAGCTAAGCGTTTAAATATCCCAACTTTCGCGATCGTTGATACGAACTCAAACCCTAATCAGGTTGATTACGCTATCCCTGCGAATGATGATGCATCTACTTCAATTGCTTACATTATTGATCTAATGTGTGATGCTATTAAAGAAGGTTTATCTGATCGTAAGGCTGATAAAGAAGCTAACGCTGAAGAAAAAGATTCAAAAGAATTAAGCGCAATGGAAGCTGAAGAGCTTGCAGAAGGCACCAGAATCAAAGGTTTCGATAAAGATGCTGAAGAAGAAAAAGGTGGCGCTAAAAAACCTCGTAAGAGAGTGAGTGCTAAGAAATAATTAATTTATTTACATAACTAAGCGGTCATTCTGGTAACAGTTTGACCGTTTTTTTTAAAAATTCAAACATTAAAATTTAAGTAAAATGGCTATTACAGCAGCAGAAGTAAACAAGTTACGCCAACAAACTGGCGCAGGTATGATGGATTGCAAAAAAGCATTAGAAGAAACTAATGGTGATTTTGAAGCAGCGATCGATTATCTTCGTAAAAAAGGTGCAAAAGTTGCAGCGAACCGTCAGGATCGTGATGCAAAAGAAGGTGTGGTATTAGCAAAAACCACTGCAGATAACAAACGTGCGATCGTAATCAGTGTAAACTGTGAAACTGATTTCGTTGCTAAGAATGCTGATTTTATTGCATTTGCTGAGCAAGTTGCAAAAATTGCTTTAGAAAAAAATGCAGCTGATATTGATGCTTTAAAAGCATTACCTTTTGATAACAACATCACTGTAGGTGATAAATTCATGGAGCAAGTTGGTAAAATTGGTGAGAAGATCGATATCGGTTACTACCAAAGCATCACTGCTGAATTCATTACGCCTTACATTCACCCGGGTAACCGTTTAGCGGTAGCAGTTGGATTCAACAAAGCTGTTTCTGCTGATGTTGCTAAGAACATTGCTATGCAAGCAGCTGCAATGGCTCCTGTAGCTATTGATAAGGATGATGTTGATGCAAAAACTTTAGAGAGAGAATTAGATATCGCTCGTGAGCAAATTCGTGCTGAAGGTAAACCTGAAGATATGGTTGAGAAAATTGCTCAAGGTAAATTAAATAAATTCTACAAAGAAAGTACTTTGTTGAATCAGGAATATTTCATCGACAACAAAGTTACTGTTCGTCAGTTCTTACAAAGCGTTGAAAAGGACCTAACCGTTAACGCTTTCAAACGCTATTCGTTAGCATAATTAATTATCCCGACTTTTCAGTCGGGATTTTTTTTGATATTTTATTTAATAAATTTGTGCAACACAATGGCCTATTAAGCCAACAAAAAACTGAACTATGAAATACAAACGCATTCTATTAAAATTAAGCGGTGAGGCATTAATGGGTAAAAAAGGATTTGGTATTGATCAGGAGCGATTGATGGAATATGCCAGAGAAATTAAATCGGTATATGATGCCGGATGCCAGGTTGCCATTGTAATTGGCGGTGGAAATATTTTCAGAGGTATACAAGCCGAAAAAGGTGGTATGGATCGTGTGCATGGTGATTACATGGGAATGCTTGCTACCGTTATTAACAGTATGGCTATTCAAAGTGCATTGGAAGGTTTGGGCGTTCAAACGCGTTTGCAAAGTGCCATTAAAATGGAGCAAATTTGCGAACCATTTATTCGTCGTAAAGCTGTACGTCATTTAGAAAAAGGACGTGTTGTTATTTTTGGTGCTGGTACCGGAAACCCTTATTTTACAACCGATACAGCTGCTACCTTACGCGCCATTGAAATTGAAGCAAATGTGATCTTAAAAGGAACACGCGTGGATGGTATTTATACTGCCGATCCGGAGAAAGATAAGACAGCTACAAAATACGAGACCATTAAGTTTGAAGAGGTTTACAACAAAGGTCTTGAAGTAATGGATATGACGGCGTTTACACTTTGTAAAGAAAATAATTTACCAATTATTGTTTTTGATATGAATAAGGCCGGAAACTTAATGAATTTGGTAAATGGTGAAAAGGTTGGAACTCTGGTTGAGGTTTAATTTTTGCAATACAATTTTGTAAAGGCATTTGAATTTCTCAAATGCCTTTTTTATTTATCTTTATTAAGGTGAAAATTTACTTTACAATAATTGCCCTTTTTATCTGCACGATGGTATTCGGGCAGAATTTACAGAAAGATGTAGAGAGCATTACAGCCCGCTTGAACAAAGGTGAGGTAATAAGTAATGCCCATTACGAAAAGTTAATTAATACATACACCAATCAGTTTAATGCCGATCCTGATAACGCTGCACGCTTGTATTTTTATTATGGCGAAAATTTATATAGTACTTTAAAAATAAATGAGGCCTCTGAAAGTTATGTGAATGCTTATAATTATTCAGTTAAAGCAACAGACACCAGTTTAAAATATATTGCTGTGTTGGCATTTGCACGCATCAGTTTTTATTTAGAAGATTATGAGAAAGCGGAGAGTTATTATTTATATGCTTTGCCGGGTATAGCTGCGTTTTTAGGCCAAACCAGTATTGATTATACAAAAATTTATTACGAATACGTGAAGTTGTTAATGACAACGAAACGTTTCACCGAAGCAAAACCATCGTTAGATGCCTTGGAATATTATTTTAAAACACTCAATTTATTAAACGATCGTGTTTATCATTTTGTGCTTGGGCATCAGGCAGAAATTTTGCAGGAAGAAGGAAAATATAAGGAAGCCACTGAAAAATATCAATCGTTGCTGGCAGATGACTTGATATTAAAGAATGGGGATACAGCGGGATATTTTGGCATTGCTATTAACTTGGCAGACCTTTATCGACAAATGGGCGAATATGAAATAGCGCTCATTCATCTTAAAACAGTAAAGCAAAAAGCTATCCGGTTTCATTACCAAAATACTGTTGATTATGGCAGATTGCATAACATGTTAGGTATTATCTTTAAATCGTTGAATGACTATAAGAATGCCGAAGATGTTTTTAATGACGCCATTGTGTTATACAAGAATTTAGGTCTCGAAAAATCAGAATCATATTGTACGGTTTTAAGTAACAAGGCCGATCTGATGCGTCTCTTGGGAAGACGGGAAGAAGGTTTTAAATTGTTGGATGTTGCTCTGGATATTCGAAAGCAGAATTTTGGAGACAGTACCGAAAGTTATGCGAATGCCTTAAGTAATTAGGGTTTAATAGCCTATGATGAAGCTGAATATAAAGTTGCTCAAACTTATTTTGAAAAGGCATTAAAAATTTATGGTAAAACAGTTAGTACATCAAATCAAAATTATGCCAATTGTTTGAATAACCTTTCGGGTTGCTATTACCAGTTAGGAGATAATAAAAAAGCCGCAGATCTTAAGTTTAAAGCCATCGATATTATTGAACGCACCTTAGGGAAAGAACATTTCCGTTATATTTCTTATGTGATAGGAAGTACGGATGTGTTATTGGCCACAAACGAATATGAAAAAGCTTACAGTTTGCTGAACGAATCAAAACAATTAGCTAAAAAGAAATTTGGTACCGATCATGATCTGTATATCCGCTCCCTGATAAACCAGGCATATGTGTGTTGGTATATGAACAGGGCAGAGGAGAGCTTGAATTTGTATGAGGAGGCCATCTCACACAAATTAAAAAGTTTAAGTGATTTCTTTTACGCCATGAACCGAAATAATCAGGTGTATTATTTGGAAGAGATCCAGATTCAGATGTTCATCTATGGCTACACACTTTTTACGTGTCGTGAAAAATATCCGAAATTGAATTTAGCGCCACATTTTGAAACTTTTTTTAACGATCAATTGATCCTGAAATCGTTGCTCAATTCCAGCACTGCCGAGTGGCAACGCCAGATAACGTCAAACCCTGACCCTCAAATAAAATTAGAATATGCGCGTTGGCTTAAATTAAAAAACGAATTGAACGATCTGTATAAAACAGATTTTACAGCCGAACAACAGGATTTTCTCACAACACAAATAAATGATCTGGAAACGTATTTGAAGAAATTGGTGGAAGTGAAACCGGTTACAAAGCAATCGTTTAAAACCCTAAAAGAAAAATTAAAGCCAACCGACGCCATCATTGATATATCGTGGTATGAGAATTTAGCAGGCGACAGCACCTCTCCGCAACGTTATGCAGCCTTGATCATCAAAGGAAATACACCAACGATTGAATGTGTGTTGGTAGGCAACGATAAATTTGATGCGAATACAGCATTAACGGTTTACAACGAAAAAATGGAGAGCGAACTAAAGGACACAAGTTCGTATCAATTATTTTTTAAAGGAATGGCCGATCAGCTTCAGGGAATAAAACGCCTGTATGTTTCTACAAAGGGTGTTTACAATAAAATTAATATAGAGACCTTGTTTGACACCAAAACAAATACCTATGTGTTAGATAAATTAGATGTTGTATACTTACCGAATTTAAACTCGCTTCAAAACATCAATAATGCTGGTAATTCTAAACTTACCGCTGAGTTAATTGGTAACCCCGATTTTAATTACGACTTCAGAAAGCCATCCCTTAAAGCCGATAAAAATAAAACACAATTATTAGCCAAACGTTTTGGTTTAACAGATGTGGCTGAACTACCGGGCACCGAAAAAGAATTGAGCAACATTAGCACACAATTAATAAAAGGTAATTGGAAGGTAAATGTATTCACACGTGAAAAAGCGAGCGAAGAAAATTTGCACGGCGTACAATCGCCAAAATTATTGCATATTGCCACACATGGTTATTTTTTAAAGAGTATTGAAAGTGATGAAAATAAATTCCTTGGATTTAATACCACAGCTTTTTCGCAATTAGAAGATATGCGCTCAGGTTTGATCTTGTCAGGCGCCTCTGTTAATACACAAGATTCGGTTTTTGTAGAAGCGAGTAAAGATGGTATACTAACAGCTCGCGAAGCCTCGTTCTTAAATTTAGCTAATACCGACCTGGTGGTGCTTTCTGCCTGCCAAACAGGTTTAGCTATTGAAACATTTAATGCAGGCGTTATTGGTTTGCAACAAGCTTTTAGTAATGCCGGTGCCAAAAATTTAATTTTAAGTTTGTGGCCGGTTGATGATAATGCCACACAATTATTAATGGTGAAGTTTTATGAATACTGGTTGCCAAATTCAACTAACGAAAATATTTCTATAGCATTCAAAAAAGCGCAGTTAGATGTAAAACAAAAATATCCTCATCCTTACTATTGGGGCGCTTTTGTGTTGTTGAAGAATTAGGGGGGGCTGGGGAATAGTATAGACTTAATTAATTTTAAACCACGCGAAAGGATTCGCGCGGGAACGAGGGGAATTAACCTAATGGACTTTTTTGCCTTTAGCCTTTAAACTTTTTTTAATTTAACAATTATACAACGTAGGTTGGTATTCAGAAAAAGCGGAAATAAATTGTACATTTGTTTGGTACCAGTGGTATTAAATTTAAGTATTTTATATGAACCGTAGTTATTGTAAAGCATTTAATAGGATTATCATTTTATTGGTTATTTCCTATAATTTAAACTCCCAAACCACCTTTCAATGGGCAAAAAAGTTTAACGGAAATTTTGCGTGTCATATAGATTGCATAAAAACAGATGCTTCTGGAAATGTTTATCTAACAGGATTATTTGAAGGTACAGTAGATTTTGATCCGAGCCCAGCAATTAAAAACAAAACGGCTGTTGGAAATCAGGATGCATTTATTACAAAGTTCAATTCAAGCGGTACATTACTTTGGGTAATTACTTATGGTGATACTGATTATGATTATGGTCGAGATATACTTATTGATAATAATGGTAAAATTCTTGTAACCGGCATTACATTTGGTGGCACAATTGATTTTGATCCAGGGCCAGGTACTAATATATTGTCATACCCCTCTTTAACTGGTTTTTTAGTAAAGTTAAATCCTGATGGCACATTAATTTCTGCCGACTTAAAGGAGTATTATGGAACACAGATGTGTTTTGATTCAAATCAAAACTTAATTATTACCGGCCCTTATGACCTTGCTAAAATTGATCCTTCTGGAAATTTATTATGGAAGGATACATTATACTTTTGGTGTGGCGGAAGAATACGTCGATTAGCTGTTGATCATTCCGATCAAATAATTATAGGTGGGGAGTTTTGCGGTCCAGTTGATTCCGATCCCGCTCACGCGGATTTGCAATCCGTGTTACCAATACGCCAAAAATCAAATTAAAAATTTCAACAGGGCTTCAGTTTTAATAGCAAGCGGAATTTTTTAATAGCGACAAAAAATTAAAAAGTTTATTGTAAGGACGGATTACAAATCCGCGCAAACCTTTAGTTTACTCAAAATAATCCTTCATTCTCTCAAAAAAACTTTTTTGATTTTTGGGAGGATTAGGTTTAAAGTTTTTAGAGTCGCGCAATTGCTCCATCATTTTCTTTTCATCGTTA
>JBKDKI010000026.1:0-4683 GCA_046345155.1 Sphingobacteriaceae bacterium
CAACTTGTTCCCAAACACCTCCACGTTCTTCAAGACGAAACCTTCGAAGTTATTTCAGGACAATTAACTATTTTTTTTGAAGGACAAACAAAGAAAATTTCTGCAGGAGAAAAAATAACATTTCCTAAGAATATACCTCACAATCACTACAATGATGACAATGATGCGGTAATCTATGTTCATTCAGTAACACCAGCATTAGACTTTGACTTTTTGATAGAAAACTTAGTGGGACTTGCTGCTGACGGAAAAAGTAAAAATGGAAAATATGGTTTAGTTCAAGAGTTAGTATCACTTAAATATCTTGACAGTAAATCATATCTTGCGGACATTCCGATTGGGGTTCAAAAATTTTTAATGAATACTATTGCTCCAATTGGACGACTATTCGGTTACCGAGCTATTTACAAAAAGTATTCGGGCTTAGAAAAATAACTACCACTAACAGCACCTACCAGTAATTGGCGCGGACGTGGTCATCGCAAAGCCAATTTATTGCCTGCTACGCAGACTTTTAGTTTCGTTTGGCTTTGCTAACAAACATTTGTATCTTTAAATAAACATTTGTAGGTATAGACAGTTGAGTGTTCCAAACGCCAACTACTGGTAGCTGCAAAACGTTAGGTGCAAGGCGGCAGGACATCCGTTAAATAGACATGGACACAAAATTTAATATGACTGGCTTCGACGCAATTTCGGACGCGCTCGAAAAATTTGCTGAAGGCATCAGAAAATTGGACGGTCCATTCAAAAAATCTCTTGACATACTCGCAGACCACGGTTGGTATATATCTAAAGCCACGACTCTCGGTGACATTTTTGAAAACACAAAAGCGGCAATTCAAAAAGACACATCGAAAATAGACAAGGCTATGGTCAAACTTTTTAAGAGCGAACAAAAATCAATTCATAAGAAATTAATAGCAAATCATCCCGACAGAAAAAACATTCTTAATGAGGCTTTTAAATGCCATTCTAAAAAATATTATCACGCCTCGACAACTCTTTTTTTATCACAAGCCGATGGAATAATGGCGGGTAAATTGTATATTATAAAAAATGACAAAGCCGCTCTTAAAAATTATCTTTCTGCCGGACAATACACCGACTACTTAACTGAAATATTGACGAAAGTGCGTGGCATTGACTGCTACACGGGCGACATCGACAAACATAAATCCGACCTAAATCGACAAGCAGTAATGCACGGGCTAACGGCGGACTTTGGAAATGAAATAAATAGCTATAAAGCAATGTCGCTACTGAACTTCGTCGAGGACTTTAAGAAGTAAACTGTGTGTGCCGCCCAGACACCTAACAGCACCTACTTCCAATTTTTTGCGTGTTAACGCTCAAATGCGTAACTTGACATAGCAAAAAACTGTAAGTAGCTGCAAAACGTTAGTGGCTATTAAGGATCAACCATTCCGATACACGGCCAACGCACCTTAAATAATTTTTGCTCACGCACGGTTCTCACTAACCGCTCAAATACCAGCGCAAAAATTATTTCCGAAGCACACCCGCCCGCCCCTAACCAGTACTGCCTAATAACTTTGTTAGCAGCAAATAATTTATCATTTATAAAACAGACTTTTGATCACCAATGGGCGCCTGTCGATGCAGGTCTCAATCGCACCTTCAGTCGCCCCCGTACCATGACGTAACCAGAACTGCCTTAACATCCACTAACAGCAAATTCGCCCAATGCGGGTTGAAAGCACATCGCTCGCGCTATTAAAGCGGCCATTAATTTATTTGCGCTCGCTAATTCCCTTTTGTATCTTTAAATAAACGTTTGAAGTTTTAGACAGATGATGCTTCGTAAGCCGCACTGGGCAAAATTTGCAAAACGTTAGCAGTAATTATAATGACACCAAACGAACTGGTCGACAAATTTAAAAGTGAAACTTCTTTAGTAAAAGGTGGTACACTTATTTTTTGGGACATGAGTTTCGGAAAACATGGTGACAATTTTTACAAAATAGAATCAATTGAAGCAATAGAAAATAAAATAATTATTAAGACATCTTACCCGAAAATTGAAATCTGGAATGCCAAGGAAATAATTGAACACAAAGCTAAAAATGACTTTTGGCCACCACAATTAGAGTTTTGCAACCCGACAAGAATGCGACTCGAATATATATTTCATGACAAATCATTTTTTGCAGACTTTCATTTTCAAGACAATAAATTGACAACCGAAACAAATTCTGACCTATTTAATAATGGAACCAGAGAAATTAAGGGTGACAATTTAAATGTAATTATTTTTGAATAATAACTACTGCTAACCGCAAACTAAGCACAAGGCGGGCGGACTCGGTCATCGTTCGGGCAATTCAAAGCGCGCTGAAGCGCAAAATAATTTTCATTTGCCCTCACTAATAAAGTTTTGTATCTTCAAACAAACATTTGTGCGTATAGACAGGTGAAGTTTCATAAACCGCCCTGTGCTTAGTCGCCAAACGTTAGCTGCAATAAGACAAGACAATGACACGAAAAATAACTGGCAGACAGAAAAGTGAGGCTCGACGAAAAATAGTTATAACAAACCCATCAATTTGTTACTACTGTCAATCAACTGGCTTGACTCAAGACGATCTTAACTGTCCAAATTGTGGGTTCCCTCAGAGAGGAAGTCAAGTTGCTATGAAAAGATTTATCTGGAATGTTAATAACAAACACATATTACTCGACGACTATATTAACGCAATCGACAAAGCAAGATACATTCTAATTAGTATCTCTGTACTTTGCTTAGTGATGGCGTTTTTATTTTTAAAATCAGACGATAGAATTCTTCAATTTAGTTTTATTTTAACTTCTCTTATTTATATTTTAATTTGGCACTGGAGTAAGTCTAAACCAAGACAAGCAATTTTGACAGGCTTAATTGTTTACGTTGTGTTTTTAATTGTAAGTGGCGTATTTGACCCTTCTTCAATTTCAAAAGGAGGCTTTGGGAAAATATATATTTTAGTAGGACTATACTTTGGCTATAAATCAATAAAAAAAGGACTCTCACTATTAGCAGAACTAGAAACAATTAAAAAAGCAGTTGACTTAAATATTCGTTTTCAAGACTCAGACCAAAGTATTGAAGAGTAAATAAGTTACAGTTCTTACAGCAGCTAACAGCAAATTTGCCCAATGCGGGGAAAATCGGTCATCGCTCGCGCTTTTTTTAATGGCCATCAATTTATTTTTGCGCTCGCTAATTCAGTTTTGTATCTTTAAAAAAACGTTTGTATGTAAAGACGCTTGATGCTTCGTTATCCGCATTAGGCAAATTCGCAAAACGTTAGCACACATTTATGACTAAACAATTGCTAAAAATATTAGCATCTATTCTTTTAACTTCTTGTGGTATTTCAGACAATTGGGTATCAATATCATCACAAGGACTTCCACAGAAAGATGAGAGTTATAATGACTTAATTTTTGAAGACAGTTTGACTGGTTATATCGGAGGTAATTGCATGATTCCTATTGGCAATCTAAAAAACCAATCTAAATTTATAAATCAAACAGTCCTTTATAAGACAAAAGACCTTGGAAATTCATGGTTAAAAATTCATTTGGATTATAAAGGATCAGTATCTAAAATATTCTCATTTAAAGATACTTTAGTGGTGTTACTTCAAGACGCTATTTCAGATTCAGTTTACATTTTAAAATCAAATAATATTGGAGAAAACTGGCAAATACTTTACGCTAATCAAAAAAATGTTTTTATAAAAGAAATTCAATTTATAAATTCTAACAATGGTTTTATAATTACAAATGACCGGGACAAGTCCTTTCTTCTTAAATTTCACTCAGACAAATGGGACACCCTTTTAAATTTACCTTCCAACCTAATACATCATAAAATAATTCAAAATAAATTATTTTCATTAATAACTGAATCAAATTCAGCGAATTCATTAGGCGTATTAATTACGGACATTTATACAGGTGAGTATAAAAAATTATTTTTTGAAAAACCATGTTATATTACTTCCATAACAAAGGATGAAAATAATTTATATTTAAGTGCTGATCATCAAAATGTCGGGAAAATATTTTTAATAACTAGCAACGAAATTAAAACTTATAACTTGAGGAATTTTTCAAAAAATATCCCAGAAAAAGTATTTGTAAATAAAAACACAATTATTGCAATAACTTGCAGACATGAGGATATTTCAATTCTTGGTGGAAGTCATAAAATTTTAATCTCTCATGATAATGGAAAAACATGGTCTTTAGAAGAACTACCCAATTCTTTAGATCCTAAACCAGCATTTTTATATAAAGACAAATTTTTCATTACTTCTGGTTTACAAAAAAATTCCTTTCAAATTAGACATTTATAAACGAGTGCTAACATAGGCTTGCAGAACAGCGGGCGGAAAGTATCTCATCGCTCGCGCTTTTTTCAGCGGTCATTAATTTATTTTTGCGCTCGCTAATTTCGTTTAGTATCTTTAAAAAAACATTTGTAGGTTAAAGACCGGCGAGTTTCAAAAATGCCCGCCGTTCTGCAAAGCCTCAAAACGTTAGGTCGCAATTGTAGAGGCTGCAAGGAGTGAGAAGATTTTTTTCGGAGTGATTTTTTCTTGACATTTTTTTAATAAGCAGACGCTGCAACAAGAGTAAAAATAGACGATAGGATAATTTTGACTCTTGCAAGTT
>JBKDKI010000027.1:0-3011 GCA_046345155.1 Sphingobacteriaceae bacterium
AAGATTAGTAATAGTAAAGGGCATACTGCCGCCGTTTACATTTAACTGTAAGGCTCCGTTATTAGCACCAAAACAATTGATCTGACTCAATACGGTAATATTGGCCGTAAACATAGGTGAGGATGTTACACTTACTATGGCCGTGTTACTGCAGCCGCTGTTGGGATCGATTGCTGTTACCGTTGGTACCTCCAGGAATCGAACCAGGGACACAAAAATATTTTCTATACTTGATTCTCATTCCTTTAACCAAATTTACAATTTATTTCCGCTTTTTCTGAATGTAAACCTACGGTGTATCGCAGGTAAGTGATGATGTAAACCTAATGCGCCAAAGTTCACTTGCGCCGCGGCGCTGTTCAGTTAAAAAAACACGGATCACAAATCCGCGAAATCAGGGATTGTGATCCGTGCAATAAAAAATAGGAATTTAAAAACTAATTAACCGGGGTGTACACCACAATTCTAAACGTTACCGCGCCCGGTGATGATGGCGGCACGCCATGGATGCGCGAGTAATTTAAATGAAGTTTTTCGAACTCAATGTTTTGATGCACCACAATATCACCAACCAGGTAAGGCAGGTTCCACCATTGTGTTCCAACTTTCATATATACTTCAACTTCTCCTTTAGAGATCACATCGTTTGAGATCTCAGGACAATATACAATGGTTGAGTAATAGCCAGAAGTATTAACCCAAGAAGTTGCCTGCACCGTAAAAGTTCGTTCAGATTTTACTAGATTTCCTTTACCTCCGTCTTTACCGGGGTCGCCTTTGGGACCAGCTACATCCTTTTTGCAAGCAGCAAGCGAAAGTAAAAGAAAAGGTATCGCAAATAAAAATGTCTTTATAGTTGAATTTCTCATAATTGAATACGTATTTAATTTACTTAACAATTGCTCTTATATTTTCAATTTTCGAATGGGTTTTATCATTGGAAAACGGATTGGCACTTCTTTGCGCCTCAGAAACAATAACCATCCTGTATCTTTCAGTTGGAGGAGGTGTTCCGGGCAAGCCACCTTCAATATTAATATAATTCAAATATAAATTACCTACATCAAAACCAAACTGCGTGAAAAGATCGGAAGTAGCTATTGGTAATTCCGACCAAACTGTACCTGTTTGTCTGTATACTTTAACTCCCCCCTTGTCAACTACACTTTGTGTAAGTACAGGAAAACTTAATGTTATCTTATAGCATTCAGCAGCTGAATCAGCAACCCACGAACTGGTATTCACAATAAACGTACTTGTTGAAACCACATTTGCGTTTCCGCCAATTCCGTTAGCTCCGGGATCACCTTTCGGACCTTGAATTTCTTCTTTTTTACAAGATGTAAATAATATGCCAAACGCGCATATGAATGCTGCAGTTAGCGTGATAAAAGTTGTAATCTTTTTCATAAAGTTTATTTAGTTTGATGCGTTTATGGTTACAAAAATTGCGCTATAAATTGTTAAAACTTGGTTTTCAAAGTACAATGAAAATCAGAAACATTAAAAACTCATCCAATTTGCTATCAGGACTGAGAGGATACAAGCACTAATGGAAATGATTGTTTTTGGTGCTCAAACCCGGCAATAATAGATATGATGACGTGAACATATTGCGCTAAAATCCCTATTTTCTAAACCTACCAGCATTGTTATTATCTCGTCAATATCTTATTTTTTTTAAGCGGGCATCACCCTGTATCTTTACGCGGTTTATCTAGTTCGAACCACTAAAATTTTAGATATTTTTCATTATGCCTAAAGATACATCCATCAAATCAGTTTTAATTATCGGTTCCGGTCCTATTGTTATTGGTCAGGCTTGCGAATTTGATTACTCAGGTTCTCAATCAGCAAAAAGCTTAAGAGAAGAAGGAATTGAGGTAACACTAATCAATTCTAACCCTGCAACAATTATGACTGATAAGGTTACTGCAGACAATGTGTACTTGTTGCCGTTAGAGGTAAAATCAATCATTAAAATTTTGGAAGAAAGAAAAATTGATGCCGTATTGCCAACTATGGGTGGACAAACAGCATTAAATCTTGCCATGAAATGCGATGATTTAGGCATTTGGAAAAAATATGGTGTGCGAATGATTGGTGTGGATATTGAAGCGATTAAAGTAACAGAAGATCGTGATTTATTCCGTGCGCGCATGGAAGAAATTGGTATAGGAATGGCACCGTCAAAAATTGCCAAATCATTTTTAGAAGGTAAATCCATTGCTCAAGAGTTTGGTTTTCCTTTGGTAATTCGTCCTTCCTTTACACTTGGCGGAAGTGGCGGCTCTGTGGTTTATAAAAAAGAAGATTATGATCATTTATTGAATAGAGGATTACAAACTTCTCCAATCCATGAGGTTCTGATTGATAAGGCTGTTTTAGGATGGAAAGAATATGAATTAGAATTACTACGTGATAAAAATGATAACGTAGCTATTATTTGTTCGATTGAAAATTTTGATCCAATGGGAGTTCATACAGGTGATAGTATCACTGTTGCACCGGCGCAGACTTTAAGTGACAGTACGTATCAAAAAATGCGTACCATGGCTATTAAAATGATGCGTAGTATTGGAAATTTTTCAGGAGGATGTAATGTGCAATTTGCTGTAAGTGATGATGAAAAAGAAGAAATCATTGCCATCGAAATTAATCCTCGTGTATCGCGTTCGTCTGCTTTAGCAAGTAAAGCTACCGGTTATCCAATTGCCCGCATTGCCTCCAAACTAGCCATTGGTTATACTTTAGATGAATTACAAAACCAAATTACCAAATTAACATCAGCATACTTTGAGCCAACCTTAGATTATGTGATTGTAAAAATTCCGCGTTGGAACTTTGATAAATTTAAAGGATGTAATCGTGAGTTAGGCTTCCAAATGAAATCGGTTGGAGAAGTAATGGCAATTGGTCGTTCATTTCAAGAGGCATTGCAAAAAGCTTGTCAGTCGTTGGAAATTAAGCGTAACGGTTTAGGAGCAGACGGAAAAGAAAACACCAATCAG
>JBKDKI010000028.1:0-44504 GCA_046345155.1 Sphingobacteriaceae bacterium
TATACGATTATGCACCGCTCCATCTTAATGTTACACTTGAACCCGCACACATACTCCCTGAGGTTACTGCGATCGTTGGATTTGGCACTACCGTGATCGTATACACTGCCTGATTCGTACAGGTTCCTGCTGTTCCTAATACAGTTACTGTTGCTACTGTTTGTAAAGAGGTTACAGGGCCTGTTATCGTTAATGGGTTCGTTGTTAAGTTCGGTGAACCACTGAAGCCTGCAGGTAAGGTCCATACATAGGTTCCTGCACCACTCGCTGTTAAAGTTGTTGTATTGTTTGATCCGTTAAAGTTCTGTGAACATAAAGTGTTGGTTCCGGCAATTGATACGGTTGGTAAGCCTATCACTGATACCTGAACTGTTGCAAGGTTCGTACAGGTTGCCTGTGATCCTATTACACTATATGTTGTTGTGATCGTTGGACTCGCTGTTGTGTTGGCTGAGTTCGTTGTGGTTAAGGCTGTGTTTGGTGACCAAGTGTATGTTGTTGCTCCACTAGCTGATAAATTAATGGAGCTTCCTAAACAGATCAATGGTGCGCCAGGCGCTATTGTTACTGTTGGATTTACAACTACTGTTGCCGTTCCTGTTTGTGTTTGACTGTTACAACCTACGCTGCTGCCGATCACACTGTATACTGTTGTTACGGCAGGACTCGCTATTACTGAACTTCCGTTCGGTGTATTTAAACTCGCTGATGGTGACCAGGTATAGGTTGATGCGCCGCTCGATGTTAAGGTTACACTCGTGCCTGCACACATACTGCCTGAGGTGACAGCGATCGTTGGATTTGGTACTACGGTGATCGTATACACTGCCTGATTCGTACAGGTTCCTGCTGTTCCCGATACAGTTACTGTTGCTACTGTTTGTAACGATGTGACAGGGCCTGTGATGGTTATTGGATTCGTACTTAAGTTCGGTGAACCACTGAAGCCTGCAGGTAAGGTCCATACATAGGTTCCTGCGCCACTCGCTGTTAAAGTTGTTGTATTGTTTGATCCGTTGAAGTTCTGTGAACATAATGTAGTTGTTCCTGCAATAGATACAGTTGGTAAGCCTATTACGGATACTTGTACTGTTGCCAGGTTCGTACAGGTTGCTTGAGAACCTAATACACTATACGTTGTTGTGATCGTTGGACTCGCTGTTGTATTTGCTGAGTTCGTTGTTGTTAAGGCTGTGTTTGGCGACCACGTATAATTGGTTGCGCCACTTGCGCTTAAGTTGATCGAACTTCCTAAACAAATTAACGGTGCGCCCGGTGCAATAGTTACCGTTGGATTTGGCACCACACTCGCTGTGCCTGTTTGTGTTTGGCTGTTACAGCCTGCATTCGTTCCAATCACACTATATACAGTTGTTACGGCAGGGCTCGCTATCACAGAGTTACCATTTGGTGTATTTAATGATGCTGATGGTGACCAGGTATATGTGGATGCGCCGCTCGATGTTAATGTTACACTTGTACCCGCACACATACTACCTGAGGTTACTGCGATCGTTGGATTTGGTACTACTGTGATCGTATACACTGCCTGATTCGTACATGTTCCTGCTGTTCCTAATACAGTTACTGTTGCTACTGTCTGTAAAGAGGTTACAGGTCCGGTGATGGTGACAGGGTTCGTTGTTAAGTTCGGTGAACCACTGAAGCCTGCAGGTAAGGTCCATACATATGTTCCTGCACCACTCGCTGTTAAAGTTGTTGTATTATTTGATCCGTTGAAGTTCTGTGAACATAATGTAGTTGTTCCTGCAATAGATACAGTTGGTAAGCCTATTACGGATACTTGTGCTGTTGCCAGGTTCGTACAGGTTGCTTGAGAACCTAATACACTATACGTTGTTGTGATCGTTGGACTCGCTGTTGTATTTGCTGAGTTCGTTGTTGTTAAGGCTGTGTTTGGCGACCACGTGTAGGTTGTTGCGCCACTCGCGCTTAAGTTGATCGAACTGCCTAAACATATTAATGGTGCGCCAGGCGCTATTGTTACCGTTGGATTTGGCACCACACTCGCTGTGCCTGTTTGTGTTTGGCTGTTACAGCCTGCATTCGTTCCGATCACACTATATACAGTTGTTACGGCAGGACTCGCTATCACAGAGTTACCATTTGGTGTATTTAAAGTAGCTGATGGTGACCAGGTATAGGTTGATGCACCGCTCGATGTTAAGGTTAAAGTTTTTCCCGCACATAAGCTTCCGGAAGTAACTGCAATGGTTGGATTCGGAACAATAGTTAAACTATATACCGCACTGTTGGTGCAGGTACCAACTGTTCCTACCACTGTAACGTTCGCTACTGTCTGAACACTCGTAACACTTGGTGTGATCGTTATTGGTGATGTGTTTAAATTTGGTGAACCGCTAAAGCCGGTTGGTAATGTCCAAGTATAGGTATTACCGCCATTAGCAGTTAATGTTGTTGTATTGATAGATGAGTTAAAGTTCTGCGAACATAAGGTGTTTGTACCAACAATAGATACGGTTGGAGATGTAACTACCGAGGCATTTGCCACTGCATTATTTGTACAACCTTGCGCACTGGTTACTACAACTGTATAGTTACCACTCATAGCTGTTGTTGCATTTGAGAACGGCGGGTTTTGTAATGCCGAGTTAAATGAACTTGGTCCTGTCCATGCATACGCTGTACCACCGGTTGCTGTTAAGGTAAATGTTGAGCCCACACACGTCGTTGGGTTGTTCACGGCAATAACAGGAAGTGGATTGATCACAACATTTATAACTACACTATTTGTACATCCATTCGCATTTGTTACACTTAATGTATAGTTTCCTGCATTAGCAACAGATGCTGTAGTGATAGATGGGTTTTGTAAGTTAGAACTAAATCCTGACGGACCTGTCCATGTGTAGGTTGTTCCTCCTAATCCTGTAAAGGTTATTGTTTTTCCTACACAAACCGGACTGTTACTGGTGGCTGTTGGTGTTGGTGCTGGGTTAACTACCACGTTCGTAATGGCGGTGTTGGCACATCCTGCAGCAGAAGATATTGCAACTGTATAGTTACCAGAATTTAATGTTGTGCTATTGGCAATGGTAGGTGTTTGTAAATTACTATTAAATACACTTGGTCCACTCCAAGTATAACTTGTTGCCGTTGTTACCGACAAACTAATGGTAGCACCAGGACAATAAGGTCCGGTATTACTTGCTGTTAAGGTTGGTGTTGGATTTACTACCACGTTCGCAACGGCTGAGCCTGTACATCCCGCAGTGCTGGTCATGATCACTGTATAATTACCCGCACTTAATGTGGTTACGTTGGCTACATTTGGGTTTTGCGCGTTACTTGCAAAACTGTTTGGTCCGCTCCATGTATAGGATGCCGCTGTTGGTGTTACCGATAAATTCAATGTGCTACCTTGACATAAAGGACTATTACTGGTAATAGTTGGTGTTGGCTTTGGATTAACGATCACATTGGTTGTTCCGGTACTTTTGCAACCTGCTGCACTTGTTGTATTCACTGTATAAGTGCCCGCATGAATAGTTTGACTATTGGCAATGGCCGGGTTTTGAAAATTACTTGAAAAACTGTTAGGACCACTCCATGTGTAACTTGATGCCGCTGCTACCGTTAAGTTGATCACTGAACCCACGCAATAGGGTCCAAAGTTACCAGGAGTTAATACAACAGTTGGGTTTACTACAACTGCAATTGAATTTGTTGCTTTACAACCTGCGGTGCTTGTAACACTTACGGAATAATTACCCGCATTTACAGGTGTTACATTGTTGATCGTTGGGCTTTGCGCACTGCTTGAAAACGCATTGGGACCACTCCATGTGTAGGAAGATGCTGATCCTACCGAAAGGTTCAACGTGCCGCCAGCGCAAATTGGTGTATTAGCTGTTGGTGTCACTACCGGCAATGGATTTACTGTTATCGTAGTGGTTACGCTACCTGTACATCCTGATGCCGATGTGCCCGTTACGGTGTAAACCGTTGTTGAGGCCGGTGTGAATGAAGCAGATGAACCAATGATGTTGCCAGGTTGCCATGTGTATGTGTTTGCGCCAGATGCTGTCATTGTGGTTCCGGAACCCACGCAAACTGAAGCTGAATTGGCGGTTATGGTTGGCCCTGGCGAAACAACAACTTGTGTAGTATGTGAAATAGTTGAACTTCCAACGCATCCTCCTAAAGTTGCATTTGCTGTATATACACCTGTAGTTAATGGGCAAACAGTAACTTGTGTGCCTGTGGCTATTGGCCCAGAAGGTCCTACCCAGTTAATTGTATAAGTTGGGGCTCCAGTCGGAGTCCATCTCCAGCCTTCATTCACTGCAGTCCACTGAGTTGAATTTCTTCCCGGAACCGGTATACCAATGGTTCCACCTAAATTGTGAATACCTTGCACCGCAGTGCCACCTGCCCATGACAAACAATTTGGTTTATTGGTCAAATGGTTATCAATATAATTTGTTGTTTCGTAAATAATGATCTGAAAATTACCTTAGGTGGTAGTACAAGAGAACATTGGAATATCATACCATGTTACCACTAAAGCTCTGCAGGGAGCGGTACCTATTGTTTTATAGGATATGTATGGGCCGGTACCAATGCCCGGATTCCAATCTTGCCACGGACCCATGATACAATTTTGTGGTACGTTAAAAGCAGTATTTGGAATAGAAGCAGAAGTGAAGGCGTTTGTTTGTCCTGCTGAAAAGGAGATCCAACCATTTGAACCCAAGTAGAACTGGTTATAAGTATTGCCAAAAAAACAAAAGTTAAATCCGATCGGAAAAGGTCCTGCTTGAGAGTCGTCCCATAGAGCCACAGATGTTGCGCCAACAGTAGATTGAGGAGCAAATGGGATGCTTCCAACGGAATAGTTTGTTGTTTCATTAATAGGTGGAATTGTAGCTGTTAATACAGCACATTTTCCCTGACAAATAGTTGTACTCGCACCTGTTGTTACCTGTGCATTAACCGTTGGGCAAATAATAGCTTGACTCCTGATCTCAAATGAAATAAAAGTTAAGAACGTGATAAGAAAAGGTAATTTTTTGGTCATGATCTAATTAAATTCGTTACTACCTATGTTATATAATGTTTAAAAAAAATCTACTATTCAGAACTACACGTAGAATCAAAATAAAGGCACTTAATCTTCTTTATTAAGATACAATTTTAGGTCAAAGATGATATCCATTTTGGCTAACTGTGAAATTCATTTCACTAGCTAAAAAGGTCATTTCGCAATTCTAAATTAATTTAGCTTTCCAATTTCTTCCGGTTTTTAACAAAAAATCATGCGAATTTAAATCTTTGGGTTCTCACATAAATGTCCTTTTTTAAGCCAAAACCATCCTGACCAAAATCAAAAAAAATGATGATGAAAGTTATGGCGAAAAATTTATTGCCGCATTAATTTTGGTGTCAAAAAAAAACAAGGAGGTAATTATGTCATTAATTAAAAAACAAGAAAAAAGCTATCCTTCGGTATTCAGTGATCTGTTTGATTACGACAAATTTTTCGGCGGGCCAATTTTTAAAGATTTTGAAAATGCCCTACCGGCAACCAACGTAAAAGAAACAGACAAAGAATTTAAAATTGAGTTAGCTGTACCTGGTTTTAAAAAAGAAGATTTTAAAGTGAACCTGGATAATGAAGTGCTAACCATAAGTGCTGAAACAAAAAGTGAAAAGAAAGATGAAAATGAAAAATTTACACGAAAAGAATTTTCTTATAATTCGTTTTCACGTTCGTTTCAATTGCCTAAATCAGCTAACGCTGAAAAAATAAATGCCAAATATGAAGATGGTATTTTAAAAGTTGATATCATTAAAAAAGATGAGGCCATTAAACAGGACAACAAAAAACAAATTCAGGTTGGTTAATAACCGTTACGTTAAACAAAAAAGCCCTGCAAAATATGCGGGGCTTTTGTATTACTTCTTATTATAATAAACAGGGTCGCCATGTATACCGGCAATGTCATTTTTAAACCTATTAATTATTGATGATTCGTCATTTGTAATCGGCGGGTAAGCACTCGCCACTCTATCCATTACCAATAAAAATTTTTGTTTTAATTCTGGACTTAAATAATGGCTGTTTGTTCGGATCTCTTTCATCGCCCAATCGTAAACTGTAGACGAATCCATTTTATCCTTCTCCATTATTTGGAAAACAATATCACTAATGTCAAAACTATAATCTTCACGCTTCAATTCCTGAACTACGATACTCTGGAATTTTTCACGTTCTTCCTTCTGCACTTTTCCATCAGAAAAAGCAACAGCAAAAGCTAATTGACCTATAGCAAAATGTAAACTTTCAACCGGATTCATATAAATAAATTTAATATTTCACTAAAGATATAAATTATATCGGACAAAAAATAGTGACAGACGTCACTGTTCAAACTGACAATTGTCATGATTGCTCTGATACAACTGAGATATCTTTAGCCCGTTAATATTTGCTAATCGTATTTATGTTCGCTGAAACGCAAACCGCCCAAAAGCACTCATGTTATCATTGTGGTGACAGCTGTAATAGCGATACCATTAAGCACGAAGAAAAAGTGTTTTGCTGCGACGGTTGCAAAATGGTATACGAGATAATTAATGATAAAGGGCTCTGCGATTACTATGACATTGAAAAAAATCCCGGCCTTTCCCAAAAAATCAAAGTTAGAGAAGGTAAGTTTGCTTTTTTGGAAGATGAAACAGTAAAAAGTAAACTCATTCATTTTTCGGAAGGTGTTCAAAACCATGTTACTTTTTACTTGCCACAAATGCATTGCAGCTCGTGTGTTTGGTTACTTGAACATTTAAATAAATTAAATGGCGGCATCATTAAATCGCAGGTGAACTTTTTGAAAAAAGAAGTTACCGTTGTGTTTGAATCAGATAAAGTTTCACTTAAAAAGATCGCTGAATTATTAACTTCGGTTGGATATGAGCCACACATCAGTTTAAACAACATCAGCACTAAGTCTTTAAAAAAATACAACAAAGCAAAAATTTACAAGATAGGAATAGCAGGATTTTGTTTTGGAAATATTATGATGCTGAGTTTTCCGGAATACTTTTCATTTGGTTATTTAGAGGACGAACAATTAAAACGTTTCTTTTCTTATTTAAATCTTTTTCTGGCCTTACCCGTATTTTTTTATTCTGCTTCTGATTTTTTTATTTCATCCTACAAAAGTTTAAAACAAAAATTCCTGAATATAGATGCTCCAATTGCATTAGCAGTTGTAATTACCTTTAGCAGAAGTGTTTTTGAGATCCTAACAAATTCCGGCGCTGGCTATCTTGACTCAATGAGTGGCATTGTATTCTTTATGCTTGTCGGACGTTATTTTCAGGACCTTACCTATGAAACACTTTCCTTTGAGCGTGATTATAAGTCTTACTTCCCTTTAGGTGTATCCGTGATCCAAGATGATCATTCAGAAAAACAAATTCCTGTTTCGAAGTTAAAGGTTGGCGATCGCATTAAAATACATCATGGCGAGATCATCCCTGCTGATTGTATTTTGTTCTTAGGAAAGGCATCCATTGATTATAGTTTTGTTACCGGCGAATCGTTACCAACCGAAAAAACAATAGGTGAAATTGTATACGCTGGTGGAAAGCAAACAGAAGGTGCAATTGAATTGGAAGTAATAAAAGAAGTATCACAAAGTTATTTAACTCAATTATGGAATAACGATGTTTTCAAAGAAGATGTGGAAGAGAAAAAAACTTCCTTTATACATGGTTTAAGTAAATACTTTACCTATGTGCTTTTTTCAATTGCCATTATTACAGGCATCTATTGGAAAATAAACAATCCTTCGAATGTTTTAAATAGTATAACCGCCATTTTAATTGTTGCTTGCCCTTGTGCATTATTACTAAGCGCTACGTTCACAAACGGAAACATTCTTCGTTATTTAGGAAGGTCGAAGTTTTATGCGAAGAATGCGAATGCTGTTGAACGAATTGCAGATGCCGATACAATTGTATTTGATAAAACAGGAACCATTACTTATCAGCAAGAAGCTAAATTGATCTATCAAGGTGACCTTTTAACGGAAACCGAACAATCCTATATAAAAAGCCTTGCATCACAATCTAATCATCCGCTTAGTAAAGCAATTGTTGCTTCTTTACAAACATTTAAACCACTAAAAATTACCGATTATTCAGAATTAAAAGGCAAAGGTATTTCAGGTAAAATTAATGGTGTTGAAATTAAACTTGGTTCGGCAAATTATGTAGGAACTTTAGCAGATAAGGAACAAGCTGATGGTAGTTTAGTATATGTAAGTATTAACGAGCAGATCAAAGGCTGTTTTATTATTAAAAACAAATACCGCTCAGGATTAACAAGCTTAATTCCTAGGTTACAAAAAATGCATAAGGTTTATATAGTATCCGGAGATAACGAAAGTGATAAGGAAAACCTACAGAAAATATTCGGCAGAGATACAACCATGTTGTTTAATCAGAAACCTGAAGACAAACTTGAATTTATAAGATCATTGCAATCTCAAAATAAAAAAGTGATCATGCTGGGGGATGGATTAAATGATGCGGGTGCATTAAAACAAAGTGATGTTGGAATTGCGATAACCGACGACATGAACAATTTTTCGCCGGCCTGCGATGCCATTTTAAACGGTTCAAATTTTAATAAGCTTTCCGAAATAATACAGTATTGTAAAGATGACAAAAAGGTGATCATCGGCAGCTTCATCATTTCTATCATATATAATATTGTGGGATTATATTTTGCTGTTCAAGGCGACCTATCACCTGTTATTGCCGCAATTTTAATGCCTATTAGCTCAATAAGCATTGTGCTATTTACCAGCATAAGTGCCTGGGTATTCTCATTAAAACTTAAAAATCAAAAAACTGATAAAAGTCATGTTTTGACGTGATGTTTATCAAAAAGGCTAAAACCAATCAGAAATACTTTTACAAACAATTATATGGGAGCAATTTTCATCATGATCGGAGCAAGTTTACTAATGGCAATTGGCTTTTTGGTAGCGTTCATCTGGTCGGTTAAAAACGGACAATACGAAGATGATTACACGCCTTCTGTTCGCATGCTCTTTGATCCAAATTCAAAAACAAAACAATCAACCGAAAATAAAACAACAAACAACAATTAATTATGGAACTACAAAAATTTCAGTATGACAACAAAATAGTAAAGATGTTTGCCTACGCAACCATACTTTGGGCGCTGGTGGGTATGCTTGCCGGCTTGGTAGCTGCTTTACAATTGGTATGGCCTATGTTCAACTTTGAATTGCCATATACAACCTTCGGACGTGTTCGTCCAATTCACACCAACGCTATCATTTTCGCCTTTGTAGGTAATGGTATCTTTATGGGTGTTTACTATTCGTTACAACGTTTACTAAAGGCTCGCATGTTCAGCGATCTTTTAAGTAAGATCCACTTTTGGGGATGGCAATTAATTATTGTTTTAGCTGCCGCTACCTTGGTAATGGGATATACTACCGGTAAAGAGTACGCTGAATTAGAGTGGCCAATTGATATATTAATTACCCTTATTTGGGTTGTGTTTGGTTGGAACATGTTTGGTACCATCATTCGTCGCAGAGAACGCCATTTATATGTTGCCATTTGGTTTTACATTGCTACGTTGGTAACTGTTGCCATGTTACATATTGTTAACTCTATTGAAATTCCCGTTTCGTTCTGGAAATCGTATTCATGGTATGCGGGTGTTCAAGATGCGTTAGTACAATGGTGGTATGGACATAATGCTGTTGCATTCTTCTTAACTACTCCTTACTTAGGTTTAATGTATTACTTCTTACCTAAAATTGCTCAACGTCCTGTTTACTCTTACCGTTTATCAATTATCCACTTCTGGGCCTTGATCTTTATCTATATCTGGGCTGGTCCTCACCACTTACTATATACATCAACTCCCGATTGGGCTCAATCATTGGGTGTTGTATTCTCGGTGATGTTGATTGCGCCATCTTGGGGTGGTATGATCAACGGTTTATTAACCTTGCGCGGTGCTTGGGATCGCGTACGTGATAATGTTGGTTTGAAGTTTTTAGTTGTAGCTGTTACCGCTTATGGTATGGCTACTTTTGAAGGTCCAATGTTGTCATTAAAAAATGTAAATGCTATTTCTCACTTTACTGATTGGACAATTGCTCACGTACACGTTGGTGCGTTAGGATGGAATGGTTTCTTAACCTTTGGTATCTTATATTGGTTGATCCCAAGATTATTTCAAACAAAACTTTATTCCGAAAAATTAGCGAATCAACATTTCTGGATCGGCACATTAGGTATTGTTATCTACGCGGTTCCAATGTATTGGGCTGGTTTTATGCAATCATCAATGTGGAAAGACTTTACTCCTGAAGGTCAATTAAAATGGCAGTTCTTAGATACAGTAACAAAAATGCAACCATTTTATATTGCACGTGCGATCGGAGGAACCTTGTTTTTAGTAGGTGCTATTATGATGACCTACAACTTGATCAAAACAATTAAGGCTGGTAACTTCCTTGAAGTTGAAGAAGATCAAGCGCCTGCTTTAACAGGTGAATACCATGCACATTCTAAAGATCACTGGCACCGTTGGATAGAGCGCAAACCGGTTCAATTAATGGTCGTAAGTTTAGTGGTTGTATTAATTGGTGGTATCATTGAGTTTGTTCCTACATTCTTGGTAAAATCAAACATACCAACTATTGCCAGCGTAAAACCTTATACACCACTTGAATTACAGGGTCGTGATATTTACATCCGCGAAGGATGTTATGTTTGTCACTCGCAAATGGTTCGTCCGTTCAGAAGTGAAACAGCACGTTATGGCGAATATTCAAAAGCAGGCGAATTCGTTTATGATCATCCATTCCAATGGGGTAGTAAACGTACCGGTCCGGATCTTGCACGTTTAGGCGGTAAATATCCTGACAGCTGGCATTACAATCATATGTTAGATCCGGGTTCAATGGCTCCGGGTTCCATCATGCCTTCGTATCCATGGTTATTAAAAGATCAATTAGACGCGAATTCAACCATGTCGAAAATAAAAGCAATGATCCGTTTAGGTGTACCTTATCCTGAAGGTTATGAGAACCAAGCTGTGAAAGATATGGAAGCACAAGCAAATGAAATAGCTGCTAATTTGAAGAAAGATGGTATCACAACCAAATCAGATAGAGAGATCGTTGCACTTATTGCTTATTTACAACGTCTTGGAAAAGATATAAAGGCAGAAAATTTAAAAGCAGAAAACACTAACAAATAAAACTAGTAGCCATGAAATTTATCAATTATTTAGAAAGCATCACCGGTATAGGAATTTATCCGCTGACTTCATTATTAGTATTTGTTGGGTTTTTCTTATTAGTAACCCTTTTTGTGATCAAAGGAAGCAAAACCTACTTTGATACGCTTAGTAATTTACCAATTGACGAAAAAAATTAATTCAAACTTGTTATGAGCAAAATAAACAAAATAAAAGCAGTTGCATTAACACTTCTCCTACCGGCCATTGGCCTATGTCAGGATGAATCAGCTGCAAACAGCACTTATTTTTCAAATGCCTTATTTAATACTTTACTAGGTGTGATCTTGTTACTGCTAATTATAATTGTTGCATTTAGCAACGTTATAAAAAATGTAGCCGACAGCGATTTCTTAGATAAGAAATTAAAAATGGATCAGCAGAATAATACTTCTTCCGGACGTACCATTTCAACTATTTTATTTGTGTTAATGAGTTTTTCATTAATGGCGCAAACAAAACCGGTTGATGATAAAATAGGTGGTTTAGATCAATTCACTTTCTATTTCATGTTCACCATTATTTTTGTTGAATTATTGGTTTTGGGCTTATTGATCTTCCAATTCAAATTCTTACTAAGATCAAAAGAAGAAAAAGCTGCAGAAACAAGAAGAGTTGAATCGCCTTTAATGCAAAGCTTAACCGATGCTGTTGCTGTTGAAGATGAAGCATCTATTTTATTGGATCATGATTACGATGGTATTAAAGAATTAGATAATAACTTACCGCCTTGGTGGAAGTATGGTTTTTATTTAACCATTGTGGTTGCCGTTGTTTACATTTTCCATTACCATGTTAACGGTTCGGGCGATCTTCAAACTGCAGAATATGAAAAAGAAATGGCTCAGGCTAAATTAGAAATTGCAGAGTTCATGAAAACATCTGCTAACAAGGTTGACGAAAGTTCAGTTACATTACTTACCGATGCGAAAGATATTACAAGTGGCAAAGATGCCTTTATTGCATCATGCGCAGCTTGCCATGGCAGAGTTGGTGAAGGTGGTGTTGGTCCTAACTTAACTGATGCGTATTGGATACACGGAGGCAGCATTCAGGATATTTTCAAATCAATTAAATATGGTTGGACTGAAAAAGGAATGAAAGCATGGAAAGAAGACCTTTCGCCAATGCAAATTGCTCAAGTTACTTCATTTATCATGACCTTAAAAGGCACCAACCCTTCAAATGCAAAAGCAGCGCAAGGAGATCTTTATGTTGAGAACGGAGCAGCACCTGCAGATTCAACAGCAACATTAACTGATTCGCTTAACGTAAAATTGAAAGCCGATAGCTTAAGTAAGGAAACTAAAAAATAATGGACCCCAAACAAAATAAAGATGCTGAACATTCGGAAGAGGCGTTTAGAGACAGCATTGCCACAGTAGATAAAGAAGGGAAAAGATCGTGGATCTATCCGAGCAAACCCTCGGGTAAATATTATAACCTACGCACTTATTTTACCTGGTTATATATTATCGTATTCGTTACCCTTCCGTTCATTAAATACAATGGTGAACCACTTTTTTTGTTTAATGTGCCTGAAAAGAAATTCATTTTATTTGGCGCCATATTCTGGCCACAAGATTTTTTCATCTTTGGTTTGGGTATGCTCATTTTTATTGTATTCGTTGCCCTATTTACAGTAGTCTTCGGTCGCTTATTTTGCGGATGGGCATGCCCACAAACCGTTCTGATGGAAATGGTTTTCCGAAAGATCGAGTATTGGATAGAAGGAGATGCCACACATCAAAAAGCTTTAAAAAATGGACCATGGAATGCCGATAAAATCAAAAAACGCATTCTAAAATTTACACTGTTCTTTACTCTATCCTTTATAATTGCTAATGTGCTGTTAAGTTACCTCATTGGTATGGACGAGGTTCTTAAAATAGCTACAGAACCACTTTCAATGCATGTTGGTGGATTTACCGGAATGTTATTATTCACCACCATTTTCTTTTTTATCTTTTGGTGGTTCCGTGAACAAGCTTGTTTAATTGTTTGCCCTTATGGCCGTTTACAAGGTGTTTTGCTTGATAAGAACTCAGTTGTTGTTGCCTATGATTATGTTAGAGGCGAAGAGCGTCATAAATTTAAAAAGAATGAGATAAGAACTGGGGGCGATTGTATAGATTGCGGCTTGTGCGTGAAAGTATGTCCAACCGGTATTGATATTCGAAACGGAACGCAATTAGAATGTACAAATTGTACAGCGTGTATTGATGTGTGCGACCATATGATGGAGAGCGTTGGATTAAACAAAGGTTTAATACGCTATGATTCTGAAAATGGTATTAAAAACAAAGTGAAATTGGCGTTCACAAACCGTATGAAAGCCTATAGCGCTGTGTTGCTGGTTTTAATTGGTATTGAAGTTGCTTTATTAACCACACGTTCAGATTACGATGCAACCATATTACGTGCTAAAGGCATGTTGTTTCAAGAGCAAGCGAACAACCACATCAGCAACTTGTATACTATAAAACTCGTGAACAAAACACGTAAAAAATTGCCGGTTGAACTGCGTGTGGAAAATATGGACGGAAAGATAAAACTGATTGGTAAAGAAATTGAAGTGAAAGAAGAAGGCGTGACCGAAGGAGAATTTTTCGTGTATATTGATAAAGCGGATATTCATGAACGTAAAACAAAATTAGAAATAGGCGTTTATTCAGGCGGCAAAAAAATAAAAACAGTAAAAACAAATTTCTTAGGACCAATCAATTAAAACATTAACTATGAATTTCGGTGTTAAAATAACCATCTTGTATTTAAGCTTTGTAGCTTTAATACTCACATTAGTTTTTTTGTCATTCGGGCAAAAAGTAGAATTAGTAAGTAAAGATTACTATGCGCAAGAACTAAAGTATCAAGATAAGATCGACGCGATCAACAACACAAATGCGCTTGCCTCCAGTATTGATCATAAAATTGAGGCATCAACCATCGTTTTGAATATTAACCCCGAATTGAACAGTTCAGGTTTAAGCGGATCAATCAATTTCTTTCGTCCTTCTGATTCAAGTAAGGATGTAAAAATAAAAATGAATTTTGTGAATGATCAACAGGTCATCAGCAAATCGGCCTTGGAACATGGTACTTACAAGATGCAATTATCATGGACCAATAATGGTAAGAACTATTACAAAGAAGAAGTAATTTATATTGAATAATGAATTGGATCATTCCTGCATTAACTTTAGGCTTTTTAGGAAGTTTTCACTGCATAGGAATGTGTGGGCCAATAGCCCTTTCTCTTCCCATAAACACAACAAGTTTTTTTCATAAAGTTTCGCACCTACTCCTTTACAATTTTGGCCGCACTTTAACCTACTCTTTCTTAGGATTGATTTTTGGAACAATAGGTCAAACTTTTAATTTGTTCGGCTTTCAACAATACCTTTCAGTTTTCATTGGTGTTATCATCTTGCTTTCCATTTTTTTCACTTCAGGATTTGCTGCTAAACATAAGATAACGGCTTCTATTTACAAAAGCATGAATGTGATAAAGCAAGCGCTATCAAAATTATTTCAACGCAAAGGATTGTTATCGGTATTTAGTATTGGTTTATTAAATGGATTGCTGCCATGCGGACTTGTATATATGGGAGTTGCAGGTGCCATTGCAAGCGGCACTTATTATGACGGTGCATTATTCATGTTTTTCTTTGGAATAGCAACCATACCTGTAATGTTAAGCTTATCTTTTTTTGGTAATTTGATCAGTTTAAGTTTCAAAAGTTCCATTCGATCAATTACACCCTATGTATTGTCGATAATGGCAGTTTTATTAATTTTACGTGGTTTAAATTTAGGTATTCCGTATGTGAGTCCGAAAATTCAAACCGATACAGCGCGAGTGCACACAACAGATATTAATTGTCACAAATGAGTTTGATCTCTAAATATAACATACCCGTTCCCCGTTACACGAGTTACCCTACGGTGCCGTTTTGGGAAAAAACACCTACTGAAGAAGAGTGGTTGAGTTTGGTAAAACAAACATTTAAAGCAAGTAATAAAACAGAAGGTATTAGCTTGTATTTGCATTTACCATTTTGCGAAAGTTTGTGTACCTATTGTGCATGCAATACCCGAATTACAGTTAACCATAAAGTTGAAGAGCCGTATATAAATGCGTTACTTAAGGAGTGGCAAATTTATTTGTCGCATTTTGATGAAAAACCGAACATCAAAGAAATACATTTAGGTGGCGGCACCCCTACTTTTTTCAGCGCGAAAAATTTGAACTATTTACTTACAGAGATCCTTAAAACTTCAACTATTCCTCAACACGCAGAATTTAGTTTTGAAGCTCATCCATCCAATACAAGCGAAGATCATTTAAGTACCTTGTTTAACCTTGGGTTTAAACGCATCAGTTTTGGAATACAAGATTTTGACTTAAAAGTTCAGGATGCTATCAATCGTTTTCAAACGTTTGAAGAAGTTGAAACAGTTGTGAACTTGGCGCGTAAAATTGGTTATACCTCTGTGAATTTTGATCTGGTATATGGTTTGCCATTTCAAACACTTGAAGGAATTGTAAACACCATTACCGAAGTAATTAAATTAAAACCAGAACGCATTGCCTTTTACAGCTACGCGCATGTGCCTTGGATAAAACCCGGACAAAGAAAATTCACCGAAATGGATCTGCCTGTAGATACGGTAAAAAGAAATTTGTATGAAAAAGGAAGGGAGTTGTTTCAATCGAATGGCTATCATGAGATTGGGATGGACCATTTTGCGCTCGAAAATGATGAGTTATTTATTTCGGCAAAAAACAAAACACTGCATCGCAACTTCATGGGCTACACGCCTTATCACACCAATTTATTAATTGCATTAGGTGCGTCTTCTATAAGCGATAGCTGGACGGGGTTCATACAAAATATTAAAACCGTTGAAGAATATCAAAAAGCAATTGAACTCGGGCATCTTGCTATCTTCAAAGGTCATCAATTAACTTCCGAGGATCTTGTGCTACGCAAACACATTTTAAATATTATGTGTAATGGTTTCACCAGCTGGCGAAATAAAGATGAGCAATGCGATGAGATCTATTTTGCCTTGGAGCGATTGAAGGAAATGAAAAAAGACGGACTTGTAACGATTGAACCTTTTGAATTGAAAGTTACCGAAGAAGGAAAAGCATTTTTAAGAAATATATGCACCTGTTTTGATGCCCGCTACTGGGCAAAAACACCGGGCGCCAAGATATTTAGTTCTGCTGTTTAATTTTCACACCTTCTTATTCTTCTGTTTTATTCATTAAACTCATTAATAATGAATAGGCACCTTTTGTTACCACCTGATTATTTTCACCGGCTAATTTTGTGATCACCTCCGTAAATCCGTTTTCCGAAATACCGGTTTCTACCTCGATCATTTCAAAGGTATTTGCATCTTTTTTAAAGAACAGATAACTTTTTCCCTCGTGCGATACGATCGCATCATCATTTACTGACAATGCGTTTTGTGTTTTAACCTGAATTTCTGCATTCATATACATACCCGGTATTAAAGCTCTGTCGTATGATTCGAAATGGCAATGCACTTCAATATTTCTCTCGTTGGTTAAATTCTGACCGATCAATAATACTTCACATTCATATTTTTTTTCAGGTTCGTTATTTGTGTACGCTAATAATTTCTGACCCACATATAATTTATTAATATCCTTTTCAAAAACTGTAAGATTTAAATGGATGTCATTTGGATTTACCAATTCAAACAAAACGTCAGTTGGATTAACATACTTACCAACATTTACATTTACTTGCGAAACATATCCATCAATTGGTGCGGTAATACTAATGCTGCGTGATATATTATTTTCATTTAACTTGTCAGGGTCTAAATGAATAAGCTTCAGCTTTTCCTGTAAGGAGCGCTCATTTACTTTCTCTGCCTTATACTCTGCTTCCGCTAATTGATAAACTTTGTCACTTGATGCTTTACTTTGATTCAATTCCTTCTGACGGTTATATTCATTCTCTAAATAACTTAACTTTGATCGTGAGGTCAGATAATCTTGCTGCAATTGAATGTATTGTTGATCTTCCATAACAGCAATTACTTGTCCTTTTTTAATATGCATCCCGGGTAATAATTCTGTTGACTTCAGAAATCCACCCAACGGTATACTTATTGAGACCATATTTTGAGGCGGCACATCAATTTTACCATTAACCTTTAATACCGAAGAAATGGTTCTGCTCTCCAATTTTCCGATCACAATTCCGGCATTCTTTATTTGTTCATCATTCAGTTTAACCACATGTTCTAATGAGTTACTCTCCGTAACATTCTCTTCACTCTTATTTCCACATGACATGAACATGATCGAAATAAATAATATATAGATAATCGTTTTCATAAAACTTATTTATTGTTTAAGTAATTAATTTGTATAATGCTTTCGTTTAGGCTTTTTACAGCATTGATATATTCGTTTTGAATGGCAATTCCCTGATTGGTTAAAAGCACCCACTCTAAATAATTTATTTCGCCCGTCTTAAATTGCCTATTAGCTGTTTGAATTATTGTATCAGCATTTTTCAAAGCTTTTTGCTCATAGTATGTTACAGCCTTTAAACTCCTGTTATATTCCAACAATGCTTTCAACTGATCTGCCTTTAATAACTGTACTGAATTCGCATAACTATTATCAGCTATTATTTTGTTTGTTTGAGCTGCCTTTACTTTAGATCGTTGAGCACCATAAAACAAAGGAATACCAACACCAATTTGTGCCGATTGAAAACGGCTATTTCCATTATATAAAACATTATCGGCACCAAAGCCTCGCATACTCATGTTATTATAACCTACTGATAGTTCCGGTAGTAATTTAGATCTTTCGAGTTTTAACGAAATACCTGAAATGTTTTTTTGCTGCTCAACTAATTTAATTAACGGATGAGATCTGATACTGTTTGTATCTGCACTTAAATTTGCCTCGAGTTTTTTCTCTGCAACATCCGGCACAACATCTGAAGCATTCAATAAGATCCTGTACTCCAATAAGCTTAATTCAATATCTTGCTTCAATTGGTTCATTTGCATTTCAATTTGACCAAGCTGTGTTTCGGCAGTTGTTTTTTCAAGCACGGTGGCCTCCCCCTTCTTTAATCTTAACTCTGCTTTTAAAAGAAAATCCTTAAATAAACTATCATTTCGTTTCAATAATCTTTCCTTTTCTACTAATGATATGTAATTATAAAATATAAAGGACACGTTCTTTTTAACTTCAGCTTCCTTTAATGAAACTGAAAACAAACTTGTTCGCCATTCTTCCCTTAACACTGCTTTTTGATTTGTATACACAGTTGGAAAATTAAAAGTTTGTGTTATACCAATTCGATTATCAGTATATGCGCTATTGATCTGTCCGTATTCACCATTAATTGTTGTTTGAGGTAAATTAACTCCCGACTTGATCAATTTGTTTTGGTACTCTGCTTTAAGTTTCTCGTTCTTAACCTGCAAGTTGTTTTTTAAAGCCATATCAATTGAAGAAGCAAGGCTTAAACTTTGCTGAGCAGATAATGTTGCAGGAGAATTGCAAATAAAAATAAAAGCGGTTATAACTGCAATTGATGAAACTTTTAAATTTGTTGCTTTTCGTTCGAACATCATATACAAAACCGGTAATACAAAAAGCGTTAAGAAAGTTGCCACTAACAATCCACCAATCACAACAGTAGCCAATGGACGTTGCACTTCGGCACCTGCGCCGTTACTAACTGCCATTGGTAAAAATCCGAGGGAAGCTACAAACGCGGTCATGAGTACGGGCCTCAATCGCAACTGTGTGCCTTTTAGTACAATCGCGCTAAGATCGGTTTCGCCTCCCGCTTTAATACGATTAAATTCTGATATCAAAACAATGCCGTTTAATACAGCAACGCCAAATAAGGCAATAAAACCAACGCCTGCGCTTATACTAAATGGCATATCCCTTAAAAACAAGGCAAAAATACCTCCTATTGCCGAAAGCGGAATGGCAGAATAAATAAGTAAACCTTGACGAATGGAACTAAACGCGAAATACAATAATAGAAAAATTAAGACCAATGAAACAGGAATAGCAATTGATAATCGCTTTTTAGCAGCATTTAAATTTTCAAATGCGCCACCATAGGTTGGATAATAACCTGATGGGAATTTTATTTCCTTATCAACTTTTAACTGAAGTTCATTTACTATACTCTGTACATCCCTTCCTCTCACATTAAAACCAATTATAATTCTGCGTTTTGCATCTTCGCGCTGTATTTGATTAGGGCCATCTTTTATTTCAACCTTAGCTACCTGGTATAATGGCACCTGATTTCCTGATTTAGTAGGTAATAATAAATTTTTAATATCGCTTAAGTTATTTCGCTTATCATTTTCTAATCTCACCACCATATCAAATCGTTTTTCACCTTCAAATACCAAACCGGTACTTTGACCTGCAAAAGCTGTATTAATAACTTTATTAACTTCTGCAATTGAAAGGTCATATTGTGCCAAAGCCGATCTGTTGTACTCGATGATCACTTGCGGCATACCGGTTACTGCCTCTACATAAAGATCCTTTGCACCATTTATTTTACTAATAATGCTTCCCATTTTTTGAGCATAATATGCAAGCGTATCCAGATCTTCACCGAATATTTTACAAACCACATCTTGTTTTGCACCTGTCATTAATTCATTAAAGCGCATTTGAACCGGAAATTGAAAACTAAATGTAACACCCGGTACATTGATCAGCTTTTCATTCATCTTTTCTGCCAATTCATTAAAAGTGGATGCACTTGTCCATTGTTTTTTATCCTTTAATATCACCATCAGATCGGCAGCATCCATTGGCATTGGGTCCGTTGGAACCTCTCCGCTTCCTATCTTAGTAACTACCTTCTCTACTTCCGGAAAATTTTTGAGAAGTATCTCCGATGCTTTTTGTGTATTCTCAATACTTGTATTTAAATTACTTCCTGTAAGCACACGCGTTTCAACCGCAAAATCGCCCTCCTCCAATGCAGGAATAAATTCGCCACCTAATTGCATGAGTGTAATTATAGCGAGAGTAAATAATACCAATACAGTAGTAATAACCGTTTTTGGTTTTAAAATGATCTTGCTTAACATGCGCGTATATCTGCTTTCAAACATACCCATCAAGCGATCTGAAAAATTAGCTTTATGTTTTATTTTCTTACTTAAAAATATGGTGCTCATCATTGGAATATATGTTAGCGATAGAATGAATGCGCCCAATAAGGCAAATGCCACAGTTTGTGCCATGGGTTTGAACATTTTTCCTTCAATACCTTGCAATGAAAAAATGGGGAGATAAACGATCAAAATAATGATCTGTCCGAATACTGCACTATTCATCATCTTACTAGCCGAATGATTCACTTCCTCATCCATTTCATGTTGTGAGATCTTCATGATCGATGCGAACTTTTTCCCATGAGCCAATTGATGCATAACTGCCTCTACAATAATTACGGCACCATCTACTATCAATCCAAAATCAAGTGCACCTAAACTCATTAAATTTCCGCTTACACCAAATAAATTCATCATGATAACGGCAAAAAGCATAGCTAAAGGAATAACAGAGGCCACCAGCAATCCGGCCCTGAAATTGCCAAGGAACAATACCAAAACAAAGATCACGATCAACGCACCCTCTAATAAATTTTGTTCAACCGTACCAATTGCATTATTCACCATTTTTGTGCGATCCAAAAATGGTTCTATCACAACACCTTCAGGTAATGTTTTTTGTATTTGCGCTACACGTTCTTTAACATTAACGATCACATCACTGCTGTTTGCGCCTTTAAGCATCATTACAACTGCACCGGCCACTTCTCCTTGATCATTGTAACACATGGCACCAAAACGAGTTGCATGACCTATTTGTACTTTTGCTACATCTTTTATCAATAAAGGAACTCCACTATTCGTTGCTTTGATGGAAATATTTTCAATATCATTTATGTTTCCAATTAATCCTTCACTGCGTATATACAAAACAGTTGGTCCTTTTTCAATGTATGCTCCTCCGGTGTTTTGGTTATTCAATTCCAAGGCCGTAAACACATCGTTAATGGTGATGTTGAATGATTTTAATTTATTGGGGTCTACCGCTATTTCATATTGCTTTAGTTTTCCTCCGAAACTACTTACCTCTGCCACACCTTTTACGCCGAGCAATTGTCTTCTTACGATCCAATCCTGAATTGTTCTTAATTGGGTCGCATCATACTTTTTCTCATACCCTTTTTTGGGTCTAACTACGTATTGATAGATCTCGCCCAATCCGGTGCTTACAGGTCCCAACTCAGGATTACCAATGCCTTTTGGGATGGCATCTTTCACCATTTGTAAACGTTCCGAAACTTGCTGGCGAGCCCAATACACATCCGTTTCATCATCAAAAACAATAGTTACAAGTGATAAACCAAATCGCGAAAAACTCCTGATCTCAATTAAACCTGGTAAATTACTGTTTGCTTGTTCAATAGGAAAAGTAACCAAACGCTCAATATCAGTTGCGCCAAATGAAGGTGCAACGGTTATCACTTGCACCTGATTATTTGTTATATCGGGTACTGCATCAATTGGCAACTTAGTAAGTTGAATTGAACCATATACAATAAGCGATATGATGAATAAGCCAACTATCAGCTTATTCTTTATAGAAAATGAAATGATCTTCTTTAACATAAAAATTAATTAAATGATTAACACAACAACCCGTTTAAGGTTGCAAAGCATACATATAATTAACTTAGTTTTGGCGGCTGCCAAATGTTATTGAAATAGGTAGGAAAATTTTGCTCATTGGTTAGTGGATATTTTTCAACCTCGTAACCTATTGAACATAAACATAAATTTGTTTCTGTTTTTGTGTCTTTTAATACGGTTGATCCGTGATGACTGCAACCATCATCTGAATGCTTAAATGGTAATTTGCCGTGTTCGTGATCACTATCTGAATGATCCTCCGTATCAGTATAATGTTCGTTCAAAAACGAAATAAAATTTTGATGATTCCCGGTTTCCGAATAATGATGAAATAAAAAAGGAAGCTTTGCCAATTCAGCAAAAACTTCCTGATTAGAAAATAACTGTAGTATGATGATATAGGAAAATAGCCTTTTCACGTCACATCAAATATACGAATAAACTTAAAGCTATCTTTTACTTTTTATCTTCTCTTGGACATGTGTTAATTCCAAAAATTGGATATAACGGACAAAAACTAATTAAACTTGTTAATGCAAACACACCCGCGAATACTAAAAGGATATATCCAATTGTTCCCGAAACTACATTTGTTGCAAATAATACCACAAATAATGCGGCCAAAACTAATCTGATAATTTTGTCCATTGATCCCATGTTCTTTTTCATATGAAGTTGTTTTTAAAATATAGATCAAAGATATAAGTGTTACAACATCCATCATGTAACAATTGTCACTTTCAAAACTGATCTTAATCAGGTTTTAAAATTGACTTATATCATTCCTCTTACTGCAAATACAAAATACATTTATCATCATAAAACTACTACTATGCACAATGAACACAGCGATGAACACTTTCAATTAAGAATTGATGGTGGCGAACACATAGAGGCTAAAGACTATATGCCTGAGGGGTACCGTAAGCATTTGATCCGCCAGATCTCTCAACATGCGCACTCAGAAGTTATAGGCATGCAACCCGAAGGGAATTGGATAACGCGCGCACCTAGTTTAAGAGCTAAACAAATTTTATTAGCCAAAATTCAAGATGAAGGCGGACATGGATTATATTTATATAGTGCCGCTGAAACACTTGGTATTTCACGTATTGAATTGATAGATCAATTGCACACCGGTAAAGCAAAATACTCTAACATCTTCAATTATCCTGCGTTAAATTGGGCTGATATTGGCGCAATTGGTTGGTTAGTAGATGGTGCCGCTATTGTAAATCAGGTGTCGTTACAACGTACATCTTACGGACCTTACAGCCGTGCAATGGTGCGCATATGTAAAGAAGAAAGTTTTCATCAACGTCAGGGCTACGAAATTATGGCGAAGATGATGGCCGGAACAAAGGATCAGCAAGCAATGGCGCAAGATGCGATGAATCGTTGGTGGTGGCCTGCATTGATGATGTTTGGTCCGCATGATACCGACTCACCACACAGCAGCGATGCAGTAAAATGGAAAATAAAACGTGAGACCAATGATGAACTACGTCAGAAATTCATTGACAAAACAATTCCTCAAGCAGAATTAATTGGATTAAAAGTTCCGGATGCTAATGCGAAATGGAACGACAAAACAAATCATTACGATATTGGAAAGATAAACTGGGATGAATTTCACCGAGTGATCAGTGGTAATGGACCGTGCAATAAACAACGCATGGATCATCACATCAAATACCATGAAGAAGGTGCCTGGGTTCGCGAAGCTGCAGAAGCTTATAAAAAGAAAAAAGCAAAGAAAGAATCATTAGCTACAGTTTAAAATTAAAAGTATGAGCAACACAAAAGATACACAATTAGATCTTTGGGAAGTTTTTATCCAAAGTAAGTCGGGCTTACCATACATTCATGCAGGAAGTATACATGCAAGTGATGTAAAAATGGCAATGCAAAATGCACGTGATACTTATACCCGCAGAGGTGAAGGCACAAGTATTTGGGTGGTACCATCACAAAACATCACAGCGTCAAACCCCGATGATAACGATATGTTATTTGATCCGTCAAATGACAAGATCTACCGTCATCCAACATTTTATGTAATGCCTGAAGGGGCAAAAAATATTTAAACTTATTATTATGACAAAACAAGAAGCACTATACAATTATTGCCTAAGATTAGGTGATGATGCGTTGATATTAGGACATCGTTTATCAGAACTTTGCAGCCGGGCACCTTTCATTGAAGAGGATCTGGCGCTTACAAACATTTCATTGGATATGATCGGAAGAGCAGAAGCTTTTTTAAAGTACGCCGGTGAATTAGAAGGAAAAGGCAAAACGGCCGACGATGTTGCATACAGAAGAGCAGAGAACTTTTACTTCAACCACTTGTTGGTTGAACAACCAAATAGCGATTTTGCCCACACCATTGCTCGTCAATTATTTCAGTCGGCGTTTGAATATTATTTGTATAGCGATCTGGAAAAAAGCAAAGACGCAACTATTGCCGGTATTGCTTCAAAATCAATAAAAGAAGTAAAATACCATTTATCGCACGCTGCTGATTGGACCATTCGTTTAGGCGACGGAACAGATGAAAGTAAAAAACGTATGCAAAAAGCGATCAATGACCTGTGGATGTATACCGGTGAGTTATTTGAAATGGATGAAGTTGAGAACATCCTTATGAAAGAAGGCATCGCCATTGATCTAGTACCTATAAAATCGCAATGGCAAAATAAAATTCAAACTGTATTAGCTGAAGCAACTTTAAGCGTGCCGGAAGATGGCTATATGCAAAGCGGCAGTAGAAAAGGAATACACTCTGAGAACTTAGGTCACATTCTGTCTGAAATGCAATACCTGCAACGCGCCTATCCTGACGCGAATTGGTAAATCAAAAAAAGAGCTGCATTCTGTAGCTCTTTTTTTATGTTCAGCAATGTGATAATAAACTAAAAATTAAGTTAAAACCCGTAGCAACTGTAACAATTGTAACATTTTAATACGTGTATACTTCCGAAATTTGTAGTATGAATTTAAGCCTGATCTCAAAATATAAAACCGAATTAATTGGAATATCCGTAGGTGCTGTTTTTGGATTTGCATATTATTATTTTATTGGATGCAGATCCGGTAATTGTATGATCTCATCAAATCCATTCATCAGCGTTCCTTATGGTTCCTTATTAGGTTATTTTATTTCAGGATTATTTAAAAAAGAAAAACATGAGAATAATTAATACCATTATCTCGATGCTATTCAATAAATGCCCGAGATGCCATCAAGGCGATGTGTTTACCGAAAAAAATCCTTACAAATTAAACAAGGTGTTCAGCATGCACGAAACCTGCAGCCATTGCCAATTAAAGTATGAAAAAGAGCCAAGCTTCTTCTATGGCGCCATGTACGTATCATATGCACTCACGTCAGGCTGGTTCACCATTTGGTTCGCCTTGTATAATTATGTGCTCAATATTGATACCTTAACCTTTGCTTTATTAATGGTAGGATCTATCATATTACTTAGCCCGTTAACCATTCGTTGGTCACGACTCATTTGGTTAAATTTCTTTTTTAAGTATAAAAAAGAATATCGTACCTCTAACATGAACCATCATGCACACTAAAATAAAAACATGAAAGAACTCTTATTAAAGAACTGGACCTTATGGCGCATAGTCCGACTTGTTTTAGCCGTTGTATTCATTGTTAATGGAATTATAAAAGCAGATACAATATTACTAGTGGGTGGAGGGTTTTTATTAATGCATGCGCTATTGAACGCATGTGTAAGTTGCGCCGGAGGTTCATGCGAAATACCTAAAAAATAAATTATGGAAAAGTTCAATTCGATCATCAATTCAAATAAACCGGTACTGGTAGATTTTTTCGCAGAATGGTGTGGACCATGCAAAACCATGGCACCAATACTTAAGGAAGTAAAATCAAACCTTGGTGATAAGGCAACCATCATAAAAGTTGATGTGGATAAAAATCAAGATGCTGCAATGGCCTATCAAATAAGAAGCGTACCAACATTGATCTTGTTTAAAAACGGTAAACCCGTTTGGAAACAATCAGGCGTTGTTCCTGCTCAGGAACTTGTTAGATTATTGGAACAAAACCAATAACATCAATGCTAATGGTTTTTATTTGCTCTTAAATAAATTACTTTTGGTTTAAATTAAAACTATAAAACATAGTTATCCCGTTACGGGAATGAGTTGTGCTTCTTGCGCTATAAGCGTTGAAACCATATTAACTTCACAAAAAGGAGTAAACTCAGCAGTAGTAAATTTTGCAAACAATTCTGTTCTTGTTGATTTTGATGCCGAACAGATCTCTGAGCAAGAATTAAAAAAAAGCATTCAGGATGTTGGGTATGATCTGATCTTGAATATCGAAACAAACTCTGAGGCAAGTGATCAGATCCTATCGAATGTTTTAAAAGAGATCAGGAGCAATACATTATGGTCTGGGATATTTTCGGTTCCATTAATGATCATAGGCATGTTTTTTATGAATATGCCTTTTGCAAATTACATCATGTGGCTTTTAGCAACACCTGTTGTATTCATTTGGGGCCGAAACTTTTTTATTCATGCTTTTCATCAATTAAAATTAGCGAAAGCAAATATGGATACCTTGGTTGCGCTCAGCACCGGTATTGCTTATTTATTCAGTGTTTTTAATACGCTTAACCCTGATTTTTGGCACAAAAGAGGTTTACATCCTCATGTTTATTTTGAAGCCTCCGCGGTCATCATCTTTTTTATTTTACTTGGTAAACTATTAGAAGAGCGCGCCAAATCAGGTACAAGTGCGGCAATAAAAAAACTAATTGGCCTTCAACCTAAAACAGCGCACTTACTTCAACATGATCAAACATCCATTGAATTACCAATTGATCAAATAAAATTAAACGACGAACTTATTATTAAACCGGGCGAAAAAATTCCGGTAGATGGTAAAGTTACCCAAGGCGAAAGTTATGTTGATGAGAGCACCATTAATGGCGAACCCATCCCTAATTTTAAAACAAAGGAAAGCAAAGTGTTTGCCGGAACCATTAATCAAAAAGGATCACTCATTATAAAAGCTGAAAGTATTGGCAGCGATACACTATTAGCGCAGATCATTAAAATGGTTCAAGAGGCGCAAGGCAGCAAAGCACCTATCCAAAAGTTAACCGATAAAATTGCAGGTGTCTTTGTGCCAATTGTAATTGTTCTTTCGCTCATTACGTTTATCACATGGATGATCTTCGGTGGTGAAAACAATATCACTTACGGGCTTCTCTCCTCCATTACCGTACTTGTAATTGCTTGTCCGTGTGCATTGGGCCTAGCTACGCCAACCGCAGTTATGGTTGGCATTGGTAAAGGCGCGCAAATGGGTGTTTTAATTAAAGATGCAGATGCACTTGAGAAGGCCAAACATATTGAAGCCATCATTTTAGATAAAACCGGCACCATTACAATTGGAAAACCTTTGGTTGAAAAATTGATTTGGCAAGATGAGCTTTCAGATAACAATGAATTAAAAAGCATTTTGTTTTCTCTCGAATCAAAAAGTGAACACCCACTTGCCTCTGCAATTTGTGAATCATTAAAAGAACAAGAACTGATTCAACTTGATTCGTTTGAGAGTATTACAGGAAAAGGTGTTAAAGCAAAGGTAAATGGTAAAGTTTATTTTGTAGGAAGCATAAAGTTCATGGAAGAAAGTAAGCTTCTACTTTCCGATAAATTTAAATACGAATTAAAGAAATACGAAAAAACATTACATACTCTAATTGCTTTTGCCAATGAAAAGGAAGTGTTATGCATAGCTGCCATTACCGATAGCATTAAACCTACTGCGTTAAATGCTATTTTGCAATTAAAGGAATTGAATATTGAAGTACATATGTTAACCGGCGACTCCTCTTCGGTTGCTCAAGTAGTTGCTGCACAAACCGGAATCCAACATTTTAAGGCATCTGTGCTTCCGGCAGAAAAAGCTAATTACATTAAAATGCTTCAAAACGAAGGCAAAGTTGTTGCAATGGTTGGAGATGGTATTAACGACAGCAACGCGTTAGCTCAATCTGATGTGGGTTTTGCGATGTCAAAAGGTTCTGATATTGCTATGGACGTTGCGAAAATAACGATCATGTCAAATGATCTAACGTTAATTGCTAAAGCAATTAAATTATCGCGCTTAACGGTTGCCAAGATCGATCAGAATTTATTTTGGGCATTTATTTATAACGTTATCGGAATTCCATTAGCTGCAGGTGTTTTGTTTCCTGTTAATGGTTTTATACTAAACCCAATGATAGCAGGTGCTGCTATGGCACTAAGCAGTGTTTCAGTTGTTAGCAATAGCTTATTATTAAAATTCAAAAAAATATAAATTATGAGTATTTATAAATATAAAACCACAATGAGCTGCAGCGGATGCGTAAATAAGGTCGAGAAATTTTTAAATGAAGAAAAAAGAATTTCGAAATGGAGTGTTGACCTGAATTCAGCTGACAAGATCTTAACCATTGAAACAACTGTTCTTACTCCTGAAATGATACCGCCACTTCTTTTAAAGGCCGGATACAAAGCCTCTTTGATAAATTAAAAAGCCGCTCTTAAAAGGAGCGGCTTTTTTTATAAAGTTTATATTACTTTAACGAACAATTTTCGTCAACTGTAATTACACCACCCATAAGTGTGTCGCTTGTTTTTTTATGCGTGCAATGGTAATACGCCGGCATATACCCAGCTTCTGTCATCGTGTACTCACGGTCAGCAACCACTGAGCCTGCCATTGAACCGCCCTTAACTTCTGTTACGGTTTTGCATGAACACACTCTGTCTTTTTTACAAGCAACAAATGTTATTCCTGCAACGGCAATTACTAATAAGATCTTTTTCATAATAAAATTATTTAGTTAATTAACTCAATTTACAAGTGCTAGTCCAAGTAACACCATTCTTATCGGTTTCCTTCGTGCTTAAGCAGTTTGCCTTTGCCTGACCCTTAGTGCTTTCTACCTGAATAACAGTTGTAGTTGAAGTAGCACTGTTTGCTGAATTAGAATGAGTACATGTACAAGTGCGATCTTTTGCGCATGATACAGCTGTTAATGCAACAACTGCAGCGATCATAATAGCTTTTTTCATTTTGTTTAGTTTAGGTTTATTTTGTAAATATAGTAAAATAAGGTAACGACCCAAGGTTAAAGCCAGATTCTAATTTGATCCGCTCAATTATAGCGAACGTTTTGGAGATAAAACAATATTACTGAAAACCAACCCTGATACCAATGCAATGGCAGTTATTGTCATCGAAAAAGCTGCTTCAATTCCTGACAACGTTTGATTGTTTACTAATTCTGTGATACTCTTATACCCTAATGAACCCGGCACCAATAAAATAATTCCTGGAACTAACATGATCGAAACCGGTTTGTTTTTTATTAATGCAAATGTATTGCTTGCAAGCCCTAAAATGAATGATGCTAAAAAAACGGCTAGCTGAACATTTAAAAATTGACTGGCCAATTTCAATGAAAAATAGGAACACCAACATGCCACCATGATCCAAATAAGGTCTTTTACGGTAGCTTTAAACAAAACCAAAAAACCAACAGGAACTGTTACCAATGCTAAATAAAGAGTCCACACTGGCAAAGGCTCTAATTGATTGAATGACGGGGTAATTTCTATCACCCGATCTATCTGACTACCTACAGCTATTCCTAATCCTATCATTAACAAAGTTATAATCGTGTTTGCAAACCTTGCGGTACCAGCTATTGGGTGACCATTCACCAATTCAATAATAGAAACGGTGAACGAAAATCCCGGTATCAAAATGATCAATCCGGTAATTGCCGCTACATCCACTGAGTAATTTCCAAAAACAGTAACAGCCCATTTTGCAAAAGCAATTGCAAAAACTGAAGACAGAACAACGATCACATTGCCTATTCGCGGAAAATAATCGGTAACAAAGATCAAAATACCTATAAATAATCCAATAACAGCAGAAACAACTATCTCCGCCACTCCGCCACCAAATACGCGCGCTGCACTTGAGGTTGATAATGCAAAAAATAATATTTCAATAATGTGGCCATATCTTTTCGGAAGCTTTTCTATCGATCTCAATTCTTCAATGGCATTAGTGATCTTTATCTCATTTCGTAAGATCGATTTATACAATTGATCAACCTTGTTCAACTTTTCCATGTTCAGATCACCGTATGCCACTTTAATAAAATGGGTTTGCTGCTTTCCCTCCTCTCCTAAATTCAAGATCAATCCACCCGGGGAGGTAAAAACATCGCCTTTAATTCCTAAATGTTTGCATAGGGTAAATACACTTTCCTCCATTCTGTGCGCCGGAATTCCGTTTCGTTGTAACTCCTTCGCCATTAAAATGGTCAACTCTATGGCCTCATCTTTATCCATCATCTGCATTTCGCAAAGATATACTTAAAAAACAGTAAAAATGGTCTATAAATGCTTTTATCCATACTCTAAACTGACAAAAGTCATTTTAATTTAAATGGCACTTTCTCACCTTTGGGTAAACAGAAAAAGTAAGCTCATGCCTATCTATCAAAAACACGGAAAGATCCCACATAAACGACACGTTGTATTTCGCTCTGCAAAAGGCGATCTATACCACGAAGAATTATTTGGTACCGAAGGGTTTTCAAGTACATCATCATTGGTGTATCATTTGAATCCGCCAACCATGGTGAAATCATTAGGTTCACCAATTAATAACAGACCCGAAGCTGCAATTGAAGACAACTTAAAAGCATTAAGCTTTATGGGTATAGATGTAGCACCAGAAAAAGATTATATCAAAAGCAGAAAAACATTTTTCTTTAATGACGATATGCTTATTGGCATGGGTGCACCAAGCCAAAGCATGAACGATTATTTTTATAAGAATGCCGATTCTGATGAAATGCTGTTCATTCACAAAGGAAGCGGACGTTGCGTAACCATGTATGGAACAGTTGATTTCGAATATGGCGATTATGTGATCATTCCAAGAGGAACAGTTTATAAATTAGAGTTTGATACAACGGATAATAAAATATTATTCGTTGAATCTCACAGCCCTATTCGAACACCAAAACGTTATCGTAATGAATTCGGTCAATTACTGGAACACTCGCCTTTTTGCGAGCGCGATTTTAAACTGCCTTACAATTTTGAAACGCATGATGAACATGGCGATTTTAAGATCATGATCAAAAAACGCGGGTTGATCTATCCTTACGTTTATGAAACACATCCGTTCGACTTGATCGGTTGGGATGGTTATAGTTACCCTTACGCGTTCTCAATTTTTGATTTTGAACCTATCACAGGTCGTATACATATGCCTCCTCCTATTCATCAACAATTTGAAGGGCGCAATTTTGTGATCTGTTCATTTGTACCACGAATGTATGATTACCATCCGGATGCAATTCCTGCTCCTTATCATCACAGTAATATTGATGCAGACGAGATACTGTATTATGTTGATGGTGATTTCATGAGCCGCAATAATATCAAGCAAGGTCAGTTTACCTTACATCCTGCCGGTATTCCTCATGGTCCGCATCCCGGAGCTATTGAAAGAAGCATTGGTAAAAAAGAAACAAAGGAATTAGCAGTGATGATCGATCCTTTCAATCCATTAAAAATAACAAAAGAAGCCATGAATTATGAAGTAAAAGATTACTACAAATCATGGATGAGTGCACCACAATTAACCTAATAAAATTTAAAGCTATGGCAACAGCAGATTTAACCAAAGTAAAAAATTACGATTACTCAGGTGAAAAAGTTTTTGAAAAAGCAAAAGACTTTTTACCAATTAACGGAACAGATTATGTAGAACTATACGTGGGCAACGCTAAACAGGCTGCTCACTTTTATAAAACAGCATTCGGCTTTCAGGAGCTTGCATATGCAGGATTAGAAACAGGTTCACGTGACCGAGTTTCTTACGTTTTAGTGCAAGATAAAATTCGTTTGATCTTAACATCACCATTTGATCCGAGCAGTGAAATTTCACACCACATTCGTTTGCATGGCGATGGCGTTAAAGTTATAGCCCTTTGGGTTGATGATGCGCGCAAAGCATTTTTAGAAACAACCAAGCGTGGTGCTAAGCCGTTTATGGAACCTACTGTTATTAAGGATGAACACGGCGAGATCGTAAAATCAGGAATTCATACTTATGGTGAAACGGTACACGTATTCATTGAACGTAAAAATTACAATGGTGTATTTATGCCGGGATATACAAAATGGGATACTGAATATAAACCAACGCCAACCGGATTAAAATATATCGACCATATGGTTGGAAATGTTGAGTTAGGCGCGATGAACAAATGGGCAAGCTTTTATTCAGATGTGATGGGCTTTGCTAATTTGGTAACATTTGATGATAAAGATATCTCAACCGAATATACTGCCTTAATGAGTAAGGTAATGACCAACGGAAATGGTCGTATTAAATTCCCGATCAATGAACCGGCTCACGGTAAAAAGAAATCACAAGTTGAGGAATATTTAGATTTCTATCATGGTCCGGGTTGCCAGCACATTGCCGTAGCAACTGATGATATCGTTTTCACCATTTCTGAAATGAGAAAACGTGGTGTTGAATTTTTATATGTACCGGGATCGTATTATGATACAGTGAAAGACCGTGTTGGTATCATTGAAGAAGATTTAAATGAATTAAAGAAATGGGGTATTATGGTTGACAGAGATGAAGACGGTTACTTACTTCAGATCTTCACTAAACCGGTTGAAGACCGCCCAACGCTATTCTTTGAGATCATTCAACGTAAAGGCGCCAAATCCTTTGGTAAAGGCAACTTCCAGGCCTTGTTCGAATCAATAGAAGCTGAGCAAGCAAGAAGAGGAACATTATAATAATACAATCAAAAGTGCCATGTAAAAAATTGCGTGGCACTTTTAATTTTTGATCATGAGTATACTTCCGCCAATTAATTTTAAAAAATGGATAGATGAAAATCGCCATTTGTTGAAGCCTCCAGTAGGCAACCAGGTTGTTTATCAAGACACTGAATTTATTGTAATGGTAGTTGGTGGACCCAATGCCCGAAAGGAATTTCATTACAATGAAGGAGAAGAATTTTTTTATCAAATAGAGGGTGATATGCAATTGCCTATTCGCGAAAATGGCAAAACACGTGTGATCACCATTAAAGAAGGTGAAATATTTTTATTGCCTCCTCGTGTTGAACATTCTCCTCAACGTTTTCCGAATACCGTTGGTTTGGTTATCGAACGTCAGCGTACGTCAAAAGAATTAGATGCCTGTACCTGGTATTGTGAAAGTTGCGACAAAGAATTATACCGAGCACAATTTCATTGCGATGATATCGTTGGACAACTTCCTAAATTAATGCAAGGCTTTTATGATGATGTAAAATTAAGAACCTGTAAACATTGCGGTTCTATCATGGAAATACCCAAATTAAAAGAAGAAGCGGTTTAAATTAAATTTTATTTAAACACTAGAAGAAAACACTCATTGTATTTTATCTTCCGGTGTTTTTTATTTTTAAAAACATATAAATGAAACAAGCAACAATTATAGGATCAGGTTTAGTAGGCTCATTGTGGGCTGTATTTTTAACTAAAGCAGGTTATAAGGTAAAGATATTTGAGCGCCGCTCTGACATGCGCAAAGCAAACATCTCTGCAGGAAAATCGATCAACCTTGCAACCTCTTATCGCGGATGGAAAGCATTGGATGAAATGGGTATTGGCGATGAGATCAGAAAAATTGCTATTCCAATGTACGGAAGAACCATGCATGCTTTGGATGGTAAAACAACGTATCAACCTTATGGCATCAACAACCAGGCTATATTCTCGGTATCACGCGGAGAGATCAATTGTAAATTAATGGATATTGCTGAGCGCGATGGTAATGCTCAAATATTCTTTAATGAAGAGTGTATTGGTGCCGATCTGAAGAATGGAATTGTTCATGTGAAGAATACCGAAACCGGAAAAGTTACTGAAGTAAAATCGGATGTCGTTTTTGGAACCGATGGTGCATTCTCTGCCATACGTTATAATGCTATGCAAAAGTTAGATCGCTTTAGCTACAGTCAAAATTACATTGCAGATGGCTACCGCGAAATTTTACTTCCGGCAAATGCAGATGGCAGTTATAAATTAGCAAAGGAAACATTGCATATTTGGCCACGTGGAAGATTTATGCTGATCGCACTTCCTAACTTCGATGGATCTTTTACGTGTACCTTATTTATGCCATTTGAAGGCGACGAACATTGCTTTAATAATTTAACTTCAAAAGATAAAGTAAATAATTTCTTTAAAACCGTTTTCCCTGATTTCTTTGAAATGATGCCAAACATTGCAGATGCCTGGGAAGATCATCCCTTATCCTCTTTGGCAATTATCCGTTGTTTCCCATGGACTCACGGAAAAGTAGCATTAATGGGTGATGCGGCACACGCCACTGTTCCGTTCTTCGGACAAGGTATGAATGCAGGATTTGAAGATTGCTCGGTGATGTATTCATTAATGAAAAAACATAATGAAGATTGGGATAAGATCTTTAATGAATATGAAATGCTTCGTAAACCAAATGGTGATGCCGTGCAGGATCTGTCATTACTGAACTACATTGTTATGCGCGATAAAGTTTCTGATCCAATGTTCTTGTTACAGCAAAAAGTTGAACGACGCATGGCCGAGCTATATCCGGGCAAATACTTCCCAATGTATTCAATGGTATCTTTCAGCGAAATTGAATATCAGGTTGCATTAAACAAAGGAAAAGAGCAAGATCAATTGATCATGGATCTGATCAAAAAAAACAACATCACATCAGACACGAGCTCCGAGAAGATTGATGAATTTATTCATCAGGTTTTAGGGGAAAAAATTAAAAACTAAAAAATTAAGAACATGAACGAAGCGCAAGAAAAATTAGTTGAACGACTAACTGAAAAATTCAAAGCAATTGACCAGGATGTGAATGTGCACATGGAAGGCTTGGTATGGGCTAAGCCCATAACGTATTGGGATTACATTCAAACCGATGCCTTATTGAATTTACAAACACAGCGTACTACCCTGCCCGATGAAATGGTGTTTATCATGTATCATCAGATCAATGAACTGTTGTTTAAAATGATCTTGTGGGAAATTGATCAGGTTGCACATAATAAAGCTACCATCACAGCGCCTCAATTCACTAAACATTTAAGTCGCGTTAGCCGTTACTTCGATGTGCTTTCGTCTTCTTTCGCTGTAATGGGCGATGGCATGGATGTGGATCAGTACATGAAATTCAGAAACACATTAACACCTGCAAGTGGTTTTCAAAGTGCGCAATACCGCCTAATTGAATTTTGCTCAACCGAACTGATCAATTTAATTGATTTCCGTTTCAGAGCAAACATCGATAGAAATACGCCATACGAGCATGCTTACGAGCATTTATACTGGCAAGCTGCAGGCAAAGATCATACAACCGGTAAGAAAAATACCTTAATCACATTATTTGAGAAAAAATACAAAAAGTATTTTTTGCAAAAAATGGAAGAGTACAATACGATCAACTTATGGACCTGTTACAAAACCTTACCTGAAAAAGAAAAGAACAATGTTGATCTTATTAACGCCATGCGTCATTATGATCACACTGTAAACGTTCGTTGGGTAATGGCACATTATGATGCTGCAGCTAAATATCTTGAAAGTGGCCCTAAAAAAGCAGAAGCAACAGGCGGAAGCGATTGGAAGAAATACATGCATCCACGTTATCAACGTCGTATATTTTTCCCGGATCTATGGACAGAAGAAGAATTAAAAAATTGGGGTGTAGATAATTTAGAGACCTATACAAAATTAACAGCGCCACTAACAAAATAGAACATGTTCACAGAAAAAATACGTGTTACTAAAAAATTCACATTTGATATGGCACATGCCTTGTATGGACATGATGGCCCGTGTAAGAACATTCATGGCCATACTTATCATTTGGCGGTAACATTAATAGGTAAAGCAAAAAACGAATTCGGTCATCCTAAAGATGGTATGTTGGTTGATTTTGGCGATCTCAAAAAAATGATAAACGAAAATATTGTTTCACATTTTGATCATGCTTTGGTTTTAAATGAAAATGCGCCACACAAAGGTTTAGAATTACTGCATCAGCAGTATGATAAAATTATGTTAGTGCCGTTTCAACCATCCTGCGAAAACCTCATCATTGAGATCAAGAATCGCTTACAAGCCGTTTTTAAAAATGAGGCTTTTCATATTCACTCGATCAGGTTAGATGAGACTCCAACATCTTATGCCGAATGGTTTTTAGCAGATAATTAAAATGAATGCAGATAGAAAGATAGAATTAATGGCGCCGGCTGGTTCTTATGAATCGCTGATGGCAGCTATTAAGGCAGGTTGTAACTCCGTATACTTTGGTGTTGAACAATTGAATATGCGCGCCCGTTCGAGCAATAATTTTACTTTAGAAGATCTTAAAAAAATTGCAGAGATCGGTAAAGAAAATAATGTAAAAACGTATTTAACGCTCAATACCATTTTGTATGATCATGATATCAACTTAATGAAAAGTATAGTTGATACCGCAAAAGAAAGCGGTGTAACAGCTATTATAGCTTCAGATCATGCGGTTATGAATTACGCCAAAAAAATTGGCATGGAAATTCATATCTCCACACAAGCAAATGTATCTAACATTGATACGGTTGAATTTTATGCCAACTTTGCTGATGTGATCGTACTTGCTCGCGAGTTAAGTTTAAAGCAGGTTACAGATATCAGCAGAGAGATCAAACGACGCAATATAACCGGACCATCAGGCAAATTAATTGAATTGGAAATATTTGCGCATGGTGCTTTATGCATGGCAGTTTCGGGGAAATGTTATTTGAGCTTACATTCGCATTTTGCTTCGGCAAACCGCGGTGCCTGTATACAAAATTGCAGAAGAAGTTATGTGGTAACAGATAAAGAAGAAGGGATAGAATTTGAAGTAGATAATGAATTTATCATGTCGGCAAAAGACCTGTGCACTATTGATTTTATTGATAAAATTTTAGATGCAGGCGTAAGTGTTTTAAAAATTGAAGGACGTGGCCGCTCGGTTGATTACGTGTATACTGTAACCAAATGTTATAACGAAGCCATTATATCCTATTTGCACGGATCATTCGATCAGCATAAAGTACAGGCCTGGAAAGCACAATTGGCAACAGTTTTCAATCGTGGTTTTTGGGATGGTTATTACTTGGGCAGAAAGATGGGCGAATGGTGTGATGAGAACGGATCAAAATCTTCTAAACGAAAAATATATCTGGCAAAGGGATTAAAGTTTTTTGATAAAGTTAGTGTTGGTGAATTTAAATGCGAATCACATAGTTTAAATGTGGGCGATGAAGTGATCATTACCGGACCAACCACAGGATATATTCAATTAGTTGTTGATGAATTAAGGGTAGATGGGAAACCGGCTGAAAAAGCAGTTAAAGGAGATACGTTTTCATTAGCAACACCGGAAAAGATCAGACCAAGTGATAAACTTTACAAGTTAGTTCCCGAGAATTAATGATACGCATCATTCAACAACGCAACAAATGCATTGGCTGCAATGCTTGTGTGGAGGCGGCAGATTATCGTTGGCGTATTTCACGCAAGGATGGTAAATGTACGTTGGTTGGAGGTGTTGAGAAGCGTGGGTTTTATTCGGTTGTGGTGAATGATATGGAATTAGAAGATAATTTACTGGCGGCGAAAAATTGCCCGGTGAACATTATTACTGTTACACCCATTTGATCATGAAAAAGGAAATTGAGGATATAAATGACATTAAGCTATTGGTTGATACCTTTTATGAGAAAATAAAAAAGGATGATCTGTTGGGAAAGATATTTATTGATCTGATGCAGGTGAACTGGGACAAACATTTGCCAAAAATGTATGATTTTTGGGATAACATTCTCTTTCAAACAGGCAATTACAAGGGGCGTCCGTTTCCTCCTCACCTCAACGTAAATGAAAAAGAAAAGCTAACATCGCCCTATTTTGAAAGATGGATCAACTTGTTTGACGAAACAGTTGATGAATTATTTGAAGGATACAAAGCCCGTGAAGTTAAATTTAAAGCCGCAAATATTAAAGATGTATGGCGGTTTAAAATGGATCATATAAATAATGAATCGCAACTTTAATTTTATTCAAGTCTTAAAAAAGAGGTTCGTCATTGCGAGTGAGTGTTAGCGAAGCGCTCGCTGCGGCAAACATCTCACACCATATTTACTAGCTTAACTTACCTCACTATCACAAAACGCTTTTTAATTGTGATGCCTTTATGATTTTTAAGAGATAGAAAATAAACCCCTTCAGCAAGATCCTCCGTTTTAATACTACTTTGTTTATTATTAAATTCTATAGTTTGATGTTTAACGCGTTCGCCAAGGTTATTGAATATTTCAACTTCAGTAAATTCATCCGGGTTCTTAATCTCAAATTTTAAGTTGATTTCATTTTGGGCTGGTTGAGGAAACACTTTTAAATTTTGGGTTAATTGCTCAATTTCTAGTTGCCCTGTGGCACTTATATATACGGTTACCAAATCCCATTTTACATTACCACAAATTTCTTGCCTTACTAAATAAGAAGTTGTTACACTTGGTTTAACCCATAATCCAGCCACTGTATCAATTGCAGTAGTGGTATTAGGCATTTTATACCACATGCAGGCTTCATCAATACCTACATCCGGATGCCTGCCAATGAAGGCACTATCACCAGGCAATATCCAAATATCAGGGCCTGCATATGCCGGGAGATCGATATCTATTAAACTTACATCATCAATATAAATATCTGCGGTTTGAGTCGATAATTGCGTATTTAATTGTAAAGTATTAGTTGTTGCATTAGATCTGAAGTTGCCAATAACCATATATTTCTCATTACCAGAAGCGACATAGGTTCCTTTTATTGCAGTCCAATTCATAGTATCAGTAATAACACCATTTGAATAAGTAATTTGAGCATTAATATAAGTTAAAGGATAACTACAATAATTTATTGTGTCTAAAGAACTATCTGCAAGATATATACCATAACTCTCCATTGCAACTCTATTATTGTTAGTGTTAACAACATAGTATTTTGCACAATAAGTTTTGCCAGCTGTTAACTTGTTTTTTAATCGATTTCTGGGATATCCTCTTGAATTAAAAATAGAACATAAAGAACCTTCGCAAAATAATTGACTTATAATAAAGTTTTTACCATGCCGTGGTTGTTGAAAACCTGTGCTGCAGTATGGAGCATTTCCTATTAATGTAGAAAATAAATAATAGCCATAACCATTTGTATCTATTGGTCCCCAAAATTTAACTTTATTAAAAGGATTTGAATTAGCCCCATTTAAAGTATCTTCAAATCCTCCATTATTTATATAGTTTACAATTTGAGATTTGATGTTTAAATTAAAAAACAAAGTAACTACAAGTATAAACTTATAGTTACTTAATTGATTAAATCTATTTTGATATAATAAGTTTTTTAATTTTTGTTTCATTATTTTTATTTGTAATAGATACAAAATAAACTTCAATTAAATTAAAACTAATTTTAACCCTACCTCACAATCACAAAACGCTTCTTAATTATGATGCCATTATGATTTTTAAGAGATAAAAAATATACACCTTCGGATAGATCTTCTGTTTTAATACTACTTTGTTTATTATTAAATTCTATAGTTTGATGTTTAACGCGTTCACCAAGGTTATTGAATATTTCAACTTCAGTAAATTCATCCGGGTTCTTAATCTCAAATTTTAAGTTGATTTCATTTTGGGCTGGTTGAGGAAACACTTTTAAATTTTGAGTAAGTTGTTCAATATCTAGTTGTCCTGTGGCACTTATATATACGGTTACCAAATCCCATTTTACATTACCACAAATTTCTTGCCTTACTAAATAAGAAGTTGTTACACTTGGTTTAACCCATAAGCCTGCTACAGTATCAATAGCAGTAGTGGTATTGGGCATTTTATACCACATACATGCTTCATCAATACCAACATCTGGTTGCCTGCCAATAAAGGCACTATCCCCAGGTAAAATCCACGCATCAGAGCCTGCATATGCCGGGAGATCAATATCAATGCAGGAAACGTCGTCAAAAAGCAAATCTGCAGAAACAACAATAGTATTTGAAGGATTAATTATCATTGTATTTGTCGCAATATTACTTTTGAAATTTCCAATTATCATATATTTTTCTGTTCCATTCGCCACAAAAGTTCCTGTAACAGGTATCCAATTAAGTGTATCTGTGATAAAACCTGATGAATACTCTATTTGCGGTGAAAGATAAGTTATAGGCTTATCACATTGGCTTATTGTATCAGTGTTAATTCCACCAAAATAAGCACCAAGTGCATCGATCGCATAAGGTGTTTGATTTGTAGCATTGCAATAAAATTTAATGCAGTAAACACTTCCTGCATTTAATGTTTGTTTTAAAACATTTCTAGGATAACCCCTTAATTCATCAGGTGAATTTGGTTTGAATAACATAGCCGTACCAAAATAATTTGCTCCATTTCGAGGCCATTGATAGGTAAAAGAGGAATATGGGACTAGAAAAGGAGATATTGTTGCACTGGCAAGTATTCCGAGGAATTTGTTTGTATCTATAGCATCCCAAAATAAAGGTTTTTGGGTATTCCAAGGCTTTGCTGATTCAAAACCACCGTTATTTACATAATTAGCAATTTGTTGTCCTTGACATGAATAGGAGTTTATAAAAAAAGCTACAAACAAGTGATGCTTGTAGCTTTTCAAAATAATTAAATTATTTATTAATAATAAGTTTTTTAATAATCTTATCATTTTTAAAATTTGTAATTGTAACAAAGTAAACACCATTTTGAAGTTTCAATTCAATCGTACCTGTATGTTCAATAATAATCATCGATGACTTCTCAATGATTTTACCTCCAACATCGGTTATGACGATATCTAATTTTTGATTTAGTTGATTACTATATAAAGTTACAAAATTTTGAGCAGGATTCGGAAATAAATCCACTTCCAATTTGATAATTGGACTAATTTCTATCATCGGATTGTTGTTTTCTCTAGCAGAATTGAAAACTGTTAAACAATTATCATTATAAACGCGCGCAGTTTGGTTAATGTAATTAAATAATGCTCGTGCTTTATAAACAGCGGTGCCATTCGTACTCGGGCACAATTCAGCTATGTATGATAATGCATTATTATCATTATCGGTATATGAATTTGTAATAAATTTATCATATAAGCTGTAATAAGTCTTATAAACACTTTCTACGCTATTGGTACAAGTGATACTCGCATTTAAAGCTTTTGCATTTACAAAATTACCCGAATAATACATACCATCCACTTTTAAAAACTGACTAATACTGTTTGCACCATTTATGTTGGTTAAACTTTGATTGTTCACATTTGAACTTGTTGTTGATGTTAATGAAGTTTGATAATTACCAAAATCCTGAATATACTTAACTTCATTAGTAAGCGTATTGCTTTGAATAGATGTTGAGCTCAACATTGCTGTTGCAGAAGCCCCTCCGCCTCCGCCTCCACCACCACCTGTGCCACAGCCAGTAAATGCTCCATTAGCATTAGGTGTATTAGTTGCAATACCATATGACTGTCCAAAATTAAACCATCCGGGGTTTGGAGGTGCATAGGTAGTTAATGTTTTAACTGATAACTTTGAATTAACAGCGTTACTAGATCCATCTACAAATGTTCCGTTATTATTTCCTGTCCAAGTTCCAGTCCAAACATTATCACTTGGATTAGTTGAGTTGCCCTGATTGCCTATTATGCCATTATTTATCAGTTGCATTCCACGGGTGTGATTATTCATGAAATTCCCTCTCCAAAATAAGTTTGAATTATTACTATTAAACTCAAATCCTACATAAGCATTACTTAAACTATTACAAATTACAGTAGGGTTAGCCACACTGTTACCTGCATAAAATAAGGTAATTAAAGTGTTTGTAATTCCTGTAGCTGACAAAGTATTACTGCGTATTGTGCCTTTGTAATTGTCTGAATACCGTATACCATATTGAGGTAATGCAAATACATTATCATCACCAAGTTTAATGGTGTTTGTACTTGTATTTGCCGTAAAATTGTTTTTACCAAAATTATTTATTTCAATACCTCTAAATACTCTATCAATTGTGTTAGTAGTTACAGCAAATGAATTTAAAGTTACTTGATACACACTACCCGTTGGTGCTGAAAGTGTTATGGCTTGGTTTACAAATTGGTTTGAAATTGCTGTAGCAGTAGTTGTTTGTGCTCCAATAAAATTACTTTGTATTGCCAAGTTTTGTGCGTTAATACCATATCCGCTATTACCATTATACGTATAGGTATCAGGTGCCAGAGCAATATTAATAGGAGTATGTATATTAGCAATGTTATTATTACTTATTGTATGGTTAAACCTGTTAGTGCGCGAAATAACCCCAACACTTCCGGTGGCAGCGGCAGAAGTTGTTTTTGTACTTCTAAATGTACAATAGCGAACATTTAATAAAAACGTTTTGTCACAATTTACAGAATATTGGCAATCGTAAAACCTGTTACCCAAGCTCATATTTGTTGATGTTGACCACAAATCAAGCTTTGAGTTAAAACTTGAATTATTGGTAACATGCCTTATACCATTTCCTTCAAATGTGTATGGTGGATTTGGACCAGGAGGATCAAATGTATACTGTTGTGTATTTTGAAATACGTTATTTACACTGAACACATTAGAATTTGTTGCTTCAATACATTGCCCTAAATTGTCAAAAATGTTATAATCATTCACATTGGCCGTTCTACCAATTTGGATAGCATATTGAACCGTTCCTGTTGATGATCCAACGCTTGTTAGTCGAATACCAATATGGCCTGGTTGACTGTTATAAGGGTTTTTAAGATAAGCTAAACTGCCTGCCAATGGATATGGGGCAATTAAACCTGCAGTTGGGTTAGTTGCTGCTCTTAAACTACCAGCAGTTACAGAACAAGTAGGCCAGCTTGTTGGTGTAAATGTTAAAGTTCTACTCGTGAAAACATTGTTATGGATTTCAAAAGGGTAAGGACTTACGTTTCTAACATAATTATCAATACTAATTCCAATAAAATTTTTATTAAAAATTGTATTAGTCACGCCAAGCAATCCGCCATAGGCTGTATAACCAGTTGTTGCTTGCGTTTGAATATCAATTGCAATTTGCGCATCTTCTATAAAATTATCTTTTGGTGTTAATGTTGGGTTAGTGAATACTTTTAGTTGTCCTCCATCCTCAACAACAATCCCTTGCCATAAATCGGTTCCACATCCATACAAGTGTGCACCATTAATGTACAAAATACCAGATGGTTTAACCGTTATTTTTACACCAGGTGCGAACTGAAATTCTGAAGATTGTATGAAAACAACAGAGGGGCTGACAACATCAATATCATAATTAAAAGCCATTGAAGTATTTAACGTGTTACCAGATAATGCAGTTGGACCTGAATACGGTGTCAAGCTTGTAGTACAACAAGCAGTTTGCACTTTAACAGCAACCGTTGCAGATCTCTGGCAACCTTGATTATTACCGGTAACAGTATAAATTGTTGTTGCTGTTGGTGAAACAACAACCGGATTAACTGTTGAAGCATTTGGTTGCCATAACCAATTTACACCTGTAGTAGTTGAATTAGCTGTTAGAGTTGCAGTATTTTGACTTAGGTTAGAACAAATGATATTAGTGTTTGAAGTAGCAGTAACAGTATGAGTTGACCCAACCTGAATTTGCTTAAAAATTGTGTAAGCGCAACCATTAACAGTATAATTGTATGCAATTGAAAATGAACCAATAGTGGCAGTGGATGCAGCGTTAAATGACCAATTGCCTGCATTATTTGTTACATATGGCCCACTAAATGTGCCGCCGCTAGGCGAAACCAAAGAGTTTAATGCTACTGATTGGGTGGTGCAAATACCTGTTGGCAAATTAAATATAGCAGTTACAGAATTAGTTGTTAATGTAACATTATCAATATAATAATAAGCCCCATTTGTAACAGAGCCATAAACACAAGTACCCGTATTAACAGGAGAGGGAGTTTTACTAATACCAGGTTTATTTTGTAAATTACCAATAACAATATATTGCTCACTATTTGTTACTGCGCCAGTTGTAAAGTTAATCACAGCCTGTTGCCATCCATTTGTAGTTGTAAAACTTGTTGGGGTTGTAAATAACATAGAAGGATTTGAAATATTTACATTCCATGTGTTATTGCTTAAAAATGAAAGATC
>JBKDKI010000029.1:0-5556 GCA_046345155.1 Sphingobacteriaceae bacterium
TGAAAATTAATGAAAGGAGCAGTGCGTTTTCTGGCTAATAATCACGTAAATATCAAAAGTAATTAATGAAAATAAAATTAGTTAAAAATTAATTGTTGAAGTAAAATATAAGATAATGAATTTTGACAAATATAATGATGAAAGTTTCTATGAAGCTTTTGAGGAATTGGATAAATCATTATCAAAACGAGTAGCTATAGGATTTGCTATTTTATTTATGTCGTTTGTTTTATTATTAATTATTGGCCTAAGTTATAAATACATTCAAACCAATGAGTAAAAAACAACTTCTGAATTACGTATAGAACTTTGGTAATAGAATCTGATAAAAGTCTACCAAGGATATTCTTTAACAAAAGCACGAAAGAAATAGAAATTACAGGTAATTTGTATCATTTTAAACCTGAATTATTATTTGAAATGATTTTGAATTGGTTAAAGTTATATTTTGAACATGAAGGAAAGCTGATTACAATACGATTTGATTTAGAATTGATCAGCGCCAGGTCTATGCAGATCATTTGTGCTTTCATAAAAAGTATAAAACTTTATAGAAATTGTGATGTAGAAGTAAAAGTTATTTGGTTAATAAATTTGGGTGATGAATATTATAGCGTTGGGGTTAAACTATTAAAGGAGCTAATGCCAATAAACATTAAGATCCAAAAGAAATTTACCTAAAGCATGGTATCAGCACAAACATTTATTCTTTTTGATGTAAAGAACAGTGCTTGCGTAAGCGTCTATTTAAAGTCTTTAGTATAAAACATAATGTAGCACCAACTATTAGAATGAATAGGATGTTTAAAATATTGGAAAGAAAATATTTTTGCTTTGTTGTATTAGTTACAGTTAATTTAACTGCGGTATTTGGGCAACAAGTAAGCATCAATTCTATTAAAATTTGCTCGAACGAATGTGCATTAATACCTGTTTCCATTTTTTCCCTAACTCCTCCTATTACATATACGCTTGCTAATGCAACCAACAGCCAGGTTGCCAATACACCAATATTTACTGTGTGCCCTTCAACAAGCGGAGTTTACACTGTTTTTGCTTTAGATGCTAATAATACAATGGTAAATGACACCGCTTTTTTTCAGGTCCTTCCGAGCCCAATTCTAACTGTAATGCCAACAACAACTTTAAACTGTAATCCGGGTTCGGCAGTGATTAACGCAGCAACAAACATAACTAATGCCCTCTATAATTGGCAAGGGCCATATCCTTCTTTTTTTTCGTCAATGCCAAGTACCACAGTTCTAGTGTCGGGCACCTATACAATTACTGCTGCCGATCCAAATTCAGGCTGTAAAACATCTTCTTTTGTTACGGTTTATAATCAACCAAATGCTCCACCTCCAATTTTTCAAACCGTGCCTTATAGCCTAAATTGCTTAAATAAAGTGGTTAGTATGTTTGTAGGCTCGTCGGTTCCAAACGCTCAGTTTAACTGGTTGCCAGGGAATGTTCAGGGTAATGCTTACAGTACCTCAACACCCGGCGACTTTACTGTACAAGTTTTAAATCCCGCTACAAATTGCATAACAAATAATATTTTAACCGTAGTTATCGATACAATAAAGCCTTACATCACACCGGTGTCATTTTCAATATCATGTTTAAATGATTCCATACAGATTGTTGCCGTAACAAATACCAATACTTCGCTGGTTTGGAATGGGCCTACTATTAATCTTAATTCACAGAATGGAACGTTTATTAAGACTGAAGGCACTTACACTGCTATAGCTACAAATACGCTTAATGGTTGCGCAAACTCATTGAGTGTTTTTGTTAATAAAGAAAAAATTAGCGCAGATTTTATTGCTAACCCTCCTAAAGGCAATTCCCCTCTATTTGTTGATTTTACAAATAATTCAATTGGCGCAACATCATTTAATTGGGTTTTTGGTAACGGTTTAACATCAACCAACATTAATACCACTAGCATTTTTAATAAAAAAGGAACCTATAGAGTTACTTTATATGCAATTAAAGGAAATTGCAAAGACTCAGCCTATAGAACAATTGAAGTAATTGCGCCAATTAAGATACCCGAAATATTTACACCTAATAACGATGGTAAAAATGAAACCTATCTCATACTTGGTTTAGAAAATTATCCTGATAATGTATTTGAGGTATATAATAGATGGGGGACTTTAGTTTTTAAAGAAGATGGTTATAGAAACAATTGGGATGGTTACTCAAATATTGTCAACACTGCAAACAAACTCCCTGCCGGCACCTATTATTTTATACTTTACCTAAACGATCCTGAAAATACAAAGTTTAACGGCTTTATACAATTGGCATATTAATAATACATCTATGAAATTACAAATACTAAAAGTACTTTTTATTTTACTCTTCATTGGTTCTGATTGTATAGCACAGCAGGAAGTTCAAAACACTTTTTTTCAATTTAACTCAGTTTTTATTAACCCGGCATATTCAGGCAGCAGAGAAGCTCTAAGTACTGTTTTAAATACTAGAACGCAATGGGTAAATTGGAATGGAGCTCCTAAAACACATATATTTACAATGCATACGCCACTTAAAAATGAGCTAATTGGAGCTGGCTTAAGTTTTGTATCTGACATAATAGGTCCAACAAAACGAAACTCAATTTATGGCAATATATCTTACAAAATTAGAGTAAATAAGAACGCTAAACTTAGTTTTGGGATGCATGGTGGCGTAGATTTATTAAGGAATAATTTTTCAAACCTTACAATTATTGATGAAACCGACCCATTGCATTCTTCCAATTACTTTAATAGAAATATTTTTAATTTCGGGGCATCCATTTATTATTATTCAAAAAGTTTTTATACTGCACTTTCTTGCCCAAGGCTTATTGAAAATAACTTAAGTACTAATAATTCATTCATTTCAAAACAAGTAAAGCACTACTACTTTCTTTTAGGCTACGTTTATGAAAGAGGATTATGGGCATTTAAACCCGCTATCCAAGTTAAGGGTGCGTATAATGCGCCAGTATCTGTTGATATTAATTTATCGGTATATTTTAATAGAAAAATTTCAATGAGTTTATTTTATCGAAATAAAGCCGATATAGGTACAAATATGGTTTTCCATTTTAATGAACAATTGTATGCAGGTTATGCCTATGATTTTTCAGTTAGTAATATGACAAAATTTAATGCCGGCTCTCACGAAATTATGCTCGGTTTTGATTTAAATAGAAAAGGTAAAGGTTTCTTAACACCAAGGTATTTTTAAATTATGAAAAAGGATTTTTTGCCATCTTTAAAATATATAATATATGGCCTATGTGTATTCATGTGCTCATTAAATGTATACTCCCAGGCAATTAAGCAAAAAATTGCCGATAAAGAATTTAATTCCCTTCACTTTGTTAGGTCTGCTGAATTATACACCCAGCTTGTGAATTCAAGTTCAAGGAAAGCAAACATATTAAGGGCAGCAGTGTCCTACTTTAAGACAACAGACTATTTGAATGCCGAAAAATATTACGAATTAGCGTTTAAGAATAACCTACTTGATGATACTCAAATAGTGAACTACTATCAATCACTTATGTATAATAGGCATTATGATTTAGCAAAAGAATTAAGTTATAAACTAAAAAAAGAAGGGAAGTCATATTTATATCTTTACGATTCTCTTCAAATAACTCAACTCTTATCAGATTCGGCAAAATATAACATTAGCTATCTTGCAGTAAACTCAGAATCTTCTGATTTTAGTCCACTTGTATTTAATGATGATTTGTATTTTATTTCAGCCAGAAGAAATCAATCTCTCCAAAACAAAAAGTTCGAATGGGATAACACCTACTTTTTGGATATATATAAGGCAACTTTGAAAAATTTAAATGAAGTTAGATCTGTGAAGTTTTCTTTTAAAACCACTTTCCATGAAGGGCCAATCTCAATTAGCAAATCCGGAAAATTAATGTTTGTTACCAGAAATAATCTTAATAAAAATAAACCGGTTTTAAATAGTAAAGATCAAGTGAATTTACAGTTGTTTTACTCATATTCCCCTTTTTCCGATACATCAACCTGGCACCCTTTTCAATATAATAGTTTGAACTACTCTTGTGGACATCCGGCTCTAAATGATTCCGGCAATGTTTTGTATTTTATATCAGATATGCCGGGTTCAATTGGTGGAACCGATGTATATGTAAGTAAATTAACAGACGGTAAGTGGTCAAAGCCCATGAATCTTGGAAAACAGATCAATACTTCCGGAAATGAGATGTTTCCAAATCTTTATCAAAATAAATTAATTTATTCTTCAAACGGCTTAATGGGCTTAGGAGGTTTGGATATTTATTCGTTCAGTTTGGATAGTGTAAATGCAAATAATCCAATAAATTTAGGATATCCAATAAATACAAACATGGACGATTTTGGTTGCATATTTATAAATGATTCAATGGGATACTTTGCTTCCAATCGTCAACTAACAACTTCAAATGACGATATCTATTCCTTTAAAATTAAAAACACAATTAAACAAGTGCCCGTTAACATTGTAGTGAAAGATTATTTTAACAGGGATGTAATTTTAAAAAGCAATATCATTATTAAAAACAAAAATCACCATGCGATTGATACTTTGAATTTTACAGGTGCATCTTGCAAGTATCTTAATTCTAAATTAACAAGTTTTATTGTATCAGCAAGTAATCAAAACTATTATGAAGACAGTGTTTATGTGAATATAGTTGAACATAATTATTCTGATTCAATAATTATTTACTTAAAACCAAAAAAAGCCATAGTAGTTTATTATAAAGCCTTTGAAATGGGGAATAAACAAAAACTACCCTTTGTAAAAGTTAACTTAAAGGATACAGTTTATGGTTTAATTTATTCATTTACATTAGATGATAATGGTGAAAAGACAATTGATTATAAATATGAAAGTAATAGCATTTTAAGTGCTGAATTATATAATTACAGATATATTAGGTTTGAAAAGGAAATAACTAAAGATACCATTGTAATGAAATTGTATCTTCAAAAGGAATTAGAAGACCTTAGTGAAAAACTTATATTAAAACCTATTTATTTTGATCTTGATAAGTATAACATTCGAGAAGATGCCGCTCTTGAATTAGATAAAATTGTTTTGTATCTCAAAAAGAATTCGGGCACAAAAATCAAAATCACCTCTCATACCGATTGCCGAAATACGCATGAATATAACAAGTTACTTTCCAATAAACGTGCAAATTCTACGCAATATTATTTGATAAAAAAAGGCATAAGCAAATATCGTTTGCAAGCCATCGGTTATGGAGAAGTTAAACCTTTAAATTCTTGTAATTGTAAACTAATTGATGAGAGTCATTGTTCTGAAGAGATGCATGCAATAAACAGAAGATCAGAATTTTTAATTATAAATTAAATATATGTGTATATTATTAATATGGTAGTAATATTTTAGCGAAAATTAGTGGAGAATATGCTTTTTTATTTATTACGTTTTTAAAGTTCAAAACTATAGTATTTACCGAAAAATTATATAAACCTCATTAGAACTAAAAATGAA
>JBKDKI010000030.1:0-3607 GCA_046345155.1 Sphingobacteriaceae bacterium
ATGGAACGGTTACTACAAAGGAGAGATATGCAAGGATGATGTGTATGTATGGAAACTGAATATACAAAATGCAAAAGGAAAAATGCTCGAAAAAACAGGCCATGTGAATTTGATGAAGTAATTAAAAGCCAAAAAAAATAAAATGAAAACAACGAAACAAATAATTTGTTCAAGCTTATTTGCCTCATTATGTTTGGTTAATTATGCCGGCACAAAGGAGAAAGAAAAGTTAGGCGAACTAAATGAAAAACTCACTCAAAACAGTATTAGCTTTACAGAAAATAAAGGGCAAATTGTAGATCAAAACTACATCGCGCGGCCTGACGTATACTTTGGAGGACAAAGCAAAGACTTAACTTTTCATTTGCGCAACAACGGTATAAGCTACCAATTGAATAGGGTAGAAACTTACAAAGAAGTTATTAATAAGCGCACCGGAGAAAAGTCTAAAACGGCTGATCAACAAACCATTTATCGGATAGATATTAATTGGTTAAATGCAAATACCAGATCATCAATTTTAAAAGAACAGGTTATTGATGGAGAAAGCAATTATTATACTGCGAGTTGCCCTGATAATGGTGCTTTACATGTAAGAAGCTATAAAGCGGTAACTTACCAAAACCTTTATACCGGCATTGACCTAAAGTGGTACGAAAAAAACGGCGAATTAAAATATGATTATTTGTGCGCGGCAGGTTCTGATTACCATCAAATACAATTACAGATAAAAGGTGCCGAGGAACTAAAAATAAACAGCAAAGGTGAACTGGAGATAAAAACCCCGTTGGGCACCATCGTAGAAAAAGCACCTTTGGTGCTTCAGGACGAAAAGCCTTTAAAAAGCAAGTGGAAATTAATAAAGAATGCTGATGGTACAGAAAACCTTAGTTTTAATATACAAAACCTTAACTCTGCTTTACCTTACCTTATTGATCCTGTAGTAAGGCTGTGGGGTACCTATTATGGGGGATCCGGAATTGATTATGGTAATTCTTGCACCACAGATACTTTGGGGAACGTGTATATGGCAGGAGCAACTGTTTCAAACACAAACATTGCGACTGCGGGCGCTCATCAAACGACTTTTGGCGGAATTTTTGATGCTTATGTAGTGAAATTTAATTCTGCAGGTGTCAGACAATGGGGAACTTATTATGGAGGGTCAGGTGATGATGGTGGTTTTTTCTGCACCACAGATGTGTCTGGTAACGTGTATGTTTCTGGTGAGACTGATTCAAATACCAACATTGCCACAGCTGGTGCTCATCAAACAGCTTTTGGAGGCGGAAATTATGATGCCTATTTAGTAAAATTTAATTCAGCCGGTGTAAGACAATGGTGCACTTATTATGGAGGATCAGGAGATGATTATGGCAATTCATGTAAAACAGACGCATCGGGTAATGTTTATCTGACAGGTAATGCTAGTTCAAATACAAACATTGCAACTGCTGGCGCTCATCAAACAACTTTTAATGGCGGAGCTAATGACGCATACTTAGTAAAATTTAATTCTTCGGGTGTAAGACAGTGGGGTACTTATTATGGTGGAACAGGAGATGATTTTGGTTATTCTTGCATCACAGATGTGTCGGGTAACGTCTATATGACAGGTGAGACTGGTTCAAATACAAACATTGCCACAGTGGGCGCTCATCAAACAGCTTTTGGTGGTGGAAGTAATGACGCTTTCTTAGTAAAATTTAATTCCGCCGGTGTCAGACAATGGGGTACTTATTATGGTGGAACAGGAGATGATTATGGTATTTCTTGTATATCAGACGCATCGGGTAACGTGTATGTGTCAGGAATTACTAATTCGAACACCAACATTGCCAATGTTGGCTCTCATCAAGCAACTTTTGGCGGCGGAACTTTGGATGCTTATTTAGTAAAATTTAATTCCGCCGGAGTCAGACAATGGGGCACGTATTATGGTGGATCAGGTAATGATTTTGGCTGGATTTGCATAACAGATGCATCCGGTAACGTTTATATGGCAGGGGGTACTAATTCAAACACAAATATTGCAACTGCGGGCACTCATCAAACGACTTTTGGTGGTGGAAGTAATGACGCTTTCTTAGTAAAATTTAATTCCGCCGGAGTCAGACAATGGGGCACGTATTATGGTGGAACAGGAGTTGATTTTGGCTATTCATGTAGCAACGATGCAACCGGTAACGTCTATATGTCCGGGGATACTGATTCAAATACAAATATTGCAACAGCAGGCGCTCATCAAACAACTTTTGGGGGTGCAACTGAAGACGCCTTTTTGGTAAAATTTTCACAATGTGTTGCAATAAATCCTATTGCAACTGTAAATGCCACTGTGTGTTCAGGTGCTGCATTAAATTTCACTGCAAGTATAAGTGGAACAATTACTCCTACTTATAGTTGGTCTGGCCCAAATTCATTTACGTCTAATATACAAAATCCAAGCATTACAAATGCAGGTACAGTAAATATTGGTGTGTACACACTAACGGTTAATAACGGTGGGTGTGTTGAAACAACTACAACACAGGTAAGTTCAGTGTCAGCTTGTACCGGCATCAATCAACTGGTTTCAAATTCATCTGATTACAATTTTTTGGTATATCCAAACCCAAGCAAAGGAGTATTTAATATTGCGTGTAAGGATACAGACCCGAACAGCCTCAAAGTAATTGAAGTAATAGATGCTTTAGGCAGGGTTTTAATCAGCGAGAAGGTTTATAAAGCAGCTTACGAATTAAATTTAACTAACTATGTAAACGGCATATACTTTATAAAAATCATTGAAAATGGAAAAACAAAAACAGTAAAAGTTGTTAAGGAATAAAGAGGATGACATTTTCATCTACATCCCTAACACCTTTACGCCTAATGATGATCTACTAAATGATGAGTTCTTCCCTGTACTTACAGGTTACTTCTCAGCAAAGAATTACAGCTTTGAGATCTTTGACCGTTGGGTAGAATTATTGTACCGCTCTAACAACCCTTATGAAACCAAATGGAACGGTTATTACATAGGCGAGATCTGCAAGGATGATGTCTATGTGAGGAAACTGAAAATACAAAACATCAAAAGAAAAAAACTTGATAAAACAGGGCATGTGAATTTGATGAAGTAAAAGATTCAAATAGAAACTAAAATTTAAAACAAAACGCCAATTGTTCAACTATAACACATCACTAATTAATGTATTGTGAAAAAAAGTGACATTAAAAAATGGCATAAGAATTTAGTAACTATTTCATTAGTATTGATTGGGTTAATTGTTGTTATAATAATTGATGTATTTCAAATATTTTATCTTAATGATGACTAATAACTTCTAGTATTAATCATCTTACTTGGTCATGATACTATTTTAGTTACGAAAATATTACTTTTTAAAGTTTAAATCAAGCGCATCAATTACGCACAATTAGTTTACAATTGCTTTGGTAATTTATCAGATATACTCCCCAAGCAGTATGCCTTTTTACTCATTCATTCGCTTTAAACAAGGTTTCACCTACAGCTAAAGAAACATCACCAAATTGATCCTTAAGGAGTATTGAATTACTCCTTAAGGAGTATTTACATTCTAATACTGTAAGTGTAAATTTG
>JBKDKI010000031.1:0-62757 GCA_046345155.1 Sphingobacteriaceae bacterium
GTAACTAGGGTCGTTACCTGGTGAAGGCCAGTTAACTTGATACTTAATAGCATTTAAGTTACTACCTGCAATGTTAACGCTGTTTGTAGTTAACAATGGATCGAAAGTTGAATTTAAACTAGCACAAGGTCCGCAAGTTGAAGAAGTAAATTCTTCAACTAAAGCATTGATCGTTACTGATTGCGATGCAACATAAACTACTGCTACAGCAGTATCATTGGTTTTGATGGTCTCATTAACACCATTAACGGCGTCAACCCAAGCTTTGATTGTATGCGTACCAGCTGTTAAATTAGCAGGAGTCGTAAACGAATAGTTTGAAGTTTGTAAATACGTTAAACCTGGCATTGTAATGGTTTGTGAAGTAACCGGACCATTATTAACACGGTAACGCATAGAAGCGTTATTAACTGTTGAACTACCATTGTTAGTGAATACACCACTTACTGTTTTATTACCGGCTACTGTGTAACGTGGCAAGCTAGTGATACTTGTAACTTTTCCATCGTTAGCAGCAGGTACATTACATTTTACATTGTCGATAAATAAAAGATATTTATCGTTTGAGTAATTTTGGAACGCGATGTTCACTGTTTGACCAACATAAGCACTTAAATTCAATGAACGAGCTGTCCAGTTTCCATTTTCAGCGCTAACAGTTAATAATGTTGTTGTAAATGCAGAAGTTGCAGTTCCTGTAGTTGAGATCATTACGCGATATCCATCAGCAAAACTTGGATCTGTTGCAATTGCTTCCCACTCAAAATAAGAACCAGTAGGTACTGTAAAAGATGGTGTTATTAACCAATCGTTCGAAATACCTGCAGGGGTATACCATGAAGTACTTGCAGCTACACGTCCATAAGTTGGATATAAAGAAGTAGCATTTCTTGAAACCCATCCTCTTGTTGCAGAGAAGCTGTAGCTAGCAATACTACTGCTAGGGGTTAAATTATCCAAACTCAATTGTACCCAGTTAGCTGGTAAGTTTGGTGCTGTAGTGGAGCTGAAATCCTCACTCCAGGTTTGTGCTTTGGTCATTCCCATTCCCAAAAGCGCAAGGGCTAGTAATTGTTTTTTCATGTACTGTGTTTTTTTGTTTGTTTATTTTGTTACTGTTATTTTTCTTGTGATGATTGATTCTTTATTTGATACCGAGATAAAATACACTCCAGCATTTAAATTTTCAGTTTCTAATTGAATCAGGTTCTTTCCTTTATTTAATTCAATTGTTTTTGAATTTACAACTGATCCTAAAGCATTAATGATGTTCAATTTCACATCTTTAGAATTATCAATTGCGTTAATGTTTATAAAAGAATTTGAGTTTGTAGGGTTAGGATAAACTGATGAAACTGAACCAAACGTTGCGGTGTGTTTTAAAACCGAAGCTGGTACATTGTATTTTGTAGTAAAGCTAATTGTTTCATTTGCATCATTTGCATTAGTGAATTTATAGCGCACGTTTGATTCGCCAATTATGCTTGCTTCTGTAATATCAGCTTTAAAAGCGATAGTTTCACCAGCGCTCAACACAACCGAACTTGTAAAAATATTAGGAGGGTAGCAGGTTGTTCCTGTACAAAAAACCGCCTCGGCTTTATCACTCACTGAAACCGTGTTCAATAGATCTTCGTACTTTCTTACGTTAATGGTTTGGCTGGTAGCACTAATATTTTTAATGGTAAAATTACTTTGATGTGTAGCTAATGCTGCAACACTTTTAGTAAAAACCTCGTTATTTACAACTACAATGTTCGAATTGTCGTTGTTTTGAATTTCAAAAGTTGGCGTTTGTGCCAACATCCCTAATGAAAACAGGCTTAAGCTTAGGGCTAATAGGTATATTTTTTTCATATTTTAAAACGTTTTAAATCTGAATCTTAAAATTATAACAAAAATGTAAAAGTTACAACACCTATTTGTTAAAATGCTACCTGTTTTTTAATAAAAACAACGCTAAAAATGGAAATCCTAAGTATAATACCCTCTCAAATTCGTAATTTCGCCTTCTCATGTTAAATAGGTTCCTGCCTGATGTATTTAAACACCTGGAAATTTCTGATCCGGGCAGGGATTTTTTTGTGAAAGGTATAGCAGGCTCCGGCATCCACTTTGTATTCGCAAATATTTTTGATGGCCATCATAAAAATCTTGTCATTATTAAAAACAATAAAGAAGAAGCGGCATACACATTTAATGATCTTCAAAATATTTTATCTGAAAAACAGGTCCTTTTCTTCCCTCAATCCTATAAGCAACCTTACGAACCTGAAAAAACAGCCAACGCTAATATTCAGGAACGAGCCGAGGTATTAAGTTTTTTAAGCAGAGATAATTTTTCGGGCATTATTGTTACTTATCCGGAAGCTTTATGTGAAAAGGTAACCTTAAAGCAGGAGTTGGTTCAAAACATACTTCAAATAAAAAAGGGAGAAAAGCTTTCGGTTGATTTTTTACATGAGTTTTTATTCAGCTACCAATTCAATCAAGTTGATTTTGTTTATGAACCGGGTCAGTTCTCCATAAGAGGTGGTATCATAGATATTTACTCATTTGCAAATGAATATCCATACCGTTTAGAGTTGTTTGGCGATGAGGTTGAAGCAATTAAAACATTTGACCCATCCAATCAACTTTCCATTTCTAATTTTGATTTCATCACCATCATCCCGAATATCAACACCTCCATTCAAAAAGATAAAAAGGGATCTATCCTCAATTACTTCGAGCCCTCTAATTCATTTGTTGCAATTGAAAGTTTGGGTTTGGTGCTTGATGTTTTTGACAAGATGCATAACAAAGCGCAAAAAGCATTTGATAATTATTCAGGAGAGATCAAACAAATTGAACCTGATCAATTATACAGCACATCAGATGAATTTAAACTAACTCTTAAGCCATACCCGATCATTGAATTTGGTCTGCAAGCATTTTTAGCGAAAGAAGAAGTAGTATTTAACCAAACGCCTCAACCTACTTTCAATAAAAATTTTGACCTGCTTATTGCCAACTTAAAAGAAAATAAAGCAAAGGGATTTCAAAATTATTTTTTAACCGAGAATCGAAAGCAAGCAGATCGGTTGATCACCATTTTTAATGATCTGTTGGCAAAGGAACACCGCACCTATGATTCACTGATCGATTATCTGCCAATAAATATTCATCAGGGTTTTATTGACGCTGATCTTAAAATTGCTGTTTACACCGATCATCAAATTTTTGAACGCTACCATCGTTACAAATTAAAAGAGGTTAAAAACAAAGCGCACGAAGCACTTACCATTAAAGACATCTTAATGCTTAATCCTGGTGATTACGTTACGCATATCGATCATGGTATTGGACGTTTTGGCGGATTACAAAAATTAAACATCAATGGTAAAGAACAGGAAGCGGTTCGTTTATTATATAAGGATAACGATGTGTTGTATGTGAGCATTCATAATTTACATCGCATCAGTAAATTCAGTGGTAAAGAAAGTAATGTGCCTCGCCTTGATAAATTAGGAAGCACACATTGGAGCACTTTAAAATCAAAAACAAAACGTAAGGTAAAAGAGGTTGCTTTCGATCTCATAAAATTATATGCCAAACGTAAAGCGAATAAAGGCCACGCTTTTTTACGTGATAATTATTTGCAACACGAACTTGAGGCTTCCTTTATTTACGAAGATACACCCGATCAAATAAAAGTTACTACCGATGTGAAACGCGATATGGAGCGCTCACAACCAATGGATCGTTTGATTTGCGGTGATGTTGGTTTTGGTAAAACAGAGATCGCGGTACGCGCTGCATTTAAAGCGGTTTGTGATAGTAAGCAGGTTGCAATTTTGGTGCCTACAACAATTTTAGCCTATCAACATTATAAAACATTCAAAGATCGTTTGCGTGGCTTGCCTTGTAATGTTGATTATATAAATAGATTCAGAAGCGCAAAAGAACAAAAAGAAGTGCTTAATAAATTAGCAGAAGGAAAAATTGACATCATCATTGGTACACATAAGATCATTGGAAAAGAAGTAAAATTTAAAGATATTGGTTTGTTGATCATTGATGAAGAACAGAAATTTGGTGTTGGCGTAAAAGATAAATTAAAAGTTTTCAAAGAGAATATTGATACGCTTACATTAACGGCCACTCCAATTCCACGAACCTTACAATTCAGTTTAATGGGTGCCCGCGATCTATCTGTTATTTCAACTCCGCCACCAAATCGTTATCCTGTTCAAACGGAGTTGCATTCCTTTGATGAAGAGTTGATACGTGATGCCATCAGTTATGAATTGCAACGTGGCGGTCAGGTATTTTTTGTGCACAATAAAGTAAGTAACATTCATGAAATAGCCGGAACCATTCAACGCCTGGTGCCTGATGCGCGCATTGCCATTGGTCATGGTCAGTTAGATGGTGATAAACTCGAAGAGGTAATGCTTGCATTTATTGAAGGCGAATACGATGTGTTGGTTGCAACAACCATTATTGAAAGTGGAATTGATATCACCAACGCTAATACCATTATCATTAACGATGCTCAAAATTTTGGATTGAGTGATCTGCATCAAATGCGTGGACGAGTTGGCAGAAGCAATAAAAAAGCATTTTGTTATTTGATCACACCTCCTCAAAGTGTTTTAACTTCTGAAGCACAAAAACGTTTAAAGGCTTTGGTTGAATTCAATGATCTGGGTAGTGGTTTTCAAATTGCCATGCGCGATCTTGATATACGCGGCGCCGGAAATTTATTAGGTGCCGAGCAAAGTGGTTTCATTAATGATATGGGTTTTGATACCTATATGAAAATATTGAACGAAGCCGTGAACGAATTAAAAGAAGAAGATTGGTATAAGGATACTGTTGGTATAGATGCTTCACAGGATAGCGACAGATCTGTATTCTCTCGTCAATTTGTGAAAGAAACAGTTATTGATTCTGATCTGGAATTATTGATCCCAGATACTTATGTAACCAGTTTAACCGAACGTTTGGTATTATATCGTGAGTTGGATAACATCACCACCGAAGAGGATCTTCAAAAATTTGAATTGAATTTGCGTGATCGTTTTGGTCCGGTTCCTAATGAAGCCATTGAGTTGATCAATTTAGTGCGTATGCGTTGGAAAGCAATGAAAATGGGCTTTGAGAAGATCATTTTAAAGAATGGAAAAATGCTCACTTATTTTGTGAGTAATAAGAATAGTGATTACTATAATTCTGAAGTGTTTAGAACCGTATTGACTTATGCTCAAAAATACCCATCTTTATGTCAGTTAAAGGAACAAAACAACAAATTGTGGTTAACAATTGAAGATGTAAATTCGATACACAGAGCCGATGAAATATTAAAAGCAATTACCAAATTAATTGAAGAAACCAGTGAAGAGCAAATTCAGTAAAATAAAATTCAATTCTAAACTCATTTTATTGGTGTTGTTTGGTTACATCATCTTGCAGTTTCTTTGGTGGGAAGTGTTATTGGTTCGTCAGAGTAATCAATTAATTAGCGAACAGCAAAAACTAGTGGCCATTTCAACTTCAGATGTAACCATTATGCAACGTGATCTAGCACAATTGCAGGAGAAGAAGGTTCAAAAGACCATTATGATCGTGGGGGAGGGAACTATTTTTTTATTATTGCTTTTATATGGTATCAGTTTAATTCGCAAAGCAAGTAAACGCGAACAGGAGTTGATGGAACAGAAGAATAATTTTTTATTAAGCATTACGCATGAATTAAAAACGCCATTAGCAACCAATAAATTACAACTTCAAACATTAAAAAAACATCAGTTGCCCATTGAAAAACAAAAGGAATTGATTGATGTGGCCATTAATGAGAATGAACGCTTGAATACCTTAATTGATAATGTTTTGCTGGCAACACGCATGCAACAGAATGATTATTTGCTTTCGATGGAGAAAGTAAATGTGAGTGAGTTTGTAAGTTCAATTTTAAATACAAATTATAAGCGTGAATTAGATTCGAAAGTGCTGAACATGCTGATCGATGAGCATGTTTTTTTAAATATAGATAAGATCGCCTTCCCATCTATCATCACCAATTTAATTGATAATGCCATTAAATATTCGTTAGAGGAAATAAGTGTTGAATTAAAACTGAAACAACTTGATCAAGCAGTATTGATTGAAGTGTCAGATAAAGGTGTTGGTATCACTGATCAGGAAAAGCTCAATGTGTTCAATCAGTTTTACCGCAGTGGTAATGAGGAGATCAGACGAACAAAAGGAACCGGATTAGGTTTGTTTATTGTGAAATATTTAGTTGAAAAACATTACGGACAAATTAAAGTAAACGATAACAAACCAAAAGGAACCGTTTTTTCTGTTGAGTTTTTAGCTTCAGCCAAAGCGATTAATTAAATGAGAGCAGCAATAAATACATTATTGGTTTTAACAACGTTTTTTGTTTTTATTGCGTGCAAGCACGATCATGTTAACGGATCTGAAAAAACTGAAAAGCATGACCTGATTCCCGATACAACTTTAAAATATGCAAAGTTGTTTTCAATTTCATTAGGGTATGATTTTAAGGTGATCCATTTTTATGGTGAGAAAGGAAAAACCGATACGACCGCAAACTTCATTGTTTATAAAGGCAACAAGCCACAATTAAATTTACCGAATTCGTTTTACGTAAAAGTGCCATGTTCACGCATTATCTCCTTAAGCAGTATTTATTCGAGCATGTTAACAGAATTAAATGGCGTTGATAAACTTATTGCCATTGAGAATAAAGATTATTATTCCAACGAAGCGATTTTAAAAAAGATAAACGAAGGAAAAATTGTGGAGGTACAACGCAGTAACGAATTGGATAAAGAAAAAGTGTTATCATTAAAACCGGATGTGATATTTGCCTTTGGAATGGGACGTTCGCAAGGTGATTTTGATGCCAAGATCCTTCAAAGTGGCATACCTGTTGTTGTAAGTATCGATCATTTAGAGAAAACACCATTAGCGCGTGCCGAATGGATCAAGTTCTTTGCGCAGTTCATCGATCGTTCTAAAGAAGCTGATAAACTATTTGCCGGAGTGGAAAAGAATTACAATGAACTCATTACATTAGCTCAAACATACACCAATCAACCAACTGTTTTTACCGAATTGAAATTTGGTGATACGTGGTATGTGCCGGGTGGAAAAAGTTTTATGGCGCAACTGATCAACGATGCTAATGGTACTTATTTGTGGAAAGAGGATACCTTAAGCGGCAGCTTACCGTTGAGTTTTGAGGCGGTATATAAAAAGGCAAACAGTGCCGATCTTTGGTTAAATGTTTCAATGTGTCATAAACTTTCAGAAATGCTGCAACAAGATAACCGCTATGCCGATTTTAAAGCTTTTCGCGAGAAAATGGTTTACAACAATAATTTACATAGCAATGCTTTGAATTATTCAACCTATTGGGAGACAGGATTGATTTATCCTGATCGCATTTTAAGTGATCTTATAAAGCTTTTTCATCCGGCATCGGTTGATAGTTTGGGCGCAAACATGTATTATTACAAAGCCGTAAATTAATTTTGAAGGAACATAGCAAACATATTATTACGCTTATCATTATTTTGATAATTGCTTTTTGTGCAAATATCCTCTTGGCGGGTTCTGCTACTTTAAAATTAAACGAACTGAGTTTTGATAATTATATTTTTTCAAACATTCGTTTTTCAAAGGCTTTAACTGCTGTGTTGTGCGGAATGAGTTTGCCCATTGCCGGTCAGATCCTGCAAGTACTTTTTAGAAACCCAATTGCAGGCCCATATGTGTTAGGGATCAGTTCTGCCGCCAGTTTATCTGTTGGTTTAGTGATCATGTTATTGAACACCTTTGGCTTAATGGGTTATTTCTTTTTTTCAAAATCTGCGATCATTATTGCTTCATTTGCCGGAAGTTTAATGTGCACATTTTTGATATTACTTATCGCAAAGAAAGTTAGTAGTAACGTGTTCTTATTATTGATCGGGTTAATGCTCGGACAAATATTTGGTGCTTTACAATCTTTTATAGAGTATTTTTCATCTGATAAAAGTCTGCGCGAATTCACTATGTGGAGTTTTGGATCATTAAGCAACACCGATTATTCTGATATTTTAATATTTACCTTAGTTGTTGTTGGCTTAATTGGTGTACTTTATTTTATGACAAAACCTTTTCAGGTTTTTTTATTGGGACAAAATTATACCAATGCGCTTGGTGTTGATTTTAAAAAGTATCGAGTTTATTTTATTATTATTTCATCTTTGTTAACCGGTGTGGCTACAGCTTTTTGCGGACCAATTGCTTTTGTAGGGCTTTCTGTTCCTGTTTTGGCAAGATTATTATATCGCTCGTCCGATCAACGTTTTCAACTAACAGCATGTTTGCTTTTAGGTTCTATAGTTATGTTGTTTTGCGATACATTAAGTTATAGTTTAATTACCGATCGATTAATTCCAATTAATGTGATCACTACACTTTTCGGTTCTCCATTTATTATTTATTTATTATTTAGAACTAAAAAATGGTAATGGAAAGTTTGAAAATTCAAATACAGGATCTGGCAATTGGTTATACCAATGGGAAAAATGTGAGCATCATTTTTAGTAAGCTGAATGCACAGTTCACATCAGGGCAATTGATTGGTTTGGTTGGAAATAACGGAGTAGGGAAGTCTACTTTTTTGAGAACACTTGCCGGTTTGCAAGATAAATTAAGTGGTGAAATGTTGATCAATGGTGCAACATTAGAATCCATTCAAAAAAGTGAGTTAGCAAAAATAGTTAGCATAGTTCTCACCGAAAAAATTGATGGATTTAATTTAACGGTTCGTGATCTTGTTTCAATGGGCCGTGTGCCTTATACAAATTTTCTGCATCAGTTAACTGAAAAAGATATTAACCTGATCAATAGTAGCATCAATGCAGTAGGATTAGATTTAAATAGCGAAAAACAATTAAGTGAGTTAAGTGATGGTTTATTTCAAAAGGCAATGATCGCAAAAGGTTTGGCACAGCAAACGGATCTGTTATTGTTGGATGAGCCAACAGCTTATTTGGATTTTAATTCGAAACACGAATTATTTATTCTCTTAAAAGATCTGGTTGAAACAAAAAATAAATGTTTGATCGTTTCTTCGCATGATATTGAACTGTTGCTTAAATACAGTACACATTTATTGGTGTTTAGTGATGATCATTCATATGAATTGATCGATACAAATTCGGCACGATTAAATAGTTTGTTTAATAAGGTAACAGGTAATTATTTTCTTAAATAGAGGAAAGTAATTGCTCGCGGTATTCAGTTAAAATACTTGATTTGGATAAGAAACCTTTATACTTTCCGTTTTCGGTTACAGGTAAATTCCAATGTCCTGATTCTTCCAGTTTCTGCATGATCGAAAAGATATCTTCATTGTGTTTCACAATAAATTCCGGACGATGCATGATCTCTTTGGCAGTAACAACTGTGTAAAGCTCCTGATTGAACATTTCTTCCTTAATGCTCGACATGGTAATGATGCCAATTAATTTCTGATCATCGTTCACTACCGGAAAAATATTTCGTTTTGAATGTTTGATGTTCTCTACGATCATACCCAAATTATCAATTGGGTGAACAATGGTAAAATCTGTTTCAATAAGTTTAGAAATATCTATCTTTCCTAAAATACTGGTGTCCTTGTCTTCCGAAATAACCGTTCCTTTAGCCTTTAATTTTTTTACATCAATTGAATCAGGATGAAAGTATTTCACAACCACATAACTGATGGATGATACCAGCATGAGTGGAATGATCAGTTCATAACCTCCGGTAATTTCTGCGATAAGGAATATTGCTGTTAATGGCGCATGAAACACACCACTTAATACACCGGCCATTGCGACCAAAGTAAAATTTACAACAGGTACAGAGTCAAAGCCTAAAAGTTGCAATATAAAAGCAAACGCAAAACCTAAATGTGCACCAACAAAAAGTGAAGGCGCAAAGTTTCCACCATTACCTCCTGAACCAATTGTAAGCGCCGCAGCAATGCTTTTAAAGAACATGCTGGCAACTAAGATGAGCGCAATTTGCCATTTGTGTTCAATGATCCCTTTGAGTATTCCGTTCTCTGAGAATTGTTCTGTTTTTAGTTCAGACAGTAATTTAATGCTTTCATAGCCCTCTCCAAATAAACCCGGAAAGATCACCAATAGCGATGCTAAGGCAATACTACCAATAAACCAACGTGTGAATTTTGATTTTATCTTTTTAACTTTTCTTTCTATGAACGAAAATGAATTAACATAGTACAGCGATACAACAGCTGCTAATACTGCAAGTAAAATATAAAATGGTAAATTATGGTAATCAAAAGGTTGTTTTAATTTAAAGTTAAGTAAGATGCTTTCGTTCAAAATGATCTTTGAGATAAGCGCACCACTGGCAGAAGCTATTAATAAAGGAATAAAAGCCGTGAGATTAATATCGATCAACAACACTTCCAAAGCAAATAATACTCCGGCGATCGGTGCGTTAAATGAGCCGGCAATACCACCCGCAGCGCCGGCAGCTAATAATAATGTTCGTTCGCGGTAACTTAATCTGTAACGTTTCGAATAGTTAGAACCAATGGCAGAACCGGTATTTACAATGGGTGACTCCAATCCAACTGAACCGCCAAAACCAACAGTGATACCACTTGTAATAATGTGCGCCCACATATGATGGAAAGGTAAAAAGCTGCTTTTTTTGGCAATAGCCTGTAAGATAATTGAAATTCCTTTGTTTAATACACCTTTATAAAATCGCTTAATTATTAAAAGTGTGATCCCAATTCCTATCATTGGTAATAAAATAAATGATAGGCGTAATTCTTGTGTGTTCAAGTAACCAAAAACAACATCTTTCCTGATGAAGTGCACAAACGATTTAAGAATCACCGCGGCAACACCTGCAGTGAGACCAACTAGTATACTTGAAAAAATAAGGAAGTGCTTTTCATTAAGATAGCCATGTATCTTATCGATCAGTTTTTCAAAAATATTCAATTGCTTTAAATTCATTCGGCCCCTAAATATATTAACTTTTAAATTAAGACCACAGCTTAAAACTATTTCATTGTTAATTCAATTAATCCTTTATTTTTGCAGCCGCTATGGCACTATTAGTTAAAACATCACAATTACCAAACGCCGGTAAAGGTTTATTTACTACTACACCAATTAAAAAGGGAAGTAAAGTTATTGAATACAAAGGCGAGATCATTGATTGGAAAGAATACGAAAAACGTGTTAAGGAAGATAAAGACGGATATTTATTCTTCATCGATAAAAAAACATGTATTGATGCGTGGAGCACACCGCAACACAAGGCTCGTTATGCAAATGATGCTCATGGATTGAGCAGAACAAAAGGATTAAAGAATAATTGCGTTTACGAAATTGAAGACAACAAATGTTTTATTGTTGCTACACGTGATATAAAAGCAGGCGAAGAAATTTTTGTTGATTATACAAAAGAATATTGGGATTGTATCCGTTACAATATTAAGAACGGATTATACAAGACCAAGAAATTTTAAAGATTCAAATAAGGCATCAAACCTTGTAAACCGCCTTCTCTTCCAAAACCACTTTCCTTATATCCGCCAAAAGGCGATGTAGGGTCGAATTTGTTATAGGTGTTTGCCCAAACAACTCCGGCGCGCATTTTACTTGTTAGGTTAAATATTTTTGATCCTTTATCTGTCCAAACTCCTGCGCTTAAGCCGTAAGGTATATTGTTTGCTTTTTCAATTACCTCTTCAATGGTACGGAATGTTTGTATGGTTAAAACCGGACCAAAGATCTCTTCTTGCACCACACGATTACTTTGCGAAGCGCCAATAAATAAAGTTGGTTTACAGAAATAACCTTTGCTTGGTATTTCTGCAGATGCTTGGTGAATTTGCAAACCTTCTGCAACACCGCTATCCAAATACGAATGAATTTTTTCTAATTGTTCTTTACTATTAATTGCACCCACATCAGTATTCTTATCCAATGGATCACCAACTATCAACGTTTCCATGCGTGCTTTTAATTTACTGATTACTTCATCTGCTACATTTTCTTGCACAAACAAACGTGATCCGGCACAACACACATGTCCTTGATTAAAAAATATACCGTTTACAATTCCTTCAACTGCCTGATCAATTGGAGCATCATCAAAAACAATATTAGCGGCTTTACCACCTAATTCTAGCGTGATCTTTTTATTTGTTCCTGCAACCGCTTTTTGAATGATCTTTCCAACATCGGTACTTCCTGTAAATGCAATCTTATTTACGCCCGGATGATTTACCATTGAAGCGCCTGTATTTCCAAAACCGGTAATAATGTTTACTACACCCGGAGGAAGATCCGCATCCTGAATGATCTCAGCTAATTTTAAAGCTGTTAATGGTGTACTTTCTGCAGGTTTTAAAACAACGGTATTGCCAGTTGCCAATGCCGGAGCAATTTTCCAGGCAGCCATTAATAATGGAAAATTCCAAGGAATGATCTGCGCAGCTACACCAATACTTTGTGGTTTTTTATTTGGAAAAGCATAATCTAATTTGTCGGCCCAACCTGCATAATAAAAAAAGTGATTGGCTGCAGCAGGTATATCAAAATCGCGACTTTCACGAATGGGTTTACCGCCATCCATAGTTTCAATAACGGCCAATTCGCGTGATCGCTCTTGTATCATTCGTGCAATTCTGAAAATGTATTTGGCACGCTCGCTCGCCGGCATTTTTTTCCAAACCTTTTCGTAAGCGTTGCGCGCTGCTTTAACGGCTGCGTCAACATCCTTTTCGTTGGCTTCTGCAACATCGGCCAATTTTTCTAAAGTACTTGGACTATAAGTAGAAAAATATTTTTTACTGTTTGGTTTTACAAATTCACCATTGATAAAAAGATCATATTGTTTTTTGATCTTTGCATGATCTTTTGCTTCCGGTGCAGGTGCGTAATCCCAGCTAAATGCAGTTGAATTGCTCATGGTTAAATTAATTCTTAATCAATACTTATATAATCTTTACTGTAATAAACTCCTTTTTGTTCTTTACCTAATTGCAACAAAATATCATTTGCTAAACTACTTGCTCCAAATCTGAACCATTCGTTGCTCATCCATTTTGGGCCTGATGTTTCATAAAGCATCACCAAATATTGCAACGCAACTTTTGATGTGCTAATTCCTCCTGCCGGTTTCATACCAATCATTTGTCCGGTTTTGGTGTAATGTTCTTTAATTGCTTGTAGCATCACTAATGTTACAGGCATGGTGGCAGCTGGTTGAATTTTTCCGGTTGAGGTCTTTATAAAGTCTGCTCCGGCTAAAATGGCTATATCACTTGCTTTGCGAACATTATCCAAAGTTGATAGTTCGCCTGTTTCCAGTATCACTTTCAATCGCGCTTTTCCGCACGCTTCTTTTATCATGGCAATTTCATCAAACACAAAATTGTAATTCCCTTTTAAAAATTCACCGCGACTGATCACCATATCAATTTCATCAGCACCATTATCAACTGCAAATTTTGTATCCTCAACTTTTATGGCTGCTGTTGAATTTCCGCTTGGGAAAGCCGTTGCAACCGATGCAACTTTTACATTACTGTTCTTTAATGTTTCTTTAGCAACTTTTACAAATGTTGGATAAACGCAAACAGCCGCAACAGTTGGTAATCCCGGAATATCATCTGCCAAATGCATGGCTTTAAAACACATTTGTTTTACTTTGCCTTCTGTATCTTTTCCTTCCAGCGTTGTAAGATCGATCATGTTCAAGGCCAATTTCATCCCATCTAATTTGGTTTGCTTCTTAATACTGCGTGTATTAAAACGAGCAATGCGCTCTTCAATACCAACTTGGTCTACAACCGGACTTTGAAATATTCTTGTCATAACAAATTAACTGTTAAATATAACTAAAATTATGTTTTACAAGATGAAAGGTTCTTATAAAATTTACAGCATTAAAAGTAATGTGTAATTTTACTCTCCTATGTTATTCTGTAAGCCCATTCGCAATAAATCGAGGTACAAACCTTTGAGGCAAATAGATAAAACATTTTCTTTTACAGAATTCGAAAAAGCATCTCTTATTAATTCTGAAGATTGGAATTCAGTTATTGGGGATAGCATTTTTTTTAATATTGATTATTTAAAGCTCATTGAAAAATGCACGCATGTTGATCTTAAATGCCGGTATGTGATCATTTATAAAAAAGGCGTTCCGTGTGGTATCATTTATTTTCAATTGACCGATTTTAAAGCCAATGTGTTTGGAGATCTGTTACAGAATGAGATCGATGAAATAAAATCACACCGATTAAAGTTATTTGAAAAGTATATTCAATCAAAGGAAGAGCACGATGTGTTGTTCAGAATGCTTACTTGTGGTAACAACTTGATCAGTGGCGAGTATGGTTTTTTAAAGAATGATCATATTGAAAGAAAAGATTTTTATAAGGTTTTATGTACGCTTATTAAGACCATTTCTTCAGAGGAAAATTTGAGAGGAAAGATCTCTGCATTGTTGATCAAAGATTTTTACAAAGCAGTTCCCGAGATCGAAAAAAATGAAAGTTTCAAAGGAGAATCGTTTTCAGTTGAACCAAATTTAATAGTAGATATTCCGAAAGATATTGAATCACTGGATGCGTATTTTCAACTCTTTTCAAAGAAATACAGGAATAGGGCTAAAGGAATTTTAAAATTCAGAAATGGATTTTCTTCAAAATTACTAAGTTTAGAGGAGATCACTTCCGCGAATGAAGAATTGTTCAATTTGTATGCGAACATTTATGATAAGGCCAAATTCAAGTTATTACAATTGCCTTTAAATTATTTTTCGGAAGTAAAGAAAATATTCAATGGTCGGTTTCATGTAAAAGGTTTTTATGTGAATGAAAAACTGGTTGCCTTTTCATCATGGTTTCAAATGCCTGATAACTCTATTGAAGCGCATTACATTGGTTTAAATTATGAAGTGAATGAGCAATTGGAATTGTATCAAAACATTTTGTACGATTTTGTGGAACTTGCCATATTAAACAAAAATGATCATGTGAATTTAGGACGAACAGCAGCCGAAATTAAAACGACCATAGGGGCAAAAGCGCATGATCTCATCTGCTATATTCAACCGCAGAACACCGTTTCAAAATTAATTGTAAAACCTTTTATTGAATTTTTAAGTCCGAAAGATTGGATACCGCGTAATCCATTTAAAGAAGAAGCCTAAATAAAAGTAGCTTCAAATAATTGAGCAAAGTGTTTTTTTGCTTTTTCTTTTACTTCATTCATATCTACATTTATTCCAAGCTCCTTATTCATGCTGGTTACAGCTTTATCCTGAATGCCGCATGGGATAATGTTATTGAAATAATTGAGATCTGCATTCACGTTAAAACCCCATCCATGCATTGTAACCCATCTGCTGCAACGCACACCCATGGCGCAAATTTTACGCGCTTTTAATTTGTTATCTGTATCTAACCACACACCTGTTTCACCACTGCTGCGTTCGGCTTTAATACCGTAATCATTCAATGTTAAAATAATGGTCTCTTCCAAAAAGCGTAGGTATTTATGTATGTCTGTAAAAAAATTATCCAGGTCTAAAATAGGGTAGGCTACTAATTGTCCTGGCCCATGGTAAGTGATATCGCCGCCACGGTTGATCTTGTAATAGGTGGCATTTTTTTGAGAGAGTTCGTCATCATTCACCAATAAATTTTTTTCATCACCGCTTTTTCCTAAAGTATAAACGTGAGGATGCTCAACGAACAGTAAATAATTTTTAGTGGGAATTTGTTGTTCGGGCGGAAGATCTCTGTTCTTAATTTTTTGATCGATGATGGAATTGAACAACTTCTCTTGGTAATCCCAACAAGCTTTGTAATCCATTACACCAAGATCTTCAAATATGATCTGTTTGTTTTGCAGATTAAAATTTTGAAAGTTCTTTCTTTAAATGATCGATCACATTTACCTCTACCGGATCAATATCCTTGATATCGGCAATGTAACAGCTGATCCAATCTCCAATATTTATCAGATAAAAGAATTGTTCCAGTTTTGAAGAACCTTTGGCAGTAATATCAATTACTTCTTTGGCGTATTTTTCAAAAATTGGTTTACAAACCTCGTAACGTTTTTTGGTGCGCGCATAATCAAATGATGTATGGAAGGTCACAACCGTTAAATGTTTGTTCACTTCTGTCCAACCCACCAATTCATTATGATTCATCTCCGGGAAAACATGGTGCCAGCATAAAGCTTTTGAGTTTTCGTTGATCTGTTGACGAAAACGTACACTCACACCTTCGCATGATCCAAGTGAGTAAATTACCGCGATCTGACCACTTAACTTCTTAGCGATGGTCATAGCGTTTACCTTGATGCTTGCTTTTTCCTCTTGTAGTAACTGGATAGAATTTTCCAGATCGGTCATTAATGAAGCAGGCGCAAAACCTTTTGCAATTAATATCTTTATCAATTGAACCAATGAGTAGCCAATACATGAACGCGGCGGATTGCCACCCGGTATCTCAATAAATTCGAACTGATGTTGCTTTGCTAATTCTAAAACTTTTCCGCCACTGGTAACACAAACGATCTGAACTTTTTTGGCGATAGCTTCATTCATTACCTGCAATGTTTCTTCAGTATTTCCGCTGTAAGATGAAACGATCAATAATGTATTTGAATTTGCAAACGAAGGCAAGAAATAATCTTTATTAACTAAAATAGGTACAGTGCATGAATCGTTGATCAATTCACTGATAATGGTTCCGCCAATACCTGAGCCACCTAATCCGGTAATAATGATGTTATGGATGTTTTTTGCCGGAGAAATAACAGCTTTATCTGCAATTTCCTTGGCTCTTTTCAACTGCTCGGTAAACGAATCAACTAATGTTTTCATAAATAAGAATGGAACACAAAAGTATTAAAAAAAAGGATTATTTGATATTTAAGCTGATCCAAACTTTCATAATAGCTGCAACGCTTATGGCATCTGTTATCTCGCCACGAATCACCATTTCATAAGCTTCGTTAATATGAACCTTTTTTACCTGGAGTACTTCACTTTCTTCAGGTTCACTTTCTTCAAAACTGAGGTTTTTAGCTAAAAACACAATGGCGTACTCGTCTGTTGCTGAGTTGCTTAAATGCAGGCGCATGATCTCGGTAAATTCTTTTGCAATAATGCCGGTTTCCTCTTTTAGCTCACGTTTGGCCGAATCTAATGGATCAATGCCATGCGGCCCGCCGCCTTCCGGAATTTCCCATGAGTATTGCTCCAGTGGATAGCGCCATTGCCCAACCAACCAGGTGATATTGTTTTCATCCAAAGGCAAAATGCCAATTGCCAAATTCTTAAAATTCACCACGCTATAATCGGCAGGCTTTCCGGCTGGGTTAATACAATGGTGTTTGGTTACCTTTATCCAGGGCGATTCGTATATGAATTTAGATTTTAGGGTTTTCCAGGGGTTATGTTCCATTTTCGTTTCAATTTTTCACTTACTCATCGATAAGTGCTTTTTACACGTCCAAATTGTTAATTATTTCATTTATATTCACTAATTTAGTAACTTTTAACGTATATATTCGTAACGACTACTGGATATGCATAAGATCTACCAAAGATTAATTTTAATTGTCTTTTCTTTATTTCTGATAAACGTTACGTTTGCGCAGTCTCTCTATTGGGTTGGTGGCTCTGGTAACTTTAACGATCCTAAGCATTGGTCTCTTCAATCCGGCGGTTCTTCAGCTTTTTTAATTCCTGATATTCATACAGATGTTGTATTTGACGACAACTCAGGCGAAGGCTATTTTTCGGTAAATTTTGATAAAAACAACTCGGTTAGAAACCTTACTGCAAAAAGCACCATGAATGTGGTGAAATTTGTTGGTAATCAATTAGGCGTGGTTTATATCAGTGAAGGCATTCAGTTATCACCATTAGTGAAATTTGAATCACAGGCCGAAATGATCTTTAGTTCAACCTCGTTCAAATCCAATTTAATTGAATTTGGCTTAAGCGTTTTAAATTGTAATCTATACTTCAATGATGGTACTTATAATTTCCGTTCAATTAGTTTAGAGGATGAGAATTCAATTCATTTTGGTAAGGGTACATACAACTTTAGCGAAATGGTTTTGGTTACCGGAAACTTGATCAGTAACAATCCTTCTGCTAAATTCAATTTTAATAAGTCGTATTTTAAAGCAACCAATAATTTTAAAATTGATGAGAATACCAACGTTACCAGCAATAAATTATATGTTGTAGCAAATAAAAATTCGGCCGCTAAGTTTATTGCACCATCTACTTTAAAAGGTCAGGCCACAAATACATTTGTAAATTATGTAATGCCTATTTGTAACTTAACAATATCGGCAACGCCTGCATGTTTAGGGTCTTGTACCGGTGTGTTGACAATTAGTTTTTCGCCAACGTGTTTAGATCCGCCTTATAACGTTGTTGTAAATAATCCGGCATGTCCTGCTACTGCCGGAACTTTAAGTGCTAACAACGTAACTAGTTTATCTACCGTTTTTGTTTATCAGGCTTTAAATGCCTGCGAATGTACCTTACAAAACTATCAGGTATTAGTGTTTGATAACAGTAGTAATTTCGTTTCTCAGAACGTAAACTTCATTCAAAATCCGGCATTGGTTACCAATATAAATACCTTACCAACTTGTGCAACGGCTTGTAATGGTAAAATGACCGGTAATATTTTTGGAACACCGCCATTTACGGTGGCAGTTACACCTTCCGGTACTATTGCTCCTTCTAACTTTACAACAAATTTAACCTACACCATCAACAATATGTGTGCAGGTGTTTACACATTCAACGTAACGGATGCTAACAATTGCGTTACCATCGTAACAAAAACATTAACTGCACCTCCTCCGGTATTACCAAACGCTGTAGCAGCATCGTTAGCTTGTAATAGTATTTGTAATGGATCAGTTTCTGTTTCGCCAACAGGTGGTACTGCAGGTTATACCGTAACATTTTCACCAGGTGGCACATTTACTGTACCTGCCGCTGGAACAGCATCTTTAACCGGATTGTGTGCCGGCGCTATCTCCGCAACAATTACCGATGCGCAAAGCTGCAGTGTGACAACGAATTTTAATGTTACGCAGCCAACTTCTATTACCGCTACACAAACTCAAACCAACTTAACTTGTTTTAATAATTGTATCGGAGCCGCTTCAGTAGCCTTGAGTGGTGGTACTCCTCCGTATAGCTATACTTGGAATCCGGGACCAGGAAATACTGCAGGTATAACCGGATTATGTTCCGGAACGCAAACAGTTTCGTATACCGATGCAAATAGTTGTACGGGTACACGAACTTATAACATCACCTCTCCACCAGCTATTACTTTAACACTTACAAGAACCAATGTTGTATGTTTTAATGCATGTAATGGTTCGGCAACTGCACAGGCAACAGGTGGAACAGGCGCTATCACGTTTACATGGACAGGCCCGCCACCATTTACTACATCAAACACCGCGGTTATTTCTAACTTATGTCCGGGCACGTATACAGTAAATGCAAAAGATGCGAATAACTGTACCGTAACACAAACAATTAGCATAACTCAGCCTCCTGCATTAACATTAACTATTACAAAAACAGACAATACGTGTTTCTCTTCTTGCGCAGGTTCAGCTACTGCTGTAGTTTCTGGTGGTAACGGCGCACCTTATGTTTTTGCATGGACATCGGCAACTGTAACAGGCGCTAATACAGCATTTGCCTCGGGTATGTGTGCAGGCAATTACACCTGTGCGGTTACAGATGCGTCTGCTTGTCCTATTTCTTCAGTTATTACAATTACTCAACCAACCAGTATTACACCGAACGTTACTTCAGCTTCAGTAACTTGTAATGCTGCTTGTAACGGTTCAATAAATGCTGCACCTACAGGCGGTACAGGTGGTCCGTATACATTTACCTTAGTTACACCTACATCAGCTACATTGGTTGGCGCACCACCTTATACAAATTTATGTGCCGGTGTTTACACCTTGTCGGTTAGAGATGCATCATCTTGTGTTGTTAGTCAAACCATTAATATCACACAACCAAATCCATTGGTTGCAAGTATTACGGCAAATACCGTAACTTGTTTTAACGCGTGTAATGGTTCATTAGCGGGTAGTGTTCTGGGAGGAACTCCGGGATATACATTGATGTGGAATACACCAACTGGAACTGTAGCAGGTGGAAACTTGGTAAATCAATGTGCTGGTAATTATACATTTTATGTGACTGATGCTAATTCTTGTTCTGTTTCGGCAACCTTTTCACTTACTCAACCTAGCGATATTACTGCAACTTTAAATGTTACAAACCCAACTTGTAATGGCGGCACAAATGGTTCAATAGGTGTTGTGCTTGCTGGTGGATCACCTGGTTACACTTTAAATTGGTCGAGTGGAAGTGGTAATCCAAATACAGGCTTAGGAGCAGGTACATATACTTTAATTGTTGTTGACTCAAAAGGTTGTAATAAAACATTTACTGCAGCGGTTGTAGCTCCTCCGGCTTTATCATTAACAATAAATACGTCATCACTTAGTTGTGCCGGGGTTGTTCCTTGTGATGGATCAGCAACTGTAACGGCAAGTGGCGGTACGGGCCCATATACTTATCAATTCAATACTATTCCAGCAACAATTAATGCAACAGGAATTGTTTCAGGATTATGTGCCGGCGGCTACATTGTTAGTGTAACTGATAATAATGGTTGTCCGATCTCTCAGGCATTTAATATTCTTCAACCAACAGTATTAACAGCAGCCATTACCGGAAGTGTACCTACTTGTAATGTTTGTACGGGTGCTTCAACAGTTACTGTTGGTGGTGGAACACCTTCTTATACGGTAAACTGGACCAACTCAGTTTCAGTAGTAGTTGCAACGGGTACAAATGCTGCAAATTTATGTGTGGGCACTTATACTGCAAATGTTGTTGATTCAAGAGGTTGTACCGCAACTGCTTCAGTAAATATTGTAAATACTGTAAGTGTTACGGTTGTTACAGGTGGTTCATCCATTTTATGTAATAGCGCATGTAATGCTTCTGCTACTGCAAATGCATTGGGTGGAACCTTACCTTACAGTTTTACTTGGTCGCCAACAGCACCAACACAAACCACGCAATCGGCTACCGGTTTATGTGCGGGCACTTATACTGTTTTTGTGCAAGATCAATTAGGTTGTTCAAATACAGGAACCATTACATTTACACAACCAACTTCAGTTACAGTAAATTCATCACAAACCAATATTCCATGTTTTGGAGGTAATTCAGGTGCAATAACAACTACGGTATCCGGTGGTGTTGGTCCTTATACGTATTCATGGAGTCCCGGTGGTCAAACTACATCTTCCGTTACAAACTTAGGTGCCGGTGTATATACATTGAATTTACATGACCTCAATAACTGTTCGCAAATCTTAACCTTTACAATTGCTCAAAACCCATCTTTAACAGCGAGTTTCACTTCAACTAATCCTAGTGGTTGTATATTGGCAAATGGTTCAATATGCGCAACACCTTCTGGTGGTTCAGGTTCAGGCTATACGTTCACATGGACTCCGGCCGGAACAGGTGGCGCTAATAATGCTTGTAATGTTGGATTAGGCGCAGGAAATTATTCAGTAATTATTCAAGATGGCGCAGGTTGTACAACCACGTTAGCAACAACTTTATCTAACCCTGCAGGACCAACAGTGGCGGTTACGCCATTTACAGTAACTTGTTTTGGTGCAAATAATGGTTCAGCAACTGCTGTTGCATCGGGCTCTGGTCCGTTCAGTTTCACGTGGAGTCCGGCATCTACATCCGTTGTAGCAGGTGCAACCACAACAGCAACCGGTTTGGGTTCCGGAAATTATAACATTACCGTTTCAGATAACAATGGTTGTATCACCAGTCAATCGTTGAATATCACACAACCTACTTCAGTAACCATCACGTCAAATGTTTCAAATGCATTATGTAATTCAACCTGCAATGGCTCTATAACAACAAATGTTTTAGGCGGAACACCGGGTTATACCTATTCATGGTTACCGGCTCCATCAATAACGGTGGGTCAGGGTACAGGAACTGTTTCATCATTGTGTGCTGGTAATTATACTTTAAATCTTACAGACGCTAATGGTTGTGCAAATACCAGAACGTTTGTGATCAATGCACCAAGTTCTTTAACGGTAACGTCAACACAAACAAATGTTACTTGTAATTCATTCTCTACTGCCGCAATTTCATTAACGGTTGCAGGTGGTTCACCGGGTTATTCATTTACTTGGAGTCCCGTTGCTTCAAATAACAGCTCGGTAAGTAACTTGCCAATTGGTACTTATACTGTTGTTATTGCCGATGTAAACAATTGTAATACTACTCGAACATTTACAATTACTCAACCAACAGCTTTAGGTCATACAGTTACAACAACAAATAATGCATGTAATGCTTTATGTAATGGAACTGCTTCACAAGTTGTTACAGGTGGTACACCAACCTATTCATTCAGTTGGTCAAGTAGTGCAGCAACTACGCAATCACTTGGTGCTTTATGTGCGGGAAATTATACGGCAAATGTTGTTGATGGAAATGGTTGCGTTTCAAGCAGAACATTTGTGATCACGCAACCAACAGCAATCTCAGTTACTGCCACACCATCGCATCCGAAATGTAATGCAGCTTGTAACGGATCTATAACTACAAATGTTGGTGGTGGTAATGGTGGTTATTCATATGCGTGGTCTCCAACTGGTGTAGGAGCCAATCCAACAGGATTATGTGCGGGCATTTACACATTAACTGTTACAGATGCCAGTTTATGTACAGGAAATGCAGTTGTAACTTTAACTAATCCTCCATTAGCTCAGGCAAACGTAACATTTACAAATCCATTGTGTAATGCAAATTGCAACGGTATTGCTGTAAGTAATCCAATAAATGTAACAGCACCTATTTCATTTACTTGGTCACCAACCGGACCTCCTACGCAAACAACTCAATCAGCAACCGGATTATGTGCCGGAACATATAGCGTATTCATTAGCGATGCAAATGGATGTACAGATGTTCAGCAAGTTACTCTAACCAATCCTCCTTCATTAACAGTTAACCCTTCAATTTTACCTGCAACTTGCGGTAATTCAAATGGTACAATTAGTATTGGAATTAGTGGAGGTACGCCTACATATGCTGTGAATTGGTTTGCTCCGGTTTCTTCAACCAATACATTAGTAACTAATTTGGCAGCGGGTATCTATACAGTTTCAGTTGCCGATGCAAATGGATGTACAAATACCATTGCGATTCCAATGAGCAATGCAAACGGACCAAGCTCTGCGATAATTACACAAACAAATGTAAATTGTAATTCACAATGTACAGGCGCAGCTTCCATTGGTGTGGTAACCGGCGGTACACCGGGTTATACCTTGTCATGGGTTGTTCCGCCATCAACTTCATCTGTGAATCCTCAAACAAATTTATGTGCAGGTACGTATACAGCTCAAATAAGAGATGCCAATAATTGCTTATTATTCCAATCTATTACAATTACACAACCACCGCCTATTGATGATAATGAGATCGTAACAAATGCATTATGTTCAGGTGTTTGTACAGGAAGTATAGTAGTTAATCCAACAGGTGGTTCAGGTTTATATGCTTATCAATGGAGTTCATCACCTTCAACAGTAAATACAGCAACAGGATTATGTGTTGGTGTACACACTGCAACAATTACTGATGTGCTTTTAGGTTGTACTTTTACGGCTACTTATAATATTAACGGAACAATTAATTTAACCAGTGCAATTGCAAGTACAACTAACCAATGTTTCGGGAATTGTAACGGTAGCTCAACAGTAACATCTACAGGTGGAGGAACACCGCCATATACATATAACTGGAGTAATAGTCAGAATGGAATTGTTGCTAATAATTTATGTAATGGTACTTACTCTTTAATTATCACTGATAATAATGGATGTAACAATACATTTACTACATCAATTACTTCACCTAATGCCATCGCATTATTACCTGCTATTACCCAGCCTTCTTGTGGTTTGTGTAATGGATCTTCAACAATTACTGCATCCGGCGGAACTAGTCCTTATACATACTCATGGACAACAAGCGGTACTGGAACTGTTGAAGCGAATTTGTGCGCAGGTTTATATCAGGTATTAGTAACAGATAATAACGGTTGTACACAATTAACGAATATTCCTGTAAGCAATTCATCAGGTATTACAGGCGAAACATTTAATGTTCAAAACGAGTTATGTTTTAATGATTGTAATGGCTCGGTAACAGTTACGCCAATTGGTGGTAATTTACCGATCTCGTTTAACTGGATCAGCCCTGCATCAACAAATAGTGTTATTACTAATTTATGTGGAGGAACTTATTTTGTTCAAATGACAGATGCACAAGGTTGTATTCGTACAAGTTCGGTAGCTGTTAATTCTGCAACAAACATTGTTATTACGCCAACAGTATTTGCACCATCTTGTGCTACTAATAATGGAACTGTTATGGTTAATGTTACGGGTGGTACAGGTACATATACATATAACTGGTCGCCAGCCGGAAACACCGCAACATTAAATAACGTTGGTGCCGGAATTTACACAGTAACAGTTACTGATGGTGTTTGTACAAAAACGGCTGCAGTTACAGTAAACAATGTTACTTCGCCGGTTATACTTTCTACTAAAGCGGATAATGGATGTGTTGGTTTACCATGTATTGGTTCGGTAGCAATTACGCCAACCTTGGGTACACCTGGATATACCGTGAACTGGAGTAATGGAAATACAACAAACACCGTAACTAATTTATGTGGTGGTGTAATTTCCGTAACGGTTACAGATGCTGCAGGTTGTTCTGCCGTTCAATCCTTTACTATTGATCAAAATCCTGCGCTTAACCTGAGTTTACCGGCTGTAGCGCAATTAGATTGTAATAATGATTGTGATGCATCTATCACATTAGTGCCTAGCGGAGGAACATTGCCGTACACAATAACATGGGTGCCGTCTACAACAGTTACTCCGTCAAATCCATTGAATAATTTATGTGCCGGCAGTTATACCGGTATTGTAACAGATTCAAAAGGTTGCGTGGCTACAACAAGTATCGATATATTAAACCCGGCAGCATACTCGTTAACTGCAAATGTTGTAAATGCAACTTGTAATTCAGCAAATGATGGAGCTGCAACAACAACAGTAAGCGGCGGTACACCAACGTATACATTCAGTTGGACAGGACCTGCTACATTTACAACGCAAAACATTTCTAACGTAACACCGGGCACATACACCTTCTCAATTATTGATTCGAAGGGTTGTCAGAAAGATACAACCATTGTTATCATTCCTTCATTCACTGTTTTAGCGGATGCAGGAAGAGATACAAGTTTCTGTACGAATAATGCAATTCTGTTGAATGGAAATAACTCTGTTAACGCATTGAATTACGAATGGAGTTTAGCACCTGTAAGTGCAAGTATTGCTAATACATCAACAACTATGGTAATGCCGCCAATTGGTACAAATACTTATGTGTTGTTAGTTACTTCATCTGTTGCAATTTGTTTTGATTACGATACAGTTGTTGTAAATACAAATCCATTACCAAACGTAAGCGCGGGCCCAACATTCAGTATGCCATTGTTCAGTTCAACGGTTATTGGTGGTAGTCCAACTTCAGCCACAGGTGTAACTTACACATGGATCCCTTCAAACACATTAAGTGATCCAAATGTACCAAACCCAACTGCTTCTAATACGATCAACACCACCTACACCGTGTTTGTAACAGATGCTAATGGTTGCGTAAGCAGCAGTACGGTAGATATTTTGATCTTCCCTGAGATCAAGATCCCTAATGGATTTAGTCCGAATGCTGATGGACGAAATGATTCATGGATCATTGATAATATTCAGCAGTTCCCTGAGAGCAGGGTTGAGGTTTACAATCGCTGGGGTGAATTGTTATTTGCATCGCCTCCGGGATATCCTACACCATTCGATGGTAAGTACAAAGGAAAAGATCTTCCGGTTGGAACATATTATTACATCATCAATTTGAACCATGTTGCATACCCTGACGCATATACAGGCCCATTAACTATATTCAGATAAAAGAAAAATGAAAAAGTTACAATACATAATTGCGCTTCTTTTACTGAATGTTACATTTGGGTTAGCGCAGCAATTGCCGCAGTATACTCAGTATATGCTGAATGAAATGGCAATAAATCCTGCCGTTGCCGGTAAGGAAGATTATGCAGATGTAAGATCAAATAACCGTTACCAGTGGTCGGGTATAACTGATGCCCCTCGAACTTATATGTTAACATGCCATGGCCCTCTTAATATGAAGAATATGGGCTTGGGAATGCATTTGTATACAGATATTGTTGGACCAACACGCAGAACAGGATTGAATTTTGCATATGCTTATCATTTGAAAGTGAAAGAGGATATGTATGTGTCAATGGGCTTAAGTGCTGGTATTTTACAGTGGGGTATTGATGGATCAAAATTGATATTACGTGAAGAAGGAGATGCAAATCTATTGACCTCTTACAGAACCACCATTGTTCCTGATTTTGGAACCGGGGCTTATTTTTATAAGAAGAATCGTTTTTATTTCGGGATCTCGGCACCACAGATCTATCAGGCGCCAATAAAGCTTTACACCAATTCGCCGGACAATAGTAAGATCGTAACGCATTTAAATGTAAATGGCGCCTATAAGTTTGATATTGGCGAAGACTTTAAGATCGAACCTTCGTTTTTATTGAAATGGGCTTCTCCGGCGCCAATTAAAATTGATGGAGGATTACGTGTGATCTATCAAGAACAAGTTTGGCTTGGTGGCGCATACCGCCATAATGATGCATTTACGGCCATGGTGGGTTATATGTATAAAGATTATTTGATGTTTGGATACTCTTACGATTTCACAACAACCAATATCAGAAATTACTCTACCGGAACTCATGAAGTTATGCTTGGAATCAGATTTTCACGCAAGCAAGCATCTACCTGGGAAACAAAAAAATAATCTTTTAGTATTTAGATTAAACCACCTTTTTTTTCTACCAATTTTTCTGGCTTCAACAAACTTATTTAGAATCATTATAAATATGAATTGTTGTTAAAAAAAATAAAAAAAACCTTATTTTTTTATCAATCTTCTGCTAAATTTGCTCCCAGTTTATGTCATTATTTTGTCATAAATAACAAATTTTAAGACTCTTTTTTATTCGAAATATGAAAAATTATAAGTGTTGTAGCCCTCTCCAAATCTTGTTTGCAGCGATTTTCTTCTTATCATTTAGTTTCAAATTATCTGCTCAGGATGGTGAAAAGTTATTTAAGCAAAACTGTGCTGTGTGCCACGCTGCACATACCGATCAGCGCCTTACAGGTCCTGGTTTAAAGGGATTATTTGACAGGGTTCCAAAGGCCCCAACAGCTGAAGCTTGGTTAACCAAGTGGATCCTGAATAACGAAGCAGTTATTAAGAGTGGAGACCCTTATGCAAACAAGCTTTACAATGAGTATGGCAAGGCTGCTATGACGGTGTTCGAAGGTCAGTTAACAGAAAAAGATGTTGAGGCTATTTTGAATTACATCAAAACTCCTCCTGCTCCTAAGGCAGACGAAAAAGGTGGTGCAGTTGCTACTACTGATGGTGCAGAAGCAGAAGTTAAAGGCGGTATCGAGCCGATCTATTTGATCTTAGGTTCAGTTGTTGTATTGATCATCTTGTTGTATTCTTTACGCAGTGTTCGTCATTCATTACAAAACTCAGCGAACAGAGCTGAAGGTAAAGCAGAAAATCCTGAGATCTCTTTTGGTGAAGATGTAAAGCAGTGGATGTCTGGTCACCGCCGTTTAGTTGGTGTGTTTGTGATCATCATTGCTTTTGGAGGAATGAAATCATGTTGGGATGCTTGCTACAACATTGGTGTATACTACGATTGGAAAACACAAAAAGGTTACAAGCCTGAACAACCAATAAAATTCTCTCACAAATTACACGCTGGTGATAATGAGATCGCTTGTCAGTATTGCCACAGCTCAGTTGAAAAATCTCGTCATGCGGGAATCCCTTCGGTTAACATCTGTATGAACTGTCACAAAGGAATTCAAAAAGGACCACAATACGGCGAAAAAGAGATCGCTAAGATCTACGAAGCTGCAGGTTTCGATCCTTCAAAGAACACTTATGATCCTGCAAAGCAAAATCCTATCAAATGGATCAAAGTTCACAATTTACCTGATCACGTTTATTTTAACCACTCACAACACGTTGTAGTTGGTAAGATCGAGTGTGCTACTTGTCATGGTAACTTAAAAGAAATGACCGTTGCTGAGCAAAAGAATCCATTAACAATGAAGTGGTGTGTTGAGTGTCACCGCAAAACTGAAGTTGCAATGGAAGGAAACGCTTATTACGATCGTTTACACAAAGCACTTAAAGAAAAATACGCTGGTAAATTCGATGTGAAATTTACAGTTGATAAGATCGGTGGCTTAGAGTGTGCTAAGTGTCACTATTAATTTAAATAAGAAACATTAAGAACGAAATAACTAATGTCTATGTCAAAAAAGTATTGGAGAGGCTTACCGGAGTTGCATAACAGCCCGGAGTTTCAAGAACAAGCTAAAAATGAGTTTGCAGAACCTCTTCCTATTGATGAGTTTTTAAACAGCGACGAAGCTGAAAGCAAAGGAACATCACGTCGTGATTTCTTAAAGGTAATGGGTTTTTCTACGGCAGCGGTTGCACTTGCGGCTTGTGAAACGCCTGTGAACAAATCTATACCTTACGTTGTAAAACCTGAGGAGGTAACACCAGGTGTTGCTAACTTCTACGCGTCAACTTTCTATGATGGTCATGATTACGCATCTATCCTTGTAAAAACAAGAGAAGGTCGTCCGATCAAGATCGAAGGAAATGATCTGTCAAAAGTTTCTCACGGCGGAACAACTGCTCGTGTTCAGGCTTCTGTACTTGGTTTATACGATGGTGCACGTTTACGTGGCCCGTTAGTTAAAGGTAAAGATGCTACATGGAGTTCTGCAGACGAAACTGTTGCAAAGGCATTAACTGCTGGTGGCGCTGTTCGTATCTTAACTTCAACAATTATCAGTCCTTCTACAAAGGCGGTAATTGCTGAATTCACTGCAAAATATCCAAGTGCACAGCATGTAACTTACGATGCTATTTCTTATAACGCTTTAACATTGGCAAATAAGAATGTGTTTGGTAAGTCAGTTGTTTCATCATACGATTTTTCAAAAGCACAAACCATTGTTGGTATTGCTTGTGATTTCTTAGGAAACTGGTTAAACCCAATTGAGTTTGCAAAACAATACGCTTCTACACGTAAGGTAACTAAAGATAAACCTGAAATGAGCAAGCACTATCATTTTGAGTCAACTTTATCTTTAACGGGTGCAAACGCTGATAACCGTTTCATGGTTAAACCATCTGAATTAGGTAAGGTTACTTTAGCTTTATTTAATGAGGTTGCATCTGCTACCGGAAATTCAAAAGCTACAGGAGAAGAGAAGATCTCGAATGCAGAAGCTGTTAAAGCAATTAAAAAAGCTGCTGAAGAGTTAGTAAAACATAAAGGACAATCATTAGTTGTTTCTGGTGTAAACGATGAAGGTGTTCAAACTTTAGTTAACGGAATCAATAAAATGCTTGACAACTACGGAAAAACTGTAGATGTTGAAATGCATTATAATTTAAAGCAAGGTGATGATAAAGCATTCGCTGAATTAGTTGCTGATATGGCATCTGGTAAAGTTGGTGTTTTAATGACTTATAACTGTAACCCGGTTTATACTTCTCCTGCTTCAATGAAGTTTGCAGACGCATATAAGAAAGTTGCAACAAAAGTTTCTTTCTCAAATGTGTTAGATGAAACTTCTCAAATGGCTGATGTTGTTTGTCCTGATCACCACTATTTAGAGTCTTGGAATGATGCTAACCCTAAGCGTGGTCATTATTCATTGCAACAACCTACTATCAATCCGATCTTTGCAGCACCTCGTCATGAAGGTACTCGTCAGTTCCAGGATTCATTATTAAAATGGTCTGGTGTTAAGGCTGATTATTTATCATACATTCAAGGTTACTGGAACAACCGCGTATTCCCTGCGCAAGGTAAATTCTTAGATTTCCCTAGTTTCTGGGCTAATGCATTACACGATGGTGTTGTTAAAGTAGCTGTTCATAAGGTTGTGCCTACTATTGAGCCAATGGCAAAAGATAGTACAGGTAAACCGGTATTAGCTGGTGTAGCAACTGCAATTGTTGAAGCAGCAGCTGATAGTTTACATATTGAAGCACCTAAGAAAGAAGAGCCAAAAGTTGTGGCTCCTGTTGCTGAGGTTTTACCTACACCTGATTACAACAAAGCTGCATCAATGGCAACTTCTGTTAAAGGTGGAGCAATTGAATTATTTGTATATGAAAAAATTGGTTTAGGTAACGGTAACCAAAGTAATAATCCTTGGTTAATGGAATTACCTGATCCTATCTCTAAAGTAACCTGGGATAACTACATTACCATGAGCCCTATTGACGTTAAAGCAATGGGTTTAAATGAAATGTTACGTCAGGATATCATTGGTAGTATTGTTGAATTATCAGTAGGTGGAACAAAAGTAACTGTTCCTGTTTATCCTCAACCTGGTCAGGCTCCTGGTACAATTGGTTTAGCTTTAGGTTATGGCCGTACTGCTGAGGCAATGAAGGTAGCGAATGGGGTAGGTGTTAATGCCTTCCAATTCCTTACTGTTACAAACGATACAGTTCAACCGATCGTTGGAAATGTTTCTGTAAACAAAACAACTGATACTCATAAATTCGCTGCAACTCAAATTCAACACACCATTATGGGTCGTGAAGAATACTTATTGCGCGAAACTTCTTTAAATGAGTATAAGTCAAAAGATAAAGAATATTATAACCCTGCAGCCATGTTACCAGTACATGGTGGTGGTAAAAAGCATGTGGATGAAATTGACTTATGGAATCAACATGAGCGTTTAAATCACAAATGGGGCTTAACTATCGACATGACTTCATGTATTGGTTGTTCGGCTTGTGTTGTAGCTTGTACTTCTGAGAACAACGTTGCAGTTGTTGGTAAAGAAGAGGTTTCTAAAACGCGTGATATGTTCTGGTTACGTATCGATCGTTATTATACTTCAGATGTTACTAAGCAATCAGCAGATGCTCATGGTTTAGGTGAAACTAAGAAGATGTATATCGATATGGAAAATCCTTCGGCTAATCCTAAGGTAACTTTCCAACCAATGATGTGTCAACATTGTAATCACGCTCCTTGTGAAACTGTTTGTCCGGTATTAGCTACCAGCCACAGTACAGAAGGATTAAATATGATGACCTACAACCGTTGTATCGGTACTCGTTACTGTGCTAACAACTGTCCGTTCAAGGTTCGTCGTTTCAACTGGTTCAACTATAACGCAAATGCAGACTTTGCTGATGTTAATCCGGCACAAAGTGAATTAGGACGTATGGTGTTAAATCCGGATGTTGTAGTTCGTTCTCGTGGTGTAATGGAAAAATGTTCAATGTGTCAGCAACGTTTACAAGCTGGTAAATTAGCTGCTAAAAAAGCTGGTACACCATTACAAGATGGTTCTATCAAAACTGCTTGTCAGCAAGCTTGTCCTACAAACGCCATTATGTTTGGTGATGTTAATGATGAGAATGCAGAGATCAACAAGTGGAGAGAAGATGATAAACATTACTTCTTATTAGAAGAAGTAGGTGTAAAACCAACTGTATCTTACTTATTGAAAGTTAGAAATGTTGAAGAGCAAATCACTTTCTATGGTGAATCTGAAGGAAATGGCGCAGGTCATGGTGCAGGTCACGGAGAAGGTCATGGCGAAAAACATGAAGAGCACAAAGAAGAAAAACATTCATAATTAATTAAAAACTTATTCATAATATAATATGCACGCAGAATCAGAAATAAGGGAACCGTTGATCATTGGTAATAAAAGTTACCGCCAGATCACTGACGATATTATTGCGCCAATTGAAGGTAAAGCTGCTAAAGGGTGGTACACGTTGATCACACTTTGTGGTTTGGCTTTCTTATGGGGTTTAGGAAGTTTAGCTTATACCATTGGTGTTGGTATCGGTTCATGGGGTAGTAACAATGGTGTTGACTGGGCTTGGGATATTACCAACTTCGTTTGGTGGATCGGTATTGGTCACGCAGGTACGTTGATCTCAGCCGTGTTGTTATTATTCCGTCAAAAATGGCGTATGGCTATTAACCGTTCTGCAGAGGCGATGACGATCTTCGCGGTACTTTGTGCGGCTATTTTCGTAACCTTACACACTGGTCGTCCTTGGTTAGATTATATGTTATTCCCTTTACCAAATCAGTTTGGTAGTTTGTGGCCTAACTTTAACTCACCATTATTATGGGACGTATTTGCGGTATCAACTTACGCAACAGTTTCAATCGTTTTCTGGTACATTGGTTTAATTCCTGACTTTGCAATGATCCGCGACCGCGTGATCAAGCCTTGGCAAAAGAAGTTCTACGGTATCCTTTCATTTGGTTGGGGTGGTGGAGCTCGTCACTGGAGCCGTTTCGAAGAGGTTTCATTGGTGCTTGCAGGTTTATCAACACCATTAGTATTCTCAGTACACTCTATCGTATCCTTTGACTTCGCTACTTCAGTAGTACCTGGTTGGCATACAACCATCTTCCCTCCATATTTCGTATCTGGTGCGGTATTCTCAGGTTTCGCAATGGTATTAACCTTAATGTTAGTGGTTCGTAAGATCTACAAATTAGAGGCTTATTTAACCATTAAGCATATTGAGTACATGAACATCGTAATCATTACTACAGGTTCAATTGTAGGTGTGGCATACTTAACAGAGTTGTTCGTTGCTTGGTATAGTGGTGTAGAGTGGGAGCAATACGCATTCTTAAATCGTGCTACCGGTCCTTTAGCTTGGAGTTACTGGGCAATGATGACATGTAACGTTATTTCTCCACAGTTATTCTGGTTCAAGAAGATCCGTACTTCAGTTGTTGCAACTTTCATATTATCAATTGTTGTAAATATTGGTATGTGGTTCGAGCGTTTTGTAATTATCGTTCCTACATTATGTCGTACATATTTACCTTCAACTTGGAATACTTACACACCTTCATTCATTGATATTGGAATTTTTGTTGGTACAATTGGTTTCTTTGGTGTTTGTTTCTTGTTATTCTCTCGTTATTTCCCTGTAATTGCGCAGGCCGAGTTAAAAACAATCTTAAAATCATCAGGTCAACAACAAAAATTAGATGCAGCGTCGCATGCACATGCAGCTCATCATTAATAATTAATATAGAAGAAAAAATTATATGGCAACTAAACAAATTATACACGGGGTTTTTGGCGACGAGGTGCCAATGCTAGAAGCTTGTAAAAAATTAAGAGCTGCTGGTATCCGTATCAAAGATGTATTTTCTCCAATGCCGGTTCACGGGATTGATGGTGTAATTGGTGTACCACGCACACGTATTGCAATTTGTGCATTTATTTACGGTATCACCGGAACTTCATTAGCTACATTAATGATGTGGTATATGATGGTTCATGATTGGCCAAATGATATTGGAGGTAAACCAAACTGGACATATTACATGAACGTTCCGGCGTTTATTCCAATTACATTTGAAGCTACAGTATTTTGTGCTGCTCACGGTATGGCTTTAACTTACTTCTTACGTTGTTGGTTAGTTCCGGGTGCAAGAGCAAAAAATCCTGATCCTAGAACTACAGATGATAAATTCTTGATCTATCTTGAACTAAACGACGAGCAATCAAAAAAGGCTGAGTCTATCTTAAAAGAAAATGGTGTTGAAGAAGTAAATTTCAAAGGTACCATTCACATTGAACCAAAGTATTAAAGAGATTTAAAGATGAAAATGAATTATAAAAATATAAAACTAGCTGTAACAGGTGCTCTTTTTACACTTGTGCTTGCCGGTTTAACGTCTTGTGGTAAAAAAGATGAGAACAGTCCGGGTGTAGAATTTATGCCTGACATGTATCGTTCTCCTTCATTGGAATATTACAGTGTTCATACTGTAGATGGCGATACCGCTAACAATGCTATGTTACCTGTAAAGGGAACAGTTGCGCGTGGTTACATGCCTTATGGATATGAAAATACACCGGAAGGTTATGAAGCAGCAGGTTTAAATCTTAAAAACCCTTTAAGTGCTGCTGATCGTGAGAAGTGGGAAAAAGAAGGTGAAGTATTATATGGTAAGTTTTGTATCCATTGCCATGGTGCAAGTGGTTCAGGTGATGGTAAGGTAGCAGGTAAATTACCTGGTCCGCCTCCTTCATACAGTGGTGCGTTGAAAAATTTACCTGAAGGAAAGATCTTTCATTCGATCACTTACGGTAAAAACTCAATGGGGTCGCATGCAAGCCAGTTAACTGCTGAAGAGCGTTGGAAATTGGTATACTATGTACAAAAATTACAAGGACCAAAAGAAACTGCACCGGCTGATAGCACTAAAGCAACAGCTCCTGCAGCAGCTCCGGCACCTACAACAGCAGCAGCACATCATTAATATTTATAATACTAACGAATTACAATATGAGCACAGATAACTTAAAATTTACGGTACCATCAAAAGCCAAAATGTTCTCCTTCATTTTGATGGCAATTGGCTTAGTGTCAATCATCATGATGTTTGTGATGGACAAAGGTAATGAGGCAGAGCATTATCATGCAGGTACTCGTGCCTGGTCAAATATTTTTGCAGGTTCATTCTTCTTTATGGCATTGGCTTTAGCTGCGGCATTCTTCTTAGGATTGCAGTATGCTGCTGAGGCAGGATGGGCTACAACCATTAAGCGTGTTATAGAAGCAGTTGCCATGTATTTACCATGGGGCTTAAGCTTTATGATGTTATTATTCATTTTAGGTCAGTTACATACACACCATATGTATCATTGGATGGCGCCAGGTATTGCTGACCCAACAAGTGAGCATTATGATGCTGTTATCGCTGCTAAGATCGGTTACTTTGGTACATTCTGGTGGATCCGCACCGTGTTGTACATGGTGGGTTGGTTATGGTTCACAATGAAATTACGTAAGAACTCTTTAGATGCTGATAAACTTGAAATTGATGTAAACAACAGTTACCACTGGAAGAACGTAAAGTTAGGAGCTTGGTTCATGGTATTATTTGCAGTAACATCTTCAACTTCTGCATGGGATTGGGTGATGAGTATTGATACACATTGGTTCTCAACTTTATTTGGATGGTATATTTTTGCAGGTATGTGGATCAGTGCGATGGTTGCCATCACGATCTTCATCATCTACTTAAAGAAATTAGGTTATTTAGAATTCGTAACTGAAAGTACTGTACATGATATGGGTAAATGGATGTTCGCTATTTCTTTCTTGTGGACATACTTATACTTCTCTCAATTCATGTTGATCTGGTATTCAGATATCCCTGAGGAGGTAATTTATTTCCAAACACGTTGGGAAAGTTATAAGGCTTTAATGTGGACAGTATTATTTGTGAATTTCGCGTTCCCAATGATCATGTTAATGAGCCGCGATTGCAAGCGTAACTTCTTATTCTTGATGTTTGTTGGTACAATTATTTTCGTAGGTCACTATTTAGATGTGATCATGATTGTAATGCCGGGTACAGTTGGTCATTCTTGGACCGGTTTAAGCTGGATGGAGTTTGGTACATTCTTCTTCTTCTTAGGATTGTTCATTTTTGTTGTAATGAATGCATTAGCAAAAGCACCTTTAAGAGTGAAAAATCACCCTTATTTGAACGAAAGTTTACACCATACAACCTAATTAGAAAAGAAAACGACTATTAAAAATTTAAAATAAATTACAATGAAACTATTAGTTCTATTAGCCATCGTTTTATTAATAATTGCAGGACATCAATTATTAAGAATTATTGAGTTAAGCAGAGGCTTAAAGAAAACGACTGAATGGCAAGTTACCGATTCTGATAACGACAGAATGGGTAAAGCAATGCTTATTTTCATGGTGTTGTTTTTCAGCTTTTTTGTTTGGCAAGTAATGCGTTGGAACGACAATGCACTACCTCCTGCAGCATCAGAGCATGGCGAAAAGTATGATACATTATGGGATGCAAATATCTATTTGATCACTTTTGTATTTCTTGCAACCAATTTCTTTTTATTCTGGTTCGCTTATAAATATCGTGGTCACGCAAAAGCACAAGCAGTATATTTCCCTCATAACAATAAGTTAGAGATGGCTTGGACAATTATTCCGGCTTCCGCACTTGCTTTCATCATCATTTTTGGTTTAAAGTATTGGAATGAGATCACTTCAATTTCTGAGGATCCTAACCGTGTGTTAATTGAATTATATGCTAAACAATTCGATTGGACTGCGCGTTATCCAGGTAAAGATGGAAAATTAGGACAAACGGATTACCGTCAGATTTCAGGTAGTAATTCAGTTGGTTTAGATACTGCTGATGTTGTTGGAAATGATGACTTATTAGTAAAAAATGAATTCCATGTACCGGTTAATAAGGAGGTTGTTTTTGAATTCCGTTCACGTGACGTAATTCATAGTGCTTATATGCCTCACTTCAGAGCACAAATGAACTGCGTGCCTGGTATGGTAACAACTTTTAAGTTTAAACCAACTAAAACAACTGCTGAAATGCGTAATCATCCTTACGTAAAACAGTTAATGGCTGGTATTAATAAACAACGTGCTAAAGATGGTAATGAGCCTGTAGAGTTTGATTACGCATTATTGTGTAATAAGATCTGTGGTGCATCACACTATAATATGCAAATGACAATTATCGTTGAAAGTGAAGCAGATTATAATGCTTGGCTTGCAAAGCAAAAAGCTTTTAAAGCGGTAGCGAGTAAATAATTAATAAACTAAATAATACACAATACAATGGCTTCTGTATCAAATTCTGCACTCGAAAAAGAACATTTAGTTCACCATGATCACGTTCATCATCATGATGATGATCATGAAGAAAGTTTTGTGAGCAAGTACATCTTTAGTATGGATCACAAGATGATCTCTCGCCAGTTCTTGATCACTGCGGTGATTATGGCTGTAATTGCTATGACAATGTCAATCATTTTTCGTATGCAATTAGCTTGGCCTGGTGAAAAATTCGCTTTTGTGAATGCATTACTAGGTGATAAATGGGGTAAAGATGGTATACTTGATCCAAACATGTATTTGGCTTTAGTAACCATTCACGGTACTATCATGGTATTCTTCGTATTAACGGGTGGTTTAAGTGGTACATTCAGTAACCTTTTAATTCCGTATCAAATTGGTGCGCGTGATATGGCTTCTGGTTTCTTAAACATGTTATCATACTGGTTCTTCTTTATTTCAAGCTGTATTATGTTAGCTTCTTGTTTTATTGATGACGGACCTGCTTCTGGTGGATGGACAATTTATCCTCCATTATCTGCTGTTCCTGAAGCAATGCCGGGTTCAAAGTTAGGTATGACCTTATGGTTAATGTCTATGACCTTGTTCGTTGTTTCATCATTACTTGGAAGCTTAAATTACATTGTTACAATCGTTAACTTACGTACAAAAGGTATGAAAATGACCCGCTTACCATTAACTATCTGGGCGTTTTTAATTACTGCAGTTTTAGGTGTATTATCTTTCCCTGTATTAGTTTCTTGTGTATTATTATTGATCATGGATAGAGGTTTTGGTACTTCATTCTACTTATCTGATATTTACATCGGAGGCCGTCCTTTGGATAACGTAGGTGGTAGCCCAATTTTATTTGAACACTTATTCTGGTTCTTAGGTCACCCTGAGGTATACATCGTATTATTACCTGCATTAGGTATTACATCTGAAGTTATTGCAACAAATTCACGTAAACCTATCTTCGGTTATCGCGCCATGATCGGTTCAATGTTAGCAATTGGTTTCTTATCATTCATCGTTTGGGGTCACCATATGTATATGACCGGTATGAATCCTTTCTTAGGTTCGGTATTCGTATTTACAACGTTATTGATCGCTATCCCTTCAGCTGTAAAAGCATTTAACTACATTACCACTATCTGGAAAGGTAACTTACAGTATACGCCGGCAATGTTATTCTCTATCGGATTGGTTTCATCATTCATTACTGGTGGTGTAACTGGTATCATCTTAGCAGATTCAACTTTAGATATTAACGTACATGATACTTATTTCGTTGTGGCTCACTTCCACATCGTAATGGGTCTGAGTGCTATCTTTGGTATGTTCGCAGGTGTTTATCATTGGTTTCCTAAATTATTCTTAAGAATGATGAATAAAAAACTAGGTTATGTACATTTCTGGTTCACTTTGATCTGTGCATACGGTGTGTTCTTCCCTCAGCATTTCTTAGGTTTAGCAGGTGTTCCTCGTCGGTATTATACCAATAGCAACTTCCCTATGTTCGATAACTTAGTTGATATCAACGTTATCGTAACTATTTCAGCTATTATTGGTGCTTTAGCTCAGGGTATATTTATCTTCAACTTCTTCTATAGTATGTTCCGTGGCGAGAAATCACCTCAAAATCCTTGGAACTCAAATACATTAGAGTGGACCACGCCAATGGCTAACATTCATGGTAACTGGCCTGGCGCTATACCAGAGGTACACCGTTGGGCTTATGATTATAGCAAGCCTGGTCAAGAAAAAGATTTCGTTCCGCAAACTGTGCCTTTAGCAGAAGGCGAGCATGATGGTGGCGGACACTAATAAATGAATTAAGATCCCGGAATTTACTTCTGGGATTTTTTTTTACCTTTAATTGAAGAATAGAACAATGGAAGAAATAAAAATGTCTATCACATTACCGGTAGCAGCAAAAGAGCTGTATAATGCTTGGTTGGACTCCAAAAAACACGCTTTATTTACCGGTGGAGAGGCGAAGATCAATAAGAAGACCGGAAGTTCATTTACAGCATGGGATGGTTATATCAGCGGAAAAAACATTGAATTAAAGGATGGACAATTCATTAAACAAACGTGGCGTACAACGGAGTTTAATGAGGAAGCAGTTGACTCTATAATTGAGATCAGGTTTGAGGAGAAAGCAGGGAAAACGAAATTATCTCTCCACCACTATAATTTACAAAAAGGCGATGGAAAGAAGTATAAGGATGGCTGGAAACAATTTTATTTTGAGCCCATGAAGGCATATTTTTCTGGGAAATAATGAAAAATGTTGCGTTTTTTTTGGCAATTAAATTTAAATCGTATACATTTGCACTCCCGAAGTAAAAATCGGTAAACGGACCGGTAGTTCAGCTGGTTAGAATGCCGCCCTGTCACGGCGGAGGTCGCGGGTTCGAGTCCCGTCCGGTCCGCAAGAAGCTCCAAGAAATTGGGGCTTTTTTGTTTTTAATACCGACTCTTTCTTATTCAATTTGTATTTGATTTTCATGTATTAATTTATCTTCAAAAAAGTATTAAAGAATATACTTGTTCGCGGGTTCGATCCCGATAGCTATCGGGACCGTCCGGTCCGCAAAAAGCCTCAAGAAATTGGGGCTTTTTTGTTTTTAAAAAGTAATCTTTTAAATCCAAAAACCACACTATTAATTCTTTTAAAAGAAATGTCGCGGGTTCGATCCCGATAGCTATCGGGACCGTCTGGTCCGCAAAAAGCCTCAAGAAATTGGGGCTTTTTTGTTTTTATATCTAAGTAAATTCTTAAATTCAACCTACACATTTTCCGATCATGATCGATAGTCAATTACATGATGACCATTTGTTGCGTTATTCGGTTTCTTTTGAAGGAACAAATAATGATTTGGCTATTGTTACATTTTTTGATGAGCATAACAAAAAAGTTACCCGCTTGACTTTAAATGTTATTTCAAAAGAAGATATCTATTTATTAATAGATAACGGTGAATCAATTATACTCAATAATGCCTATATAAAAGATCTGTCACTGAATGAGTACCGAGAAACAAGAAATAAAAAGGAACATGATCTTGTTTTTATAAATAATTTTACTGCAACACGAACATTTTTCGATTGCGAATCAACCACCGACCTGAGCTATGCAAAGTTTGAAGGCTCGCAAACGGTTTTTGATAGAATTGTTTTTGGAAACGGTTATAATAATTTTTTGGCAAGCGATTTCGGACATGGTGATGTTTTATTTCATCACGCGAAGTTTGGAAGTGGAACAACCAATTTTCAATCGGTAAGATTTGGTGATGGTGATGTTTCCTTTGAGGGAACTAATTTTGGGATCGGTAATTTAAGTTTTGCTGATGCCAATTTCAGTAATGGCCACGTTAATTTTAAGAACACGATTTTTGGAACCGGTAACATCGATTTTAAATTTGCGAAATTTTCAGAAGGTAATATTTCTTTTGAACGCGCATCCTTTAGTAGAGGAAAAAAGGACTTTAAAAATGTTGAATTTGGCGGCGGGAGAATTGATTTTAAACGTGTTGAATTCAATGATGGAGATGTTTCGTTTGAAGGTGTTGAGTTTGGTAATGGAAAAATAAATTTCAGAGGCACAACATTTGGTTTAGGGCATGTGAGTTTTGAGCAAGCTGATTTCGCAAATGGCGAAGCTAATTTTGACCATGTTGATTTTGGAACAGGCAGCATCAGTTTTAACCAGGCCAAAGCAGCACATATCTCATTTAGAGGTTGCCCTTTTAACTGTTACGTTGATCTGCGATTTAAAGAATGTAAAATTGCAAACTTAAGCAATGCCATTGTGCGTGATATTGTGGATGTGAAACCGGAAAGTAAAGACGTGTTTATTCGTGAATTATATTTGACTGATACACGCATAATTGGGCGATTATTTATCAATTGGCGTGAGAACCATGTGGCTGATCTGATATACAATCAAAAGAAAACAAGTTATATTCAAAAGGCCGAACAATTCAGAAATTTAAAAGAAAATTTCAGGGTCAATGGCCAGTATGAAGATGAAGATGCAGCTTATATAGAGTTTAAGCGTTGCGAAGCAAAGGCAAATTTAAATTCAGAATTAAACGGCCCATCTGTCGAAAAACTTTTTGCTTACCCTAAGTATTATTTTCAAAAGTACATTTTTGATTTTGTCGGACGATATGCTACTGCACCTACACGTGTTTTAGCCAATGGTGTTTTGGCAATTTTTGTTTTTGGGTTCATCTATTATTTCACAACCGTTTATTTTCATTCTGTGGGCTCTGTACAAACAACCTTGCCACAAGATTTAAATCATTTTCAGGAGTTTTGGAATAGTATATACTACAGTGCCATTACATTTTTCACGATTGGTTATGGCGATTATTTCCCTTACGGCATTTTAAAAGCAGTAGCAGTTTTAGAAGGCTTTTCAGGTGTGTTTTTAATGAGTTATTTTACCGTTGCCTTTGTAAGAAAAATATTACGATAATTATATTTTTAATCCAACGATACAAACGTCATCCACCTGTTCAAGGTCACCTTTCCACTCGGTGAATTTATTTAAAATGTAATTCTTTTGTTCATATGCGCTATATATTGATGATTCAATGAGCGTTTTTTCAAGTTGTTTGTATTTGAATTTTTTTCCTTTGGGCCCGCCAAATTGATCGGCGTAACCATCGGTAAATAAAAATATCTGATCATTTTTTTGAAGCTGAAATTCTGTTAACGTAAATGTTTGTGCGTTTTCTTCAATAGCGGCGGTTACAGCCTGTTTATCGGCCTTTAATTCAATGATGGTGTTTTCACGTAAGATCCAGCACGGATTATTTGCACCTGAAAATTGCATTTTAAGGGTGTCGTTAAATATGATGCAGCAACTAATATCCATACCATCTCTAATAACCTCTTTTGATTTTGATCGTAAGTTCTTTTTTAATTCTGAATTTAAAAAATCAAGCAAGTTTGCAGATGACATAACGTGTTTATCGAGGATAGCTTGGTTTAAAATAGATGAGCCCAGCATGCTTAATATTGCTCCCGGTACACCATGCCCAGTGCAATCTGCTACAGCAATGCTCCTGAAATTCTTTTGAATAGTAGTATAATTCTTTGAATCCATCATCCAATAAAAGTCACCACTCACAATATCCTTTGGTTTGTATAAAACAAAAGAATTTGGGAAGGTATCGTTTAGGTCATCGTCTGACGGTAAAAAACTGGTTTGTATTCGTTTTGAATAATTGATAGAATCAATAATTTCTTTTTGTTTTTCTTCGATCAGGTGTTTTTGTTTACTGATCTCAATATTCTTTTCTTTATTTTGTTTTAATGATTTATAAATAAAGTAAGAAAACACAAGTGTAATTAATAAAATAACACCTATTGCAATGCTTATGTTTTGCTGAACTCTTTTTTCTGAATGTGATTTTTCATCTTTAATTTTTTGTTCGGCTTCTTTTATTTTTAATTCATTTTCGAATTTTAATTGAGCTGCAACTCTTTGAACATTGCTTCTATCAAGCTGTTTGTTGTAAACATAATGCTCGGCTAAAAAATTATTTTTTAACGCTTTAAATTCCGGCTTATCACCACAAAGTTTAGCCGCATATTCTAAAGTGTTTACTAAATCATCAATTGCTTTTGCTTCCTTATATTTGTTAATAGATTGTATGTAGTAATCAATACTTTCCTTTGTGTTACCTTTTAATTCCTCAAAATCACCTAGGTTTCTATAGTACAACGCATAACTATTCGTGTTGTTTATTTCTTTAATTATTGGTTCGGCTTCTTGTAAATAAATTTTTGCAGCACTTACATCTTTTTTTGCAAGCATTAAACTTGAAAGAACCAATAAACTTTTAGCAATCCCTTTTTTGTCTCCAATTCTTTTTCTGATATAAAGAGCTGTTTTAACTGACTGTATTCCTTTTGTGTCGTTTTTCCTAGCCATTAAAGTTCCCATGTTATGCAACAAATGGGCTTTCATATTTAAGTCATTTTGGTTTTTAGCAATTAGAAAACAACGTTTAAGATAAATTAAACACGTAGAAGTATCACCAAGATATAAATATATATTGGCTATGTTATTCATAGCAGGTAATAGCAAAGCCTTGTTTTTTAGTTTTGGTTCTTTCAATAAAATATTATTGTATATATCAAGTGCCTTGCCATGTTCACCTCGGTTTTGATAAATGTTTGCAGAATTCGAAGAGAAGATAATTAAACGTTCAACATCATTTATTTTTTCAACTATTTCTATAGCTTTTTTATAATAATATTCAGCAGAATCAATTTCTTGTGTAAAGTTGTCAAAGTAATAGCCTATGTTATTAAAGGCAAGAGCTTTTGAACTTAAAAAAATGTTTTGTACTTTTTTATTTGAATTGTTTTCGTTTTGAATGGCTATACGTAACATCAAAGTATTGTATTTGGGCCATATTTTTTCATCATAAATGTTTTCTGCTAACTCACTTATTTTTTGTATCCTATCAGTATCACTTTTTAAAGTGTGATACTCACCAATTAATTTTTCAATAGTTTCAAGATCGCCTTTATTGATTTTGCTTTTATCTAGGGAATCGATCAAATAATAATTTTTGTCGAGTATTTGCGAACGAAAATTTGAAAGTAAAAGAATAAAAAATATCGTATAAATTATTCGCATCCGAATTTTGTAAGTTATTTTTTGATGGCATTACTAAACGGTACTCTATTGGCAATTGATCGCGCAAGCGTTACTTCATCCGTATATTCCAATTCATCTCCTACGGCAATTCCTCTGGCTATGGCACTCATGATCACATCATATGCAGCTAGTTTTTTATATATGAAAAATGAAGTTGTTTCACCTTCCATGGTTGCATTAAGCGCTAAAATAATTTCTTTGATCTCCCCAGAACTTACTTTTTCAACTAATGTTGGTATATTTAATTCAGAAGGTCCAATACCATCCAGTGGCGAGATCAATCCACCCAAAACATGGTAAACACCTCTGTATTGCCCCGTGCTTTCAATGGCTAAAATATCTCTAAAATCCTGTACCAAGCAAATGGTGCTATGATCGCGCTTGGTGTTAGAGCAAATGGAGCAAATTTCACTTTCGCTGATGTTGTGGCATCTTGTGCAAAATTTAAGTTCTGTTTGTAGTTGTGTTAAAGCGTGTATGAATCCATCAACAACTTTTGGGTCTTGCTTTATTAAATGCAGCACATGGCGTAAGGCTGTTTTTTTTCCAACTCCCGGTAGGCATGCAAACGATTCAACAGCCTGTTCTAATATTTTTGAACTATATTCCAATTTCCTATAAATTTCAGTAAAATTCACTTAAAACACGGCTTTTCATTTCAATACTTTATTAAAACTTATTCAAACTTATTTGTTTAGAAATATTAAGCAAGTATGTTAAATATTAAATGTTTTGGGGCATTTTTGATTTATGATCTCTCCAATTGTTATCATATTTTTTATTGTTGCCTATTTTTTGATCTTACTGGTAATGGGTTATGTTACCTCGCGTAAGGTTACAGCTAATTCGTATTTCTTAGGAAACAAATCATCGCCTTGGATATTGGTTGCCTTGGGTATGATCGGCGATTCATTAAGTGGCGTTACCTACATTTCTGTTCCCGGTAAGGTAGGTACGGCGCATTTCTCCTATTTACAGATCATATTGGGTTATTTTGTTGGCTACTTTATCATTTCACATATTTTGTTGCCTTTGTATTATCGCTTAAATCTTACTTCCATCTATGAGTATTTGTTGTCACGTTTTGGAAGGATAACGCAAAAAACAGGAAGTTTATTTTTTATTATTTCGCGTTTATTGGGTGCTGCCGGCCGTTTGTATTTAGCGGCAAGTGTAATTCAGTTTTTTGTATTCGACCGTTTGTTTGGTAACAGCGTACCCTTTGGCTTAAGTGTATCTTTTATTTTATTACTGATGTTGCTATACACCTATAAAGGCGGTATAAAAACACTGGTGTATACAGATACCATTCAAAGTGTTTTCTTGGTTTTGGGCGTTGTATTATCTATTGTTGCCATAACCAATATAATGAACATCTCACTTTTTGAGGCTGCAAAAAATGTGATATCATCCGAACATTCTCAATCATTCTTTTTTGATTTTAAAAAGTCGAATTTCTTTTTTAAAGATTTTATTGGCGGTGTGTTTACGGCTGTTGCTATGACGGGTCTTGATCAAAACATGATGCAAAAGAATTTAAGTTGCAAATCGCTACCGGAGGCTCAAAAGAATATTTTTTGGTTTAGCATCATCATGGTTATCGTTAATATTTTCTTCTTATCGTTAGGTGTGTTGTTGTATAATTATTATGAATTTGCCCAAGTGCCCTTACCAACAAATACTGAAACCGGAAAGGTGATAACCGATCAGGTCTTTCCGAACTTAGCATTGAATCATCTGGGCGTTTTTTCGGGTCTGGTTTTTATTTTGGGTTTAACGGCAGCAACCTTTAGCAGTGCCGATAGTGTTTTAACTACACTTACTACCTCGGCTTACATTGATGTATTAGAGATTGATAAGCGCTACACGATTCCTGATGAAAAGAAAAGCAAATACAGAACCTTGATACATATTGGATTTACATTTTTATTGTGGTTAATTATTTTGTTGTTCAAGCAACTTAATAAAAGCGCTTTGGTTGATACGATCTTGATCGTGGCCGGTTATACATACGGACCATTATTAGCCTTGTTCTTTATTGGATTGTTCAGTAAGATCAATTTAAAGGATAAGCTTGTGCCGGTGGCTTGTTTAATTGGCCCAGTTGTTTGTTACCTGATCAGCAGCAATTCAAAATTGTTTTTTGGCAATTACCAGATCGGTATGGAGTTGATCATTTTGAACGCCTTGATCTGCAGTTTCTTTTTATTATTGATAAGAAAGAAGGAACACGTATCAGCTTAATCAACTTCAAACGAAACAATACAAATATCATCAGTTTGGTTGGCATTAGCGCGCCACTTATTGATCAAACTTAATATCTTTCGTTTTCTTTCTTTTAACGGTGTGTCTTCTACTTCTAAAAGTATTTCTTTAAAGCGCTTATTACCTAAACGTTTTTCGGTAATGGAGCTGAACTGATCAATGGCACCGTCGGACGACATGTAGACCTTATCATTTGATTCGAGCTGAATGAATACCGATTCGTAATTGGCTTTTAAATGTTTATTCTCTAAACCAATTGGTTTTCTGCTGCCTTTGTATTCTATGATCTCACCTTTTCTGCAAATGTATAGGGTATGCATTGCTCCGGCAAACAGCAATGTTTTGTCTGCTTTGTTATAGGTACAAAATGTAATATCCAAACCATCGTTCACATCTTCATCCGAATTTTTCTGATGGAATGAGTTGTAAATGCTGCTGCTTAATAGATCAAGAATAATGCCAGGATTATAGTTTTGCCACTTATCAATGATCGTATTCAGGTAGGTTGTAGATAAAATTGAAAGAAGCGCACCTGATACACCATGTCCCGTGCAATCGCCAACAGCAAGTAATGAATAGTTGTTCATTTCCTTTACCCAATAGAAATCGCCTCCTAATGCATCACGCTGCAATAACATGGCAAACGATTTATGAAATACGCGACGTAAGGCATCTTCATTAGGTAAAAATGCATCTTGTATACGTTTAGCATAATTGATATTTGCCGAAATATTCTTATTCTTTTCCGAGATGATATCTTTATTGATCAACTGATCAATGATCAATTGCGTAGAAGAAATGATCTGGTTGATTGTTGCCTTTAGTTCATTGAAATTACCCGGTACATTAGAGAACAAGTTGATGGATGCGTATAATTTGTTGTTGATGTAAATAGGAGTAGCGTAGGCCGATCGAATACCACTGTAGTACCATTTCTTTTCATCTTCGATCAAGTTTGGTTTTAGGTCGTAATCCACCACATCGTAAATTCCTTCTGTTAAAAATGCCTGTAAAATAAATATCTGATCGAACGGGAGATCTTTGTAACGCACTTCAGTTCGCTTTTTACTGATGTGATGCAGGTTTCCTATCTTCTTATCAAAATCAAACTTTAGGATAGATGCGCGCTCAATATTGGCCAGCTTATTAAATAAAAGATCCAAGAGGTCCTCAAATACATCCTCAACTTTTATGTTGTTAATGAGTTTGTTTTGTGCCTCATTTAAAATAGCAAGGTTCTTATTTTGTGCAGCGATCTCATCATTCTTTTGATCGATCAATTGTTTGTTCTCAAACTGATTTAAAGCTACCTGCAATACATTGGCAATTTCTTCAATGGTGCTTAACTCGTAATTCGAATAGATATTTGGTTTTAAAGAGTAAACAGCCACAAAACCACTATTGATCAGTTTTGGTTTGATGCAGGCTAAAATCACTGATTTAATATTAGTGATTGGTTGATTTAGTTCTCCCAATATTCTAAAGGCTTCAACATCCTCTTCTTTCCAATCATGTAGCAAGCCATTTTTTAAGTTCACCAAAAAATCAATTTGCTTATCGTTAAGTTGCAAGGTATTCTCAAACGTAAAGGTATTGTTTCGGTTAATGGAATAGGTTTGAAGTGTTTTTTTATCAAGATTCAAATAGTTAAATACGTATGATTTGGCATTGTGCGAATCCTGAATGATCTCTTTTAATATGGTGTTGTTTAACTGATCAAAGGAGGTAGATTGAATAACGAGTTTTTGGAATTTATTTCTTGTTTCCAAATTTTCGTTTGCAACCTCTAATTGTTTTGAATAGGCTTCGATCTCTTTGTTCTTGCGTTCAATGATCTTGTTCTTTTCAAACTCAATGTAATAGGTTTTTATATAGTTACTGATGTCGCTGATGTAGTGGGTGTCATTCGCCGCAAAATCAAAATGAAAATCGGTATACAAGCCTATAAAACCAATTATCTGATCGTTATCTTTAAACTCATGAATTAAAGCACTCTTTGCGAATTTAGGCTGATCGAGCAGGTATAATAATAGAATGTCTTCCTTTTTTTCGAAATGATGATAATTCTTTTTGGTGAGTTTAACGATAGTATCTTTTATACTGGCATTAAGCGGTTGAACGGTTTGTTTAAGTTTTTTATTGAAAATATCTATATAAAAAATATTTAAAAAATTATCGCCGGTAATTAAGTTAAGTGTAATGAATTGGGTTGACTGAGCAATTTTAATTAAACTGGTTAAAACCGTTTCAGCTAATTGCTCCATGGTTTTAGCACCTAATATGGCTTGTTTTAACTCGTAGTTCTCTTTTAGTTCAGTGTAATAATCATTTAATTTTTTTTCTGCTTTAACACGTTCCGATATATCACGGCAAATGGCTTGCGCACCCGAAAGTTTTTTTGTTGCCGGGTCTATCTTAAAAATGATCTGTTGCCCCAACCATAATTCATTACCCGATTTGGTGATCACCGGAAACTCAATATAGGTCTCAAAATTATTTTTTTTGAGTTCGGCAATGTTATGGTCAAGTACCCGATTAAAATGATCGGGATGTATGAGTTCTTTAAAATCTTTTTTAGCAAATTCTTCTCGGCTATAACCGGTAACATTTATTGCAATTTCATTTACATAGCTAAATCTGCCTTTAGCATCGGTTGTGTAAATAATATCGCGTGCATTTTCAACAATGTGCTTAAATTCTCTTTCTTTCTCTTGTTTTTCGGTAATATCGGTTCCAATTGCAACTGTGTTACCATTTTGCATGCGGTTATTTTCCCATTGTATCCAAATACGTTCTTTTTTCTTTGTTTCTAAAAGTACTTTTGATGTTTTATCAATTGTGCCTTTGATCAGTTTTTCACGCGTATTCTTATCGCCTTCTATCATTTTTCTGATCTTCCACCAGCCGTCACCCAACACTTCATCTTCAGTGTAACCCATTACATCTATAAAGGTATTGTTCACAAAAATGATCTCACCTTTACTGTTAGAAACTATTACAATGGCTTTGGTTGTATTTAAAATTGTTTCAGAAAAGGAGATCCGCTGATTGTTCTTAACGAATAAAACAAGAGAAACAAATAACACACAGCAAACTGCAAATAAATAGAGGTAAGGATGTAAAATGGGTTGTTTTATAACTAAAGTAAATCCGAAATTACTGAGTGTAATGAATATGGAAAAGAACAAGAACGATTTTACGTTATTAATGAAGGAGGTGCTAGCGGTAAGTAAAATAATAAAACCAATGGCGTAGTACCAATCTAATTGTGTTCGGTACAAACAATACAAGATACTTAAACAAAGCACAGAATAACTAATGAGAATAAGGTATTTAACCGTGTTCAGGTTATTCTTTTTAATGTAAGTATATAAAAATAAACCAAAAGTTAAAACGGCATTACCGGATAGTACAAAAAGATCGTCTTTAATTACGGTTCCTTGTATGAAGGATCTGAACAATGCCGCAATTGGTAAACCAATGGTTGCAAATAATAAAGTGATGCGAATTAAATTGATGTGTAGAAAAGGCTCGGTTTTGTTATAATCCTCAATGTTTTTCTTCTCCTTCACCAAAAAATAAATTACAGTGCCAAAAAAAAGCAAATAAAACAAGATCAAACCTACTAAAAGACCTATATGATTGTTATGCAAACTGCCCGAAACCATTATTATTCCTCTAAATTAGCGGAAAATTCAAACAAAACAAGCTCTTTAGGTTATTAAAAAAGAGCTTTTAATATCTTTTTTTAAAGTGCTGAAAGCGAGGGTTTTATTTTGCAATATTTAAAGTGAATTTTTATACCCATTTTCATGAATGTTAAAATTTACCTTATTGGCCTAATGTTTTTCCTTGGCAGCTTTGTTGGCTTTGGTCAAAGTTTAGCTGATATCGCGGAAAGTGCGCAGATCTATTTTGAGAATAAAGAATATGATAAAGCGTACGAATTATATGATCAGTTGGTTACCAAATCACCAAAAACCATTGATTATAAGTTTAAATTAGGTGTAAGTGCCATGAATTTTCCGGAGAAGAAAATGCGTGCCATTGAAGTGTTTGAAGATTTGAAAAAAACGGTTAAAAACGCCGAGGGTGCTTTTTATTTGGGTAGGGCATACCATATGAATTATCAGTTTGATAAGGCTATTGCAGATTACGAAGAGTTTATTCAAGGAAATAAAAATTCAACTAAAGAAGAAAAAAAATTAAATACTGAGGCTCTACAATATATTACGAATTGTAAATCGGCGAAAATATTATTGGAAAACAAAGTGGTTGCTGATTTCAAGAATCTGGGAGCGCCTGTTAATACCGATGAAGATGAGTATGTACCTTCGATCACTGCTGATGAGTCCATTATGTTATTTACTTATCGCGGAAAAAATAGTATTGGCGGAAAATTGAACGAACAATTGCAGCCTGATGAAGAAGAAGGGGAATACCATGAAGATGTTTATATAACCACAATGAATCCCGATTCAACCTGGGCTGCTCCACAAAGCGTATTAACTGTTAACACCAAAGGTAACGATGCCGCTATTTCTGTTTCGCAAGACGGACGCTACATGTTCCTGTTTCAGAGTGATGAAAAAAATTCAGGTGATATATACATGAGTGTATTAAGCGGTACAACGTTCTCTAAGCCTGAAGTATTGAATGAAAACATTAACTCCGATGCCTGGGAAGGTAGTTGCTCAATTTCGGCAGATGGCCAGATATTGTATTTTGCCAGCGAACGCCCCGGCGGATATGGTGGACGTGATATTTGGGCCAGTGTAAAAATTAATAACGATTGGGGACCGGCTGTAAATCTTGGTCCTAAGATCAATACGAATTTGGATGATGATGCACCTTTTATTCACCCTGATGGTATCACTTTATTCTTTAGCTCAAAAGGTCACCAAAGTATTGGTGGATACGACATCATGTTCTCTATTATGAAAGAGAACAGTTGGACGGAACCAAAGAGTATGGGTATTCCTTTAAACACAACTGAAGATGATCGATATTATGTCATCAATTCACGCGGTGATAAAGGATACTTTAGCAGTAACCGCCCGGGTAATGGCGGAAAAGGTAAGCAGGATATTTACACCGTTGCGCCGGGTATATTAGGTGAAAAACCAGTTGTTGCTTTATTAAAAGGTGTTATTTACGGAAATGATAAACCTATTGAAGCTAATATTGAAGTTATAAAGAATAAAGAAAATAAGTTAATTGGTCCGTATGCATCCAATAATGTTACTGGTAAATACCTGATGGCTATTAGTCCGGGATCTACCTACCGTATTAAAGTATATGCCGATGGTTATGAGCCAATTGTTGAGGATCTGGATATAGAGAAACTCGATAAATATTTAGAGGTTAAAAAAGATTTTTATTTGTATCCTCCGGGACCACCAAAAACTGATACTGCTAAAACAACGGTTACGCCTACAGTTGCAGTTACGCCAACTGTAGCCAACACACCAAGTGTTACCGAAACACCAACAGTTGTTGTTGATACACCACCTTGTACTGCCATGCCATTGCCTGATTTTGCACCTCTAAAAGGTAAATCATTGAACGACCCTGCCAACTATAAAATGTTGATGGATATAGCAGGAAGCTATTGTGCGCAAGGCCTCGTGTTTAAAGTTCAAATTGGTGCTTATCGTAAACCGCAAAATTTTAAATATCAAAATTTAGTGGAGTTTGGTAAGCCTGAGGTGAACGATTATCCGGATGGTATTACACGTTTCACGCAACAACAATTTACCACACTTAAGGATGCAGAAGTTTTACGTCAGAAGGCCATTGCAAGAGGACAAAAAGATGCATGGATAGTGGCATTTGTGAATGGTAAACGTTATACAGTTGAAGAACTTATTATGCTTGATTTCTTAGGAAAGAGCATTAATTGATATTGGTCACCAAGACACGAAGGCACGAATGTTTGTTTTATTTTTTGTGCTGTGTTAAACTTAGTTTTTGTGTCTTCGCGTCTTAGTGACAAACTTATTTCAGGTAATTTTTCAGGATAAGGCCTGCTTTTTCTTCTGCCTTACTATCTAACTTTAATTCAGGTGCGTGATGCGGTTTTTTACGCGAATCAAATATCAGCGCGCCTTTGCACCCCCAGTGTTTATTTTCGGTGAGCTCATCAATGCCATAAATATCGTGTGATGGATTACTGCGTGTGTACGTTACCCACAAATAATCCTGCAATTTATCTTTACCAAAATCAAAATCGTCAAATAAAACTATTTGTGCAATGTTGTTAATGTTCTTTAATTGCTTAATAGATTCGGCAAATTCCGCAATTTCTTTTTTTGCATTTGCAGACGTGGTGTAAGTATTAAATTTGATCATCACCACCCCCGGTAAAATATATTGTGCATCCAACACACCTTTGATATTAAAAATTTCTGCCGGTAAATCAGTTATCAGTTCTTTTGTTTTTTCACCGTAAGCTGCCAATACTACTTTACTGCCTTCGTTCAATCCTTCGCCACTGTAATCTAATGTATCAATACTTGTTTTGGTGTAAAAATGCACATCGCGTGTTGTATCCAATCGCTCGAACACGTGAGTTAAATATGTTTCAATATCGTGGCAATTTAATTTACCTTGTTCATCACCACTTATAAATAAATATTTGGCTAAACTTAATTGCCCTGTACCTAATATGCGGTTGGCTTGTGTAAGTAATTCAGCCGGGCGTTTATTTTTTAAATACGGCGTGTAGCGTTCGCTGCCAACTGCTAATAATAATGGATGCACACCTGCAGCATCAACGGCATGTACTTCTTTTACGCCCGGAATTTCTTTTGGTATGGCGCTGCCGCTAATTTCATGTATCAAGGCGCCAAAGGCTGTATCTTCCTGTGGTGGCCTGCCTACAACAGTAAACGGCCAAATAGCATTTTCTTTGGCGTACACTTTGTGCACGCGCATTAACGGAAAGTCGTGTTTTAAACTGTAGTAACCTAAATGGTCACCAAACGGACCTTCGGGTTTGTTTTCATTCGGGTAAACTTCGCCGGTGATCACAAAATCAGCATCCAACGAAATGCAATACCCATCTTTATATGCATAACGGAATCGTCTGCCACCCAATGCACCTGCAAAGGTAAGTTCGCTTATTCCTTCAGGTAAAGGCATCACGGCAGCTAAGGTATGTGAAGGCGGACCACCCACAAAAATACTCACCTTTAATGGTTTGCCGGCTAAATTACTTTTTGTTTGATGGATGCCAATACCACGGTGTAACTGGTAATGCAAACCAATCTCTTTATTCAGTGCATAATTGTTACCGCTCAATTGTATACGGTACATTCCTAAATTCGAATTCATTACACCGGGCTTATCAATGTCTTCGCTATATACTTGCGGTAAGGTAACAAAGGCACCGCCATCTAAAGGCCAGTGTTTAATTAAGGGCAGATCTTCAATTTTAATTTCTTTAAAATTACCTGATGAAAATGATGCTTGTTTTGGTAATGCTTTAAAACCGGCAAGTCCGGTTGATAGATATTTGAACGGTTTTTTTAATGCAGCCAAAGGATTGTTGCGCAACTGCACCAACTCCTGCATAACGGTAAAGGTATCGCGGAACATGAATTTGCTGCGCTCAACGGTGCCAAATAAATTGCTTACAGCTGGATATTTGCTACCTTTTACTTTTTCAAATAAAATGGCTTTACCTTTTGCTTCAAATACTTTTAAATGAATGGTGGCTAATTCTAAATTCGGATCAACTTCTTCTTTAATACGTATTAAATGACCATTTTTTTCAAGATCAGCAATACACTCGTTCAATGATTTGTAGCCCATGTTTGTAATACAACAAAGTAAAGATAAAGTTTAATTTTTCAATTTCATATGGCAATGAGGAATACATAATTAATTTAAAATGATTTTGCTTTAAACAGTAAAAAGTTGCGTGAGCGATTGAATTGTAAAGCCCGCAACCCGAGTGTAGCGAGCGGTGAGGACTTGAAAAGTAAAGCGCGACCCCGCCCGTGAAATTTAGTTGAAAGGAGAAGTGATTGCGGGGCACGCCCAAAAATAAAAGCGAGTGAGTTTAAAAATTGATACATTTACGGTTTTGATGGAAAGCAACCCCAACAGATATTTTATAGTTTACAAACCGTACAAAATGGTTTCGCAATTTGTTAGTCCGGATAACGTGAACTTACTTGGGCAGCTGGATTTTGATTTTCCGGAGGGCACACACGCCATTGGGCGATTGGATAACAACTCGGAAGGATTACTGATATTGACCACCAATAAAAAAGTAACCAAATTATTGTTTCAATCGGATATAGCGCACAAGCGAACATACCTGGTTCAGGTACAATGGTTGGTTACACCCGAAACGCTTGAGAAATTAAGAACAGGCGTAACCATTTTAATGAAGAATAGCGGTGGCGGAAGTTATCACACGCAGCCGTGCGAAGTAGATATAATTGAAAAGCCCGCAAATTTACCAAAGCGCCATCATGAGTTCAGAGAATCGTTACCGCATACCTGGTTGCGCATGACATTAACGGAAGGTAAATTTCATCAGATACGAAAAATGGTTGCAGGCGAACGCCACCAATGCAAGCGTTTGATACGCGTTTCAATTGAGGATCTGCATTTGGGAGATCTGCAGCCGGGTGGCGTAAGAGAAATTGGTGAAGAAGAATTTTTCAGAGCACTGAAGATCGATAACTGGCAATAAATTCATTTAATTTTCATTTTTCCAACTATTGTTGGCTACTCGTTTTTTCTGTTAATAAAACAGGTTTTTGCGCCGTTGCCAGAAGTTTATATTTGCTTTACTAGTATTGAAAATATGAGCGACGTAAAACTATTTTTTAAGATTGCGGATGAATTAAAAATTACTACGCAACAAGTTAATGCCACTGTAAAGTTATTGGATGAAGGCGCAACGGTGCCTTTCATATCGCGTTACCGTAAAGAAGTAACCGGTAGTTTGGATGAGGTACAGATCTTGGCCATTAAAACGGAGATCGAACGATTACGTCAGTTAGAGGCACGCCGTGAGAGCATTTTAAAATCAATTGATTCGCAAGGAAAATTAAGTGATGAGTTAAAGGATAAGATCATGGAAGCGGATACGCTTTCGAAATTGGAAGACCTTTACTTACCATATAAACCAAAACGCCGCACCAAAGCAACTATTGCAAAAGAAAAAGGTTTGGAGCCATTGGCGCAATTCATTTTTTTGCAAAGCAACCCAAATGCATTTGAAGAGGCTTTGAAATTTGTGGATAAAGAAAAAGGTGTGGAGAATCCGGAGGAAGCTTTACAAGGCGCACGCGATATTATTGCAGAGATGGTGAGTGAGGATGCTGTTGTGCGTGATGTGATACGTGAGCAATACAAACGCACTGCTATTATTAAAAGTCGTGTGATAAAAGGAAAAGAAGAAGCAGGTGAAAAGTTTGAAGATTATTTTGAATGGGAAGAGCCATTGGCTGCTTGCCCTAGTCACCGTATGTTAGCAATGCGCCGTGGTGAAAAAGAAGATATTTTGATTTTGGATATTGTAATAGATGAAGAAGCGGCTTTACAATCAATTGAACGCAAAGTGATCACATCGCGCGGTGAATGTGCCGAGCAAATAAAGGAAGCCATTGCAGATGGATACAAACGTTTACTATCGCCAAGTATTGAAGCAGAAACGCGTTTAATTACCAAGCAGCAGGCAGATGAAAAAGCTATACAGGTATTTGCAGATAATTTACGTGAATTGTTATTGGCATCGCCATTAGGACAAAAAGCCATCTTGGCATTGGATCCGGGATTTAGAAGTGGTTGCAAGGTGGTGGCATTGAATGCGCAAGGTAAGTTGTTGGAAGAAACTGTAATTTATCCGCATGAGCCGCAACGTAAGGTGGTTGAAGCGGAGAATGTGGTGTTGGCCTTATGTGCCAAACATAATTTAGAAGCAATTGCCATCGGAAACGGAACGGCATCGCGCGAAACCGAACAATTCGTTCGTAATATTGATGTGTTGCCAAAAAGTATTCCGGTTATTGTGGTGAACGAATCGGGCGCTTCTGTTTACTCGGCATCGGAAGTGGCACGTGAAGAATTCCCAACCTTTGATGTAACGGTGCGCGGCGCAGTTTCTATTGGCAGACGTTTAGCAGATCCTTTAGCGGAGTTGGTAAAGATCGATCCGAAATCAATTGGTGTAGGGCAGTATCAGCATGATGTAGATCAAACCTTATTAAAAGATAAATTGGATGATGTGGTTGGTTCATGTGTGAATGGTGTAGGAGTTGAATTAAATACAGCATCCAAACAATTGTTATCATACGTTTCGGGTATTGGTCCTACTTTAGCGCAAAACATTGTGGAGTATCGTAATGAGCATGGTGCTTTTAAATCGCGTAAGCAATTAATGGAAGTGCCGCGCATGGGTGAAAAAGTATTTGAGCAATGTGCAGGTTTCTTGCGTATTCGCGATGGTATTCATCCATTAGATAAAAGTGCGGTGCATCCGGAGAGTTACCATATTGTTGAGCAAATGGCAAAGGATCTGAACTGCGGTATTGATGATCTGATAAACGATAAGGAGTTACGCAAGAAAATTCAATTACAAAAATATGTAACTGAAACTGTGGGTTTACCAACGTTAAAGGATATTGTGAATGAGTTGGAAAAACCGGGACGAGATCCGCGTAAGAGTTTTGAGATATTTAGTTTTGATGAGAATGTGCATGAAGTGAGCGACTTGCGTGAAGGCATGCGCTTACCTGGCATTGTAACAAACGTAACTAATTTTGGTGCTTTTGTGGATGTGGGTGTACACCAGGATGGGTTGGTACATATTTCGCAGTTGAGTGATACCTTTGTTGACGATCCGAATAAAATTGTAAAAGTTGGTCAGAAGGTTTGGGTACATGTTACTGAGGTGGATGTAAAGCGTAAACGTATTGCACTATCCATGAAAGGCGAAGGAAATGTATCTGCTGCAAAAGCAACACAACAAAAAAAGGAAGAAGCCTCTTATGATCCTAATGACATGAAATCGGCTTTAGCGGCTCTAAAAGGAAAGTTTGGAAAATAGCAGTATGAGAAAATATGCCAAATACATATTCTCAATTATATGTTCAAATTGTTTTTACTGTAAAAGGTAGAGAGAGTTTAATAGCGAAGGAAAATCGTGAAGAATTGCATAAATACATAACTGGAATTATTAAAGGGCGTGATCAAAAAGCTCTAGCGGTATTTTGTATGCCGGATCATGTTCATGTTTTGGTAAGTATAAAACCTTCGATAGCTATTTCTGACCTGGTTAGAGATATAAAAGCCGGTACGTCAAACTTTATTAAGGAACAAAAGTGGGTAAAAGGAAAATTTAGTTGGCAAGAAGGATTCGGTGCTTTTTCTTATTCAAAAAGTCAGGTTGACACTGTTGTAAATTATATATTAAATCAGGAGGAGCATCATAAAAAGAAAACGTTTAAGGAAGAGTATCTTGATTTTTTAAAGAAATTTGATATTGAGTATCAAGAGAAGTATTTATTTGAGTGGATAGAATAGTTGGAGGCCTTTCCTTCGAAACGAGTTAAGCAGGTGCTGATCAAGTAACAAACAGGTCGCTCCTACGGAGCTAACAAGAAGGAGTGGATATGAGTATTACTAACAGTATGCTCCTCTGGAGCATTACGTTTTGTTTTAATTTTTTGATTTGAAATAATTATCGAAATTTAAATAGTCCCGTAGGGACGAACTGTAATTAGAAATGAATGATAAAGTTAAATTAGCTCCGTAGGAGCGACCTGTTAATAAAAAAACCAATTATAATATAACCCCATTGGGGGCAGCCTTAAAATATTAAAACATTAAAATTGAAAAACACCGAATACGGCCTCATTGGCAAATCGCTATCACACTCTTTTTCTAAAACTTATTTCGAAAAAAAGTTTCAGCAGCTTGGATTGAATGATCATGCGTATTTGAATTTTGAGTTGGATACAATTGAGGAAGTAAAAAAACTTATCGAAACACATCCTAACTTAAGAGGTTTTAATGTGACCATTCCGTATAAAGAAAGCATTATTCCGTACCTAGATGAAGTGAGCGCAGAAGCCAAAGTTATTGGTGCGGTTAATTGTGTGAAAATTAAAAATGGAAAACTGATAGGATATAACACCGATGTGTTTGGATTTGCATCGAGTGTAAAACCATTTTTAGAGCCGCAACACAACAAAGCTCTGATATTGGGAACAGGTGGAGCAAGCAAGGCCATTGCTTACGCATTAAAAAATATTGGTATTGAGGTTTTTTTTGCCAGCGCAAGCAAACAAAACGCCAACACCTTTAAATACGAGCAGTTGAACGAGCACATGATGCGTGCCTTTAAACTGATCGTTAATACTACACCATTAGGCATGTTTCCCAATGTGAACGAATGTGCGGATATTCCTTACCAATACCTTACGCCGGAACATTTGTGTTACGATGCCATTTATAATCCTGAAACAACTTTATTCTTGCAAAAAGCAAAAGAGCAAGGCGCAGTGACCATTAATGGTTTAAGCATGCTGCAATTACAGGCCGAAAAAAGTTGGGAGATCTGGAATTCTTAAATGATCAATCGTTTTGCCACTTTTCAACGATGTTCTTTTTCCACAATTCAATGGCAAAGTCTTTAATTTCTTTGGAAGTCGATTGAAAGGCCTTATCAAAGGTGTATTCGCCACCTTCAAATTTATTTGGTTCATATTCCACTTTATTTCTGCCGCGCATGGCAAATTTTTGTTTGCCTTCGTACATGATGATCTTCATGTCACACGGACTAACATCACCATGGCAAACCAATTTGTACATCACCCACACTTCGGCTACTTTGTTTTTGTTGAGGTCGGTTACGCTTAGTGATTGAGGTATAAATTGAGCCACCACATCAACCGGACAATCTTTCACATGATCTTTAATGGTCCAAAGCAAAGAAGTTGAAATTGTGTTTACACTGTATAAATTCGCATATACACTTGCGTTGCGGTTATCTTCATTATCTTTTGAAGAGAATAAACCTGTTTCGCTTAATACAATTACTTGCTGGCCATTGGCATCATTAAACTGTAAAGCGTTTTTAAAAGCTCCTTTGTAGCTAATACCTTTTGGTACTTTAGTGCTGTCGATAGGGTTAAAGTTAAGCTGACCTTTGTAAAAGGAAATACAGAATAAAAAAAGTAAAGTGAATGTATAGTTGAACATATTAACGTAAACCTTTTTTTCTTTCACGCTCTTCGCGCTCGCGGCGTTTTTCATCGCGGTATAAAAAATCTTTACGCATGCGCTCGCCTTCAATAAAAACATCTTTTTGAAAGAATACACAGCAGGCTTCCACTTTCACTTCGGCTTCTTCATCATCCATGCTAATGGTAGCTTGCTTTCGGTGAATAGGACAAAGCATTTTTTTTACAACCTCTTTAATTTGTGCTTCTAAAGCTTTATTAGGGCGTTTCAATTTCATCTGGTAAATATAGGAAATATGTTTTCGAAATGTAAATGCGATACTTTAGCGTAAAAGGAAATTTCGACTGAACGAATTTTCGTCTTTAGAACTAACAGTTTGCAACATCTTGGATCAGTTAATTATTTATACCGTGATATATTCATGAAATTTTAATGTGCTTGCTAATGAAGATCAAATGATCTGGTAAAATCCCTGTTTGTAGAGGTTGAATGACATGAAATACACGCTTTACCTTTTTTTGAAACATTGTAATACACATCGCCGTTTGGTTCGTATTCAGCCCAAACCCAATTATTGGCAGAAAATTTTGATTTACTGTCTTTCTTCATTGCAACAATTAGTGTCAATTCAGTGCCGCTATAAACTTCTTTAACAATCAATGAACCTTCTTTAAAACTTCCACCAATAGGAAGTTTTCCATCTGCACCTAAAGAAGAAATAGCTACTGAGTTAAATTTTAGTTTAAAATTACCATGCGGACTACCGCCTTTTCCTGAATAAATTGTGTCTTTACCTTTGTAATATGAAAGTTCAGAGGATTTACTTTCTTCGTAAAGTTTTTCATTTGTTTTTCTTTTTTTACACGAAACATATAAAACCGATGAAGATAGTATTAGAATTATGATCATGCTTAATAAATTCTTTTTCATATTATACCTGTTTTTAACTGTTTGAATAATGTTTGTTTGTAAAAGTATTGCTTACTACGCTTAAGTCATAAAATCATCCATACTAATGGTAGCTTGCTTTCGGTGCATGTGGCAAAGCATTTTTTTGCAACCTCTTTGATTTGTGCTTCTAATGCTTTATTTGAGCGTTTCAATTTCATGTCACTAATATACGCAATAGGTTTTGAGGTATTTTAGTTAAACAGTTTTTTTAAAATTGAAAGTTTAAATTATTCTTGGTAACCAATAATTGTGTAATGCCTGTTTTATGGTGTAATTGTTTTCATCTTGCGACAAACGCCATTGCAAATAAGAAACAATGGCATGTGTTTGTTCTTTAGTTAAGGAGTCAAAGCATTTTTTGGCGCGATCGCCAATGGTGCCATTTCCAAAGGTTTTAGCGATCTTTACATTTTCCGATTGTGGCGTTAAAGGCCAGCAAAGTCGGATGCTTGGGTCATTAAAATCCAGGGGTTCATTTATATCGGCGATCAAAAATGCAGGTAAATAAAAGATAAAAGCCTTATTTGAAAAAAAAGAAAGCGCACCATCCAGATCAATAGATTCACGTTTTAAAATTTGCCAATCACTCTGTCCTGCAAAGTGATCTCTTACTAATGCCGGTTCGTCACCATACGATGAATCAATCAGGTTCTCGTTTCCTGGAAATTCAAAACCAACAAAAGCGGTACTGATGAGATTTATTAATTCGTCTTTGGTCATTAGGTTGTGTTAGCGGCTGGTATTTTTTAGTGTCCAAATTTCTCCGTTTTTTGTTGTCAATTTTTCTAAATGTCCTTTTACTTTTAAGTCGTCCAAATATTTTTCACTTTCATTTCTTGGTGTTCCTGTTAGTTCGGAAAATTCTTTTGCTGTCAATGAATGATATTTAGAAAATACAGAGTTCCAAGTTTTGTCATAGTTTGTTTTAGAAGCAGTTGGGTAAAGTTTTAATAAAGCATTTTCAAATGTGTAATATGGTTTTGAACCATAAACCATTTCTTTATTTCCCATTGTGTCTGTAAAAAACATTGTCGGAAAACCTCTTACGCCTAATTCTCTGCCTAATTTCAAATCTTCTTCAAAAAGTTCCTTTGCTTTTCCTTCGTAAGCGGCTTTGAACTTAACAATGTCAAGCCCAACCTTTTTTCCTGCAAATTCTAAATGTTCCCATTTTGTGATATTCTTTTTTTGAAGAAAAACCATTTCTCGTATTTCCCGAAGAAATAAAATTGCCTTTTCGTTGTCTTGCATTTGTGCTGCTTTAAAAGCTATTGAAGGTGGATAAGAAGAAGGCAAAGGGTCTTCCAACCAAACATTTCCGTCAATTGGCATATCGTAATAAACACTTACTTCGTCCCAATGGTGAGCAACATCAGAAGGTTTGCTAATGCCACCACTATTATAACTCCAATTTGGCAACAAGCCACCCATTCTATATTCCACTTCAATGTTGTTTCCATATTCCAATATAAGTTTTCGTAATTGTGGCTCAATGCCCCAACAAGAAGAGCAGATTGGGTCGGTGTAATAGATTATTTTTACAGGTTTCTTGTTTGCTTTTACCAAACTGCTGTCTGCTGAATTTGTTTTGTTAGTTGGTATTTCGCAAATACCACTTTCAGGGTCACACATTAAAGGATTGTTATTTTCCATTTTCCTTTTTGTTTGAGATTGACAACTTACCTTGCCAAAAGTGAACATTGTGATTAAAATAAGATAAGTTATTTTCATTTTTTAAAAGTGTCTTACACCGATTGTTTATCTTTATGCAAAGTTGAGTACTTAAATTCAACTACACAATAAGTCAGGAAATTATGACTACTAAAAAAGAAATTATTGATAACGAAACTTGTCCTGCACAAGGGCTTTTGAAGTCGCTGTCTGGAAAGTGGAAACCTGAAATTTTTCGTTTGGCTGTTGAAGCTCCTTTGCGTTTTAGTAGTTTGTTGCGTCAAATTGAAGGTTCTAACAAACAAACTTTGTCTGTCGCTTTAAAAGAGTTAGAAGAAGTCGGGCTGTTAGAAAAAGTTGTCATTCAGCAAAAGCCTTTGCATATAGAATATAATCTTACCGAAAAAGGGAAGTCGTTAATTCCTTTCTTTAAGCAGTTAGAAATTCTTGGGTAGTGTCTGTTATACTTGCCTCTAACTCGTCTATACTCGCCGCCCTTCTTCGCTTACCTATCAGAATATAGTAGGTAAAACGTGTAGATGTAGCGCATTACTCAAATATACAAATTTGTTAATAGGTAAGCGCGAAATTTCCTCATTCTTGCAACAGAGAACATCACCTGATTACTCAACCGTAAAATATGAGGGTAATCATTTACACCAATGGGTCGGAAAATAAAACCTGAAATCATTACCCTACAACCTTTTCATCTTCACCTCAGCAGCAATACAACCAAAAGCACCCCATTGCTGTAATTGTAGCATATGCTGAAATACATGCCGGGCTTTTTCTTTTTCCCCCTTCACCAATAAAAAAGCGCCTAACCCATACGCATACGT
>JBKDKI010000032.1:0-6000 GCA_046345155.1 Sphingobacteriaceae bacterium
TGCAAGAGTCAAAATTATCCTATCGTCTATTTTTACTCTTGTTGCAGCGTCTGCTTATTAAAAAAATGTCAAGAAAAAATCACTCCGAAAAAAATCTTCTCACTCCTTGCAGCCTCTACAATTGCGACCTAACGTTTTGCAAATAGACGTAGGCGGGCATCCGAAGCTTCCTGTGTCTATACCTACAAAAGGTTATTTAAAGATAAATGTTTATTAGCGAGGTGCAAAATAAAAACGCGCTTCAGCGCACAACTATTTCGCACCGAGCGATGACCGAGTCAGCCCGCTTACGTTTATTTGCTGTTATACGGCGTTTGTTTTGTCCTCGCTATTGAATAGCCATTTAACTGTCTGGTCAACCCGATTAAGATTTGGCAAAGGGTCTTTTAGCAATGCTCCACATAATCAAGCTGAAACGAATTCTCCATTTGCAATTATTTGTCCGTGTAATTTGATTTCTGATTCAAGTTTTGAATGGTCAGCAATTGTATTTAGTTTATTTTCCAAACCAATGCAAATTTCGTGAGCTATGAAGTTTCTCGATTTCCTTGCTTCAGTAAGTGTTTCTATTGGGTCACCAAATAAAGTTAGTTTGTCAACAAGTTTAATATTATTATTTAATGTCGAGGTTTTTATTTTATTTAGAAAATTTGTGTAAGAGTCTGTACTTGAGAATAGGTCTTCTGTTGTCCAAATGTGAATGTGTGTCGCGATACGTTTGCAATTGGTTTCAAATCTTTGACAAACAAAAAGAAGTCTGCCTATTTTAGAAAATAAAGCAGTTAAATCGTCCTTTTCTTTAAGAGCGTCGAGCCACAAAGGATTAGTTTTATAATCAATAATATCCATGTCTGTCAAATGCCGTATAACGGTTTGCGGCTACCCGAAGGGCGGGACTTTTACCACAAAACTTGATTTGAAAAACTAATGTTTGATTAACCACCAAACTGTCTATAGAACACGAAACCCCGCCTTTTGGGTAGGTGCTGTTATGTGCTGCCCTTCTTTCAGTCATTACTGTTTAATTACTTTTCCAGTAAATAATCTTTTGTCTCCCGAAACTTGAATAAAATATAAACCAGAAGTCAATGTTGTTAAATTGATTATAGTTTTTCCACTCATTGAGTTTTTTTCCAATACACATTTTCCTGTTTGGTCATATATTTTTATAAAATGATTTTCTTCTGTCAATTCAAGAGTTACATAATCATTGGTAGGGTTTGGGATGAGTTGCAAACTAAAGTTATTGTCAAATGAGTTGTTGGATAAACCAGTCGTTAAATTGTCTGTTAGCATATAAGTCCAAACGGGAAGAAAAACAGGAACACCTGATATTTTTGGAGTCTTATTGTCTTGGATAGTACAAGCATGGTCGTCACCACTTGGAACGTTGTAAGATGTTGTTAGCTGTCTTGTATTATTATAAGGAGTTGAAAAACTGTCAACATTTACTGGAATGCCGAAACTATTTAATCCTAAACTATCCCAAATTTCAAGTTGATGATTTGTGTGTTCATCTAGAATATGATTAAAAGCATAAATATTATTGCTTGGAGTTTGCCAATTACCTGTCGATAACCAAAGTGGAGGTGCATCAGGTATATTTCTCCAATCTTTCGGAGACGAAAAGCAAATAGCTCTTTTGATAGGATAAAATTTTGCAATCAATGCGGCATGTCCGCCACCTTGAGAATGCCCAGAGAAAATAACTTTGCTAAAATTTATGTCGCCATTGATATCCAAATACTGCCCCCAATTTTCTGTCGGATAATTTGAGTTTAGATAGATTATTAGTTTCTTAGTTCTACTTAAAATACTTTCTTGATTAGCAATTGAAATGTCTGTTGAATAATCTATGCCTTCAACGATTTCTCTTCTTACATCCTCAAAACAGTCTTCATCAGTTGAATTTGTGCAAAAGCTTCCTACTGTTGGAGCATTTGGATACATAAGCCCGATGCTGTGAAAACCTAAGTCTGCGGCTAAGGTTCCAAAAAGTGTCGCTCTTTTCGGTTCTCCGAAACTACCTGGCAAATGAACTACTAAAATATTTTTAGCTGTCACTGCTGTATTTAAGTAAACATAGTTGGAGTCCACATTAAATGTTGTAATTAATGGGTCAGTGTCACTCGGTTTCACCTTTTTTATAACTGTCTGTCCGAACGCACTTACACTTAATAGAATGCAAGTTGCTAGTAGAGAAAATTTAATTGTCATAATTTATTTTTTCGTTCTATGATTTGACTACAAAAAAGGTCAAAGGTTTAACTAGCTTCTTAATATTCTTATTGGTCACAGGGTTGCACATAACGTTTTGCAAATTTTGCCCAGTGCGGATTACGAAGCATCAAGCGGCTTTACATACAAACGTTTGTTTAAAGATACAAAACGGAATTAGCGAGCGCAAAAATAAATTAATGGCCGCTGAAAAATGCGCGAGCGATATACTTTCAACCCGCATTGGGCGAATTTGCTGTTACTGGTTGTTGCCGCCACACAATTTAATTCTTGATAATTTTAAATGTCGCGGTGGAATTTTGGGTTCTGACCTTTAGGATATAAATACCTTTCGGGAAGTCGGAAAGATCAATAACCTGTATTTTGTCTTGAGAAATATTTATTGGGATTGATTTACCTAATATATCAACAATATTTACCGATGTTACTGTGATATTATTTGATTCAATAAAAAATTTGTCAGAAGTCGGATTTGGATAGGCTTTGAAATTTAATTCAGTATTTAAGTCTGGAAGTCCCGTACACTCTTTGATAACTAGTGTTTTGTATGCCACAGTATAACATCCGTTACTGTCAACCGCATGAACATAATAAAAAGTCGTTACGCTCGGCGTAACAAGTGTACTGAAAGTTTGTGACCCAGAATTCCATTGATACGAAATCATGTTTTGTGGAACTGAAAGAAAACATGATGTGTTTTTACATATTGTGTCACATGTTGTGCTTACCTGAATGGGAACAAGAGTGTTAATAGTTACGCTTATAGTTTGAGTACAAATTAAATTTTGATTATTATAAATATTGAGTGAATAAGTGCCCGAAGTATTAACTATAAGGCTTTGAGTTAATACATTGCTTATGTTTGGACCATTCCAGCTATAGGTATAACCAGGAACAGTTGAAAGAGTTGCGCTTGAACAAGCAGTAAATGTTCCTGTGGTATTTAAAACGTTGTTAGCATAAATATTACCGGCAAAACATTGGGCGTCAATATATGCATAAGCATTATGAAAGCCATCATCACAAGAGTTAGTAAGAAAGTCAATAATAATTGTATCTCCAATAAAGCTAGAAAAATCAAAAACAACTTCACGCCATTTCGTAAATGACGTCTGAAAAGAATTAGTCATTAAATGTGATGCATAAGGAGTATTAGTGTTTTGTAAAAAAAAAGTATCTTGAGTGTTGGGAATGCAGACATTTTGAAAAACCGATGGGTTATATAAAAAAGTATTTCTATTAAAGAAGAAATTAGTAATTGTGTTAGTTGGAATGCTATTAACGTTCACTCGAAACATTGGATATTGACAACACCAAGGTGGATGTGTTCCTTGTGCACCAGACTGAACAATTACCATATATGCGAACTTGAAATACCAGTGCAACGAATCAATTTTTACGACTTTGGAAACTTTTTCGACTCTGTTTTGTGCGCCGAGATGACCTAATCTAAGAAAACTACTACCGTATTGATTGACGACATTCGATGTAAAAGGAATAGAGGCATTTTGTACAGTACCACCGTAAACAGAGTATATTGGGTGGATCATACTAACATTAGGGTCGATATACCCGGAAGCAGTTGGTGCAGAAATTATTTTGGAATTTGAAACTAAGTTGAAAGAATTACAGTCAGCGCCACAGGAGTTGCCCGCTGTGTATGTTGTATTATGGAAAATCCATCCTTGCACTAGGGTCGAATTCGTTATAGGTCCCGTAGCCGAACTTTCGAAATCTTCGTTACCACAAGGCGAAGTCTGCGATTGAATTAAACTAAAATAAAAAATAGATATTATGAAAAGCAATCTTTTTGTCATTAGTCAGATGTTATAGTATGCTTTTATGTTACGTATAATGTCTGAGAAAGGTTGGTGTGATCGTAAGAAAGTCGTCCACGGCAATTACCAGTAACGTTTTGAGGCTTTTGCAGAACGGCGGGCATTTTTGAAACTCCCCGGTCTTTAACCTACAAATGTTTTTTTAAAGATACTAAACGAAATTAGCGAGCGCAAAAATAAATTAATGACCATTGAAAAAAGCGCGAGCGATGACATACTATCCGCCCGCTGTTCTGCAAGCCTGTGTTACCTGCTGTAAGTTAAATACAGTTAGATTTTTTTCATCGTTAAATGTCCGGTTTGTAAAATAGGTTTGCCAACTGTCTTTATGGTGTCACCTTTAATTTTGATTAGAAATGTTTCTGAGGATGAAGCGACAAAATTCAAAGCGGTTGTGCTACTAGCTGTGAATAAAACCTTTTTATTAAAAATTATGTCCCTGTAGCCAATATCAAGTTTTATTACAGGATTATCGTGATTTTTGAAAATGTCATGTACTGCAGTACCATATGCATTTTGAAAAATGGATTTCTCAATAAATATTGCATCAAAGGTTGTGTCTAAACCATTCTTGTATTTTACTTTTAATTGTTTTATAGTAAACAATTTTTGTGCTCCACTATCAATTACAATTGTCAAATTATTAGGATAAAAATTTTTCATACAGTATTGACCAAATACCATTTCACATTTAACCTGAAATAATGAGTCATTAATTTTTTTTATATTTCCTCTATAGTCAGCAAACACAATATTTCCTCTATCGTCGAAATAGTTGAATAATAAGGTTGAATCTGGATTAATTTTTAGAAAACATTTATATTCACCACTTTTGGAATCCCCTTTACCTTTATATGTCTGACCAAAATAATTTAATGTCAATAAAAATGAAATTAATAATATGAGTCTTTTTTGCATGGTGAATTTGTCTACTTATAGCAGGTAACGTTCCCAGGCCATACGCCGGCGGGGCTTTCAAAGCTTCCTGCGTCTATACCCTAAAACGGTTATATGAAGATACAAATGTTTTTTAGTGAGGGCAAATGAAAATTAAATTGCGCGTCTGCGCACCGAAATTTGCCCGAACGATGACCCGCGTCCGCCCGCTGGACGTATGACCTGTGTTAGGGGTAGTTAATTAAAACAGTAACCGACACCGATAGTTGTCACAATACCGGATTGATTTAATTTGTTTAAAGTAATAACGTCATTATGAGATCCTTTTTTTGTCCATGAAAAATTTGAAAGGTCTTGACTGTATTCAAGAGACATAGTTAGAAGTACTTTTGAAAATTTTAGTTTAGGTTGAAGTCCTATTTTTGGAGCAATAAATGGATTTGTTTGATTAATAAAGTCATTATTATAAATTTTTAATCGTCCAACGTCTAGTCCAATAATTGCAATTAAGTGAAATTTTTTTTTCTTTCTAAATATGTCTACGCCAAAATTTGATGTTGCATAAAAACCATTTAACGAACAATTAATTGTGTCCTGAATACGAATTATCTTAGGAATAATTTGATTATATGAAAGTTTTATGTCAAGCTCCAAATAAATTTTATTTAAGAAAGCTGTATTAAGATAAAGGCCATTTGGTAGAGTAAATCCTATCGTTGAAACTGGATCATTAAAACTAAAATTATTTATTGTGTTTAATTGATTATTAAAATCGTTCAGAAAAGTCTTGTAACCATAAACAAGGTCAATTGATTGGTTTTTTTGCGCCAATAATGTCGTTTTAAGTAGTAATATTAGTATAAATGTTCTCACGTCTTAATTACCCCTAACGTTTTGAGGCTTTGCAGAACGGCGGGCATTTTTGAAACTCTCCGGTCTTTAACCTACAAATGTTTTTTAAAGATACTAAACGAAATTAGCGAGCGCAAAAATAAATTAATGGCCGCCGAAAAAAGCGCGAGCGATG
>JBKDKI010000033.1:0-1036 GCA_046345155.1 Sphingobacteriaceae bacterium
TTAAGTTATTTTCAGTCATTAAGTCAAATAGTACTTTATCGTCAACAGGCTTGTCGAATGTTAAATAAAGCATGTATGGAATTTCTGTCTGAATAATGACTTTTTTGTTCTATGACCAACGGGTTTACGCTAACGTTTTGCGAATTTGCCTAATGCGGATAACGAAGCATCAAGCGTCTTTACATACAAACGTTTGTTTAAAGATACAAAACGAAATTAGCGAACGCAAAAATAAATTAATGGCCGCTGAAAAAAGCGCGAGCGATAACCGATTCTCCCCGCATTGGGCGAATTTGCTGTTAGTGGTAGTTTTTATTAAATAATTGAATTGCGTCGTAAACAGATTTTTCCACTTCGCCTTTAATTTGTCTTGACATGTATTTTGTCAAAGCATGGTATTGAATGTCGTTTGCGAAATTTGCAAGAAACTTTTGTCCATTTTCATTGTAATCATTTATTTCAGTCTCGTTTAATTGAATTAATAAACTAAAACCAAATGCTGAATAATTGCAATTAACATCAATAAAGTAGTCTATGTTGTTTTTTAGAAAAAACCAGGATTGCGGTTCATGGTAAATAACTGTCATTGGAAGATATCTTTAAAATTACTATTTCTTTGCAGTGTCAAAACCTACAAGCTAAAATATGGTTTGTTAATTTATCAATATACTCAGACTTCCAGTAATGAGGATCGTCAATTTTTTTAAATTGAACATTTTCAAAATTATAGTTGTCACTAAAAGGTTGTTTTAAAGATATAATAATAGAGTCTTTTTGTGGCCAGCCTTTTGAAGTTTCAGCAATAGAATTTCCAAGTTCAATCTCTGATTTCAGGATTTTCTTTAAAGTTTCAGAGAATTGGTCAATGTGTTCTTGGGTCGTCATAAAATTACCACTAACGTATTAGGGGCTAGCGTAGTTGGGCTTTCGAAGCCGTCTCTATCTTTACCCATTAATGTTTGTTTGAAGATACTAATGTTTTTAAGCAAAGACAAATGAAAATTAAATTCTGCGAAGCAGGCATTGAATTGGCTTT
>JBKDKI010000034.1:0-8561 GCA_046345155.1 Sphingobacteriaceae bacterium
TCCTTCGCCAACCTACCAATGGAAATTGAATAACGTTAATGTTGGTTCAAACGTGCCAAGTTATACCAACACAGCATTAGCAAATAATGATATTGTAACCTGCGTGTTGACGCCAAATTTGAATGGTTGCAGTGCCAGCACGTTTACCTCTAACCAAATTACCATTGGTGATATTAATCAAACGCTACTAAATGAATTGTATATAACCGGAACCCCAATATCCAGTGTTTGTAAAGAGGCAATTGAAGATGTAGTTTGGCGATTATCTTCCATTACTAATAATACCATTTCAACCAACAATGTTACAAAAATTCAAAATGGTGGAAACTGGGATGGTAATGCATTTTCTTATCAATCGGTAACCACCAATGGTTATATGCAAACAACGGTTGCGGAAACCAATCGCGATCGGATGATTGGTTTGAGTGCTAATGATGTTAATAGCAGTTTTGCTTCTATCCAGTTTGCTTTCTTTTTACAAAACAACGGGCAGCTTCGCATTTACCAATCAGGCACTGATATTGGCGGCTTTGGAGCTTACACCACCGGTGATGTTTTAAAAATTGCCAATGAAAATAATGTGATTAAGTATTACAGAAACAATGGGTTGCTTTATACAAGTTTGGTTGTTCCTTCAGCAACTCTATTTGCCGACGTTTCTATTGAAGATATTGGTGGTACTGCTTCTAACGTTAAAATTTCGAATGGTTATTTAAGTACTTTTTCTGTTATCGCAACAAATGCGGGTCCATCGCCAACATATCAATGGCAGCTTAACAATGTGAACGTAGGCTCAAATATTTCTACCTACACAAATACATCTCTTGTAAACAATGATGTTATTACTTGCTTGATCACACCAAGCATTAATGGATGCAGTGCAAGCACCTATACCTCTAACTCTATTACTATTGTATTGCCAGGTGTAAGCACAACAAATTGGCTGGGAACCACCAATGTATGGAATACTGCTACAAACTGGAGCAATGGTGTGCCAGACAAATATAAAATTGCAACAATTAATGCAGGGATCAATAATCCTGTTATTTCAACAAATGCACTTGTAAACAGCATCACTATTGGTGTTGGACGATCACTCACCATTAGTGCTTCAAATACTTTGGATGTTTACGGGAATTGGACCAACCAAGGTTCATTTACACCAAATACCAGTACGGTAAAATTTGTTGGTTGTACCTCTGCAAATACTATTTCTTGTACTGCTCCTGAAACATTTCATAGAGCTGTAATATCCAATAGTTTTAACGTTCTAGTAAGTTCTGGCACGCATAGTATTTCCAATAATATTGATTTCCAAACTGGTATTGTTACAAATTCGGGCACCATCGCCATTTTGGATAATGCAACAGCTACAAACGCCTCTAATATAAGCCATATTGATGGTTTGGTAAAAAAAGTTGGCAACGACGCTTTTGTATTTCCAGTAGGAGATAATAATGATTATCAACCAATATATATGTCGGCGCCTATTGCTGTAACCGATCAGTTTGATGCTCAATACTTCTATTCAAACCCACATCCAACTTATACCAACACCTTAAAAGATGCGAGCCTGAATAATATTAGCATTTGCGAGTATTGGATTTTAAACAGACTAATTGGAACGTCTAATGTTTCAGTTTCATTAACTTGGGATCCGAACAGTTGTGGAGTTACTTCACTTCCTGATTTGAGAGTTGCGCGATGGAATGGAAGCATGTGGAAAGATCAAGGTAACGGTGGTACTGGTGGAAACACAACCACAGGAACAGTTGTGTCCTCCGGAGTTGTAACTGCTTTTAGTCCTTTTACTCTAGCTTCAAGTACCTCTGCCAATCCACTACCCATTGAGTTGTTATATTTCACTGCAGCTTGCAATAATAATATAGTAACGTTTAATTGGGCAACTGCCAACGAAATAAATAATGATTATTTTGTGATTGAAAGTAGTTTAGATGCTATTAACTGGGAGATTATTGCTACCAAAAAGGGTGCAGGAACATCAACATCGGAAAAGAAATATGAACTGAAAGTAGATATAATAAGCAATAAGCCAGTTTATTATCGACTGAAACAAATTGACATTAATGGTAGTTTTGATTATTCAAAACTTATTGAAGTAAACTTGTGTAATTCGGATTTAGAAGACGTTGTTATCTTCCCGAATCCTACAACCGGTAAGTTGCGCCTAATGAATAATTCATCGGTGAGCATCAAATCAATTAACGTATATAACGTGATGGGGCAAAAAGTTTACATGAGTCGTACTCATTTTGAGGCCGTTGATCTAAGTGAGTTTCAGGATGGCGTTTATATTGTAAATATCGAAACGGAATACAACAATGTTATTAAAAAAATTATAGTGTCAAAATAACTTAAACTCAACTTAAGTTTCAGTGTGGATATTCCGCACAAACAGACCCCTTTCGATCGCTGCATGTTCAACTCAAAGTCAGTGAGCTTAGCAAGCTCATCCCAAGGCATTTTAAGCTTAATAAATGTAAGTATGTACTGTTATACGGTATTCTTTGATACGGCTAGTCTGTTTTACCGATTTTCTTTTTTCCTATTCCCATGGGAATAAAGTTTAATGATCTGTCTTACCTTGCTCATACTAATTGTTTTGTTCGCCATGATTTTTTTATATATTTACTAAGGGGTAAAAATCACCAAAACAGTAAAAAAATCATTGAGTTAAAACAGTATGATCACGTCAAAAATAGAGTGGTCAGTTTCAAGCGGTCAAGTCGGGTCTATATGGACGGAATTTCCACAAATCACTTTAAATTATCCCTATTTTCAATTGCAAATTTAAGTAAACTGTTTTGATCGGCATCTAATTCCAATTTTTTAATGATATTTTGACGGTGCTTTTTAACGGTATTTTCGCTAACAAATAATTTTTTAGAAATTTCTTTACTAGACAATCTTTCGGCAATAAGTAATAACAGATTTTTTTCTGTTTTTGATAATTTTTTAATTACATCATTTAGTTCGGATTTCATTAAAATTGGGCTCTTAGCGTCAACCAAAAGTTTATTGATTTCTTCGCTCAAATAAAATTCTCCTTTCGATATTGTCTCTAGAGCATTAATCAACTCTTTCAGGGCATTATCCTTTAATAAATAACCATCAGCGCCCACAGCAAAGGATTTTTTATATAAACTCCTTTCTTTAAGCATAGTTAAAAAAAGCACTTTGCTTTTAACACCTGTTTCTTTAAGTTTTTTACAAAGTTCTAAACCATTTAACCCGGGCATTTCTATATCTAAGATGCAAATATCCGGCACATTTAATTTTATTAAATCATAAGCGCTAATACCATTATCGGCTTCTGCAACAACTCTGAAGTTTTTCTGTTTATTGATAATGTTTGCTAAACCCTCTCGAATCAATGGATGGTCATCGGCAAGGATAATGGTTAATTTAGTCATGTTAAATAATGATGTTTATTTTTGTGCCGTTTTTGTTTGATTCAATAGTAAGAGAAGCGTTTATTAATTTAGCACGCTCTTTTATAGAAATAAAACCAACTGATGTTTTGCTTAAGGATTCTTTATCAAATCCTTTTCCATCATCAATTATTAAAATGTTTAATTTATCTTTTGGTTTCTTACTAAAGGTTAAACGCGCATTCGATGCATTAGAGTGCTTTAAAATATTGTTAACGCATTCTTGAACTATACGGTAAAGGTTAATTTTTACAGTATCATTTGTAACTGTAATTTCATCATCAATATCGTATGTAAAATAAATTGATGTTTTATTCGTTAGTTCCTCCATTAGATCAATTAACAGGTCATGGAAGGCTGTTGTCTTGATCTTAATAGGGTGTATGTCCTTTATAATATTTCTTATATCGGCAATAATAGCTTCTATATTGGTGATGTTTTCTGGCTCGGTATTTAGTTTTAACAAAATTAAATTCTGTCCAACACTATCGTGCAAATCTTGTGCAATACGCTGTCGTTCATTTTCCTGGGTATTAATCAACTGTTTTGTAAAAAGGAGGTTACGTTTTTTTTGACTTAAATTATTAATATAAAAATAAATTGAAAAAATAACGATACTTAAAATTGCTAAAAGTAATATATAAATGTTACGCTCATAAATCTCTTTATCTTTTAAAGCTAAAGCAACTGTTTTTTCATTTTCTTTTTTTAGGTTGGCATACTTTAATGCGGTTATTTCTTTATCTTTCTTTTCAGTTTCGTATTTGTGAATAACATCATTTAAATTGCTTTTATTTCTTGCTTCATTTATGGAGTCATTAAGTTTACTGTATTCCGCCTTATAAAAATAAGCCATTTCATAATTTTTCAGTTTTTCATAAGTTTGTGCCAAATAATTAGAAACTGTAGTTTTTCTTTGCTTCAAATTATTTTTACTTGCAATTTCGTGAGCTCGCTGGAAATAGGAGATCGCTTTATAATAATTTTTTAGATTTAAATAACATTGGCCAGTTTCAGAAAGCCCATTGGATAATTCATCTAAATTATCTATTCGTTTAGCTAAATCAACGTGTTTTAGAGCCATAGGTAAGGCGAATGCGTAATTATTTTGTTTTAAAAATATTTGGCTTTTAAGCGAATAAATTCCTGACTGAACATATAAGGAATTTATTTCCTGAGCAATGCTTAATGAGCTATCCAAATATATTAAACTACTATTTAATTCATTTTGATCAAATAGGCATTCTGCGAAATTAGAATAGGCTGTGCATAAATCTAGTTTGTTATTTATTATTTTCGACTCGCTTATTGCTTTTTTACTGTATTCAGCACTCATTTTGTAGTTTGAATTTTTGCAATAGATGGCTGCTATGGCATCGTATATGTCATTCAACTTTGCTTTATTTTGCATCGCTATTTTCAAACAAGCATATAATTCATTTAAAGCTGCGTCGTAATTATATCTCATCATGTGAACAAGCGCGATGTTTCGCATACAATTCATTTCATAGTTTAAATATTTGTTTTTTTTACTTGCTAATTTTGCTTCGGTGTAATAATGCAATGATAAATCGTATTTACCCCTTCGGCCATATATCATTCCTAATTTACTCAGGATATTAATTTTATTTTTTTCATCTTTAATTTCTTTTGCAATTGCTAAAGCAGCAAAAGCATAACTTGTTGCCTTATCATATAAACGTTCATTAACATATGAATCACTAATTTTAATTAATAATTCCAACTTTGACTCATTATTGGTTGTAGTTTTAATACTCAGTAACAAAGAGTCGTTGATAGCCTTGGTGGTATTAAATCCAAAAAACAATAAAATTGTAAAAGCAAGGTACGTAAACGTACTTCTTTTTTTATGAAGACAATTTATCATATGGCAAAGCTATTTTATTTTAGCTTCTAAACCAACAGTCATTTTATTGAAAAAAAAGTTTTATAAACAACTTCTATACTCTGAATAGAGTTTTTATAAAATACAACAAATAATTTTTTACATTAAAATTACCCCTAGGGGTAATTTACATTGAATTTTATAGTAAGTAATTTTAGATGTTAAAGGATATTAAAGTTTGTCCTGATTATTTAAAGTACTCAGGCCTAATGAAAAATATTTCTAATTTCTTATAAAAAATGTATGATTTAAAATGATATTAATGGATACACTCATGAAAAAAATCGTTTCAATCGTTTTAATATGCTTAAAATTTAATTTTTTTGCATCAGCATATAATATTAAAAGTGATGTTGAAAATAAGCAACTTTTAGAAAATTTTTTTAATAACAGAACAATAAGGTTTATAGAAAATAAAGGCCAACTAACAAATACAGAACATAAACCAGTACCTTTTGTATTGTTTAAAGCTCAAGCACCCGGAATGAGTGTATATATTACGGAAAAAGGCCTAACTTATGTTTTTACGAAAACCGAGACACAAATAGAGGGAGAAAATGCTAGCGAAAAACAAGAACTTACAAACCAACAGCAGGTTAATGGTAATCGATATAAAACAGAAATGGCATGGGTAAATGTAATCCTAAAAAACGCCACTATTAATCGCGATAACATTATTAAGGAGGGCAGGAGTGAAGAACATTTTAATTATTTTTATGGGCATTGCCCCGACGGATTGAATAATGTATTTGAGTATGATAAAATTACCATAAAAAATATTTATCCAAATATTGATTGGGTTATATATAATTCAACAAAAAATGGATTTAAATATGATTTTATTGTTCACCCTGGTGCAGATCCGGGTTTAATTAAGCTTATTTATGATAGTGAAAAACCTCTTGATGTTGACAGCCAAGGAAATATTTCAATAATAACTCCACTTGGCACATTAACTGAACAAGCGCCTTACTCATATTTATTAAATAGTAAAAAAGAGGTAAAGAGTAGCTTTAGGAGGAGACAAATTAATTCACATCAGGTTGAGATTAGTTTTGGTTTGTTTAATGATTATGATGATCAAAATGAAACTGGATCTTTTGGTAACGAAACGCTAATAATTGATCCACAAATGGTGTGGGGCACTTATTATGGAAGTAACACAGCAACTAACACCGGTCCAGGGGATGGAACTGAAATGAGGGGTGTAGATAATGATGCTAGCGGTAATTTATTCGCTACCGGACATACTTGGAACTCCTTTTTTCCGACATTTAATCCATTAGGTGGTGCCTATTTTCAATCTGTTTTTGGAAATACTTCAAACGTTACTGATATTTTTATTTTAAAGTTTAGCAATTCGGGACAGCTTTTATGGGCAACTTATTACGGAGGAAACAATGTAGACTATGCAACAAGTATCAAAGTTGACGGATTTAATAATGTTTTTTTAACCGGTTGTACATTTTCAACAAATTTTCCATTGTGCAGTACATGTCCTGGTTATTTTTCTAATGTAAATCCATTTGCACAAGTTATTTTTCTGAAATTTGATAATTCCGGAGTTCGCCAATGGGCTACATTATTTGGCGGAACTATCGGCTTTGATTTCCCATTTGGAACTTCCTTAGCATTTGATAGTTTTAATAATTTAATTGCAGTTGGTCTTACTATTAATTCAAATTTCCCTATGTTTGGTACTCCTTTTCAAGCGACTTATGGTGGAGGTGGTGATGCATTCATAGCTAAATTCAGCAACACCGGAACTCCCATTTGGAGCACATTTTACGGTGGTTCTGGTTCAGATAGAGCTTTGGGTGTTACTGTAGATGCTTTTAACAACATAATTGTTACCGGTCAAACCACCTCTACAAATTTTCCAACTACCCCGGTTGGTGTTCCAAATGCTCTTTCTTACAATCAAAACGCACCTACAACAGGCACTGATGCCTTTGTATTAAAATTTAATAGTAATGGAGTTAGAATTTGGGCATCCTGCTACGGAGGAGGTTCTGCCGACGTTGGAACTTCTGTTGTTTGCGATGCGAATGGTAATATTTTTATAGGTGGCACAACTTCATCCAATAATTTACCGGTAACTCCGGCCGGCTTTCCACTTCCTTCATCTTACAATCAACCTAGCAATGCTGGAGGGAGTGATGTTTTTATTGTGAAGTTTGATAATAATGGCGTTCGTTTATGGGCAACATATTTTGGAGGTAATCAAAATGAATCTATACCAACAGCGCCATCAACGGATACTGAATTAGGAATAGACCAATGTGGCAATATTTATTTTGTCTTTGAGACTAGGTCAACCAATATTCCGGTTTTAAATCCTTCAGGTAATGCATGTGGGTATTATGATAATTCTTATGGCACAGGTGGAACTTGGGCAATTAGTGATTATTTTTTAACCAAGTTTACAAATAACGGACAATTACTTTATTCAACTTACATTGGCGGACAAGGATGGGACTTTGGTCCGGTTATTAGTTTAGAAAATAATAATAATAATTTTTTTATCGGAGGAGCTAGTGCAGGAGTTGCAAGTGGTTTTCCTTTAATGAATCCTGGTTCTCCTGCGTATTTTAATTCTACTATTGGTGTAGCAAAAGTTTCATTGCATAAATTCGTCCCCTTGATTCCCACCTATGCATTGGCTTCAAACAATTCAACCGGTTGTGCATGTAATGGTACTGCTTCGGTTAGCGTTACATGTGGCGAAGCACCCTTTAATTATTATTGGAGCACAGGCTTAACTGTTTTAAGTACCACTCTCAACAATTCAAGCATTGCTAATTTATGCCCGGGAGTTTATCAGGTTACGGTTGTAAGTGGATGTACTTACAGCTTTTCATCAGGTTTTACAATAACACCTACCAATACAATGTTGGTTAATGCCAGTGTACAAAACGCTAATTGCACTTCGCCAACGGGCAGTGTTATAATTAATAGTGTAACCAATGGTGTACCAAACTATACTTTAGTACAAGGTACCAACACACTGGCAGCAGGCTTTAATACACCTTATACATTAACTAATGTAAGTGTGGGTACACATACCTATGTGCTAACAAACTCTAATGGTTGCAGCACTACTTTTACAGCACAGATATTACCGGGAGGATCACAACCTAACCTATCGGTTATTAGTCCGGTTACCTTAAATTGTATACCAACAACAACATTAGTAACAGCCA
>JBKDKI010000035.1:0-13359 GCA_046345155.1 Sphingobacteriaceae bacterium
AATTAAACTCATTTACGAAGGCGATAAACCTTTAAAGCTGCAGGCCGATGGCAGCATCAGCATTAAAACAAAACTGGGAACCCTTACCGAAGCAAAACCATACACCTATGAAGAAGGCAATAACAATGAAATTGCAAGCAATTATAAACTCACTGCCATCAACAAAAACAAAACGTTATTAGAGTTTAATCTTGCAAACCACAACACAAACAACACCCTGATCATTGACCCGCAATTGAACTGGGGGACGTTTTTTGGGGGGACTTCGGCAGATGGAGCATTCTCAATTTGTTCCGACGCATTCGCTAATGTTTTTATAACTGGTTATACAGCTTCAGTCAACTTCCCTCTTAACAATGGTGGCGGGGCTTATTTTCAAGGAACGTATGGCGGATTTTTAGGAGACATATTCATCTTAAAATTTAGCAACACCGGTGTTTTATTATGGTCCACTTTTTATGGAGGTTCAAACACTGAATATGGACATTCAATTAACTGCGATAACACTGGTAATGTGTTTGTAACAGGATATACACAGTCAACAAACTTTCCGACTTGGAACCCGCTTGGCGGCGCTTACTTTCAGGGAGCGATTGGTGGAGCCAAAGATGTGTTTATCTTAAAATTCAGTAATACGGGTGTGCGTTTATGGGCCACATATTATGGAGGCACTGCAGATGAAGAGGCTAATTCGATTATTTGCGACAACACCGGAAATGCATATATAACTGGCGCGACTCGTTCAACCAACTTTCCGACTTGGAACCCACTTGGTGGGGCTTATTTTCAGGGTACGTTTGGCGGCGGATTAGGAGATTTATTTATCTTAAAATTCAATGGTATTAACTGTCAACGTTTGTGGGCTACATATTACGGCGGATCATCGACTGATTTTGGCAATTCAGTTGCTTGTGACAATACCGGCAATTTGTTTGTAACCGGGTTTTCAGCGTCAACCAACTTTCCGGTATGGAACCTAGGGGGTAGCGCCTATTATCAGGGAACAAATGCAGGCAACAGTGGTGAAGTAATTATTTTAAAATTCAGCAACACAGGGGTTCGTTTATTAGCAACTTATTATGGCGGAACAACATCTGAGATGGGATGTTCCATCATCTTTGATAACATCGGTAGTGTATTTATTGTTGGGCAAACAACTTCTACTAACCTTCCCACTTTGAACCCAGGTGGATCCGCATATTTCCAAGGAACGATGGCTGGAAGTGGCGATGCATTTATTTTAAAATTCGATTGCAATACCTTTCAACGTATTTGGGCTACCTTTTATGGTGGAAGTGGATGGGAATTAATTTCCTCCTATGATAATTTGGCAGTCGACGCTTGTGGCAATTTGTATGTTACTTTTGAGACAACTAGTACTGATGTTCCTTCTCAATCATCACAATCACTTTGTGGTGGGTATAATAATTTTGTGAATGCTGGAGGAAGAGACTTGTTTTTAATCAAATTCAACAATAATGGGCAACGATTGTGGACAACATATATTGGTGGAAATAATTGGGATCTTAGAAGCCCAATTACTTGTGATTTAAATAATAACTTATTTCTTTCGGGGGATTTCAATGCTCCAAGCAACAATGCACTCTTACCTTTGGCAAACCCGGGCGGTGGCGCTTATTATAATCCAACATCTAATTCTGGTAATGATGATCTTTTCATCGTGAAATTCACGCCCATCCCACCAACTTATGCACAAAGTCAAACCAACCCAAGCGCATGTAATTGCAACGGCGTAGCCACTATCAGCGTAACCTGTGGCGAGGCACCCTATACCTATCAGTGGAGTAATGCCGTAACAGTAAGTAACACAACATTAACATCGCACAGTATCACAGGTTTATGTCCTGGTGTTTATCAGGTAACAGTAACCAGTAATTGTAATTACACATATACAACATCCTATACCTTAACAGGAACAGTTTCCAACTTAACCGTAAATGCAACAGTACAAAACGCAAATTGTACTTCACCAACGGGCAGTGTAATAATTAATAGTGTAACCAATGGTGTACCAAATTACACTTTAGTTCAAGGTACCAACACACTGGCTGCAGGCTTTAATACACCTTTTACACTCACTAATGTAAGCGTAGGTACACATACCTATGTGCTCACAAGCGCCAATGGCTGCAGCACTACTTTTACAGCACAGATACTACCGGGAGGATCACAACCTAACCTATCGGTCATAAGTCCGGTTACCTTAAATTGTATACCAACAACAACATTGGTAACAGCCAGCACAACACTTGCAGCAAATTTAGTAACCTATACCTGGAGTGGCCCTTCAGTTGTAAGTGGAGCCAATACGGCTACCGCTACCGTTAATCAGGCAGGTAACTATACAGTAACCATAGCACAAGGCGCCTGCACCAATACGGCGGTAGTAACTGTGTTGCCAAACACCAGTATTCCCAACATCAGCATCCTCAACCAGCCAACATTAACCTGTGCCAATCCAAATGCCGTTTTACAGGGCACCTCCACCACGGCAGGTGTAAACTACAATTGGCAACCACAAAACGTAAACACAAATACAGCCAATGTAAACGCAGCGGGTAATTATACTTTAACGGTCACAAACCCACTCAATGGATGTACAAGTACAAGTATTGTAGCGGTAACCCAAAATACTACTGCTCCTGTAATAGCATCAGCACTTGCAAGTAATAATTTAAGCTGCGTAAATACAAGTGCCACCTTAACGGCAGTAAGTGCAGGTAATACAATTGTGTGGAACGGAGGAAGTTTAACAAACGCTTCAAACCCTGCTGTGGTAAATACAACAGGCAATTATACCGTTACAGTAACCAATCCGTTAAACGGTTGCACAAACACATCGGTAGTTACCATCACTCAAAATACAAGCCAACCCAACATAAGTATAAGCAATCAGCCCACTTTAACGTGTACAATTACAAGTGCGGTGTTGCAGGGTACATCAACAACGAGCGGAGTTAATTACAATTGGCTTCCTCAAAACATTAACACGGCAACAACCACAGTTAATACAGCAGGTAATTATACTTTAACAGTAACCAATCCAGTCAATGGATGTACAAGTAGCTCGGTTGTGGCAATCACACAAAACACCGTAGTGCCAAACGTAAGTGCGGGTCCAAACCAAACAATTACTTGTGCAGTAAGTTCAGTAACATTAAACGGGTCATCCACCACAGCGGGAGCTACCTTTACATGGACACCATTGAATGTAAACTCATCCACAACAACAGTTAACACAGCGGGTAATTATACTTTAATAGCTACTAATCCTGTAAACGGCTGTGTAAACAGCTCAACGGTAAGTGTTATTCAAAACGGAGTACTACCCAACATCAGCATCCTCAACCAGCCAACATTAACCTGTGCAAATCCAACAGCAATAATACAGGGAACTTCTACCACTGCTGGTGTAACATACAACTGGTTGCCTCAAAACGTGAACACGGCAACAGCCACAGTTAACACGGCTGGTAATTATACTTTAATAGTTAAAGACCCATTAAATGGCTGCATAAATACTGCTAACATATTTATTTCTCAAGAATCATACATAAATGCGGACTTTATTGCTAATCCGTTAAAAGGTAATACACCAATCGATGTGAGTTTTACAAACCTTTCATCTGGAGCATTAACTTACAATTGGATTTTTGGTAATGGAATCGTTTCAAATGATATAAATCCGACAACGACTTATACAATTAGAGGGTCATACTTTGTAAAGCTTTATGCCATCAATGGAGAATGTATTGATTCTATTACTAAAGTTATCATTGTTGAAGATCCATTTATTATACCTGAAATATTTACGCCAAACGATGATGGTAGAAATGAAACTTATCAAATAATTGGTATAGAAAACTATCCAAATAATGTGTTTGAAGTATATAACAGATGGGGCAATTTAGTCTATACTGAAATAGGGTATAAAAATACCTGGAATGGCAGTTCAAATACGTCAAGCAATACAAATAAATTACCCGCGGGTACTTATTATTATATTTTATTTTTGAATGATCAAAATAAATCGAAGTACAATGGTTTCATTCAATTACAATATTAGTAATACATACATGAAATTAAATACCACAAAACTTATAATTTTAATTGTACTTATTTCAATTAAGTTCAAAGCTCAACAAGAGGTTCAAAATACATTTTTTCAATTTAACTCAGTATTTAATAATCCTGCTTATTCAGGCAGCAGAGAAGCACTAAGTGTAATTCTAAATTCGCGAATGCAATGGCTAAAATGGGATGGAGCCCCTAGATCATCTGTTTTAACAATTCATTCGCCTTTAAATAATCAAAAAATAGGCACCGGTATAAGTGTTGTTTCTGATGCCTTAGGAGCTACACGAAAAAATTCAGTGTATGGTAATGTTTCTTACAAAGTTAATGTAACAAAAACATCAAAACTAAGTTTAGGATTTCATAGTGGTGTAGATTTTATTAGAAATGATTTCTCTAATCTCATAATAATTGATCAATCAGATCCTGTACGTACATCTAACAATTTTGACAGGAATATGTTAAATATTGGCGCATCAATCTATTTCTACTCAAACAAGTTTTACACAGCGCTATCTTGTCCTAAATTATTAGAGAATTCGTTAAGTATTGATAATTCATTTACCTCCGAACAAGTTAGGCATTATTATTATTTGCTAGGTTATGTTTATGAAAGTGGACTTTGGTCTTTTAAACCAGCCCTGCAAGTAAGGTATAGTCAAAGTGCTCCAATTTCAGTTGATCTGAACTTGTCAACTTACTTCAATAGACAAATTTCATTTAGTTTGTTTTATAGAAATAATTCGGACATTGGTGCAAATGTAGTCTACCATTTTAATGAGCAATTTTATACAGGTTATGCTTATGATTTGTCAGTGAATAATATGCGTAAATTCAATATAGGTTCTCATGAAATTATGATTGGTTTTGATTTCAACAAGAAAAATAAGTCATTTTTAACCCCTAGGTATTTTTAATTAATTTCTGATTTAGAACAGTCAATTGAAAAAAATCATTTTGGTTATTCTAGGCACTAATACTCATAGTTATTTGGAATGTTTTTAATTGGATAACGAATAAATATTATTATGAAAAATCACAAAATTCAATTGATAGATATAACTGTTTATGTTTTAATTTTAATCTTGGTAATGACTAATAAAACTTATTCGCAATCAATTAAACAAAGAGTTGCGGATAAAGAATTTAATGAAATGCGTTATTTTAGATCTGCAGAAATATATTCTCAGTTAGTTAAGAATAATCCCGACAAGTCAAATATAATTAAAGCTGCTATTTCTAATTACAAAATAGCCAATTATGTTGAAGCAGAAAAATATTTCGAAATGGCATATTTACTGGAAGGCCTTAATGAATATGAGTTATTATGGTATTACCAAAGCCTACTTTATAATAGACATTACACTAAATGTTTTCAATTAAATGAATCTTTAAACAAGAGGAATAAGTCTTATTCTTATTTAATTGATTCCCTTCAAATAAACAATTTGTTCCATGATTCTACTAAATGCAAGATTGAATACTTACAATTTAATTCAGAGTATTCGGATTTTAGTCCTTATATTTATAAAGGAGATTTATACTTCATCTCAAACAGAAGAAATCAATCTTTTCAAAATAAAAAGTATGTATGGGATAACTCATATTTCCTAGATATTTACAAAACAAAATTAAATCTATTAAAGAATGTAGAGCCTATTAATTTCTCATTCAAAACAAATTTTCATGAAGGGCCAATCTTTATTAGTAATTCAGGTTTAATGTTTATGACTAAAAGTAATATATTAAAAAATAAACCTGTGAAGGGCAATAATAATAAGGTTAATCTTCAGTTAGTTTATTCATTTCATCCATTTTCTGACACATCCACGTGGTATCCATTTCCTTATAATAGTGTAGATTACTCTTGCGGTCATCCTGCATTAAATGACTCGGGCAATGTATTATACTTTATTTCTGATATGCCAGGTTCTTATGGTGGTACTGATATTTATGTTAGTTATTTTAGAGAGGGTAAATGGACCAAGCCAAGTAACATGGGGAACATTATTAACACAATTGGTAATGAAATGTTCCCGAGCGTATATAAAAATAAATTGATATACTCTTCTAATGGGCTAAAAGGGTTGGGTGGACTTGATATATATACAATTCCTTTAGATACTTCAGAAAAAAGTTATCCCGTAAATCTAGGATATCCATTAAATACAAATATGGACGACTTTGGTTGCATTTATACTACCGATACGTCCGGTTACTTTTCATCAAACAGAAAAACAGAAGTTTCCAAAGATGACATTTATTCTTTTAAAGTGAGAAGCAGAAATGAAGATAAAAACTTGTATATCAGCGTTAAAGATTATAATACAGGCTTAATAGTATTAAACAGCAAAGTTACAGTAATGGCATCCAAAAATAAAGTACTTGATTCATTTTATTCAAAAAATACGCCACATCAATACAAATATGTAAATAGCATATCAATTGCTTTAACCGCAGAACACGAACATTATAAAGAAGCTTTTCTATTGTATAGATTGGACTCTTTAATTACTCATGATACAATTACAATGTATTTAAAAGCCCAAAGTAAAACTTTAATATATCAAGCTTATGACTACTGTACAAATGAGTCATTAGGTTTTGTAAGAATTAATCTAAAAGATACTACTGGAGCTATGTATAGTTTTATTTTAAACGATTCCGGATATCAAGTTATCGACGATAAATATTTGAATTACAAATTTATTTCGGCAGAAATTTATAATTACATTTATGTCAGATCTAGTAAAAAGATTAGTAAGGATACTATAATTGTGAAATTATTTCTTGATAAAGAATTAAAAGAACTTCAAGAAAAGCTTGCATTCAGTCCTGTATATTTTGATTTTGATAAATATAACATACGCAAAGATGCTACTAAGGAATTAGATAAAATATATAATTATCTGAAAGTTAATAAAAGTATTAAAATTAGTATTATTTCTCATACAGATTGTAGGAATTCGAATGCTTATAATCTAAAGTTGTCTTCCAAAAGAGCCAATGCCACCAGAAACTATTTTATAAGTAAAGGAATTGCAACTAATCGCATTCGAGCTGTTGGCTATGGTGAGAGTAAACCGGTAAATTCATGTCAATGCGATATTAAAGACGCAAATGAATGTTCTGAGGAGTTACATAGTTTAAATAGACGATCAGAATTTTTAATTATTTCGGAATAATTGACAACTGGAGATTCCAGCGAAACTGACCCCAACTGACCAGATGAAATAGAGCCCTGTCGACCCGGTGAAAATTACCCGCTTTACGGAACGAATGATGGGCATAACATGGACTACTGTTTCGTATTACGGGCCTTATGTGAGAGGATAATGTGCAATAGACATCGTGAAAGAACAATTCATCAATCACGGAAAGACGGATTATAAAATTTACATTTACGCAGTTGGACATGTGGGAAGTTTAGCAAATATGATGGTTTTACGCGATGGTCATTTGACTTGGATATCAAACGGAATGAATAAAGATTGTGAAATGTTATTTGACATCAGAATATTTGACAAGAACAACGTAATCGTTTGTGCTGCATCTGATGAAAATATTGAGAAATCAAATGTGCTTAGTTTAAGAACAAATGATGGAGGTAAAATATAGAAAAAAGTTTATCAATGGGATCGTGCATTTGAATCAACCTGGAAGACGTTTTTCCCTACGTAAATATTTGGTTACGTCCCCATACAATCCTACAATCCAGGCAGCATCTTCTTCAATGTTGATTTTATTCCACGTATTTCCAACAAGTTTAGATAACAAAGATGCTACCCTATGATTAAGCCATTCAGGAAAAACAAGTACTCTAAACATCTATTTAAACTCGCTCTTCTAGTTTTACTTATAGGGTTATTTCCTTCAGTATTGATTGCTCAAACAGAAATTGATTTGGTAAATAAAGTTATCGATAACGGTATTGGCCTTGGTTCAGTTTTATCGATTGTCGCTTCCTGGTCAAGAAACAAATCGATTTTATATGCTATTATACATGGATTGTTAGGTTGGCTTTATGTTATTTATTTTGTATTAACAAGAGAACCTGAGCCTGATAAAAATAGAGATGATATTATTAACAATAATGTTAATAATGATAATGTTTATAAGGATGATATTTATAAAGATGATATTTATAGGGAGCAGAAAAATTAGATTATCTGTTTTTGCGAAGCAAGACCCCTATTAGAGACAATAGACTTTTTTGTCTTTTACATTAAAGTTATATTATCAGTTGTCTGCAAGGCATTTTAAGATAATAGGTTAGGGAGGTTACATAAATTAAAAATAAATTACACTTTTGAATCATAAATATTATCACATTAATTAGTATATAGTGAGATTTGTGAAGTTAAGTATGAATTTAATTCGCGATTTACTTGAGGACTGCTTTACGTTTTAAATAATTATTAAAAAAGAAAATGCATATGAAAAATAGAGTAACAAAATTATTGCTTTTTACTATGACCGTGGACAGGCTCAATTGTTGTATAAAATCGAAGGTAGGGGACTTGATGAGCCGAACTATGTGTATGGTACCATTCATGTCATACCTAAAGAAAATATTTTAATCTCGGAATCAGTAAATCCGCATTTAAATCCTGCAAAGAACTTGCAATGGAAGTCGATTTGAATATGGATTTGAAAACTCAGATGGAGATCGTTAAACTTTCTATGCTACCAGACCGTAAAACAATTGCCGACATTACATCCAAAGAGAATTCAGAACGAATCAAAAATTTCTGCTTGGATAGCATTAATTGGAAAGAATCAAAATACAACAAATGAGTCGTTTTAAACCTTTTTACCTTTCAATGGTTATTATGCAGGAACTTATAGGAGAATCAATGAGTTATGAAATCGAATTCAAAAAATTGGCAAAAAAGAACAATATGTCTACGTCAGGACTTGAAACAATTCAATTTCAAATGAACTTAATGAGTGAGTCTTCAAACGAGGAACAAATTAAAATGCTTCTACTTGGTTTAACTAAAGACAAGACAGTGTATAATAATTTACTTAATGCTTATTTGAAAAGAGACATAAATCAGTTGGGAGTATTGATGAATAATGCAGATGTTGTTCCTGATTTCTATTCTAATTTTATTGTTAAACGTAATCAAAAGTGGATTCCTATTATTTCGGAACTTATTCAAAAAAAAATCAACGTTTATTGCAGTTGGAGCTGGCCACCTGTCCGGAAAAGAGGGAGTCTTGAATTTATTGAAAGAAGCGGGCTATACAGTTAGCCCTATTGAGTGAAAGTTTAGAGTATCAAGTTCAATGCTTCGAAATCCCCCAGTGCACAGAGCGCCAAAACGTTATAGGGCATTTAAAGTGAATTACGAGTTACAAAAAACATGGAAGCATTAAAATATAAATTTATTGAAAATTCACGTAAAGAACTGAATAAATGGTATACCAGTATTTTACTATTTACTCTTTGCATTACATTTTTTAGTGTCCTTAATATTCCTCTAAATGGTTACATTCTTCCATTTTTTGAAAAAATATTTGGTACTGAGATTTTGCCAAAAGAATATTTATATTCTTTTATTACAGGAGTTTATTTTTGGGTTTTTATTGCCTTTTTATTTTTAATATATCCTCTAATATTTAAGCTTTCTTTTTTTAGCCTAATAAATTCGGAGCATTCAAAATTTAGATGGCTTCCATTTTTTCAGGGATTCATAATTTGGGGAATCATCACGTTTTTGGTCAATTCGCAAACAAATAAAGTGGACTTGAACACGAGTTTAAATAAATTTGATGCAAATACCTTCTTTAGTATCCTTTCGGTAAATATTATTTTTTGCTCATCTCAAACTTTTTTAGAAGAATTGTTCTTCAGAGGATATCTCATTCAAGTTTTAGGACGAAATATAAAAAGATACATCATTGTAAATCTAGCTGCATCCTTACTATTTGGCTTAATTCATATTCCATACGGCTTGGAAGCATTTATATTGTCATTTGTGTTTTCATTTGTTATGAATAAACTCGTATTAAAAGAAGAGGGAATCGAGCGTGCATATGGCATACATCTGGCAAACAACTTGGTGTTTGCTTCTTTTTTTGGAACTATTGAAAAGCACCTTTCGCAAGATTTTACAATTCATATTGATTGGAAAAATATTGCACTTGAAGTAATAACATTAACCTCGCTATTTATCATAAGTAATTTCATAATTAAAAGAAAAGTTTGTAAAATTGTTCGGAAATAAAAGTAAACGCACTTTAATAGCACCTGCAATAAATTGGACTGCTTTACGGTTTAAATAATATTTAAAAAAACATGAGAAATTCAATTTAATATCAACCATTTAAAAATTGCCTTATAAATAATGATTACAATAAAAAATAGTAACCCGAGTCAGCTTTTTTTAAAGATTGCTTTTCTGGCTTTCTTTTTAATTATTATTTCATCAGAACTAGTTGCTCAATCTCAAAACAACAGTATTACAAATAAAGCTGTTGATGGTGGCATATGTTTAGGGTCAATTATAGCAGTAGCTGCCTCGTGGTCAAGAAACAAATCGATTTTATATGCTATTATACATGGATTGTTAGGTTGGCTTTATGTTATTTATTTTGTATTAACAAGAGAATCTGAGCCTGATAAAAATAGAGACGATGCTGTTAATGATAATGTTTACAATGATAATGTTTATAAGGATGATATTTATAGTTAAGCCCAATTTTAGAAAAATAGAAAAATGAAAATATTTACAGTTGATACTTTTACAAATAAACCTTTTACAGGAAATCAAGCTGGGGTTTGTATCTTTGACAAAGAGATTGATGATAGTTTAACAAATTGCTAAAGAACAAAAATATATGACTGAAAAGATTAATCTAGTTGACCTTGGAAAAAATATTCTTGAGCATCATTACAATGACAAGGTTGTTTCAGTAAATGACCATTGTTTAAGAATAGCAATTAACAATAACCATACTTTTCCTTGGCATAGACACAACAGGACAGATGAGCTATTCATAGTTCTTGAAGGAAATCTGAGAATTGAATTTGAAAACGGAGAATTTGTAGACCTTTTTCCAAACGAAACATGTTGCGTAAAATCGGGCATAACTCATCGTACAATTGCTATTGGTCGAACAGTAAATTTATGTTTTGAAAGTGGCGAAGAAGACACTGAATATTTAGATTTTAATGAATAAACTAGCACTGAAAAAACAAAGAATTTTATAGACAAGATAATATGACAGGACATTTTTATTTCTATTTGGGACTCTCATTTTTGACAATGCACGAAATGGACGCAATAAGGTGTCGAGAGTGGCGTATTTTCCCTGGACTTTCATTGCTTAGTGATAAGTTAGGACACATAGTATTTGTATTTACACACACTCCTTTATTTTTCTTTATATTTTGGCAGCTGACACACAATCAAGACATAGAAGCGTTTATAAAAGGGTTTAATATTTTTATGATTGTGCATTTAGGACTTCATATTTTGTTTCTTAAACACAAAAACAATGAATTTAAAGACTGGATTTCTTGGACAATTATAATTGGTGCGGGTTTGTTTGGACTGCTTGACTTAATAGTTTAGGTTGACAATTGAAACCATGTCCAATCGCAACTGAATAATTAGACAACAATATTGAAAGAACATAACTCGAAGAATCAATGGATAGAATTGGCAGTAGCTAACAGGCGTTTGTCTCAATGGCGGGTGACGTGGTTAATAGAACATTCTACCTCACATCAACTTTTGTGGTGTATTAACAGTTTTATGCTCCGAAATCCGCCACTGCGTTAAGAGCCAAAACCTTGCAAGGTTCAATTTTGTAGTCTATGATTATTAAAAGAATATTTTTAATAGATGTGGTTTAAAAAGTGCAAGGTTATAGTAAATTCTACAGTTATTTGAATTTTAATAAGCATTGATGCAAGTTTGTTCGATAAATAAAAGGCAAATGTAATCAACTATTAAACATAAGAAAGTCATGCTTGAAATAATTACTAAATACAACCATTGCGTCAATTTGATTGATAGTATTGATTTAAGATCTAGTTTTATAATAAACGGAACGAATAATTTGCCGGAAATAAAGTTTTATAAATACTCAAGTGTGTTGGAGTTAAATGGTAAAATGTACAATCATGATCCATGTTTAATTTTTAACTTAATTAATGAGTTTCTAGAGAAAAGTATTGAAAATCAACTAATGCCAATTGTAATTAGGTTTGATTTAAAATTATTGAATGCTAGATCAATGATTTATATTTATGATTTAATTAAAAAAATTGAATTAATCAATAAAACTGGATTAAAAATTAGAGTCATTTGGATTCATGATGTAAGTGATGATGGTTTTTTTATTGAAGTTTTGAGTCAAATATCCTCTTTAAATTTCAAAGTATATGAAATTTAGTTTAATTTAAAAGTATGTGATTCGTGTTTTTTCATTTCATGAGTCTTTGCAATTTGCTTCGCTTTATGTTTATTTGTAATCTAACAGATTAAACCCAACGTAATTGTAATTTATTAATATGTCTTATTTCCAGGGTGTCAATTAAAACAATGTTAGATAATAAGACGTCTGAATACCTTAATTTTATTTCTTATAAACATGTTCAATAAGTGTTCCTTCAGACAGAAAACCAAGTATAACGTTTATTAAGTCAGAATAGCCAACATTTTCATAAGGCCTGAGTTCCTCTTTTTCAACTCTTGTCTAGGATAATATTATTCACTTACCATAAACCATTATTTACCCGATAACTTACACAACAAGCTAAATGTATTTTTATCTATTCTTCCTTAAGGTCATTCTAGTGACAATTCGCAGTTACTTTATACTATGTTAACATTATTTACTCAGTTCAATTGTGCAAAATCAACTGCACAAAGGTTTATGTTTATAGCCTTTATAGGCCTTTCATCTTTGCTGCATTCAAACTCTAATTATACTTTCACCCTCGTTTAATCGGATCGCGCAAATATACTACTTGTGTAGTATTTACCTTTAAATTCTATAAAGGTATTTTTGAATGGTTAGCCTTAACTAATTACAAATGAAAGTCACCTATTATAGTTTATTTTTTCTATTTGCCTTTGTTGCAGATAATTTTGCGTTAAATACGCCAAAGTTACCTGCCGATTCAAATCTTCTAACAAACCTCTGGGCCAATTATTACGAGAGCAAATTTGCTCCCACACCCAAAAAAGAGCAAAGTAATAATGAAGAATTAAAGGCGAAAGCAAGAGATTATTTGGCTGCCCAGCC
>JBKDKI010000036.1:0-3112 GCA_046345155.1 Sphingobacteriaceae bacterium
AAAAGGAACAACATCGGGTTTTGCCAATGTTTTCTCATTTGTAATTAATGGTGTTTCCTTTGGTTTGCCAAGTTTTATAATTTCCGGCGGCTGAATGGAGTCAGGTCTTCCTTCACCCAAAGGAATGACCAAAGGTTTTACTTTTATAATATCAGGCTTGCCCAGTTTTTTTATTACCGGTGGCGCATACTCACTTTCGTTTTCAGGAAATGCAATATTTTTTGGCTGCTTATTGCATGAGGCTAAAATAACCATTAAGCATAGGTAATATTTAAGTCCCATTTCTCCCATTTATCAATCATAAAAATCACCATTTTTTTTCATTTGTCCAACAACTAATTCAGATATACTCCCTAAGCGGTATGCCTTTTTACTCATTCACTCGCTTTAATCAAGGTTTCACCTACAGCTAAAGAAACATCACCAAATTGCTCCTTAAGGAGTATTAACATTCTAATACTGTAAGTGTAATTTTGTTTGTATAAGCCTTAATAAATTTCAAATGAAAAATACGTATTATACTTTATTTATATTATTTGTCTTTGTTACGGGCATTCATGCTGTTATCGCCGAACCACTTAAAGCTAGTGCGGCAACGGTGAATGCTAATGATAAATTATTTAAACAAATTTGGGCCAATTACTACGAAAATAAATTTTCACCTGCTCCCAAAAAAGAGCAAAACAATCAGGCAGAGTTAAAAGAAAAAGCAAAAGGCTATTTACAAGCCCAACCCGTAAAGTTTTTAGAGAACAAAGGGCAGATGATGGATGTGAATAGTAAGCCGGTGCCTTTTGTGCTGTTTAAGGCAGAAGCCCCCGGCATGAATGTTTACATCACTGAAAAAGGTTTGACGTATGTGTTTGTAAAAGCCGAAGAAGAAGAACATGAGCGTGAGAGAGAGAAAGAAAAAGAACGCGAAAAAGGCAAGTTAGCCGGCCCTGAAGAAGAGAAAATAAAAACGGAAATGGCCTGGGTACATGTAAATTTAGAAGGGGCCAATATACAACGCAGCAACATCATAAAAGAAGGCCAAAGCAGCGAGCATTTTAATTACTTCTATGGCCACTGCCCTGAAGGAATTTACGATGTTTACCAGTATGATAAAATAACCATTAGGGATGTTTACCCCGGCATAGACTGGGTGTTTTACAACAGCCAAAAAACGGGCATGAAGTATGATTTTGTGGTACATGCGGGAGCCGATGCATCAAAAATAAAACTATTGTATGAAGGCGATAAACCTTTAAAGATGGAAGAGGATGGCAGCATCAGCATCACAACAAAACTGGGTACACTTACCGAGGCAAAGCCCTACACTTATGAAGAAGACAATAACAATGAAATTGAAAGTAATTACAAACTCACTACCATCAATAAAAACAAAACGATGTTAGAATTTAACCTTGCAAACCACAACACTAACAACACCCTTGTTATAGATCCGCAATTGAACTGGGGAACGTTTTTTGGAGGGAATGACATTGAAGAAGTAACTGTGACTGAAGTTGATGGAACGACAGGTGATGTTTATATTGGAGGATATACTCAATCTATTGGCACTAGTTTTCCAATTCAAAATCTGATAGGTGCCTATAATGCTAATATTTTAAATGGAACCGCAGATGCCTACATTTCCAAATTTTCCTCTACAGGTGCTCTTCTTTGGTCAACTTATTATGGCGGGGCTGCTTTTGAGACTTTACATTCCCTATCACTTGACGGTAGTGGTAATGTTTTTATTACGGGCTCGGTTTCTGGTGCAGGGTTCCCTACCTTTAATCCCTCTAACGGTGCTTATTTTCAAGGGACTTATGGTGGTGGCCTACTAGACATTTTTATTGTTAAGTTTTCTAACATAGGAGTAAGGCTTTGGGCCACGTATTACGGCGGCAGCAGCACTGATAGTCCAAGGGATATTCATTGTGATAATATGGGTAATCTATTCCTTGTTGGAAGAACTGATTCACCAAACTTCCCAACTTGGTTTATGGCAGGCGCTTATAACGACAACACGTTAAATGGGGCTGTTGACTGCTATATTGTTAAATTCTCCAATATTGGAGCTTTGCAGTGGTCCACTTTTTTTGGCGGAAGCAATTCTGAGTTTGTCTTTTCACTTACTACTGACGGAGGTAATAATCTTTATATTACTGGTTCGACGGGTTCACTTCCTACAAGTTTTCCAATAGTAAATCTTGGGGGTGCATATAATCAAGCTGCTCTTGCGGGCGGTTCAACTGACGCTTATTTGGCTAAGTTTTCTAATACGGGTAATCTGGTTTGGTGTACATATTTTGGTGGCATTTCATGGGAAACCGGCTTTAGTGTAGCTAGTGATGTTAGTAATAATGTTTATTTGGTTGGACGCACTGATTCCCCAAATTTCCCTATCCAGAATTTACCCGGAGCTTATAACCAATCTGTATATGCTGGAGGTAGTGGAGATATCTTTATTGCCAAATTTTCAATTACAGGTAATTTAGATTGGTCAACATTTTATGGAGGAAGTGGTCAGGAAAATTTTTCAACTTCTGACAATTTAGAATTAGATGCTTGTGGTGATGTTTTTTTAACTTTTAATACAACATCCACAAATACTCCAACACAACCATGGCAAGCTGCGTGTGGTGGATTTAATGATATTACACTGAACGGCACTCTTGACCTATTTCTTACACATTTCTCCTCTACAGGAGCCCTTATTTGGGCAACTTATATTGGTGGTGATGGCGGTGATGTTATTGCAAGTGTAGATTCATATAATACAAATATTTACATAGCTGGATGTTCTAATAATCCTACATCAAATGCTACATATCCATTAGCAAATCCAGGAGGCGGAGCATATTATGACCCTACATTTAACGGTGGACAACAAGATGTTTTCATAATGAAATTCACGCCCATTCCACCCACCTATGCACAAAGTCAAACCAACCCCGCGGGCTGTAGTGGTTGTAATGGTGTTGCCACCATCAGTGTAACTTGCGGTGAGGCGCCTTATACCTATCAGTGGAGTAATGCTGTTACGGTAAGCAATTCAACATTAACATCGCACAGTATCACAGGTTTATGTCCGGGAGTTTACCAGGTAACCGTAACAAGTAGT
>JBKDKI010000037.1:0-1695 GCA_046345155.1 Sphingobacteriaceae bacterium
TATATTTTTCAGGAACCGGGCAAGTTCTTGGTAACGCTTATTGCATCTAACCCAAGATGTTCGGATACGATATCAAAAGTAATAACGGTAGAGGATGATATTTTCATCTACATCCCTAACACCTTTACTCCTAATGATGATCTACTCAACGATGAGTTCTTCCCTGTGCTCACAGGGAACTTCTCGGCAAAGAATTACAGCTTTGAGATATTTGACCGTTGGGGAGAATTATTGTACCGCTCCAACAACCCTTATGAAACCAAATGGAACGGTTATTACAAAGGCGAGATCTGCAAGGATGATGTGTATGTATGGAAACTGAATATACAAAACAACAAAGGAAAAAAACTTGATAAAACAGGGCACGTGAATTTGATGAAGTAGAAAATAGAAATGAAAAGTAAATTAAAGCATACTCAACAAAAGAATATAAACATACCCTATTATTGTAATATATGTAAGACTATAAATAATAAATGGAACCCTGTTTATTATCAAACAGAAGGTCAAATGCTTATTCCGTTGAAAGATGTGTATGTAGGCATCTGCGAAGTGTGCGGTAAAATTAAAACAACGGAAATATATACCAAAATGGTTATGATCCCTAAGTAAAAGTTGAAATACCTTGCTAAAAGAAGATAAATGTAAACCCAATTGTTAATTAACTTTATTAAACTATGCTATTAAGAAACTATTTACTACCTCTAAGCATGTTGCTGTTTGTTAGCGCTACTTCGCAAACAATAGTAAACGGAAAGCTAAAAGATGGTGTGAGTCAAAAACCAATATTTTTAGCCAATATTGGAATTCCCAATCGTATTATTGGTACATTGAGTAATGATTCAGGAGAGTTCAAGATTGTAATTCCGGATAGTTTAAAAGAAGAAAAGTTAAAAATATCTGTTATTGGATACGAATCAAAAGAAATTAAAATCAGTGAGTTTGGTTCTTATAAAGAAGTGTTCTTAAATCCAGCTCCAGTGAAATTAAATGAAGTTACAATTGTTTCTTCAAAAAAGCTTAAGGTAAAAACATTGGGAAATTATACACAAACTAAGCTGATGCTTGGGGGTTTTTCCTCCAATCAGCTTGGGGCAGAAATAGCTGTTAAAATTGAGTGCCATAAAAAGAAAATGAGACTGAACAAATTCGCTTTTCACATAGTGATGAACAAATTCGAAAAAGCGCTGTTTAGATTTAATGTATACACTGTTGGTAAAAACGGAATGCCCGATAAAAATATACTTCCTGAAAATATAATAATAGAAACCAGCATTACCAATGGAACCGTTGAAGTGGATCTAAAGCCCTTTTATATTACGGTAGATGAAGACTATTTTATTGCATTGGAATGGATCAAAGATCTTGGTGATGTAAAAGGTTTATTTTTCTCAACCAAACTAATTGGACACGGAACTTACTTCAGGCAAGCAAGCCAGGCTAATTGGGAAAAGATAAAACCTTTGGGAATAGGGCTATATGTAGAAGTTGAGTATTGATAAAAACAAAGCCGTACTAACTTTAAGGCTTTAGCATTACTATTAAATAAAGAAGAAAAGGAACAACATCGGGTTTTGCCAATGTTTTCTCATTTGTAATTAATGGTGTTTCCTTTGGTTTGCCAAGTTTTATAATTTCCGGCGGCTGAATGGAGTCAGGTCTTCCTTCACCCAAAGGAATGACCAAAGGTTTTAC
>JBKDKI010000038.1:0-12467 GCA_046345155.1 Sphingobacteriaceae bacterium
TAAAGGTTGCCATATCTCCTAATGTTATTGATAGCTTTAAGCCTTTTCCATCAAGAGTTGCCTTGCAGTTTCCTTTAGCAGGTTTATCAACAATGTTTGGACAGCGAACAATGGTCCAGTTCAATTGGCTATTCATTATTAATGACTCCATTCTGTTCTTATCATCAATAATCACTTTTAGCCATTTCATAAGGTAGGGAAGGATGATTTTGTTAAAAAACCAAGGCTGAAATGCTACACTATTTCCAGCACCTACATTGCTCATTGCAATTAGCTTTTTTACATTATTTTTCTCCATCTCTTCCACAATTATTTTAGTAGCATCAGAAATAAATGTGGTGGGTTTTCCATCTCCTTTACCACCAACTCCCAAACTATTAATAACCACATCCTGATTGGTCAAGGCTTTAGCTACATCTGTTGCATTCAGCACATTGCCTTGAATGATTTTAAGGTTTGGATGTTGAATTGTTACTGCGGAACTATTTCTCACTAAAATGGTTACTGTGTGATTTTGCGCTAATGCTTCATTTAAAATTGCTCTCCCTGAGAAACCAGAAGCGCCAAAAATTACTATTTTCATTTTTACATTTTTTATATTCAATGCAAAATTGATGGAGTTTTAAAAAACCTACCTGACACATAAGTGTCAAAATGAATTGTGTGCTAATTTTTTTCTAATACGTGTTAGCGATTGTCTCTGGATACCAAGGTAAGATGATAAGTAAGATATAGATACCCTCTTGAACAAGTTTGGGTTTTCCTTTATGAAATCGAGGTATCTGGTTTCGGCATTGTCAAACAAGAAACTCTCAATTCTATGCTGTTGGATCTTTAAAATTTTCTCCGCTATTAATCTTCCATACTTTTCTAATGAAGGGAATTTTGAAAATGCCTCTTGCATGAGTTGGTAAGAAATATTCACTATTTCGCAAGGCTCTATGCACTGAAAATAATACCTACTCGGCTGTTGGCTGATAAAAGAAATATAGTTTGTAGCAAAGTCATTTTCCTTTACAAATCGTATCGTGATTTCATCTCCATTGTCGTCAATATAAAAAGCTCTTAGTAAGCCACTAAATACAAAACCTACATGTTTTTGAACGGTATTAGCTTGAATATAAAAATGTTTGTCTGCTAACGTTGTCATTGTCAGACCACTTTCCAAAAAACTCAAAGCATCACTTTCTACATGTGGACAAAGATGTTTGACTGTTTTTAAATATGTTTGAATTGCCTCAGTCAATTTTATGCTTTTTCTAATTAATACTAGCCGTCATAGTCTTGCCGCTAATGGTTTCGTGCTTTGCGTTCGGGCGGGTTACGGAGCACAAAACTGTCAACCAGCACTGAACATGAATAGAAGCACAAAGCTCCAAATTTACGCATCTGCCCGCCTGAAGTAAAACCAATGTTGGCAGCAGTAATTCATTGGTTATCTTGTATTAACCCTTCTAAATTTGGTTTAAAAGTAGCAGAAATTGGAATTACTTTGTCTTCAATTTTAATCATATTTCCCTCAATTTTTTGAATGTGCGAAACGTTTATAATAAACGATTTATGTACTCTGATAAATTGCTTTTTGGGTAATTTATCTTGAAGCTCTGTCAACTTATCTAATACCATTAATGGTTTTTCATTTAGCGTATGGATTTTGACATAATTCCCACTTCCTTCAACGAATAGGATGTCTGTGAAATAATATTTATGGATCTTTTTGTCGGCTTTGAAGAACATGAAAGTTGGCTCTTCTGCTTTTTCTTCGGTTTGAGTTGTGGCTAATGGCGTGTATTGAGCTATAAGAATCTTGTTCACAGCCTTCAAAAAGCGTTCAAAAGGAATAGGTTTGAGCAAATAATCGGTTATTCCATACTCATAGCTTTCTGCTCCAAATTCAGAAAAGGCGGTGGTCAAAATCACTTTCGGAGGATTTTGCAAGGTTTTGAGCAAATCAAGTCCGGTTAATGAAGGCATTTTAATATCGAGAAATAACACATCAATTTTCTCCCGGTGCAAAATATTCAGTGCTTCAAATGCATTGCTGCACTTCCCAACCAACTGCAAAGCGTCTATTTGGGAGATGTATTTTTCCAAAATCTGCTGAGCGATGGGCTCATCATCTACGATTAAACAATTAAATTTCATAGCTGAATATGTAAAATGACCTTAAACTGATTAGATGTTTGCTCTATATATAGTTGATGTTTCTGGGGATAAATAAGTTGAAGCCTTTTCTTTAAATTTTCTAGACCTGTGCCGCTTTTTTCAGAATTTTCCGGTGATTTTCCCACTGAATTTATAGCCTCAAAAAAGAGTTCGTCACCTTGTACTGATAATGAAAAGTGTGCGAAACTATCAGTTGAAATGGTATTTAATCCATGTTTAAAAGCATTTTCCACCATAGGTATAAAAAGCAGGGGGGTGATAAAAATCTCTTTTTTAATCCTTGAAACCGTGAATTTTAAGTCCGTTTTTGGGCTTAACCGTATCTTTTCTAAACTTAAATAATCCTCTAAAAATTGTATTTCTTTATTCAAACTAACTTTATCAGCTTTACTGCTCTCCAACAAATACCGCATGAGATCAGCAAGTTTTAAAGTGATTTCTGCCGCTTTCTGATTTTGATTTTGGGTGATAAGACCATAGAGATTGTTTAGCGTATTGAAAAGGAAATGGGGATTTACTTGGGCCTTTAGTAAATTGAGTTCAGCTTTAAGTTGCTTGTTCTCGATTTCTTTCAATTTCATCATCTTGCGCAGATATTCGATAAGAAACCTGCCAGCACTTGTCATTAACAGAACAAAAACCACATTGATGATTGATACAATAAATCTTGAAAACCAATCGATTTGGTCTAACTCAGACAACCAAAATGTAATGAGTAGAGCTGTAGCAATAACAAGTAGTGATGCGAAACTAGCATAATGCTTGTGTTTTTTCAAAAACAAATAACGCGGAATAAGCAGGTAAAGATTGATGTAGGTTGCTAAGGCTATAAAGCAGAAAATACCAATAATGCTGTAATAATCTTCAAATTCCCATTCGTTTAGGTCGTTTTGTAGTATAATCACAAGAAACAATGCTCCCCACCCCAATAGATGGGGGGCCAGACGCTGTATTGCTTTGGTAATTGACATTTTTTCAAGGTTAGATAATTGGAAAGAGCTCTTTCTTTTTTCTTTATTTGCCGATAATCTTCTATTGAAGTTCAAGAATGGCTCTATCCAGAATTACATCTTTTGTAAGATCTGACCAATCGAATGCCACATTTATGCGTGGTGGGACTCCTGCCTCGGCATAATTATTACCGTTCAAATCAAGCAACTGACAAATACTGAAGCGATATGTCCAACCATTTGGCAATTGGCCTCCATTGGGCATGCCTCCACCACCACCTGTTGTATCACCAATTAGGGTGAAATTAGGCAATGCTTTTGTTGCCAGGGCAAAAAAGGTAGACGCACTGTATGAACCTCGGTCTGTTAACACTACAATGGGTTTACTGTAACGTAAACCTTTATGAGGAGTGATATAAAAAGGTTGTTTTGATCCAAATTGATTTCGTTTTTCTCCGTTTCTGGTAATGGTGTAGGCAGCCAAGGTTTTTGTTTCAATAAATCTTCCCAATAAGCGAGTAACGTTTGTTAGCTGCCCCCCGCCATTTCCTCTTAAATCAATAATAATTCCGTTGGTGTTTTTGTATCTGTTTAAAATAAGATCCATATCGTCATCACTAAAATTAGTCATAAAGCTGTTATACAGTATGTAACCAATCTTATTGTTGTCCAAAAACCCGTGCGCCAGACCGCTCTCAGAAAACCACAAGTCTGGAATATAGTGTTTTTGAATGGTTCTAAAGTATATGTTATCTGGGTTTTGAAGTCTAATATCATAGCGCGAAATATTGAACGGACTAATAAGGTTTGTGTGATCATCCTTTAACTCTTTAAGCATATCGGCTAATACTGAAAACAACTCTTCTTCACTCGAATTGCTTGAGAGCTTTGAGCGATACTTGGTTTTTATGGCATCCCAGTCGATATTCTTCAGTTCAAAATAGCTATATTTTTTATCTACCTCATTCCAAAGATAATCAAAATTAGTTAGTGGATCTTTGGAGCCTAAATCAGGTTTAAAAAGAACTTTTTCACATGATGACAATGTAAGCACAGCTGTCATTATTAAAATTAAATTTTTCATATGTTTAAATTATTTGTTTTTTAGTTGTAATATGGTATAACCAGTTTGATCATTTACGTTTGTGTTTAATGCAAACATAGTTATTTCATAAGTCTAAATTGTTAAGTAAATTACTTCTAAATATTTATAATATCACTAAAATTATTATCGCTTTTTTGTGTGAAAATACAAGCGGTATCGTATCTGATGACTGGCCATTTGAAAAGGTTCATATTTACCAGGAACATGAGCTATGTCCCAAACATAGGATAAACTTCTTGCATTACCGTTTGGCAAATATACAATGTACTCCAAATCAGTGTTACATCGCTGCCCGTCAAAATATGACCAATTGTAGGATGATAGTATAAATCGCAAATCGGTGGTTTCTGTACCATTTATCTCAGGAACATAGGCGAATGCATAACTGGGTCTATAATTAGAGTTGGCAATACCGTAATTTATCTGAAAGCGCAAATCTCTTTTAACTGGATGAAGATTGATTTTAAAAAGCCAAAAATTTAATTTTCGTTCTCGATTCCTCGAAACATCACTTGTTATTTGAGCGGAGAACATAATGTTGGTGATATTTTCAAGACCCAGCGCGTTGTTTTCCAAATTTGAGTTTAGTCTTAAATTTTGCGTTGTTTGAAACGTACCTCCCAGTTTGTAGTTAAATCTGGTATTACTGAAAGACTTAAGTTGAAACAATCGATTATACCTGATGTTTCCTTGTGCAAAAACAGCATTTGTTCTTGGTTGAATATAATCGCTTTTCGGTATACGTGCCGACATACTATAGAAGCCAAGCCCAAATTCCAATGAACGTTCCTTCTGCTGAGACCTTTTTAGCCACTCTGTATGAAGTTCCAAACCATATCCATTATAAAACAAAGGAGAGGTTGCAAAATCTCGGAAAATTGCATTTTTTAAACCGGCAGATAATACAAGGTAATAATTCTTACCATTAATCGCCTTACTACTGTCAGTGAGTTCTTTTGCTTGTCCCTTGCTATTAAAAACAATGAACGCATTAATAATTAATAATAGCGTTAGTGATTTTTTAGATTTAGTTGTTATCATAAATGTTTTATTAAATGTTTCGACAAAGATTAATACCAAATAATAAAATCAAAAGTTTATATGACCACCTGTTGTATAATTTATTTGAAATGGGCATTTTCTTATTCAATCGGTAAGATCTAATTTTAAAATTAGTTTTCAATCAAAAATATCCTTTAACTTTTGTTATTAATTACCTAGATACTTATCATTCTAAACCTGTACTAATCAAAATTTAGTCCATCGATGTCTCCTATAATACTTATAAACAAAATGTATAGGTTAGGTAACAAGATGATTATAATTTTCATTATCCCAAAATATTTGTTTCATAAATATTAATTGTCTTTCAGTTAGAAAACATTTAAACTAACACTAAGTTTCAATTAAAGCATTGGGTAATTAGTGGCATTATTATAAGTATGGTTAATAGCAGCAAATCGTTAAATAAAAAAGAATTTCCACTTAAAAGAATATTATTATTGATTAATTCTTTTAAAAACATGCTGAATTACAGGGTCAATTTTTAACCTAACATCTTCAGGCTTGGTTTCAATAATTAGATCCGGTTTTACAGATTCAAAATTATTTGCATCACCATTAGCACGGGTAAACAAGGTAGCCGGAACAACAAATGCTACTTTAGCGTTAGGCGTTTTTAAGGGGAGCGCATTGCTCAACTCTCGGGGAATACTTTTGGTTGGTTCACCTACCAATATTCCGAGGTCAAAATCTTCAACAGCATTAGCCATCATCATAGCTGCCGAACGCGTATATGGTCCGATTAAAACATAAACCTGACCATTAAAACTGTTTTTTACTTTTTTCGGTAATGCTGGTTTATTTTCTTCTTTCACATTTGTTCCAATTGGATGTAGGTAGAAATTTTTCATTTGTCCTTTTTTCGCGATCAAACGAATTGGACGGGGTAAATTATCTATAAACTCTTTGAACTGAGCACTTATACGCATCGTTGATCCTCCTTCTTGCTGATAAGGTTTATGAGCTATTTTTCTGAGAATAGCTTCCGCAGGATAACTTGACCCACCTCCATTTTCTCTGAGATCAATAATTAAATTTGACACGCCTTTTTCGTTCAATCGAGCAAAGTAGGATTCCAGTTCCTTATCGAAGGCTTTCGTTATTTTTTTATTTTGAACAAAATAAAAGGATTTCGCATCCATAAATCCGATGTTTTTATCCAAATTTTTAAAGGTTATATAATCATCTAGTTTTTCATTTTCTTTCTTTGGTCTTTGCGATCTGTATTTTGAGAGATCTTTCGTTCCCTGCAATTGAACAACTTCTGATAAACCGGTTTCTTTATGGATAATCTCTGCGGAAAAAGGATGCCCAATTTTTACCGCCCACAATAAAAACGGAAACGAATTTCCAATCATTTCATCACTATTACCGTCATTAGCGAGAAGCGGTTCAATTTGCTTGATAATTTCATTCATTTCCATTCCGTTGATTTTGTTAACTCTATCTCCAATGTTTTTTTCAGGAAGTGTATTATCGATAATTCCCATGATTTCCCAATTGCCTTGATTCTTTTTTAGAAACAAAGGGAAAAATTGATCCCCATTTTTAATGGCTTCATCCAACATTGCTTCGGGTGGAAAGGTGTAAATGTGACCTACGTTAAAAGCGGCAGATAAGCGCATAAAATCGAGGTATAATTCATTCCCCATTCGATCTCCTTTTTGTTTTAACTCTTTCGCTAAGGCTTGAATGGTGAGTGAATCTGCATTCATGTAAGGAAAAGGAGAAACTTCTTCAACCGATTTGATGAAATAATCGATGTCTTCACAAATCTGTTTTTCAGTGTACTTTATATTTATAATTTCAGTGGTGGACATTTTTTTCATTGTGACTGAGTACTTTTTAATTCCACAGGAATAAAAAAGGATTGAACTCAGGGCTGTGATGATGATTGTTTTTGTTTTCATTTCTATAATTTATAAGGTAAATATGAAACAATAATAAAATAAATTGGTATTTAAATCCTGCTAATAAAGCATAGTGTAAATATTTTATGTTTAAAGTTTTATTCTTTTCTCTAACATGTGCTTTGCGAATAAGCCAAAAATGTGGGAGAGTCCATTAAGCGTATGAAAAGAGATGAATAAAAGAAAAACTCCAATAATTGGGAAAATAACCTGCACAAAATAACAATTGATATTAAAAATAGTACTTTGTATTATTTCTATTTCAGTAAGATGATAAAAAATAGGCGTTGCAATTAAACCTAAAGAAAGAGAGAGCAATGTTGCCAAAAAAACAAAGGATATTATACCAAAAGGAAATTTGATGAAAAGATAAGCTAAAGCTCTCCAACTAAAAGAATCAGTGAGATAAAATTTTACTTTATACCATGTCCCTTCAGGAACTTGTTTTGCATCAGAAGCGATATCAACTCCTAACATTATTTTAGTTAGGTGTCGCTCAAGTTTTGCAAATTCTCGCAATAAAAGTATTGTTGCAAATAAAATTGGAATACCAAACAAGGTAATTGAAAAGCCAAGCCAAAGTGATAATCCTGTAATAAGAAAGACAAAATAAAAAGTTCCCAATGGAAACGAGAGCAACAAATACAATATATTCATATATGTCCGACTCTGCTTGATTACTTTAAAGAAAGTAGAGATATTTGCATTCATAATTCAAGTTTTAAAAGTTACTATTCATTGTAAAATTCTGTATATTAAAGAAGTAATTAAATTTAGATTGAACACCTCTTTTATAAATCGTTTCAAATGGGTTATTTTTTATGTAAATCGGATTTGACTATTCAAATTTTTATGAATCTTTTTCCAAAAATCAATGCCTTAGCGGTTGCATGGTTTTGATAAAGTACACCGCATCTAAAACCTTATGCCAACTTTTGGATGTTACATAAGAGCTATGGTCAAAAAGACGTAAGCTGGTTCCATTTGAGAAGAATGGTTCATTTATAGATTGTCTTAGTGAAACAAACGCTTGCTTTACGCCTCGATTGGCCAACTGATGCTCTAAACTATTCGCCTCAGGCTTTTTAACTGCGACTCCTTTTTTACCTTCTCTAATCAAACCGTATTCGCCATCGTAGGAAGTAAAGCCAATGGTATAAATTTCGTTGGCGAATTGCTCATAAATTAAGTTCCCTGCTATTACCGCCTCATGTACCGGGATAAAATTAATCTTAATTGGGTCAATGGTTTGGTTATTGCGAATAAAGTGATACGTTGCTCCAATTACGATGACTTTTTTATTAGGATATACTTCGCTTAGTAGGTGTCTTAAATTATCAGCCATCAATTCATCACGTCTGTAGTTAATTGGAAGGAAGGATTTTCTGTTTACTATTAATTTCCATAGACGAGTATCAGAATAAGCAATAATACCTTCATCGTTGCTTTTGAGCAGTTGAGCCAATTTGTTTTCACCCATTTTCTTGAGTTCATCAGCCATCCAACTGCTTAAATTTCGAAACGATTGCTTTTCTTTTTTATTCATTTTATAGCGCATTTTGGCCAATCCACCTTTCATACCACTTTTTTGATAGCCGGATTCAATATTCTTCCAAACAGCCATGTAGTTGGTGAATTTTTCATTCTTCAATGTTGCTGGATTTTTCTCTTGAAAAATAGTTTCCAAAAAACGACTATAATTGTTGTTATCAAACCCATAAGCGGAGCTAAACTTACAGTCAAAACCGGCAAATTCAAGATTATTTCCTGCTGCTTTTCGCTGCTCAATGAATGAATAAAAGGATTGCCATTGTTGAGTTCTCCAAAATCCCCAAAGTGCTTTTTTAATACTTTCTGACTTTCCAGTTTTTTGAAATTCAATATTGGCTTGCATCAGGTCAAACATACCCGCTTCAAAAATGACAACATCAAAATCCATTTCCTCCGTTAAAAACTCCACTATCTTCGTCCTAGCCTCGAAGGTAGCGCCATCTTCATGGGTTGTCTCTCCCAAAAACACGATGCGTTTTTCACCGATTTCTTTTTTCAAAAGTTGTAGTTCTTCTTTGCCCGGTAACTCAGCATTGATGACTTGTGCATTTTTTGATAGCCACTCATCAGATAACTGAGGAGATTGAGCGAATAAGGATTGAGCAGCAATAGAAGCTAGTAATACTGCAATTAAAATTACTTTTTTCATTTTTCAAAAGTTTAAAGTGTCAAAGTACACTGCAAAATTCCGATAAATGATAGGGTAACTAAAATTATATTGACTACCTCGCTTGGAAATCGTGTGAAATGGTTTTTTTCTTATGTGTATGCGGCTTGCCCTGGTCAATCAAAAAATGGTGGTTTTTCTTTTTTTTCCAAACAAACCGTATTTCTATTGATTTATACTAGCACCGGCCGCAAATAATTGCCCATTCAAAGAGTAGGTTACTATAAGCCATCAACGAAATATCTATCTCGCTTTGTCCCTCCATTTTTCTCATTCTTTGTTGTTTTTCTGGGGCTTGCCAATCGAGTAATCGCTTCAAATTGCGCCTCGCCTGAACGAAAGATTGAGGTTAAATTCACCAGAATATATTTATAGAATGGCCTCTTTTAGTATTTAGCAATGCTGAATTACGGCAAAGCATTTACTGCTCATGGTTTTAATTTAGAGGAGTGCCTGTCGGCACAGGCTTTATTTCTGTTAACAGCCGTTTAAGTTTGACGGGTTATCATCTAATAAGTGCCCTAAGTCCAACCCTGCAGCTGGCATTATTTGTTAAAAACACATCGCCCGCTACCCAGCCCACAGTTTTAGCTGATGCTGTGAGGTAGGGTTGCCATATTTTGTCAAGGATTGTTGAAACTGACACTTCAACTTTGCCACCAAATTGACTCTCTGAGGTTCTGAATTGTTGATTTTTGGGCTGTGTCCATACATGTAAAGATGGTGTTACAATAAACATATGTTTATGGAGCGGCATTACTTTATCAACCAATTGTGCTTCAAATCCATAAAAACTGTTATTTAAATTGTGATAGTTGTGTAAAGCTAAAAAGACTTTATTCTGTTTGTAATCAAAAAAGAAATTACATCCAGCATCGTAGCCAAAGGAGGTGAGATAATGAAACATGCCAAAATTAAATCTCAAATCAGGATTCACCTTTATGGAGTTGATAAAAAACATTGTAGGTGAAATCACATTCAGCCATTGCATTTTACCCATCTTCTTTAAGTAGTTTAGCTCTTCACTGCTTAAATCATTTGTTTGCCGATAACGTCTGATACCAACCCCGGAAGGATGAATGCCTCTTTGCGAATAAGCTTCAGTAGGGCGTGATAGGTCATAAATCCAACCTGTAAAGTCTAATCCAGTAAAATCTCTTACCTTAATATTCTCACCTTCTTCTTTCTCACTCTGAACAGTTAAAGAGTCTCCTAGTGAGGTGGAACTGAGCCTTACATATTGAATAGAATTTAGAATATTAATCCAATAAGAAACAGAACTTGCCAAATTAAGTTGATGATAGAAATTATCTTTTTGAACAGATTTAACATATTCATATTCGGCTTCAATACCAGCTATCCCCATTCTTACAAAGTCTGTATTGTTGGTGGCTTTAAAAGTTGCCAAGGCAGCATCCGTTGCTCGACTCACATTTACCATCTGCTTGCCAATAGGAAAGGTATTTATATCATTATAACTGCGTACATTGTTTTTATTCATTACAGCTCTGTGCCATTCTTCATGCAGCCAACCTACTCCAAATGGAATAGAAGCTAGTATGGTTTCAAAAAAAACATCTGTCGCTAAAAATGAAACTCCTCTTATTATTTTTTGATGAATTTTATACTTTTTATTGGGTTTAAAAAACAAGTATTTAGTATAGTACTGTTGTATTTCGGCTACAGATTTTGAATATCCTAACGACTGCTGCATGCTTGGGCTAAGCTGCTTAAATGCCAAAGCATCATTGGCAAAATTTGCAGGAACATCAAGTAAAGGAATGTCAATAATGTATTTACATTTTAAACTGTCGGATTGAGCATTTAAATAACTGAAACCGAAGAAAAATACGAATATGAAAAAGCTTAATCTATTTGGTGTCATACTTTTCAGTTTTTAATAGGAGCAATATTTTTCTTTTTTTCAGACCATTGGATTGCGCCCCAAAGAGTAATCTTTTGCTCATACTTTGTAGAATCAATGGTAGATTCTGATAGTGCAGTAGAAAATTCAATTTTTTTTACTTCAAATACTGCTGCTTTACCTTTTGGATAATCCTTTGATTTGAAAAGTCCCCATAGAAATGAATATTCTTTTTTCTCATTTTTAGGTGGATTTTGATTGGTGTTTTGTGCTTTAGACGCAAGTGAAGTCAAAACGACTGCAATAATTAAAATTACTTTTTTCATTATTTTGAATGTTTTAATGTTAATGAACACTACAAAATTCTGATAAATGATAGGGTAACTATAATTTTATTGACTACCTCGTTTGGAAATCGTGTGAAATGTTTTTTTTCTTATGTAAGTTGGGTTTTTATCATTATTGCCAACGTTCCCCAAGCAGGCACATTTTGCATATCGAAATAGTATCTACCGAAAACGATATTTAAAGATACCAATGTTTGTTGCTTTTGCAAAAATAAAATATTGTCGGCACGAATTTTTGCAAAAGCTACTACCTCCTCCGCTCAAATTGTGCTTGATTGGTGTTAACGGTATGATGGGCGCACACAGGAGACATCCTGGCATGTTTCCGCCAATTAATTACGTTGCAATTTCAAGTTTTAAAATTGAATTGCAATTGTCGCAGTACCCTGAACCCGTTTTGTAGGTCACACGAACTTTTTGTCCATCGAAGGTTACATTATTTTTTGTCTGGGAGAATGAATTGAATTTTCCAAGTGCAGCGTTTCCGTATGCAAATTGAACACCATCAACCATGAACTTTTTTATTGTCTCACTGTTGCCGTGACTAGTATAGCGGAATGTCCGCTCGAAATTTGAAACTACACCTTCAACTCTTGGGGTTGGCGGCAGCGGCTGAATTTGAAGTGCTAAACTTTAAATTATCACCTAAAGTAGCCCAAGCCATTTTTTTATTTGTTAATATATAAAAAAAGAAATAAAAATGGCTAAGGCGAAATTAAAAACTTAAAAGTTCATTCCGCACTTAACCCCGCCTGCCGCAAAACTCCTTATAGCGTTTTGTTGCTGTTATTTTAGTGTTTGTTTTTTTACTTTGATGACATAACTTTTGCAGCCAAATTTAAACG
>JBKDKI010000039.1:0-1886 GCA_046345155.1 Sphingobacteriaceae bacterium
ATTGCTCCACTGGTATGTATACGGCGCTTCACCACAAGTAACGCTAATAGTAGCTAAACCGTTGCAATTACAGGCGCTTGGGTTGGTTTGGCTCTGAGCATAGGTGGGTGGAATGGGCGTGAATTTCATTATGAAACCATCATCGAAACCACCGTTAAATGTTGGGTCATAATAGGCGCCACCACCAGGGGTAGCTAAAGGATAGGTGGCATTATTGGTAACATTGACCCACTCCCCTGAAACAAACAAATTACCGTTATTATCTGTTGCTATGGGTGATCTAAAATCATTACCGTCGCCTCCAATATATGTTGCCCAGAGTCTTTGACCGTTATTTGTGAACTTGATTAAAAATTGATCGCTAATACCAGACAAAGCATTATCATTAAAGCCTCCACAAGAAGACTGATTTGATTGCGTTGGAATGTTAGTACTTCGTGTTGCAAAACTCACATACACGTTACCACATGCATCCACGGCCAAATTATCATAGGAAAACTGAATACTTTCCGAATTACTTCCTCCATAATACGTAGCCCACAAATGTGTGCCTGTATTGCTAAATTTTAAAATAAAGGTATCATCATTACCAGCATGTGCTCCTTGAAAATAAGCTCCACCGCCGGGGTTCAAAGTCGGGAAGTTATTTGAATTTGTCCAACCCGTTACAAAGACATTGCCGGTATTATCGCAAGTCACTGAGCATCCCACATCACCAAATGATCCTCCATAATAGGTGGCCCATAAACGAACACCTGTGTTGCTGAATTTTAAAATAAAAGCATCTTGACCACCACTGTTTGTTCCTTGAAAATAGGCCCCACCAAAAGGGTTCAAAGTGGGGAAGTTAGTAGAAGTTGTTGATCCAGTTACAAACACATTACCAGTATTATCATAGGTAATCGAAACTCCTTCTTCAATTCCTGTTCCACCGTAATACGTGGCCCATAAACGTACTCCTACGTTACTGAATTTTAAGATAAAAATACCTCCATTTGCTCCCTGAAAATAAGCTCCGCCACCAGAGTTGAAAGTCGGGAAGTTTGTTGAACTTGTATTCCCAGTTAAAAAGACATTGCCGGTATTATCACAAGTAATCGAACTTCCTACGTCAAATCCTGTTCCACCGTAATACGTAGCCCATAAACGTACTCCTGCGTTACTGAATTTTAAGATAAATGCGTCAGCGCTACTGCCACCAGTACCTTGAAAATAAGCGCCACCAAATGGATTCAAGGTCGGAAAGTTGGTTGAAAAAGTATAACCGGTTACAAATACATTGCCGGTATTGTCACAGGTAATTGAATTGGCCGTCTCGGCAAATGATCCCCCATAATAAGTAGCCCATTGAAGTATCCCTGCACTATTAAATTTTATTATTATAGCATCACTTCCAGACAAAATACCTTGAAAATATGCACCACCGAATGGATTCAAAGTCGGAAAATTGGTTGAATTTGTATAGCCGGTTACATATAAATTACCTGAAGCATCGGTATATAGTGACATTGGTCCATCTACACCATTACCCCCATAAAACGTACCCCAGTTCAATTGTGGGTCAATGATGAGGGTGTTGCTTGTGTTGTGGTTTGCAAGATTAAACTCTAATAACGTTTTGTTTTTATTGATGGTAGTGAGTTTGTAATTGCTTTCAATTTCAGTGGTGTTACCTTCTTCATAGGTGTATGGTTTTGCTTCGGTAAGGGTTCCCAGTTTTGTTTTAATGCTGATGCTGCCATCGTCCTGCAGCTTTAAAGGTTTATCGCCTTCGTAAATGAGTTTAATTTGCGAAGCATCTGCCCCGGGGTGTACCACAAAATCATATTTCATGCCCGTTTTTTCACTGTTATAAAATACCCAGTCTATACCCGGATAAACATCCT
>JBKDKI010000040.1:0-120904 GCA_046345155.1 Sphingobacteriaceae bacterium
TCATCATTATATTTGTCAAAATTCATTATCTTATATTTTACTTCAACAATTAATTTTTAACTAATTTTATTTTCATTAATTACTTTTGATATTTACGTGATTATTAGCCAGAAAACGCACTGCTCCTTTCATTAATTTTCATGTCCATTGTTTTTACTTTCTCACATAACAAGCAAATACTTAAATATACTCCTTCAGCAGGAATTAGCATTTGTCCTTCTGTTTGGTAATAGATAGCGTGCCATTTATTATTTTTTGTTTTGCATACAGGACAGTAGTATGGTATATTTATTATTTTTCGTTCGAGCATTATTTATTTTAATATCTTATTACAATCTCTAAAAAATTATAGATGTGAATTTCACACTTTACTCACCCGTTTCACTTACTGTTTTTATACTGAATTTTCCTTAAGTAATGTTGAAATTCTAATTTCATTGACATCAATTTAAATAATTCATATGTCTTAAATCTTTATTTTTATTTGCTTTAAAATGTAAGCTTTAGGAACAAATTTACATTACCCATTTCGGGTTAAAAATACTACATCGGTAGTATTTTTAACCTCATCTATTTTATCAAAAATTAAATTAGCAATATGTTAATTAAAGGAAGATTCGGATATAAAACCTTAGTATTTTTGTTCGAGCGGGGTTTCGAGGCCGCGTCTTGTCGCCGATGTTAGCCACAGCCTCATTTATTCATCCAACAATCCATGATTCCCTGTTTGATATTCGGATATGAATAAAGTAGATAAAAAGTTATGATTACTAAAATAGTTTTCCAATGAGTTCTAATTAATGATTTTATATCAGATTAGAATGTTAGCATTTTGCTTTATTTTTATTTTTCGATTTAAAATTCGCCTTTAAAAACATCTATTCCAATTGCATACCCATAGGTTTTTCCATTGGCACCTTTGTAAATTCTAATTTTATTACAAGCCATTCCTAAATTGACCTTCTCCCAGGTTTTTCCACCATCTTTGGTTTCATAGCCACTATTCATGGTTCCAACAAAGCCTTTGTTTTCGTTAATAAATCCAACACCAAATTCACGGGCGTTAGCATCTTCTACCAAATTAATTTCCTGCCATGTGTTTCCGCCATCAGTTGTTTTTGCAACCCGTTGTTGTTTCACATTAGGGTCAGGATTGTAGGATTGAATGGTTATGTAGCCCGTTTTTTCTGTTGGAAAAGATACCTTCCAAGTTGTCTCGAAAGGTCTTTTCGACCGGTAAACGTTTTTCCAAGTTTTACCGCCATCACTGGTTTTTAGAATAAGCGCATTGGATTTCTCAATTTCTTCATCCGATGCAGCGCAAACAATTCCATTATTCTTGTCAAACATTTTGATGTCAAAGAGCATTTTACTGTCCTTATCCATACTGTTAGATGTCCAAGACAAACCGGCATCATTCGAGACCATTATATTCGCCGGACTTCCAACGCGTCCAACGCCGTAAATGTGAATTTTGTAATCGGTTTTTCCATGATTGATGTATTGCTCCTTTACAATATCGATGGCACAAAGCCCTTTCACATAAGGACCGCTATACGAAACGGGTTGCCATGTTTTTCCACCATCCTTAGTTCCATACAATGGAATAGTGTCCGTGACGTTTGGAAAATAGTCGATACCGACCGTTCCTGCAAAACCAATTAAACTATCCACAAAGGCAATGCAACGGAAAAAGGTCCCTTTCTTTTCCAGTTGTTTCTCCCAAGTTTCACCACCATTTTTTGTGTGATAAATGCTTCCGTATCCGTTGACATACCAACCTTCTTGTTCGTTTATAAAGGTAATATCATCCTGTTTACCCGGATAGCGTTCAGTATTAAGTTTTTTCCAACCTTTTTCGGGAAGTTTAACCTCATCTTTTTTGGATAAAATTTCATTGCTCCATTTTACTGCGGATTTTCCGACCTCATGGTTGTATTCATCAAACAATTGCTGAATTTGACCATTTGAGAATTTGTTGTAGGCTTCTTGCATCGTTCCCGACTTCGCGAAAAAATGATCCGTTGAAGGATACGTCTTCAAAGTAGCATTTCCCGGATTGAAATAATTGACCGTATTCACAATTTGCTGATGGTCAGCTCTTGAAAAGGCTTGAAAATCGGACTCACCGAATTGAACTAACACTTTTGACTTGGTTTTTTTCCAGTTTTCGAGATGTGGATAGTCTTGAATTTGACGCCAATATTCAGCATTTCTGGAGTAGATTTTACCATTTCCGTCGTACTCCCAACTCGTTCGCAAAACACTATCAGCTTTGGGATCTTTGGCAATGTCTTCTAATCGCTCTTTTTTAACAAAGTATCGGTAATTCAAATCGTATTGCTCAATTACAGATTGCTCTACTTCGATTGGATTCATACCAGCCAACGCATTTTGAACGCGGTACATTTCAATTTGGTATTCAAACCAAGATTTAGCAGTTGTTCCGTAAACAACTACCCCAGCTACTTGATGTTTTGCACTAATAGCCGGAGCAATAATCCCACCCATAGAATGGCCAACGATAATGATTTGATTGGTATCAACATAAGGAAGCGACTTTAACTTTTTTAATCCCACTTCAAAATTTTCAATTTCATCTAACAAATCGCATGACTCACATGTCGGTGTATTTTTACTATCACCTAAACCACTTTTTTCTATGCGTAATGTAACATATCCTGCATCTACATAAGCATCAATTATTCTTTTGTACGGATGATCTTTAGTAAGCTCATCTATGCTGCTACAGGTATACCCAGGAATGAAAAGCATGGCCGGCCTTTTTTTTACGTTGAATGGTTTGTTAATGATGACGCGCAGTTGTCCGCCTTTATAGTTGGCCTCATCGTAAATTACTGTAGCATTATCATCTGTTTCGTATGGACGAGCAACGACTTTTGCTTTGAGCGTGAGTTTCTTTTTTCCACGAAGTACTAAAAGTTGAATTTCCTTGCCCGGTTCGTAGCTCAAAAATTGAGTGATAAATTCATCAGCAGAAGTAAAGGTTTTTTCACCAATCTTTGTGATAATATCCTTTTCTTGAAGCTTCAGTGCTACACTTGTTCCTCGAACAACTTGCAGAACCTTACAGCCGGAATTTCCATTTTCAGTAACATATTCAATTCCTGCACCAAGAAGTGGCTTGCGTTGCAGTTGAGCCAAGGATTTGAGTGAAATAAAAGCAAACACAAATAATGAAAATAGACGTAGCATAAAAACCATTTTACGTTAAAGGTCCTAATTAACATATATATTTACTTGTCAAAAATTGCTTTTTTTTAACGACCCAGGGGTTAATCCAAATTGCTGTTTGAATGCTTTTGTAAAAGTTGGAGCATCCGGGAATCCGAAGCGAATGGCTGTGAATAGAATTTCATTTCCCTTCAACAGATCTAATTTGGCAAGCTCTAGTCGTTTGCGCTTTTGGTATTGATAAGGTGAAATTCCGAAAGCAGCTTTAAACACGCGAATGAAATGGTATTTTGAAATTCCTATTTGTCTGGCAATTTTTTCCAACGACAGATTATCCGTTATATTTTCATCAATAAGCAATTTCGCCTGAAGAATAGCTCTAAAAATTCCCTCATTTGTTACATTCTTTTTAAAATAAAGTTTGGACAAATGGTCAAACACAAAACGTTGATCGGTAATAATCGATTCAGCGAGGCTATAAAACAATTCACTGTGCTGTAAATCATTCGAGAAAATTCCATTTTTTATTTGTTGGTTGATTTCATTAAGGGAATATCCCAGCCTGGTGTTTTTCACATCGTACCGATTCACAAAGAACTGGTCAGAGAGCAAAAACTCTTTCAATTCCGTTCCATTCACATCATGAAATTCAGCAACTTCAGAAATAATTTCAGATGAAATGTCAATACAAAGCCCTTGAACTATTTCTTTGTGATCAATTTGCACAATGGACTTGGTAAATTCATTTCCAATAATATATTCACCGACATTCACCTTGTATTTTTTGTCGTTTGCGTAATATATTTCTTCACCGGATGCAACGTATTTTACTCCCAAACCAGTGAACGGGCATTCTGTCTCCAACTTTTTAAAGTTCGAAAAGCGAATACAGTTTTTTTCGTTGTCTATATATTTGGTTTGATTCATAACCTTCTCATTGTTAGGTTGTGGCTAACGTTCTCAGGCTATGCTGATCGGCGGGCTTTTGGAACAAACCGGTCATATACCTTCCAACGGTCATTTAAAGATACAAAAGGGAATTAGCGAACGCAAATAAATTGTCCGCGGCGGCGGAGCCACTGAAAAAGCGCGAGCGATAACCTGAATCTGCCCGCTGGATCAGCAAGCCTGTGTTAGGGCGTTTACGCACATCAAAATCTAATGGAATATCAAAATATACCTCGTAAGGCGTGCGAGGGCGATGTTTATAATGTGGCCTAACTTTGTTATAATCTTCAACAACCCAGTTTAAATAATTAGTTAAAGCTTTAATACTTTCAAATTTTCTGTTCTTTAAATAGCGCCCTTTAATTGTTCGGTGTACCGCTTCAACCGGCGAATTTGAAAAACGGATGTCTTTTAATGCCCTTATTTTTGTGATTTTATGTTTACTTAATTTGCTTATAAATGCTTCAATATATTTATTATGGTTTTCTTTTCCACCATCTGTTACCAAATAGCTGTGCTTTTGGTTCGGATGCGTAGCTATAACTTTTAATGCTTTACCTAATGAGGCCCTCACAAGGCTGAATGTATTTGAATTAGCCACGTGAAATCCTAAGATCATTTTAGAGTAATTGTCCATTACAAAACTTATACAAACTTGTTTTTCATTCAAAAGTTGATAAAAGGTTGTGTCAACATGTAAATACTCGTTTGGTTGTGTGGCAATTAAACCTACTTTTTTTCGTTGCTTTTTTATTAATTTCTTTTTAATGCCCCACATACGCGCATATTTATACCAACTATATAAACTCGCAACCAATTGTTTTTTACGCAAAGCATTTCCTTGAATAGAATTGATTGGCCAGTGATCGGTTTTAGGATCGGTTAGTAAAGTTTTTATTTTTTCAACTTCTTTTAATTGCAATTGTTGCGGATGGCGTTTTGTGCAAAGCTGTGTATAGGAATCAAAACAATCAAAACGCGCTTCCAGTACCCACTGGTAATAAAGTGGCTTTGAAAGTCCTATTAATTTTAATGCCTTATCTATCCCTAACTGATCTTTTAAATAATGTATTGCAGTAATGATCTTTAATTGCGCCTCTTTATTATTATTGCTTTGTTTTACCAATGGTAATAAAATATGGGAAAGGGTAATCCACGACCTTGCAACAGCAAATAACATTTTTTTCAATTGAATGAATTGCAACTTAACTTCCGCTCCTGTAAAGGCCTCCGTAAAGAAGTACCTGAACTCATGCCCCATATAACTGCTGCTATCTATTTTGCGCCAACTGGATATAGTTGAATAAGGAATTTTTTTACGGAACGAGTGGGGAAGTAGTTCCTCTTTTCCCATGAGGTATAAAAATACCACCGATGAATCGTATTTGTTTTTCATGTGGTAATTTAATGCTTGCCAAATGGATTGTCAACTAGGTGAACACCTGGTTTTTTTTGCTTTTAAAAATAAGTTAATTAGTTGCAAATAGCCAAGAGTGCGGTATAAATTGGACTTCAGGCCGTTTTGAAAAATGACGACTTTTTTCTAACTTTAGATTCTCAATTCATTTAAAAATGACAACAACGGACCATATTAGAAATGGAATAATTGAAAAGCTTTTGACCATTTCAAATAAAGATTATTTAACTGCACTTTTTCAATTAGTTAAAAATAGTCCTGCCAACAATGATACTGTTAAGCTGACTGAGGAGCAAATTGTAATGTTAAAACTCAGTGAAAAAGACATCAAAGAAAAAAAATTGATTCCTCAATCTCAACTTGACAAATCAGACTTGAAATGGCTAAAAGAACTGTAGTTTGGACTGAAACTGCCGCTCGACAACGACGGGAAATTTTAAAATATTGGGTTAAACGAAATGGAACTACAACTTATGCTGAAAAGTTGATCAAGCTGATCTCTGAACAAATAAATGTAATACAAAGCAATCCGAAATTATTCAAAAAAGCAGACTTCCCAGACACTCATGTCTCTGCATTGGGCCATTTTAGCATATTTTACAAGTTCAACAAAAACATTCTTATTGTTACTGCTTTTTGGGACAATCGGCAAGACCCCAAAAAACTTCTTGACATCCTTAAAAAGTGAATGTTACTTAACACAGTTTAAGCATCCTGCTTGCGCTTAATTGTAAAACCTGCATTTAATCTAAAGGATTGTTTGAGATTGTTAGCCGCGGCGTACGCTATGCTCGTAATGACGAGGACTTCAGATAAATGATTGGTGCACTCTCTGCGAATACCTCCGCGCCTCTGCGGTTAAACAACTTACTTTACCTTAAATTCCAATAACTCCTTTTTGTAATACTTCTCAAAAGGGAATTTGGTGTAATTGTAGGTGTAATCAAATTCATCACTGCCTTTTTCTTTGATGAGCTTGGCTAATTGGTTGCGGTGATCTTTGGTGAGTTTATTCAGATCTAAACATAAGGCGGCAAATACACTTAATTTTTTGAAACCGTATTTTTCATCCTCACTTAATTTTGAAACCGATAAGCTCAATTCGGTTTTTATCACATCTGCGCTCCATTTGTAGGCTAATTTTCTGTCGCCCTTAAAATGTTTGGCAATGGAATGGGTTATAAAATGACTGATCTGTAAAGGCTTTAAGCCGGGTTTATCTTTCCCAAAATTCACACCCAAATTCGACTTGGTAAACTGTTTCAATACTTCAATAGGTGAACGATAACCTTTGGTGTTGAGGATCTTCTGATGTTCTTCCTCTGCTAGTTTAAATAACTTTTCATCCAATGGTCTGAATCCAAAGCGATGATAGAACCAAAATGCACCCGACTTCAATCCCTCCGGATTATTCTTGCCAAATTGATACGGCTCCACTTCAAATTGCTCTGCACCAAATGCCTGTTTGTAGGTGCGCAATAATTGTGCGAACACAAATGCCGATTCACCACCTCTGAAGGCTTCAAAAATATTAATACCAATTAAGGAACGTTTGCCAAACAACCAGGCGCCACCATAAGACATGGGATACCCATTTTTAAACATCATAAAACCCATATAGGACTCAATTGGTAATCGCAATTGCTGATTGGTGCTGAACAAGGCAATGCTTAAGCCATGTTCCAAGTCAAATACTTTCATGTCTTTTGCGTTGCCATAGGTAATTGGGTCTGTTTCTCTGTTCAACAGTGCTAAGGCAATGCGCGCCGTTCTTAAAACATCTTCTTTTTGTTGTACAGATAATTTTTTTTCAGGCGGCAGTTTTTTATTGATCAATTCGAACTCATTGAACTTTTTAAGCAATCCGTTCGTATGATAAAAACGATCTTTAACTGCTATGCTTCCAAAACTGCGTGAAAATTGGGGATTGAGCGGATCAACCGAAATATAAAGTTTTAATGATTCAAATAATTGCTCTTTGAGCATGGTGTCCAAAGGCATTTCATCAATGCGCGCGATCAACCATTTTAAAATATCTTTTTTGTTCTTAAAGCCACTCACACGTGCCAGCCATTTGATCTTATTCAGTTCTTCATCGCCGATCAATTCAAATTCCATTTCATTCAAGCCATGTTTGATGAGGTCTTTGGGGTGAGCACCTTCATCATCGAATGAATGAATGGTTACTTCTTCGGGAAATTCCTGTATAAGCCACTTCATGATCACAAAACTAAAAGTACCTTGAGTGGAGGTAAAGGCAATTCCGCTATTAGCCAGTAATTCTTTTTTAGAATCATTCAACCCAATTACGGTATCACACAAACGGTTCATTTCCTCTTGAGCCAATTGCCTGATCTCGGTATTCTCTGCATAAGAACTCAAAAATAAAAGTTGATCATGGTATAGTTTTATATCATTGATCTTTGAAATACGGAATTGAGAACATGCATGTAAAAGACTGATCTTTTTTGCAGAACCTTCAGCGCTGTAATCGGTTAAAACCTGATTTAATTGGCTGAAAGGGGAAACCGTTTTAGTTGTGCTCATGTGAAACATTTTTGCTATTTGCTAAAATAACTTAATTGTTTTAAAAATCGAATGAGATTTGTTAACTTTAATAAACTGCATGAACGATGATTCATCTCACCCATAATGCCTTAAAAGTTTTAGAAAGCAGATATTTGCTAAAGAACAACGAAGGCGAATTTACCGAAACTCCCGAACAATTATTTGAGCGTGTAGCCAAACACATGGCTAAAGCCGAATTGATCTATTCCGATAAATCAGCTGCAGAAAAATGGGAAACTGTTTTTTATGAGATGATGAGTAAACTTTATTTTTTGCCTAATTCGCCTACCTTAATGAATGCCGGTTTACCATTGAATCAGTTAAGCGCGTGTTTTGTGTTACCTGTTGGCGATAGCATTGAAGCGATATTTACCAGTTTAAAGAATACGGCCTTGATACAACAAAGTGGAGGAGGAACCGGCTTTAATTTTTCGCAATTACGTCACAAAGGCGATTTTATTTATACAACTACAAGTAACTCATCGGGCCCCATAGCCTTCATGAAAATATTTGATGCCGCAACGGAAAACATCAAACAAGGTGGAAAGCGACGTGGCGCCAATATGGGAATTTTAAATATTGATCATCCGGATGTAGAAGAATTTATTACTGTAAAAAAAGAGGAAGGTGTTTTAAGCAATTTCAATATTTCAATTGGCATGTATGATGCTTTTATGAAAGCGATGCTGAATGATGAGAAATGGCAATTAAAAGACCCAAATACCAAGGAAGTAGTGAAGGAAGTATCTGCAAAAGAATTGTGGAACAAGATCATTACAAATGCATGGGCCAGTGGCGATCCGGGGATGGTGTTCTTAGATACCATTAACGCAACTAATCCTACACCACAGGTTGGTGAGATCACTTGCACCAATCCATGCGGCGAGGTGCCTTTATTGCCTTATGAGGCCTGTAATTTAGGCTCCATTGATGTTGCTAAATTTTATAATAAAGAAACAACGGATATCAATTGGGATCATTTAGGAACGATCGTTGAACACAGCGTGCGGTTTTTGGATAATGTGATCGATATGAATAATTACATTATTCCGGAGATCAAAGCCATGGTGAGAGGAAACCGAAAAATTGGTTTGGGCGTAATGGGATGGGCCGATCTATTGATCAAATTGGAGATTCCCTATGCATCAGATAAAGCGATCGTATTAGGAGAGAAGTTGATGAAATTCATCAGTGATCGATCGAACCAGGCATCGCAAAAGCTTGCAGAGCAAAGAGGCGTTTTTAAGAATTGGGATAAAAGTATTTACGCGCCTAAAACACACATGCGAAATGCGACCCGAACCAGCATAGCACCAACAGGTACTATTTCTATTATTGCAGGCACGAGTTCATCTATTGAACCAAATTTTGCATTGGCCATTCACAGAGAAAATGTGTTGAACAACGAATCGCTTTTTGAATTGAATGAGAACTTTGTTGATTATCTAAAAGAAAACAATTTGTATTCGGAAGAAGTGATTAATGAAGTGAAGTTAAATGGCAGTGTTGGTTCTACGGATCTTCCTGAACATGTAAAACAATTATTTAAAACATCATTGGAAATTGAACCCAGCTGGCACATAAAGCACCAGGTTGCTTTTCAAAAATATACTGATAATGCTGTTTCAAAAACTATCAATTTACCAAATGAAGCTACGGTTGAGGATGTTGGAAATGCTTACCTAATGGCCTGGAAAGAAAAAGCCAAAGGTGTAACCATTTACCGTTACGGATCTAAAACCGCACAGGTTTTAAAAACAGGAATTACTGAAAGTGAGAATCAGGGAAGTTGCAAAGTTTGCGCCACTTAAATGGCCTCTGCTTTATTCATGTTCTCAATTCCTTTGATCAAAGCATCCGGATTATAGGAAATACTATCAATACCATGACTCACCAAAAACTCAGCAAACTCGGGGTAATCACTCGGTGCTTGTCCGCATAAACCAATTTTTGAACCAACTAGTTTAGCTGAATTGATCACATGTGTGATCATGTATTTAACAGCAGGATTGTTCTCATCAAAAATATGACTGATGATATTCGAATCACGATCGATACCGAGCGTTAATTGCGTGAGATCATTAGAGCCAATGGAGAAACCATCAAACACTTTAGCGAATTCCTCAGCCAAGATCACATTGCTTGGTATCTCTGCCATCACATAGATCTCTAATCCATTCTCACCGCGCTTTAATCCGTAACTTTCCATCAAGGCAACCACTTTTTTTCCTTCATCTACAGTTCTGCAAAATGGGATCATCAACTTCACATTCGTTAAGCCCATATCGTTTCGTACAACTTTCATGGCCTCACATTCCAATTTAAAACCATCTTTATATCTCTCGTTATAATAACGCGATGCACCTCTGAAACCGATCATTGGATTTTCTTCTTCTGCTTCAAACTGTTTACCGCCTAATAAATTCGCGTATTCATTGGTTTTAAAATCACTCATGCGCACGATCACATCCTTTGGGTAAAAGGCAGCAGCAATAGTTCCTATAGCTTGTGAAAGTTTGTCAACGAAATAATCTTTTTTATCGTCATACTGACCCGTTAATTCTTCAATTTCTTTTTTTGCTGTTGCATCTGTTAGCTCATTGTATTTCACTAAAGCCATTGGGTGAATGCGAATAGCATTATTGATCACAAATTCCAAACGCATTAAACCAACACCTTGATTGGGGTAGAATGAGAATTTGTAGGCTTTATCGGGGTCGGCCAAAATAAGCATTGGCTTGGTTTGCGGCATCTGAATGTTTTTAAAGTTGAGATCTTTTTCAATCCAATTGGCTTTTCCTTCATACACAAAACCAATTTTGCCTTGCGAATTATCTACTGTTATGATATCACCGTCTTTTATCTTATCAGTTGCGCCATTGGCTCCAACAATTGCAATGGCACCCACTTCACGCGCTACAATGGCAGCATGGCTGGTTCGTCCGCCTTTATTGGTAATAATGGCACCTGCTTTTTTAAGGATAGGATCCCAATCAGGATTCGTGATATCGGTAACTAATATTTCACCTTTATTTAGTTTATGTGATTCGCTTGGAGATTGAATGATGCGCGCTACACCAACAGCAACACCTGTTCCAACTGCATTGCCGGTTACAATTGTTTTGCCTTTTTGTGTAACGTTGTATTCTTTTACAATGTATGGATCTTTACTTGTATGCACAGTTTCCGGACGAGCCTGCACAATGAATAATTGGTCAGTGATGCCATCCTTTGCCCACTCGATATCCATTGGCATTTTGTAATGCTCTTCAATTTTTTTAGCCCAGCTGGCAATGGTCATGATCTCCTGATCGTTCAGTGTCCATTCTTTTTGTTTTTGCAGAGGCGTATCGGTATTAATAGTACCTGAACCTTCAGAAGAATAAATGAGTGTTTTTGCTTTTGAACCACATTTTTTAGAGATGATCGGTTGTTTGTATTTGCCGATCGATGGCTTGAATACATGGAATTCATCAGGCGTAACAGCACCTTGTACAATGTTTTCGCCGAGTCCCCAACAACCGGTGATCACGATCGCATCTTTAAAACCAGAATCGGGTTCAATGGTAAAACATACACCCGAACTCGATTTGTCGGAACGTACCATTAATTGAACACCAGCTGATAGGGCCACTTTGTTATGATCGAAACCATTATCAATTCGGTATTTGATAGCGCGTGCATTATAAAGCGATGCGAAACAATTGTGCACTGCTTTTACCACCTGATCGCTGCCTTTGATATTCAAATACGATTCGTGCTGACCAGCGAAACTTGCGGTAGGAAGGTCTTCGGCGGTAGCACTGCTTCTTACGGCAACATCTAATTCTCTGCCAAATTTTTTGCAGAGATCATTGTAGTTTGTTTTAATTGCATCTACTAAGGAAGAGGGCAATTGAGCGTTCAATAAAAGTTGTTTGGCTTCTTTTGAAACCTCATTGAGATTTTTAAAATCGATCAGGTCGAGTTTATTGATCAGTTGATGGAGTTTATCTTGTAGACCATTTTCTGTTAAGAAAGATCGAAATGCATCTGCGGTAGTTGCAAAACCATCGGGGATATTAATGCCAAGCGGTTGCAGGGTTTTTGCCATTTCACCAAGGGATGCGTTTTTGCCGCCAACCAGGGCAACATCTTTTATTCCAACTTCACTGAACGGAAGCGTTAAAGTAATATCCACTTTTGATTTCATACAGCATAGTTAATACTTTAAGGTATTAAAACGATTGATGAAATCCAGTAAATAGACTGATTTTGGTCAGTTTACCCGTTATAATTTAAAAAGGGAGCTTCTGCTTCAAACACCATTTCTTTTTTTGATACGGGATGTTGAATGATCAGTTTACTTGCGTGAAGAGCTATAGCATCAGGTTTGTAGGGTAGAGTAGAGCCATATTTATCATCGCCAATAATAGGGCAGTTAACACTTGCCAATTGTGCTCGTATTTGGTGGAATTTACCGGTATGCAGTTTGATGTCCCAAAGGAAGAATTTGCCATGTGGCTTTGCGCTATATTCTAATTTGGCTATTTCGGCATATTCGGTGCCTTCCGGAACGAGGGCGGCTTTTTTCTTTTCTTTGCGATGCCAGTGTTCTAAAACACCTTCGGTTAATGCAGGACCATTAGCTGTTAGTGCTTCGTAAAATTTGGAAACCTTACGCTCGGCAAACTGTTCACTTAAATTACGCAGATGTTCTTTTTGTTTGGTAAAAAGCACAACGCCGCTCACGGGCCTGTCAATGCGATGCAGGTGTTGCACGTAAGGTAATTTATCACCTGTTTTTTCTTTTAAGTAATTTTTTACCTGTTGGAGTAGGTTAGGGAAATTGTTACGATCGGGTTCTACCATTAAACCTGCCGGTTTATTGCAAACCAGTAGTGTTTCATCTTCGTAAATTATGTGGGGTGCAGGCATTGAACTAAAGGGTAAAGAAAAATGTAAGAGCAAAAAAAAGGAGGGCTAAACCCTCCTTTTCGTTTTATTTTAAGTGCTTAGATAAGTGCTTAGCCATTTCAAACATTGAAACTTGTTTGTTTCCGTTGAATACCGGCTTTAACTTGTCATCTGCATTGATCATGCGTTTGTTTTTAGTGTCTTGTAACTTATTAGCTTTGATGTAAGCCCATAATTTTTTTACAACCTGACTACGAGGAATTGGGTTTTTACCAACGATCTCAGCTAATGCTGCACTTGGTGTGTAAGGTTGAGATAATGCAGGGTTAAGCTTTCTTGGAGCTTTTTTTACTGCTTTCTTAGCTGCTTTTTTCACAACTTTCTTAGCTGGTTTTTTTGCTGCTTTTTTAGCTGCCTTTTTTGCAGGAGCTTTAGCTTTCTTAGCTACTTTTTTTACTGCTTTCTTAGCAGGTTTTTTTGCTGATTTTTTTGCCATAATTAATTAATTTGGGTTAAATCAAATATATACATTTCTTATTTCAATACAAATATTTTTTACAAAGATAACTAACAGGGTTATTAAAAGGTAAAAAAGGCGTTTTTACCAATATAAATACGTAGCGTTTTAAGATGAATTTTAGAAAGGAGAAACGATTTGAGATTTTTAAAGGATATTCTTAATATAGTGGTTGCCCGTTTCGCACGGAAACTTTACCTGTGTTTCCTAAATGCAAACCACTACTCACTAGAATTTACAATTGTGTTCGAGGATAATTTTAGTTAGATGTCAGCGTAGCTTGAAATTCTAAACATGAGTTCTACATTATAAATTGTATTTTTATGTTATGAAACATTATTGGATTTATTTGTTTTTATGTTTTTACAGCTGTAGATATGAAACATATACTGATTATGTATTTTTAAAAAATAATACCAATGACACATTTATGGTTTATAGTTTTATCGATACCGTAGACTTTACAAACAGTAAATTATTTGAGATTAAGAATCAGTTTTCTTTAATCTATCCAGGAGAAATAGAAAAGTTCGGATCAAGTTCCCCAAACAAATCAAGTTATATTAAAAGAAGTTTTAATGAGAAATTTAATTTAGTAATTATAAATAGGAAGCAATTTGGTGGATTACAAAATAAATGTTTAAAGGAAATCACAGATTCAAATAGCGTAAGATTGGAAAAATATAGTATTTCACAGCTAGATAGTGCAAAATGGTGTCTCGAAATAAAATAAAATTAAACTCCCGCTCAAGCGGATTTTTAATACGTGTTTCCGAAAATTGAAATCAGATTTATTAGATTGCCCCTGCATGCTTACCTTTAAAACAAAGAACAAGGCTCTTGAAAATGAAAACTCCCCGGTTGTTTTAACCGAGGAGTCTTCTTTGGTAGCGGGAGATGGATTCGAACCAACGACCTTTGGGTTATGAGCCCAACGAGCTACCCCTGCTCTATCCCGCACTATATCTTTAAATTCTCTTTAAAATAATAATGCTTTACTTAATTGCGCTGCAAAGATATATTTACTTTCTTTGTAAAACAAATAAATGTTATCAACAAACACCAAATACCTTGCATAAAGCCGGATTCGTAAATATCATCGGTTGTCCTAATGTAGGAAAATCAACCCTTATGAACGCTCTGGTGGGCGAAAGGCTTAGCATCATTACTTCTAAGGCTCAAACAACGCGCCATCGCATTATGGGTATAGTAAGCGGCGATAACTACCAGGTTGTTTTCAGCGATACGCCCGGTATCCTAAAGCCTAATTACAAATTGCAGGAAAAAATGATGCAGTTTGTGATCACTGCTTTGAGTGACGCAGACCTCTTTCTTCTTATAACAGACATTTATGAGGATATAGAGCTGGATGAAACTTATTTAGAGAAATTAAAAAAAACAGATACGCCGATCATAGTCCTCATTAATAAGATAGATGCAGCAAAACCAGAACAATTGGAAGAAAAGGCTAAAAAGTGGCGTTCACTTCTTCCTAAAGCCGAATTGCAATTCATCTCCGCTCTTCAAAAGATCAATTTAGATAAGATCATGAAACGCATCATTGATCTTATGCCGGAAGCGCCAGCATTTTATGATAAGGATACATTAACTGATAAGAACGAACGTTTTTTTGTGAGTGAGATCATTCGCGAAAAGATCTTGTTGAATTACAAAAAAGAAATTCCTTATAGCGTTGAAGTGAATGTGAATTCGTTTAAAGACGAAGAAAAGATCATAAAAATTCAAGCTGATATTCTGGTTGAGCGCGATAGTCAAAAAGGTATTATCATTGGCGATAAAGGCTCCGCCATAAAAAAAGTAGGGGAGCAGGCTCGTAAAGAATGTGAAGCTTTTTTTGGAAAGAAAATTTATCTGGAACTGTTTGTAAAGGTTGATAAAGACTGGCGTAACAACGAATCACGCCTTAAGAATTTCGGATACTGATCAATTCAATTTTGCATTCTTTGTAAAGAATCTTACCGGATACAAAGCCGCGAAAAAACCTATCAGCATGATCAATCCAAAGATCCAAACGAAATCCTTTGTTTGCAATTCAATAGGATAATAGGGGATAACAAACTCATCTCCAAACTTCACCAAATGAAATTCAATTTGTAACCAACAAACCAGCAAGCCTAAAGCTAATCCGATAACTGCACCTACACCGGTGATCAAAAAGCCTTCACGCATAAAAATATTTCTGATCAAACTCAGATCTGCCCCCAGGCTAAATAAGGTCTTAATGTCTTTTTGTTTTTCAATGATCAACATCGTTAAAGCACCAATGATGTTGAAAGTAGCGATCACCAATATAAATGCCAAAATAATAAAGGTTGCCAGTTTTTCTGTTTCCAATGTTTTAAATAACACGTCATTTAATTGATATCTGTTCTTGATCACATAATCATTCCCTAAATTTTCAATTAATTGTTCTTGAATCGCATTAATATCTCCCTTGCATTTGATCTCCACAGCACTTACTCGCTCGGGTTCATTAAATAGTTCTTTAGCGGTTTGTAAATTCACAAACACGTACTGATAATCGAATTCATCATTCAATGAAAACACGCCGTTAGGAGTGGTAAAAACCTGGGTGAAATTATCTTGCGGATCAATGCCTCCTGATTTTCCTTTATTTGGACTTAACAGACTCAATTCGCTGGATACTTCCATGATGTTTACCTGAAGTATGTTGCAAACACCTTTGCCCAGTAAGATCGAGTTTCTTTTTGAATTCAAAAGGTAAGAGCCTTCTATGATGGATGAATCTATTTTGGTGACCTTATTAAAATTCTCATCTACGCCTTTAACCGAAACCAGTGTTTGTTTTTCGTTGTTCTTCAATAAGGCTTTATCTGAAAAGGTTTGCGAAAGTGCTTCTATTCCGTTTATACCTTGTATTTTATTATAAAAGCTTTCGTCTGCCTTAAAAAATTTACCTTTAGCGGCTGTAATTTTCAAATCGGGTTCAAAGGTGTTGTAAAGTCCGGCTACCGCTCCGGTTAAGCCATTCATAGCAGATAAAATTACAATTAAGGCACCGGTTGTAACGGCAATAGCAACAATGCTTATCCAACTAATAATATTAATGGCATTGTTTGATTTTTTAGAAATGAGGTAACGCTTGGCTATGAAAAAACTGAAATTCAATTTTTTATTTCTTTAACAAACTATCAATTTTCATGGCATAATCCAATGAATCATCCAGGTAAAAATGTAATTCGGGAACAATACGTAATTGCTTACCAACCGCCATTCCCAGGCGTTTACGAATAGGATGAACCTGTTCTTTGATCAATTCAAAAATAGCAGCTTTATCTTTGGTAGCCATAATACTCACGTATACTTTGGCAACGCCAAGGTCAGGACTAACCCTTACAACCGTTACAGTTATAAAAGCCCCACCAAAGAGGTTTCGCGCTTCACTGCGAAAGATCTCCGCCAATTCTTTTTGAACCAGTTTATTTACTTTTTGCTGTCTAACACTATCCATAAGGTAAAGGTAATCATACCGTTTTGTATATTAAAATAAATTTCAGTTTTAGGCGTTATCCTTTTAAATCCTGCTACATAAAAGGTTTATTCGTATATTCGCCTTGTAAATGTTAAAGCTTTTTTCTGTTTTTAAATACGTAAAAGGGTACTGGCGATATGCTATTCAAAATATTGCATTTAACATCTTATTCTCTGTTTTCTCTGTTTTCTCTATCACCTTGGTAATTCCATTCTTGGATCTGTTGTTTGAAAAGGATGTAACTAAGTACCAAGAATATATTACAACATACTTTTCTCACGCCGGACATTTAAGTGCAGATACTTTAAAAGAATGGTTCTACGCAACCATGTCTGGATTGATCTTAAAAAATGGCACATCACCTGATCAGTTAATTCAAGGTAAAACTGAAGCTTTGATCTTGATCTGTGTTTCAATTGTGATCCTCACATTTTTAAAGAACTTTTGTCGCTATATGGCCATGTTTAGTTTGGCCCCTATCAGAAACGGTGTGGTACGCGATATTAGAAATAAAATGATGAACAAGGTATTGGCCTTGCCATTATCATATTACAGTGATGAGCGCAAAGGTGATATCATGAGTAGAATGACCACCGATGTGATAGAGATCGAATGGAGCATCATGCAAACCTTGGAAATGGTATTTCGTGAGCCATTGATCATTCTCATTTCTCTTTCGATGTTAATTGGTATTTCGCCATACTTAACCATGTATGTGTTTTTATTATTACCTGTAGCCGGTATAATTGTAGGATTGGTAAATCGCTCGTTAAAAAAGAATGCAGCTGCTGGTAAATCATTATTAGGTCATTTGTTCAATTTGATGGAGGAAACGCTTGGTGGTTTAAAGATCATTAAAGCGTTTACCGGTGAAGCTTATTTGAAACGCAAATTTGAAAAGGTAAATAATGAGTATTATAAATTGCAAGTGAATGTGTATCGCCGTACCGATCTGGGATCTCCCTTAAGTGAAACCATAGTGGTTGGTATTTTAATGGTGATCTTATTTATTGGAGGCGTAATGTCGTTAAACAATGATGGATTAACTTCTGCAGCCTTTATCGGTTATTTTGCAGTGGCTTCTCAAATTCTAACACCTATTAAACAAATTTCACAAGCGTATAACAATATTCAAAAAGGATTAGCTTCTGAAGAGCGTATTGAAAAAATATTACATGCCGAAATTGCGATACGAAATACAGACAATCCTGTTAAGATCAATTCGTTTGATAAGAGCATTGAATTTAAAAATGTGTCATTCGCCTATATTAAAGGAGATGAAGGGTATATTTTAAAGAATATCAATTTGAATATCACTAAAGGAAAAACAATAGCGTTGGTAGGGCAGAGTGGAAGCGGGAAAACAACTTTAGCAGATATGATCCCTCGTTTTTATGATACGGATCTGGGAGAGATTTTGATTGATGGTATTCCTATCAAACAATTAGATATTGATAGTTTACGCAAACAGATAGGTATTGTATCGCAGGAAAGTATTTTATTTAATGACACCATTGCTAATAACATTGCATTTGGCATGGATCAGGTTGATGAAGCAAAAGTTGTTGAAGCAGCAAAAATTGCCAATGCACATGAATTTATTTTGCAGCAGCCTCATGGTTACCAAACCAATATTGGCGATAGAGGAGGTAAATTAAGTGGTGGACAAAGACAACGCGTGAGCATTGCGCGTGCAATATTGAAAAATCCCCCTATTTTAATATTGGATGAGGCTACCAGTGCTTTAGATACGGAGAGCGAACGTTTGGTGCAGGATGCCTTGAATAATTTAATGAAGAACAGAACAAGTATCATCATTGCACATCGTTTATCAACCATTATTAATGCTGATGAGATCATTGTGATGAGCAAAGGAGAGATCGTTGAGCGTGGCAATCATCAACAATTACTTGCCCTTAACGGCCAGTACAAGAAGCTTTGCGATATGCAAAACTTGAAATAGGATCACCGCCATTTAAAACAGGCAGTCGGGTCTTTCCATCTTCTGAATATTTTCCAATTATTTACTTGAATTAAACGGTTGAATTTTTTTTGTCGTGCACTTATTTTTTTGCGTTTAAGTTTGTGCGAACCATGTGAATTTTTGGATGAACTTGCAGCGCTGCTTGAAGTTACATTTGATTGTGTAGTTTGTATAACATTATTTGCTACCTGAATTTGTTGTTCACCTAACATGCGTTTGTATTCTTCATCAGCCAGTTTTTGGTATTGGTGACAAGGACAGTTAGGGTTACGCGGATCATTTAACGGATAGGTTTTTAATGAATCGCCATTTGAATAGAGGGTCTGAAATGGTGTTAGCATAAAAAGAAGTGATATGAATATTAAAAACACGTCATTGCGAACGATAGCGAAGCAATCTAAAACAAGTAGAGATTGCTTCGTCGTTCCTTCTCCATCGGTCGCTTTAGGCTTGCCGATGGCGATGCGCAATAACAAAAGTTTATTTTTTATCTTCCTGAACAACGTCATCCTGAGCGGAGTCGAAGGATCGTTGGATCTGCTCAAATTATTCTCAACTGAGCTATTAATCTTTCTTTTGATATGTAATGATTTGAGGAAAATACCTAAAACTAAATGCCACACTTCGACTCCGCTCAGTGTGACATTAGTTAATGTATCTTTAATTTGACTCATTTACTTGAATAATCATTTAATTCAAAAAATATCAATTATGAATTTGCTTTTTTAATAGTAACCTTATTTAAACCGGTCCATGTTTTATATTCATTCATGTAATACAAATAAGCAGTAGAAGCCGGTGCATCATATTCTCCGGGCATTTCAGCTTTAAGATCAAGGTTGATCTCTTTAACTGCTTTTGCAGGCATACCGCGATAATAAACTGCAAGGTTGTTTCCTTTGATCTCGTAATAATCAAACACATTTTTTTCCTGTAATTCCTTTAACTGCCATGGTTGAATGGAGAAACCTGCCGGAATACCAATGATAGCCATGGTGCTTGGCACTTCTTCCGATTTTTTATTACTTATGGTTGCAGTTAAACGAACCGTTTCACCAACGTTAGCAGTAGTACTTGCTAATTTTGTTTTCAGATCGATGTTACATTCTGCATCACTCTTTGGTAAGGATGTGCTCCAGTTAATAGCTACAGAATAAGGTAATGGCGTTTTTACCCCAATGTATTTTACTTTAATGGTGTGTTTACCTTCTCCTTTAATGAATTCCTCAATTCCTTCTGCTGTGATGGCATTTTTGTCTCCTGCTTTATAGGTTTTTTCGATCACTTTTTTACCGTCTACATAAATTGCAATTGTGCCATCTTCATTCGTTTTTTTGCTCGCTTTGGCATATTCTGTTAAAGCTTTTAAAGCGAGTATAGTGCCTTGTGTTGAACTGAATACGCCCGATCCGCTACGTGTGCTTACTAAGTATTGTACTGCTTTTGTAACTTCTCCTGCATGTTTACCTGATTTTAGCATGGCCATGATTGCAATAGAAGTTGTTTCAATATATAATGATTGTCCTTGTGAATAGGTGATCGAATGCGTTAAACCGTTAAAGCCGCCATCTTTTTCTTGTTTAGCTGTTAATGCTTTCATCGCTTCATCTGCCTTTGAAGTTTCTTTTAAGTTATAAGTTGCATTAGCCATCATTGCCAGCATGTATGGATCTTTTGTATCCATTGCTTTTTTGTAAGATGTTTCAAATTCTTTTTTGATATCGGTATATCCTGCATCTGCTAATGCATAAACGATGTATGCATTTAAGATGTCATCGCTTATTCTTCCGAAATCGTGATACGCATGTTTTTCTCTTGCAAAACCACCTTTGCCATCTTTCTTACTCAATAACCATTTAGATGTACGCTCGATCATTTTATCATCTACATTCTGACCGGCTTTTTTCATATCCATGAATTCCATGATACCGTATGCTGTTAAACCTTCATGACCAGGATTTGCGCCGAACCACTCATATCCATTTTGCGACGCTTCAAAACCAATTAAACGTTTGTAGCCTCTTTCTAATAGATCGGTAGCGCGCGCTAATGTTTTGGTGTCCTTGCTATCGGTAGTTTTCAAATAGTCTAAAACCATCGCATTCGGATAAGCAGTGCATGATGTTTGCTCAAAGCATCCGTAAGGTTCTTGTAAAATACCTTCTACACCTTTCATCAGATCATTCACTACATTAGGGTATGCGTTAAAAGTTGCTTTTAATGAACCGTTCACCATTTTATTGATCTCAAATTCGTATTCTTTTTCTACTTCCTGTGCAGAGAAAGAATTTTGAACCGGGAAACCTTTTGGAACGATGCGGATGGTTTGAGTAAACGCATCGCCTAATCCACATGCTTTAAAGCCAATGGTAAATTCACCGTAACCAATTTTATCCAATACTTTGTAATCTAAATAAATGGTTTTTGCTTTACCGGGCATAATGGTTTGTACACTTGGTACTTTAACAACTTCCTGTAAACCATCCGGAGAAGTAATACTGATCACGCCACCAAGCGGACCATCCGTATTATTCTTTAATGTTAACGGTATCGAAACAAAATCTTCAGTTGCTACTTCAACCGGAATTTTTGTGCTCATGGCAAAAGGTAATTGTGTAAAGAAATTCTTTTCAACGCGACCAATACTGCCATCAGCGCTTAAACCTTCAATGGTTGTGCGGAATGAAGTGATATCATCTGAGGTATAAAATTCGATCGTTTTTTTACCGGTGTGACCGATCTCCACATTCGGATTCCAGTAAATTGTATTTCTAAAATCAGTACGGTTCTCAACGTTTTCCTGCTTATCGTATTTAGGCGCAGCAAACTGACGGGCACGGTAATAAACCACACCTTGTACCTGATTCAAATTGGCATCAATATCCATTTCTTCCTCCATTGCAAAATGGTTGGCACGTTTGTCTGCTAATCCGGCAACAACTTTTGCATCATCACGATTACTTTTTACTTTTTTCTCTTCTTTGTTTTTTGCAACACTTTTTTCTTGAGCAGGTTTTGCTATATCTTTTTTTCCTTCTAAACGATCAACGGGTTTTGCAACAGGAATAGCCTTTTTCATAGGCACATTATTTTCTGCACGAATTCCGACACCAGCGGCAGACATTGGTATTGCATCTTCCATTGCTTCAATACTTTTCATTGATTTAGATCTGCTATGCCCATAGTATTGGTTTTTGTAAACTTTATACATATACACAACCATGTTTTGGTTATAATTTTGTACGTATTGTGCCTGCGGATAATACCCATCTGCATTAAAATTCAATGTTACCTGTTCAGTAAGATCCAATTTTGTGAATTTGAATTTACCTGTTTCATCCGTTTTAATTTCGCTACCATCAGGTGATTTAATAGTTACATCACTCATTGGTTTTCCTGTTTCCGAATTATAGATCACGCCTGACACAATGGCTTTTTCAGCGGGGAATTTAATTAACGGCATTTCTTCGTCAATTATTTTTTCCCAGGTAAAACGTCTCCATCCTGCTGTCATTAATAAATGATCAAGGGCTTTATCGGCTTTTGGTTCTTTTTTATTGAAGTAGAAAGCAGGTTCTTCGATTTTTTCATTGATATCCTGTTGTAGAAGTAATTGAGATAAAATATTACCTGATTTATCATCAGCAAATGAAAGCAATTGATCATTTACCACAGCCATTGAAAGATTGGCAGGCATAGGCAAGCCACGCTCGTCTTTTACTGAGATGGTCATTTTTACTTTTTCGCGCGGTAAATATTTTTCTTTTTCTGTTTCAATGGAAATATTCATTTGCTTGTCTTTGTTCACAAACGCCAAACGCTCGGCACGCGCAATGCCTTTTGAATCAAATAATGTGATTTGTGAAACACCAATTGGAAAATCAGTTGTTGGAAATACGATCTTGTTATTTCCGGGCTTAACTTTAAATACAGTGTTATAGTAAATTTTTCCTCTTACTTGAGCGATCAAAGCCAGATCTTCAGTTTCAGTTGTATTAACAGATACTTCAACTTCATTTGGTTGGCTATTATCAATGTGCATACTATAGCCGCGATCATTAGCTTCAGGTAACTTAAATGTTTCTTTGATGCCTTCAGGTTTTGTGATATTTACGATATAATTTTCACCTGCTTGAGGGTTGATCTTAAATGAACCCATACCTTGATGAAAACTGCTAAAGCTCGCAACTTTACTTCCTTTTTCGGTTAAAACAAAACCTTCCACATCGGCAGGTTTATTAAATTCATTCAAGGCTTTAAATGCAACCGTATTATCCGCATTCGTTAACAGATCACCGCCTTCGGGAAATAAAGCAAATTGAATTTTATTTAAAATGATTGGTATCGAACGTGAAATACTTTCTGTACTTCCATTATAATCGATCATTACGTTCAATAAGCCGTCATTTGTTTTTAATTCTTTTGGTAAAGTAAATTTGATGTATTTGATGCCTTCTTCATCTGTAGTTTCGGTAAGATCAACTAATTTATCGCCTGCTAAATTGGCAACACATTTTATTTTTGTGTTTGATAATGGTTTATTCTCATTTGTGTTCAATTCTAATTTCGCAATCACTTCATCACCGGCGCCAAATGCTTTTTTCTCAAAATCAAGTTTCATCTTTAAGTTTGGAAGGATCACTTCCTGCACTTGAAGGTCTTTTACAAAGGCATTATCATTGCTCTCGTTTTTCATCCAATTGGTGTATGCTTTTATTTTGTACATGCCTCCTAATGCTTCTTTATCAATAGAAAAATCGCCTGCAGCTTTACCATTCTTTGCGATCACGGTGATCTTTTTTTCAACGGTGCCTTTTGGGTTGATCAATTCAATGTAAACAATATCACTTTTGGTAGATGGTTTTAAAGAAATACCATCACGGATATAAGCAGAAAACCAGATATCATCACCTGGCTCGTAAAAAGGTTTATCCAACTGAAGGTATAAACGATCTTCGGGTGATGTTTTATTATAAGCAGTAAGCTTTTCTTTTAAATCCTTGATAAAGTCGTTCTCTAAAGCGGCTTGATAATAACTTGCCGGCGTAAAGTAGGCGAGGGTAGTGATCCCAATTGCTCCTACTGCCGATAAAATGCTGAATTTTCTATTTTTTGTTGTTTCCATGACTGCGATTTTAATATTGAGATGCAGCAGGTTTTGGAATTCCATAAAAAAAATAAAAAAGGTTAGAAACCGCAGAGGACGCAGAGTTGATCGCAGAGGAAGGGAAGAGGAAATGTTAAAAATAACTTGAATTCAACTATAAGGATCTAATTGAAAGATTTCTTAGCTTTTAATTTTTTATAAGCTTATTTAAATGTTTTCTATATAAATAACGGAAGCGCCAAAATAAACTCATGCCCACAAATATCAAGCCTATTAATAAGCCAATCCAAACACCAATTACTTTCATTTCAAATGTAAATGCTAATACATAAGCTAAACCTAGCGCAATAAGCCAATAGCCAACGAGTGTAATTACGGTTGGGATCTTTACATCTTCAACACCTCTTAAAATCCCTATAACTGTTACCTGAAGTCCATCAAATAATTGAAATAGCGCAGCGATCAATAACAATTGAGCGGCTAATTCAACTACTTCTTTTTCAGTACTGAAAATCATTGGTAAATAATTATGCAATGCTAAAAAGATCAGTCCTGCACTTCCCATAAAAATGAGTACCAATTTAATTGCATTTAATCCTGCTTGTTTGATCTCCTGCCAATTTTCTTGTGCACTATATATACCCACACGAATGGTTGCAGCACTGGCAATACCGCTTCCGAACATATAGGTAAATGCGGCAATGTGCAAAGCAATACCATGCGCATCAATTTGTTCTTTACCAAATGAACCTGCCATTAAGCCTGCCATAACAAATGCAGCTACTTCAAAGGAAAATTGCAAGGCAGAGTTAAAACCAATTTTGGCAAGCTCTTTAAGGTGTTGCATATTGATCTTTACCTTATCCCAAACATTAAAAATATCATTGATGGTTTTTGTTTTATACATGAGGTATAAAAATCCAATCCCCATCAAACAACGTGCAATAAATGTAGCCCAGGCCGAACCCATGTAGCCCAATTCCGGTAAGCCTAAATATCCATTGATCAATACATAATTTAAAATAATGTTCAACAAGTTGCCTGCAATACTTACTATTAATGCTGCTCGCGTATTACTTAAACCTTCGCAATATTGCTTACATACAAAGAACAACGATACGGGTATCATTGAAAAGATCAACACTTCATAAAACGGAATAGCTAATTCAACCACATCTTGTGGTTGCTGTAAATAATTTAATAAGGGTGCAGCGAAAAACAGAATAAGAAAAAGTATTACCGACGTTCCTAAATTAAAGAAAAGCGAATTTTTAAATAAGGATGCTTTTTCTACCAGATCATTTTTTTCGTGCGCATTGGTAACAAGTGGGGTAGTGGCGTAACTTAAGCCAATTCCAAATACTAATACCAATACATAAATATTATTCGCAAAAATACCGGCAGCTTGCTCGGCAACCCCAATCTGACCAAGAAAAATAGTGTCCACCATACCTGTAATAATATGGCCAACCTGTGTTAAGATCAATGGCCATGCCAAAGATAAGGTCTCGCTAAAGTGTTTATTTTGTATGGTTTTAAGCATTTGCGGCTGCAAATATACATCAATGCCGCCAATACTAATATTAAATTCATGTGATATTCGTGTGATTCTATCTCAACGATATGGATTATATTTGACCATGCGATTGATTGCAGTCATCCTGTTTTTATGCCTTAATGGTTTGTTTTACGCTCAAAGTGATACGCTCATTGGAAAGGCCAGTTTTTATGCCAGGAAATTTGAAGGCAGAAGAACAGCGAATGGTGAGCGATTCAGACATGATAGTTTAACCGCTGCTCATAAAACACTTCCGTTTGGAACAATTTTAAAAGTCACTAATCTAAAGAATGATAGTTCAGTTATTGTTCGGGTGAATGATCGTTTGCCAAAAAAATCGAAACGAACTATTGATCTTACAATGAGGGCAGCAAAAAAGTTGAATTTTGTTAGAGATGGTATTGCTAAAGTTCGAATAGAAGAGATTAGAACTTCAGTAGTTGGTGATACATTAAACAATCAAAAGAGTTTACCAATTGATTCTTTAAAGTCGAAATGACCTTGGATCAAATATATTTAAATCAACCCATTCGATCTGTATCCCTTGTCTTTCCATTCTTCTGAACCAGGTCATTTGTCGTTTTGCAAACTGATGAATTGCTGTGCTTAGTTTTGTATACAACTCTTGCTTGTTGATCTGACCTTGTAAATAATACGAAAGGAATTTATATTCCAATCCCAAAAACTGCAAGCGTTCATGTGAAATACCTTGTTTTAAAAGACCTTCAGCCTCTTCTATCAAACCATGTTCTAATCTGTATTTCAAACGATCATCAATGCGCTGGTTACGAGTTTCTGCATCAACCTTAATGCCAATGTATTTAGGTTTGTATAGTAATTCTTCTTTTTTAAGATTAGGATGTTGCTTGAGATAGACAACAATTTCAATACCTCTGATGATACGTTTTTTAGAGTTGAGATCTACAGAATGTGTCACCCTGTCCCGATTGCTATCAGGAGAAGTCGAAGGGTCGCTTTCAGAACGTAAATTATTTAGCATTTCAACCAACTCTTCCTTATTTAATTCATTCAATTTGTTCCTTAATTCTAAATTTTCCGGAATTTGTGTGAAGCTGTGATCTTTTTCCAATACCTCTAAATATAATCCTGTACCTCCGCAAATAATGGGTAATTTATTTCGTGAAGAAATATGCTCAAAAGCTTTTTTTAGTTCTCTGATATAGTCAGACAAATAGAATTGTTTATCTGTTTCCCAAATATCGATCAAATGATAAGGGATCTGTTTTCCATTGACGATATATTCATTCAGATCTTTTCCTGCACCAATGGTCAAACCTTTGTAAACCTGACGAGAGTCGGCACTGATGATCTCACCATTGAGTTCATAAGCCAACTGGCAGGCTAGTTTTGTTTTGCCCGATGCAGTTGGCCCTAATACAACCAAACAATTATAACTATTAGTTTGCAATGGTATAAACGAGTTTAATGTTGCCGCAATTTTCTGCTAAATAATTTTCTGTTATATCAATTGTTTCGTTGGTATAATAACTTCGTTCAAATGTTTTTTTATTGATCACGAATTTCTGAACGGTTGTTTCACTATGTTTTTTAAAATCGCATTTGGTGTATGATCTGCCAACACTGAACTGTTTATCGATGTAGGTCATAATATCACCCGGCTGTTTTTCCTCAATAAAGAATGTTAGTAGTTTTGATAATCCTCCAGAAACACTGATCCCTTCTTTACAACAAAACCTTACCAATTCAAACGAGCGTTGATCTTCTTTTAGTCGGTTCATTTTTCTGCCTTTTGAAAACGAAGCCACCGATACTAATTCGCCACTATCAAACAAACCATAATGAAAGGCACTTTTTGCATAATTCATTAAATGATGCGCATTTAAAAAATCTGTCGCCAATGCTGTGTCAATTCGCCTGATCGTGCAGTTGCGCGCGTATACTGTTCGTGTGTAGTGCAGCTTTGATTGGATCATGGCAATGAGCTTGTTTTGCTTTGTTACCAGCAGATCAATAGGTATATAATAATTGATGGAAGAATGCAATTCAGGTTTTTCTTTAAAGAATTGAATGCTGCAATGATGTTGTAAATACGTAAGTTCTAAATGATGATCTTTAAGAACGTGTTTTGTTTGTTTTGGAAGTTCTTTGATCAACTTCTGAATAAAATGATCAATTATTTTTTCAGATGATCTCAAAAATCATAATGGTTAAGCTTTTCCCAAAGCAGATCTTTCAATTGCTGAATGTTCTTATTGGCCGCTGCCGAAATAAAAATGAAAGGGATCTTGTTCTTACCGGTTAATCGTTTCTTTACATCCTTTTCCATTTCCGCTTCTAACTCTGCATCCATCAAATCACTTTTCGTAATTGCTAATACACGATCTTTCTTAAGTAATTCAGGATTATATAATTTCAATTCGTTCAGCAATACTTTGTATTCATCAATGATATCCGGACTATCGCAACTCACCATGAATAATAAAAGTGAATTGCGTTCGATGTGACGCAAGAAACGTAAACCTAATCCTTTTCCTTCATGCGCACCTTCAATAATACCCGGTATATCGGCCATTACAAAACTCTTATAATCGCGGTATTTTACGATACCTAAGTTTGGAACGAGTGTAGTGAAAGGGTAATTAGCAATTTCGGGTTTAGCGGCACTCATAACCGATAATAAAGTAGATTTACCTGCGTTTGGAAATCCTACTAAACCTACATCAGCCAATACTTTTAATTCTAAAATTTTCCACTCTGATCTGCCGGGTTCGCCGGGTTGAGAAAAGCGTGGTGTTTGCATAGTTGGCGATTTAAAATTAGCATTACCTAAACCGCCTCTTCCTCCGGGAACTAAAATATGCTCTTCGCCATCTTCTGTAATTTCAAAATGAACTTCACCGGTTTCAGCATCTTTTGCAATAGTACCTATCGGAACTTCAATGATCTCATCCTTGCCTTGTTTACCCGATGAATTTGAACTTCCACCGCTTTCGCCTTCTTCGGCAATAACGTGTTTTCTGTATTTTAAGTGAATAAGGGTCCATAACTGTTTGTTACCACGCACGATCACATGACCTCCACGACCACCGTTACCGCCATCCGGACCACCAAATGCAGTTAATTTATCACGGTGTAAGTGTGTGGAACCGGGACCACCTTTTCCGCTTCGGCAGCAGATCTTCACATAATCAACAAAATTTGTATCCACAGTATAGAATAGAAAAAGCCTGTATCACAAAGGATACAGGCTATGTATTTAAAAATTATTTACGTTTTTTAGTTACTTTTTTTGTGGCTTTTTTTACAACCTTTTTCGCTGTTTTTTTAGCCACTTTTTTTGGTGCAACTTTTTTAACCACTTTTTTCGCAGCTTTTTTAATTGCCTTTTTTACAACTTTTTTCGCTGTCTTTTTTGGCGCTACTTTTTTGTTTGTTTTTTTAACTGCTTTTTTAGGAGCTGATTTTTTCGCAACTTTTTTCGCGGCCTTTTTAGGCGCAACCTTTTTGGCAACCTTTTTAGCAGCCTTTGCTTTTTTAGCTGGTTTTGCTTTTTTAGCAGGCTTTGCAGCTTTTGCCTTCTTCACTTCTTTTTTCTTTGGTTGTGGAGCAGGTTTTGCTGTAGCCGGTTTGCTAACTTTAGGTGAAGCTTGTTTTGATTCTTTTCTTTCCTCTTCCTCTTCAGCTTCCAAACGTTTGATCGCATCGATCTCTAATAATAAATGCGGTTCAATTTCGTCTGCCACTTCAAAATCATTAATGGTCAGGTCCAGGTGTTCAATATCTGTTTCAAGTTGTGTAAGATCAACTTCCGCTTTAATGAACGTGATACGATCAACTAAGCTTTGGAAGATCTCATCCACAGTTCCAATACCGTTTATTGAATGAAATTTACCTTGTTCGTTATAATAGATCTTTAATGGAGATGTTTTGTTATTATATTCGTTGATGCGGTTTCTAATGATCGTTTCATTTCTGTCATCTTCACGTCCGCTGTTTTGTCCGCGTAATAACAAACGCTTAGTTAACTCTTCATCATTCACTTCCAATGCCAACATTGCATGAATGGCAGTGCCTTTTTTCTGAAGAAGATCATCTAGTGCAATTGCTTGTGCAGTTGTGCGAGGGAAACCATCAAAAATAAAACCTTTAACATTTGGATTCGCATCTAATTTTGATTCGATCATTCCAATAACAATATCATCACTAACCAGATCACCACGATCCATAATAGCTTTTGCTTTTAAACCCAAATCGGTTCCTCTTGCGATCTCTGAACGCAACAGATCACCGGTACTTAAATGTACCAAACCATATTTGTTAATCAGGTTCTCTGATTGAGTTCCTTTACCGGCGCCCGGAGGGCCAAACAATACAATGTTTAACATTTCCATGATGTGTATTTTAAATTTTAATTAAGCGAGTACGTAAATTTCTTTTAAGTTTCTGCCCATCCCGTCGTAATCCAATCCATATCCAACCACAAAATCATTCCCAATGTTCATTCCAATATAATCGATCTTAAAATTCTTCTTAAATGCATCAGGTTTGTAAAGTGCTGTTGCAATTTTTGTTTGCTTAACCTTTTTCTCCTTCAATATCTCCAGCATCTTTTCCATGGTGTTACCTGAATCCACAATATCTTCAACAATCACAACCGTTCTGTTCTCTAAATTCTCTTTCACACCAATTAACTCATTTACTTTACCTGTACTTTGTGTGCCATGGTAACTTGCCATTTTTACAAATGAAATTTCGCAAGGTATTTTTACTTCACGTAAAAGATCGGCAGCAAACATAAAAGAGCCATTTAAAACTACTAAAAATATTGGGAATTCATTGGCTAACTCGGTATTAATTTGCACGCCAATACGATTTACCGCTTCATTTATTTTTGAAACAGGAATAAATGGTTTGAATTGTTTGTCTTTTATAGTGATTAACTCGCTCATTAGCAGGGTAAATATACGGGTTTTTCCTATATTTTGAAGTAAACAAAGGGGTTTGAGGCTATTTTGTATATTTGTGGCGTTGGCAACTATCGGAAAACATATTGATACTGCTGCTCAAACCCTTGAAAATGGAGGGCTTGTGGCTATTCCAACCGAAACAGTATATGGTTTGGCAGCTAATGCTATTAATGAAACCGCCGTTTTAAAGATATTTGAAGCCAAACAGCGTCCGTTTTTTGACCCTTTGATCATTCATGTTGCTTCTCTTACAGATGTATCAAGGTATGCAGAGTTAACGGATGCCCGATTGAAGAGTTTGGCAGAAGGTTTTTGGCCCGGTCCAATTACGCTTTTACTACCTAAAAAAAGTATTGTGCCAGATTTGGTTACATCTGGTTTGCCACAAGTAGCCATTAGGGTTCCAAAGCATGAGTTAACGTTGGAATTATTACGAAAAGTAAGCTTTCCTTTAGCAGCTCCTAGTGCCAATCCGTTTGGATATGTTAGTCCTACTGAACCCGAACACGTTAATAAACAATTAGGTGATAAGGTTGATTATATTTTGGATGGAGGAAAATGTGAGGTGGGTTTGGAATCTACTATAGTTGGGATAGAGGATGGCGTAATTTGTGTTTATCGTTTAGGGGGACTGGCACTTGAAGAAATTGAAAAGGTAGTTGGTAAAGTTGAATTAAGATTAAATCTATCAAGTGATCCAAAAGCACCCGGACAATTAAAAAATCATTACGCGCCTCGAAAGCCTTTGTTTATTGGGGATTTAAATGAACTTGTTCAGAAGAATAAAGCTCAAAAAATAGCAGCAATAATTTTTGGAAAGAAAGAACTTTCGCAAGCAAACTACATTTTCAATTTATCTGAAGGTGGAGATCTGAAAGAAGCAGCCGTGAATTTGTTTGCCGTGTTAAGAAAAATAGATGAAACAGATGCGGATATGATCATTGTGGAACCATTGCCTGATGAAGGATTGGGACGCGCCATTAACGACAGATTGAAGCGCGCAGAATTTAGATCTTAAATTTTAATTTCTTCTCTCGTCATTCGTCCTTCCAACTTTGTAATTCTAATTAATAGTTAACCTGACTAACTTCGTTTTCGGTTTTTAAATACACCCATTCTAAAAAACGCAATTCGCTTAATTTTTTTGAGCCTTTAGCTGTCTCCGTATCTTGCAAAAGCTGATGAATTGGGTAACTTGCATCAATTGTGGTTTTATCGCGGGTTTTAGGTTTTAAAAAGAAATATTCATTTTTATTTTTTTCAAACAAAATAACATAAACGGTTGTATCGCCTTTTAAAAATAATTTATCACAAACAATTGCAGTTTCAGGTTTATGAATAAAACTTTTTTTAGAGTTAATTGGAAACAGTTCAATTTTCTGACCAATTTTAGAAGTTAAAAAATATTCAAATGCATTTTCACCTCTGATCTTTATAGCCACCGATCCAAATAATTTAAAATCTTCGTCTTGATTTTTGGTTAAGTAAAAAGGAAGTTTGATGGTTATCTTTTGATAGTAATTTTTATAGATCTTAAATCGACTCGCGCGCAAGATCACTATGATAAATAAAAAGCCATCGCCGATCAAGTGAAATGCAGTATTTAAAATGGCGGCCTTAAAGCTATCTGTATATGAAATGTACAACATGCCAATTACCATAGTAAAAAAGTACCATAAAATTAGCCTATAGAACAAACTGCTGGAGTAATGAATGCGAGAATAATCAAATGAACCGGAAAAGTTGATGGCATTATTGAGCATGGTTATCCAAAAATTAATTCCAATGAGGTAAACGATGATAACCAGTATTGGAGAAAAAATTGAGAAATGTGGGTTAATGATAAAGTAATCAAATAAACCGTGCGAACTTATGGCTGCAAAAAAAGCAACGGTCACATTGGTGATGTGGTTCCCTTTGTTAAAGATCTTAAAACGGTAATAGCCATATACGATCAACGATGTGTTAATGATGTGTTCTAAAACCGAATAAAAACTGCGTTGTGTAATTATATCTATACCATAGCGCTCAATATAGGTGAAGTTTTCTACCATGGCAAAACCTAAGGCAACCATTCCGGCGTAGATCAAATGGTCGATAGATTCATTGATGTGTTTTTTTAATAGTTGAAAGGCAATGATCACACCAACAATTTTGGATAGTTCTTCGTTTAGGCCGATCCCAAAAATTGAAAAGATAAGATCGTTAACTAATTCGCCATTTTCATGAAATCCAATTAAGTCAAACAAACTATATACTTCTAAACATAAAAATGGTGTACCACAGCCAACCAATAAAGCCAAGCCTAAATTTCTTAATCGTTCCGATTCAAATACATCAATCCATCTGAAATAATCTATCCAAACCACCACCGAAATAATGGCGGCAATAGCAATTGAGCTATATAACAGATAATTGTTCATACTAAGCAAATGTATTAATTCTATTGTTCACTATAAATAAAAACCCCCGATGTTTTATTAATTAAACGATCGGGGTTTTAATAGTGTTGTAAATAAAATTACATTCTGATGGTTTGTGTTCTATCCGGACCAACAGATACAATTGTAATTGGCGTTTCAACGGCTCTTTCAATAAATTTAATGTAATCCATTAATTCAGTTGGGATTTTTGCTTTATCGGTAATACCGGTTAAATCGCAACTCCATCCTTTTACGCTTGTATAAACCGGTTGTAAGTATGCCGGATCAATATTATACGGTAAGTAATCGATCACTTTGCCGTTATGTGTGTAATGTGTACAAATTTGTAATTCATCAAATTCACTTAAAATATCGGCTTTCATCATCATCAATTCGGTAACACCATTGATCATGATCGCGTATTTTAATGCCGGAATATCTAACCAACCGGTTCTTCTGGCGCGGCCTGTAGTTGCACCAAATTCACGTCCAACTCTTCTGATATTCTCGCCAATTTCATTATCTAATTCAGTTGGAAACGGACCACTTCCAACACGTGTGCAATACGCTTTAAAAATACCAATTACATTGCCAATTTTGTTTGGTGCAATACCTAAGCCATTACACGCACCGGCACAAATTGTATTTGAAGATGTAACGAACGGATAAGATCCAAAATCAATATCTAATAACGATCCTTGAGCACCTTCAGCCAACACACGTTTACCTTTTTTCATGGCTTCGTTAATGTAATGCTCGGTATCAATAAATTGCAATTGCTTTAAGTATTCAATGGCTTCAAACCAGGTTGGTTCTAATTCCTGTAAATTGTATTCGTAGTTATGAAAGCTCAATAACTGCTTGTGTTTTTCAACCAAAGCATTGTATTTATCTTTAAACTCATTGGTTTCAATATCGCCAATACGCAAGCCGTTACGTCCGGTTTTATCCATATACGTAGGACCAATACCTTTCAACGTTGAACCGATCTTGTTCTTACCCTTGGCTGCTTCGCTTGCTGCATCCAATAAACGGTGCGTAGGCAAGATCAAATGTGCACGCTTGCTAATAACCAATTTGCTTTTAACATCCACATTCAATGCAGCTAAAGCTTCCAATTCTTTTTTGAAAATTACGGGATCAATAACAACACCGTTACCAACTACATTTATGGCAGTAGGATGGAAGATGCCACTCGGGATGGTATGTAAAACGTGTTTAATACCGTTAAATTCTAAAGTGTGCCCCGCATTCGGACCACCCTGAAAACGGGCAATAATATCATAACTTGGGGTTAAAACGTCAACAATTTTTCCCTTTCCTTCATCGCCCCATTGTAGGCCTAATAAAACATCAGCTTTGTTCATAGTATAAAAATGCAAAGGGCAAATATATCATTAAAGGGTACGTCTAAATCAGCAATTTATTAACCAATTTCACCTTTTTTTAATATTTGGCATAAATAGCAAATAAAATATTAAATTAGCACCTCTTAATAAGAAATTATGCAATACGATATCATTGTTATAGGAAGCGGTCCTGGCGGTTATGTTACTGCCATTCGTGCTTCACAGTTGGGATTTAAAACAGCCGTAATTGAAAAAGAAAGTTTAGGCGGTGTTTGTTTGAATTGGGGTTGTATCCCTACAAAAGCGTTGTTAAAAAGCGCTCAGGTATATGAGTATTTAAACCATGCGAAAGAGTATGGTATTAGTGCAGATAATATCAAAGCCGATTTTGGTGCAGTTGTAAAACGCAGCAGAGATGTGGCTGAAGGTATGAGCAAAGGTGTACAGTTCTTAATGAAAAAGAACAAGATCGATGTGATCACAGGAACTGCAAAGGTAAAAGCCGGCAAAAAAGTGGCTGTTACAAGTGCAGATGGAAAAACAGAAGAGCATACAGCTAATCACATCATTATTGCTACGGGTGCAAAATCACGTGCCTTACCAAACTTACCACAAGATGGTAAAAAGATCATTGGATACCGTGAGGCAATGACCTTGCCAAAGCAACCAAAAAGCATGGTTGTAGTTGGTAGTGGTGCCATTGGAGTGGAGTTCGCGTATTTTTATGCAACTATGGGAACAAAAGTTACCATTGTTGAATTTATGCCAAACATTGTTCCAGTTGAAGATGAAGAAGTGAGCAAGCAATTAGAGAAATCTTTCAAAAAAGTTGGTATTGAGATCATGACTGAGGCATCTGTTGAAAGCGTTGATACTAAAGGAGAAGGTTGCAAGGTAAGTGTTAAGACCAAAACCGGAAATATTACGTTGGATGCAGATATCGTTTTATCAGCAGTTGGTATTGAAGCAAATATTGCAGGAATAGGATTGGAAGAAGTTGGTATTAAAACCGATAAAGGAAAAATTGTAGTAGATAAATTTTATGCTACAAATGTACCGGGTTATTATGCAATTGGTGACTGTGTGCCTGGCCAGGCATTAGCACACGTTGCAAGTGCCGAAGGTATTACTTGTGTGGAGAAGATCAAAGGTATGCATGTAGATGCAATTGATTACAACAACATTCCGGGCTGTACGTATTGTCAGCCTGAAGTTGCTTCTGTTGGATTTACTGAAAAGAAAGCAAAAGAAGCGGGTTACACTGTTAAGGTTGGTAAATTCCCATTCTCTGCTTCAGGTAAGGCAAGTGCTTCAGGTGCAAAAGATGGTTTCATTAAATTGATATTTGACGCGAAATACGGTGAGTTATTGGGTGCGCACATGATAGGTGCAAACGTAACTGAAATGATCGCAGAGATCGTTGCTATTCGTAAACTAGAAACTACAGGTCATGAATTGATCAAAACCGTTCACCCGCATCCAACCATGAGCGAGGCCATTATGGAGGCTGCAGCAGCGGCTTATGGCGAAGTGATACACCTTTGATCCATTATTACAATGTTCAAAATTAAACCCCAGCTTTTAGGTTGGGGTTTTTTTATTCTTTTTATTGTTGTAAATTGTACAAAACATTCAATAGATGAGAAAGATAACTGTATTAGTGACCATCATGATCCTGGTTTTAGTTTCATGTAAAAAGGAAGAAAAACAACCGGCTAATAATAATACCAATACCGGCGGTGGCGGAGGAGGAGGTACATATTTAGTACCAAGTAATGCTACTGCTTTTAGTGGAATTTTCACAACCGGTAATTACGTTGGTTCAACAATTGTAGGAACAACTACGTATACTTTTAATTCAATAATGGCCAGAGCTTATTTTTCAAGTTCTCCGCAATCATATATTAATTCCGGTACAGCGGTTACAGTTAATAAGGTGTATTTAAACGGAGATTCACTTTCATATAGCACCTCCTCACAATATTACAATTCAAGCGGAACAGTTAATATTGCTTCCGAAACCTGGTCAGTTAACGGTGCAAATGGAATTGGAACGTTTTCAATGACCCATAATATTACAACACCAAGTGCAAGCGGATATTTAAACTTTCCTGATAGCATAAGTATTTCAACAGGATTTTCGGTAAGCATTAATAATGTTGCAAATGCAAAGGTGGCCAATTTATTGCTGAGTGATGGCGTCGGAGGATTTCATGTGAAAACTTTGCAAACCGGTAGTAATTCTGTTACTGTTACACCTTCAAATCTTTCGTCTCTTAGCACGTCAACAGTAGGCTATATCGCACTTTTGCTATCAAATAGTAAAGCATATGTTTTTTCTAATAAAGATTACGAGTTTAACAGGGAATATCAATATACTAAGTCAATTAAAATTAAACCATAGATCATCTTTTTAAATAATTAAATAAAAAAGGCCCCGAATTAATTCGGGGCCTTTTAGTTTTATACATTAAGGTTTTATCCTTTATCTTCTTTCTTTCCTTTTTTAGCAGAACCTTTTGGTTTGATCGTATTAACGATGATCTCGCTCTTTTCTTTATCGTAATCAACTTCGATCTCATCACCTTCAGTCAAGTTATTCTTGATCATCTCTTCAGCCATTGGATCCTCTAAGTACTTTTGAATAGCGCGTTTCAACGGACGGGCACCATAATTCTCATCGTACCCTTTTTCAACAATAAAGTCTTTTGCTGCTTCTGTGATCTTAATCGTGAATCCTAATTTTTGAATTCGTCCAAATAAACTTGCTAATTCAATATCAATGATCTGGTGAATGTTTTCTTTAGATAAAGAGTTGAACATGATCACGTCATCAATACGATTTAAAAATTCAGGAGCAAATGCTTTTTTCAATGCATTTTCAATTACACCTTTCGAATGATCTTCAGCACCTTCAACTTTTGTTGAGGTACCAAAACCAACGCCTTGTCCGAAATCTTTTAACTGACGTGCACCAATGTTTGATGTCATGATAATGATGGTGTTCTTAAAGTCGATCTTACGACCTAAGCTATCCGTCAACTGACCATCATCTAAAACTTGTAATAACATGTTGAACACATCCGGATGCGCTTTCTCGATCTCATCTAACAACACAACTGAATATGGTCTTCTACGTACTTTTTCAGTTAATTGTCCACCTTCTTCATAACCCACATATCCCGGAGGCGCTCCAATTAAACGCGTGATGGCAAATTTCTCCATGTATTCACTCATGTCGATACGGATCAACGCATCATCATTATCAAATAAATGGCGAGCTAATATTTTCGCTAACTGTGTTTTACCAACACCGGTAGGGCCTAAGAATATAAATGAACCAATTGGTTTGTTAGGGTCTTTTAATCCGGCACGGTTACGTTGAATAGCTTTTACAACTTTTGCAACAGCTGCATCCTGACCAATAACCTTACCTTTCAACAGGTCGCCCATCTTCACCAGCTTATCGCTTTCGTTTTGGTTCACTCGTTGCACAGGTACACCACTCATCATACTCACAACTTCTGCAACATTTTCCTCTGTAACTGTAACGCGATTGGCTTTTGTTTGCTCTTCCCAAATTTTCTTTGCAGCTTCTAATTCTGCTTGCAACGTTTTTTCGGTATCACGCAAACGCGCAGCTTCTTCGTATTTCTGACTGCGTACCACCTGGTTTTTCAATTCCTTGATATCTTCAATTTTCTTTTCAATATCTAAGATGTTTTGTGGCACATGAATGTTAGTAATGTGAACGCGGCTACCTGCCTCATCTAAGGCATCTATTGCCTTATCCGGTAAATGACGATCGGTAATATAACGCGATGTTAAGGTTACACAAGCTTTTAAAGCTTCAGGTGTGTAAGTAACATTGTGATGATCTTCGTATTTTGATTTAATGTTATTTAAGATCTGTAACGATTCATCTTCTGTTGCAGGCTCAATAATTACTTTCTGGAAACGACGCTCTAAAGCACCATCTTTTTCAATATACTGACGGTACTCATCCAATGTGGTAGCACCAATACATTGTATCTCACCGCGTGCTAAAGCCGGCTTAAACATGTTGCTGGCATCCATGCTTCCGCTTGCACCACCGGCACCAATTATAGTATGTATCTCATCAATAAATATGATCACATCTGGACTCTTCTCCAATTCATTCATAACCGCTTTCATACGCTCTTCAAACTGACCGCGGTACTTAGTACCTGCAACTAAACTTGCAAGATCTAATGTAACAACGCGTTTGTTATATAAAACTCGGCTAACTTTTCTTTCTACAATGCGTAATGCCAAACCTTCGGCAATACTTGATTTACCTACACCGGGCTCACCAATTAAAATTGGGTTGTTCTTTTTACGACGAGATAAGATCTGTGAAACACGTTCAATTTCTTTCTCTCTTCCTACAACAGGATCCAATTTTCCGTCTTCCGCCATCTTGGTAAGATCACGTCCGAAATTATCTAATACAGGTGTTTTACTTTTATTTTCACCCGGCTTTTTCTGTGAACTGCTGCTTGTGCCGCCAAATGCTGCTTCATCATCTCCATCATCATCATTGCCGGCTGTAGAGTTCTCAATTTTATTCGGATTCTCTACAAAGCCTTCCAATTCAGCTCTAACAGCATCATAGTCCACGCCAAATTTCAATAAGCTTTTGGTTACAATGTTATCCTGATCTTTTAAAACACACAGCAATAAATGCTCTGTACCTATTTGAACAGACTTAAACGTCTTAGCTTCCAAATAGGTTAATTTTAAAGTTTTTTCAGCTTGTTTAACTAATGGAATATTAGCAAGGTTGTTTGCCTTACGCAATCCGGGTGTTAAACCTTGCTCTATCATTTTACGTAATTCGGTTGAATCAACCCCCAAATTCTTTAATAGTCGCATTCCAACACCTTCGCCGTCTCTGATCATCCCAAGCATTAAATGTTCAATGCCTATATAATCGTGCCCTAAACGCATTGCCTCTTCACGGCTATAAGTAATAACGTCTTTTACTCTGGGCGAAAATTTTGCTTCCATAATTTTGTACTTTTATTTTGTTAAATTACATATACTGTGCCACAATCAAAAATATTATTTTAAAACCCCATAAGTTTTATTAACAGCTCTTATTTTTAACAAAAAAATTGTTGATAAGTTTTGCCTCAATTTCCTGATTTTTCGGTACTTTCATAAGCTAATATTTTTTTATAGGTTATACGAAAATAAAGCAAAAAGGGTTTGTTTTTGGCCTGACAAAAAAGCATGAAATAACAGATTTTAAGAGACTATTTAACATAAAGAAGAATATATGACAGAAGGAGAGAAAATTGTTCCGATTAACATTGAAGACGAAATGAAGACCGCCTACATCGATTATTCGATGTCGGTTATTGTATCACGTGCCCTGCCTGATGTGAGAGATGGTTTAAAGCCCGTTCACCGCCGCGTTCTTTACGGAATGCTTGACCTGGGCGTTTTGCACAACCGCCCTTACAAGAAATCTGCCCGTATTGTTGGAGAGGTATTAGGTAAGTATCACCCGCATGGTGATTCATCTGTATACGATACAATGGTGCGTATGGCCCAGGATTGGAGCTTGCGTTACATGTTGGTTGACGGACAAGGTAACTACGGTAGTATGGATGGTGATCCACCTGCTGCTATGCGTTATACCGAGGCTCGTTTACGCAAGATCACTGAAGAGATGTTGGCAGATATTGAAAAAGATACAGTTGATTTCCGTCCGAATTTCGACGACTCTTTAACCGAGCCAACTGTAATGCCTTCGCGTATCCCTAACTTGATCATTAACGGTTCATCTGGTATTGCGGTAGGTATGGCTACCAACATGGCCCCTCATAACTTAACAGAAACTATTAATGCTACCATTGCCTATATTGATGATCGCGAGATTGACATTGCAGGTTTAATGAAACATATCAAAGCGCCTGATTTTCCGACGGGTGGTATTATTTACGGATACGAAGGTGTAAAAGAAGCGTTTGAAACAGGTCGTGGTCGTGTGATCATGCGTGCAAAAGCAACCATTGAGCAGGTTAACGACAGAGAGCGCATTGTTGTTACTGAAGTTCCATATCAGATCAACAAGGCAGAGATGATCAAGCGTCAGTGGGAATTATGCAACGAGAAAAAAATTGAAGGTATCTCAGAGATTCGTGATGAAAGTAACCGCGAAGGTATTCGTGTAGTTTATGAATTAAGAAGAGATGCGATCAGTAATGTTGTATTGAATAATCTTTACAAATTCACTGCACTACAAACATCATTCTCTATTAATAACGTCGTTTTGGTTAACGGTCGTCCTGAGATCCTTAATATCAAACAACAAATTCATTATTTCGTTGAACACCGACACGATGTGGTTGTTCGTCGTACTAAATTTGATCTGGCTCAAGCAGAAAAGCGTGCGCATATTTTAGAAGGTTTATTAATTGCTCAAAAGAATATTGATGAGGTAATTAAGATCATCAAAGAAAGCGAATCACCTGATGCAGCAAAAGATGAATTGATCACGCGATTCAGTTTATCTGAAATACAGGCACGTGCCATCTTAGATATGCGTTTAAGAACATTAACCGGACTAGAGGTTAATAAATTAAATGCAGAATATGAAGAGTTAATGAAAACCATTACTTATTTAAAAGATGTATTAGGTAATGAAACGTTACGTTACAAGATCATTAAAGATGAATTATTAGAGATCAAAGAAAAGTATGGCGATGAGCGTAGAAGCGAAATTGTTTATGCAGGAAATGATCTGAAAATAGAAGATATGATCGCTGATGAAGATGTGGTAATTACCATTTCTCACATGGGTTATATCAAACGTACTAATTTAGCTGAATACCGTGCACAAGGTAGAGGTGGAAAAGGAAGCAAAGGTTCATCAACTCGTGATGAAGACTTTATTGAGCACATGTTCATTGCTTCAACACACAATTATTTATTATTGTTCACCGAAAAAGGAACATGTTTCTGGTTACGTGCTTATGAAGTACCTGAAGGTAACAAGCAAAGCAAAGGAAGAGCAATTCAAAACTTATTGAGTATTGCACCGGATGATAAAGTGAAAGCATTTATTAATGTGAAAAATTTATCGGATGAAGAATACATCAATAACAACTTCATTGTATTGTGTACTAAGAATGGTATCATCAAAAAAACCACGCTAGAAGCTTATTCTCGTCCACGTGCTAACGGTATTAACGCCGTAACAATTCGTGAAGGTGATGTGTTGTTGGAAGCAGCTTTAACCAACGGTAAGAACGAGATCATGATCGCAACCAAACTTGGAAAGGTTTGTCGCTTTAACGAAGAAAAAGTTCGTCCGATGGGAAGAAATGCAAGTGGAGTTATTGGTGTTGATTTGAATGATGATGAAGGAGGAAATAATGAAGTGATCGGAATGATCTGCATTGATAGTCCGGAAACCAATGTGTTAGTTGTTTCTGAAAAAGGTTATGGTAAACGCAGTGATGTAGATGAGTACCGTATCACAAACCGTGGCGGTAAAGGTGTAAAAACGATCAATATCACCGATAAAACCGGAAACTTAGTTGCCATTAAAGCAGTAACGGATGCCAACGACTTGATGATCATTACCAAGAATGGTATCACAATTCGTATCAATGTGAGCGATCTGCGTGTGATGGGAAGAGCAACCCAAGGTGTTCGTTTGATCAATATTTCTGAAACCGATAGTATTGCTGCGGTAACTAAAGTTGATCATGAAGATGAGGAAGAAAACGGCGTAGAAGGAACTTCTGCTGATGGCACAACCGATTCTGCAGAAACTACAGATACAGCTGATTCAACTGAACCAACAAACTCAACCGAATAAAAAATGTTAAATAAAAATATATGGCATGCAAATTGGGAAATAAAGCGTCATATATGAACTAGTAAATATAAAAATGAGAACATTAAGAATAATAGCTATTGCCATGATACCCATGTTTGGTATCTCACAAAAAATGAAAGTTCAAACAGCTTGGAGAGCATTGAACGATTACGAATCAACTTTAAAAGATGGTAAGCCGGATATTGCTTATTTGAATAAAGCAAATGAAGCAATTGAATTAGCGCTTCAGCACGAAGATACCAAGAACCAAGGTAAAACTTACGCTTACAAAGCGCGTATCAAGTACAATTATTACAATTACGCTTTCACTCAGGAATTAAAGAAACTGGAAGCAACTGTTCCGGATAAAAAAGAACGTAATGACCTTGCATATGGTAACACACCTACAACTGAATTTGAAGCTGCTAACGAAGCGGTAGATAAGATCAAGGATGTGGATCCGAAATACATGCAAGTAATTCAGGATGGTTTCACTAAAGGTACATCTCAGTTAAGTGAAGATGATATTAAATTTACCTTAGTTGCTACCCAAATGAAAATGGAAGCCGGCAACATTGCAAACGGAAAATACAAAGCAAAGAAGTTTGATGAAGCAGCAGATTATTTTTACAAATTAGCTTACCTGAACATGGCATTAACCATGAAAAAAGATACTGCTAATTTTTACAACGCATGCGTATCTGCAGCAAAGGCAAAAAATTCGCAAAAGATCTTGGATTACAATAAAAAGATGGTAGATCTTAAGATCGCATCGCCTTATAACTTCCAGGCAATGTATAATGCTAATTTAGCAAAGCAAGATACTTCTGCTGCATTATCTATTTTAGCTAAAGGGCGTTCTACTTTCCCGAATGATATTGATCTATTGAACACTGAAACAAACTTATTCTTAGCTAAAGGAAAACAACAAGAGGCTTTGAATAATTTAACTGCTTCAATTGATAAAGATCCGTCGAACGCGTTATTTTATTTGGTACGTGGTAATATTTATGATAACATGGCTAATCCAAAGGATGCAGCAGGTAAGGATAAAGATAAACCATCAAACTTTGATGAGTTATTTAAAAATGCCGAAAGCAATTATTTAAAAGTTATTGAATTAAATCCGGCTAATAAGGAGCATTTATACAACGCGCTTTACAACATTGGTGCAATGTATAATAACTATGGCGGTTATTTACAAACCAAAGCAGGTAGCTTACCTTTAACTGAGGCTAAAACAAAAGGTAAAGATATGGAAGCAAAATCGCAGGAAAATTATAAAAAGGCTATCCCGCATTTAGAGCAGGCTTTAACCATTAAAGTTGAAGACCGCGCTACAATGTCGGCTTTACGTAAACTATACATGTTAACCGGCGATCAGGCAAAAGCTACGGATATGAATAACCGTATCAAGAACGCGAAGTAATTTTGAACTTTATTATAAATGAGAGTCCGCCTTGTGCGGACTTTTTTATTTTATTAAGAATGAGATTGTTAAGGTTGAATTTCTAATTTTTTTTACTCATTAATTAATATTTTAAAAACATTGGTATTATCAAGTATAACAATGTAATTAAAATGGAAAAATTAAAAATTAAATTATCGTTCAAAAAATGGATCCAATTTGAATCTAATAGTATTATAGCCTTTGCTATTTTGCTTCTATTTCTTTATTTCACCTTTAGAACCTTATTGTTAATCCACTAAAATCCTTAAATTAGCACTCCAAAATTTTACAATCATGTCAGCAACACCCGAAGGAAGACAAATCATATTTAGTATGGTGAATGTGTCTAAAATTCATCCACCACAAAAGCAGGTTTTAAAGGATATTTACCTATCATTTTATTATGGCGCTAAAATTGGCGTATTAGGTTTAAACGGTGCAGGTAAATCAACCTTATTACGCATTATTGCAGGTGTTGATAAGGATTATATTGGTGAAGTGCATTTCTCTCCCGGATATTCTATTGGAATGTTGGAGCAGGAGCCTAAAATGGACGAGAACAAAACTGTTATTGAGGTGGTTCGCGAAGGTGTAAAACAGTTCACTGATATTTTAGCAGAGTTTGAAGAAGTAAATAATAAGTTTGGTGATGAAGAGATATTGAATGATCCGGATAAAATGGATAAATTGATCACTCGCCAGGCACAATTGCAGGAATTAATTGACCAGCATGATCTTTGGAATTTAGATAGCCGTTTGGAGCGTGCCATGGATGCATTACGTTGTCCGGATAGCGATGCTTCAGTAAAAGTATTATCGGGTGGTGAAAGAAGACGTGTAGCCTTATGCCGTTTATTATTGCAGGAGCCGGATGTGTTATTATTAGATGAGCCTACCAACCACTTGGATGCTGAAAGCGTTGATTGGTTAGAGCAGCATTTAAAACAATATAAAGGAACCATTATTGCCGTAACCCACGATCGTTACTTCTTAGATAACGTAGCAGGATGGATATTGGAATTGGATAGAGGTGAGGGTATTCCTTGGAAAGGTAATTACAGTAGCTGGTTAGAGCAAAAAGGTGCGCGTTTAAAGCAAGAAGAGAAAACAGAAAGCAAGCGCCAGAAAACATTAGCGCGTGAGTTGGATTGGGTTCGCCAAGGGGTAAAAGGTCGTGGTGTAAAACAAAAAGCGCGTTTGAATAACTACGAAAAAATGTTGAATGAAGATACCAAAACAAAAGAAGAGAATTTGGAGATCTTTATTCCTAACGGTCCGCGTTTGGGTAATGATGTTATTGAAGCTATTGATGTATCAAAGGCGTATGGCGATCGTTTATTATATGAAAAATTAAATTTCCGTTTACCGCCTGCAGGTATTGTTGGAATTATTGGTCCGAACGGTGCCGGTAAAACCACCTTATTTAAAATGATCTTGGGGCAAGAGAAACCAACCAGCGGAGAGTTTAAAATTGGACCTACTGTTAAGATCAGTTATGTAGATCAAACGCATAAAGATATTGATCCGAATAAAACGGTTTATGATGTGATCAGTGGCGGATTGGATAATTTATTGGTAGAAGGCCGTTCGTTGAATTCACGCGCATACATTTCGCGTTTTAATTTTAACGGAAGTGATCAGGGAAAAAAATGTTCGGTATTATCGGGTGGAGAGCGTAACCGTTTGCACTTGGCATTGGCATTAAAAGAAGGTGGTAACGTGTTGTTATTAGACGAGCCAACCAACGATTTAGATGTGAATACACTTCGTGCATTGGAAGAAGGTTTAGAAAGTTTTGCGGGTTGTGCGGTAATTATTAGTCACGATAGATGGTTCTTAGACAGGGTTTGTACGCATATCTTAGCCTTTGAAGGTGATAGTACGGTTTATTGGTTTGAGGGAGGATATAGTGAGTATGAAGAGAACCGTAAAAAACGTTTAGGTAATGCAGAGCCAAAACGTCCGCGTTATAAAAAATTGGCTGTTTAAATTGCAACCCATTTTATAAATTTAAGGTATCAGTAACATGATACCTTTTTTTATGCGTCTTAAAATTAGAAGCTCTATAATTATTTTATTGAATGTTTTTATTTGTAACTGCTCATTTTCACAAGATAAAGTGCTAGTAGATCCAACCGGCAAGAAATTGAACGATCGCATTTTAACGCCTTCAAATTACATTCGTGTTTCAAATCAGGAGAATTCTTTTGCGGCATTTTTATCAGAATTTCCGGTAAAAGAAAATGGGACCAAGGTGATGTTGTATAATGGCAAGGAGAAGAACAGACAAGATGTGCATGCCGCTGTTTTGGATATTAATATTGGAAATAAGGATCTGCAGCAATGTGCTGATGCGGTAATGCGATTAAGAGCGGAATATCTTTACAAAACAAAACAGTATGATAAACTCCATTTTAATTTTACGAATGGGTTTAATGCCGAATATAAAAAGTGGATGCAAGGTTATCGCATCAAGATCAAAGGAAATAAATGCACCTGGTATTTAGGAGCAAAACCATCCAATTCAATTGAATCATTTAAAGCTTATTTGGAAATTGTTTTTTCTTACGCCGGAACATTATCACTTTCAAAAGAATTAAAACCTAAGAAGTTAAGTGATTTAAAAGCCGGTGATGTATTTGTTTTAGGTGGGTCGCCCGGACATGCAGTAATAGTAATGGATGTAGCCATTCATCAAAAAACAAAAGAGAAAATATTTTTAGTAGCACAAAGTTATATGCCTGCTCAAAACATTCATGTGCTAAAGAATTTCAATAATGAAATAAGTTCGCCCTGGTTTCAGTTGAAGGAAGGTGAAATATTACGCACACCCGAATGGGATTTTTTACCGGGAACACTTTATGCGTTCGAGTAAAATTTAATGTGTAGGTTCTTGTAAAAAGAATTCGTAATGTTTTGGTAGATCAATTGTTGGTTTGTGTTTAAAGATGCCAAATACGGAACTGCCACTGCCACTCATGCAAGCATAAATAGCGTTGTTTTTATAAAGTATATCTTTCAATTCCTTAATTTCAGGGAATGCCTTAAATACCGAGTTTTCAAAATCATTAATTAAAAGCTCTTTCCAATCTTCAATTGGTTTTTGTTCGATAATGGTTTTTATAGAAAGTTCAGGTTTTTTTGGAACCACTCCTGAGTAGGCAATTTTTGTATTGCTGTGTAACTGCGGATAAACCACTAAAATGTAGTAGTTGTTAAGGTTTAGGTTTATTGGCTGAAACACATCTCCCTTTTCTGTTGCAAATACCGGTTGTTGCTCTATAAAAAAAGCACAATCACTCCCCAGTTTTTTAGCAATTTCTAATTTGGTAGAAAGTGGAATGTTAAGGTTAAATTTTTTATCGATCAAATTAATAAAAACCGCACCATTTGAACTACCTCCTCCTAAACCGGCACCCATAGGTATATTTTTGTGTAAGTGAACCTTAATGTTTGGCAGGGGGTATTTTTCCTTGATCAAGTTATAAGCTTTGTAAATGATATTTTCCGTAAGCTCACCTTCAATGGTTTTACCCGAAAAGGTGAGCGTAAATTGTTGATTATCATTACTTTCAACTACTTCCAGGGCATCTTGCCATAAAATAGGGTAAAAAACGGTCTCAATATTATGAAAGCCATCGCTGCGCTTCTCAACCACATGAAGGCCTAGGTTTATTTTGCAGGGGCTGAATTCGAGCATATTTTTAACGTTTTTTTGTAGTATTCAAAATTTTCTCTAAATTGCATGAAATTAATTTAAAAGAATTATGAAAATGAAAAAAATTGCTACAAAATTTTCAGCAATTGCTTTAATGGCTTTAGCCTTAACTTCTTGTAACAAAAAAGCAAATGTTGCTCCTGAGGCTGATAAAGAATTTCAAAGTGCAATTGATGCTTCTGCTGCTACTCAAATTGTATCTGATATTGATATGTTAGTAGCTCAAGCAAGTGAGTATTCATACGTAGCATTCTACACTAATGTTAGTGGCGCCGGTTCTAATACAGTTACTGTAAAAAGAGATACTGCAGCTAACATGAACACAATTATTTATAATAACGCTAAATGTTTAGATGGCGCAGTTCGTAATGGTACTGTGATCGTTGATTATACAAAATGTTCTACAGGTACTGTAACCTCTGGTGGTCAGCAGTACATCAGAAACCCGAACCATATGGCGGTAGTTTCTTTCGTTAATTATTCAGTTAACAAATATGTAGTGCATAACGGAAGCAGCATTACAATTAAAAACACAACCCCTGCAGGTTATACCCGTACAATTACTCCATTAACTTGGAACATTGCCGGTACATTAATTTTAGCAGACACTACTGATAACGGTGGTAACAAAAATGATGATATCAAGTGGGTTGGAAATTTAAATAAAACCTTAGTTAACTCAACTACCAGCAGTTCAATTCACCCTTCATCATTGTTGCCTATCAGATGGATAACAGGTATGTTTGGTGTACAAACAGGTACTGCTAATACATCAAACAATGCAGTTAATCCTAATGGTGTTAACGCGATCGTGAAATATTCAGGAAGTGCAACAGGATTTACAACTAAAGATGGAGCACAATCAACCTATTCTTTCACAATCCTTGATGGTAAAGAATTATACAGAAATTTTGGTTGTTCTCCTGATTATTACATTAACCCTGAGCAACACCCTATCAGAAAAGGTGTAGTTGAATTTAAAACAGGCGATAAGGCTGTAAGAACAGTTTATTATGGTGATGAAAAGAATAATGAGTATTGCGATAATAGCGGAATCATATACATCAACGGTATCAGTTACACAGTTGATTTCTGGAAATAATCCGATCATATAAAATTAAAAAGCCCCGCAATTGCGGGGCTTTTTTTATGCAGTTTATTTTTCTTCTTTTTCAAGTTTATAAAAGGCTTTATCCAATTTATCGATCACTTCGGTAGCCAATAAACTTTCCTTGCTTGATTTTTTAATGCACAGATCAGCGGCATAACCATGTACAAATACACCAATTAATGCAGCTTTTGCAGGTGTATACCCACGTGCTATCAAACCAGTAATAATTCCGGTAAGGGTGTCGCCACTTCCTCCTTTTGCCAATCCTGAATTGCCGGAACTGTTGAAATAACATGAACCATCGGGCATACAAATTACAGTATATGTACCCTTTAAAACCAAAATACATTTGTTGTTCAATGAAAATTGTTGAGCCGATCTAAGTCGTTCAAAATCATTTTCGTGTTCTTGTGTTAATCTGTCGAACTCCTTTGGATGAGGTGTTAAAACAGTTTCAATTGGCAAAAATGCCAGCCAGGTTTTATTTTCGGAAAGAATATTTAAAGCATCTGCATCCAATACCAAAGAAGCGTTGTTGTAATGCAAGAGTTTTTTTAATATGGCTTGTGTATCAATGTGTATTCCCAAACCAGGACCAATAGCAATTGCATCGTATTTGGTGAGTTCAGGTAAGTTACTAATGTATTCCTTATTCTCATCTATACTGCTCATTGCTTCAGGTAAATATGGAGTAAGCGCATCAATTACCTTTTCGGTTGAATGAACCGTTAATAATCCGGCGCCACCTTTTAAGCAAGCTTTGGCACTAATTAAAGCCGCACCGCGCATCGTATCACTTCCGGCTAATATCAAAGCATGTCCAAAATTACCTTTATGCGCAAATTTTGGGCGAGGTGATAAAATTTGTTTGATGGTTTGTTTGGTCACAAAAAACAAATTCGGTTTCATGATCTTTTCCAGATCGTGATGCAAGCCAATATCCAATACTTCGAAATGCGGAACGTAAAATCTGTTCTGCGCCATTAAGAAAGAGAGTTTCGGGTATTGAAAGGTTAAGGTTAGTGATGAATGAACGATCACATCATCTTTATCGTTGGCCTTATCAATATATATTCCACTTGGGCAATCGATGCTAATAACCTGACAAGCTGTTGCGTTAATTAAATTAACCGTACTGGCTAATAATCCGCTCAATGGCTTATTGGTACCTGTTCCTAAAAGTGCATCAATGATGATCACATTAGGGTTAAGTTCAATTTTTTTTAATTCTTCTTCCGAATTAATTTCGATCAAACAATCGGGCTTGTGTGCTTTTAGTTTTTCAAAATTCGTTTTACAATCCGCTGAAAAATTTGGTGTGTAATTGATCACATAAGCCTTGCATTGATAGCCGCGTTCTGCCAACATGCGCGCGATAGCCAAGCCATCACCGCCATTATTTCCTTTTCCGCAAAATACGGCAACGTTGTTTGAATCATCAATGCGTTTTAGCAGCTTTAAAACACAGGCTCTTGCCGCTCTTTCCATTAATTGTATAGATTCAATAGGCTCGTTCTGAATGGTGTATTCATCTGCAAACGTTAATTGATCTTTATTTAAAATAAACATATTTAATTAATGACAAGAGCAATCATCGCCACAGTTTGGTTTTGTTGTTGGCTTAAATACTTTTTTAACGATAAAAAATACTGCAACTATAAGTAAAGCTATGGCAATGATGTTTTGGATCATACAACAAATTTACGTTTTTAAATGGTGGATAAAAAATGACTCTTGTTAGCTTTAACTTTACTTTAGGGTCATTTTATGATCGGCAATTCAATGTATGAAGCGTTGGTTTGGTCGTGATATACTTTCACGTCGCTACTAATAAAATCCTTATTATCGCATGTATATGGATTCACGAATTGCTGCGGATTGCGGTCAAATAAAGGAAACCAGCTGCTTTGGATCTGAACCATTATTCGATGTCCTTTTTTAAACGTATGAGCCACATCCGGTAATTCAAAATTCACATCTTCAATTTTGTTTGGTGTAAAAGCTTCCGGTTTTTCAAAACTATTCCTGAATCTTCCACGCATGATCTCACCACGAACCAGCATTTGATAACCCGCCATTTCTACCTCATGTGCAACTCCTTTGCAACAGGTGGTACTGTCATACTTAAAATCATTCGGAAAAACGTCAATAAGTTTCACCACAAGATCAATATCTGTTGTAGTAATTGCTGTTTTTATAAATGCTTTAATGGCACCGGCTATCGTAACATCTTCAGAAAGCACATCTGTTTTAAAGGTCAATACATCCGGTCGGCGCGACGCAAAACGTTGGTCATCGGTCATGTATTCACGTGTACGTCCTAAATGCACATCTTCTGTATATGGTACAGGTTTATTTGGATCGCTTGTGTATTTTGAAAATGAATTTGAGTTAGTTGGTTTGGTAAATGATAAAGTTTCTTTATCACCCAAATACACTGGTGTTGAAACGGCATTGCTAGGAGGCCAAGTATTAAGCGAATGCCATTTGTTTTCGCCGGTGTAGAAAATATTAGCCGTTGCTTGCGGAGTAGCAACCGTTTTACCTTTTAAATACCGATCAAAAAATACTCTCTCAATATTTTGTTGGTAATAGGTTGAGGTTTTACTTCCAAATCTTACGTTTCCTAAATGTGTACCTTCACCGCGACTCCACCCACCGTGAACCCAAGGTCCCATTGTAATATAAGATGTGGTTTGAGGAGTTTGTTTTTTTATGGCCTTGTATAAATTCCAGGCGCCATAACAATCTTCTGCATCAAACAATCCGCCAACAACCATCACGGCCGGTTTAATGTCTGTACAAGCCCTTCGCGCATCTCTGTCTTGCCAAAAACTATCATAGTTCGGATGCGCAAATAATTGTTTCCAAAAACGAATACTATCTTTAAACAAAGGTTCAAAATTTTTAATAGCACCAATGCCTAAGTAAAATTCGTAATTATCTTTATTCGGAAAATTAAAACCCGGTGCAGATGTTGTGGTAGGAGCAGGACGAGGCATACCAAATGAGTAATAAAAACTAAAAGCGTCCATCATGGCAAAACAACCGTTGTGATGAAAGTCGTCACCCATGAACCATTCGGTAACTGGGGCTTGCGGACTAACCGCTTTTAAATTCGGGTGGTTGCTTACAGCTGCCATGGTTGCATAAAAGCCGGGATAAGAAATTCCGAAAACACCAACATTTCCGTTGTTGTCTTTTACATTTTTCACCAACCAATCGATCGCATCATAGGCATCCGTACTTTCATCAATATCTTTTTTTGATTTTTTGTTTTTGATGAATGGTCGAACATCTTCGTAAACACCTTCACTCATGTATCTGCCACGCACATCTTGCATCACTAAAATGTAACCTGCACGCAAATAATCTTTCCAATAGGTTTTATATAAACGCGTTGATAAATTTTTCTCGCCATAGGGTGCACATGAATACGGTGTGCGCACCATCAGTATCGGATGTTTTTCGCTTTTATCCTTTGGTTCGTAAATGGCAGTGAATAATTTAACGCCATCACGCATTTTAATTGAAACCTCGCGTTTAGTATAGTTGCTGCAAACCCAGGCACTATCGTTGATTTGTGCGAATGAGAGTGAAGCTAGGGCTAAAAGAAAAAGGAGAAGTGAACGTTTAAACATATCAAAACTTAAAATGGATCTTCAATATCATTACGTTTTATATCACTCGAGTGATCATCTACTTTATCCCAGTTCTTTGATGAAACTGTTTTTGTGCCAGGCGAGCTTAGGAAATCATTATTTTGAGGTAATGCACCGGTGCTGCCCGAATTGTAAATATTATCTTGCCCTTCGGTATAATCAAGGTCGGTGAATTTAGCATACTGACCAATAAAGCGAAGTTTCACAGTTTCTAAAGCACCATGACGGTTCTTGGCAATGATGATCTCACCTCTGTTCTTTGTTGGTTCGTTGTTCTCATCAAACTCAATACCATAATATTCAGGACGGTAAATGAACATTACCATATCCGCATCCTGCTCAATAGCACCCGATTCACGGAGGTCACTCAATTGCGGACGTTTACTGCCACCCGGACGATTTTCAACCTGACGACTTAACTGTGAAAGTGCAATGATCGGGATCTCTAATTCTTTTGCTAAACTCTTTAATCCACGTGATATGTTACTGATCTCTTGTTCACGATTTCCTTTGCTATCTGGTCCGCCACTCATCAACTGCAAGTAATCGATAATGATCATGGAGATGTTTTGATTCTCCTTTAAACGACGCGCCTTTGCACGCAATTCAAAAATAGATAGAGCAGGGGTATCATCAATAAATAAAGGAGCGGTAGATAATTTTTTGATGCGCTCGTGTAATTGCACGAACTCATGATTATCCATATTACCTTTTAAGATCTTATCCTGTGCAATTTCGGTTTCACTTGATATCAAACGTTTAACCAACTGCAAACTGCTCATCTCTAAAGAGAAAATGGCAACCGGTTTATTGAATTCCACTGCTGCGTTTTTAGCCATGGTAACAACAAACGCTGTTTTACCCATACCCGGACGAGCAGCTAAGATCATCAAGTCAGATTTTTGCCAACCACCAGTAACGCGGTCGAGTGAAGTAAATCCGCTTGGTACACCTAATAAACCATCAGTTTTGTTAGCAGCGGTCTCGATCTCTTCAATTGCTTTAGAGATCAAGGTACTCATGCGATCGTGTTGTTTACGAACGTTGCTGTCTAAGATCTCAAAAATATTTTTTGTTGTTTCATCCAACAATTCAAACACATCGGTACTATCTTCATAAGCCGATTTAATTGTTTCGGTACTGATGCGGATCAATTCGCGTTGCAAGAATTTTTGCGCCACAATACGCGCGTGAAATTCGATGTTAGCAGAAGATGCAATACGATTGGTTAATGATGATACATAATATGCACCACCAACAAATTCTAATTCGCCGGTACGTTTTAATTCCTGTGTAACCGTTAAAATATCTACAGGCTCTGAGCGGTTGAATAAGGCCACCATGGCGCCAAATACTTTTCCGTTCTGTTCTTTGTAAAATGCAGCGGGGCTTAAAATATCAATAACAGTGCTTAATGCATCTTTTTCAAGTAGCATGGCACCTAACACAGCTTCTTCGAGGTCAACAGCCTGTGGTTGTATCTTTCCAACTTCTCCTGTGCTTCCTGTTTGTAAAGTGTAAAGTCTTTTTTTGGTCTTATTTTGATTATTATCTTGATTCATAAAAATTGTAAGGGACGATAAAAGTGCGGTTTTTTTGCCTTCCCTTAAATTTACGAAAAATCAAACTTTTAATAACATGTGTATAAGTTAAATCACGCAGAAATTAGAAGCGTATTATCAACAAGTTAGGAATGAACAGGTGTTCATAAGTGAAAAAACCAATTTTGAACAAAGTTTGTGTTAGGGAATTGTTAATTACATAAGCAGGTTCAGGCTCAATGGATTAATGAAAAGCGTGTTTTTTGCTGTTGCGTGATTTGGATTAATTACTATCTATGGTGAGATTTGTATAAAATAAATAAAACGTGAGAATATTATTAGCAGACAGCAATCATCCAATATTACAGGAAACCTTGGAGGCCAAAGGATTGGTGTGTGATGCATTTTGGGACAGATCAAAGGAAGAGCTTATAAAAATTTTACCGCAATACGATGGGTTGATCATCAGAAGTAAATTTAAGATCACAAAAGACATTATTGATACATGCACCAATTTAAAATGCATTGGCCGGGTAGGAGCAGGGATGGAGAATATTGATGTGCCGTATGCCACATCAAAAGGCATTAATTGCGTGCATGTGCCCGAAGGTAATATGGATGCGGTGGGAGAGCATGCATTGGGTATGTTGTTGATGTTATTCAATCATTTAAAAAAGGCCGATGCGGAAGTAAGAAAAGGAATTTGGATACGTGCGGAGAACAGAGGTGTGGAATTGAAGCATAAAGTTGTTGGGATAATTGGATATGGATTTATGGGAAGTTCATTTGCGAAAAAGTTAAGTGGATTGGGTTGTGAGATCTTGGTTTACGATAAGTATAAACATGGCTTTTCGGATAATTATGTGAAGGAGGTACAAATGCAGGAAATATTTGATCGTGCAGATATTTTAAGTCTGCATGTACCTTTAACAGAAGAAACTACTTACATGGTTAATGCAGAATACCTGAGTAAATTTAAAAAGTCAATAACTGTAGTAAATACAGCACGCGGTAAATGTGTGAATACACATGATGTAGTTGAAGCAATGAAAACAGGAAAGGTTACAGGCGCGTGTTTAGATGTGTTGGAGTATGAGACCGTATCGTTCGAGGCCCTTGATCAGAATGCATTGCCGGAGCCTTTTAAATATTTAATAGGAAGTGATAGAACGGTTTTAACGCCGCATATTGCTGGCTGGACACACGATAGCAATTATAAAATGAGTAAGCTTATTGCCGAAAAAATGGCAAAGGTGTTAAAGGAAAATTAAAATGGCGTAATAATTTCGGGTGTGGTAAGTACATTAGATTTATTACCTGCCTGATCGGTCATGTAAATTTCATACTTGAAATTTTTATAGGCCACATTGCTTCTCCAACCGGTTAATGTTTTCATGATCTCACCTTTAATGGGCTGATCTTTGGATAATTCACTTGGGCGCTCGATCACACTTACAATTGGATTATCAAGATCCTGAATAAAATTGCCATTACCATCCTTGTAATAAAAGATCGCAAAGAAATTGTATTTTTTTGAGCCTTTTTCTTCGAAAATGTCGCCGTTCCCATCTTCATACGAAATGGTTAAGTAAGCAGTGTTCTCATCTTTGGCGTAAAACGATACGTAATCAATAGCGGGTACCTTATCAAGCACTTTTTCTTTCACACATGATGAAAATAAAACACTAATAATTAATATATGGAGGTACTTAAAACGCATCGCATTAAATATTGATTAAATTTACAAAATAAAACCTAGTTTGTAAACAAATGTTTACCGGTATAACGGATATTTTTAATATAAATTGTGAAGCTGATCTTGAAAAAATGGCATTAAAGGTGTTTCATTTTCAATATCAAAACAATTTGGTTTACAAGCAATGGTGCGATTCTTTGAACGTTTTGCCTGGTAATGTAAAAACAATTAAAGACATACCCTTTTTACCAATTGAATTTTTTAAATCGCATCAGGTTGTTTCTACCGAAAGTGATCGTTTAGATGAGATTTTTATGAGCAGCTCCACCACATCACAAATTCCATCCAAACATTATGTAAAAGATGTAAGCATCTATAAAAGATCATTTAATGCTTGCTTTGAATTGCAATTTGGTGCACCGGAAGATTATTGTATTTTGGCTTTATTACCAGGCTATCTTGATAGAAAAGGATCTTCTCTTGTATACATGTGTAAAGAGTTAATTGAAAGAAGTGGTCATGCTCAAAGTGGTTTTTACTTGCGTAATTTGGACGAGCTGGTAAAGGTTATCCAATCGTTAAAACTAAAGAAGCAAAAAACACTCATTATTGGTGTGTCATACGCCTTATTAGATCTGGCAGAAATGAATGTAGAGTTAACTGAAGATTTTATTGTGATGGAAACCGGTGGAATGAAAGGCACGCGTAAAGAAATGCTTAAGGAAGAATTGCACGAAACACTAAAGCAGAAATTTAAAGTGAATCAAATTGCCAGTGAATATGGTATGACGGAATTATTAAGTCAGGCTTATGCAAAAGCAAATGGCGAATTTGTTTTACCGCCATGGATGAAGGTTTCAATTAGGGATGTGAATGACCCATTGAATTATTTGCCAAACAATAAAACCGGAGGTATAAGTGTGGTTGATCTGGCAAATGTGTATTCGTGTAGTTTTATTGCAACCAAAGATCTGGCGCAAATAACTGATAACGGATCTTTAAAATTGATGGGGCGATATGATAACAGTGATATAAGAGGATGTAATTTAATGGTTGGGTAGATGGGAACGAAAAGTAACTCTGATTTTTTTGACATGGTGTATCAGGTTGTGCGTCTTATTCCAAGGGGACGGGTAACATCATACGGTGCTATTGCAAAATACTTGGGTTCTGCCGGCTCATCGCGGGTGGTAGGATACGCCATGAATGCAGCGCATTCTCAAACCAAAAAAGTTCCGGCACACAGGGTGGTGAACAGAAATGGTGTTTTAACGGGGAAGCATCATTTTGCCGATCCGTTTGAAATGCAAGCGCTTTTGGAAAAGGAAGGAATAGAAGTGAAGAACGACCAGATAGTTGATTTTTTGAAATACTACTGGGATCCTGCTCAGGAATTGAAAATTTAATATATATTTAAACAAAAAAAGAAAAATGAAAAAAGTAATTATTACCCTAATTGTTTTATCAAATGCCTTTTTGGCTTGTAAAAAAGACAGAACATGTGCATGCACGGTAACAAAAACCGGAACGTCATCAACCAATGCATCCTTATCATTTTCGGTTGCTATTATTGGTAACGTACCTATCATAGACACCACTTTTGTAACGCCAATTAACGAAACACAAACTTATGATAAGACCTTAACAAAGGTTACGAAGCGTGCAGCCAAAAACAATTGTATCAGTTATAAGGAGCCTTATACGGAAACGGTAGTGAACTCGGCACCACCATTAGGATTGGTTACTACAGCTAAAGGTGAGCGTGTATACAAATGTGAATTAAAATAGATTTGCAAGTAGTTGTTAATCAATACATTGCAATATAATATCATCAAGGTTTGCCAGTAAGGATATTATTTATATCTTTGCCATCCTTAAATAAAAGTACAAGATGCCAAAAATGAAGACAAATTCCAGTGCTAAAAAGCGTTTTGCTTTCACTGGAACCGGTAAGATCAAGAGAAAGAAGGCCTACAAACGTCACATTTTAACCAAGAAGGAAAAAGACCGTAAACGCGGACTTGGTAAAGTTGCCCTAGTTAGTAAAGAAGACTTAGGTAATGTTAAAATGTTACTTGCAATAGGTAAATAATTTCAATTAGAATTATCGAAGGTAAAAAAACAGAATGTTTAACCAGAGCTTTAGTAAATAAGATTCGTTAGTTCGAACGCTAAAGATCAAAATCAAAAACAAAAAAAATGCCACGTTCAGTCAATCATGTAGCCAGCAGGGCTCGCAGAAAAAAGATCCTAAGACTTACAAAAGGTTATTGGGGAGCTAGAGGTAATGTTTGGACAATAGCCAAAAATACCTTAGAAAAAGGTTTAACTTACGCATACCGCGATCGTAAAAACAAAAAACGTACCATGCGTGCTTTGTGGATTCAACGTATCAATGCCGGTGTTCGTGAACACGGTTTAAGTTATTCAGAATTCATGGGAAAATTAAATGCTAAAGGATTAAAGTTAAACCGTAAGGTTTTAGCTGACCTAGCAATGAATCACCCTGAAGCATTTCAAGCTGTAGTAAATCAGGTGAAATAAAATTAATTATTAATTCGAAAAAAAGCCCTTCAGAAATGAGGGGCTTTTTTTATGACTGTAATCATACTTAATGATATAAGGCGTTGTTATGGATGACTGATATGTCTGTAATAAAAAAGTCCCGCTCCTGATAGAAATCTGAAGCGGGACTTTCAATTTAAGTTTGCTTGTTATTTAAAGATACCCATATTTACCAGCTCTGCCAGGTAAACACGTTTGCCTTTATATATCGCGGTTACAAATGCATCTTTTTGACCCGCTGTAACAGCCTTCTTGTTAAGTTCCCATGCCTCGCCCAATGTTTTAAATGCAGGGCCAACGGTAATAAAAGTGATCTTGTTATTTACCATTGTTTTATCAATTGTACCTAATCCTTTCAAATGTTTATAGGTATAATTCTTAGGATATTTGTACGCTGCTACCTGAACTTTAAATTCCAATCCTTCTGCACTGATATCACCATATTTTCTTGAATAGTTCTTGATCTCATTCAGTTTTTTATCTTTTGTTTTAAAGGTATCTACAGCTGCAATTGAAGAAGTATCGCGCTTAGGCAAAGTATCTTTAGCATTAAATTTCACATCAAGGATCTTCTCAGTATAAGCTGCAATTTGTGATGCATCCATTGTGAAAGATTGAGCTGGGAACGTTAAATAGTTAAATGTCATTTTATATACATTTCCGGCAGGCATGGTTGTTAAGTGTGATCCTGTTGTGCTGTTAGATTTAGCGTTTTTATAAACGAAGTTGTTTTTATTTATAACTTCTATTTTGTAAGTAGCTTCAACCGGTTTGTCATCAGATGTAACTTTTCCTTTCACTAAATAAGCTTTTAATTTATGGCTAGGAAATTCGGTATTCACCAAGTAAATATCCTTTAAGCCTTGTCCACCAGGTTTTCCGCTGCTGTAATAACCTCTTTGTCCATTTGCTGCAACCACAAAATAAATATCATCATCGGGCGTATTAATTGGGTATCCTAAATTTTCAATCACTTTAAATGTTGAATCCATTTCCATAGATGACATAAAAATATCGTAACCACCGCTACTCTTTGGTCCTTTAGAACTATAGAATAAGGTTATTCCATCAGGGTGAATGAACGGCGAATCTTCATCATATTTTGTATTGATCGAATCACCCAGATTCACAATATTTCCCCAAGTTGAATCGGGCATAAAGGTAGCGCGGTAGATATCTTTTCCACCAAAGCCACCCGGACGTTCACTAGAGAAGTACATGGTAGTACCATCTGATGATAAAGAGCAATGGCCATCCCAAGAAAAGGAGTTAACCATACCTCTGATCTTTACAGGTGTTGTGAATTCTTCACCAATTAAAAAACTTTCGTAAATATCGCCATGATCATCACCATTATCGCGGAATACAAATAAACGTGTACCATCCGGACTCAATGAAATAGCAGCGTCGTTGGCGGTTGTGTTCAAGTTTTCAATAGCTTTTGGGATTTGAAACGTATCATTTTGTTTAAAGCTCAAATAAGCATCTTCGCCATAATAACCAATGGCGCTTGTTTGACCATTTGCATTCACTCTGCCACCTTTACTTTTTGGTCCGGCATAAGTAAACACCATCATCGATTCGTCAGCCGAGATCACAGGAACATACTCTTCATCGCCTGAATTTATTGGCACGCCAACGTTGGTTAGTTTTGCAGTGGTTGGTTTTGCATTTAAATTAATTGCGTTTTGTATGTATTTTTTAAGAAGTTCTGCTTCAGTTTTTTCTTCAGGCTTTATTTTTTTGTTTGCTAAATAATTATTTACCATTTGCAAAGCTTCATCAAACTTGTAGTTAAAATGATAGGCTTTAGCCAGGTCGTACTCAATATTGATGATCTTTTTATTTTTTTGATATGCTTCATTCAAATAGGTAAGAGCATCAGCATGTTTATCGCTACGGTACAACGACGTTTTACCGTACATATACTTAATGAACTCTTCGTTCGGATGGTTTTTATTTACCACTTCATAGATAGGAAGTGCTAAGGTATAATGCTTCTCTTCGTATAACAAAAAGGCATTTTCAAACGAGTCGCGCTCGGTTTTACGCCACTTATTTGTTTTTGTTACCTGAGCAATTGAAAAAGAAATTCCTATGATCAGGAAAAGAAGTGATAAAAAAAATCGTTTCATGTAATTAAACTGTTTTAACTTATTATAAACTAGCTATTTGAACAAATATAGTCTTTTTTATGCAGAAAGCATTTTTTGCTGGATTTACTTATTAAAAGGGTTTTATTAATAAGTGTTAATCCAAGGGGTATTCAACTAAATATTTTTGTTGCGCTTAATTTAAGTTTAAGTTGTTGATTTGTAACGAAATAAGAATTGAACACAGGATTTGTTTTAATTCACCAAATCTGTATCCTTTTCTTGGCTCGCATTCTATTTTGCTCGTAAGGTGTTTTTTATATCAATAGAAAACCGTGAAGAAAATTAAGGAGTAAACCAAGTTACTCCTTAAGAATTTTATACCTGTAGATTTCGTTATCGATTGCAAGTATAAGAAAATAAACCCCATTATTCGATTGGTTTAGGTTTACCACGTAAGAAGAACTCAATTTTTCTATAGTGAAATTTACTGTTCTGCCAAATAGATCAATAACTTTTACGTTTATGGGTTTTTCTGAAGCTATGTAAATTGAATTAATTCCATTGGATAAATGTGTAGGATATACTTCAACATTGCGATTTAATATTTTTTCATTTTCTCTAACTCCAATAAGATTCGAACCTTCAATTACAAGTGAATCATATTTAACAACAAATACGTCACTGATATTACTTCCAAAACTATAAGTGTAACCAACGCCTATAAAACCATTATCAGAGGTGTTTTCTAAATCATAAAATTCTTCATCTTCAGTATCGCCAAAGTCATGTCCTGTGTAGTATACACCAACACTATTTAGAATTAAATTTTTTGGATTTCTTTTAAAGAAAGAATTTTCAACATCACTATATGAGATGACATAAGTACCTGTATTGTTAGAAGCGGGTAAAACTTTTATTGACTCTTGATCTAGGTTAGCATTACCGTAATTAACTAACCATGTGGAATCACCTAATGCATCTATACCAAAAATAAATGCGTCTTTGCCAAACGTTGAATAACTTTCAGTGCCACCACTTAAAACATAACCAGTTGAAGCAAAATTTTCAATAATACTATTGGCATAATCTTCTTTGTTTTTTAAACCGTAAGTTTTAGAGAAAATGGAATCACCGTTTAGACTTAATTTAAAAAATAGAATATCGCCAAAGTTGTCATTATAACTTTTTGTTTGCCCTGCAATAATTAAACTATTAGTATTTGTGATTTTTAGAGATTTGAATTCATCATCAAGATTTCCTCCAAAAGTTTTTTGCCATATAGGTATACCATTTGTTGAATTTATTTTTAAAAGATAAGCATCCTTATTTCCATAACCCATACTATATGTACTTCCACAAACATACACATTCCCATCAGGGCCGATAGCAAGATCGTTACCGAAATCCCAATCCAATCCACCAAAACTTTTTTGCCAAATTAAAGAGCCGTTCTTGTCAGTTCTAACGATGTATAGGTCATACCCTCCACTGCCTAAAGAATTTGTATAACCAACAAAAATATATCCACTATCAATAGGATTCACAACAATTTTTTTTGCAACATCTGTTAATGCACCACCAAAACTTTTTTCCCAAACTTTTTGCCCCATACTATCTATTAAAATTAAGTAGGCATCAGTTGATCCGTAACCAAAGCTTGTTGTTGAACCGCAAATAATATATTGTCTTTTAAATGTCTCCTTAACTCCATATCCTATATCCAAACCTGCACCACCAAATTTATTAAACCATTTTAGAGGTGCTTGCGAGTTCATGCTGAATGTCGTAAATAGTAGTATAAATGCAATTAACTTCTTCATTATCACTTAAATTTTTTAGCAATACTAAAATAAACGCCTTGACCGTATGCAAGTTTCGGAACAATAAAGCCTTGTAAACTGGTACTGCCGATCTTGAAAAACAAATGTTTACCGTTATAGGTTATTGAGCTGCCAACATTTAATCGAACATAACCACCATATCCTAAATGCAAACCATAAGTAACTTTTTTATGCTTGTATTCCGGTTCAATAAAGTAATAGGCTTTGTAGTTAGCATTAAATATATATCTGAAACCGGTATTTAATACAAAATTCATTTTACCGAAGTAAATTTTATTGATCAGAACCAAATTTGTTGGAATGTTGATGTTAAAATTCTCTTTACGTCCGCTTACAATGTTTTGAAGTATTGTGTCTTGGTTGATCTTGTTTAATGTTGAGTCTTTTAGATCTAAAATGTTATTTATTTTATATCCCTGAAATGTAACAATTGAATCGCTGCTGTATTGCACACTGTTTTTTCGCCAATGAATAAACCCTATGTTGTTAGCGTTAACAACCAAAACACTTTTTTTACCAATTTTACTTTTGTAAGGGGTTTCAAAGAATATATCAGCATTAGCGCCAATACCATTAAACCCAAACAAATTACGATTATTGGTATCGCTTATGGCCAAATTAAAGTTCGAATTCAACTGAATTAAACTCGCATCATTTGATGTGAACATAGATGTTTCTTTACCGGTTTTTAAATAAAACAACTGTTCTCCTTTTAAAAACGATACCGAAATACCAATTTTCGCGATCGAATCAACATGATGAATGATAGCCCCAAATTTGGCTTCCTGAAAACGCAGCGCATTTACGCTAATATGCGATAGGTTAGCTGTTTCACCTAAAAAGCGTTTGTTACCATAAAACATTAAGCGATAAAAATCGGCATTAAACGATGCATTCAATACTTCCTGATTTTTGAAACCTATTAAGAAATCAAAATTTTTATTTCCTTTTATAAATGCACTTGTACCGTAATTAAGATTTATGCCCAGGTTGTTGTTTGCTTTTAATTTTTTTTCAGACGCATCTTTTATATCATTGCTAATGTATCCTCCCCAAATCAGTTTATTTACCATGTCGTTTTTAATGGCATTACTTCCGGCATCATATTCCACATTCAATGAAATACCTCGGCCATAGCTGCTGTAATTTAAAAACTCGGTATTGTATTGCGCAAAAACACTAATGTTGATCGCAATAATAAATATTGCAATTCGAATAGGAAGTGGTAATATGTGAAAACTGTTTTTCAAACTATTTGCGTTTTACTTTACAATTAAGGTCAATGATCATATCAATATCAATTTCGTAAGTATCTTTGATGATAATGTCCGGTGGGTTTGGTGGCATTACCAAAATAGCTTTTATTTTTATGGATTTACTCTTTTTAATATTCGCGATCTTTTCTGTTGTAACCGGTATGTATAATTTTTGACTAGTTTGAGCAATTACCATGTTTTGCGCATCGGTAATTCCTTTATCAATTTTGTTATTGGTATTTAAAAAAAGTGAATCAATAATGGTGTTTGAAGCATCTACCATATATGCTTGCAATATCGCGTCAAAAGGGTAGCCGTTTTTAGCTGAGATAATGATGTTGCCGTAATTCACTATATCCAATTGTTCCAAATTTGATAAATTGATAGCAGCATCTGATCTTAAAATGAACGATGAGGCATTAAAGCGCATTGGTATTTTAATATCGGCCATCACTTTTATTCCGGTATTGAAATAGGCAAAATCCTGATAGCCGGAAGTGTTTCCAAGTGGGTTTAATTTTACATTGCCGGCGTAAGCAATTTTATTTGGCAAATTTGAAATGAAAGGTAAAATGTTACTATTGTTTTTATTTAAATTAATTAGTTTTACGGCTGGATTTATTTGCCCACCTAACTCAAACGCGCGATTAATGTTGATGGAAGAAAGCTGTTGTGTATTCAATGCCACTGAGTTTTGATTTACCGTATTGATCGAATGAATGTTGTATAATGAGCCATTGAATTCGGCACCAAACTCATTGATCAAAGTAAAATCCAAAGTCGCATCTTTTAACTGAAAATTGGTAGCATTAAAATTCTTAAAAACATCAAATACGGCCGTATCAATATTTACAGGTACATTTTGTTGTCCGAAATATCCTTTCGCATATTGTGGTATAATATCGGTATAACTTATCTCTACTTTGGCTCCTTTACCAAGCGTAAGTTCCATTGGCGCGGCGTATGGACTCGTACTTACTGTATAATTTTGTGTAATGGTGTTAAAGTTCGCCAAACCACCCGCAGTAAAATCAACATGATATCCATTTAGAATATATGTTTTTGTTAAAGAATTTTCACCGGGTGGAATACGTTCTTTAATGATCAAGGGCTGATAGTTTTTGGTGATTCCTGGTAACACATATAAAAAATCCAATGAATCAACCGTTGATGCATTGTTACTGTATTTTAATTTTAATGTACCTTGTTTAATAATGCCATATTTTAAGGCTACGCCATTACTGATGCTAAATGTTAACGGGGTTATGGGTAAGAAATTAAAGCTTTGACCCGGTGTTACCGTGGTTGGAAAAAAGGCAGGGTATAAGAAGTCTTTTACGATCGTCGTGTCCGGTAATTTTAATAGGGAGTCAACTTTTACATAAGCTACTTCGCGATTAACATTTAAAGTTAAAAGGCCATTTGCATCGGTGTTAAATAAACTGTCATTCAAAAAATTTTTGATGTTCAGTTTGCTGGTCACAATTGGTCCGGTAATATCAACATCCCAGTTGGTTACCGTTTCTTTTCGACAAGCAAAAAAAATGATAAAGATCAGTATGATTGAATATCTAAAATATTTAATACGCACTCTTACAAATATAAATAAATAAAAGTGCTTAATTAATTAAAATTTAAGTGTTTGGTGGTTTTTTGATATGCAATTTTGAGTATATTTACAGTGCAAAATATGAAACTCAACACTAGGTTTTTCATTTCTTGGATTCTTGGATCTATTATCATGTACGCTCTGTTCTATATGTGGCATGGTGTTTTTCTTAATGACTTTAAAAAGATCAACTTCCCAATGACCTGGTTGTTAATTTTTACCAGTGTTGCTTACATTACCATTTCTTTTTTAACATATGCTGTATTTGAGTCAAAACCAATGAAAAACGTATATAATTTCTTTGTAAGAGGAATTATGTCTGGCGCGTTGGTTGGCTTCATTATTTATATTGTATCTACCGTTGTTACGATCTCCATCTCCCGCCATTTAAGTGCTCAGCATTTAATATTGGATTGTGTTTGGCAAATTACCGAACAAACCATCGGCGGTATATTAATGGCAACGGTTAAAGTGTTTGTTATCGACCATCAGCACGAAGAAGCCTGATTTTAAATAAATCGCCTAAAGGCTAAATAATACCCATTAATTTATTTGTTTTTTAAAAAATAATGTAGTTATTTGTTGGATAAGTTTATTTTATAATGACAAGTACTATCGAAATTTCAATCGAAAAAATCGCAAAAAGTAGAGTTGGTGAATACGATGTAAACAACGTGCCTTTTGGGAAATGTTTCAGCGATCATATGTTTATTGCTGAATATGCTGATGGCAAATGGCAAAAAGCCAGTATTATGCCTTATCAGGATGTACCAATGAGTTATGCCATGAGTGCGTTGCATTATGGGCAGGCTATTTTTGAAGGTATGAAAGCCTACAAAAATGATAAAGGTGAGGTATCGTTATTCCGACCGGAAGCTAACTTCAAGCGTATGAATAAAGGTGCAGTGCGAATGGCCATGCCTGAAGTTCCTGAAGAGATCTTCATGAATGGTTTAATGGAATTGATCAAATTAGATGCTGCATGGGTTCCAACAAGCGATACAGGAAGTTTATATATCCGTCCGTTTTTAATTTCAACCGATGAAGCCATTGGCGTTAAAGCCAGTGATACCTATAAATTCATTATTATTACTTGTCCTGCCGGTAAATATTACGCTGAACCAATTAAGGTTTTGGTTGAAACAAATTATATCCGCTCGGTTAAAGGTGGTATTGGATTTGTGAAGGCTGCAGGTAATTATGGCCGAAGTTTATATCCTACCAAATTGGCACAACAAAAAGGTTACCAGCAGGTAATTTGGACCGATAGCGAAACACATCAGTATGTTGAGGAAAGTGGAACAATGAATTTGATGTTCGTGATTGGAGATACAGTTGTTACTCCAGGATTAAGCGATACTATTTTAGCAGGTATTACACGTGATACCGTATTGGCCTTAGCTCGTGATTGGGGAATGAGAGTTGAAGAGCGCAAGATCAGTATTTTTGAGATCATTGAAGCTCATGAAAAAGGTATACTAAAAGAAGCATTCGGATGCGGAACCGCTGCTACAATTGCTCAAATTGTAGGTATTGGTTACAATGGAAAAGATTATGCTTTACCATCGGTAGAATCTCGCAAATTCTCTCCTAAAGTTGACGAAACATTACGTAATATTCGTAAAGGAAAAACGGAAGATAAATTCAATTGGATGGTTAAAGTTTGCTAATAGAATTCTTAAAGAAAAAAAGCCCCGCTTATTAGTGGGGCTTTTTTTATTCATTAGTTCGGTCAATCCCCCTAACCCCCTTCGCCAAGGGGGAGTTCCGGAAACAAAAAAAATTAATTCTCAATGAACAGGTTTGATGAATTGTTTTTTGTAGTTAAGTGGAATGGTTTTTTATTTAGTTCTGATATTAAATGATAAGAAGCATTCCCCCTTTTTTTCAAATGGGGATCTTAATCTTTAAAACGGTACAAAGGTTAAACCAATTGTGAAATTAAATCTCTGAGTAGGGTAACGTTCCCATCTGTAATAACGTTGATTGGCAATATTATTAACTCGTGCAAAAAAGCTCAACATTTTACTATATCTATATTCGCCTTCCAAATTCACATCCACTAATCCATTCAGTTGCTTTGGTGTTAATACCGGCTTATTTGTGTCATCCAAAATTTGTGTTTGCATCCATTGTTTACCTATTGCAAATACTTCTGCCCTTAAAATGATCTTACTTTGTAAATTATAAATGGTAGAGAAGGTTAGGTCAAAATCTGGTTTATGATAAGCTCTGGTTAAATTTTTTGTATTGTATACATAGTAATTTCCTTTAGTAATAAAATGGATCTTTTCTTTCATTTGGTGTTTGATCTGTCCGCTTAAATGTATCACCGATGCATTATCGTAAATCACATCAAACTGATTATACATTTGGTTGATGCCACTGTAATTGATCACATAAAAATGCATGCTATCCATTTGGCTGTAACTACCCTTAACATCATAACTGGTGTTACTGCTTAAACTACCTTTTAAACCCAAATAGAGGTTGTATTTATTGTTGGTATTCACATAATTAAGCGTAGTATCAATAAATGGATTTTCGTTACTTAATGATCGTAAACTGTTTTTCATTAATCCACCGGTAGCTCCTGCATAAGGGATAATGATACTTTCATAAATATCATATTCAACATTTAATTGCGGGTATCCGTAAAAACGGGTCTTGCCTTTAAAGTTATCTAATGTACCTTTTAATCCTACCAAGGCTTTCCATTTTTTTCCTTGTGCCTCAAAGGATGGCGCCAAAGATATGATTAGGTCGTTTAGTGTATCATTACTTTGTTTGTGATTGTAATAGTTTGTGCTGAATCCCAAATTCAATTTCTCATGATTAAGGAACATGCTTGCATCCACGCCTACGTTCACATTATTCTCTGCTTCTTTGTGTAAATTTTGCAAATTATAAAATCCGGCATTGATCGTGTGATTGATCTTTGAACTGTCGGTAAAATGACTTTGCAATACTAATTTTGGTTCAACCAATTGGTAACGTTGTTTGATGTAATCGTTATCATTGATCGTATTAATGGCAGGGTCGTAACCATAATAATGCACTACATTTCTGTTGTAGGTTATATCACCATTAAGGGTGTGTTTTTTGTAGAATTTTTTACCGTAAACCGTTCCGTAATTATCACTGAAACCACTGTATCCTGTGTTTTCTAGCGTTTTTGAACTTGAAAGATGCTTTAAGTGAGCACCAAAAACCACATCACGCGAACGTAAATTACTGATAAAGAATTCGCCATATGGCATATTGTATAACGGACCATATCCAACTTTTAATAAGGAGTGGTATAGTTTTGTTAATGGTTCGTTTTGCATTTTAGCAGCATCTATTTTTTGAACCTGGTATTTTGGAAATAAAGGATTACTTACAATGCCGTATTTTACATTGGAAATACGTTTCACTGTATCCTTAATTTCAGGAAGGTCGGCAAACTTTGCCGATTCTTTTATAACCGGAACAAATTCACTGGTTGCCTGAAAAGTATTATCTACATTGGTTTGTGCCAACGAAATGGTAACGTGGGCAATTATCAAAAACAAGATCAGCAACCATTTAAGTAATTTATGATGTTGTTTCAATACATCATTTACTGGTTGTTCAACGCTGGTATTATATATCATGTTCAAATTCATTTATTTTAATTATTTAGGTTGTTCAACAGGTTCTTTTGGTTCTTCTTTTTTCTGATCATTGTCAAATAAGTTACCATCGTTGTTATTCTCTTTGAACTCGATCTTCATGTCATTCGCTCCACCTTCTGTTGGCGGTAAAGCTTTACGTTGTTCTTGCTTTTCTTTCAACGCTTTTAATTTAGCTTCTGCTTCATCCAAATAGATCTGCTTTGGTTTGCCATCTATAATGGTTTGTAAGATAACTTCTGCATCGGCCTCATCACCTTTTGCTAAATACGCATCTGCTAATAATAACATCCCTTTATTGTTCCAGTCATCATTGCTGTATTCGTAACTGATCAATTTATTTACACCTTTTTCTACTTCTTTATAATCTTGTTTCTTGAAGTAGATCATGGCAATGTAATATAAGGCTTCAGCTCCTGTAATGTTTTTGGCTGTTTTGCTCATGGCCTTAAATTCGATCATGGCATCATCCAATCTTCCGGTTTCATACAAACATTTTGCTTTGATGTATTTAACCTCGCTTGTTTGTTGCGGAAATAATTTTTCATTGGTCAATACATCATTACATGCAACCAAGGCGGTGTCAAATTTGTTCATGTAAAATGAGCAGCGCATACTTCCAAAACGCGCGTTGGTCTTGTTAAGCGGACTTTCAGCAATTTCCTTCAGGTACATGAATTGTGGAAGGGCATCTTTATAATTTTTGTTCTTATAATTGATGTAAGAAGCTTTGGCCAAAGATGTTTCGGTATATAAACTTCTGGTTTTTGATAATACAAAATTATAACCCGGTAAGGCTTTGTCATACATGTTCTTGCCGTAGGCGATGTCTGCGTAATTAAATTGCGCTTCAATAATGTATTTTCCTTCAGGGAAACGTGAAATATAAGCAGCCCATTTATCAAATGCCAGATCGTAATTCTTTTGGTTGTAATGCGCATCTTTAGCAGTTTCGTAAGTGGCGCTTTCTATTTGATTTACATTAAGTGGATTTCCAAGGTCAGCAAAGTATTTCTCCATCTGATCGATCTGTCCTTTTTCTTTGTAAATGGTCTTTATCTGCTCTAATACGTTTTTTGCTTCTTCACTTTTTGAATCAATGCGCACAAACTTGTCAAAATATTCAAGTGCCTTGTCATCTTCTTTTCTACCAAAATAAATGTTACCTAATTGGGCATAGCAGTTTTGCGTTGAGTTTGAGTTTGGGTAATTCTTTAAGATTTTATTATAATAGGTAATAGCATTATCTTCTTCACGCAAATTCTCGTAATACGTATCTGCCATCATGTTCATAGCCTGGCTCATGTATATTGAACTTGGGAATTTTGATTCCAAACTTTTTAGTTGATCAATTTTTTCCTTGTATTTTTTTAATAAACCCAAGCAAGTAGCTTTTTGGAACATTGCATAATCCACATCCAGTTTATTAAGTAAAATAGCCTCTTGGTACATTTCAGACGCTTGTAAAAACGTACGGTTCATAAAATAACTGTCGGCCGCGCGCAAATTAGCGTCTGCTTTTTTATTCAGATCGGCAATATTTTTTGATAGTAAGTATTTTCTGAACGAAATATTGGCGTTTGTATAATCATCTTTTTCTTTACGCTGAAAATAGGCATAACCAATGTTGTAATTTACTATTTCGTATTCAGGTAAAGCAATCGATCCCTCCATCACTAAAAACTTCTTCCACAGATCAATGGCAGTTGTATAATCCTTTCTGTTGTAAGATATCTCACCTAACCAATATTGATTAAGTGAATTCAAAGTAAGATCGGTGTTTTGAGCTAGTGATTTTTTAAATTGTTTCTCTGCTTCATCAAAATTATTGTTGTTAAACGCATCTACACCTTTAAAATAGATCAATTTCTGGTACGTGTATTTCAACATGGGATCAATACTTCCTAAACTCTCAATGCTTTTGATGGCCATATCGTAGTTACGTGTGGTAGAGTAAACGTTGATGAGGTACGTGTAACATTCATCTTTACGCGAAGATTTTGGATATTCTTTCAAATATTTGCTGAAAGCTTTTACGGCTTCGTTATACGGACTAAAATCCAACTCGTAACTTAATTTGGCAAAGCTAAACAAAGCATCTTCTTCTATTTTAGGATCAAATCCATATAAGTAAGCGTTGTAATAGGCGTTCTTAGCTTTTAATTTATCTCCCAATTTAATAAAGCAATCGGCCATGTGATAAGATGCACTTTGAGCCAGAGAATCTTTGATCTCCGTAGCTTTTTCAAATTGTTTTACGGCATTAGCACAATCGTTTGTTTTGTAATAGCAATACCCCAAAGCATAATTCCCTTGATGGTTGTAGCCTGAAGCCAGGTCTGTTTTTTTCAAATAGGTTAATGCGTTGCTGTAATCCTTTAAATTGTAATAACTTTCACCGATCATGCGGTTAATTTCACCCGCCTTTTGAATGTTGGCTGTATCATTTAAAAGTTTTGGTGCATTTACGGTTACCAGTTCGTATTTACCTTGGATAAAATAGATCTGTGTAATGTAGTAAGGCACAACAGTGCCAAATGTTTCGTTGTTCACCAGTTTTTCAAACCCTTCAAGCGCGGTGCTATAATTTTTTTCGGAATAAGCAATGTGCGCATAATAATAAGTTGCAGGATGGGTGTACTTGTTATCAATGTCTTTTATTTCAACCAGATCCTTTTTCGCTTTTTCAAAATCATTGGTTGTAAAATAACTATAGCCTCTTTTGAAATGTAACTCGGCCAGATCTTCCTTGGTTAATTTAAAACCGTCAACTTTTTCAAGAAATTCAATGGTTTCAGGGTATTTCTTTTTTCTGAAATTAGATTTTCCTAAATAAAAATTGGCGTTATTTTTTTTAGTGCTTTCAGGATATTTTTCAATGAATTGTTTCATTCGCCATTCGCCATCCTTATGAAACAGTTCAATGGCACAGGCAGCGCCGTAGTATATAGCATCTGTTCTTAAAACAGATGGTGTGGTTTTAGCTACATAGTCGTCAAAATTCTTTTGAGCACTGGTGTATTGCTTTTTGTCAAACAGTTCTAAACCTTGTTTGTATAACTCATCCTTATCTAAAAGTATGGCTGTTTTTTGAGCGTAAGCTTGCCCAATGAAAAGGCAGGCAATAGCCATCAGAACAATTCTGCGAATCAACATGTAATTTATATTAAGCTAAATAAATTTTATCTCAATAAATGTAGTTTGCTTTAGTGTACGCTTTGTTTAATGACCTTTTCAATTATTAACGGCATTGTGTTGATATTGTTACAGTTTGCTGACCATTTAAAGTGGCTTTTAAGGTAATTTAGAAACTTAATAGAAACGTTAAAATGTCGGTTTTAATTAAATTTGATAATGCAACACTCATGCAGGAAGAACGACCTGTTGTAACCGGCCTGAATGTTGAGGTGAATAAAGGTGAATTCGTTTATTTATTGGGAAAAACCGGAAGCGGGAAAAGTAGTTTTTTAAAGACCATTTATGCCGATCTTCCATTGGGTATGGGGTCTGCCAATGTTGTGGGATATGATCTGAATGATATCAAACCTAAGGATATTCCGTTCTTAAGAAGGAAGTTGGGTATTGTTTTTCAGGATTTTCAGTTGTTGTTTGACAGGAGTGTGGGTGAGAATTTACGTTTTGTTATGAAAGCAACAGGGTGGACCGATGAAGCAAAGATCAATTTGCGCATTAAAGAAGTATTGGCAAAAGTTGGTTTGGAAAGTAAGGAGAAAAGTATGCCACATGAATTATCGGGTGGTGAACAGCAACGCGTAAGTATCGCGCGTGCATTGGTTAATGAGCCTGAGATCATATTGGCTGATGAGCCAACCGGAAATTTAGATCCTGAAACTTCAGAAGAGATCTTAAAATTATTGAAATCTATTGCAGAGAGCGGGAGAGCAGTGTTATTTGCCACACACGATATGATGGTTTATAACAAATATAAAAGCCGTACACTGTTTTTTGAGGGTGGCAAGGTTACCGAATCTAAATAACGGATTTGAAATACATCTTATTCATAACACTAATTGTATTTGCCTCTTGCAAGAATAAAGATCATTCGAAGGAATCGGAGTCGTACTTTAAAACAGAGATCGCCGGAAGAATAGAGAAGATCGATCAACTCGATTCAACTTACATAGATCCTCATAAAATTGATGAGGAAATAAACAAGTTCATATTGCTATCAAAGGATATTGAGAACCTAAACGCATCTATTAACAGATCTACTCAGTTTTTTGACACCATTTCAATAAAATATCAATTAAACCGTGCCGATTTTACCAATATTGATAAAAGCATGACGCTCGATCAAATGGCCATGGTGTTAAAAGGGAACGAGTTGAATCTTTTCAATCAGATTTTATTTAAGAATAATAAGGGCGAATCGTTGATGTATACGGCGCAGTAGGTTTTTTATGATTGACCCAACCATTGAGTAGTTGGTTGACGTATTGATAAGTATAAATGGAAATGAAGAGAGTTTTTTTACTTGCGTTTTTATGCTTATTTAGTGTAATTTCTGCTCAATATAATAATGAGGATTTTGAAATTTCCACCTCTGGTAACATTTCAAGTTCAAATCAAATATCGGGTTGGAGAATTTATAATGCTTTAAATGATGTGTATGGGGCGGTTTGCACTAAATTTTGTGACAGTGTTAAAGTTCCAATTACTTCAGCAATCATTAATCATTCTCAAAATATTGGGTTTGTTGATACGCTTATTGGTAGTCAGTATCCAATATTTTCTGTGTTTGGCACTAATTTGAATAGTGGGGGTACAGTAAATTTCAATATTAAAAATTTGTATGGGAATAGTTTTTTTAGACTTGGAGCTGTAAGAACATCCACAACTTCCACATTTCAACAATTAACTAAAAAAACAAAAATAACGCCTTTGAATTGTGTGTTTAGATACGCTTATTTATACTCTGGTGTGAGCGGTAATTATTGGTGTTGTAATGGGGCTATGTTTAAAATTCGTGTCAAAAACTTAAGTAACTTAACTGAAATTGTAAATTATAGTTTAACGGTCAATCCACCTGCAAATTTAATGTCTCCTTGCCTTAATTTACAGAATGATTTATTTTTTATTGCAGGAACTAATAATGTATTTAATTTAACGTCAGGATATGGGACATATACAAAATGGCGAATTATGGAAATGGATTTTACAAATTTCATTGGTGATTCAATACAGATTGACTTTGTAAATAACGAAAGCCAAACATTTGCAACTCAATATTACGGTTATGTATATTTAGATTGTGAATCAAGGCCTGGATTGATCTATTCAAACGGGAAACTAAATACAAACGGAACTTTTACAGCATGTTCCAATGCAATATTATCTGCCATTCCTAATTATAACTATTTATGGTGCGGGCCCAATAATCCAACATTACAAATTTCAACATCACCAACAATAACAGCACCTTTTACAGGGAAGTATTATCTAACGATTTTTCAAGGCACAACAGCAATTGGTACACAATCAATTGATGTAATAATAAAAACACCAAAGCCTGTTAATTTTACAAGTTCTAATGATACGATTTGTTCAGGTCAATCTGCAACACTTACAATTAATTATAATACATTAGGTCATTTAACAACATATTCCTGGAGTACCGGTTCGATGATGCCTTCAATAGTTGTTGCGCCTACCTTAACAACAAATTATTTTATAGATGCTATTGATACAGGAGGATGTTATACATATTATTCTAAAAGTGTAAATGTGATTGAATGTACGAATATTCAAGAAAAGCTCAAGTCTGATGAATTATTAAAAATTTACCCCAATCCAAATTCTGGATATTTCAATCTCGTATCACATAGTGATGCATATTTAGAAATTTACGACAATATTGGTAGAATTATAGAGTTTGTAACTTTAAACGATAATAATAATTATAAACTACAAAAGTCTGGATTTAAGCCTGGGTTATATTTTGTAAAACATCAGGACCAATTCTATAAATTGACAGTATTCGAATAATAATAAGTAAAAATAAAAATATCTTATTTTAGCCATTTAGGTTAATTTTATCTCACCTATTTTCTTATTTTTACACTCTCAAATTTTAAGATTTGGTTTTTGCCAACATAACCTTTTTAGTATATGTTCTCCCGCTGTTTTTGCTGGCATATCATTTATTTCCCAATAAGTTAAAAAATGGCTTTATTCTGGCGTTCAGCATTTTCTTTTATTCGTGGGGCGGCCCTAAATTTATCTTAGCTATATTGGCAACTACCTTCATCGATTTCTTTTTGGTAAATGCCATGCATCAGGCAAAGCAAAAGAGTAAAAAGATACAATTCCTTGTTCTTTCATTATGTATCAATTTAGGCTTGTTGTTTTATTTTAAGTATTGCAATTTCTTCATCGATAATTTTAATTCTTTACTTGGCTTAGATATTAATTTCGCAAAGGTTATCCTGCCAATAGGTATCTCCTTTTACACTTTTGAAAGTTTAACCTATGTGGTAGATGTTTATAAGGGCGTTCACAAGCCATTAAAGAGTTTCTGGCAATATCAAACCTATATTTTATTATTCCCAAAATTAATTGCAGGCCCAATTGTACGCTATCATGATATAGCTGATCAAATCACTAATCTCGAAAAAAACTACACACCTGAAGTTAAGCTCAGCGGATTTTTAATTTTTTGTTTTGGTTTGGCTAAAAAGGTAATAATTGCAAATACCTTAGGGATGCAAGCCGATGCAGTATTTAAGTTACCAATTGAGCAATTGGATACTGCTGCAGCCTGGGTAGGGGCAATTGCTTATACCTATCAGATTTATTTTGATTTTAGCGGTTATAGCGATATGGCCATTGGTTTATGCAAGATCATGGGATTCCGTATCCCCGAAAATTTTAATAATCCATACATTTCCAGCAGCATTACTGATTTTTGGCGCCGCTGGCATATAACACTGGGATCGTGGATGAAAAATTATTTATACATCCCTTTAGGCGGAAATAAAGTTTCAAATACAAAACTCTACCGTAACTTATTTATTGTTTTTTTACTTTCAGGTTTGTGGCATGGCGCCAGTTGGAACTTTGTATTATGGGGCGCTTATCATGGTTTATTTCTGGTAATGGAGCGTTTGTTCTTAGGAAATGTGTTTGAAAAACTGGGTAAATTCATTTCTATTCCAATAACATTCATAATTGTAATTACCGGCTGGGTTTTATTTAGGAACGAGAATATTGGATACGCTGTTTCGGTTATAAAGCAAATGTATAGCTTTAATTTTGCCGATGGCAAATTCGCAATGAATAACGATTTTATGGCAATGGCAATTTTGGCACTAATTATTTCATGGTTTGCCATAACCAATAAAACACTGGCATTTCAGCAAAAAATTTACGGAGAAAAATTTTCAAACAATGGCAAATGGTTGGTTGTTTTAACAAGCGTCATGTTGTTTTATATTTCATTGAGTTATATATCGGCGCTTAATTTTAATCCATTTATTTATTTCAGATTTTAGTGAGCGGTAAAAAAACATATTCAATTCATAGTGTGGTGATACTGATCATTATCTCCATTCCTTTATTGTTATCGCTTGGTAAAAAAGATAATAAACCAAATTTAACCGGATTGGTGATCTCAGACGAAAAGCCCAAAATGACAGCGGAAACCTGGTTCAATGGAACATACCAAACCGAAATGGATGATTATAATAACGATCATTGGTCATTTAAGGAGATCATGGTGCGGTTAAATAATCAATTATATTACGATCTGTTCAATCAAATACGAGTGAATGGATTTGTTATTGGTAAAGATGATTATTTGTATAGTGAAAGTTATATTTTCTCTGCCTTTGGCGATGATGATGTGAATGAAAAGCGAATTGTAACATTGATGGATAAGGCAAAAGTGGTGCAGGATACACTTAAGAAAAAAGGTATTGATCTGTTATTTGTATACGCGCCGGGCAAAGGTAAATACTGCGAAGAGTTTATTGAGGATAAATATAAACATCCGGTAAAACAAACTAATCATGATCTGTTTGTGAAACATGGTAAAGAAAAAGGGATCAATCAACTAGATCTTTATACCTTATTCGAAAAATTAAAACCTACCACACCATACCCATTGTTCCCAAAATTTGGTCACCATTGGAGTTTTTACGGCGAATGTGTTGCTGTTGACACGATCATTAAACATATTGAACATTTGCATCACTGTGATATGCCTAATATTGTTTATGGAAATATTGAAGTTGTAGATTCAGCAAGAAGCAGAGATGCCGATGTATTAAAGAGCATGAATTTGTATAAGGATCCTGCTCAAAATATGAAGTTGGCTTATCCTCAAGTTGCATTTGAAAATGATTCGTTAAAGAATACTACTCCTGTATTGACCATTTCCGATAGTTATTGGTACGGACCGGTTTATATGGGTGTACCAACCAATTGTTTTGCCGGCGGGCAGTTTTGGTATTACTATAATAAAGTAATTCCATCGCCAATACCAGGAGAGAAGGTTGAGGTTTGGCAATTAGATCTGAAACAAAGTATTGAATCCAATAAAGTGATCATGTTATTGTATTCTGATGGAAATTTATCTGGTTTTGGAAACAACTTCATTAACGATGCTTACGAATTATATACGTCGCCAAAAACATATTATGCACGTGCTGAGCAAAACAAGCAAATACAAACCTTTGCAAAGCAAATTCGCGAAACGCCATTATTGTTGAAGAAATCAACACAAAAGAGTAACGACCTGCAAATTCCATTAGATAGCGCAATTAGATCAGACGCGATGAAAATGGCCGGAATGATAAACTAATATGATGAAACGAATTACACTAGGATTTTTATTGATTGCCTTTATAGCAAAAGCTGATGAAGGTATGTGGATGCCTCAATTGATAGAAGCATTGAATTTTAAAGACATGAAAAAAAATGGCTTTAAACTAACTGCTCAGCAATTATACAGTATTAACAAAGCAAGCATGAAGGATGCGGTTGCCATTTTTGGCGGCGGATGTACCGGCGAAATGATCTCACAAAAAGGATTGATATTGACCAATCACCATTGTGGTTTTAGCTCCATTGCCGGTTTAAGCACAGTTGAAAAAGATTATTTAAAGAATGGCTACTGGGCAAAGAATAATAACGAGGAACTTTATTGCAAAAATTTAACTGTAACCTTTATCAAACGAATAGATGATGTTACGAAGCAGGTTTTAGCATCATTAAAGCCAAATTATTCTGAAGTTCAAAAAGATTCTGCCATCAAATCAACCATTGCTGTTCTAGAAAAGAAAGCAATTGAAAACACGCATTACACTTCATTTATACGCCCTTTCTATTATGGTAATGAATATTATTTGTTTATCACAGAAGTGTTCAAAGATGTTCGATTAGTTGGAACTCCTCCTGAAAACATTGGTAAGTTTGGTGGTGAAACGGATAATTGGGTATGGCCTCGTCATAATCCTGATTTTAGTATGTTTCGTATTTATGCCAATAAGGAAAATAAACCTGCAGAGTATAATGCAGACAATGTGCCTTACAAGCCGGCTTACTCATTTCCTATTTCATTAAAAGGGTACGAAAAGGGAGATTTTACGATGGTATATGGTTTCCCCGGCAGAACTCAGGAATACTTGACATCTTATGCGGTTGAATTATTGGTGAACGAACAAAATCCACGCCGAGTTGGTTTACGCGATAAACGATTGGCAATTTATGAGAAGGGGATGAAAAAAAATGACACCATTCGATTGATGTATGCTGATAGATATGCAGGAATTGCAAATGCCTACAAAAAATGGAGTGGCGAGATGTTAGGTTTAAAGAAGTATGATGCCATTAATAAGAAAAAAACATTTGAGAAGAATTTTATTGAGTCGTTTGGTGCCGATGCAACAAAAAAAGAAAAGTATACACAATTGATGGCAAACTTCAAGCGTGTTTATGAAGAGTATGCCCCATTAAGTAAACAAGTTGATTATTATTACGAATGTTTGATGGGTATTGATGCCTTGCGCTATATGAATAATTACCCTGCTTTATTTAATGAATTAAAGCGCAAACAAAATGGTAAAGAAAATAAGTTCGATCAGTTGCTTTCGGACATGAAAAAAACGATCCCTTTTAAAAATTACAACAAAGACACGGATAAGCAATTATGCATTTCAATGCTTAAGGAGTATGCATCAAACGTTGAAAAGGAAAACAGACCGCCTTATTTAGATTCGCTTCTTTTAGCTTATAATAATGATACTGAGAAACTAGCTGATTTCTTATACAGCAATTCGAGTTTTGTGGAGAACACAAAAGCAAAGGACATGCTAAATGATTTTGAAAAGAGTGCTTCGTTATATGAACGCGACCCTTACTTTAAATTAGCAACAGCAATTTCATCTTATTACACCAAAGTGGTATTGCCACAGTATAATTATGATGAGCTTCAGATTCTGGAACTTCAAAAAGAGTACATGCAAGGGTTAAAAGACAATGTAAAAAACAAGAAGTTTTATCCGGATGCAAATGGTACCATGCGCATTGCTTATGGTAAAGTTGATGATTACAAACCGAAGGATGGAGTAGAGTACGCACATTATACAACCATAGATGGGATGATCGAAAAGAACAATACCGGTAACCCTGATTACAGTGTGATGCCGCGACTAGTTGAGCTTTATAATAATAAAGATTTTGGTCCGTACGTTGATAAGAACGGAAAGTTGCGCGTGTCTTTCATTGCCAGCAATCATACAACCGGCGGTAATAGTGGAAGCCCCGTTTTAAATGCAAAAGGTGAATTAATTGGAACCAATTATGATCGTAATTGGGAAGGTACAATGAGTGATGTGATGTATGATGTAAGTATGTGCCGTAATATTGTTTTAGATGTGCGATTTACCTTGTGGGTAATTGATAAGTATGCCGGTGCAGGTTATCTTTTAAACGAGATGAAACTGATCAAGTGATCAATCAAAAAAAGCGGAATATGAAACGTAAGGTATCGGAAAGATCTGACTGTCTTTATTCAGTTTGATCAAACTTCCTACATACAAACCATAGCACCCAAAATTCCAGTGTTCATTAGGGTTTCGTACCCATTTGATACATACACCTGTTAGATTAATATTTAATGGTTTTTGTTGATAGGATATTGATTGAGGGAAAACAAAATTTTCAACTGCAAATGCAGCATGCTTTGCAAAACGTGTTGAATAGCTGAAATTTAAATAGTATAATGATACAAATGGTGAAGAAACTCTATTCAGTGAATCGGGATTTCTGATGCCCATTATGCCACCGCCAACTGTAAAATTTGTGTTATCGTTTCCTTTGGTAACACGGGCTGCACCTCCAAATAACGGACTTCTGAAACTATTGTCTATCGGAAGCCCGAATATATAAGTATTGGCGCCAAAATGAATGTCTTCTGCGATCTTATAGGAGCATTTAACACCAATGGATGAAGGTAAGAATACCAGTAAGTTTGTTGAAACCGCCCAGTGCTCATTAAAGCTGTAATTCAAATTTTGCATTAAAAAATAGTGATAGCACGAACTAAAACCTTGTTTTCTAAATGGTAATGCGTTTTCGGATATCATCACATAATTCGTATAGTAATCATCATCAAACCTTCCGACACTGTATGCCTTAGCGTTCTTTATCTCCTCAAATTCTTTTACTTCGTTACTATTTAGTTTAACCTCACGGTTTGTCTTTTTTTCAACGATCACAATGTATTCAATGGTTTCCTCCTTTACTCTTCCTTTGTAAATTGTTCCATAGATCGTAGTGAATTTGTATGTTTTTCCTTTGTCGTATTTATTAATAACAATTACTTCATTCTCTACTTGTGCTGTTATGTTCATATACAGCAGGTGTAAAATAATTAGAGTGAGTTTGTATGGTTTTAATTTAAACATGAACATGTTTTTCAAATGTAGTAAAAAAAGCTGTTTAAACCGATTGCGCGCAAATGTAAGCGGTGCTCCAGGCGGCCTGAAAATTAAAACCTCCGGTGATCCCATCTATATTTAACACCTCACCGCAAAAGTAAAGTCCGGGTATAAGCTTACTTTCCATTGTTTTAAAATTAACTTCTTTCAGGTCAACTCCGCCCGCCGTAACAAACTCCTCTTTAAATGTGGTTTTACCTTCCATTTTATAATTATCATTAAACAGTAGGTTCGCTAATTTGTTTAATTGTGTGTTAGGTAAATTCGACCAATGCAACTGATCAGAAATTTCAGCTTTGTCAATTAAAAATTCCCAAAGTCTTTTCGGAAGATCAAATAATGGCGTTCTAACGATCAATGATCTGGCAGCTGTCTTTTTTTGTTCCAACAAAGTTTCGGTTATCTCATTTAATTTTAAGCTACCTGTCCAGTTTAGTTTGATCACATTTTTGTAATCATGTTCATAAAAGAAAGGGGCCGCAAATGCCGATAATTTTAGAACTGCCGGCCCGCTTAACCCCCAATGAGTTACTAAAACCGGGCCTTCATAAAAAAACTTACTTTGATCAATAGATACTTTTGCTTGCTTTACAGCTACACCTTGTAATTCTTTTTTAATTGATTCGTTGGGTAGGTTAATGGTAAACAAACTTGGGATGGGTTGATGCACTTTGTGCCCAAGTTGAGTGAGCAGTTGATATGCAGCTATTTTGTTATGTCCTCCCAGGCTGCATATAACCGTATCTGCATGTTTAATTCCTTTGCTTGTATGTATGATAAAGTTTTCTGTTCGTTCAATTTTTATTACTTCACATTGAATGCTAATTTCAATATTCAGTTTCTTAGCCAAACTCAAAAAGCAATTTACTATTGTTTCACTCGAATTACTTTCCGGAAACATGCGTCCATCTGCCTCCGCTTTTAATTTAATGTTTTGTTCGGCAAACCACTGGATCGTGTCCTTAACGGCAAACCTGCTAAACACTTGTAACAATTCTTTTTCGCCGCGTGGATAGTTTTTTACCAATTGAGCATTGTCAAAACAATAATTGGTAACGTTGCAACGCCCGCCTCCCGATATTAATACTTTTGATAGAAGTTTGTTTGTTTTCTCGAGTATACTTACATCATAGTTCGGGTGTAGAAGTTTGCAATTTATGGCCGAAAAAAATCCTGCAGCACCGCCACCAATAACAACTATTTTTTTTGACTCATTCAATGGGTTATAACTTTTAATTATTTCAATTTCTGAATTAATTAAAATTCTTGAAATTAGTGATCAAATTTAGTAAAATGCGATTGATTATTGTTTTTTTGTTTTGTGCATCGGCACTTCTGTCTCAAACCAAAAAAAATCTGAATGATTTTTCATTCACCCTTCATGAGGAAACCGTAAACAAAGTGCTTTCAGCTATTTGCGAAATATCTGGTACAAATGATTACGAAGTGATGTTTATTAAGGGAAAGTATAAATGGACAATTGTAAACCCGCAAATTCAAATAAGACCCGACAGCTCTCAGTTTATTTGTGATGCCTTGGTTAATGTTGGTCCGTTTAACTACAAAACCAATGTAAAAGGGGATGTGAAGATCACCTATGATAAACCAAATGATAAAATTGCCATCAAAATAACCCGCGCTATTTTCGAATTGTATACCGTTATTTTGGATAAGAAGATCCATATTAAGGATATTCATTTAGAGGAGCATTTTAAAGACCCGTTTTTGTTTGATGGGCCGCGATCTTATGGTACATCAATGGATGTAAGTTTACCCGATAGTGTTACTAAAAAAATTTACATTCAGCCATCAGATTGCGAGTTGAATATCAAATGGCAGGAGGTTTGCGCCTTATGTGAGGTAATTGTGAGCGACAAACCGGTAAAACCACTAGCAGTTCCTACACCTAAAGTAACTGCTACACCTACCAAATCAACTTCTACTGTAAAGCCTGTAAATACGGGCAGCACAAGCCCTACAAAAACTGTTACCCCGGCCAATACCAAAAGCGTTACACCTCAAAAAAAATAGCTATTTTTACGGGTAATGTTTAATATTTTCAAATTATTCTGGTCTTACAATTTGCCGCGATGGTCTATTTTAATAATTGATACCGTAATTTGTGCATTTTCGTTAACCTTAGCGGTATTTCTCCGTTTTAATTTTGATGATATTCCTGAAGTTGATAAGGCCAATTTGCCTTTAGACTATGCAGTATTGTTGGGTATTCGTTTTATTAGTTTTTTTATTTCCAAAACATACAAAGGCGTGGTGCGGTACACCAGTACGCGTGATGCAGCTCGTATTTTCTTTATTGTGCTGCTCGGTAGTTTTTTAGTTTTTGTGATCAATGTGATCTATTATTACGTTGGTAACAAAACGTATTTCTTTCCTAATTCCATAATTATTATTGATGCCTTATGTACATTGTTTTTAATGATCAGTTCGCGTTTGGCAGTAAAGGCAATTTACCTCGAATCAAAAAATCCAACCAGTCAGCGTGTGAATGTGATCATCTTTGGAGCAGGGGAAGCCGGTATCATCACAAAACGAACATTGGATAGAGATGCGGCAATTAAATACAAGGTAATTGCATTTGTGGATGACGATGAAAAGAAAAGAGGCAGAAGTTTAGAAGGTGCTTTTATTCATACAACAGATAAATTGGCGCAATTGATCAATGAAAATCAGGTTGAGATCGTGATCATCAGTATTCAAAATTTACCTGCAACCAAAAAGAATGAGATCACCGATATTTGTTTGAATAACAATTGCAAAGTTTTAAATGTGCCGCCTCCAACTAAATGGATCAACGGAGAATTAAGCTTTAATCAGTTAAAAACCATCAATATTGAAGATCTTTTAGAGCGCGAACCAATTAAACTGGATACCGACATCATTAATAACCAGATCAAAGGAAAAGTGGTAATGATAACAGGTGCTGCCGGATCGATTGGAAGCGAATTAGCAAGACAATGTATGCAGTTTGAGCCGGCTAAGATCTATTTGTTAGATCAGGCCGAATCACCTTTGCATGAATTGGAATTGGAGTTCAGCGAAAAGTATAAACGCGAAAAATTTGAAGTTGCCATTGCCGATGTAAGGAATGAGGAGCGCATGAAAAATGCTTTCAATACATTTAAACCTCATATTGTTTTTCATGCGGCAGCGTATAAGCATGTGCCTATGATGGAAAACAATCCGTCTGAATCCATCTATACAAATGTTCTTGGAACTAAGATATGTGCAGATATGGCAGTGGAGCATCAGGTAGAGAAATTTGTTTTTGTAAGTACCGATAAAGCTGTGAATCCTACCAACGTAATGGGTGCTAGTAAACGCATAGCCGAAATTTACATTCAAAGTTTAGGAAAGATCAGTAAAACGAAATTTATCACAACACGTTTTGGAAACGTACTTGGTTCAAACGGTTCTGTTATCCCACGATTTAAAAAGCAAATTGAAAAAGGCGGACCGATAACTATAACACATCCGGATATCACCCGTTATTTCATGACCATACCTGAAGCATGTCAGTTAGTTATTGAAGCCGGATGTATGGGAAAGGGTGGCGAGATATTTGTGTTTGATATGGGTAAATCTGTAAAGATCATTGACCTTGCGCGAAAAATGATCAAGTTATCCGGGTTGGAAGAAGGCAAAGATATTCAGATCACTTATACCGGTTTACGTCCGGGTGAGAAGTTGTATGAAGAATTGTTAGCTAATTCTGAGAACACATTACCTACGCATCATAATCAAATTTTGATAGGTAAGGTTCGTGAGTTTGATTATGATCAGGTAAATCAAACCATCAATCAGATAATTGAGTTGTTTAAAACACAAAATAATGAGTTGATCGTACAGCAAATGAAAACGATCGTGCCTGAATACATCAGTAACAATTCGGTATTTGAAAAATTAGATAAGAAATGAAAAAGTTTTTGGCAGGTTTAATTTTTTGTATTGGTTCGTTAAGCCAAAGTTTTGCGCAAGCTCCTAAAAAGGATGTGCCTGCGGCAAAGCAACCAAAATTAATTGTTGGTGTAGTTGTTGATCAAATGCGAAACGATTATATCTATCGTTTTTGGGACAGATATGGTAATGGCGGGTTTAAGAAATTGGTTAATAACGGTTATTATTTAAGGAACGCTCATTACAATTATGTACCAACATTTACCGGTCCGGGTCATTCAAGTATTTACACAGGAACAACGCCACGCGCACATGGTATTATTGCAAATGAATGGTACGATAAAAAAAATGACCGAATGGTTTATTGTGTGGATGATGAAAGTGTTGCAAGCGTTGGAACTACAACTAAGGCAGGGAAGCGCTCACCAAAGAATCAATTATCAAGCACCATAGGCGATGAATTGAAGATCACTAGTAATGGAAGATCAAAGGTATTTGGTGTTGCCTTAAAAGATAGAAGTGCTGTTTTACCTGCAGGACACAGCGCCGATGCTGCATATTGGTACGACGATTCAACCGGTTGTTTTGTAACATCAAGCTGGTATCAAAAAGCATTGCCGCAATGGTTAAATGATTTTAATGCTTTGCAGTTGCCAAAAAAATATCTACAACTAAACTGGAACACACTTAAGCCAATTGAAACATATTCTAATTCAATAAAGGATAATAATAAGTTTGAAAAAGCATCAAACCGAAAAGAAACACCAACCTTCCCATATACATATGAGAATTATGTAACTAAAAACAATTGGGGAATTTTAAAAGCTACACCTTCCGGAAATACGATAACAAAGGATCTGGCGCTCGCGTGCTTGAAAAATGAAAAGCTTGGTAAAGATGAATTTACCGATCTGTTGGCAATAAGTTTTTCTAGTCCGGATATTATTGGGCATTCATACGGACCACGCTCTGTTGAAATTGAAGATGTTTACTTGCGGCTGGATCTGGAGATCGAAGATCTTATAAAAAATCTTGATCAGGAAGTTGGCGCCGGAAATTACGTTTTGTTTTTAACTGCCGATCATGGCGGGGCTGATATACCGGCACACTTAAAGGAAGAACAAATTCCGGCCGATTATTTTAATGAACATGAATTTGAAAAAGAAATGAAGATGTTCTTTCAAAAACAATTTAGTGATTCAACTATCTTAAAGAATGTGAGTAACCAGCAATTGTTTTTGGATGAGTTGAAATTGGCAAAACTCGATAGAGCTAAAATGGAGCAGCAACTATGCGACTATTTAACAACCATGAAACCTATTGCAGAGGCATACCCGTCGCATATTTTAAAGAACAACGATTTTGAAAAACGTGATATCAGGCAGTTGATACAAAACGGTTTTAATCACCAATTAAGCGGAAATATTGCTTTTGTATTGAGACCCGGCTGGATAGAATATATGCCAACAGGAACTACGCATGGTGCTGCTTATAGTTACGATACTCATGTGCCGCTAATTTTTTACGGTGGTGGAATAAAAAAAGGAAGTAATTTAAATTATTACCGTATCACACAAATCGCACCAACGCTTTCAGATCTCATAAAAGTAAATTATCCGAATGGTTGCACAGATGACCCGATCGAAAAAATATTTAATAAACAGAAATAATTATGTTACAACAATTCAAAGGATCATTTAATAAACTTGTAATAGTTGCAGCGTTAGGTTATTTTGTGGATATATACGACCTCGTGTTGTTTGGTATGGAACGAGTTGCCAGCTTAACAGATATTTTAAAGGATACTTATACAGATCCTGTAGAATTAAAAAAACAAATTTCGGAGGTTGGAGCCGGTTTGTTGAGTTCACAAATGATCGGAATGATAGTGGGTGGATTATTTTGGGGAATATTAGGCGATAAAAAAGGACGTTTATCAGTATTGTTCGGAAGTATCATCACGTATTCCATAGCAAACATAGCTAATGGTTTTGTGCAGGATACATTTTGGTACAGTGTTTTAAGATTTGTTTCAGGTTTTGGATTAGCAGGTGAGTTGGGCGCGGGTATCACATTGGTAAGCGAAACCATGAAAAAAGAGGATAGGGGAATTGGTACAACCATTGTTGCATCCATTGGATTATTTGGCGCGGTGGTTGCTGGTTTAACAACAATTGCCATCGATAACTGGCGTGCGAGTTATTTTATTGGAGGTGGTATGGGCTTATTGTTATTGTTCATGCGTATTGGTGTTTTTGAAAGTGGAATGTTTCATGAAGTGAAACAAGACAAATCGGTTAAAAAAGGAAATTTCTTTTATCTCTTTTCGCATCCAAAATTATTATTCAAGTATTTAAACATTATTTTAATTGCCATACCGGTTTGGTTTGTGATGTATTTTCTGGTGCAATTTGCTCCTGAAATGACATCATCACTCGGATTAGCAGATGGACCAAAGGAAGGGAAGATACCTATTATGGTGGCGTACATTGGTATTACCATTGGTGATGTGCTAAGCGGTGTATTGAGTCAGAAATGGCGTTCGCGCAAAAAGGTGTTGTTCCTGTTCATTTCCATTACCTTACTGTTTAGTATCATTTATTATTTATTTGCCAGCACCTCTGTTATTGTTTTTTATACCATTGTGTTTTGTATTGGTTTCGGCACAGGTTATTGGGCAGTATTCATGAGCAGTGCTTCCGAATTGTTTGGAACAAACATCAGAGCAACGGTTACAACTACGGCTCCTAATTTTGTGCGTGGTTCAGTAACATTAATGACAATTGCAAACACCTCTTTAAAACCAAGTGTTGGCTTTGTGAATTCATCATTGATCATTGGTGTGGTGGTATTTATTTTGGCTTATTGGGCTTGCTATAAGTTGGAAGAAACATTTGCCAAGGATCTTAATTATATTGAATAATGAAACCAACTGTAATACTGGGAGCTTCATCAAACCCTGATAGATATAGCTATTTGGCAACTGCCAAATTAAAAGCGTACGGACATAAAGTTTATCCTGTTGGAATAAAAAAAGGTGAGATAGAAGGATCAGAGATATTAACCAACAAGCCAATACCCGATGATGTAGATACAGTTACAATGTATCTATCAGACAAGAATCAAAAGGAGTGGTATGATTATATTTTTGCATTGAAACCAAAACGCATCATATTTAATCCCGGAGCTGAGAATAGTGAGTTAGAGCACATGGCAACTTCAAAAGGAATTGAAGTGATAAATTCATGTACATTGGTAATGTTGTCAATAGGAAATTATTAATGAATTGGAATTTAAAATCATTTGAGAGTTTAACGGTACATGAATTATACGCAATTTTGCAATTACGATCTAAAGTATTTGTAGTTGAGCAAAATTGTCCGTATCAAGATATGGATGATACAGATAAGAAAGCATTGCATTTATTTGCCGTTGATAATAATAAAGCAATTGCATATTCACGACTTATTCCTCCCGGTATAACATACGAACAAGCCAGTATCGGAAGAGTAGTGGTAGACCCTGATCAGCGCGGATTGGCCTTAGGTAAAAAGCTGATGAAAGAAGCGATCAAACAAACACAAAAGAACTTCAATACGAATGATATCACAATTTCAGCTCAATTGTATCTGCTTAAGTTTTACAATGAGCTTGGTTTTAAAGAAACCGGTGAAACGTATTTGGAGGACAACATTCCGCACATTAAAATGAAGTTGCAATAAACGCTCGGCACTTACATTAAATCCATTAACTTTGCGCTTTAATTTTTTAAGTAATGATCAAGATCGCTATTATTGGTTGTGGTAATATGGGATTAACCTATGCCAAGGCTTTTTTAAAGGATAATATTGTAACACAAAACGATATTTTGTTGATTGAGAAGAACGCTGAAATGAAAGAGCGTTTAAAGCCCTTTGGTAATGTTGCAAATCATATTGATGAGCGTATCAAAGGTTTTGACACGATAATTTTGGCAATAAAACCTCAGGATGCAAAATGGATATACGCCGATCTTAAGAATTTTATTGAGCCGCATCAGTTGGTTATTTCAATTATGGCAGGTATTACTATCGAAGCGTTAAAGGAACATATTGGTCATGTTTCCATCATTCGTGCCATGCCAAACACCCCTGCTCAATTAGGTATGGGTATAACAGGTTTCACGGCAAGCAAAGAAACTAAGATACAGGATATTTTAAAGGCAGATAACTTACTGAATAGCACAGGTAAAACAATTTTCTTTGATGATGAAGCAAAGTTAGATGCTGTTACTGCATTAAGTGGCAGTGGTCCGGCTTATTTTTATTTTATTGTAAGTGCCATGATCGAAGCCGGAAAGCAGATGGGGATTGATGAACATGTAGCATCCTTATTGGTAAAGCAAACCATGAACGGCGCATTTCATTTAATGAATACGTCCGAAAATAATTTGGATGATCTTATTCGTTCGGTAGCATCTAAAGGTGGTACAACCGAGGCAGCATTATCAAAATTCAACGAATTGAAGTTGAAAGAAACCATCGTAAGTGGAATTTTGGATGCGGAAAAAAGAGCGAAAGAACTTTCTAAAGTTTAATTCGTTTGTTCGTTCACAAAATACAACTTGTAATATTTCATTCCTTTTTCTTCGTCATAACCTCTTTCAACAAAATCATGTCGGCCATGTATGTATATGTGAAAGTTCTTATCTAATTTCACAACGCTCTTCATGTATTTCTGATTCTTTTTTACAGCCGTTGGTGAAACATCAAACTCATCAATGGCAGTTAGATCGTTACGATCGTTAAAATTGTGGCGATATTCGCTAAAGGCATTAATTACGCTTGGTTCAACTAACACCTCTTTTTCAAATTCCTTTAAATTGAATTTATCTTTTTCTTTAAAAAAACCGGTGCTTTTGTTGAGCATCATCATTTGATCTTGCTTACTCACATTGTTTTGTTCTGTTAAGATTTCTTCACAAAAACCACGTGACGCATCCATAAAGTTTTTGGTAAAGTAATAGCCATTTTCCTTCAATTTTGCGCCTAAGAATTCTTCTTCCCAATATAAGGCACATTCGGCATTACGGTTGTTATTGTCTACTATACTTAACTTGTAGCCTTTTTCTTTTTCGGTATTAAATACAATGGCACCTTTATCCAGTTTATGAATATCTATTCCGTTCTCACACTCCACATCAAAATTATTCATGTGTTGGTAAACTTTTAAATAGGTTTCTTTATTTTCAGTTTTAAAGTAGCCCACAGCATCACACAGTTCACCATCAACCATGGCATCTTTAAAGTAACACACATAAAATTCGCCACCGTTTATTTTCGGGTGCATGCTTTGGTTATACAAGTGGGTTGCTGCTTTCTGACTAACTGCCATAAATTTCTTTTGTGAATTAAAAAGATCTTCACTGAAATTGGCAACGCTATCTAAGCTAATATCAGCACGCTCTCTGAACTTGTGGTAAATATCCGTTTTAAACGGTGAAAGAAAATAGCGCAATAAGGTTTCTTTTACAAAATCATCTTTAAAGGTTATAAGTTCTTCACTAAATGTAAGTTCTTCTCCTAATCCTTTATTACCAACAAAGTGAATGGCGAAATGGGTGAGTTCAGCTCTCGAAAAATCGATCATACAAAAAATTATTTTGTACTAATGTATGCTTATTGAGCTAATTTCATTTAACAAAATTTAAACAAAGTGTTAAGTATGATTGGTCATATTTCGTGTTGAAAATGTAGTATTTGTGCATCTAAGTAATTAAATTTGTGTATATGCAGTTGGTATTTAAAAAATTAGGGAAGAAAGCTTTGCTTTTACCCATTGTGATCCTGATCTCGTCTTTTACTGTTTTAAAATACGTTTTTGATAAGAATGATGTGATCCTTGAGATTCTTTTAGGAGGATTAAATCAAAACCATTATAACCCGGTTAAGTTTGATGACGCCTTTAGTGAAAAAGTGTTCGATCTTTACCTGAAACGTATTGATGGAAGTAAGAAGTTCTTGCTTCAGTCGGATGTGGATGAGTTGAATAAATACAAACGCTCTATCGATGATCAGATCCTTAATCAAAATCATCAATTCTATAAACTTTCAGTTGATCTGATAACCAAGCGTATCAAAGAGAAAGAAAGTTGGTATAAAGAGTATCTTTCAAAACCACTTGATTACAATAAGGAAGAAGACTATGAAGCTGATGCCGAAAAGATAGGTTATGCTAAAACCACTGAGGAGTTGAAAAAGGAGTGGGAGAAGATGTTGAAATATCAGGTGCTTATTCGTTTGGATGAAAATTTGGTAAAACAGGAAACTGCAATTGAAAAGAAGGATACGGCCTACAAAGTAAAACCATTTGATTCACTTGAAGTTGATGCACGCCGTAAAACCATTAAGGCAAATGATAATTTATTTAAATATTACAACAAGCTTAATGCACGCGATCGATTTGCCATATACGCAAATGCCATAACGGGTATTTACGATCCGCATACAGAATATTTTGCACCTAAGGAGAAAAAGAAATTTGACCAAGCAATGAGTGGCCAGTTTGAAGGAATTGGCGCGCGCCTGCAAAAAACAAATGAGGGATACTTAAAGATCAGTGAGATCATTGTAGGAAGTCCAAGTTACAAGCAAGGCGAATTAAAGGCCGGTGATGAAATTCAAAAAGTTGGTCAGGGTGCTGCCGAGCCGGTAGATATCACCAATATGGAAATTGATGAGGCCATAGAGTTGATTAAAGGTAAAAAGGGAACAGAGGTTCGTTTAACTGTAAAAAAACCTGATGGTAACATAAAAGTAATTCCAATCGTTCGTGATGTTGTGGAGATGGAGGAAACCTTTGCGAAAAGTGCATTGTTAACCAACAAATCAAAGATCGGTTATATTTATTTGCCTTCATTCTATACAAATTTCAACCGCATGGATCCGAGTTTAGCGCACTATTGTTCGAAGGATATGCGCAAAGAAATTGAGAAATTGAAAAAGCTTGGTGTAAAATCCATCATCATTGATCTGCGTGATAACGGTGGTGGTTCATTACAGGAAGTTGTTGAAATGGCCGGTTTGTTCTTCCCTAAAGGACCCGTTGTTCAGGTGAAGGATAGAAATAATCACACCAAGGTGATGGAAGATTATAATCCGGATGTGGCATGGGATGGGCCGTTAGCCATTATGGTTAACCACGGAAGTGCAAGTGCCAGTGAGATATTAGCTGCAGCCATGCAGGATTACAAGCGTGCCGTGATCATTGGTACACCAACATTCGGAAAAGGAACAGTACAGTCATTTGTTGATCTGGATTATTATTTGTTGCCGCAGTTTGATACCATTAAACCAATTGGCCAAGTAAAGATCACGCAGCAAAAGTTTTATCGTATTAACGGAGGATCAACGCAGTTGAAAGGTGTTACGCCAAATATTATGTTGCCTGATCCATATGCGTTGATCGATCTTGGTGAAAGAGAACTGGATTATCCGATGCCATGGGATGAGATCAACAAAGCGAACTATGCGGAGTATTCAAACATCAATTACGATAAGTTGAACAAGAACAGTATTGCTCGTTTAAAAAAGAATGAGCAGTTCAGAATGATCGAAGAGCGTTCGAAAGAAGTGAAAGCTAAAAAAGATGATACCAAGACCAGTTTAAAGCTTGATAAATTCAGAGCAGAGCAAAAATATTTCAGAGATCAAAATAAGAAGTACGAAGATTTCAGAAAGGAAATAAAAGATTTTAATGCAACACTGCTCGATGAAGATCTGGCAAAGATCAAATCAAGCGATACATCGCGTATTGGAAGAGAAACGCGTTGGGCTAAGAATGTAGCTAAGGACGTTTATATTTACGAGGCAAGCAATATTGTGAGTGAGATAAAGTAAAGCTTTCGTTTTTTTTCCTATTTTTATTTTCATTACAAATAGATCAGTTTGAAAATAGATAGGAAATACCTCCCATTTCTGTTACTTATAATTGTAATTTTTTTCACCGAGTGGTTCATTAGTCCATTCGGTGATTTTTCTTTAAACGATGATTGGGCTTATGCTAAATCAGTCTATCATTGGCATCAATCAGGCGAATTTTCTATTGGTGTTTGGCCGGCCATGTCTTTATGGTCACATGCTTTGCTTGGATTGAGTTTTGTGAAATTGTTCGGTTATTCTTTAAGTGTTTTGCGATTGGCAAACATGTCTCTGTGCTTAATTACTTTATTTTTTATATACCGTTACTTTTGCAAAAGCAATAAACCGGCATTATCTGCCCTCGTATGTTTATTTATTGTATTTAATCCTTATTACCTGAATTTATTTAATTAATTTATGACAGACTTGAGTTTTTTTAACTTCTCATTTCTAGCATTTTATTTTTTAAATGAATTTTTAGTTCAAAATAAAAGACATTATTTATTTCTGTTCTTTGTTTTTGCCTTATTAGCGACATTCACACGTCAAATAGGAATAATTTTGTTCTTAGCGCTATTGATACTTTCCCTTATAAGATTTAGTGAAACTGGTTTGCGTTTGTTTTTGTTTTCAATAATTAGTTTAACGATTGCATTAATAACCTTGTATGTTTTTGAGAAACATCAACACGCTAAATCAGCATCTGATGCGGCATATCAAGGTGTGTTTTTTTCTCACCATGAAATTGAAATAGAAAGTGGACTTATAGAACGGATCTTAAACAAAGTGCTAATGATCATCAAATATAGTGGTTCTTTATTTTTACCGGTATTGATCTTAAATTTTAATAATTTAATTCATCGTGCTAAGAATAGTAACAAACTGGTACTAATAGGTTTGTTTTTGTTATTTATCATATGGTTAATACCAAATTTTAATAAGAATGTTGTAGGCAATCTCGTTATAAATTTGGGTTTGGGCATCGAATCAACTGTTGATATGTTAGTAGTGAGAGGAGATGATAAACATTCATCTAATGATTTATTGTTTTTTATTTTGGTTACCATATTTGCTTTGGGCTATTTATTGTTTACCCTTAGTTTAGCATCTTTTAATTTGAATTTAAAATCGTGGAAGGTATTAGATATTCAAAAAATGTTTATCATAATTGTTCTTGTCTTGTATCTTTTGCTAATTGGAATCGCAAAAAGTTCTTTCGATAGATACAGCATTTACTTTATGTTATTTAGTGTGGTGTTTTTTATGTCGAAAGAAAGAAAATTTAGAATTCGTGAACTTTTGGTCTCAGTCTTTTTCTTCGCGCTGATTTTTTTATATTCGGTATTGGGAACATATGATTACTTGAATGCCGCGCGCTTAAAACATCACATTTTGAGCGATTTGGTTAATAAAAGGCAAGTGTCTGTAAATCAAATTAATGCTGGTTTTGAATATCAGTTATGGAGTGGAGGAGATGAAGAAATAAGTTGGAGTAATTGGGTTGATTACAAGAATAAAGAATTCATAATTGCTCGAAATGTCATCCCAGATTTTGAATTATAGGAAACACACACTTACAAAAGATTTTTACCTGTAAAGTTGGATACGTTCTTTGTTTTAAAAAACAAACATCTCAAATAGATCCAGTTGTAGCATGGCATCACCACTTAATTTCTTTAATATCAAAATAGCGATCTATATGGTCGCTATTTTGCAAATGTAACAAGCCGTTTTCATTTATACCTTTTACAACATACACTTGTTTTTGGCCGTTCAGCTCAAATTCATGTTCCAAATTAAGTTTGTAAAAGTTAGTGTAGTAGGTATTTAAAAGTTCGTTATAATGCCCATTCTTTAAGGCTAAATAGCGTTTTTCAAAACAAAGGCACAGTTTTTCTAAAATGGTTTTTGGTTCAAATGTTTTTTCTGAAAGCAATTTTAATGAAGTTGCGGCTTGTAAATCTTCAAAGTCTATTTGATTGATGTTTATGCCAATCCCAATAACAGCGTGTTGTATAAGGCCATTTCCTATCACATTCTCATTAAGTATGCCTGCAATTTTTTTTGAGTTCACCAATATGTCATTCGGCCATTTTATTTTTATGTCAAATTGGCTACTGTTCAATAATTCAGCCATTAAGTCATGCACACTTAATGCTGAAATAATGTACAAATAAAAAACTTTTTTAATGCTTAAAAAGCTTGGTTTTATAACGAGTGATGTGGCTAGGTTTAGCCCTGGTTGGCTTATCCAGGTGTTTCCTCTTTGGCCTCTGCCTTGTGTTTGATGTGTGGTGTATATCACACTCCCATCAATAAGGTTAACGTTCTTTAACAGCTCAATGGCATAAGAATTGGTGCTTGATACCTCAGGTAAATAAATTGCATTTTGACCAACAAATAGTGTTTCCATTAACCCAAAAAGATTAAATTTGTTCTTTAATGTAAACCTACTAAAAAATTGTTTAGTTTAAGTGTTTGAGTAAGATCATTTATGGCGAAAAAAATTGTAAAGAAAGCACCTGCAAAAAAATTGATTTCTTTGGCTAAAGGAAAACCAAAGAAAGGTTCTGCGAAAAAAGCTGTGGCTAAAAAAGCCGCTGTTAAAAAATCAGCCGGTTCTTCAGCTAAGGCTAAGTTAACCGAAAAGGAATTGAATTTAAGACAGGCAAACCTGATAGAGAATTCTGAAAAGAAAAAAACTAGAGCGAAGCCCCGTGTAAAAACCGCAACAAAAAAGCAAACCAATGGTTTATTAGATTCCATAGTAGATGGAATGCAGGAGAAAAAAGCAAAGAACATCACCATTTTGGATCTTAATAAAATTGAGAACCGAATTGCCGATTTCTTTGTTATTTGTGATGCAGATAGTACAACACACGTTAACGCCATTGCAGATAGCATTGAAGATGTAGTTCAGAAACAAACAAATGAAAAACCTTATCATACAGAAGGACATCAGAACAGTGAATGGATCTTGTTAGATTACATAAACATTGTAGTACATGTTTTTATGCGTGAAACACGAGAATATTACAATATTGAAGGATTGTGGGGAGATGCGGAAATAAAAACGATTGATTAAAGCAAGATCATAAAATGAGTAACGAATCAAATTCAGAAGAACAAAAACAATCAAACCATAATATGTCGAACGAAGATGAGCGTAAAAAGCAATTCGAGCGAATGAAAGAAAAGTTTGGTAAACAAAACTCCAACCTTGGCGGAGGACAGGGTAACAAAGGCGGGAATAACTTTTATTGGATATACGGTATTGTAATTGTAGTGTTATTATTTATCACGTTTTACGGCACCGGCATGAGTCCGCGTATCAAAGAAATTCCTACACCGGTATTTGAACAGGAAATGTTATCAAAGGGCGATGTGGTTGATATCAATATCGTAAACAAGAGTTTTGCTAAGATCACCATCAATTACGATAGCGTTGCCATTTGTGATCGTTACAAAGATAAAACTACAGGCCAATCAACTTTTGAAAAATCATATCGCGGACCGCACTATATTGTTTCGGTTCCATCGGTAGATAATTTCTTACAACGTATTGATAAGATACAGAACGACGCAGGTATTCCAAAAGAAAAACAAGTTTATGCGCGCAGCACAGAGGAATCAAGCTGGACAGAAAGTATTTCGTGGATATTACCGATCGTGATCATGGTAGCATTGTGGATCTTTATGATGCGTCGCATGGGCGGCGGAGGCGGCAGTGGTGGTCCCGGTCAAATTTTCAGTATCGGAAAATCACGTGCTGTTCTATTTGATAAAGATACCAATGTGAACATTACATTTAATGATGTTGCCGGTTTAGATGGCGCAAAATTAGAGGTGATGGAAATTGTAGACTTTTTAAAGAACCCTAAAAAATATACCGATCTGGGTGCAAAAATTCCTAAAGGTGCTTTATTGGTTGGCCCTCCGGGTACCGGTAAAACCTTATTAGCAAAGGCTGTTGCCGGTGAAGCAAAAGTGCCGTTCTTCTCCTTATCAGGTTCTGATTTTGTGGAGATGTTTGTAGGTGTAGGTGCTTCACGTGTGCGCGATCTTTTCCGCAATGCAAAAGAAAAAGCACCATGTATCATTTTTATTGATGAGATCGATGCGATCGGTCGTGCCCGTGGAAAGAGTATCTCTGCCGGAGCAAATGATGAGCGTGAGAACACCTTGAACCAATTGTTAACCGAAATGGATGGCTTTGGCACGAATAGCGGTGTAATTATTTTAGCTGCTACTAACCGTGCGGATATATTAGACAGAGCATTGATGCGCGCCGGACGTTTTGATAGACAGATCTATGTAGATATGCCTGATCTTAATGAACGTAAAGAGATCTTTAAAGTTCATTTAAAAAAGATCAAGATCGATGATTCGGTTGATATTGAATTTTTAGCACGTCAAACGCCTGGTTTCAGTGGCGCTGATATTGCGAATATTTGTAACGAAGCAGCATTAATTGCGGCGCGTGGAAATAAAAAGCAAGTTACCAAGCAGGATTTCTTAGATGCAGTTGATCGAATAATTGCAGGTTTAGAAAAGAAGAACAAGATCATCACCAAACATGAAAAACGTGTGATCGCTTATCACGAAGCGGGTCATGCTACAGTAAGTTGGATGCTTGAACATGCAAGTCCATTGGTAAAAGTAACCATTGTACCTCGCGGCAGAAGTTTAGGTGCGGCATGGTATTTACCGGAAGAGCGTCAGATCACAACAGCTGATCAGATAATGGATGAAATGTGCGCAGCCTTAGGTGGCAGAGCAGCAGAAGAAGTTATTTTCGGCAAAGTAAGTACGGGTGCATTGAGCGATCTTGAAAAGATAACCAAACAAGCATATGCCAGTATCATTTATTACGGTTTGAACGATAAGGTGGGTAACATTAGTTATTACGATAGTTCAGGACAAAGCGAATACAACTTTAATAAGCCATATAGTGAGCAAACAGCTAAGGTTATAGATGAAGAGGTAAAGAAAATGGTTGACATTGCTTATGCTAAAACAAAGCAAATATTGGCTACAAATAAAGATAAATTAGTAACCCTTGCTGAAAAGCTTTTAGAGAAGGAAGTTATTTTTAAGGAAGACCTTGAAGAGATATTTGGTAAACGTCCTTTTGAAAAAGAGGAAGAGGTTGCTAAACCGGAACCTAAAATAGAACCAAAAATTGAAACAACAACAGGTGAGCTTCCAAAACCGGAAGAACCAATTCAATAAAATGACTCTATAATTTGCTAAAAAGGCGATCATAATTTGATCGCCTTTTTTGTTTTTTTAAGTTCAAAATCAACTAAATATTATAAACCTGTTTAGCTTATTTTGTCGAAAATAATATCCTATTTTGTATGTTAAAACACGTAATTTGTCTGCGCGATTTAAAGGCATTTAGGAATAAAAAACCTGTTAATAACTTGTTAATTGGGTGAATGGTACGTTTAAATGAGCGAAAAGGGTTGGGTAATTAGCAGTTTTTTAACATTTCTTTCGGGTTTAGGTTATCTTAGTGAGGCACAAATAGTATTCAAACACAAACATTTATATCAAACAAAATGAAAAATCTCAATTTAAGAAACATGATCACCTTAATGTTCCTGGGGCTAGGAACATTAATGTTTGGCCAATTGGAAATGTCGCAGGTTTCAAGTAATCCTGTAGCCAATAAGCCGTATTACATGTACATGTTCCCTGCCGATTCCTTGCAAGGTTTCGATCAGATCGCTTGTAACCAACAAGCGCTGGCCAAAAGCTGTTTTGGTATGGAATACCATGTATACAATTACATGGAAAAGAGACGTTTCATTAACGAAAAATATGGTTTAAATCCGTTCAACTATTCTGGCCCGAATATTAACGCGAAACCTATCATTAGCCCAACTAGTCAAATTAATGCTGCACCTTGTGTGAATGAAGATTTTGAAGCATCACCGGCAACAGCATTATCAACTGCTGCTTCTGCAATTAACAACGCCTTAACAGGTTGGCAGGTAAATTCAGGTAACACTACTGCTAGTCCGTATAACAACTGTACAATGGCAAACTGCTGTGGTAACCCTGGCTGTACGTTTGCATGGGTTCGTCAAACACCTTACGTAGCACCGGCTCCTTCATTATTAGGTACAATTAATGCATCTCCATTTGGTGGTACTAAAGTATTGCAGTTAAGTGATAATTTAGCAGGTGGTAAAGCTGTTCGTGTTCAACAAACTTTCCCTGTTACTTCTTCAAACGCTTTATTCCAGGTTGCTTTCAGAGCTGCCATGTTATCTGGTCACGCATGTTGTGAAAACCCATTTATTAAGATCACCGTTTTAAATTGTTCAAACCAAGTGTTGGCTTGTCCTAAAATTGACGTACAGCCTCCGGGACCATCTTGTGCATCAGTTGTTCCAACCGGTTGGCAAACAAACTCTAGTACTTGGGTATCATTTACACCAAACTGGATCATTCGTTCAATTGACTTAACGCCTTATATTAATAGTTGTGTAACTATTCGTATCGAAGTTGGTGATTGTCCTTACGCTGGTCACTGGGGTATGGCTTATGTTGATTGCCAGTGTTTACCTCAAAACGTTAACGTAAATAATATCAACTTCCCTGCAGGTAGCCCAATTGTTGCCGTTGCTGCTTGTGGTGTTACAACTGCTACCATGGTTGCGCCGGTAGGACTCGGGCCTTATTCCTGGACAGGACCTCCTGCCAGTGCTATAACCAATAATCCAAATCAAACGATAACCACAACTGTTCCTGGTAACTATACTCTAACAATGAATCCTCCGGGAAGTTGTGCGCCTATTACTAAAACAGTTAACTTACAATTCGGTCAGTTCCCTAACTCCGGCTTTACGGTCGGTAATACCTGTACTACCTATACGATAACAAATACGGGTAGTCCGGCGCCATCTACACAATCGTATTCATTTACCGGTCCGGGTGCACCAGTTTCATATACCACTACTAATAATACCAGTGTTGTAAACTTTGCTCCTAATACAACATATACTATTTGGCAAACTGTAACTAACCCTCAAAATTGTCCGAAAACATTCTCGATGGTTATTACTACGCCAAACGGACCAAATCCTGCATTTACGGCATCGCCTTCGTTTACTTTATGTCAGGGCCAAAACCCAACATTTAGTGCAGTAACATCTGCGGGTTCGCATACTTACGCGTTTACTTCTTATACTACTGTTCCTGCAACTGGCTTCAATGATCCTTACGGACCGGTTGTTTTCCCGGCTGTTGGTACATTTACAGTTACACACACATTAAATACAGCAGGTTGTATCGTTTCTACCAGTTCAGTACTAACAATTAATCCACCGCCAAGTGCTACGGCTACTGCTGTTCCACCATTGTGTGCCGGAAGCACAGCTACGTTAAATGGTATTGGCGGCCCGGGTGTGTTATCTTGGGCTGGTCCTAATGGATACTTCTCTAATGGCCCATTAGCAACAATACCAAATTTCCAAGCTGTTAACTCAGGTATTTATACTTTAACTGTAAATAATTTTGGTTGTGTAACTACAAAAACGGTTCAGTTAACAGCTCCTGCAGGCCCAACTGTAAACATTTCTAATAATGGCCCAATTTGTGTTGGTTCGCCATTAGTGTTATCTGCTACTTACACAAGTAATACACCTCCTTCTTATTTCTACTGGTATACATATGTGCCTACGCCTTATTTCTATCATTACGGAGGATATAATGTTGCTCAACCTACAATTGCTGTAACTACAACGGCCAATACTCAAAATTATGTGTTCTATATTTCGTTTGGTAACGGTTGTCCAGTTCAAACCTATACAACATCTGTTCAAATGGTTTCGTTGGCAACACCAACAGTTGGCAACACTGGGCCATATTGCCCTGGTGCAACTATTCAGTTAACTGCTAACGTTGCAACAGCAACTTCTTATACATGGTCTGGTCCTGCATCGTTCAGTTCAACTGTACAAAACCCTACTAAGCCAAATGCAACCATTACAAATAGTGGTGTATATACCTTAACAACGGCAATTGGTAATTGTAAGAAAACGGCACAAACAACCGTTTCGGTACATCCTGTTCCAACAGCAATTGGTAATAGTAATAGCCCGGTTTGTTTGGGTCAAAACATCAACTTAACGTCAAACGCTGCCGCATCTTATACATGGACAGGTCCGAATGCATTTACATCAAATGCGCAAAATCCAACATTGGCTAGCTCAACTTTACCAATGGCGGGTACATATACTTTAAAGATCACTACAGCTCAAGGTTGTACGGCTCAAACTACAGTAACAGTTGCTGTATTGAATCCTACAACATCTGCAAGTAATACCGGACCATATTGTGCGGGCTCAACCATTCAGTTGAACGCTGTGGCTGCAACTTCATACTCTTGGTCGGGTCCTAACTTCTTTACATCAAATGCTCAAAACCCAACTATTGCTAACTCATCAACTTTAGCAAGTGGTAACTATACTTTAATGGTATCAATTGGTACATGTACTGCATCTGCAACTACTTCGGTAACTGTAAATGCTTTACCAACGCCAACTGCCACTAATACGGGGCCATATTGTTTGAATCAAAACATTCAATTATTGGTTAATGCATTTAATACGTATACTTGGTCTGGTCCAAACACATTTGCATCAAATAACCAAAACCCTGCAATTGCAACTTCATCATTAGTTAATGCGGGGCCTTATGTGGTTTCTGTTACCGATGCGAATGGTTGTGTGAATTCATCAACAACAACGGTGGTAGTTAATCCGCTTCCGGTTGTTGCAGTAAATAACCCAACTGCATGTTTAAATGATAACATCTTATTAACTGCAAATGGCGGTACGGCATATGCTTGGGCTGGTCCTAACGGATTTAACTCAGCTGTTCAAAATCCAACCATTACAAATGCTACAACTGCTATGAGTGGTAACTATACTGTTACTGTTACAAGTGGTTTTGGTTGTGTTAATACTGCAGTAGCAAGTGTATCTGTTATTCCTTTACCAACTGTTTCGGTTGTAGGTACACAAACAATGTGTTCTCAAAACTTAAATGGTTCACCTAATAATGTATTAATTACCGGTAACGGTGCTAATAGTTATGTATGGAGTTTACCTGCAAACTTTGTAGGTTCACCTAGTTTAACTAATCCATCGTTCACTTTATTCCCTCCTTTAACAGCCGTTCAGGCAGTTGCTCAGTTATCTGTTGTTGGTACCGGCCCTTATGGTTGTACAAACACAGCAGTATATGATGTAACTGTTGTAGCTAATCCTACAATTGTACCTGCTCCGGCAACTACAAGTGTGTGTCAAGGTGTTAATGCTAACTTATCGGTAAGTGGTGCAAGCACCTATACATGGGCTCCAAGCGCTTCATTAAATACAAACATTGGTTCATCGGTAATTTCAAATGCAAGTGTTACAACAGTTTATAGCATAATTGGTACCGATCAAGGTTGTAATAGTGCTACTGAAAATGCAACTGTATTGGTTGTTCCAAACCCAACTGTAATTTTAAGTCCGGGTGTACCAACATTATGTATTGGTCAAAGTATTAACTTATCAGCAGCTGGTGCTTCATCTTACACTTGGTTCCCTGGTACAGCATTAAATACAACGGTAGGTGCAGCAGTAGTTGCGAACCCTAGTGTTACTTTAACGTATTCAGTTTTAGGTGAGCAAAGTACGTGTACAAATGTTGCTGCAATTACAGTAACAGTTTTACAGTTACCTACAATTGTAGTATCAGCTAGTTCACCAACAATGTGTATGAATAACTTCAATGGTTCGCCTAACAGTATCACATTTACTGCTTCAGGTGCATCAACATACACATGGGGTGGTTTCACTGGTATGTCATCAAACTCAACCAATGGTAACACCATGATCGGTACATCCATCCTTCAATCTGCAACCGCTTCAGGAACTGTTTTAGGTTTTGATGGTTCATGTTACAATGTTGCATCATTTAACGTAGCAGGTATTCCTAATCCAACCATTGCTGCAACTTCTGCAAGTATGTGCGAAGGAACAAGTGTAATGATATCTGCAAGCGGTGCAACAAATTATACCTGGTCGCCGGCTGCTAATTTAAGTTCTAACACAGGCGCATCTGTTACTGCAAGTCCAAATACTACTTCGGTATTTAACGTGTTCGGTAATGTTAGCGGATGTAACAGTCCAACTGAATCAAGCACAGTAACGGTAGTTCAAAATCCAATATTAATGATCTCTCCGGTTACACCAACCATTTGTGAAGGCGCTTCAATAGGCTTAACAGCGTTTGGTGCAGTAGATTATACTTGGACCCCTTCAAACACATTGAGTTCACCAAACGGTAACTTTGTTATTGCTTCACCATTAGTAACTACTAATTATACATTAATTGGTTCAGCAGCAACTTGTACATCACAAATGGTTCGTCAGGTAAAAGTTACACCATTGCCGGATCTATATGTAACAGCTACTAAAACTGTTTTATGTAAAGGTGAGCAGATCACTATCAGTGCTAACGGTTCAAGTACTTATACTTGGTTGCCATTAGCTAACTTTAGCGATCCTTACGCAAGTCAGGTTACATTGTCGCCTACATTAACATCAAACTATTACTTAATTGGTAATAATGGTCCATGTACAACAACATTAACAGTTCCTATTGAAGTATTACAAATGCCTGTGTTACAATTATCAACTAATCTTCAAAAGATTTGTCATGGTAACAATACCAGCATTGTTGCATCAGGTGCATTAAGTTATACTTGGGCTCCTGAAGTAAATATGACCCACGTAAATCAAAATGTAGCGATAGTAACACCTACAGCTTCTACTAACTACACCGTAATGGGCTTAAATCAAATTGGTACCGTAACGTGTATGATGACCAAAGAGATCATGATCGAAGTTGTTCCTCAAGTAACAGCAGCAGTAAATTACAGTGTTGCTATTTGCCAAGGCGAATCAGTTAAATTACAAGCAGGCGGAAGCGATACCTATGTATGGGCACCTTCAACCGGTTTAAGTAACACATTGGTTGCAAACCCTTATGCAAGTCCGGTTCAAACAACAACGTATACTGTGTTTGTTTCTAACGGAGGTTATTGCGGTTCATCTGCAACGGTAATGGTTAAAGTAAATCCACAGCCTACAGTAGATGCAGGACCGGATATGATATTTAACATTGATGAGCCAATGCACTTAAATGCAAGAGGTACAGGAACCTTAACGTGGATAATGGGTGATGGTATATTGTGCAGAGATTGTCCGGATTCACAGATCATGCCAACCAGCAGCGGATGTTACAAGGTACAAGCAGTAACATCAGCAGGATGTAAGGCAATTGATGAGGTTTGTATAGAAGTAACAAATGAATTTGCGATATACATCCCTAACATCTTTACACCAAACTATGATGGTTTAAATGATGTGTTCTTAGTATACGGCACAGGAATTACCAAATTAGAGATGAATATTTTCGACAGATGGGGTGAGAAATTGTTCACATCAAACGATCAGAAAAAAGGTTGGGATGGAACAAGTAAAGGTGTAGAGTGTAAAGATGATGTGTATACCTACTTAGTAAACTACACAACTATGGATGGTAAAAAACACACAAAAACAGGACACGTAACTATCTTGAAATAATTAAAATTATGATCCTTAAAAAAGCCCTTCGAATTCCGAAGGGCTTTTTTTATGCCTAAAACTTGCGGGAAGCCGCAAGGTTTTTTGTAAGAATTCAATAGTTTGGTTCATTTTAATTCAAAATCTGAAAAATTTTTTTCACTGAACTAAATATTTTTAGTTATTTCAATCTTCTTTTTTAAAGGTTAGAATAATTATTATTTGATGAGATAAAGAATAAATGAGTAATTCTATAAAGGTCATATTTACTTTATTAGTTGTAATCAATAAGATTTCATTTGCTCAGTTTGATCTAAATATAAATACTCAGCAAATGAGTTCTTCTCCAACAAGAACCTTTGCTCAAACTATTGCAACGCCATCTCCCACCGATCTGCCGAATAATAAAATTAATGATCAGGTAACATCAATTGTTGAAACAGTTGAACAAAACGAAAACTACATTGACCTTGGGAATTTAAGTCCTGATTCAAATATTGCATTACCTGCCGGTATTATTAAAGATGTTGGAGCTGTACGTTACGTAATTGCAATTGATTCATTGAAATTTAAATCAACAGACGCATATTTAAGTGCCTACGCTGCCATTTCATTTCCAGGAACAACTCAGAAGCTGGCTTTTAGAGGAAGTAACATTAAGTTTAACCCGAGCGGTGTTATGAGTGGCGATCAGGCGAGGTTGTATTTAGCCAGTACACATGTGATACAAATTAATCCGCATGTGAGATTAAGATTAAAAGGTAATGGTCAAAATTGGGTGGAGTGGGATTGCAATGGTTTTAAAGCAATTAATTTGGTTGGAAATTTTGAGTTTCATAAAGGAAAACTATTACCTGACCCAGAAGATAATCCAAATAAGGATACGGTTGTTACAGCTACATTTCAGATCTATACACAAAACATTCACGAGTTTATTATTAGTGCCAATTTTACACCTTTTGTAGTTGAAAGCTTACCAGGGTGGAGTTTTAAGGTTACAAACGCCGTAATTGATATGAGCGAATTGGCTAATGCGCCAGGCATGTCGTTTCCGCCGGGTTATGCGAATCCTAATTTGAATCCGGTGCAATTATCAACTGAAAATGGATCTCTTCAAAGCGAAAATTTAAATACTTCATCCAATCAAAACAATAATCCTGTACCATTAAATCAAACAACTTCTGTATTATGGCGTGGGTTTTATTTACAATCATTGAGAGTTAAATTACCTCCTGAAATTTCAAAATCAAATCAACGTACCGAGATAAATGTAAATAATTTGTTGATTGACAATATGGGTATTACAGGTTTGTTTGAAGTTTCACCTTTGTTTAGTTTGGGTGAAGGTAGTATGAGCGGTTGGGGTTTTTCAGTTGATAAGTTAAGGGCAGTTTTTCTACGCAATAGATTAGTAGGTGGTGGACTAAGCGGTAAAATTAATTTGCCGGTTGATCAAGTAAAAGCCTTGAATTATGAGGCTATGATGCAGCAAAATTTAAATGAAAAGCGAATTGATTATTTTTTTGCAATTAAGCCTGCTGAAGATATGAATTTTGATGTGTTTGGTGCGAAACTGAACATTAATAATAACTCAGCCTTATTGGTTAAAAGTGAACAAGGTAAGTTTAAACCACGAGCTGTACTTAATGGCTATATAGGTTTTGATACGCCAAAGTTTAATTCAGGAAATGGTAAACTCACTTTTCAAGATTTAGTTTTAGAAACTAATGCACCATATGTTACAAACGGATTGTTCTCTTTAAATCTTTCAAATGAAGCCAAATTCAAGATCAAGAATTTTAGCATTAGCTTAAGTGAAATTTATTTAGGTGTTACAAATGGTAATCCGAGTTTGGGGGCAGGTGTTTTATTAAGTTTAACTGAAAAGGAAGCGTATGAAATTGGATTGGGAACCTCAGTGATTGTTAGAGGGAAATTTACTCCTCAAATAAATTCTGGAAATATCGGTAGATTAGAATTGGATCGTGTAATTGTAAATGGTATTAATATCAGCTTTAAGCAAGGTCCGTTTGAATTGCAAGGCAGTTTAAATTACAGGGATGATCATCCGGTTTATGGTGATGGAATTTTTGGTAATGTGCAATTCTCAATTCCTGATGTGATCTCTAATCCTGTTGGTGTAGGTGTTGGTTTTGGTAATACCGGTACGTATAAATATTTTTATGTGGATACAAAAATACCCGGACCTATTCCTTTAGGTTCATCGCCTTTTGTGATCACAAATATTGTAGGAGGTGTATATCATCATATGCAACCAAATGTAAGAACAGTAAACGATTACATAAATACAAGTGTAAACTTCACAAGCAGTGGCCCACTAAATTATGTGCCAAGCCCAACGGTAGCATTAGGTATTAAGTTAGGAACAAGTATGATCATGACAACCGGCCAGTTCAAGGGAGATGCCTTATTGGAAATGAATTTTAATAGTAATGGCGGTATCAATGAGGTTGCATTAAAAGGTAATGTTTATGGTGTTGCAGGAAGTATTCCAATTACAGGGAACATGTTGCTGAACTATAATGTTCCAACAAAAACATTTGATGGTTTATTTGCCGTAAATGCAACTTACTATGCTATCTTAAATGGTAATGGTTATTTAAAAATTCACAGTGAGCCAAGTTATTGGAATATTTGTGCAGGCACACCATCTCAGCCAATGAGTATTCGGTTATTAAATTTAGTAAGTGCCAATGGTTATATAATGACCGGGAAAAACCTGGAACCACCGGCAACACCATCTATTCAAGCACAACGAACAGAAGCTGCTTTAAATAATGGCCAAGGATTAGTTATTGGAAGTTTTATTCGATCGAACATCAACAGAAGTTTGAATTTAGGAATATTCACTTTAGTGCCTGATATAAATTTCTTTTTAGGCTTTGATGTGATGATCCGAAATTACGGACAAAATGCTACCTGCTCGGGAACCACAAATAAAGTTGGGATAAATGGAAAGCAAATAGAAGGGAATATGTATTTAGATATGGATGCCAATTTAAAAATCAGAGGACAGTTTAAATTCACACCAAATTGTCCTTCATCTTATCAAACGCATTTATTATGTTGTCATGGCTGTTTAGTTAATGTTAATGCTTGTGTAAATGTTAATTTACCATGTCTTTTCAATGAATCCTTCGATTATACCATATTCAATTCTAAAATATACATGAGCGTAAATGCAAAAATGCCTAATCCCATTTATTTCGCCGGACGTGTGACTAAGCCCTATAATTATTTTGGTGGGCGCTTAAGCGGAAATGTGGAATATGATTTTTCATATGGTAACGATTGTACAATAGTGCCAAATTAAAAATGAGAACGTATTTGTCTTACATATTTAGTTTTGTGATCTTCTCAGTTTATGTTGGGCAAACTGATCTTGTACTATATGAAAGCCATTTTGTGAAAAGCGGCAAAGTAATTTTTAGATTACTGCCAAATTCTAAAAAAACATATGATGCAATTAGAAATCATAATCTTTATTTAAAGAGATACACTTTGGTAAATGGCTCACCTCAAAATGAAGTGTTCATTAAGAGTAATTTACATCCGTATGAAGTGGCCGATACTTCAAGTTGGTTAGCATTTGTAAGAAAGAATAAAAGTGCAGCAGCTTTTGTATATCAAAATATTTATCCTGAAAAGGATGTAATAAAAAGCACTAAGCCTGAGAACAAATCAAATGCAGCTAAAGCCGAAAAACAGATTTTTGACATGTTAATGCTGACCTGCGATTTTTATTCAGATGCAGCCAAGGCCTGTGGATTGTATTTGGCAGATAGTACAGCTAAAAATAATGAAACTTATGAATATAGAATCGGTTTTATAAATCATAAGGGAGTGAATAAAGAGCTGTTGAAATTTTCAGTCAACGCCGCTCTTTTATCTAAAGACTCATTAACGCCTCAAATTGTAATTGCAAAAAAGGGTAAGGTAGCTAAGGTTAAATGGCAGGTTAAAAATGCATATTTTTCTGGATTTAATATAGAACGTTCTGAGGATAGCATAAGTTTTAAACGATTGAATGAAGCGCCAATTGTTTATTTGCAAGGAGAAAGTGAAGTATCTAAACGATGGATAGAGCATAAGGATACTCTTCCTCAAAAAAATAAAAAGTTTTATTACAGAATTAAAGGTCTTAATCTTTTTGGTGAAGAGTCTGTTTCATCTAATATTGTTTCTGTTAATAATTATCCTGAGATCAAGTCTTATCCGGTAATAGATTCAGTTAGAGTATTGAACAACAGTTTGGTTGAATTACGCTGGCAAATGCAAATTAAAACTGAAACCGATCAAATCAAGAATTATTTGGTAATGCGTTCAGAAAAAGAAAATGGTAAATATGAGGTATTATCGAAAACCGGTAATGTTTTCTATTATAAGGATGTAAAACCTTTGTCGGTTAATTTCTATAAGATCATAGCCATTACAATGGATAATGATTCAATAAGATCGTTTTCAAAAATGGTTACTGTTGCTGATACAATTCCACCACAAGTACCAATTGGATTGAAAGCTGTTTCTGATAAAAAAGGAAATGTGATCATTACCTGGAATAAAAATAAGGATCAAGATCTGCGAGGGTATAAATTATTTACTGCAAATGCATTGTATGAAGAATTTGTAATGATCAATTCAGAATTTATTACAGACACGATCTATTCGCAAAAATTATCTTTGAATAATTTATCTCATTACGTGTATTATACAATTGCTGCTGCTGATAAAAATTTCAATACCTCTGAAAAATCTATTCCAATTAAGGTTACACGTCCAGATACCATTGCGCCTGCTAAACCGTTGATCACAAAAACAGCAATTAAACAAAATGGAGTGGTGTTATTTTTTAATCCAAGTTTAAGTGATGATGTGGCAAATCATCAATTGTTAAGGTCAGCGATTGGCGATCAAAATTATTCTGTTGTAAAGAACATCAATTCAACAGATACAATTAAGAGTTTGATCGACACATCAGTTGTTTTAGGAAAGTCGTACACTTATAAATTAAAAGCATGTGATAACAGTAACAATTGTTCATTGTCAAATGAGGTGCAGGTAGAGTTTGAAACAGGTTATAGAGGTTCAATAAAAAATGTAAAGGCGGATGTAGATAGGACGCTTCATCACATATCCTTGCAATGGGATGCGTTTGAAGGTGAGGTTTTTAATTACACCATTTACAGAGCAAGTAAAAAGCAACCCTATACGATCATAAAAACATTGGAGCCAACAAAATTGGGTTTTATTGATAAGAACTTGAATATGGGGAATACTTATTATTACAGAATCAAAGCAACATTGGAAAACGGAGCAGAAACAATTTTAACGGCACCTGTTGAAGTAGAATATTAAAAGGAATAAACGAGTTAAATGAGAAAAAGATTAAACATATTTATTTTATTCTTAAGTATTTGCCTGAGTATGCAATCACAACAAACGTTGCAATGGGCAAAATCGTTTAGTGGTAATGGTTTCGGATATATAACTACATTTGATAATTTGGGTAATGTATATAGTGTCGGTAATTTTACTGGCACCGTTGATTTTGATCCAGGACCAGGAATATATACTGTTACGGCGTCAGGAGCAAATGATATGTTTCTAACTAAAGTAGACCCTAATGGTAATTTAATTGGGGTAAGAACTACTGAGGGCGGCCCAGGTAGTAGTATTAATCCTTCTTCAATACGAATTGATTCAAATGGTAATATGCTTATCTGTGGGTCGTTTGCAGGTAATGTTGATTTTGACCCTGGAATGTTTTCTTTTTTTATGAATACTACAGGTGGAACAGATAGTTTTATTATGAAATGGGATGCGTTAGGTAATTTTATTTGGTCAAAGCAGATCGGTGTTAATAATAATAATGAATATGCATCGTCAATTGATTTTGATAATACAGGAAATCTCTATGTTACAGGTGGATTTTATACTATAACCGATTTGGATCCAGGTCCATCAGTTTACACTGTTTCATCAAATGGCATGAGAGACATTTATATTGTTAAAACTAATAGTTCTGGAAGTTTTGTTTGGGGTAAAAATTTTGGAGGACTTAGTGACGACGCTCCATATACATTAAAAGTAGATGGATTTGGTGGCATTTGGAGTACAGGGTACTTTGACGGAATAATAGATTTTGATCCTGGACCAGGATTATCTATGATTTCATCTGGTGCAAATATTGCTGCATACATTTCGAAATTAAACATGAATGGTGATTTGGTTTTAGCAAGGGCATTTACTGCCTATTCCGGTGGTTATGTTGGTGCTTTTGATATTACTTTAGATGCAATAGGAAACGTTTATTCAACTGGTTATTTTAGTGGCACAACCGATTTTGACCCAAATTCAAGTGTTTTTAATTTAACATCTAATGGTTCAAATGATGCTTATGTTTCAAAATTAGACAATAGCGGCAATTTTATTTGGGCAAAGTGTTTTGGAGGAATAAATAATGATGTTGGCAGGGCAATAACTATAGATAATGAAAGTAATGTTTATGTTACAGGGAGTTTTCAATCAAATGCCGACTTTGACCCAGGAACAGGTAGTTTTTTGCTGACGTCAGCAGGATTGAATGATATCTATATTAATAAACTCGATGTGAATGGCAACTTTCAATGTGCTAGTGCAATGGGAGGTACAGGAGAAGAGATGGGTTTTTCTATTGCTACGAATAGTAACTATGAAATATTTGTTACTGGATTTTTTGAGAATACAGTTGATTTCGATCCCGGACCAAATAGTTTTACAATAACTTCAATTGGAGTTTATGAACCTTATTTATGCAGCTTCAAACAAAACTTCACAGGTACGCCATTATCCTACACCATTTGTTCGGGTGCTTCAACTGTTTTAACTGGTCTTGGGGCCAATACTTACTCCTGGTCACCTTCACAAGGATTAAGCTCAACAACTGGCAGCAACGTTTTAGCCAGCCCAACAGTTAATACAACTTATACAGTTGTTGGAAATACCGGTTGTATTCGAACTACAACTTTGATCAACATCACCGTATTGCCTAAGCCTAACTTAACAACACAAGCATTACCAATTAATTTAATTTGTGATCCTGATTCGGTTTTATTGCAAAGCACATCTACTACCACGAATGTTTTACTACAGTGGCGAAAACAAACCAGTTCAACGTATACAAATGAACCGTATTATGCGAAGGTGTCCGGACCGTATTATTCAAAGGTCACAAATCTTTCAACCGGATGTGCAGATAGTAGTTTAATTACAGTAAATAATTTCAAGATCTATCCAAATGCAAAAATAACATCACATAACTATGTTAGTGCTTTAATTCCATTAGATACAGTTACTTGTTATTCTCCTACAATAAATGTTACCGGAGCATCAGATACATCAGGTGTTGTTGTTTCATGGAAAAGTGTTTCTTCAAATTCCTTATTTGGTAATCCAATACCTGTAACATCATTAGGTAATTATAAATTGTTTGTAAAGCGAAATGATAATAATTGTGTAGATAGTTCAATAATTGTATTGATCAATCAAAACACAACTAAGCCATCAATTGTAACAAATACAAATAATCTAATCTTAAATTGTAGTATATACACTGCTAGTTTAAATGCGAGTTTTAGTCCGAGTAATTGCAATGTGTTTTGGTTAAGCCCTACAAATGCTGTTCTGGCAAATCCTAATTCAGTTAATGTTGCTGGTAATTATAAGTTTTCGGCAACCGATCCTGATAATGGCTGCGTAAAAATGGATTCTGTAACCATTACACAATCTAATTTATTGTTGTTTAATGTAAGTAATGATACAACAGTGTGTAAGAACTCAGCAGCTTATTTATCTGCATCAGCTATTGGCACGCTTAGTAATATTTCTTATACATGGAGCACCTCTCAAAGCACCAATTCAATTACAGTTAATCCATCAATCACCAGCAATTATATTGTAAGCGCAAGTGGCGGAGTTAACTGTTTTGGTACCGACACGATAAATGTTACTATTCCTGCTGATATTAAAGATTCAATAGTTACCGTGAGAAGTTGTGATAATTATTCAATTGGTAATATTATTGTTTTTGCCAGTGGTGGAATTTCTCCTTATAAGTATTCCATTGATAATGGTATTACCTACACAACAACTAATACATTTCAAAACATACCGTTTGGGAATTATAACGTTGTTATAAAAGACAGTATTGGCTGTACTAAGCAAGCTTTAACGGTTTTAAATGCAAACAGTAATTTACCTGTTCCCAAATTTTTAGCAAGCACAAAAAATTTCAAAGCTGATACAATTGTTTTGGTTGATGTAAGTATTCCAAAACCTGATAGCGTTCACTGGCTATTACCGCCTATAGCTAATATAGTTGGAGGTACGATGTTTAGTCCTGTTGTTGCATTTTCCGATACAGGTTCGTTTGTTGTTACCATGAAGTCCTTTTATGGGAATTGTATTATAAACGCTACCAAACTTGTAAAATTTGCGCCGTATGATTCTTTGGTGGCTAACTTATATAATGCAAATGGCATCAAAACTTTTAGTTTGTATCCTAATCCTAATAACGGACAATTTACTGTTTATGTTGAGTTTTATAAAAAGCAAGATGCATCAGTTCAAATTTATGATGTGAACTCATATAAACATTATCAACAAAATTATAGTAATGTGCAATCTTTTACTTTACCAATTGATGTTTCGTATCTTTTAAATGGTGCCTATATGCTAAGGGTCATTGGCGAGTATGATGCAAAGAACAGATCATTTATTATCAGTAAATAAATTAAGTGAAGCAAAGAGCTAAATATTTAAATGTATTAATCATCACTTTTTTAGTGATTGGTTCTGCGCTTGCCCAAGATCTGAACAAGATAGGTAAAAAGGATATGTTCACTGTTAATGGCGGATTAAATTACACGAGTGTTATTTATAATGCAAATGGTATACAAAATCGTAGACAGCCCTATACTTATTTTGTGAGTGGAAATCTTACGGGTAATATTTTAGGAATAAGTTTGCCTTTTACCTTCAACTACAGTAACAATAAATTAAATTATACACAGCCTTATAATATTCAAAGTTTTAATCCAACTTATAAATGGATCAAAGGTTACGCAGGCATTACTTCCATGAACTTTTCTCAGTATACACAAGCTAATCATATATTTGCCGGTGGTGGTTTTGAGCTTACTCCTAAGAATTTCAAATTTGCTGCTTTATATGGAAGATTTAAAAGAGCAACGGAGTTTGATGCTGTAACCAATTCAGATGTGAATATGGCTTACAAGCGAATGGGCTGGGGAGGATACGCCGGCTATGAGAAAAACGGTCATGGTATTAAGTTGATCTATTTTTCCGCGAAAGACGATCCGAATTCGCTTTCCTTTGTGCCCATCAATACTAACGTAACACCAATGGAAAATACAGTTGTTAGTATTGTAGGAAAAACGGTATTATTCAAATTATTTACTTTTGAAGCAGAGTATGCTTTAAGTGGATTAACCAGAAGTTTAAATTCACCGGCAGATGTTAACTTCCCTCCCAAAAACCAGTTGCCGCTTATCTTCACGCCAAATGCCACTTCACAATTTTTTAGTGCCTATAAGGGTAGCATTGGTTATCATTACAAATTAGTTGGTGTTAATTTTAATTATGAGCGCGTTGCACCTGATTATAAAACTTTAGGTGCTTACTTCTTTAATAACGATCTGGAGAATTTCACCATTGCGCCAAGTTTAACCTTATTACAGGGCAAATTAAATCTTTCTGCTAATACCGGTTTACAACGTAATAATTTAGATAATAGCAAATTGAATACAACTAAGCGTTGGGTTGGCTCTATCAATGCAAGTTACTCGCATAACCAACATTGGAACTTTAATGGCAGCTACAGCAACTTTAGTAGTTATACAAAGCAACGTCCGCAAAACGATCCGTTTTACAGGAACACATTGGATACATTGAATTTTTATCAATTAACACAAAGTGCAAACGGAAGTGTGTTGTACAATTTCGGCAAAACAAAAAACAAGCATTCTGTTATGTTAAACGGCACTTATCAGGTTACAGGGCAGGATCAAGGCGCAATTGCAGATCCCGGTATGTTTGGTATTGGCACTGCTAATGAAATACCAAGTACCGTTACAAATTTAACCAGTGGTTATACCATTCAATTCACTCAAACAAAAACAGGAATTAATACGGCAATTAATTACAATAAAAGCGTAATGCCTCAAGTGAATATAGTTTATGTAGGACCAAATTTAAATGTGAGTCAAGGTTTTTATAAGAATAAACTAAAGGTAACTGCGGGTAGCACTTATAACCAGGTATTAACCAATTCAAACAAAACAAATGAGGTGTTTAATCACCGTTTGTCAGCCAACTACAGCCCCAAATTACCAAATGAAAAAATTGGCAAGTTAAATTTTAATTTAAGTGCTACTTATATTCAATCATTACGAACAACCGCAACGTCCAGATCCTTTAATGAATTTACGGGCAATGTTGGATTAAGTTATAATTTTTAAAAACAAATAATATATATGAAAAACAAGTCACTACTTCTGTTACTTATGATCAATTTTAGTTTGATCATTAATGCTCAAAATGCAAAGCGATCAGTACATTCATTTAAGTATGAATACATGCCGGTTTATCCTCAGCCAAAAGAGTATAAAGATTTTAGAGTTGTAATTGATAGTTACTCAACGGATGATGTGGCTTTAGACAAAACAAAATTATACTACAAAGAGTTTAAAGTGAGTGGTTTTTCAAATGTTACACAAGTATCATTTGAATCTACCGGTGGGATTGCTTTTGGAGGTATGCCTAATGCAAGTAAAAATGTTGTTGTTACTAATCCGAATGTAAGTAGCGATCTTGAATTTCAACTAAGTATTGGGAATATTGAATTGGTTAATAAAACAATTCATACAACTTACCCCGCAGGTACAATTCCTCCAGCTGGGTCAATCAATTATTATAATCATCAATTAACTTTTAAATGTCCGTATAAATTTAAAGTGTTCGATCGAAAATTGAACAAGGTTGTATTGGATACATTAATAGATGCAAATAGAACATTATTATATCCAAAAGATTATATCGAAGGAAAATCACAGGGTTTTAATTCAAAACCTGATTTGGATGTTGAGTGGATTAGAGTGAGTAATTCTATCTATTTTGCTTCAAAGAGTGTATTATTACCTATGTACATTAATGAATGTAATTTGATTTGTAAGGGTAATATTTCGTATTCAAGAGATGGTTTTGATATGGGATTCACGCGTGTTAAATCTAAAAAGCCTGTTTTTGATATTTGCGATACCGTTTCTGCTTTAGTTGACCGAATTTGTGATTCAATATCTTTTCGCTCCAAAAACGAACGCCATATTAATTGGCACACTGCTGATTTGAAAGCAATGGCAAATAAGTTAGAGCTTATTTGTACGGACATGTATACTAATGAAAAATACTTAGCGGAGTTTAAAGATCTCAGCGAAAAAAGTCAGTATTTGAAAGGTATTCAAATAAATAAAGTGTATGCCTTGTTATTACAGGATAAGTTTGAGGAAGCAACAAAACTTTTAAATGAAGTGGCACCGGTAATTGAGCAAAATGGTACAGTTGCAACCTACTCATCAACAGATAATGACGTAACTAACCTTAGAAAGATACTTGCTCGCGAGAAACGTTTATATAACAGCCATAAAGTTCATTTTAATTTTCAATAGTTCAAAAAAATAGACATATGAAATTCACATCTAAAATAATATTGTCATTTCTGATAATTATAGTTATTACAGTTTCATGCAAAAAGAAAAAAGATGAAACGCCTGCGCCTGCAGCAACTAATAATACCAATACAACACCTCCAAAAGGGGCCTTGTATGCTAAAGTTGATGGTACTGATTGGTATGTGGGTAAATTAAATAATGTTGAATTAACCTATGCATCCTCTTCAGGTGGCTCTTATGGTTTTGGTGGTTATTCTCAATTTGACCCGCCATACTCAACGCTTGGGGTAAATTCAACTTATACAACCGGGGTAGTTAATTTTGTTAAGTACGGACAAATTTCTGCCTTTTACAAAGGTGTTAATGGCACTTCATATCCTGCAATAACAGGAACCATGAATATTACACTTTTTGATACCACTACTCAAAACACAAAGTTTAAGGCAACATTCAGTTTTGTAACCGATACTATAATGGGTAAAAGTTATACGGTTACGGAAGGAGCAATTAATTTTTAGGATATAATTATTCGAGCATTGCGTGAAAAAGATAAGTTTTAAATATTTAAATAGATTAAAAAGGTTATTTCCTACAGTAAAAGTGTTTACTTTTTTACTTTCAATACTTTTTACTTTCAATTTAATTGGCCAAACCTATCCGGTACAAATCTCTGCTCAGCTTGTTCCACCATACAGTGGTTATTTGCCTGACTATGCCGACCCAAGTGCCGAGAAGTTAAAGGTCATTTTAAAGTTCAACGATTTTAGTCAGCCACAATACGATATCAAATTAAAGTTTGAGATAAAAGGCAATGGATTTTCTTTAAGCACCAAAACATTTTTTAATCCTCCGCCCATTACCTTAATTCCCGGCCAACCTTTGTTGTTAAGTGGTAACGATCTGGCACCGTATTTAAACGCGAGTAATCTTGATTTCATTGGTATCAATCAAAGTCAGTATCAGCAGCGCATGTCGTTACCTGAGGGTTACTACAGCATTTGCATCAAAGCTTATGATTATAATAATAGCACGCCCATTCAATTAAGTAACGAAGCTTGCGCACAGGCTTGGTTCACATTAAGTGATCCTCCTTATTTGAACATGCCGTTTTGTGGCAGCTATTTAACGCCATTAAATCCTCAGAATATTATTTTTCAATGGACTCCGGTTAACCAAGGTAGTCCGTTAAGCGCATTAAATACTGAGTATGAGTTTGCTTTGTATGAGTGCCGACCGGATAGCACCGCCAACCCAAATCAAATTGTATTGAGTACGGCCCCAATTTATAGTATTACTACTCAACAAACCTTTATTAATTATGGCATTACCGAACCGCCATTGAATTTATACATGAAGTATGTGTGGCGGGTGAGGGCAAAAGATGTAACTGGTCGAGATCTTTTCAAGAACCAAGGCTATAGTCAAATTTGCACATTTACATACGGTACGGTAAAAAATGTGTTGGGTAACAGCATTGGAATTACCTTAAGTGCAAATGAAATTAATCACCGTAGTGGTGAGTGTACGTTTAATAAACAAAGTATTTACAGCAATTATTTATTACAGGTTCGTAAAAAAGGAACTTTAAATTGGTTCAACTATCCGAACACAACAGGTTACGAGCGCATATCTAATTTAGAACCAAGTACTACTTATGAATGCCGTGTGCGCGGTGAGCAGCCAATGGCAGGGGAGTGGAGTAATACGGCTGAATTCACAACCTATGCCGCACCAAATTATGCGTGTAACACAAATACTATGCCTGTTAGTCCGAATGCCAAGCAGCCATTACCGGTTAACAAAGCGGTATTAGGTATGATCATTCAAAGCGGACAGTTTGAAGTTATCGCTACAGAAATAAAGTCTAACAATATTCCGGGTTGGTACCGAGGTAAAGGTTATGCATTGGTGTTTGGGGGCTTTCCGGTTGCAGTAAAGTGGGATAATATTTTTATTGATATTGATCAACGCCAGCAGCAAGGAATTATAGAAGCCATGACCAAAGGCGTTGAGGCTTGGGAGCATGCGCATGATCTGGCATTGGCAGAGGAAACACCGATAGTATTTGGAGGAACAATTAAAAGCATTTCAATAGTTGGTAATCAGGTGTGTGCGATGTTAGAAGGAAATACAACACCGAGTTGTGTAACCTTGCCGGAGAATAAGAATATTGTTGTGGTGCGTGATGCCAATGGTAACCAGTATGAAATAAATATGGTGCCGCCTCCACCAACCATAAGCGGACCAAAAAGTTATATACCAATTAGTAGTGATACACTTTCGGCAAATGCAAATTTTAAAGTAGTTTTTGAAAAGAGTGGTACACAAAAGTATGGATTTGATAAGCGACCGGAGAAATCTACCAGTCAGGATTACGAATTCATAAAACTGAAAGATGGTTCGAGTTATTTTGTGCCGTATAAGAGTATAGGTGAAAGCGGAACAGACGAAGTGGTTGCCAGTTACAGCATCAGTAATTTTGATGCGAACAAGTTGGAATTTAAAACCATGAGTGGCTCTTTGATAACAAAGTCAACTCTTGGCGATCAATTTAAATTAACGGGAATACCGGATAATGCCACATGTGTTTACGCCTATTATGATAATAAAAAGATTGGGAAATTAAATGTTGTAAGCTTAAAGCCAATTTCTAAAAAGTTGGTAATTGTACTGGTAAATGGTGCGGCAATAGCTTCAACAGTAACAGCGCAGGAGATAAATAAAGTATATGCGCAAGCCAATGTAAGCTGGAGTGTAACAACTGCGCCAAACTTTACATTTAATATTGGCGAAGATGGATTACAAGGAGCAGATGCCAACTTACTAACTAAGTACAGTGCTGAAATGCGCGCTTTGCGGGATGCTTATCAGCAAACGCATGCAGATTACGATAAGGAAGCTTATTATGTATTTGTTGTGCCAAAATTTAACACCACCGAGTTGCGTGGTTACATGGTGCGTGGCAGAGCGTTGGGTTTTGTAGCCAATAACGCAAGCGTAAAAGAATTAACGCATGAATTGGCACATGGAGCTTTTGCATTGTCACATACTTTTCCAAAGTTAGAAAAAGGAAGCACTGATAATTTGTTGGATTATGGTGAGGGTGTAGTATTAGATCATCAACAATGGCTAAGTATTTCAGAAGAAATTCATGTATGGAGTTGGCAAGATGATGAAGAAGATGGTGCGCTATTCGGTTTTGATCTTGAGAAATATATTAAGGAGAAGTATGGAATTCAATGTTACGAAACTTACAAGGATTTTGATGGAGTAATACCTCAATGTTTTTGGAATAATTCCATGTGTAATCTTACTCCAGAACAATGTTATGGTGCGGCACTTGTATGTGGCGTTATTGATGGTGTGTTCGTAACTATAAAGGATGTTTTTAACATGGTTGAGTTTGTGGATTGTTGGTCTCCAATTAGTGTCAATTCAAAGTCACCTAATTGTTACTTAGTTAGAGAAAAAACATTACAAACAATTAACTCTATAAAAGAAGTTTGTAATAGTCCGAATGGTACATCTCAAATATTTACTTCAATTAAAAATAGTATTGGCGATTGGTCGACATCAACATTCTGCACAGATAAAACATGTGCTTATAAACAAGGAAGATTGATTTTTGATGTTGTAAGCTTGTTTTATGGAGTAGGTGAGGTAAAAGCAGCTTTGAAAACTGGTATTGTGGGTGCAAAGATTGCGCAAATAATTAGTGAAGTTGATAAAACGGGTTTGATTCTAATTAAGAATTTGAGCAAGTTATCTGGAAGTGTTGAGAAAACATCTGCAGGCATAATGCTTTACATAAAATTAAGTACTGGTAATGATTTTACTTTAGGGACAATTGATAAATTACGCAAAGCTATTAAGTTTAATAATAATGAAGTTTCAAATAATGTAACAGGAAAAGTAATTAAGAAACTTGATAATATTACGTTTATAGATGGAGATAATGTTAGTCGAGGAAATATTGAGATTATTGAATATGTTAATCCTAATAATAATCAGAAAGTAGCTGGATGGAAGAAAGTTAAAAATGAGAATATCGTTTACCCATCTGTTAAAATTAATGGAATACCTGTTGTGAGAATAATGACAGGGACAAATAATAAAATTGCTATTATAGGAAGGAAGATGCCTTATGTTAGAGAAGTTAGTCAAAGTTTAAGAAAGTTGGGTAAAGAGGTGGAAGTTTTTGAGCCAAATTCTGCTTTTGCTGGTAAAGGCTATAATAATTTAGATAAGATTTATGAAGATTTTGAAAAAATGAAAGAGAAGTTTCCTAATGGTATAATTCCTTATAATAAATTGAAAGAAACTTTATGGTATAAAGAGAATGAGAGATGGGCCAATTGGATAAAGGATCAAGGATATGAAATATATGACCTTGGAGATAATCCTGGGCAATTTATTAATTCTTTGGATCGTATTAATGTGCCAAATGCGAGTGCATTTTATGATATGGAAAAACGTAGTATATTTGGGGATAATTGATGAGTTATATAGAAAAATATAATCGAAATAAATGCAGATTACTTGATGAAATTAAGAATACATTTAGTGATAATGAAGATTTAATCAGGGAAAATGGAATAGAAATAAATGAAATTGAATTTAAGTCATTAAGAGATCAAGATAATTTTTTAGAAATACAATTTTCAAAAGCATCAGTAAAATTTAACGTTAAATTTATATTACCAATGACAAAAGATTTTGTGTTTCAGGATAGTGAATTTCTTATTTTATATAATGGTTCAAAAGGAAAAGGCCAAATAAGATTTAGTGAATTATATGGTAACTGCCTTAAAGAAAAAATAGCTACATTGATACGTGAGTTTTTTTAAGAAATAATTATCCCCGCTCGCGCGGATTTTCAATCCGTGCATGTAAAAAGTTTGCAAGAATACTTTAATTACCCCCGGCTCGCGCGGATTTGCAATCCGTGCTTGTAATAAGCTCGAATAATTCTATAGATTTATTATTTTTACTTTATGTCAACAAAGTATAAAGCTGCAAATGTGGATAGCGCTTATTTTATTACAATAACAACTGTAAATTGGGTAGATTTATTTACAAGACAGAATCACAAGGATCTAATTATTGAATCATTAAAGCATTGTCAAAAGGAAAAAGGCCTGGAGATATATGCCTATGTTTTAATGCCAAGTCATTTGCATTTGATGTGCAGGGCAATTAACGAAAACCAACTTTCTGATATTATTAGAGATTTTAAAAAGTATACCGCAAAAGCTTTAATTAAGCAGATAAAGGAG
>JBKDKI010000041.1:0-4230 GCA_046345155.1 Sphingobacteriaceae bacterium
GCCATAGTAAGTGTAACATCCTCACCTATGTTTACGGCCAATATTACCGTATTGAGTCAGATCAATTGTTTTGGTGCTAATAACGGAGCCTTACAGTTAAATGTAAACGGCGGCAGTATGCCCTTTACTATTACTAATCTTAATAACAATAATACTTTAATCAACATCAATACTTTCCCACTTACCTTGAACAACTTAAGCGCGGGCAATTACTCTATACAGGTAATTGATGCATCAGGTTGTCAACAGGTGTTATATTCATCCATCAGTCAGCCTTCGCCATTAAATGTTTTGGTAACGGGCAACAGTTCGCTGTGTGCCGGAAGTTCAGCTTCACTTAGCTCTAATGTAAGCGGTGGCACAGCCCCTTATAATTTTATGTGGAGCCCCAATGGCGGCACGGCGCCAAATACGGTAGTATCACCCAATGTAAGTACCACCTATACTTTAACGGTAACCGATAATAACGGCTGCCAGGCTAACACAAATTTTGCCATTGCGGTAAACCCAAATCCGGGTGCCAATGTGATCAATAATCAATTGGTAGGTTGTGCACCGGTATGCGCTTCGTTTTCACTCACCCAAAATCAAAACAGCGCCTATAATTATAACTGGGTATTTACTTCATCGGCGCCAAGCCCAACGGTAATCAATTCTAATCAATACACCCCGCAAATATGCTTTAGCAAAGAGGGTATTTACACGGCCAATATTATCATCAGCACGCCATTGGGTTGTTCAACAACTATTACTTACACCAATCTAATAACGGTGTATGCCAAACCAAGAGCCGATTTTGATTTTAATCCTAAGAATCCGGATGTGCTGGAGCAGCCTCAGGTTAACTTCACTAACCAGTCGCAAGGGGCAAGCACTTATCAATGGTATTATGTGAATACGATGTTCTCTACTCAGCAAAATCCGAATTATATTTTTCAGGAACCGGGCAAGTTCTTGGTAACGCTTATTGCATCTAACCCAAGATGTTCAGATACGATATCAAAAGTAATAACGGTAGAGGATGACATTTTCATTTATATACCTAACACGTTTACGCCTAATGATGATCTAATCAACGATGAGTTCTTCCCTGTACTTACGGGTAACTTCACTTCAAAGAATTACAGCTTTGAGATATTTGACCGTTGGGGAGAATTATTGTACCGCTCCAACAACCCTTATGAAACCAAATGGAACGGTTATTACAAAGGCGAGATCTGCAAGGATGATGTGTATGTATGGAAATTGAACATACAAAATGCAAAAGGAAAAATGTTCGAAAAAACAGGGCATGTGAATTTGATGAAGTAGAATGGTGATAAGATGATAAGGGTGTAAAATTATTTATCTGTTCGATACAAGCTTAAATGATTTTTGGTTTTAAAGAATTTATATAGAAATATATTAGATGAAAAAGTTAAATAAGATTATGCAGAATATTGATCACGATATAATTGAAATAAAGAAAAGAAAAGCGATTCATTTTGTATCGATAAATGATATAAATACTTAAGAAGCTATTGATAACACTACAAAATTACGTTTATTAAATAATGAGAATGTTGTAGCACCAAGGTGTTTAAAATATTATGAGATTATTTTATTGAAAAGTGGTTTTGTTAAAATATCAAGAAGTGTTAGTGTCGCATTGTGTCAAATAAGATCAGTAAAATTCAAAACAGTCAGTTGATAAATGGTATTACGTTTAAGTTGCTTGTTAGTCAAAATATAGTGATTGATAGTGTGACAAATAAAATTAAGGCTTTATGAGAATGCAACTTTGTTTTAATTGAAATGTTCAAAATTATTTGTCCCCACCTTGATATGTTTTTTAAGTCAAATATTATAATTAGTTAATTTATTAATAACACATGAAGAATCATCTATATTATTTATGTCCAATTTGTTTTAAACAAATGATTGTACATTCGTTATTTTATAGTAAAAATAACTGTGTTTTAAAGGAAATTAGTGACTTTAAAATGAAGGTATGTGAGAGTTGTGGGGAAATGGAAGTTTTGGAATTAAAATATGAAGGGAAGTTCATTAAAAAAATAGCAATTAAATTCATAATAAATCTTTATAAGTGTCAATTTCCACAAATATTTCTGTTAACAAATGCAAAGGCTTCTCAAAAAATATTATCTAAGTAAAATTAAAAATAAATACAGTATAATACATAATAAGTATCTAATGCCTTTCATTTGGTTGTTGTTTGCTTTGATTTTTGTAATTATAATTGATATAGTTCAAATTAATTATCTAAATGAGGATTATTGACGTGAATACTTCAAAATCTACCTAGACTACTATTGATAAAATGAATAATATTTTACATTGTCAAATGTGCAAATCTACAAAGCTAACATTGCACAACCTATTCTATGAGTATTCAGGTGATTTTCTTGAGAAGCTGAATGATAAGAAACTCGTAAAATGTAGGGATTGTGGTTATGAAGAATTAGTATACAAAAGAACAATACAGCTTTTTAGCTCATGTATTAATGAATAAAGGTGACTCTGAAGAAGAAATTCTTAAATATTACTTCCAATATGAAAAGGAAATTATTGAAAGAAGGGGTATTGGAATTATAATTTATATTGTATCCCTTGTTTGCATATTGATCCTTTTTCATTTAATTAATATTTTTAAAAATGGCGGATTATAGTTTATAATGAAAATTTATATTTGTATTTAGTCTACATAGGATCTCCCACGCTTATATTTGGCAGTGCAACATGGCAGTTTTTAATAATTGGAAAAATCATCACGCTCCAGAGATATTATTTCAACTAATAAACGGATAAAGAACAATCTGGAAAGCGAAAAGCATGGTTTAGTTGTATTCACATCAGAAGTGTGTCGATCGAATTAGATATTGCGCTCGAATTTGGAACGAAAGTCCTCTTATTAGGTTTGAGGGATGGAGAATTTTCAAGAGTGATAGGTCATCAAAGCGATGCGCAAATCGAAGTTTATCTTACATGGAAAAATTCGATACGAAGGTTCAAAATGATGGGTAATTTTGAAAATATTGGTTCACTCTAACTGATTTTTTCCCTGGCTGCCCTTCGTGGATTTTCTGTTTACTATCATTTCTCCGCTCTACTGCGTGTGTCATGAATGAATACACAGTTGTAAGTTTATTCAATGATGTATAAAAAATGGTAGTAGGTTTGTAAAACTCATATTGTCATTTAGTGTAAATTGGGCTTCACCTGACAAATACTATATGATTCGTTTAAAATTCATATCATCTATTATCGCATTACTAATATTAGTGAAAGATTATTCCCAGAGTATTACGAACCCTTTTGAAACTTTTAAAAAAAAGAAAGAAATTGTATATGGCCTTGACAACAGAAGAACTCACATTAATCAGCATCATACAGTCATCTATGGATTGTATTCAGGTATTAGCTTCGGAAAAAAACTCAGATTCAAAATAGGTATAAATGGAACTCCATTTGAAATTGGAAAATTTATTGATGAAAATGGGTTTATAAAGAAAAATAAATTATTTTTTGCAAGCCTAGGAGAAGAATTTGACTTTTACCAGTATAAAAAATTTGGAATATCAACTTATCTGCAAGCGGGTATTGGCAGTAACTTTTACAAGCAGCTAAATCAAAACGGAACAGAAGTGAACAAAGGCAAAGAACGCATAATACCAATTGAAACAGGTTTGCATTTCAGTTATGATATTTTAACTTATTTTAAACTTAAGACTGGGGTTGGTTGGCGTTTTGTAATGCCAAACAATTCAAGAGACCTAAGTGGTTTCTATGTAAAACTTGGCCTGGGTTTTAATCTTAAAAAATTTAATGAAACTAAAACAGAACAATAAGAATATTCCGGTAGTAACTAAAACCTCCCTTACTTTTATTATAAATCAATTTAAGCCCTACTTTTATCTCTCCTCTTAGGGTAGTTATCATAATGAAAATAACAAATAATTATTGCTTACTTTTATAGATAATTAATAATTTATCGCAAGATTTAAAAGAAACTATGGAAGCTTTAAGAAATTATTTCGAGAGATTTATCAAATTAAGTGATGATGAATGGCAGGATTTCCAAATCTGTTTAACAAAAGAAGTCGTTCATAAAAAAAACTTGATCCTTAAAAAAAATGAACAATGTGATTTTCTTGCTTTTGTACAAAAAGGTATATTTAGATTTTATTCATTTAACGATAGATTAGCGCGAATAACAGCTTTTTTCTTTCC
>JBKDKI010000042.1:0-19512 GCA_046345155.1 Sphingobacteriaceae bacterium
CCTAACAATTCATTGATATTCTTGTTCTCCAAAAGATATTCCTTTACCACCTTATCACCGTATTTGTTTAAGAAGTCTGGCACGTCCAAAATCTTAGTGCTTTGCTTTTGATTAGAAGTTGTATTGGCATCCAATGATTTCAGTTTCTTTTGCAACATCATCATTAAACGCTTCTCTGCCGGTATAGATGAAATCTCGTAGTCATAAATCGGTTTAAGAATTTGACCTGTACGATTAATACGGCCTCGTTTTTGAACCTCTGTATTAATATCAAGCTCTGCTTGCAGTACAATCATCACACGTTGCTTTACTTGTTCAGCAGGTACTTTTTGTGTTACAATTGCATGTGCCGAAGCTCCTGTACTACCAGATTGATTAATCATTAAAACATCAACCTCGTTGTTGTTGAACATTCTAAACGCGTCATTTGTATTCGGTTTTTTACGAGAAGTAACCATTCCTTTATTGCCCTTCGCATTTGGTTGAACGGCATATTTTCTGCCTGTAACTTCTGCTACAACGTACCCAGCTCTTTCAAGCTTTTGAATAATCATGTCAATAGGGCTAATCGAAATACCTGTACTTATAGAATTAATTTCATTTAAGATTCGGTTGTATTCCTTTCTGGCATCTTCATCCAGTTCAGCTACATTGAATGATTTGTAAACTGGCTCACCATTCACATCTTTTTCTGTGTAACGCATTACACCGTCCAATCCGCGTCTTAATACTTCAGCAAAATCATTATTGATTAGATCACCGTCACCAACTGGTAATCCCTGTTCATTCTCCATTTGTTCAATGAAGCTCCCCATTGTAGATGCAAATGCAATGACAGGCTTTTTCCCTTCTTTCAATCTTTCAATGGCGCGATCCGCTACCGCATCCGCTTTGATACTGAATAGCATTTGGTTTATCACATTAAACACTTTAGAGAAGTAAGGGATATTATCCACACCAGCCTGAGAAGTACCCTCACGCATTTCAACTTCTTTACCTTCGGCAACTGCTATTTTATCCAGCTCTTCTACTTGCTTATCAATGTGGGTATTTTGAAATGCGATTATGTCACGCAGAACCTTAGTAATACTATCGGCAGTTCGCTTATGTTGTTCCTCGTATGTTTCAAGTGAAATGTAATTTACTTCCACACCTTCAAAGCTTCTTTCTCTACGGATCATTTGACCTTCTGCTACAAGTTGACTGGAAAGGATTTCCTGTAAGGCTACACCACCTTTTTGAATTGCCTCTACTAATTCGTCTCTGGTCATGTTGGCTTCGCTAATAGCTGTTTTCATTGCGTAAATCGGCATATTATCAGGACGTTTGGCAAATGTCGCAGATAGGAAAACAACACCAGCAGTATCACGAACAACACGCTGCATAAATTCACCTGTATTACTTGAACCGCTTGAGTTATGTGCCTCGTCCATAATCAACAGATTGCCCTTTGCAATGCTCATAAGGAAGCTTGGCTTTTCGGGTTTCTTCTCAGGTGAATTGAATTGAGAATATGTACCCACTACGAAATCATAATTGGCTGGTATTTCTTTACTTGAAAAAATACTTTGTTGTTCGGCTGGTGACAATGCCTGATAAACAATGTTACCATCTTCATCTTTAATATCGGTTTTTGTCTCTCTGCCGTTAATGATGAAAGGCTTGAAATTTGATGAACCAATTGCAGAAAGGTCTCGGTATATGTCGGAGAAAAGATTTGCCTTTTCAGTTATGAAAATTGGTTTTAAACCGCGTTTCACTCCGTAGCGTATCATTGCAGCCGCAATACGACCTTTCCCGATACCTGTTTGATCGCCAATAATCATTCCTTGACCTCTGGCCTCAATGTTATAGATTGCCATTGCAACGGCATCAATTTGTTCAGCAGATAGAGCCTGACACAATGCGAAGTGTGTATTATAACCTAACCGATGTCTCACAAAATTATCCATATTGCCTCCAACCTCTGTTTTAATGCGCGTTAAGGCAGCTTGTGTTTCAAAGCTCATTGAATCGGGTACTTGTGTGTTTAGCACAACACAGCTTTTAGAAGCGGGCATATAAGGTGAACCCAAAGCGGAAATATCACCGTTCCCAATTTGGATAAATCGGATCATATCTTCCTCTAATTTTTTCCAGTCAGTTTTTTTGCCGTTTGGAATAATCGTGAACTCTACTCCAGCTTCATTCAGCTTTTGAAAATGATGCCCTAAAAGAACTTTTGATATACCAGCCATTGTGTAGCTATATTTTGAGTTCTTATAATTCATGTGACCAATGCGTAATGTTTTAGCTAAAAGGATTGCATCATCATTAAATGCTAATAGCATGGAAGGTGTTTCCATAAGCAGTAAATCATTCGGATATGCTGGTTTCAATTCCTGATAGCGGACGAATAATTTATCGTTGTCCACATAATCGTCATCATTCTCTTGATCTGTTTCTCCTAATTCGTCTCCAGAAAGCAAAGCGCGAATTGCCAATGCTTCTTTTTCTAATGCTTCGATATTCATTTGAATAAATGTTGTATTGTTTTCTGTTTCATCTGTCCATTGCATCACCCTATCAAAGAGTTCATCAAATGATGTTACAACTTTGCTTAGTTGTTCATCTTTCACAGGCGCAACGCCAGTAGGTACTTTTTTTCGTCCGTCTATTAAGATCTGGCGTACTGGAAAGCCTGTGCCTTGACGAGTGTATAATCGTTTGCCGTCAATTGGAATTACGTCCAACACGTTGTAGTGACGGTATAAGTAGTTAAAGAAAATGCGGTTCTTGCCCTTTTGGATTCTTCCCAGATTATCCCACTTAGTATGACCGCCAATGATAATAGCTGCTTTCCCATCAAATGCCATTGTATCTAATGCACGTAGAGCCATTAAATGATCGAGAACCGTAATAGGGAAAGTATTGTAATCAATAGCCTTGTCTAAAACACCAAATGGCGGGTTAGTTAATACCGCCTGAAATGTGCCTGTTAGGTCTAAGTAGGAATGTGGTTCTGTTGCATCTCTGTTAAAGACGTTTGCAAAGCCTTGTGTTTTTAAATTGCGGTTTCTGGTAAAATCAATTTCGTTTACATAGACACGCTCTGGTATAGCGGCTATGGTAAGTAATCCATTTCCTGCACTTGGCTCAAAGGCATATCCACCTTTGATGTGCAACTGTGGTAATCCACAGTAAACACCCATTAGATAACCGATAGGTGCAGGTGTGGAGTATTGTTGTAATAAAATGCTTTGGCTGGTGCGATGCGAGAGTATCATTTGATTGTTATACAATTCAACAATCTTTTCAAACTTCTCCTGAACTGCTTTGTTTGAATGTGCCAATTCTCTGGCAACATTTACAATCGCCAATTCTGTAAGTTCTTTTATTTCGGTTTTATCGCTGATTTTAAGAGAGTACGCCAAAGCCTCAATACTTCTCTTGTTATGCTTATAGCCAATGCGTAAATCCTTCTCTACGAAGGTCACGAACTCCTTATAATTATTTGGCATAGCAGACTTCATTAAATGCTTTGTAGTTTAAGTGTTATTGTTGCGGTTCGTAGTTGAACACTCTTATTTGATGATCCAATAGTTTTTCTAATTGCAAGCGTGTACATTTTTCCAGCTTCAACTTCAATAAGTCATCCATTTACGCAAGACCATGTGGTGTTGTTGAATGTAAAAGAAGTATTTGGTACAACATTACTCGTGTTTGCATCTGCTAAACTTATCTCACCAATACATCCACTATCGGCAAATGTGTAAGCAAATATTTGAGCTTGTATTTTTGTCTTTCGGTTTGGAAAGAAATAGCCATTTGTAGGAATTAGAAAAAAACTGGTTGCTAATGTAAGAGTGCTTGTTTTGGAACTAAGCGAAGCAGACAACACCAGCGGAATGCTGGTGTTGCTGAATACTTCGCTTTGGGTTAAAGATTTAGGCGTTACGATCAGTTCATCCGATGTGCCAGCGTTTATATCTGCGCCATTGGCATTTCGGAATTTGAAGATTCTTCCTGATAGTATGTCTAAAAAGATTCCCATGTTAGGCATAAGTAAGCTCTGCTCTGTTATTCCAGATGTTATCAAAGTTCTTATTACCGTCAGCCCATTGATAGCTGCACACATCGTTTAAATGAGTGATTTTCTGAATTGCCCAAACAGGTTCATCCAGTTTAGCAGAAGGGCTTGCAAACCCTTTGTAAATAACATTTGGATTTCCCTCATCAATTAATACCGGATCAAAGAAGATTTTGTTATCCAGAGCATTTACCGAAGTTTTAATCGCTGCAATTTGCTCATTCATTACGTTGAGTTTGCCGATTTCTTCAATCTGCTTTGCCTCAGTAGCAGTTCCAGAAGCAAGACTTGACGCCATCATTTCATTAAGAGCATCTCTTAATGCTTCAGGACTGGCTGCCGCTGGTTCCGTTACTTCTGCATACGGAACAAAGACATTATGCAAAGGGCCTTGTCCAGTATCAAATTTTATGATGTTGGTTTTTATCACAGAGATTTCAATGATCTGTGATTTCATAAGGTTACGCACCTGCGTACCGTTATCAATTTTAAGGCTTGCGCCATTGTTGGTGATTGTAGTTGCCATACGTTTGTTTGTTTTTAAATTAATCTTCACTATGCCACGCTTCCATTTTGTCCCAGTCAATTGCATCTAACAAATCATCCATACTGGAATACCATTGTGTGTCTCTGCCAAATCCGATAATCTTTACCGAACCCTTTGATGTTTCAAAACCTGTTACTCCGATTTGCCAATACTTATCACCTTTCCAGTAGAATTGCTCTTTGAATGTGATAATGTTTCCTTTGGTTTTAACCGCTTTGATTCTCTTGGCTTTGGTATCGTACTTCAGTTTGCCTTTCGCTTGACTTAGTCCCTTTAGTGGCGTTTTATCAGGAAAATGATAAGACACAGTCATCCCACTTATAGAGCAAAGGCCACCTCTTTTTTTTATTCTTGAAACATGTGTTTGCAAGGCTTTCTTGTTGCTATGTGTTTTGCTGTAAGTTTTCATACTGTTATTTTTCTTTATCCTTTTCCTTATTGGCTTCTATTGCTTTTGCGATCATTTCGCCTACCCAAGCACCGATAAAACCACCGATCATCACATACGGTACTACATCTTTATCGTGTGCCTTGCCATAATAGTAAGAAGCCAAAGAGCCTATTAGGGTGAAGGTCGAAACGAGTGTTTTTTCTTTCATATTGGTTACTTTAATTTTTGGGTGATTAAAAGAGTTGTGGTAAATCCCGTTATGAATACCAATCCGCAGGCTAAAAACTTATTTTCATAAACCTTTTTCCTTTGCGCCTTGTATGCAGTATTCAATTGATCGGTTAATTGTTGCTCTCTCAACTTTTGTTCTTTCTGCAATTCGCGCAAATTGGTTTCGGTTTGTCTATACAGGTAAATGGAACTATCCCTGTTTGCCACTATCTGTTCAAGACTTCGTATTGTTTCATTACACGAAGTGTCTCTGGCTGCTTCTGTGGCAAAGTATTGTTCCGTTATTGGAATAATTGTGTCGGCTACAAAAGGAATGCTGTCAGCTTTATGCAGGGCTTGTGTAAGTTGCATTTGAAGTGATTGCGCTTTGGCGCGATATACGTTCAATGCTTTCTTCTTTTCAATCGCGATTTTTTGCAGACTATCTTTAGAGCTTTGCAGATCCGCAATCTTGGATTCGTATTGCTTCTGTAATGCTAACTTCTCCATTCTCCATTCGTGGATAATAGTTGTGTCTTGATCTGGATGCGGTGAAGTGTCCGTTGGGTGTTCCAGAAAGGTGCATGTCCCGATAACGGTTACACACAATAACAGGGCGATGATAATTCCGAATTTACTTTTAATGGCTTGCATACTATTTTTGTTTTTAGTTGTTATTATTTGGTTTTCTTTCGATGCTATAACCGAAGCATCCTGCGGCAATCAAACTCACAATGGCGTAGAACATATACTCTGGAGTAGTGATGTTGAACACCAATTGAGCAATCCAACTTGCTATTACCAAGAGCATACAGATAGCGATAATCACTTCTCTGAGGCTATACCCGTTGGTTTTGTCTTTTAGGAGTTCTTTCAAAAAGTTGCTCATGTTTTCCTTTGTTTTGTTTTTGTATAAAGAAGTAACCTGCTATTCCAAGTCCCAACAAGCCAGCCGCGAAATAACTTGCACGTCTGATGCTTTGTCTGCGCCATGAACGAAAATCTATCAGCGAATACGTGAATTGATTTCCGTATAACGATTTGTGTTTCTCGCATAGTCGCATGAACACGGCAAAATCGCTGGCGTTCTCAAATACTTGACAGCCAGCCGAATTTTTATCAACGGTTTTGGTTTTGCCTACGCGATTGGCTCTGTGTATATTGATGCCATAATATCCGCGTGTTTTCTTGCCATTGTAAAAATCCAGTACAGCGTTTCTGTCATAGTCCCGCATGATCGTAATTGGCCTTACTTGCACTAAGGCTTCATACTGTCCGCGATGCATCCCGATTGCATACGCGTTTCTGTATTGACCTTCAGCCAGTATCGCTGTTCCCTGCGGTTGCATTGGGTTCTTTAACCAAAATGTACCTGGATCGGTTGTGATCTTAAATACATGGTATTCCCAATGCAGTGGACTTGTTTTGTAAAACACATGCAGTTCATCATCAAAACGATTGGGTAAAATGCTTTTGCTTCTCATGCCTACGATGTTCAATTCGTATGGTCTGGAGAAGGTTTCAAACCCTTTGTGTTTTAATAATGCCTTGATGCGTTGTAACATGGTTAAGCAGCTAAATCAATATCTGGGTGATAATTTGCCAGCCAAGTCTTCACGTCAAATGAAGGACAGGCTTTCTTTACGTCTGGAAAATCACGATGTCCTAAAACCTTTGCACCCTTGTACTTTTCAGTTAGAGCGACAATTAAGTCGAACATTGCGTGTTCCTGTGCGCGAGTTCTGGTATCTTTCGGTTGCCCTGCTTTATCAACTCCACCGATATAAGCTACATTCAAACACACGCTGTTGTGCATATACACACCATTGCTATTTTTAGCTTCATCAAGTAGTTGTACCACTTCACCATCTGGTTTGATGATGTAGTGATAGCCCGGCACATCCTTCCAACCTCTCACATCTTTCCAGTATTTCTTAATGCTGTCAATCGTTGCACTTGGCTGTGTTGCGGTGCAATGAATAACGATGTACTGTATGTTTCTTTTAATAGACATTTTATTACTTTTTAATTTTTGTTATTTCCTGTAATAACTCAAATGAGAGCTTAGAACAAGGAAGTATTGATTGTGATTTTCAAATACAGTGTAGTTTCCGCGTCTGGTAATTTCTGATCCGAGAACCATGTTTGCAGGTACACTTACTGATTCTTTCGGTGTTTTCCATACCCTTGTCGGTTTCGTGGTTATCAGAATGTTTTTATCAATTCCAGACAGCGCCCATTTGTTACCGTCATACTTCAATCCCATATTGGAGAAGGCTAATCGAATTGCTTGCTTTTGTTTTTCATCACTAAAGCTGCTTAACAATCCATTCACAAGGGTTTGGCGAACTCCATTGATTCGGTATGTAACAAACACATCACTTACCGCTTTATAATCGGTAGTATTCCGCATCGTTTTTAACAGGCTGATTACCTTATTGAAATCTTTGCGCGTAGCTGCTGTGTATAATTGTGTTGCGGTTTGACTTGGATCAGGGCTGCTTCCCTTTGTTAGCACATTAAAAGTTGTTTCATCAATTACGGATGATAAACCAAGTTTTTTAAGTGCTTCTTCTGTTTTGCTGCCAAAGTCTCCATCAGCTCCGCCTTTTCCGAGAGCAGTTGCACCAAGTTTACTAAGCAGATATTGTTGTAATGCTTTCACATTTGCTCCCTTACTGCCTTTCTTCAAAGGAAAATCATCATTTCTTTGCGGTGCTGCTTTGGGTTTAGGATTATAGCTGGAAGTGTTTTCTGCTGGAAAATCAGGCGTATCATTCTCGTTACTTGAATTGTCCTCTTTTTTCTTTTTCCAGTATTGCCACCCGAAATATGACAACGCTCCCGTTGCTGCTACTCCCAAACCGATCAGTAACCACTTCTTGCCGTTATTTTTCTTTGGCGTTTGATCGCCAGTATTGCTGATATTTTTTTTCATGGTCATTAGGCTTTTGGTTTTGCAAGGATGATTTTCATGTAGTCAGAATACTCCCACATCTCCAATTCACTTTTTAAAGCATCAATGAGGTTTTCGCTGTACTCTTTGTAATATGCCTTGCCTACATTCACAAATGCGCCCTGAGAGGGTATTTCATTGAATACAGCTTTGATTGCATCTTCATCCGTACCGGGTAAAAAACCATAGGTTTTATCGAATGCCGCTTTCAATCTTTTTGCCCATGCACTATATTGATTAGCAGTTGGAGCTTGTCCAGCCTTTTCTGGCTTTGCAGCCATGATTTGAAGCATCTCATTGTATTCGGTTGTTTGAAGCTCATCGCTCATGTCCTTATACATGTTAGAATGATATTCCTTTTGATAGGCTTTAAATACTTTATTTAGCTCGTCTCTGCTTTTAATTGAAGTCAATACTGTACGAAGTGCATCTGTATCTGTCCCCCAGTAACCGTCATTTTCAAATGCCATTTTGATTTGTTTGGCAAGTGTTTCTGGTGTACCATCCTCAAAACTTTTTGCATGTGCTTTATTGGAGATTGTTTTATCAATGAGCTTTTTTCCAAGCACAATAATTCCAGTAACCCCAGCAGCAGCAAGAAGGGAGTATATTACTTTCTCCTTCACACTCATGCCTTCCTTGTCGGCTTTTTGCTTTTCAGCTACCAGCGCGTCAATGTTGGTCTGTCTTTTTTTTAGTGCTTTACTCATTTTGTTTTACTCTTAAACTCCCAAAGCTTTTTTTGCCAAAGCGGTTTTAACTGGATCGTTTTTTACTACATGTGCTAATTTTTCAAGCTCTTTAGCAGAGAGCTTTGAAGCCAATACCGTAAGTGCTTCCATTTTGGTATCTGCTTCCTTTTCATTGCTGGCTGCTATCTCCAGCTCGTAGGTGTACTTCTTCATACTTTTGCTTTTAAAGGATTAGTGATTTGTTTCTTCTTCCTGTTCTTCTTCCGATTCGTTAAGAAGTTCTGCCACAGGTTGCAGTTGCGATTTGTCTTTGCTCAAAGCATCAAGGATCTGCATGATTTGCCCCATCTCATCGTCTGTAAAGAGTTTCTCCAATTCGCGCATAAGATTGACAAAGGCTTGTTCTTGCTCTGATAGAGCTGGTGCGTTGTTACTGTTAGGTAAACTGGATTCTTTCTTTTTAAAAGACACTTCCGCATTTTCTTGAGGGCTTTCAATACGACTGTTGTCCTTCTCTATAATACCTGCCAGTCCCGAAACGGCTGGTATCTGAGCGATGATATGGGTATTACGTCTCACCAAACCTTCAAGGGCTACCGAAAACACTTCGCCCCAATGAACGCCACCGATTTTGTTTCCATTTGCTTTTGCAGCTTCTACTGCGGCTGCAAGTTTATCTGAATACTCTTCGGCTTCCTGAAGTTCGATTCGCAACTCTGCGTTCTCTTTTTTCAAAGCAGCGATTTCCATTTGTTCAGCCGTTCTGACGTTTTGTTGTTGTCTCCAATCGCTAATGTTATTTTTAGAATAGCTCTTTACCTGAAAGCCATTTAATCCAATGTTGTTTGCTTCGTCGCGGTTACGCGCTTTCAGCATAAACACATATTGATCGTTGCGAGGGGAGGAAGCCGAATTGTAAATGATGATTCTGATCTGTTCAGTATCAATGGTCATGTAATCTTCATAACCGTCAAACTCACTCGGTTCATCGGTTTTGGGAACTGCCTTTAATCCGTCAACAAAGACTTCATAAAACTTGGCTTTCCCTTTTTCCGCCATTGCTACCAAATGGTTTTTTAGGCGGTCTATTTTTTGCTGGTCGAAATTATCAAACTGAATAGGCATATTACTTCAAGGTTATGTGTTTAGGTATCACTTGTATAAACCGCAAGTGATTAATACGGTCTGATGTGTTGGTGAGGACTATTGCGCCTTGATGCTCGTAGCTTTGTTCGTTTGTGTTGGTCTCTGCTATATCGTACAATCCGAAATCAGATTCTACTTTCACGTCTGCTACTTCCTGAACAAGAATGAAGAATTGATTGTAAGCATCAACTTCAACAACCTCATTCGGTTGCAACACAAAATGTCTGAAGCGGAGGTAGTAATTCTTACCGTACCCTAATTCATCCATTCTGCGTGGGATATATTCTAAGGCTAATGCAATGGTCATCTTACTTTTGTTTTTCTGGTTCTTGTCTTTCTGTCCACACGTATAGGTTCACGATGTAGTTCGGTACTTGCTTTGTCTGTTCGCCATAGCGGTCTTTGTAAACTCCCTGAATTATTGTGCTGTTTCCGTCAACAATTATTTTTTCTTCAAAGGCATGTGCCTGATGCGTAAATGCTGAAGGTTTCCAAAATGCGTTTTGTGTAAAATCACCATACGCTAAATTGCTGTCACCTTGCATATCTGCTGCATAAAAGATGTTCGCTTCTTCACAGCTCTGGAGTTTAATTTCACCTACTAACAAATTCCGCTTAAACAATGGGCTTCTTGATTCAGCTTTTACATCAAACTGTTCGCGCTTGATTAGTTCAGCCGCCACAGGTTCAATTGCGTGAACCATAGTGCCATCGTCTTTACTTTGTGCAAGCCATCTACCACCAAGTTCAATTCCGATAATTCGTGTTGTGTTTTTCGGAAGCTTTACTTGAAAGTGTTTTACTTGCCCAGACTTAGTGATCCGAATACTCGTTACTACTACCTGTTCGCGTATCATAATTCATCCTCCATTTCGCAATCCACATAGAGAGAAACACGGTAAGGCACAAATGCTGTTCTTCCGTCTTCATTATCCGTGTAGGTTAGTTTTATGATTCCATTGCCCGGATTAACATTGCCTAAATCATAGTAGCGTTGTTTCGGTGCTACATTGATACCCGACATCAGCAATTTACTTTCGTAGTTATCAGGGAAGTATTCCTCTTTATTGATTTCAATCTTTTGAGTTCCTCTGTAATACAATAGATCATCCTTGTCTGAAGTAACCAGCACACCTTTCACAGCTTTGATGTTCTTATCTAACTCAAAGCTTTTTGTAACAACTTGCTTCGCTTCTGTTACCTGAGCATCAAATCTTTTTTTTACTGGCTTTAACATGATTATTTTCTTTAATGGTTTTTTAAAAAGTCCGCAGCGCATTACTGCGGACTTTATTTAGGCTTCTACTATGGAGTTGTGATTGTTCCGTGCAATCCGCAATAGATGTGTGTCTTTGGATCAAGCCCGTCCATTGTACCAAGTTCAATGGTCAATTCCACCAAGATGTCATCATGGATCAAACGTGGGTTGGCTAATTTGTAGTAGCCAATTGGCACATTGTGCATGTTGCTTGTCTTAAACACATTGTTCGATGTCTCAGGAACAATTTGTTTCTTGTTGCTCTTTAAGGAGAACTCACCATTCACAATCGGTGCGAACTCTCCTAAGTCACCGAATTTGGTTGCCATTACTTTGTCCTTTGACAATTCGGTAGCAACACCCGCAAGCAACACGATTCCACTTACCAAAAGAGCTTGGTTCTTTGGCAACTTCGCATTGGAGATGTTACGCAAGCCGATTTCTTTGTCGTCTTGAGTTTCAAACATCTTAATGGTTTTACTGCTTACTTGCTTGATGCTGTAAATCACAGTATCAGCCAAACGCAATTCTCCTTTTGCCAATCCTTGTTTGATGTGCGCTGGCAATTCGGAAAAATGCTTTTCCATTTCTGCGCGTGATCCTTTACTGGATGCGCCAGTATTTGCCAGTTTGTTGATTGTGCGCTGACGCGCAATTGGATTCATTCTGCGAAGTGCGCCAAGTAACTCATCGTTACCGTCTAATCCTTCAACTCCCAACAACGCGCCTACGTTGTTGTATTCTTCGATTCCGTTTAACATTTCTAACATGATGTTTCTTTTTTTTTGGTTTTACTTTTTGTTCTTTTTGTTTTGAAAAAGGCCGTAGCTTTCCTGTTCCGCTATTTTTCCGAATAGGGATTTTGCTAACTGCAATAAGTTTTAGCGAGGAACGATAGGGCTTTTAGCCTGTTTTCTTCTTTTAGCGGTTAGTAGATTTTTTCATCCTCTAAGCCCGACACATCATCATAAGTGCCTGACATTTGTTTTTGCTGGAATTGCTCACCGCTTCGAGCAATCGCATTTTCGATTTCATCCAGTCCGCTCATGTCGATCTCTTGAGTTTCTCTCTGCGGATATTTAAAGTATTGTACACTTCCCATTCCGTTAGTGCCTTCCTCTTTTGTCTCCGCTTCTTTTGGCTTAATGATCTTGTCCAGATACAGGCGTTGCTTGATGTTTTGTCCAAACGCTTTCATACGTTCTTTAGCACCTTCCAATCCTGACAGACTTGTTCCATTTACTGCGCCTTGTCCGATCTGATAGCCTCCCGATGCCATCATACCCATACCAAAGCTGGTAGCCATTGATGATCCCATATAGTGACCGATTAGCGATGTTCCGAACCCAACCAGCAAGGAAGGTTTGCCAATGGCTGCTCCCGCAAGCCCGCCACCAACTACACCTACCACTAAGTCCTTCACTGATTCAATTGCTGAATTTTTAGCATTGCCTTTAGTGTCTAACTCTGCGGCTATCGCCAGAACATGCGCTTTCTTTGCTTTACTGGCTTTACTGTTTTTCTTTTTGCTCATTTCTTTTCGTTTTAAAGGGTTATTATTTTTTTGCTTACATCAGGGCTATGTTGGATTTTTTTCCATGTCCACCACGATGTTTCTTTTTGCCCTTTTTTCGTTTCTTGTGCTTGTGACTGCTAAAGCCATTGAGGGCAGCTTGTCCGTTACTTGCTGGTGCTTTTTTCTTCTCTTTATTGCCAGTAACCATTCGATAACCTGCATAAAGAACACCCGCTACTACCGCACCGATTCCAACTGGCTTAATCCACTTCTTGTTGTTTTCCCAGAAGCCTTTTATACCGGTTGGTGCTGTTTCAGAATCATCGGCTGGCGCTTTACTCTTATTGCTGCTTGTGCCGTTGGTGTTTTCGCCATCATCACTTCCAGATTCATCATTAGATGCTGGTGCTTTGCTCTTTGATTGTGCTGGTGTATTGTTGCTTTCAGAATTGTCATCGTTAGATGAACTACTGTTATCTCCACCACTTGTTTTTACAGAAGGAGTATTGCTTTCGCTGCTACCACTATCTCCGCTATCACCACCGCTATCCGAACCTGATCCACCATCACCAGAACCTTCATCTTTGAAATCGCTGTTATTCTTTTTGTTCGGGAAAATATTACCAAGCGATTTTAAGAGTGCTGCGATACTGGCCATAACTGTTGAAGCTGCGGTAATGGATGCACCTGCGGCAACCGCTGATCCTAATTCACCCAGACCATTCATATCCTCAATGCCGTTCACAAATTCATCGTGATACACATCACCAAGCAATTCATTCAGCGGCATACTTTCATCAATACCACTAAACTCAACGTCTCTGGCATCAATCAAACCAAAACCACTTACTTCTTTGTTTTTATTTCCGCGACCAGATAGTATTGCTTTCTTTAAGTTTTCTGGTTTACCTCCTGCGGTATAAAATATCTGCTCTATTTTGTAGAGAATATTTTTAAGCTTTCCGAACTTACTCATGTCTGCACCTTTTTTGCGTGCTTCATCTTCTGTCAGGTAAGCCCATTTGAGGCGTTGGGCAACTTTCATAATGTTCAGCTTCATCGAAGCCAAGATACCTGCACGTAATAAAGCTGTTGCGGGATTTGCCTTATTGGTTACGTTTAGAACTTTCTTTGCGATCTGTTTGAACTTCTGAAATCCTTTCTTTCCTTTTTTCCCTCCTTGATTTTGTTCAGGCATAGCGGAGGTACTTTTGTTGGCACGTTTCTTAAAGAGCTTCCCTAAATCGCCCATGTCGTTGTCCCAACCCATCAGGTCTTGCAAATCCACGTTGCCCATGAGATTGCTTCCTGCGTTTTCTTCTATGCCGTCTAAATACTGTAAGTCCATTTTGAAATCTTTTTTTTCTGTGTAAGGTTCTTCGTAATTAAATCTGTCCACTACGCAATCCATCGTGATGTATTTTCCATTCCCTAATGGTACTATCGGATAGATATGCTGGAAGTAGTCCGCTTTGTACTTAGTGATTCGGTTGATTACGGGAATTTTCAACGCGATCAAACATGTACTGATGAACGTAGTAAAACAGTCACAGTCACCAACTCCGTCATGTATAAGCCTGCGTGGGCTTCGCACTTGCTCTAAACCCCGCTTATCTTTTTTGTAGCGGATATGGTATTTAACAAAGTGCCAGAGCTTTTCACATGCTGAGTATGTAGACAGCCCACGTAACTCCTGATTAACGAATTTCTCTACTTGCCATTGAGTGTTTTTTACAACCTCTGGAATGAAGTCAACTGTGTCAGAAACCGTTGCGCCCATTTTTACGGTGTTGTCCATTGTCGTTGCTTTCGGGAACAAGTGACGGTATGGCTCAAGGCTTTTTAGTTGTATGATTGTAGTTGCTTCCATTAGGCTTTCGGTTTTAATGTGATGTCATCTGTTTTTTCATAAGGCAGCTTTTTCCAGCCTAAATCAATCGTGGTTATTGTCTTTACGAAAATGGGTGCGGGTTCTTTGTTCACCAGCAATTTGTACATTCCAGCACCTAACGAGAGAAGCCCTGTAAGCGGGATTTTTATCATGATACTTTCAATCACAGCTTCTCCGTAGGCTGGTATCTGAATGTCTTTATTGATTACTTGTGATGAACCAATTGTATTTTCCTTGTAAAGCACTTTAACAAAGGGGAATTTTAATTTGAAAGTGCTGTTAGTTGGATTTTTTAATTGAACATCTACACGTATCGTTAAGCCATCAGTTTTTAAGGAATGTATTTTGGCTGTGGAAACCGATTCCAGTTGCACGCTGGTTCGGTTCAGTCGGGTAACATAGGTAATGATCCCTACGATACCTGCACCGATTCCCGTGCCTACTAATATTTTTTTCCAGTTCGCCATTTTCTTTTTTCCTACACCATTGATTAATTACTCAGTTTTCTTTTTGTTCTTACTTGTCAGGCGGTACGAGATGTAATCGCCAGCCAGCTTGTAAGCCATCCATATTGCCCCGCCTATGGCAGCTTTCACAGCGTATGCCGTTAAACCCGAATAATCGAGGTTGGCAAACAGTATCGCTCCTGTAAGAAATGTTTGGGAGGTACTGTCATTGTGTGGTTCGTGTGTTTTCATTTTTTCTGCTTAATTTTTTGTTACTGATGTTTGCGGGAACAAAGGTTAGACAAGGGTTTAACATGCAGGCCGTATTCTTGCCGAGTACAATCGCGCTTTTTCTTCTGTTGCCTTTTGTTTACTATGCAGCTTCATTTACAACTTGTCCCGGTATGCCATAGGTGTCCACAATTAGTTGTACTTGCTTAACACTATACAAACCAGCCACAGGTTGACCGAGCTGCGGTTCAATTGCTTTCAACCATTTCTGCATGATGTATTTTGACACTCCCATAATTGTGCGTAGTTCTTTCTTGCTGTAAGGTTTAAGAACAAAGGGCTTTTCCATTACTATTACTTTTGCCATATCTTTTTTTGTTTACTTGTTGTTACTGAATTAGAAATTGAAATACTGAATGTGCATGATCGTGTTCATGTAGATTTGAAGTAGATCGTGTTGCTTTAAGCGAATTAGATCTTTGCGGAAGTTTATCATCTCAATGATATTTCTTGTCTCGCAAAATCTGTAAACTGCTTTTGCTAACAAGGCTATTCCTTCATTGTAGTGTGGAACTGTCTCGCGTTGTTCCTCTACTACTTTGTACCAACCCGCTGTACCTGCTAAACCATTTACATAGTTTATATTTAACCAATCAATCGGTTTGGAAATGTATCTTCCTTTTCTGCGTGTTACATAACGCTTCGCCAAGCATACACGCTCAACTAATTGTTTGAAAACGCTATCGACATTTCTGTTACGCTTAAAATGTTCTCGGATCAATTCTTTAAACTCGTTTACTTCTGAATCTGTAAATTGTTGTGCGTTCCAGAATGTCGCGTGACATAATAACCAGAACTGCTCAATTCTTTTTTCTCTGGTTGATGTTGGAAACAAACCACCTCTAACAACTTTTAAGTGTGAAACGGCTTTGTTTTTGATTTCTTTTTTGCTTTGGATGTTTCTTAGTGCGCTCATCTTTTTTCTTTCTTTTATATGATTACTTTCTGTTTTTCTTGTTGTGTTTGTTTGACGATACAAAGTTGCAGCAATGAAAATTCTCACTGACCGTATTTGGCCAGATACTTTACTACTTTTGATTTTCCGTCCGTAATTGGCCGTATTTGTCCGAACTTGTCCAGAAATATTTTATGAAACTTTTATAAGATTAATGCAAAACTTAACGCATAATGTCAATCTTGTGGTAATTACTTAAAACATTACCTTTGTAAATAAGGTAATTGGGGGTAATACTAAAAATGGAACAACAAATAGAAAATATTTTTCTTAAAATATTAGATCGTAAAAGGAATGTTGAAATGGGGCTATTAGGTCTCGCATCACAATATGCTTATGATACAGGTCAAATAGAAGAACATATTAAGGAATTAAAACAGGAAATTCAATTTTCCAGAGGCCAATTGGTAAAGGTTTATGGGGAAGAAATAATTAAGGAAATTGAAACTTTACCAGAAAAAGTAGAAAATAAGGAAACTCAAAATTGATAATTCATATCGGTAATAAAGCAAGCCAGATTTTATTTCAACTGGCATTAATTATTAGCTTAATAAAACTTTGTTTTATTGTTCGAGGACTTCATATGGTCTGCCAAGGAGTTCCATTATTTTTTCAATCTGCTTTACATTCCAACGGTGTCCGTTTCTCTCACCTAAATGATGCCTGATTTTCGCTATATCTCTGCGAAAAGTTCTATCGCTGGCGTTGAATATTTGTGCCAACTCCTTATTGGTATATGGCTTAATTACAATTTTAATTATGGTTGTCTTTACATTCATCTCTATCCTCGTATTTAAAAATCATTAACTTATGCTAAAAGTTGTATCGCTCCAAAAAATCATTCTGCTCCAAATGAAGAAAAGATGCCATTTTTGCAACACTTAGTTTTTGTTTGGTTCTGTAATTGGTTAGTAAGTCGCGTACTAATCTGTATTGTTCTACTGCAATGTCAAGTTCCTTTGGTTCACGTCTGCGTATATTTTGATTATTGAACTGCTGCAACAAATAACGCTTTTGATTATCCGTGAGTAGCTCAAGGTCAGCAGCACGATAAACTAATGACTGCATAGACACTTTCCATTTTCGTTTTAAGTCACCAAGTTTTGGAAGACTTAAATCCTGTAAATCACTTTTTATCTCTCTCTCTGGCATTAAAAGTTCAGCAGCAAACAGATTAGCTTCATGAGATAAGTCCCTATCGTAAGCAGGTGAAGTGTACAAGTGCATTACTAAATGACCAAGTTCATATGCGAGAGTAAATCTCAATCTATCACCTAATAGGTTCTTATTTGTTACAATTAAAGGAATGCTGTCAATTACCATCACACAGCGTCCGTCCACTCGCTCCGTATCGAAGTTCATATTTAATAGAAGTATTTTATGCTCTTCTAAAACTTCTGATAGATTTTCAATTGCACCACGGTCAAGTTTCCAAAGTTTGCGTAGCTGTTTAGCGCATTCTTGAGGTGTACCGTATTTTTTTACGTCTATTACTGGAAGTATAGTACCTTCAAATTTGATCGCGGATAAAAGTTGCTCCAAATTCAAACGTGCTATATTTATGTTAGCCTCAATCTGTGAAATGATCTTGGAGGCCACCTTATTACGCATGCGATAGCTAAGCGAAAGAGGTAAAACTTCACCCTTTTGGTAAAAGAAGCTTTCTGGATACTGAAGGGTTTTGGAAAGTTTTACTATCACCTCATTACTTATCCCGAATTCTTCATTTTCCCACCGCCATGCAGTAGGTTTTGAAACATTTAATTTATCCGCTAACTCCACATGAACCAACCCGCGCGATTCTCTGGCGATTGTTATCATGTGCGGATTCACTTTTGTTGTTACCATGCTCATTTTTCGTGATACAAATATATAGTACAATTTTGCAATATTACAACAAAAGTTTCATAAAATGTTTTATGGCATCATATTATACTATAAATCAAATAAATAAACTTATTGTATCATTTCAAACTTTTTGTGTTATTGTGATTTTACATCAGTTTATGTAATAGATACGAATATGTTAAAACAGCTTTTATTCCTTAATTATTTTATCGGAACCTTCTCCATTTGTTTTTCCCAATCCGTTTTTGATCTGAAACCAAGTAAGCAATCAAAATTGAAGGAATCTAACCAGTTCTGTCAAATACTAGACTCTATTGCTTTTGAAAGTATAATTGATGAGCTATTAATGCGTTTTAAACACAATGATAGAAATGGATACAAGGAGAATTTGGTACTTAATTATTCCCTTAATTACAATTGTTTAAATATTCCAAAACAACTAATGTTAAAGCGGCAAATACTTTCATTTCAAACTAGTTTAGATTACAATGATCTTAATTCAAATTACATTTTTGCTTTATCAATAAAAAATGGAAACGATAACGTTCAAGACTTGTTAGAATTAGTAAATAAAATAGCTTGTTTCGAAGTAAATGAATTAAGGACTTATTTCTGCCTACTAAATTATAACTATGTTAGAAACCATAAATTAATAAATTCACGAACAGATTTGCTTTTGAGATATATATATTTTCAAGATCAATTATACCGAATCGGTTGTTACAAGTATAAACTATATAATTACGAATTTGTAAAAGAAAATGACAGATTAATGCAAGACTTATTTGAAAAAAAAGCCTTAACTGAAAGTAAGTATTATATGTTCAGTGATACTTATTTTCAAATGACATTTGATCTTCTTCTAATCCATTCTGTTTCTGACGACATTTCCTGCTTTTTTGAAAACAATTTCAAAGTATATTCTGAAGGATTTGCTAACAACTTAGAAACTATTGACAGTTTAAAGCTTTTGATTGATCTATATTTGAAATTCAAATATAACAAGCAATTTTTCAATACTGTTTATGGTGAAGGAAAAGTAAGTGGTTCTTTTTGGGGAAAATTACCAAAAGTTAACGAAGAAGAATTAAGATTAATTATGAAGTATTTAAATCTAACTAAACATAAATTATAATTTCAATAACGATGATAGGAATATCCAGCAAACACTACATTTGTATTTTATTATTTTCAATAGGAAATTTAATATCAGCTAACAGTGATTCATCTGTTCGTTTTAATATACATTCAGAGAAATTAAAAAATAAAGTTATATTTTTTAATTATTCACCTAAA
>JBKDKI010000043.1:0-9556 GCA_046345155.1 Sphingobacteriaceae bacterium
TCATCATTATATTTGTCAAAATTCATTATCTTATATTTTACTTCAACAATTAATTTTTAACTAATTTTATTTTCATTAATTACTTTTGATATTTACGTGATTATTAGCCAGAAAACGCACTGCTCCTTTCATTAATTTTCACGTCCATTGTTTTTACTTTCTCACATAACAAGCAAATACTTAAATATACTCCTTCAGCAGGAATTAGCATTTGTCCTTCTGTTTGGTAATAGATTGAATGCCACATATTATTTTTTGCTTTGCATACAGGACAGTAGTATGGGATATTAATTGTTGTTTTTTTTTGCATTATTTACTTTAACATTATATTACAAATTATTAGAAAAAGTATTTATGTGAATTTTACGTTTTACTCGCCCTTTTCTTTTATTATTCCCATACTATATCTCTTCTGAGATTAAGTTGAAATAGATAGTTAATTCAACTTATTTAAATTTTTTATAATACAATATCTTTATCATGTTTTATACTGTCATCAGGCAATTTGGCACCACAAGCCTTACAAGTCCTCATAACAAAGGCACAAAAATTAAATAAAGAACAACAAGCATTTTTAAAATAATAGTTAACTAACAGTTAATTTGTGATAAATTTACATTACACATTTTAAAATAAAAATACTACCTAGGGAGTATTTTTAATCTCATTTGTTTTATTAATAACTAATTACTATAAAGTTAATTAACGGAAAATCTTCTTGCTACAGAACGATTAATTCAGTTATTTCATTGATTTAGAAAGAAAATAATTTGATTAATATTCTACTAATTCCTAATCGATAGAATAAGCGGTTCACTTATCTTATTTATCAATTAAACAGCCGAATCTTTTAAACCCGGCTTTTTATTTTTTTAATTACTCTTTTATCAGTTTAATGTTACGTGAACCACTTTGTGTTTTTATTGATAAATTATATAAAGCTTTTGGTAGCTCTTTAGTATTTAGTATTGTTTTGCCGCTTACATTTACAGTTTTTACTACCTGGCCCAATGCATTAGATAAAGTGATCTGTGAAGGCTCGTTTACCTCAATGGTTAATTCATCAGTGAAAGGGTTCGGGAATACATTAACTAGTAAAGCGTTGTTTGAATTTTCATCAATACCAGTGCAGATTAAAACCGTTAAACTTTTAATTGAACTTGAAGAGCAATTACCATTACTTCCAGAAATTGTATACACCTGCGTTGCAGAAGGGCTTAATACTTGTGTGGCTCCAGTTAAGTTTCCTGGTACCCAGGTATAAGATGTTGCACCACTTGCGATGGCTGTTGCTGATTGGCCAGAACATAAAGTTGAAGAAGATAAACTTACATTTACTGTTGGTGTTTGGTTAACAATTATTGTGGCTGATTTTGATGTTGAACAACTACCATTACTTCCAGTAATTGTATACACCTGCGTTGCAGAAGGACTTAATACTTGTGTGGCTCCTGTTAAGCTTCCTGGTGCCCAGGTATACGATGTTGCACCACTTGCGATGGCTGTTGCTGATTGGCCAGAACATAAAGTTGAAGAAGATAAACTTACATTTACTGTTGGTGTTTGGTTAACGGTAATAGTTTTGGTAGCCGATGAACTGAATGATCCACAACTACCATTAACCGTATATACAGTATTAGAAACAGGCATTATCGAGAGGGTTGGCGACTGAATATTACCAGGTAACCATGTATAGGTAGTTGCACCAGATGCAGACAATGTTGCCGAGTTACCCGAACAAACGGTGCTTGAAGGAATAGTATTTATGCTTACTAGACACGAAGGACAAACGACATTTGGCCCTTGCAAAGAGGCACAGGAAATATTATTAGTGCCGGTAATTGCAACAGTAGTTTGATTAATTATAGTGGCGCCCGGTTCAGAGACTATTGTCCATGAAGGCACACAAAAGTTTGCACCAGTAAAATTTTTAATTACAACCGTAGATGTACTTTTTGCAAAAATTTTCGTATTTCCCCAAAATGTACTTTTATAAATAAATTTTGAATTTGGGCTTACATAAATAATAGATGAACCAACTATAGCGTTTCCTAGAGTATCGTAAACAGTAATACCAGGGCATAAATAAATATTCCAGCCCGGGTTTTTTGTGGTATTTACGGTTATTACAGTAAAATTAGGATCAGCAGATGGATTTAGTGTAGATTGGTTGCATACTTGCGAAAAAGAGTTAAACTTAAGTACAAATAGTAATGTGATCAAAAGAATTTTGTTGAAATTTTTCATTTGTTTTAAAATTGAGATGGTTCGTAAATATTATTGTCTTATCAAAACTTAATTACGTTATGAATTAACAAGAGGTTGGGTTTAAAAATTTTATAATGCTAAAAATACTCCCTAGGTAGTATTTTTAGGTGTAATAAAATCAGTTAATGCTATATACATTAAAATAATTGATTTGATTTTGATTATTCCAGTTTGCATCGTTTCTGTTTTAAATTTTAGTTTCTATTTGAATCTATTACTTCATTAAATTCACATGCCCTGTTTTATCAAGTTTATTTCCTTTGTTGTTTTGTATATTCAGTTTCCATACATACACATCATCCTTGCATATCTCTCCTTTGTAGTAACCGTTCCATTTGGTTTCATATGGGTTGTTGGAGCGGTACAATAATTCTCCCCAACGGTCAAAGATCTCAAAGCTGTAATTCTTTGTTGAGAAGTTGTTTTACAGTTTAACTATTTTGCTTTTAAACAATTTATTGTCTATCAAAATGTTTACAAAATAAACGCCGCTACAGTATGCTGTAAGATCGATCTTTATTTCATTCCGGCAATTATAGAATTTATCTCCAGTAAAATTATTAAGTAAAATACCTTTTGAATCTATAATTTGTACACTAATGTTCTCAATTGTTTTTGTGTCAAATGAAATTATGAAATCAGATAAAGTTGGATTAGGATAAATTTTAAAAGGCACATCATTTAAATTAACTGCAGTTATTCCAGTGCATTCGGAAACATTTGTAATTTGAGTTGTAGCAGTTTCAACACATCCTCCGTTGTTAATAACCAAGGTGTAAATCCCAACATGAGTTGGGTTTGCGTTTGCTATGGTAGGATTTTGAACACTTGAAGTAAAAGAATTTGGACCATACCAATTAAAGGTAGGACTATTTGTACCTGAATAACTTGAATTTAGTGTAATTTGTTGCTCCATACAAACTACGCTGTTTGTTGTTGCTATCGGATTTAAGTTTGTACACTGTATAAATTTAACTAAAAAACCATCTATTGAACCACCGTGAATCAATTGATAACCGCCTATCATCGCTAGATTTGTAGAGTCTGAACCACCTGAAAGATATATTCCACCACTTGAATCAACATTAATGTTTAGGCCCCCTTCTACGCCGTTTCCTCCATAATAAGAGCCCCAATTACGAACACCACTATTATTTAATTTCGCCAAAAATGCATCGTACATACCACCGCCGTAATTGCTTTGAAAGGCTCCTGTTGTGGCAATTAGGTTAGTTGAGGGAAACAAGCTTGAAGTGGAATCAGAAAAACCACAAATAAATAAGTTACCAAAAGAGTCTACAGTGCAATCATTCAAAAAATCTTCCCCCATACCACCATAGTAGGTACCCCACAACTGGGTTCCGCTGGCATTAAACTTAATGGCAAAACCATCACGAAGCCAATTATGTGTACTTTGATGGGCCCCATTAGTTGAAATATTATTAGTAGAAGTCGTTGCCCCAACTAAAAACACTTCATTTTGGCCATTTGTAGCAATTGAAGCCAGTTCTTCGTCACCATCTCCTCCATAATAAGTAGCCCAAAGTCTTTGGCCAGTTGAACTAAACTTCGCAAAATAGGCATCCGCATTACCGCCGGTAAATGTAGATTGATGAGAATTATTTGAAGAAATATTGAGGGAGGAAGATGTTGCTCCACACAAATAAATTTCTCCATTTACATTTGTTTTACAACTCCAACCAAAATCTTCGCCGTTTCCACCATAATAAGAACCCCATTGTCTTATGCCATTTCCATTAAATTTAACCAGAAAGGCATCAATTGTATCCGATTTATTAATTTGGTACGAATTTAATGTTGAAATGGTTAAATTGTCATCGGAATTTGTATATCCGCTTATGTAAATATCGTTGGTTAAATTATCAACATCGCAAGAGTTTATTACATCTTCGTCTTCGCCACCGTAATAAGTAGCCCAAAGTCTCACACCTGAAGAATTAAATTTTACAAGCATACCGTCACTAAATCCCCCACCGTAACTTATTTGATGAGATCCGGGTGTTGCAATGTCATTATTACTTACAAAAACATCACCCTCTGTATGTCCGGCTGCAATTAAATTTCCCATATTATCTGAGGAACATGACCAGAAGTAATCATCCGCATTACCGCCGTAATAACTGGCAAATTGCCTTATGCCATTACTATTAAATTTTACCAAGCACGCATCTACCCAGCCTCCTCCGTAAAAATTTTGATGGGATCCTGAAGTTGCTATTAATGAAGCTGTATTTGTTGTTGTGTATCCTACCTGATAAATATTTCCAGAATTATCAATTGCACTACCAAAAAAAGCCTCATCGCCATCTCCTCCATAAAAAGTGTCCCAAACTCTGGTAATTGGATCGATAATTAATCTATAATTCGGGTTATAATTTTCAATTTCAAAACTTAAAACACCATTATTGAAAATCCACTTTGATTTTAATACCTGATTTTGTTGAAAAACAATAGGGGCATCTTCCCTTATTGATCCAAATGGAGTTGAAAGTATAAGAGATCCATCTTTTTTAATCTCCACTTTTGCACCATCAACTTCAATTTTTATTTGATGATAATCGCCTCCAGGTTCAATTATATAATCATGTTTCATTTTTCCATCAATTGAGTAATAATGAATATCAATTTTATCCCAAATGTTTTTGAGAGTAAAACCTGTATAACTTTTTACATTATTAATTCCATCTAACTTGGATGGCATGTAATAATTTGCGTATCCTTGAGACACTTCATCATAGGTTATTTGATTAATTCTATTAAAATTTAACCAATTCAAATCCACACGATAAATTTCTGACTCGATTACTTTTCTTTTTTGATATTTATATTTCTTATGATTTATTAAGCTATCTTTAATTATTCTAAAGAGCTGATAACTTACACCACTATTTCTAATATGCGTGGCCATACCATTATAGTTTAATCCAAACAAAATATCATCACGTTTAATACCGTTTTGATCTCTTACTTGTCCTTTATTTTCCGTAAAGTATATTCTTTTCTCCAAACTGTTACCTTTACTTTTTATACAAGTTTCTGATACAGATCTATTATTAACTGATGAGATCTGTGATGAAAAAAAATCGTTTCCAATAGAGGTTGAACTGGGGTTAAATTTTGCCGAATAAAAAAAAGGCCATACCATTAATGCTGCTTTAATAATTCTTTTCATGATTTTAATTATTATAAGTTCATTTTATTAGAATATTGCTTTATATTTTGTAATAATTTATACATCATTAAAATTTAATATTCCTTAATCAGTTTTTTTATTTTTAATCCGTATTGTGTTTTTACACACAATATATAAATTGCTTTTGGTAGGTCTTGCGTATCTATTTTAATTGAGTTGCTTGCATCAACTGATCTTACAACCTCTCCTAAAGCATTGGTTATTGTAATTTGCGAGGGCTCTTTTACTTCTATGATTAATTCATCAGTGAAGGGATTTGGGAATGACTTGAACATGAAATTGTTTTTTGAACTCTCATTAATGTCAGTTGCATTACAGTTGTTTACAGTTACTGTTATTGCCGTTAAATTACTGTTTGTACATGAAAAAGCAGCTGCATAGTAGGTGTAAGTTCCTGGGCTTAACGTAGGTGTTATTAAAGATGTTCCACTACCGATAGAAATTGTTGAAGTTGGAGAACTGTACCAATTTACAGTTGGATTGGATGCTGATAAAACCGTTAGGGTTGTACTGAGGTTATTACAAATATTCAGGAAATTCAAAGGTGTATTATTAATTGGGGCAGATGGTAAACTGCAAGGTATAGTAATGGGATTTCCACTTTGCTCAAAGGCATAGCCTTTAACCCTAACCTCTTTAGTTGTTGGATTAATATTGGTTATCATAAGTTTAATGTAACCATAGCGCCATTGAGCACCGGATTTAAATTTAACACCAACATATTTTAATCCTTGCCCTGAAAAATTAGCTAATTGATTATCAGCCAACATTGGTTCAGGTTGATTGTTAATATCATATGTTTTCCATAATAAAGAAGGCCCTATTTGATCAAAAGCATCATGCATTTTTACATATGGTGCGCTAAAAGTATTAACACTTGCAATGCAAGAGACCTTGTTGGTATCAAGAGGATAATCAATGGGAACTATATGTATGAAAAAATCATTAAACATATTTGGAATAAAGAAGACGTCATATCTAAATGTATAATCTATTTGATTATCATTATTAAGATCAATCGGAATTCTGTTACTTACAGAAACCAGTGTTTGGGTATTTATGGTCATAACAGAGTCTGTAGAAAAATTTACAGTTGTTACCTGTGCCTTGATGTGATTAATATTAGTTAATGTTATGAACATTAAAATAATTGATTTTATTTTGATTATTGCTGTTTTCATTCCTGTATTTTTTGTACAAAGATAGCTGCCCTTTATTGAGTAAAATATTTATTATACTAAATCATTTTAAGTATATCTTTTGCATTTTGTATAACAAAAATACCATATAGTACAAGCTAAAGAGGATCACGTATTTTTAAATATTATATTTAAGAATAAAGTATTATATTTATGATACATGTCTTTAAGTAATTCATATAAATCAGAGCCTAAAATCATTTCAAAAAGAAATAATACCCTATTTCACGTCTTTTTTGTTCTTTTGGTGCTGTTACTCTCCCTTTCTTCCTTGAATATTGAAAATGAAAACCATATTGAGTTTTACGCTTATTTTATCTACATACTAATATTTGTTTTTTCGGTTTATTTTAATGCTTTTTACTTATTTCCAAAATTGTTTATGAAAAAAAATAAATTGTTGTATATAGCCATTTATCTTTTCTTTGTTTTTGTTTTACATGATATTATCAATTTTATTGGCTATTATTCACAGATGGTAGAAATATATACACATTTTCCTCAACATATTGTTAGCTATCTTATAATGAGATCCGGCTTTTTGGTTAGTCATATAACATTCTCATCTCTTCTTATTCTTTTTAATTTATATCGCAATTGGATAACATCACAGGCTGAAATATATCAATTAGAAACTGAAGTATTGCAGAGTAAATTAAAGCAATTAAGAACTCAAATAAATCCACACTTCTTATTTAATACCTTTAACAACTTATATTCCATTAGCTTATATAATCATAAAATATTACCGAAAATGATTCTTGGTTTGAGCGACTTAATGTATTACCAATTGCATGAGTCGACTAAAGAGAAAGTTTTATTGAGTAAGGAAATTGAGTATATAAATAATTTATTTTTAATTGAAAAATTAAGAAAAGAAAGTTTGGACTTTGAGTTCAATATTGAACCAGCTGTTTTTTCTGACAAATATATTGAGCCCTTGATTTTTATCGCATTAGTTGAAAATACTATAAAACATTCAATGAATAAACTTGAAAACCCATTTATACATATTAACTTATTGATAGGGGAAAAGGATCTTTTATTTACAATTGAAAACAACTTTTTACCCTCTCATGATTTAAATAATGGTTATACTGGGGTTGGATTAAATAATCTTAAAAAAAGACTTGAACTTATTTACCCAAATAACAGTAAGTTAAATATTAGCAAATGCTCGGACTTGTTTAAAGTTGAATTAAAAATATTGAATTTATGAATACTATAATTATAGATGATGAACCACATGCAAGAGAATTAATGAAAAAGCATATAAGTCAAGTATCTTGGCTTAATAATACAGGTTCCTTTGCAAATGTTATGAGTGCTACTGAGTTTTTAACCCAAAACAAAGTTGATATACTATTTTTAGATATTAATATGCCGGGAATTAATGGCATTGATTTTTTAAAAACATTTAATCCTAAAGCTAAAGTGATTATAACTACAGCAAATCCAGAGTTTGCTCTTGAAGGATTTGAACTTAATGTAGTTGACTACTTGGTTAAACCCATTAGATTTGAGAGGTTTTACAAAGCTGTATGTAAAACACTTAATGAAGATAAAATAATGTTGCATCAAAACAGCGAACAACCTAATATAAACACTTACATTTTTATTAAAACTGAAAGAAGAATAATAAAAGTGGAAATAGATGAAATTTTATTTATTGAAGGTCTTAAAGACTATGTTACCGTGCATTGCAAAAATGAAAAATATACCGTTTCTACAAACCTGAAATCAATATATACTCAATTATCAACCTCTCAATTTATAAGGATAAATAAATCAACAATTGTAAACATATCGCAAATTACGTCAATTGAAACAGATGAATTAATATTAAAAAATCTGTCCTTCACAATTGGAAATGTTTTTAGAGATGAATTAATGAAGGCCATTGAAAAAATAGGATTTTTAAAAAGATGAGTTAAAAACTCAACTTTAATAAAACAATTTCAAAAAACAGGTAGTTCAGAATAAAATAGAAGAGTTGTGATTTTTTTCTTCTCAAATTCTTAAATTCATCCTTAAATTTCCCTAACCAAGTTCAAAAATATACCACCGGCTTCCGCCAAATAAAACCAAAATTGACTAGCTTTAAAACTGGCTATTTTTTTATTTTCCTCAAAAAACTTAAGCCTATTTGTAACTGTTAATTACTTATAATAGTATTTCATCAAAAAAGGAAATAGATATTTTTACAATCATTGAATAAAATCTTGTTAAAAAACCAGTAGGGTCCACGATACAATCAATAAAATGCTCTTTTTTTCAGGCAGGCATTTTTTTACTAAAAATCAAGTAAGATCACCTAACTAACTTTTCAAAGTTGCTAACAACGGATTAAGGTCAAAACATTTGGAGCAAGATGTATTTAAGCTAAAATTGTTAACATCCATTTACCTTTTGTATGTACAAGCTAATGTTTCACTTTTTAAACTAAAAGATTTTTATTTGTGTTTATACCTTTTTGAAAGATTTAAATGCCCTACTTCATCAAATTCACATGTCCTGTTTTTTCGAGCATTTTTCCTTTTGCATTTTGTATGTTCAGTTTCCATACATACACATCATCCTTGCAGATCTCTCCTTTGTAATAACCGTTCCATTTGGTTTCATAAGGGTTGTTGGAGCGGTACAATAATTCTCCCCAACGGTCAAATATCTCAAAGCTGTAATTTTTTGCTGAGAAGTTACCGGTAAGTACCGGAAAGAACTCATCATTGAGTCCATCATCATTAGGAGTAAAGGTGTTAGGGATGTAGATGAAAATATCATCCTCTACCGTTATTACTTTTGATATCGTATCCGAACATCTTGGGTTAGATGCAATAAGCGTTACCAAGAACTTGCCCGGTTCCTGAAAAATATA
>JBKDKI010000044.1:0-2666 GCA_046345155.1 Sphingobacteriaceae bacterium
TGATCGTTGGGGAACTAAGGTTTATGAGTTAACCAGCGACACAGGAAATTTTGCCTGGGATGGAAAGAACCAATTGGGTAAGGATTGCTCGGAAGGAACCTTCTTCTATATTCTTAAAGCCAAAGGTAAAGATGGTCAGGAGTATGACCTGAGAGGTAATGTGAGTTTGTATAGATAATTTGAATTATAAAACATAAATGAAAAACAAGCTATTATTAATTACAGCAATTTTGTTGTGTATACAGGTATTTGCACAACGAAGTTTTTTGAATAATGCGGATGTATTTGGTACACGCGTATTCATAGAAAATAAAGGTCAGTTTGATGATCTGAAATTAAATGATCAAAAGATACTTTATGGAATTGATAATGGCGAGGAGCAAATCTACTTTACTCCAAAAGGTGTTGTTTTTGTTGTTGTAAAACGAAATCAAACTCCAAAAGAAGAACATGAAAGTTTGGAAGGTAAAAAATCAAAGCGCAGTGAATTAGATAGATTTGCAAAACCAAACGAGATCTATAAGGTATTTGCTACTTGGAAGAACATCAATCCAAATGTTCAGGTAATTGAAAGTGAAAAGCAAAACCATTACTTCACCTATGGTGATGCAAGCAAAAATGCTTCATGTTTTAAAAAGATAACTTACGTAAACGCTTATCCAAATATTGATATTGAATATATAATAGCAGATAATAAATCTTCAGGTATCAAATACAATGTGATCGTTCATCCCGGAGCTGATATCAGCAAGATCAATTTAAGTTATAGTGGCGATATTACAAGTATGTTTCTTAACAACGAAGGAAATGTGATGATACAGACACCTCATATACCTTTAATGGAACACAAGCCAATAAGCTTTCAAGGGAACAAGGTGGTTAAAACAGAATTTTTATTGAACGATAAAGAGATCTCTTTTAAATTCAATGATGCATATGACCCAGCACAAACATTAACGATCGATCCTTGGGTAACAGCCATTACGTCTATTTTAAATAACAACTATGGTTACGATGTGGATTATGATAATTGGGGAAATACATTTGTTTACGGTGCAACAAATAATAATAAATTAGCCAAGTACAATAATCTAGGTGCTTTGCAATGGACGTTCGCAGGGCAAATGACTTCGCCGGCTTGGGTTGCAAATGGATATACCGGTAACTTTGTTGTGCATAAACCAAGCGGAAAAAGCTATGTGGGTAAATGTTTTGGTGCAACGGGCTTAGTAATTCGATTAGATCAAAATGGAAATTACGACAATTTAATGAGTAGTGTTACCGGAAACAGCTGGCCTGAAATATGGGACATGGCCTACCATTGTTCTACAGGTAAAATTTATGGTTTTGGTGGTGGTCCAAGTACGATCAATTCTGCGGGTATTATTGATCAGGTTACTGGTTCAGTAACCCCAATTGGTTTTTTCCCTAATAACGGGAATGCAGGACATGATGTGGTTTCGCACGCCATTGATAATACAGGCGAGATCTTTTTTCTTTACGCGTCTTATTTTTCTACACCATTCATGGATAATCGAATTGCGAGAATTAATTCCGCATTTACTTCTTCTGTTTGGTTAGCACCAACCGGTTTTACACCTTTGGTTGAATGGCATAATAAAAATTTTTATGTAGGTGGGCCGGGAATTGGATCATCAAATGGATTTAATGCCTTAGCAGCAAATTCAAACTATTTATATTATTATGATGGCTATAATTTGGCGGCTTATAATAAAAACACAGGTGGCCAAATAGCTGCAACAACTATAACAGGTTATGGAACACTTGTGCAAGGTGGTATTGCTGTTGATGATTGTGATAACTTATACATAGGTGGAAATAATGGAAATATTTTATCTTACAAATTTACTGGTACAAGTTTCGTTGCTTTACCCGGATTGAATTTGAATGTTACTACGCCCAATAAGTACGTTTACGATATTAAATACGATAAACCAACAAATCAATTGTATTTTTCAGGAAGTGGTTTTGTAGGTGTAACAGGAGCAATAAATAGCGCAACCTGTCCGCTTGTTGCCGACTGTAATTTTCAGGTACAAACCATTAATGCGAATATTTGTTATGGTGCCGTTGCAACAATTAGTATTGCCAATACAAACAGTTTAACCAATCCGAGTTATTCCATACAACCAGGAGGTCAATCTCAAAGTTCGCCATTATTTACAGTGTCACCTTCAGTTTCTACATCATACACGTTATTTATTACAGGTGTTGATTCACAAAATGCCGTTGTAACACAAACAGGTGTTTCAACGGTTTCTGTTTTTCCTGTACCTGTTGTTGTACCGACCCTAGTTAACGGCACATGTGCTAACCCTATTACAAGCAGTGTAAATTTAAACGTTGCATTTACCCCAAGTGGTAGTCCTAATTACACAGTTAATTGGAATCCCATACCAACAAATGTAACAACAGTAAATAGCGGAACTGCCTCAGGCCTTATTCCCGGATTAAATCAAGTTACAGTTACCACAGCAAATGGTTGCAGCACCACCGCTAGTTTCAGCGTACCACCGGTACCACAACCGGCAAGTTTTGTGATCGTAAATCCGAGTAACGATTACACGGTAACATGTTTAAACCCGAATGTGGTATTAACAACGAGTGTAACCAATGGCGTACCGTTGAGTTTTACGTGGTTCCCA
>JBKDKI010000045.1:0-14992 GCA_046345155.1 Sphingobacteriaceae bacterium
TAAGAAACATTGCTGAAGAATGGATTTACGATTACAATTATAACAGACCTCATAAATCTTTAAACAATAAAACACCTATGGAATACAATTTAACCTAAAAAATTCTATTTTTGAATGGTCCTAATTTTAGGGAAGCTTACAACTGCTAATTGACTGTTTCAAAACTATTCCTTCAGACCTTTTACAACTTCTGCAAATCTCCAATGGACAGAAAAATAATACAGAACCAATTTTTATAAAATTAAACGGGGCGACAACTTTAAAATACAAATTTCTCTCTGGACAAGAAATAATTAGTTTATACAAGTTTATTCAAGACACTACAAATAGTTTAATAGACAAAAATCTCATCCCTTTTGCAAAATATGAAAAAGACATTGGCGACAAAGGATCAATGGCTTTTGCAATTAATAAAACAGACAATACAATTCATCATTTATTATTCTATGAATTTGATCGTTTCACTACAGTGTATGAACATCGGTCTGAAACATTCTCAGAATCACTTCTTGACTTCATTTTGAGCGAAAATGAATGGCACAAGATTACCAGCAGCTAACCAGCCGTCTGGTGCCATTGGGCGGAATCGGTCATCGTTCGCGCGCGATTAAAGCGGCCCTTAATTTATTTGCGGCTCACTAATTAAGTAAGTATCTTTAAAATACCTTTTGTCGGTTGGGAAAGTTGATGCTTCGAAAGCCCAACGGCACCAGGCGGCCAAACGTTAGCACCAATAGGGGCGGACAATTCTCCGTAGACAATTCCTCGGTAGACAAAAAGCATTTCGGTTCGACAGCCGACAACTCGCACGGGCGACCGCACAGCAGCTCATTACGGTTTGACAAGAACATTCAGGTAAAAAGATTTTTAAAATTTTCTACCGACGCACTTTTTGGCTAAAGCCATAGTAACAGCTATCGCACGACCCCCTTTTTGGGCGAAGCCCACTTCGGCTATCCAAAGCTGCGGTCATTTGTAATTTTTCCGCTGCGCTCCAAAATTCCAAATCACCTCGCGCCACCGCACAACAATTTGGTGTGGCGAAGCCACGTTTGTGCGCGTGTGCCTTGCACCATAATGCGCGCCTCCGGCAGGTAGGCGATTGTCTTTTAAGAAGATAATATAAATCCCAACTTTAACCCTTGATTGTTAAATACTTTAAACTATTAATATTTTCCTATATTTGTATCGTGCAAAAATTCAGGTCGTATATTTCAATGCTATTGCTTGCGTTATTGCTTTTTCCGTTGGCGGAAAAGGCAGTACACGAATTAAGCCACCTGCAGGAAGACCATTGCAATATTAAAGAAACTCATTTTTGCGATGTTGAGAATACATGTACAGTTTGTGATTATGTTTTTTGGGCATCTTCTACTCCTCCAAAACATGAAACCGGCATTACTGTAACCGTTAAAGATTCATCTATTTCAATATTTACTTTTGAATCTAATAAAGTACAATCTCTTAAGTACACTTTCTCGCTCAGAGGCCCCCCTGTTTGCTAATTCTTTTATTTACTGTACTTAAATAACTGATTAAACTCTTGGTTTAGCCCAGCTTTTTATGCACAGCTAAATTTCTACAGCGTCAATGCCGAGCTTTGATGCACTTCCTAATTTTTACTAATCAACAATTTAATTCATCATGAAAAACCATATGAATCTAAACGTATAATACATTATTACGCCTCAAACATAGTTTCATGGGGCTAAACAAACGATTATATGTATTTATTAAAACTATAACCAAATGAGAAAATTAATATTCAACTCCTTTGTAATTCTATCAATATTCTTTCTATCTACCGCTTTTAAGCACCCTGTAAAACTTACAGCCAGTTTAATTGAATATAACGAGACTAAAAAGAATTTGCATATCGAGACAAAATTATTTATCGATGATTTTCTTGCCAGTTTTAAAAAATCGAAAGGGCTAACAATAGATATTAGAAACATAAGTAAAACCGATAAAGACAAAATAAACGAATACTTTAATGATGACTTTAAAATTTCCCTTAACAAAAAAGACTTTATGCTAAACTACAATTCTTTGGAAATTATGGAGCAGTATAATGTTGCAGTTTTTAAGTTTGATTATAAAGTTTCTGAGATCAATAAGGGAAACATACTAGAGGTATCAAATACGCTCTTCTTTAAAGACTTTGGCTATATACAATCTAATCGTTGCACCGTAAGAATACCACCATTTATTGAAGAAGATAACTATGAATTTACTTTAAACGGAGATTCAGGATTTAAAAAAACACTATAACATGTATAACGAATTTATATCTTTCTTTAAAACAGGCTGGCATCACATTGTAGATATTAATGCCTATGACCACTTACTATTTGTGATGACGCTTTGCGCAGCATTTAAACTACCGCAATGGAAACAAATATTAATAATTATTACAGCTTTTAGTATTGGACATGCAACAACATTGGTTTTAGCCGTATTTGATTTTATTCCCACCAATACCAAATTGGTAGATACCTTAATTCCAATCACAATTATGGTAACCGCTCTAACCAATGTTGTGTTTTACAATAAAGAAACCCGTTTTTCGAACACAAAAATAAAGTATGCAATTGCATTGGGTTTTGGACTAATTCATGGATTAGCATTTGCCAATAACTTTAAGTTTATGCTATTTGGTGGAAACCTTATATGGACACTTTTTTCCTTTAACATAGGCATTGAGGCAGGTCAAGTATTTATAGTTGCCTTATTTATGATGGCACTTTTTGTTTATACAAAATATCTTAAGGGGAATCATCAAAGTTGGAATGTATTTATTTCCGGTGCCGGATTTGGCATTGCTGCCACCATACTTTTAAAAACATTACAAAGTAATTAAAATGGGGTACGAACTATCAAGCATAACACTTATGTTGGTTTTAGGATTAAGGCACGGACTTGATCCCGATCACATTGCTGTAATTGACAATCTTACGATGCACCATCATGGTATTAAATCATCATTTGGTAAATGGTCGGGTTCTCTGTTTGCAATTGGGCATGGCATTGTTATTACAATTGTTTCTGTTATTTTTAGTTTTGTTGAGAATTCTGTTTTTACTAATTGCGGGTTGTTATCTGTATTAGAATGGGTTCCAATTTTGCTATTGTATTTGGTTGGGTTTATAAATCTCAAAAGTCTTTTATCCAAAACATCGGACTATAAAGTACAGGGTTGGCGTTTTAGATTTATTCCAAAAAAATTATTGGGTAGCAAAAGTGCGCTTTCAATTGTACTTTCGGGAGTATTATTTGCCCTTGTTTTTGATACTGTTACTCAAGCTGCTGCGTGGGGATATACCGCCTCATTGCAAGGTGGCATTGCAGTAGCAATTGTTATGGGTCTCATATTTTCAGTAGGTATGATTGCAACTGACACCATTGATGGCAGAATACTATATAGTATCCTCAATAAAGCAGATAATAAAGCAGATAATAAATCTACAATCGTTTCTTATCGAAAATGGATAGGTTGGTGCATAGTAACGATGACTTTTTTTATTGCTTTCTATAAAACACTGAACACATTATATCCCGAAGTAAAACTAAGTGAAACCATCTATACAATGATTGGCGCATTATTCTTCTTGAGTGTTTTAATTATTTACGCCTACGCTGCTATAAAAATCAAATACGCAAAACCTATTTAAAATGGACATAAGGGATTTACGGAATATTAAAAAACATATTTTCTTTTGCAATGGCGAAGCTTGTTCGTTAAATGGCACGGCGGAAGTGACGAAAGCAATTAGAAAGGAAATAAAAAAGCAGAGCCTGCATGGTTGTATCCACACCACCAAAACGCTTTGTAACAGCCGTTGCCACGATGCAGCAATTGTTATTGTTTATCCAACTAACGAGTGGTATAAAAACATGCAACCAAGCGATGCTGAAGAGTTTGTTAAGGAAGTAATTATAAATGATAAACCGTTTCATAAAATACTTTATAAACAAGGAGACGATAAAATATACAGTGAATCAACTATAACAGTATAAACGATGAAGAGTTTTTTTAAAAACGAGTTTGATCCCGAAAATAAGGAGATAAGCAAAAAAATAAAGCAATGGGTAAAAACCTATTTTGCCTTGCCCGATGAAGGCTGTGTTGTTTTAGTTTCAGAACTACAATGCCCGGATGAGGGTTGCCCTGATGTAGAAACGGTTATAAGCATTTTAATGAAACCCGAAGTGCGTGTTTTTAAAATAGGCAAACCCCTTATGTATGTGCGAGTATATGACATTGAAACTATTAGTAAAAATCATTTCACCCAAAATATAGGAAGTACACTTTAAACCACTTTGATAAAATTTAAATCACATATATCTATTCTATTGTTGCTGGTTTGGCTTGCTCCACTAGTTGGAAAGTCAATTCATGAAATAGAGCATAAGGATGAAAGTTGCAATGAGGAAGCAGTTCATTTTTGCGACAAACACCACTCGTGCGAGATTTGTAATTTTCTTATTGCCCCATCTTTAACGCCGCCTGCTTGTTTTGTAGAATTTAATGTTCTGTTGGCTTCAACTATGGAGCCAATTCAAATCATAAACTTTAATGTTGTCAGTTTAATTAAATATACTTTTTTACTTAGAGGTCCCCCTGTTATATATCAATTAAAAGCTATTAATCAATGATGAACTATTTTAAAAAAAGGTAAAGCTAATTGCTTTCAACTTTTTGTTCAGAATAGTTTGTGATTAATAATTAAAATAATATAGATGTATAACAAAAAACTAAGTAATGAAAAACATACCGTTAACAATTTCGTTAGTACTAATACTAACGGCTCAATTAAACTTTGGGCAAAATGAAAAAATAAAAACAGATAGTATCATGAGAAAAGATACTTTACAGGAAGTAATAATTACTTCAAATAAAAAAATAGAAGAATTAAAATCGATGAATAAAATCGATGTTGATTTGAAAGACTTACCGGTGACAATTCATGGCATCGATAGAAAAATTATTGATCAAAAAGGTGCAATAGCACTAGAAGATGCTATGAAAAATGTAACAGGTGTTAGAACTAGAAATACATATGGCGGGTTTCAGCACTTTCATATCAGAGGAATGGAACAATTTGTATTGTTAGTGGATGGTGTAAGAGATGAACGTCATAATATTTCACAAAGTGCCCCTTCAACCAATTTAGCTGCTGTTGAAGGAATTGATGTGTTAAAAGGACCATCATCCGTTCTTTTTGGTCATTCAGCTTTGGGAGGTATCATTAATGTAAGAAGAAAACAACCTACGCATATTTTTAAAGCCGACTTCATGGCTACTTATGGTTCGTTTGATACTAGAAATATTTCTGCTGGTGCGGGAGGTGCAATAAACAATAAACTATCATTCAGAACCGATTTTGGTGTTGGACAATCAGCAGGATTTAGAGGTTTCGGGAACTCATATACTAACGGCTATTTCAGTTTAAAATATGTACCATTTAGAAAACATACTATTCAATTGTCGGTTCAGGCTAATGACGATTTCTATTCAACCGATACGGGCTTACCGGTTGAGCAAGATGGTTCGCTAGTAAAAGGAATGGATCCATTAACACGCTATAATGATCCACAGGACTTTCTTAAGAATAAGCGCGTTGATTTACAATTGAGGTATCAATACCGCATCACAAATAATTGGAGTATTAGTAACACAGCATCTTATTTTGTTGATGATATTAATTACTTTTCTACTGAGGAATTGACACTTAATGCTACAAAAGACTCCTTAGTGCGTTCATTTCCTTTTTATTTTAACCATCAAACAAAACCCTTTCAAAATCAATTTGATTTAAATGGAACTTACAAGATTGGTAAAGTAGAAAATAAATTTGTATTAGGCTATTCACTTAACGTTTTGGATAGAAAAATATACAGAGGCACTATTTCAGGACCGGGAAAGAACACAACAATTTCTGTTGTTAATCCAGTCTTAAATCAAGGCTCAATGAGTATTGTTGATACTCGTTACCAAGCTCGCATGGAAACAGCACATGGAATATTTGCACAAAACTGGGTTAACATATCTGAAAAATTAAAAGCCTTGGTCGCAGTACGTGTAGACATATTTAATGGCGATTATTTTACAGACCAAGTAGATAAAGATAGAAATGTCACTACCAAAGGAACTGTTAGTAATTTAAATATCACTAATCCTACCTACCGTGCAGGTTTAGTTTACGAACCAATTAAAAATCTGTCATTTTACACTTCCTACAACACATACTTTAAACCTACTCGTACAGTTGCCCCAAATGGAGAAATGTTTGATCCTGAAACCGGCTATCAAGGAGAATTTGGAATTAGATATGCTTATAAAGAATGGATAGCAATTAATGCCTCCGGCTTTACCTTAACTCGAACAAATATCCTACAAAGTTTTGCCGGAGGTGTATTTAAAAACATTGGTACAGGAACATCCAAAGGTTTTGAGGTGGATTTACAAGCTAATATTACAAATCAGCTCTCAATAATAGCAGGTTATTCTAATGCTAACACACGCATCGAAAAAAATAAAGACAGTAATTTTGAAAACCCGGATGTTGGTAATAAACTGCCATTTGCTCCTGAACATTTAGTTCACTCTTCGTTAACATACGAATTGGATAAGAGTATTTTTAAAGGATTAGGAATAGGGACAGGTGTAAGTTATACATCAGAAAATTACACAAATTCGAGTAATACTTACAAATTACCTGCATATACGTTAATTGACGCTGCTATTTGGTACAAGTTTAGCAAATATGAACTGCGTTTTAATTTAAATAATTTAACCGACCAGTTCTATTACAGAGATGCCATTTTTGGCAATCAATTTTTTCCGGGCATGTCAAGAAATTATATGCTAACATTTAAAGCGGCTTTTTAAAAGATGCATGGATTAAAATATAAGAAAATTAAAGCCATTCAAGTGGTGCGAAATACACACCGCTTGTTTGGCTTTTTTCTATCTATCTTATTTTTCATGTGGTGCATAACAGGTTTTGTAATGATGTACATAGAATTTCCATCTATATCAAAAAAGGAATACAACAAATTTCGCTCTAACATTGATTTTAAAAAGGATGGTAAAATTGCTAAAATAGTAGATTGGGAGTATAAACAATTAGATTCATGTAAAGATATACGTATCTATCAAGTTTTAGATAAGACAATCATAAATATTTCAGACACAAAAGGGAATATTACCTGTTTGGACGCACATACAGGAAAAAATACTACTCCAATTAATGAAAATGAATTAAGTAGTTTCATAAAAGATTACTTCAACAATCAAAAAGAGATAAAAAAAACCGAGATTATTACTGAATTAGATCAATGGATTCCGAGAACTAAATTTTTGCCACACATACCTATCTACAAAGTAGTGTTGAACGATGCGGAAGAAACTACGTGTTACATTTCTTCAAAATCGGGAGAGATCATTCAAAAGCTAACGTTTGAAGATAAGGTTTGGGCATGGCTTGGCCCTATACCTCATTGGATATACTTTAAAACACTTCGCATAAATACCGATGCTTGGCGAATAGTTGTTATCAGTTTGTCTTCTTTAGGTGTTCTACTTGCTTTACTAGGCATTATTCTAGGGATTAGCAGAACAATAATTGCCAGAAAAAAATCACAACAATTTACACCATATAAAAAGAAATGGTTTCGTTGGCATCATTACTTAGGTTTTATTTTCGGGTTATTTGTTTTTACTTGGATACTGAGTGGATTATTATCCATAAATCCTTTAAAATGGGCTTCGGAAGATCGCTTAAGTGAAGCACAAATTAAAACATGGCAAGGCACTAATTACTCTACCCTATCTACGCTTGATAATTTTGAAACATCCATTCAGGAAATAGTAAAAAGTAATCTAATCAAAGAGGTAAAATTAATTTTGTTTGATGAAAATGTTTACGCTATAGCAATTGATAAAAACAATACCTATACTCCTTTAACAATCTCAAATTCTAATATAAACAAATTAGAAAATGGCATTACCATGTTCGAAAATAAAATCAATCAACTACTACCAAATTGTCAAATCGTATCAAAAGAAGTGTTGACCGACTATGATAACTACTATTACAATAAGCATCGTACATTACCCTTACCAGTTTATCGCTATAAGCTGAACGATAAGTATTGTACATGGCTCTATGTAAATCCTGCGGTTTTGGATGTGGTTAAAAAAATGCAAACCGATAATAAACTGCAAAGATGGTTATACAATGGCCTGCATAGCTTAGACTTTCCAAGTCTGTTTTATAAGCGACCATTATGGGACATAGTTGTTATCGCTCTTTTGTTGGGATGTACTTTACTATGTTTTACTGGATTAAAACTCACAACTAATAACCTAGTTAGGAAATTAAAAAAATAACCATTCAATAATTTAAATATATAACAATGTCAAACGTAAAAAATATATAAAAATGGAAAATAACAATGCAATACCGGTAACGGTTTTAACCGGCTTCCTTGGCTCAGGTAAGACAACTTTGCTTAACAAAATATTAAGCGAGAATCACGGTAAAAAAATTGCCGTAATTGAAAATGAGTTTGGAGAAGTTGGTGTAGATAACGAATTAGTTATTGGAGCCGATGAAGAAATATTTGAAATGAACAATGGCTGTATCTGCTGTACGGTGCGAGGCGATTTAATTCGCATTCTTGATCAACTGATGAAGCGAAAAGACAAACTAGATTACATAATTGTAGAAACAACCGGCATGGCAAACCCTGCTCCTGTTGCTCAAACCTTTTGGGTGGATGACGACATTAAAGACAAATACAGCTTAGACGCCATTGTAACCATTGTTGATGCCAAACATGTTTGGTTACATATTGACGAGAGTGAAGAATGTAAAGAACAAATAGCTTTTGCCGATGTGATTTTATTGAATAAAACCGATCTGGTTAATCCCGAAGAATTAGTGAAATTAGAAAATCGAATTAAATCAATGAACGCCAATGCTAAAATTCACAAAACAAAGAATGCGGAGATTAATTTAGAACATATTTTAAACCTTAAGGCATTTGATTTAGATGCAAAAGTAGAGTTGAATCCGCAATTTTTGGAAGAAGAATATCCGTTTGAATGGATGGGCATATATAATTTTACAGATGCTGAACATCAAATGCAAATGAGCGAAGGCCCTGATCCCTCTTTTGATATTGGGTTTATTAAACTAAATAATATTTCGGAGAACGAAATAGTAAAAGCCAAAAAACAAGCCATTAAATTATTTGCAGAAGTACCAAAAGAAATTAAGAATGAAAAATTTGCAAATGCCAATAATTCACTTAACCGTTTACTTATTAACGATACAAATCAAACATTTTACTTCCGCCCTAATAAGCCGGGATATTATGCAGTATTTACCCAACACGGGCCTGAAGAGTTTAGCTTAAAAATAAAATCAGAACATAAGGTAAACGAGAAAGAATTTTCAAATACAAAACCACAAGCAAATCTTTCACAAGAAGATTTACAACACCTTAAATACGATAGGTTATTTACACTTTCAGCTATTCGTTCAGAGAAGTTTGCCCATAGTCACGAACATGATGATACTGTTAGCTCAGTTGGTATTGCAGATGAGAGTGCTTTAAGTATTCAGAAAGTAAATGAGTGGATTTCATTCTTGTTACAAAACAGAGGTACAGATATTTATCGTATGAAGGGAATTTTAAATATTGCCGGAAATAACGAGCGGTTTGTTTTTCAGGGAGTACACATGTTATTTGATGCTAAAGCTGATCGTGAATGGCATCCGGGCGAAAAACGGAGAAACCAAATTATTTTTATTGGTAAAAATTTAAACCGTGAAGAGCTAATAGCAGGGTATAAGCGTTGTATTTCAAAAACCACCGTAAACGCATAACAATGGCAAATCATTTAGAAATAAATAAAATTGCTGAATCAACCAACGAATTTGAAGTTTGGCGAGATAATGTTAACGATTATATTTTAGACCTTGGTTGGAATTTTAAAAATGATAAATTAGTTGTAGGCACTTCATCAGGCACAATAATTATAGTTGATACAATTAACTGGGTGCGATTATCAGCAACACTTGCACATCAAACAGCTTTAATGTCAGTTCGGGTATCGCCAATACATGATTTATATGTTACAACCGGACAAGATGGTTTTATAAAATTATGGTCGTTTGATAGTAGTAGACCAATAACAGAAATAAAATCGAAAAGTCAATGGGTAAATTTTGCCGAATGGAGCCATGATGGAAATTATTTTGCCACGGCAGAAGGAAATACGGTTCGGATATTTGATTCAAAAGGAAAGCAAATAAATTGTTTTAGCAAACATGAGAGTACCGTAAGTGGCATACAATGGAAAAAAGACACGCATCAATTAGCAACGGCATGCTACGGTGGTGTAAGGCTTTATGAAGTTGGTAATGATAAGCAAGTTTACTTTTTTGAATGGAAAAACTCCATGTTGTCTTTATCATGGAGTCCTGACGGAAAATTTATAGGCTGCGGAACGCAAGACTCAAGAGTTCATTTCTTTCCATTGCCATACGCTCATGGTTCTGATTTTGAAATGAATGGTTACAGGGGCAAAGTAAAAACTATGGATTGGACAACGGACTCAAACTATTTTCTTACCAACTGCTGGAACGAAATAGTAGTTTGGAAATTTGCAGGGAAATCTCCTCAAGGGCAAACACCAATTATACTCGATAGCCATTTAGAAAAAATAACTCAAGCTACATTTCAAAACAAAGGAAGTTTTTTAGCATCTGGTGATGAATTGGGCTTTTTAATGTTTTATGACGTTGAAATAGGTGAAAAAGCCATTACCGGAGCTAAATTAAAACATGCAGTAAGTAAACTTAAATGGTCAAATGATAATAGCTTGCTTGCTGCCGGAACAGCCAATGGAGAATTAATAATTATGGAATCACCAATTTAAACTGTGTAAAAATGAAAATAGCACTTAATAAACTACTTTGCATGCTAACCTGTATTTTTAGTTTTTTTGGTTGTCAGCAATACAAACCTGACAATAGAATGGTAAAGCCTGGCAAAAGCGATTCGGTTTTTGTAGCTCAGGTTGCAGATGCTAAATGCGAAAATTGTCAGAAGGTAATTGAAGACGGAATGAACTCTACGGATGGTATCAAGCAAACTTTACTCAATCTTAATACTAAATATGTAACAGTGGTTTACGATCCGTTGAAAGTAAAGCCTGAGTGCATTCAGGAGCGAATAAAGCTTTTAGCAACACAAATACCGTGTAAATAAACCAAAATAAATGAAACAAATTAGCTGTAAAAATAAAATAGAAACACTTCTTGATTTGGTAGGTTTTTCTGCCTCAACACTTTGTGCAATACACTGTGCTATACTCCCATTTTTGATAAGTTTCTTACCACTTTTAGGTTTGGAATTTTTAGAAAACCCAGTTATAGAATGGGTGTTTTTAGCAAGTAGCATCACACTTGCATTTACATCGTTTTTAATTGGCTATTATAAGCATCATCACGATAATGAAGCGCTAAGCATAATGCTAATTGCATTCATTTTCTTTGTAATAGGAAATACTAATGCTTTTCAAGGAAATCCTTCTACTCTTTTTGAAGAAATTTGTTTGGCGCTTGGTGGGATTATAATGGCTTATGCTCATTATCGCAACTGGAAACTCTGCAAAATAAATAACTGTAAAATATGTAAATAAATGGAAACAAACGCAGCAATAGTACACACAACCCACACGTGTTCACACGGTCATTCACATCACCATCATCATGTGCATGATGTACATGAAACAAAAACAAAAATTGTGGTGGGAATAAGTTTTTTGACAATGGTTGCCGAAATAATCTTCGGTTATTTTACAAATTCTATGGCTTTGCTTTCTGATGGTTGGCACATGGCATCGCACGTTTTGGCAATAGGTATTGCATGGTTTGCCTATGCATTCAGTCGTAAAAACAGAGAAAATAAGAAGTACAAAAACGGTACTGCCAAAGTACTTTCATTATCTGGTTACACAAGTGGTTTGTTATTGCTAGGCATAGCTATATTTATGGGCATAGAATGTATAATGCGATTGTTTAAAGCCGAATCCATTTTGTATTCAGATGCCATATTGGTTGCAATAATAGGTATGGTAGTAAATATTATATGCGCTTTTGTTTTGCACACAAAACATGATCAACAAGATGAAAATATTAAGGCAGCCTATCTACATGTTTTAGCAGATGCTGTAACAAGTGTGATTGCAATTCTATGCCTTAGTTTAGGAAAATATTTCTCATTACATTGGTTAGACGCAATTGGTGGGATAATTGGTTCAGTAGTTATTTTGAAATGGTCGTATGGATTAATTAAACAAGCTGCCGGTAAATTATTAGACTATCAGAACCATTAGATAAATAAATTTTAAATCGCAGTAGGAAAAAAATGGATGTTAAACAAAATGCTTAATGATCTTTAAATCTAAATTTAATCTTTCTTAAGCGTTCGATTAACTATGAATAAAGATCTAAATATATTGCCTTTTGTGTATAGTCCTGTTTTAGATCACCGTTGCCTCTAGACCTAAACCAGTCAATCAAGACTTACCCATCGCTCATTTTGCAAGCACTCGTGTTGCTTTTAGAATAAGGCAAATAATTTAGTTGGCGCCACAAAAGCTTGCAAAATCTTCCACGCTCCTGTGTGTATCGCACTGTGTTTAAAAAGCCGACGCAAAAATAAATTAAAAAGGGTACAGTATTAAAAAGACATTCGGAGAGCTGCTTTTCCCTTTAGCAATCACGCAGACAAAAAACATTATATGTAGACGCGTAACTAGTGACCTAATCTGGGTGCGCCCCTACTGGGTGGTAACACCAAACTGGCGTAAAACGGGGGATGGAGGTAATAGAAAGTTTAGTATCTTTATATAACCGTTTTGGCGTATAGACACATGATGTTTCAAAAGCCGTTCTACGCCAGTTCGGAAAACGATAAGCGTAATCTTTTAGTTTAACACTCCATTCTTCAAAAACAAGACGTGATCTAATGCGTTTGCTTGCAACACCATTGATTCTTTGATAAAGACTTCAATTGAATCAACTACCCCTAACATGGGGCCGTAGCGTAATTGGGGATGGAAGTATATCGCAAAGCCAATTCAAAGCCTGCTTCGCAGAATATAATTTTCATTTGTCTTTGCTTAAAAACATTAGTATCTTCAAACAAACATTAAAGGGTAAAGTAAGGGACGGCTTCGAAAGCCCAACTACGCTAGCCCCTTGTACGTTAGCTGCAAGTTTAATGACAAGAAACAAAACAATTATATTAATTATTTTCTGCTTCTACTTTGGTCATGGACAAAAAAACTCCTCGACTAGGAAGTCTGTAAAATATCCTTTAGGCTACTCTACAACTATTCATATCGACAGTAATGGTGTTTTTCTATATTATACGGTAGACTATCAAAATTTCGTAACTCGAAATATAGATAGAAAAGACTCAATAGATAAGGCTGTTTTTGACAATCGTATTTTACTGACCGACCTTCTTAACGCTATTAATGGTCATATTCATTCTATCCAAAAAACAAAAACCACATCATCAGGACAAATATATTATTACTATGCTCCCGAAGACAAGTATAATCCTCACCAAATCCAAACATGCAATATTAAGCATGTGACATTTAAAAAGACATCTAGGAGAAACTTCATAATGACAATACAAGTAGAAACAAACCAGGACAGCGAATATTTTGAATTTAAATATCAAACTAAAAAATCTTTAAAAAAATATCCAAATCTTACGGACAAATTTAATAATTCTAAAACCCTGTACAGAAAACATATTGAAAGCGAATAAAAAACCAGCAGCTAACAGCAAGCAAAAGTAAGCGGGCAGACTCGGTCATCGTTCGCGCGCAATACAGCGGCCCCTTCGGGAAATTTAATTTGCGGCTCACTAATAAACATTTATCTTTAAATAACCTTTTGTAGGTATAGACACAGGAAGCTTCGGATGCCCGCCTACGTCTATTTGCAAAACGTTAGCGGCAAATTATACAGACATGAAAAGAATTATTTTTCTATTATTAACAAGTCGTTTATTCGGACAAACTTCATTGCCGACAAAGGACTCGACTATTTATAATTCTGACGGTAGTATTATACAGTATCAAGTATTAGACCATGCCGTTTATATGAAGACTATTAAAGACCAAATGTCAAACGGCCCTTTTAAGGCATTTTACAAAAATGGAAAACTATGGCATTCTGACAACCGAGTAAATAATAAAATTGAAGGGACAGCTTATGATTTCACACCAAATGGTGACACGGCTAAAATTGAAGAGTGGAAAAATAGTTCTAGAATAAACTCCATCGTTTTTTATTCAAGTCATAGTTCTAAACCACAAAAATATTATTTTGTAAGCAAAAAAGGTTTTACGACATTGAATAATAAAAAATACTTTACGCCCAATGAAAGTACGCCAGACAGTTTAATTGAAGACATGGGTGAATGCGCTTATATGTGGTTAAAAGGCAAACGACAACCTTTTTATGGCGAGTGTAGACGATTTGAATTAATTAAAACTGGAGACAAACCAGGTCTTTATTCAATCAAAGGCGACAAAAAAGAATTCATCAGACCATTGACTGACAAAGAAAAAAAGGAAAAATAATCAGCCGCTAACAACAAGCAAGCACAATTTGCGCAGACGAGGTAATAGCTTTTGCAAAAATTTTCGGTAGAGAATTTTTTTCGTTTTTGCAAAAGCAACAAACATTTGTATCTTTAATTAAACATTTCGGTAGACACTGTTTCAAACTGCAAACTGTGCCTGCTTGCAAAACGTTAGCGTAAACCCGTTGGTCATAGAACAAAAAAGTCATTATTCAGACAGAAATTCCATACATGCTTTATTTAACATTCGACAAGCCTGTTGACGATAAAGTACTATTTGACTTAATGACTGAAAATAACTTAA
>JBKDKI010000046.1:0-3715 GCA_046345155.1 Sphingobacteriaceae bacterium
TTGCACTTCGCTAACGGGCAGTGTTATAATTAATAGTGTTACCAATGGTGTACCAAACTATACTTTAGTTCAAGGTACCAACACACTAGCTGCAGGCTTTAATACACCTTATACATTAACTAATGTAAGTGTGGGTACACATACCTATGTACTCACAAGCGCCAATGGTTGCAGTACAACGTTTACAGTTCAAATATTACCCGGAGGATCACAGCCTAACCTATCGGTTATTAGTCCGGTTACCTTAAATTGTATACCATCAACAACATTAGTAACAGCCACTACAACACTTGCAGCAAATTTAGTAACCTATACCTGGAGCGGGCCTTCAATAGTAAGCGGAGCCAATACGGCTACGGCCACGGTTAATCAGGCAGGTAATTATACTGTAACCATAGCACAAGGAGCTTGTACTAACTCGGCAGTAGTTACGGTATTAGCAAACACTATCACACCCAACATCAGCATCACTAACCAACCAACCTTAACGTGTATAAATACAAGTGCAGTATTGCAGGGTACATCTACCACAGCGGGTGTAACATACACTTGGCTGCCACAAAACGTGAACACGTCAACATCAAACATTAATGCTCCAGGTAATTATACTTTAACGGTCACAAACCCACTCAATGGTTGTACAAGCACAAGTGTGGTTACGGTAACCCAAAACACAACTCAACCCAACATCAGCATCACCAATCAACCCACCTTAACGTGTATAAATACAAGCGCAGTGTTGCAGGGTACATCCACCACGGCAGGTGTAACATACAATTGGTTACCACAAAATGTAAACACAGCAACAACTACAGTTAACACGGCAGGTAATTATACCTTAACAGTAACCAATTCAATTAATGGTTGTACAAGCGCAAGTGTAGTTACCATCACACAAAATACAACCCAACCCAACATCAGCATCACCAACCAACCAACCTTAACGTGTGTAAATACAAGCGCAGTATTGCAGGGTACATCAACAACGAGCGGAGTTAATTACAACTGGTTACCTCAAAATGTAAACACAGCAACGACCACAGTAAACACGGCTGGTAATTATACTTTAACAGTAACCAACCCTTTAAATGGTTGTACCAGCACAAGCGTAGCAGCGGTAGTGCAAAACACCATAGTACCAAATGTAAGTGCGGGCCCAAACCAAACAATTACTTGTGCAGTAAGTTCAGTAACATTAAACGGATCTTCCACCACAGCGGGAGCTGCCTTTACATGGACACCATTGAATGTAAACACAGCCACCGCAACAGTGAACACAGCGGGTAATTATACCTTAACTGTAACAGATCCAAATAATGGCTGTACAAATAGCGCAACGGTAAGTGTTATTCAAAACGGAGTGCTGCCCAACATCAGCATCCTCAACCAGCCAACATTAACCTGTGCCAATCCAAATGCCGTTTTACAGGGTACCTCCACTACAAGTGGTGTAAACTACAACTGGCAACCACAAAACGTTAACACGGCTACAGCCAATGTAAACGCAGCAGGCAATTATACCTTAACGGTCACAAACCCACTTAATGGATGTACAAGTACAAGTGTTGTAGCGGTAACCCAAAATACCACTGCTCCTGTAATAGCATCAGCACTTGCAAGTAATAGTTTAAGCTGCGTAAATACAAGTGCCACCTTAACGGCAGTAAGCGCAGGTAATACAATTGTGTGGAACGGAGGGAGTTTAACAAACGCTGTAAACCCTGCTGTGGTAAATACAACAGGCAATTATACCGCTACAGTAACCAATCCGTTAAACGGCTGCACATCGCAGAGTGTTATAACTGTTGCGCAGAACACAAACTCTCCTAATGTTACGATTAGTAGTCCTTCAACTACATTAACGTGCTTACAAACCAATATTGTTCTCACCGGTAGCAGTACAACAAGTGGTGTTTTATTTTCATGGACTTCGCCACTGAATGTTTCAAATGCTACCGCCAACATTACTTCACCGGGTAATTATACCTTGGTTGTAACCAATCCAGTCAATGGATGTACAAGTAGCTCAGTTGTGGCAATCACACAAAACACCGTAGTGCCAAACGTCAGTGCGGGCCCAAATCAAACGATCACCTGTGCAGTAAGTTCAGTAACATTAAACGGGTCATCCACCACAGCGGGAGCAACCTTTACATGGACACCATTGAATGTAAACTCATCCACAACAACAGTTAACACGCCTGGTAATTATACTTTAACAGTAACCGATCCACTTAACGGTTGTGTAAATAGCAGTGTGGTAGTAGTTGCACAAAATGGTTCCGTTCCTAATGTTACTGCCGGCTCATCAAATTCATTAAATTGTAATTTTACCTCGGCGGTGTTAAGCGGCACCTCCACCACAAGTGGTGTTATCTATAGTTGGACAGGAGGACCGTTCAATTCGCCCAATTATACGGTAACCACTCCCGGAACCTATACTTTAACTGTGTTTGATCCATTCAACAGTTGTTCAACAACAACCGTAATAAGCATATTACAAAACACCTTGCAACCAAACTTAACAGCCGTAAGCTCTAACTCTTTAAATTGCTTATTAAATACTTCAACCCTAACGGCAAGTTCTTCCAATACATCTGTTGTTTTTGTTTGGAACGGTGGTAGCTTAAGTAACGCTGTAAACCCGGTTTCGGTTAGTGTTCCGGCAAATTACAGCGTTACCGCCACTGATCCTGTCAATGGATGTACAAGCACAAGCGTAGTAACTGTATTGCAAAACACCAACACGCCAATTGTAACAGCAAGTACAAGCAACCAACTCAATTGTAATAATACATCAGCGGTACTAACAGCCACATCTACCACAAGTGGATTAACTTATCAATGGACGGCAGGACCATCGCAACCAAGCTATACGGTAAATCAGGCAGGTACTTATACCGTAACTGTTACTAACCCAAGCAATGGCTGCAGTAACACGGCCATAGTAAGCGTAACAGCCTCACCAATGTTTACAGCCAACATAAGTGTCTTAAGTCAGATCAATTGTTTTGGAGCTAATAACGGAGCCTTACAGGTAAATGTAAACGGCGGCAGTATGCCCTTTACTATTACTAATCTTAATAACAATAATACTTTAAGCAACATCAGCACCTTTCCGGTTACTTTAAACAACTTAAGCGCGGGCAATTATTCCATAGAGGTAAGTGATGCCAATGGCTGTAAACAAACCTTATACTCATCCATCAGTCAGCCTTCGCCTTTAAATGTGTTGGTAGCGGGCAACAGTTCGCTGTGTGCCGGAAGTTCAGCTTCACTTACATCGAATGTGAGCGGTGGCACAGCGCCGTATAATTTTCAGTGGAGCCCCAATGGCGGCACATCCCCCAATACGGTAGTATCACCTGTTGAAAGTACGGTTTATACCTTAACTGTAAACGATAACAACGGCTGCCAGGCCAATACCAATTTTGCCATAGCGGTAAACCCAAGTCCGAATGCCAATGTGATCAATAATCAATTGGTAGGTTGTGCACCGGTATGCGCTTCGTTTTCACTTGCGCAAAATCAGAACAGCAATTATAATTACAATTGGGTGTTTACATCATCGGCCCCAAGTCCAACGGTTATTAATTTCAATCAATACAATCCGCAAATATGTTTTACCAAAGAGGGTGTTTACACGGCCAATATTATTATCAGCACACCATTGGGCTGTTCAACAACTATCACGTATACCAATTTGGTTACGGTG